>NZ_JBMOIR010000011.1:0-89747 GCF_049317225.1 Aquabacterium sp. | reverse complement strand
GCCGATGATAGTGCGGATTCCCGTGTGAAAGTAGGACATCGTCAGGCTACTTATAAGAAGCCGACCACTATGTGGTCGGCTTTTTTCATTTTTTCGGCGCATTTGGCCTTGCACTCGCGTTCTTTTCGCGAGGTGTGCTTTGCTTCGCTCGGGTATAGTTCAGCCATGTTTGATGTTCTCGCATACGTCTACGAACACTATTGGCGTCCGGACGCCTGTCCCGATTCGGATCAGTTGGCGCGTAAGCTGACCGCAGTCGGGTTCGAGCAAGAGGAGATCGCTGAGGCCCTGATTTGGCTTGGCGGTTTGCGCAGCTTGTCGGGCGACAAGGGCGATTTGCTCGCGCCTTCCAGTTTATCGACAAGAGTTTTTGCCGATGCAGAGTTGGAGCGACTCGGCACCGAGGCCTTGGGTTTCCTGCAGTTTCTTGTTTCTGCGGGCGTATTGAGCTCACGGGCCCGCGAGATTGTTTTGGATCGTGTGACTGCGGTTCCTAAGGGCCCGGTTGGCCTCGATGACTTCAAGGTGCTGCTTTTGCTGATTTTCTGGAGTTTGGGCGAAGAGCCTGACGCGCTGATTCTGGATGAGTTGTGCGCCGACGATTCAGAGCGCGTCGTGCACTGAGGCCTGTTGAGTTCTCAAGATCTGACGGCTGACTGCCGTAAATACCTTGTACTCACTGGGCGGTGGCCCGATCGTTCGATCCTTGGCTACGAAGGCGTGTCATGTACCTCGTTGAATTTCGTCCCATTTCTGTGTTGCTGATGTGCAGCCTGGTCTTGGCTGGCTGCGATCAGTTGGGGATCGAAACGCCGCAGAAGTCTGCTGAGCGCGCCCATGCGGATGCCAAGGCAACAGGCGGGGCGTGCCGCCACGCGTTGCGAGCCATCGAAGACTGTTACACCCTGAACCCCAAGGCGGATAAGGCCGCGGTGTATGAAGGGTGGCGTGAGATGGACGAGTACATGCGCGAGAACAAGCTGGACGGTATCGTGCCGGTGGTGCCTCGTCCTGCACCCGCAGCGTCCAAGCCTGCGAGCACACCTTCAGACGAAGAGGCCGATGCTTCAGGAGATGAGTCCCAAGATGACGCTCCCGCCACAGGCAAGAAGAGCGGGAAGAAGTCGGCTCACTGACGGCTTTCCGTCAGTTGTTTCGCATTTGTTTCGCCATTTCCGACAAGACCATGCGTTATGGGGTTTGAGGAAGCCGTGAGGCTTTCTACAATGTCGCCACTTTTGTTTACTCAACATCTAGGCGACAGCCATCATGAATATCCTTCGTTTTGAAGACCTTGTGGCCCAGGGCAAGGTTGCTGGTCAACGTGTCTTCATCCGCGCAGATCTGAACGTGCCGCAGGACGATGCGGGCAACATCACCGAGGACACGCGTGTTCGTGCTTCGGTGCCAGCGATTGAGTTGGCGCTGAAGGCGGGGGCCGCTGTGATGGTGACGTCGCATCTGGGACGCCCAACCGAAGGTGAGTTCAAGCCTGAAGACTCGCTGGCGCCAGTCGCTAAGCGACTGGGTGAGTTGCTCGGCCGCGAGGTGAAGTTGGTCAGCAACTGGGTGGATGGCGTGACTGTCCATCCCGGCGAAGTGGTGTTGCTGGAGAACTGTCGCCTGAACAAGGGCGAAAAGAAGAACAACGAAGAACTGGCCCGCAAGATGGCTACCCTGTGCGACATCTTCGTTCACGATGCATTTGGGACGGCTCACCGAGCTGAGGGCACGACGTATGGCATCGCTCAGTTCGCCAAGGTGGCTTGTGCAGGGCCTTTGCTGGCAGCCGAGATCGACGCCATCAACAAGGCCTTGGAGGCACCTAAGCGTCCGTTGCTGGCCATTGTGGCAGGCTCCAAAGTGTCGACCAAGCTGACCATTTTGCAGTCGTTGGCCAAGAATGTAGATGGCCTGATCGTTGGTGGCGGCATTGCTAATACGTTCATGCTCGCGGCGGGGCTGAAGATTGGCAAATCCTTGGCCGAGGCTGACCTGATTGGCGAAGCGAAGGCCGTGATTGAAGCCATGAAGGCTCGTGGCGCAGAAGTGCCGATTCCGGAAGACGTGGTGGTTGCCAAGACTTTTGCGGCAGACGCGCCCGCAACGGTGAAGGCTGCGACGGATGTGGCCGATGACGACATGATTCTGGACATCGGGCCGAAGACCGCGGAGAAGTTGGCCGCCCAACTGAAGGCCGCGGGGACTGTGGTCTGGAATGGCCCAGTCGGTGTGTTCGAGTTTGATGCCTTTGCCAACGGGACTGAAACCATCGCGCGAGCCATTGCGGCGTCTGATGCGTTCAGCATTGCGGGCGGCGGAGACACGTTGGCTGCGATTGCCAAGTACGGCATCGAGAAGGATGTTGGCTACATCTCCACGGGGGGGGGCGCCTTCCTGGAAGTGCTGGAAGGCAAGACGCTGCCGGCGTTTGAGATCTTGAGTAAGCGCGCCGCAGGTTGATGTCAGCCGGGCCTGCCTGGGCCCGAGATGCGGTTCTGTTTGAAAAGCCCCGACTTCAGCTTCGGGGCTTTTTCATTTCGACTCGGAAAATTGACGAAGCCAGCTTAGTACCTCTTCTGCGGTACGAAGGGGCTGCTCGAAAGGGTACAGGTGTGTGCCGTTGATCCAGGTGACCTGATCGCCAAACAGGCGTCGAGTCCCGCTCAGGCCTGCTCTACGCAACTCGGACGAGCGCGTGCCCCCGATGAATGCGGTTGGACTGCGGTGGGGTGTCGACGCAAATGCAGGAAGCAGTGCGTGAGGCATCGTGCGATAGATGGCGGTTTCGACCTCCCGGCGGAAGGCGAGGGTCACATGGCTCTGATGCGGATGCGGGTGGGTTCCGTGGCGAATGTAGTCTTGTAATACCGCTGGGTGGAAAGCCTGGAACTTGGGCTTGCTGCTGAAGTGGCGCAAGGCCTCGCCTGCGTCCGGCCATTCGTGGGTTCGCTGTGCCGAGATGCCAGAGGGCAGGATGCGATCAATCAAGGCGCTGCGCTTGATCCATCCGATGGCCGTGCTACGCCATCCGCTCAGGATGGGGGAGTCCAACACCACGACCCCATCGGCGAGCCCTTGCCAGCGGTGTGCAACCATGAGGCTGAGGTAGCCGCCGAGCGAGTGCCCAACCAAGAAGACCTTTTGATCGCGGTGGGGGCGTACATCGTGCTGGATGAAGTGATGGATTTCCTCGACCAGATGGGGCCAACCGTCCGTCACGGGAAAGCGCGGGTCATGGCCTAGGCGCTCAATGGCATGAACATGGTATCCCTGTGTCCGCCAGTGCGTGAACAGTTCACTATAGGTGGATGCGGGAAAACCGTTCGCGTGCGCAAAGATGATCAGAGGCGGCAATGTGCTGGGTCCCATGTTGAAGGGGGAGTGTAGTGGCTGTGCGTTGTGGCGCTTGGGCGTCATGCGTGTGAACGTTGCATGACAGGGGCTATTTCGAGTTTTCTTTCTGGTGGATTTGGTGTGACACTGGAATGAGACAGACAACCGCTGAGCTTTGAACATGCCACGTGCTACCAAGATCGTTGCCACATTGGGTCCTGCTTCGTCGACTTTGGATGTGTTGGAGAAGATGCTGCGTGCGGGGGTGGATGTTGTGCGCTTGAATTTCTCGCATGGCAAGGCGCAGGATCACATTGATCGGGCCAACTTGGTTCGAGAAGCGGCGCAGCGTGTGGGCAAGGTCGTGGCCATCATGGCGGATTTGCAGGGGCCGAAGATTCGGGTGGGCAAGTTTGCCGAAGGCAAGGTGATGCTGGAGCCCGGGCAGCCTTTCGTGCTGGATGCCAGCCGGACCGAACCGGGGGACGTCAATGGGGTCGGGCTGGATTACAAGGAACTGCCGCGGGATGTGAAGCCGGGCGATGTGCTGCTGCTCAACGACGGACTGATCGTGTTGACGGTGGCGGCCGTGAAGGGCGAAGCCGTGCACACGGTGGTCAAGTTGGGGGGCGAGTTGTCCAACAACAAAGGCATCAACAAGCAGGGCGGTGGGTTGACAGCGCCTGCCTTGACCGCCAAAGACATGGAAGACATCAAGACGGCAGCGAGCTTCCAGTGCGATTACATCGCGGTGTCGTTCCCGAAGAATGCGACGGACATGGAAATGGCGCGTCAACTGTGCAATGTGGCGGGCGAACCTTGGCGGCATCGGCCAGCCCTGATCGCCAAGATCGAGCGGACAGAAGCGATTCCGAACCTGGAAAGCATCCTGAAGGCCTCGGACGGGATCATGGTTGCGCGTGGTGACTTGGCCGTGGAAGTGGGCAATGCCGCGGTGCCGGCCCTGCAAAAGCGCATGATCAAGCTGGCGCGTGAGATGGACAAGGTGGTGATCACCGCGACCCAGATGATGGAGTCGATGATCGTCAATCCGGTGCCGACCCGTGCAGAGGTGTCGGACGTGGCCAATGCGGTGCTGGATGGCACTGACGCTGTGATGTTGAGCGCCGAAACCGCTGCCGGCAAGTATCCGGTCGAGACGGTGGAGCAGATGGCCAACATCGTTCAGGAGGCTGAGCGGGCCGAGGAGGTGTCTCTGGATGCCGACTTCACCAACAAGACCTTTGCGCGCATCGACCAGTCGATTGCCATGGGCGCGCTGTTCACGGCGTATCACCTGGGGTGCAAGGCCATTGTGGCGTTGACGGAGTCGGGCTCGACGGCACTGTGGATGAGCCGTCACAAGGTGCATGTGCCGATTTTTGCCTTGACCGCGCAGGCTATTGCGCAGCGCAAGATGGCCCTGTATCGCAATGTGCACCCCTTGCTGGTGCCCAGCTACGCCGACAGGGACGAGGCTTTGGCTAAGGCTGAACACGTGCTCGTGGACTGCGGTGTGCTGCGTTCGGGCGATACCTATGCGATCACCTGCGGGGAGCCGATGGGGACGCCAGGTGGCACAAATATGCTGAAGGTGAGTGCTGTTCACTGAGAAAAGTTGAGCGCCGCTTGACCTTGGGGTTGGGGGGGCGCTCGGCTCTCGGTAGAATCTCGCCCAGTTTGCGACGCGCCGTGGGCGCGTTTTCTTTCGTTCTCACCGCTTACTGGGGGTCACATGGCACTCGTCTCGATGCGTCAGCTGCTGGATCATGCTGCTGAAAACAACTACGGCATTCCGGCTTTCAACGTCAACAACCTGGAACAAGTCCAGGCCGTGATGGCGGCTGCCGATGAAGTCGGCGCACCTGTGATCCTGCAGGCTTCGGCAGGTGCCCGCAAGTACGCGGGTGAGTCGTTCATCAAGCACCTGATTCAGGCTGCTGTGGAAGCCTATCCCCACATTCCGCTGGTCATGCACCAGGATCACGGGACCAGCCCCAAGGTCTGCCAAGGCGCGATCGACCTGGGCTTTGGCTCGGTGATGATGGACGGCTCTCTGATGGAAGATGGCAAGACCCCGTCTTCGTTCGAGTACAACGTCGACGTGACCCGCAAGGTCGTGGAAATGGCCCACAAGGTGGGCGTGACTGTGGAAGGCGAACTGGGCTGCCTGGGCAACCTGGAAACCGGTGATGCCGGTGAAGAAGACGGCATTGGCGCCGATTGCAAGCTGGATCACAGCCAGATGCTGACCGATCCTGAAGAGGCGGCCACCTTCGTGAAGGCCACTCAACTGGACGCGCTGGCGATTGCGATTGGTACCAGCCACGGTGCGTACAAGTTCTCGCGCAAGCCCACGGGTGACATCCTGGCGATCTCGCGCGTGAAGGAAATCCACGCTCGCATCCCCAACACCCACCTGGTGATGCACGGTTCCTCGTCGGTGCCGCAAGAGCTGCTGGCCATCATCAACCAGTACGGCGGCAAGATGAAGGAAACCTACGGCGTGCCCGTCGAGGAAATCCAGGAAGCCATCAAGTACGGCGTGCGCAAGATCAACATCGACACCGACATCCGTCTGGCGATGACCGGTGCCGTGCGCAAGTTCATGTTCGAGAACCCTGACAAGTTCGACGCCCGCGAATGGCTGAAACCCGCGCGCGAAGCCGCCAAGCAGGTCTGCAAGCAACGTTACCTGGAGTTCGGCTGCGAAGGCCAAGGCGGCAAGATCAAGCCTGTGAGCTTGGTGGACATCGCTGCAGCCTATGCCAGCGGCAAGCTGGCGCAAGTCGTGTCCTGATCGACACGCATGCCTGATGCCCGTTTGCGTGAATGGGCATGAGACAACCGGCGTGGGTGTAAGCCTTCGCCGGTTTTCTTTTGTGACGTGGCTGGACGCGGCACAATATCGTTTTGCCGATTTCCGTGGTGCCTGTGGTCAGGCCTCACGATTGACCTGGTGACCCCTCATGACCTCCGCCCTGCATACCTCTGCCCTGACTTCTTTGCCCCTGCTTGCTCGTGGCAAGGTGCGTGACAACTACGCTGTTGGCAACGACCGCATTTTGATGGTGGCCTCGGACCGCATCAGTGCCTTTGACGTCATCATGGGTGAGCCCATTCCGGGCAAGGGCGCGCTGCTGACCAAAATGGCGCTGTTCTGGTTTGAACTGCTCAAGGATGTGGCCCCCAATCACCTGACCGGTGACGACCCTTGTTCGGTGGTGTCCCCTGCCGAGCGCGCACAGGTAGAAGGCCGTGCCATGTTGGTCAAGAAGCTCAAGCCGTTGCCGGTGGAAGCCGTGGTGCGTGGCTACCTGGCTGGTTCGGGCTGGAAGGAATATCAGCACAACGGCGAAGTGTGTGGCGTGAAGTTGCCTGCAGGCTTGAAGAACGCCAGCAAGTTGCCCGAGCCCATCTTCACCCCCGCCACCAAGGCCGAAGTGGGTGAGCACGACGAAAACATCTCGTTCGACAAGATGAGCGAGATCATCGGTGCCGACATGGCTGAAAAGGTGCGTGAACTGGCCATCAAGCTGTACAAAACGGCGGCTGACTATGCGCTGACCAAAGGCATCATCATTGCGGACACGAAGTTTGAATTCGGTCTGGATGAGCAGGGCACGCTGACCGTCATGGACGAGGTCCTGACGCCGGATTCGTCGCGTTTCTGGCCTGTGGAAGGCTATGTGGAAGGTCAGAACCCGCCCAGCTATGACAAGCAGTTTGTGCGTGACTGGCTGGAGCAAGCCATGGTCAATGGTCAGCCTTGGGACAAGACGGCGCCGTCGCCCGCGCTGCCTCAAGACGTGATCGAGAAAACGGCAGCCAAGTATCAGGAAGCGCTGACGCGTCTGACGGGGCAAACCGCCTGATTGGCACCCAGCCCCCCTGGAAGCAAAAGGCCTCGCATTGCGAGGCCTTTTTCATGTGTGCACGTGTACCGAGTGCTTACTCGTCCTGATCGGCTTCGGCTTGCGCAGCATGTGCCGCCGCAATGGCCTGAGCCAACTCGGCCGGAGCGACCCAGCCGTGCAGGGTGTCGGCCACATCGCCCACCCCAGTCTTGTTCAGGGACGAGAACAGGGCAATACCGACGTCGGCTTCGTCGGTCACCAGATCGGCCAGTTCCTCTTGTGCTTTGCGCAAGGATTCAGCCTGTTCTTTGCGATTGAGCTTGTCGGCCTTGGTCAGCAGAACCAGCAATTTGACTTCACCGGTACGGACGCGCGGTGCCACGAAGGCCAGCAACTGTTGGTCCAATTCGGTGAAGCGATGGCGGGAATCTACCATCTGCACGACCGCCTTCAAATTGGGGCGGGTCTGAAGGTAGTCGGCCATCACTTCTTGCCAGCGCAACTTGGCGGTGCGTTCCACGGCGGCATAGCCGTAGCCCGGCAAGTCCGTCCAGATCTGGTTGGGCGCGGCCTTCGGCCCCAGATGAAACAGGTTGATGTGTTGGGTACGCCCCGGTGTTTTGGAAGCAAACGCCAACTGGCGCTGTTGGGCGATGGTGTTGATAGCCGTGGATTTGCCCGCATTGGAGCGACCGACGAAAGCGATTTCCGGCAGGTCGTTCGGGGGGAGTTGATGGAGTTGTGCGGCCGTTGTGAAAAAGCGGGCCGTGTGCGCCCAGGCCAAGGCTTCCTTGGCTGGGTGGCGCGCCAGATCCCCTGTGTCAACACGTGGGGTCGGTGTGGCTTTTTGAGGGCCTTTGGCAGGCTTTGGCGCACTCTCTGGGCGATTTGATGTTTGGCGAGTCATAGGGCATTGTAAAATCTCCTGATTAATGTGCCATCAATGCGTGATGGCAACCCCTCTGATAACTCACAGCCCCTACGCCATGAAGCGCTTCTCTCACCTGATTGCCCTTGCCTCGGTGGCCCTGTCCCTCTCTGGTCTGGCCCACAGTGCCGAAACCAAGGCCGCCAAGCCTGACTTGGCTGCTGGTGAAGCCAAGGCCGCTGTTTGTTCAGCTTGCCACGCTGTGGACGGTTCGCGTGGCATGCCCACCTACCCCATCTTGCAAGGCCAGCACCCCGAGTACATCGTCAAGCAGCTGACCGAGTTCAAGGAAGGCAAGCGCAAGAACGGCATCATGTCTGGCATGGCTGCACCGCTGTCGCCTGAAGACATGCGCAACGTGGCTGCTTTCTTCGGCAGCAAGAAGGCGCCGGAAGGTACTGCCAAGAACAAGGATCTGGTGGCCGTGGGTCAAAAGATCTACCGTGGTGGCATCGCCAAGAAGGGCGTTGCCGCTTGCGCGGGCTGCCACAGCCCCAACGGTGCAGGTATGCCAGCTCAGTATCCCCGCCTGGCCGGTCAGCACGCTGACTACACCAAGGCTCAGCTGACGGCCTTCCGCCAAGGTGAGCGCACCAACAGCGCCCAGATGACGGCCATCGCCGCCAACCTGAGCGACAAGGAAATCGAAGCCTTGTCCGACTACATCGCCGGCCTGCGCTGATGCGCGATCAATGCACCGATGTGATGGGTGCATTGAACTTCGCTGTCAACGTTTGACACCAAAGCGGGATGCCCTGAGAAGGGGTCCCGCTTTTTTCTTGTCCGGGGTCAGCCGAAGCTGCTTTTGATTGAACCCAAGACGGTGAGGGCGACGCTTTCTCGCTATAGTGCGCCCCGGACTGCCTGAACTTATGACCGACGCTGCCTTGCCTTCTTACGAGCCTCCGCGCCATTCTCGACGTCGAGAATTCATCGAGTTGCTCTCCTCCATGCGCTTTGCGATCGCCTTGTTGACGGTGATCTGCATCGCATCGGCCATTGGCACGGTGGTGAAGCAAGGCGAGCCCATGGTCAATTATGTGGACCAGTTCGGACCATTTTGGGCGGATGTGCTCGGCGCTTTGGGCTTGTACCGCATCTACAGTTCTTCGTGGTTTTTGGTGATCCTGGCGTTTCTGGTGGTCTCCACCAGCCTGTGCATCCTCCGCCATACCCCGAAGATCATGGCCGACTGGCGTACGTTCAAGGAGAACATCCGTGAGCGCGCCTTGCTGGCATTTCATCACAAGGCTTCGGGCCAGTTGCCCGAGTCTGTCGATGCCGTGCAGCAGCGCGTGGTGCAGGATCTGACGCAGCAGGGGTGGGCCTTGCGCTCGCAGCAACGCGAGGCCTCGTCGCAAGGCGAAGCGGGCATCATGATTGCCGCACGCAAAGGCGTGGCCAACAAGATCGGCTACATCGCGGCGCACAGTGCCATCGTGCTGATCTGCCTGGGAGGCTTGTTTGACGGCGACCTGATCGTCAAGGTGCAAGCTTGGACCCAGGATTTGCAGCCCTTCAAGGGCGGTGCGGATCCGGTGGATCGCAGCCGTTTGAGTGAAGCGAATCCGGCCTACCGCGCGCAGCTGTTTGTGCCGGAAGGGCAGCGGACCAATTCGGCCGTGATCACGCTGGACAAGGGCATGCTGCTGCAGCCGCTGCCGTTTGAGGTGGAGTTGCGCAAGTTCACGGTGGATTATTACGACACCGGGATGCCCAAGCGTTTCGCCAGTGACATCGTGATCCACGATGCGCGCAGCAAAACGAGCAAGCCGTTCACGGTGGAAGTCAATCACCCGGTGGTGTACGACGGGGTCACGATTTTCCAGTCCAGTTTTGAGGATGGTGGCTCGATCGTGCGCCTGCGTCCGTGGCATCTGGACACGGGCGTGGAGCGGGGGGGGCCCAAACTGGTCGAGGCCACGGTCAATGGCCCGGCAGGGGTCCTGCCGACGGATTGGCTGGGGGCCCATGCTGCGGGTGGAATGCAGTTGGAGGTCACGGGCCTGCGACTGATCAATGTGGAGAACATGGCGGCGGCGCAAAGCGAGACGGAGGCGGCCTCGGGCGACGAGGCCGGTGCGGATGTGCGCGGTGTGAACCTCAGCAACATCAGCAAGCATTTGGGATCGGGCGCTAAGGCCCCGGAAAACAAGAAGCTGGTGAACATTGGTCCCTCGGTGACCTACAAGTTGCGCGACGCTGCAGGGCAGGCTCGTGAGTACCAGAACTTCATGGTGCCAGTGCAAATTGACGGTGCCCCAGTGTTCTTGCTGGGCGTGCGGGACACACCTGCGGAAGGCTTCCGGTATCTGCGTGTGCCTGCTGACGAGCAGATGAGCATTCAGGGGTGGGTGCGTTTGAAGCAAGCCCTCAACGACAAGGCCATGCGGCAGGAGGCAGCGCGGCGTTTTGGCAATGGCTCGGCACCGGCGGACCGGCCGGAGTTGCGCGATCAGTTGACTGTGTCGGCACAGCGGGCCCTGGACTTGTTCTCGGGTGCGCTCGAGATGAAGTCCACGGATGGCTCGCCCAGCAAGGTCAAGGGCGGAGGCTTGATGGCGCTGTCGGCGTTCATCGAGCAGGTGGTGCCGCCCGACCAGCGCGAGCACACGTCGGCCACGCTGATCCGGATCTTGAATGGCTCTTTGTTCGAGTTGTATGAGATGACCCGCTCTCAGGCAGGGTTGCCGGAGGTGAAAGGCAATCAGCCGGAGGTGCAGGCCTTCATGACCCGATCGGTGCTGGCGTTGTCGGATTCCATGCTGTATCCGGTCCCGGTGGTGCTGGCGTTGGACAGCTTCGACCAGAAGCAGGCCAGCGTGTTCCAGGTGACACGCACCCCGGGTCGCAACGTGGTCTATCTGGGTTGCATCTTGCTGATCATCGGCGTGTTTGCGATGCTCTACATCCGCGAGCGCCGTCTGTGGATCTGGTTGCAGGACGATGGCCAAGGCGGTACACGTGTGCGCATGGCGTTGTCGGCCACGCGTCAGACCCTCGATACCGACCATGAATTTGACAAGCTGCGGCAGGCGACGTTGGGCGCCACTGATGCGCAGCAGGCAGCTGCTTGATCTTCTAGGATGTCCGAGATGAGTGTTTCGACTTCGTCTGTGCTGGCCGTGGCGCCAGTGTCGCGTCGCCCGGTGAGCGACTGGTTGTTTGCCGCCCTGTTGCTGCTGGTGGGGGGCTGGGCGTTCCAGTCGTTCTCGTCGGCCATGGACGTCTATGAAAAAGGCATCCTGGTGGTGGCGGTGCCCTCGCTGATCTGGCTGGGCTGGTTCTGGCGGCCGCTGCGTCTGCTGATGGTGCTGGCGGGGGCGGCCACGTGGGCGGCGGCGACGCTGTACCTGCGCCACACCGATGCCTATGGCGCCGACCTGGCTCAGGCGGACAAGGTGTTCTGGCTGAAGTATTTCTTGTCGAGCCAGAGCGCCATCCTGTGGATGGGCGTGCTGTTCTTCATGAGCACGGTGTTTTACTGGATCGGCGTGGTGTCGCGCGGTGAATTCGCCACCCGGATTGGGTCCAGGCTGGCGTGGAGCGGTGTCTTCATGGCCATCGTGGGCACTTTGGTCCGCTGGTTCGAAAGCCATCAGATCGGGCCGGACATCGGGCACATCCCGGTGAGCAACCTGTACGAAGTGTTCGTCATGTTCTCGTGGCTGACCACGGCTTACTGGCTGTACTACGAAGACCGATTTGCGCGTCAAGGTCAGGCCTTGGGTTCGCTGGGCGCGTTCGTGATGCTGGTTGTGAGTGCCGCGGTGGGCTTCTTGCTCTGGTATGCGGTCGATCGTCAGGCCAGCGAAATTCAGCCCCTGGTGCCTGCCTTGCAGAGCTGGTGGATGAAGGTTCACGTGCCGGCCAACTTCATCGGGTATGGCACGTTTGCGATGTCTGCCATGGTGGCGTTTGCCTACCTGGTCAAACATTTCGCCGGGGAAACCAATTGGTGGAAGCTGGCGCCCTTGTGGCTGGTCGGCGTGGTGCTGTGTTTTGAGCCGCTGGTGTTCCGAGCCAAGCCCGGCAGCGCTCAGATGATGAGCAGCTATTGGGCGGTGTACTTTGGTGTGGCCGCACTGATCGTGGCGGGCATCGTGGCTGCGCGTCGCCGCATTGCCGAACGTCTGCCCTCGTTCGAGGTGTTGGACGACGTCATGTACAAGGCCATTGCCGTGGGCTTTGCGTTCTTCACCATTGCCACCATCCTGGGGGCCTTCTGGGCGGCCGAGGCTTGGGGGGGCTACTGGAGTTGGGACCCCAAGGAAACCTGGGCCCTGATCGTGTGGCTTAACTATGCCGCGTGGCTGCACATGCGCCTCATGAAGGGGCTGCGCGGCACCTTTGCCGCGTGGTGGGCTTTGGCGGGCTTGCTGGTGACGTCGTTTGCCTTCCTGGGGGTCAACATGTTCTTGTCCGGGCTGCACTCTTACGGTGAGCTCTGATGAGCAAGGGCCTTGGCGTGCACCGTTGGTTGACGTCGGCCCAGTTGGATTTGCTGCGGACCGATCCGTGGTTCGGCAGCCTGACTTCTGACTTTGCATCCCACCTGCTGGCGCTGGCAGAGCCCCGACGTCTCCAGGCCGGGGAGACGCTGTTTCTGCGGGGCGATCCTCCGTGCGGGCTCTATGCGGTGCTGGACGGGGCCTTGCGGGTGTCGGGCGGGACAGAGGCAGGCAAGGAGGCCATCCTGTCACTGCTGGATCCCCCTGGGTGGTTCGGGGAGGTGGCCGTTTTTGATGGGCTGCCTCGAACGCACGATGTGGTGGCCGAAAGCGCATCCCAGATCTTGCATGTCCCAACCGCAGCCCTGCAGTCGTTGATGCAGCACATGCCGCAGGCGTGGCGTGAATTGGGTGTGCTCATGTCGCTGCGCCTGCGGCTGAGTTTCATCAACATGGAAGATCAGGCGCTGGCACCCGCCGAGATCCGCTTGGCCCGACGCCTGCTTTGGTTGTCTCAAAGCGTGATGGCCAAGGTGGTGGAGGGGGCGCCATGCGTGCTGCCCGTGAGCCAGACGCAGTTGGGGCTCATGTTGTCGCTGTCTCGGCAAACCACGAACCAAATGCTTCAGTCTTTGCAGGCTCAAGGCATTTTGCGAGTTTCATATGGCCGGATCGAATTGCTGGATCGCGCGCAGTTGATCGTTTTGGGGCGACTGTCCCCTGTTGAGAAGCGCATTTTGGCGAGGTTGCGGCCCGCGCCGACCTCCTGACGTCTTTTATCCTGCGGACGAACCCGCGTTTGTCGGATAGCCGACAAGTTGAACGCGTACAAGTTCCCATCATCACGCGCACTGTTTAACAAACTGTGGTGTGCGTCATGATTTTTGCTTCATCGCGTGTGGACCGCGTATGCGGTCTGGGGCCTGTGAGCCTGGCTGTCTCGATGCTGTGTAGTGCGTCGGCCATGGCCGCACCCACTTACCCCAATCAGGAAACCGTGTGTGGTTTCAATGCGGCGCGTGAGCAGCAGCGCGCGGCGTCGGCGCAGTTGTTTGGGCAGCCGCTTGTCCAGCAAATGCTGGTCAACGGGGCGCTGGTGTGGACAGCCGGAGGCGCACAAGCAGCGCCGACCTTGCGGCCGGGGGACATCGTGACCCTGCGTGGCAGCGGGTTTGGGGCCGGCACCGATGTCGACTTCAGCAAGATCATGATCGGCAACAGCCGTGTGCTGGAGACGCATCTGTCGATGTACGAGCAGAAGCTCGACATCCTGTCGTCGTTGAATTACGAGACCGGGACGTCGCGCAGCAATTGGCCGAAGGACGTCCTTGGATGGTCTGATAGCGAGGTTCAGTTTGCGGTGCCGGCTCATGCCAGCAAGGGCCCCCTCAAGCTGCAAGTGCAAAAGCGAACGGGCTACAACGCATCTCTTACCAAGCCGGGGCAACCGCACAACGTCATTGATGCGCAGGTTTATCGTGTTCCGAACCCGCCTGACGCCAACTGTGATGTGGTATCCGTGGTGTCTGCCGAGTCGAAGTCGATTGCGCCAATCACTGTCAGTGTTGTGAACCCCAGTTTTAACGACATGCTGAAGCTGGGACGTCAG
The DNA here is from genome assembly GCF_049317225.1 of Aquabacterium sp. Lineage (GTDB taxonomy): Bacteria > Pseudomonadota > Gammaproteobacteria > Burkholderiales > Burkholderiaceae_C > Aquabacterium. The sequence goes on along the minus strand of NZ_JBMOIR010000011.1, from coordinate 75,566 downwards.
ATTTTCTGGGCGTACGACTACAACCTCGGGTTGAGCCACAAGTACAAGGGGCTGGAGTGGGATGCGATTGTGCAAGGCAAGGCGACGGACCCTTACACCCGCGCCAAGGCGGATCCGGCCGTGTTGTTTGGGGCCGTGCGTCAGGTTGCGGGGCAGGTGCCGGTGGAGGCCATTGATGATGTGTACTTCAGCCCTTACCCGCAACTCAATCCCACGCCCGGCTTTCTGGCGATTGGGCCGCAGTTGACCGCAGGAAATACCAAGAGCACTGGGTGGGTCGGCTATCGCTATGCCGAATCGGTGCATCCTTTCTTGGGCAAGGGCAGCTGGATCGGGTTCAACTGCGCCTCTTGCCACGGCTATCAGATCAGCTACGAAAAGGCCGGCACATCGATCACCAAAGTGTTCCCGGGGCTCCCCAATCCGAAGTGGTCCATGAAGTGGGCAACCCTGGGCACTGGTACGGGGAAGTCGACCTCGAAATTCGCTTACGTGAGCGAACAGGAAGAGGGGCCGAAATGGTCTACCGGCAAAGCTGCCGTGGACAAGACGCCCTTGCTTTACCTCATGCCACCAGGTACGGGTGAGTCCACCATCACGAGAACCTCTGGAGAAGGCGGGCTGTATGACAACGACTACATGTTCAGCCCCACGGCCATTCCCAACGTGACCAATCACATGCCGGTGCGCAGAGCGCTGTCTCACACGGAGTCGTATGTGGGATTTGAGGGCTCGTACATCCATGCCGAAGAGCCGGATGGCGCGATGGGTTCGATGGACGCCAAGTCGCTGAAGGCCTTGACCGCCTACATGACCACTTTGGATGCGGATGACGATGACCTGCGCAATGTGGGCATGTATCGTTGGCTCAAAACGAATGGCCAGTTGGCGCAGACCGGGAACACCTCTCTGTCAGAGGGCTCGTTTGTCCAGCATGGCTGGCAGCGCTACCCCGGCGTGGCGAATGCCGTGGCGGCGGGCAAGAGCACGTTTGATCAGCACTGCGCGAGCTGTCACGCAGATCAGTTAGGCCTGAATTCGACCGAAATCATGGTGCCGCTGACGCAGGTGGGCCGATTCTTTGCCCCTACGGACTTCCAGCGCAAGCAGCAAGCCATTCGTGCAACGTACCTGCGAAACCTGTACTGGGTGAGCTCGCGGGGCCTGCTGTCGGATGCGCATGTCCGTAATCTGGAAGACTTGGTGCATCCGGACCGGTGCGATGAAAACTCGGCACTCTACAAGCAGTACTACACCTTGCATGCGCCCGTCCGCCCTGCACCCGGCTCGCCGGATCAACCGATTGTGGCGCCCGACCTGAACCGCAAGGGGGATGTGTTCCGTGTCTACAAAGACAAGCAGAAAGACATCCTGGATACGACCTATGCGGCGCGCAATCGCTTTGTTGAGCGGCACAAGTATTTCAGCATGCGCGCCGGTGACAACGATTACTACTACTGGGACTTCCAGAAGATGCGGACGCAATACGGTCCCGACGAGATGGGCTCCCCTGCGCCCATTGGCATGCCCGCGACACCGCACCCGTGGTGCGCCAAGTCGGCATCCGATGTGGCCAATCTGGTTCAGTACCTGCTGACCCTGTGATGGCACCGTCGCTTCGCTGGCTGAGCGTCGTCGGCGTGGCGCTGTGTGTGGCGACGGGATGGTGGATGAATGGTGCATCGTCACCGCTTGTGTCAACGTCTTTCGACGAACCTTTGGATCACGGGCGGCCAATGGTGCAGGTTGAACCATCCCCCTTGCCTTCGCCGACCGAGCTTGCCCGTTCTCAGCCATCTGCCGGGCCCGGCGAGGTGAGTGTGTTGCCTGTCTTGGCCGAGGTCAAAGCACGTGGTGCCGTGGCCCAAGCGGCCGATCACAAGGTGTGGACGGCGCCGGCCGTGGCGCAGGCGTATCGCCGGGATCCCCTGGCACTGGCGCGGCAACTGCAAGATCGGCGAGGGGTGTTCACTGGGACGATCCTGCGCCTGGAGTTTGGGGAGTCTGGCGTCACCATCTTGAGCCTTGGGCATGGGGACGTGACCTGGAACATGGTCTTGTCACCCGAGGAGGCCGCATCCGTGCCGGCCTTGAATCCAGGTCAAACGGTCCGTGCAGATTGCATGGGGCAGGGCCTGGTGATGGGGCTGCTGGTACTGGTCGATTGCAGACTCTTTCCCTGATAATGGGCCATCCTGGTTACTTGTGGGACGAGTCTGCATGCATTACGTTGTTCGTGATCCTCAAGGTGCCATTGTCAGTGTTCACCGAGATCAGGTGGCTGACAGTGAGGCTCTCCCCTCCAATCACCCCGAGGTTCAAGCCTTCATCCAAGGTGAACAGGGTGAGGGCGCGCTGTCGTTTGCGCGCATGGATGCCGGATTGGTGCGCGTTCTCGAAGACTTGATTGATGTCCTGATCAGGCGAGGGGTGTTGCGCATCACCGATTTGCCAACGGAGGCGCAAGCCAAACTGTTTGACCGCAAGCACTTCCGTTCAGGGCAGCAGGCTCATGCACTGTCGTTGTATGAAGAGGGCGAGGGCGCGTCGTTGCCAACGCTCGCTGTCCATCCCAATGTCGGAAACCCGGAAGATCAGTTGCCGCCAAAGGATTGGCCCGATCTGCTTTGATCGGAGATCGTCATTCAGCGGATCACCCGGTGATCCAGTGCTGGCAGTTGCTGACGGACTTGCTGTTGCCGACTGTGAAGAATGTCTGCGATGGCCATGCCTTCACCCTGAGCCTCTTGAGCAAGGGTGACGCCCCACGGATCGATCACCATGGCATGGCCAAATGTGGCTCGCCCGTTTTCGTGCTGTCCACCTTGCGCGGGCGCCATCACGTGACACAGGTTTTCAACCGCGCGGGCACGTAGCAACAACTCCCAGTGCGCTTTGCCTGTGGTGTCCGTGAAAGCGGCAGGCAGCACGATCAAATCCAGCGGTTCAACGGCGCCAAGTGCACGGAAGAGTTCTGGAAAGCGCAGGTCATAGCAGACGCTGAGCCCGATCCGCCAAGCTTCTCCGTTGTGATCGGTGAGCGTGAAGGCCACCGGGTCATGCCCGGGAAGCAGGCAAACAGATTCGTCATAACGGCGCACGCCGTCGTCAAATTTGAACAGATGGATCTTGTCGTAGCGGGCCACCCGTTGCCCATCCGGGTTGTAAGCGAGCACTGTGTTGTAGACCTTGTGTGGGTCTTCGCTGGCGATGGGGATCGTGCCGCCGATGAGCCAAACGCCATGTGTCTGAGCCGCCGTGGCCAGCATGTGCTGAATGGGTGTGGTTGGGGCGTCTGCCAGGGCCGAATCGGCCAAGGGCTCCGCGATGGCCAGCTTGTCGGTGTCACGGTGCCCCATGAGGCAAAAGTACTCTGGCAGTGCAATCAGCTCTGCACCCGCTTGGGCCGCTTGCGCGATCAAGGCACGTGCGTGATCCAGGTTGTCAGCAACGCGCGGCGATGAAACCATTTGGAGTGCGGCGATTTTCATTGCAAGGGCACAGGTGCGGTAACGGGGGCGTTTTCGAAGACCACTTCTACCTTGATCCGCGACTTGACGATGGTGCCGTTTTTTTGTCCGGGTGTGTAGTGCATGCCTTGGAATGCAGCCATGGCGGTCTTTTCCAACTCGGGTGGCAGTCGAGGTTCTAGCGCACGAATGTGATGGACCCGTCCTGTTTCGTCGATATAAAGGGCCAGTATGCCGACATGTTTGCCCACAAAAGCGGGGTCGACTACCGGTGGCATCACGATGGTCGACTGCGGTGCTGGGGGCACCGTGAGCAATGGCCGAGGAATAAATGAGGTGTCTGCCTCGCCATGTGTTGGTGGCACGAGGGGGGGCGGCGCAGATGTCGTCTCAATAGACTGAGGTGGGGTGCGCTGCACGGTGGGCTTGGTCGTTTGAGATAGGCGCTCAGGTGTTTGAATTGTCGGCTGTGGCTGACTGGGTAAAACCAGCACGGGTGCATGGATGCTGGGCGTACTGGTGGGGCGGGGAAGCTCGCCGTAGTTGACACTTTCCTGCCAGATCAAACCGACGAAAACAAGGTGCGCTGTCAGAGACAGCGCACCAAATTTCCACCAGCGAGACAGCGCGCTCAATCGACCAGTTCGCGCCACGATGTGCGGTGTGCCGCGCCTGTTCCTGTCGAACCTGTTACCGGCGGCGTCACGGTGGTCAACGTGCCATCACTGCCTTGAACAATCATGCGGATGTTGCCGTCACTGTCGCGAACCCAGTTGGTGCCGACCAGCAGTGTGTGATCACTCTGTTGTGTGCCCACGGGGTTCTTGTTGATGGCACCGCCTGTTGTGGCGTTCAGGTAGTACAGCCAAGATGAGCCACCCGATGCACAGGCGTCGCCGCTGGGGATGGTGGTCGGGATCACAAGCGTGGTCAACTGCAGCGCCATCGGGGTGGAAACACGCTCTTTCGAGTGCGGCAGATCCACCCACCAGCCTGCTTGCGTAGACCAGTCAACGGCTGTTGCGGTGATGGAGGCCGTGGTCGCACCGGATGCGGCGGTCAACGTTTGCTTGACAAAGTTACTGTTGGTACGGATATCTCCCCAACTGTCGTTGGTCAGCGGATCCTTGATGGCATAAATGGACTGCTGTGTGGTGTCTGTGATGTCGCCTTCGCCGAGGTAGCGACCCGTACCAACCAGCACAACCGGCTTGTTGCTGGCTTGAATCAACATCGGCTTGGTGGTGATGGGCTGCGGGGTGGTCGAGGAAATTTGCGCCACGCCCAGCTTGAGCGCGCTCTTCTTGGGCTCGACCAAACCGTCATGGTCAAAGCGCCAGATGTTGCCCAACAGGTCGCCGCCATAGAAGCGCTTCGCGGTATTGTTTGCCGCGTCCTCAACCCAAGCGTTGATCTTCGCCAGACCACTTGGCGTGCCTGTGCTGCCGGCGCTGGTGGCAATGCCACCGCTGATGATTTCGGCGCCCGTTGCTGCATTCACAATGAACAGCCGACCGACACCGTCACCAGTGCTGGTTGTGCTGTCGTAGTTGTTGTAGCCCGATGCAAAAGCGACCACCCAAGTGCCTGCGGCATTCTTGGTAATGACAGGGTTGCCAAACGTGTAGCCGAGGTTGGTGTGAGTGAACTCCCACAGCACCTTGGGCGAGGTGGGGTCAGTGATGTCCAACGCGTAGTACGCCTTGCCCCCCTTGTTCAGGCCACCAACCAGAATGGTCTTCCACGCGCCAGATACTTTGATGTCCCCCATCACCGGGGCGCCATCCACGAAGTACTGATGCTTGGACGCGTAGTTGTTGTCAGCCAACTTATAGAGGTTGGGCATGACCGCGCTGGGAATGAATGCCCACTTTTCTTCACCCGTTGCAGCATCGAATGCATGCAGCATGCCGTCATTCGATGCTGTGTAAATCATGGCATCACGGCTGGTCGCTTTGAACGTGGAATAACCTTCGTCAGAGTAGCTGAAGGGTGGCTTGCCAACGTAAACCGGTGCCCCGTTGATGATGTCACCCAGCAGGTGTTCACGTTTGCGGTACAGCGCGGCCACTGCCGTGCCCGATACTGTTGTGGCACTTTCATAGGTGCGCTCACCACGCAGGTAGTTCACCAGGTTGTCACCGGTGTTTGCCTTTGTCTTGTCGGCGGTCGTGAGCGTACTGCATTGCCCGGACACCACGGTTTTGCTACAGAGATTATCGAAATAGGCCTGTTGTGCCGTGGGGAGGTTGCTGTAGTTGAACGCGGTGAGCGTACCGCTCTTATTAAAGTAGATTTTCCGGTCTGTATAGGTCTTGCCGTCCAGAAGGGATTGCGCAGACCAAACCGAGGTGGACGACACCGCTGCCGTGGAGCCCGTGAGCTTGTAGGCGACCAAGTCGCCGGTCCATGCTGCTGTGGTGTAGCTGGCGCGATAGAGACGGTTGTTGTCGCCCGCAACCAATTCCAATGAACTGGTTGCTGCTGCAGAGGATGCACCATCCGAACGCTGGATGGAGTTGATCACGCCGGAGATGGCCTCGTTCAGCGAAGTTGCGTCTAGCGCGGAATAGTACTGTCCTCGGCCATTGACTGCGGCATGCCACAAATCATCAATGTTCACAGGTCCCGCATCACTGCTAGGCGATGGCCAGTTTGTCGTGCCACTCTTCAAGTCAACATAAGTACCCGATGTCTGCGTGAGGTAGTTCTTGTCATACGTTAGCGTGCCACTCACCCCCAAACCAATCGTGAAGGTGTTCATATGCTGATATGCCGCCGGGTCTTGAGTGCTGGTCGGGACGATGTTGTTGCAGACGTCCTTGCTGCTACCTGATGCACTTGAGCTGCAGTTGCCCAAGGTGCTGGTTCGCAAATCGGTTTTCCAGTAGTACTCGGCGACGTCTGCCAGAGTGTCGCTGGTGCCGCCTGTACTGATGACGGTGGATTTGGGCGTGCCCGCCACAAATCCGCTATCCGTGCGGCTGCTGGGTTTGACGTTGCTCTCGGTGGATGTGCTGGTGGAGCCGGTCGTCCACGAGCCATAAGTTGGGCTGGACCAGGCCGTGGCTGAATCGATGTTGTTGTAGTTCGGGGAGTAGGTACAGGATCCCACCGATCCAGCCGAGTAGGTTGTTGCGTCTGTGGATGTGTTGACCCAGTCCGAGTAAACGATGTCGGTGTAGCTTGTGGATCCGCCTGCCACGGTTTTGCTGTATGTGGCCTTTCCAGACTGGTGCGTGACCGTGTCTTCCGATCCGCTTTGCGAGCAGGAGGCTGTTTGTGAGCCTGATTTGAGCACCCAGTTCCAGCCTGATCTAACCCAATACTGAACGGTTCTGGTGTAGCTCACCGGCCGCGAGCGAGGGAATGATTCCGTGATGTCTCGAGTGGCTGTGGCGGTGTACACCGTGATCGTCCCGGTGGAGACACTGGCATCGTCGCGCATGGGGCGATCTTCAAGGCCATCTTGCTGACCGATGGCTGATCCATCTAACTGGGCCCCGTTTTCGCCGTTCCAGTAACCGTCAGTGGTCAGCAGTGCATAGTTGCGCTGACACGAATACTGCATTGGATCAGTTTGCCCAGAAATTTGGTTGGCGTAATAGCGTCCTGTATTGGCCAAAGCTTGGCGCAAAGGGGTGCCTCCGCTAGGGGATACGCCATAAAGGCTGGCGTAGAAACTGTTCTTTTGACCCGTCGATCCGCTGGTGAAGTCACTGACTCCCAAGAACTTGTAGGATCCGCCATCGGTGAAGTCGCCTTCATGAATCGTGGAGAAACCGACCCGGTAGCTGTCGTCGAGTGCAGCCATCGCACGCCCCATGGCTGTACGCATCAGCAGGTAGCGCTTGCGGTAAAAAGAATACCAGTTTGCGTAGTTGGTTTTTTGAGCCGTTGTTAGTCCACTCACACTTACTTTGGTGAATACTGACTTACCGGGTGTGTTGCCCTCGACACTGGCGCACTCCTTGTAAAAGGTGTCATTTGTGGGGGTCGTGCCTCCCGAGACGGTGTACTTCCACCCCATCTTGGTCTGTGTGCCCGAGTAGGTGTAGTAATAGTCCGTCGACAAATCGGTGGTGCCCGATGAACTGTTGTATCCGTCGTTCAAGGCTTTGGGATAGGCTGCGTCTAAATACGTCGAGCCGTCGTACTTCTTTGGCGGGGTATAAGTGACACTTGGGTCATAAGCCACACCATTGCACTGCGCAGAACGATATCCGTACCAATTCGAATAAGGTAAATAGCCATAATTCCAGTCGTAATATCCGAGGCTGTCAGGCATCCAACTCCAAGACATCGAACCCGAGTCGTCCAGTACCACCATGAGATTCGGCTTCGCTTTCACCGTGGGACGGGTCGCCAGCGGCTCGTCGTCGATTTGGGTTGCAGCGGCCCACGCCGGGTGCGGTTGCGTGAGGGTCATTGAGGCGCAGAGCACGCCCACCGCATAGGCAATGCCCTTGAGTTGATGAGCGCTTGGGCGGTTGTGAGGCGTTCTGCTCATGGCGGACTCTCGCTTTCCTGACATGACGGGGTCAGAAGTGAACAATGGTTTCGGTGTAGCTGATCGTGTTCCGGGCGCCTTGGACGCGCACAAGGATGCGGAAGTACGGGCTGGCGGCGGAGCCAAAACGCTCGGGCTCGGAATAGGTCAAATCGCCTTTGATGGGCGATCCCCCATCATTGCTGTTGAGCGGGCGCGCACAGTTGATGGTGCTGTCGGCGGCCAGGTCTCCCGCTTTGTCGCACATGCGGAAGATGACGTAACTGGCGGTGTTGTTGTTGATGGTGGTGGTGATCGTGACGGGCTTGATGGCGCAGGTTGCGTAGGTTCCTGCGGTGGATGCTTTGCAGCTATCGTTATCCCAATCGATCAACTGCCGCGTGTTGGTGCTGCTCAGTTGGTTGCCGGTTGCATCGACCGGTGTGGCGCCAGATTCTTTGGTGCTGGCGTAATAGCCCTTGGTTGCATCATCCGCATTGAGTGCGGCGAGGTTGGCGCTCAGCCAATCGATGGCTTGGCGAGTCGCTTGTTCAGCGGATGCCGTGGCGTCCTGCTTGAAGCCCAGATTGCCCATCAGGATGGTGCTGATGTCAATCGACCGGACCAACGCGAGCGTCGACAGCATGAGCGCCACCAGCGTGAGCAGAGCAAACAAGAGCGTGGCGCCTTGCTGGTGGTGTTTTTGGGTCGTGGGGGTGTTTATCATGCTGGCCCTCAAGAGTTCCAGAGGACGTTACGCAACGGGATGATCGTGTCGTAAACCTTGTAGCGGAACCGTTGCCAGTTCGGGATGGTGTTGACTGTCAAGGTGATGCACTTGCTCGCACCATGACAGGCGCTCGTCGTCGGGCCGGTGATGGTGTCGGTTGCGCCGACATCCCACAGCGGCTGGCTGGTGGTCACATTGACGCCCTCATCCTTGGCACTGCGTGCAACGACGGCTACCCTGATTGTGCGAACTTGTGCCCACCCTGCAGGGGTTGTTGGCGTGGTTTCGTCGTAGGTGTCGACGATGCCATCGCTGTTGGTGTCCTTTCCATACAGCGCCTGCAAATTGACCACTTGAGGAAACAGATCTTGTGTCGAGACGGTGCCATTCGTCCAGGAGCGATTGGTCACGGTCATGTTGTACGTTGCGCTGATGGCGTATGTGTTCAGCGAGAGATTGCCCATGTTGACCAGGTAGCTCTTGCTGGGAAAACCACCGGTCGGAAAAACCGCCGACTGATTCCATGCATTGGCAACGGTGTGCGGCACCCGCGTGCTGGTCAGTGTGACCACTGGGTCAGAGGCATCTGTGGTGACTTGAAACAGACTGCACTGGCTGGTCGCGTAATCCGTGATGGTTTCAGGAATGGCGACGACCATGTCTCCGACCGAAACCCCTTGCGTGGAGTCGACGACGAACGCCACACCCGTTTTGGCATGGTCTTCCTTGACTTGCATGGGGACCGCCACGGAGCGAGGGCGTGCTTGCAGCACGCTGAGCGTATCCGGCGCGCCGTTGAGTCCGTTCACGATCACGACGGGCGCCAGTGGCACGGAGAAAGCTGTACCGGTACTGCCGTACTGTCCGCTGAGCTTGCACCCCAGCGAAGCGGGGTTGGCGGCCGTGCCATACCCTGCCATTTGAATTTCTCGTTGCAATGTGAACAAGGCGAGGGCGCCGTTCAATTGGGCGTCGCTGCCACTCGAAATCGTGCGTTTGCGAGTTTCTGACTGCACCAGTACTTGAGAGATGACCAGAACGGTCAACATGCCGAGCAAGACGGCCACCATCAACTCCACCAACGTGAAGCCTCGTTGGTGGAGTTGGCCGGATGCGGGGAAGTTGGATGTGCGCATCTTAGTTTGCCGTCGAGATGGTGGTGTGGGTCTCGTACCGATGTGTTTCGCCGCTGGGGGTGGCCCACATGATCTCTACTTCGACATCGCGCGTCGCGGCCGCCACCGTGATGCTGGTTTTGCCTGACGGTAAGGTCTGTGCGACCTTGTCTTGCCAGGCTTTGCAGCGGGGACGGCTCGCGCAGCCCGCGTCGTCATAGTCTGTGACGTGATCAATGTCTGCCCACATTTGCCCAATCACTTCACTGGCGAGCGCTGCAGCATCTGTGCGGATCTTTGCGTCTGTCTGCGCTCTGGTGAGTGCACCTTGCAGTCCGACCAAAGCCAAGATGCCCAGCGCAAACAGCAAGATCGACACGAGGACCTCAATCAGCGCAACGCCTTGCTGAGACTTCTGAGTGTGAATGGGGGCGTGCATGGCTACCTCAGCACTTGCGGGGGTCATTGGAGCTGCTGACGCTGGGATCGCACAAGCGAATTTGCCCAACTGGCGAGATGGTGATGCGTAGGTTGCGATAAGCCGTGCCACTCGTTTGGCCTGTCACGTCAATTCGGCTGATGGCATTCGCGTTGGTGACGCGACCAAATCCGTTGAACGTGACAGACGTGCTGGCCGTGGCGCCGTCAGCTTGAAGGGCTTTGACGTCCACCCGTGCGCCACTGTCGCCAACGCCGCGTGCAGATACCAGTCGCGGTGCTGACGTCGTAGAGGGGCTGTCTCCGCAGTGCTTGGAGGGGTCGCTCACGCTGACGGCCCACGATCCACTGGTGCTGGAGAGCGCGCAACTGTTATCGACTTGATAAAGCGTGTTGCTGGTAACCAGCCAGAACGTGATGTTTTGATTGCGCTTGATCGCTTCCGCGCGAGCGGTTTGCAGGCCCTCTTGGATGGCATCCGACGCGTTTCTGATACGGATGTTGTCGAGCCAAGTCGATAAGTTGGGGGCTGCAGCGAGCGCCAGCACGGTCACGATGGTGACCACTACCATGGCTTCGATGAGGGTAAAGCCGCGCTGTTTCATGGTCGCTTCCGTTCGGCTTAGCAGGATCCGCTGATCAGCCAGCAAGACGCGGTGACTGAACTGCCCTTGAACGATGTTGTCGCGCGGGCTCCGTTGTGGTTGAGTGTGTAAGTGTTGCCTACCGCAGATCCAGTGCTGCCCGTCGCAGTGATCGTGAACCCCTGCCCGCTGTTGCTTGGGGAGCAACTGTAGGTGAAGTACTTGATCGTGCCGCCCAGTTCCGACGTCGTGAGGGTGGTGGCGGCAGCACCACCACAAGTTGTGGCGCTGGTCGATGCGGCAAAGGCGCGGTTGTCTTGGTAATACTGTTCCAACTTACTCTTGTAGTTGGACATGTTGGTAAACGCTTCCTGGATTTGGCCTTTTCGGACGTAGTCCGTGTAAGCGGGATACGCCACCGAGGCCAGCAGCGCGATGATCGCCACGGTGATCATCACTTCGATCAACGTGAAGCCGTTCGAAGTCAGGCGGCGGAGCGTTGTGGGTGCGGTGCTGACAGGCATACAAATTCCTCTGTGGTCAAGATAATGATGCGTCGGCTCGACCACAAGAGGCGGGTGTTGGCCTGGCGCATGGGGCAAATTTGTGGGAAATCGCCGCTTCACGGTCTGCAAGATGTTCGCGCTGGATAACCGGGTGCCGTTCATCCTGTCGGTGCGACCGTTCGGCGGCGCCTGACGCCAGGCTCAAAACAGCGCCATGCTCAACTTACGACGGTACTGGTCAACCACCGGATTGGCGGCGTGCACCTCGACCTTGCCGGCAATTTCCAGCTTTGGTTTGCCGTCGGGGGACGACCCCGTGGCCGCTGTGGCCTTGGGGGGGATGGGCTTGGGCTGCGGCTTGCTCATCACTTCCAGAATGGCGACGTAGGTCTTGCGGGCCATTTCGTCGTTCCACGCCTTGTCGCGCATGATGATTTCCAGCAGTTCGTCCATGGCTTCGGTGAAGCGGCCGGCGGCGAAGAAGAGTTGTGCCAGTTCGAATCGGGCGGCAAAGTCGCGCTTGTTGGCGGTGATGGCTTCGGCCAGTTCGCTGGGGGCACGGCCCTGACGCGCTGCAGCAAACGCGTCGATGAAACGGCCAAAGGCGGTGACGCGTTGTTCGGCCAAGGGGCCCGTGGCACGGCTGGCCACCGGGGCAAAGATGGCCTGGGCGGCATCCAGTGCCCCTTCTTCCAGCAAGAGCTTGATCAGGTCGAAGCGCGCTTCATCATTGCTGGGGTCCTTGGCCAGGGCGTCTTCCAGCAGGGCCAGGGCCGATTCGGTGTCCCCCTCTTCGACGGCGTGCTCGGCTTCCAGCATCTCCACTTCAGACTGGATTTCGCCTTCTCCGGGGACGTGCTTGTCCAGAAACTCGCGGATCTTTTCAGGGGGCAGCACGCCCACGAACCCGTCCACCGGCTGGCCGCCCTTGAACATCACGCAAAACGGAATCGAGCGCACGCCGAACATCTGCGACAGCTGGCCGGCAATCTCTTGCTGCTCGTCTGCGTTCACCTTGGCGAGCACGAAGCGGCCGGCGTACTCTTCTTCCAGCTTCTCCAGGACAGGGCCCAGTGCCTTGCAGGGGCCGCACCATTCCGCCCAGATGTCGAGCAGCACGGGTTGCTGCAGCGAGGCGCGGATCAGGTCGGATTCGAAGTTTTCGAGGGTGATGTCGATCATGTTTGTCAGATCTTCCGTGGAATGCGCAGATTCTGCCGGGCTCGGCTTGGGGGAACGCCTAAAATTCGGGTTTTGACGAAACGAGGATGAGCCGTGAGCAGCGCGACAGGTAAAGAAGGTGTGAAGGTTGGCGTCGTGATGGGTTCCAGCAGCGACTGGGACGTCATGCGCCATGCTGCCGACATTCTGACCGAGTTCGGTGTGTCGTTCGAGGCTCAGGTGGTCTCGGCGCATCGCATGCCCGATGACATGTTCCGCTATGCCGAGGTCGCCGCCGATCGAGGTCTGGTGGCCATCATCGCGGGTGCTGGCGGTGCGGCCCACTTGCCGGGCATGCTGGCGGCCAAGACCACGGTGCCCGTGCTGGGCGTGCCTGTGCCGTCTCGCCACCTGCAAGGGGTGGACTCCTTGCACTCCATCGTTCAGATGCCCAAGGGCATTCCGGTGGCAACCTTTGCCATCGGCACGGCCGGTGCCGGCAATGCCGCGCTGTTTGCCGTGGCGATGCTGGCCAACGCTGACCCGGCTCTGCGCGCCAAGCTGGACGCCTTCCGTGCGCGCCAGACCGAAGTGGCGCGCGCCATGACCAATGACCTGACCATGGATGCCAAGGCATGACCGTTCGCAACAATGTGATCCTGCCCGGCGCCACGCTGGGGGTGATGGGGGGCGGTCAACTGGGCCGCATGTTCGTGCAGGCCGCCCAGGCCATGGGCTATCGCACGGCGGTGCTGGATGCCGATGCCAGCAGTCCGGCAGGCTTGGTGTCGCACGTGCACATCCGCACGGCCTACCTGGATGACGCTGGTCTGACGGACTTGGCGCAACTGTCAGCCGCCGTCACCACTGAATTTGAAAACGTACCGGCACAGGCATTGGACAAGCTGGCCGAAACCCGTCCGGTGGCGCCGGCCGGGGCGGCGGTGGCCATTTGCCAGGATCGTGCACGAGAGAAAGCCCATTTCGTGTCGTGCGGGGTGGATTGCGCACCTCACGCCATCATCGAAACGCCCGAGCAACTGGCTGCGGTGAGCGATGACTTGCTGCCAGGCATCCTCAAAACCGCGCGCCTGGGCTACGACGGCAAGGGCCAGATCCGCGTCAAGACTCGTACCGAATTGAACGCCGCTTGGGACGAGCTGCAGCGCGTGGGCTGTGTGCTGGAAAAGATGCTGCCCCTGGCGTATGAGGTCAGCGTCATCGTGGCACGCAGCCAGGATGGTCAAGTCGTGCATTTCCCGCTGCAGCAAAACCTGCATCGCGACGGGATTCTGGCGGTGACCACGGTGCCTGCTCCCAACGTGACCGAGGCCGTGTCACAGCAGGCGTATGCCGCGGCGCACCAGATTGCCGCATCCATGCAGTATGTGGGCGTGTTGTGCATCGAGTTTTTCGTGCTCCAGGATGGCCGCATCGTCGCCAACGAGATGGCGCCGCGCCCCCACAACTCCGGACACCACACCATTGATGCGTGTGATGTGTCCCAGTTCGAATTGCAAGTGCGCGCCATGACCGGCCTGCCGCTGGTCGAGCCCGTGCTGCACAGCCCGTGCCTGATGCTCAACCTGTTGGGTGACCTGTGGTTCCCCGATGGCGCCACCGAACAGGTCGAGCCCGATTGGGCGGGCGTGCTGGCCTTGAGCGGCACGCACCTGCACCTGTATGGCAAGACCGAGGCCCGCAAGGCCCGCAAAATGGGGCACCTGACGGTGACCGGCACCACGGCCGACGCCGCGCGTGATACGGCCTTGAAGGCCGCGGCCATTTTGGGCATTGCGCTCTTCTGACGAGGGACGCCCGCTGACCATGCGCTTGCTGGACCCCCACACGCAACCCGACGCCATCGAGCAGGCCGCGCAGCGCCTGGCCGATGGCGGCTTGCTGGCGCTGCCAACCGAGACCGTTTATGGGCTGGGTGCGCGGGCGGACGACGATGCGGCTGTGGCGCGCATTTTTGCGGCGAAGGGCCGCCCTGCGGACCACCCGTTGATCGTGCACGTGGCCAGCCAGGCTGCTGCCATGTACTTCGTGGCGAGCTTCCCGCCTGTCGCGCAGCGTTTGGCAGCAGCTTTTTGGCCCGGCCCGCTGACGGTGATCGTGCCGCGCCATCCGGACATGGCCCGCGCAGCGGCTGGCGGGCACGACACGATCGGGCTGCGCTGTCCGGATCACCCTGTGGCCCGAGCGCTGCTGGACGCGTGTGCGCAGCGTGACGTTTTGGGGGTGGCTGCGCCCAGTGCCAACCGATTTGGTCGCATCAGCCCGACGCAGGCCGCGCATGTGGTCGAAGAATTTGACGGGCGTGGCGAGGGGTTGGACGAAGTCTGGGTGCTGGATGGCGGAGCCTGCGACGTGGGGATCGAGTCCACCATCATTGACTGCTCTCGCGGACACCCGGTGCTGTTGCGCCCTGGCAAGCTGACCTTGGCCGAGATCGAGGCCGTGGCGGGTGAGCCCGTGCAGTGGTCACGGCCGGAGGCGCCAGACCCCCATGCTCCCAAAGCCTCGGGGACCTTGTTGTCGCACTATGCGCCCCGTGCGCGGGTGCGCCTGATGACGGACGAGCAGTTGGCGGCCGCCCTGGATCTGATTGAGCCGGAGTTGAGCGCCGCAGCAGTCAAGGGCGCACACAAGGCGCCCAAGATTGCGGTGTATTCGCGCAGTTTGTGGGCGCACCGTCCGCCACATCCGGGCGTAGTGCATTTGTCCATGCCCGGCGACGCAGCGACTGCTGCGCACGATCTGTTCGCGGATTTGCGCGAACTGGATGCCACCGGGGTGGAGTTGATTTGGGTGGAGACGCCGCCTGCCGATCCGGCATGGGACGGCGTCCGGGATCGACTCCATCGAGCGGCGGCGTGAGTTGCCTCTCGGCATAACCTATCTTTACATGGCAGACTCGGGGGCGCAGCAAGCTCGATTTATGCTTGCGGCCTGTCAGCCTTGACCGTTTTTCGGAGAGTTCATGTCTCGCAACGTTGCTTCTTCCACGACTGTGGCCCTTCGCCGTATCGGCCTGGTGGCGTTGGCCTGCTCGGCCGTGTTCCTGCAAGCCTGTGGTGGTGGCAGCCGTGCGAAGTCTTATGAGCCAACCCGCATCGTTTCCTTTGGCGATGAAAACAGCGTGCTGGACAGCTATTCCGGATCGTTGACGGATGCCTCTGGCGCCGCAGCAACTTTGTATGGCTTGACCTATTCGGCCAACTACACATTGACCACGGCCTCGGTGACCTGTCAGGTCAGTGGATCAGATCCGGCAACGGGCAAATTCTGTGCGAGTAGCGCAACCTTGGACGGCGGGACGACGGCGACTTTTGATGCGCCCTCTTACACGATCTACAACACCACCGACTATCCGAGTACGGTCAATGCGTGGGAGTTGGGGTCCGGCACAGTGAATGGTGATACGGTTGCTTTGAAGCGTACGACCTCCACGACCTACTACTGCAACACGGCCTCTTTGTGGATCCAGTCGTTGGCGCTGTCGTTCGGCAAGGGTTATCGCAGCGAGTGTCCGCTGACCTCGTACTCCGGGGCTGAAACCTATGCCGAGGCGGGGGCCAAGGTGGCCGATGTCGCCACGCAGGTCGACAACCATTTGAGCGAATTGGGCAGTGGCGTGATGGTCACCATCATGGCGGGGCAGAATGACATTCTGGAGTTGTATGCCCAGGTGAAGTCCAATGCCCTCACCTTGGCGCAAGCTCAAACCGTCGCGCAAGAGCGTGCCGACGCATTGGCTGTGGTCGTGAAGAAGGTCATTGCAACGGGCGCCAAAGTGGTCTTGGCTTTGACACCGGACTTGGGTGAGTCGCCTCTGGCCTACACCACCGGAGAAAATCGCACGGCGCTGGCGGCCTTGACCAAGTCTTTCAATGATCAGGTTTACATCACGCGTTTGGGTGAAGAGTCTGGTCGTAATTTGGCTGGGGTGAACCCCGTTAGCCTGACAAACATCACGACACGTAGCACCAGCTATGTGTATGAAAAGCCACTGTGCAACACCGCGACGACCAACACTGCAACGCGCCCTGATGGCACCACGGTGAGCATCACCCCCGACGTGTCCAATGGTTTTGGCCGTGAGTTGACCAAGTTCTGCACGGCGTCGACCTATGTCACCGATGGCAGCTTGTCGACCTACATGTGGGCTGACTTGGTGCGCTTTGCGCCTGCGGCGCATGCTTTGATCGGCTCGACGGCCGCCACGCGTGCCGCCAATCAGTTCTGATTGCTACCGCCATAGCGAATCCGCATCACCAGAATCGCTGAGGCCAGCGAGAGGGTGATGCTGTTGGCGATCGCGATAGGCCACGAGTTCATCGCGACACCATATGCCAGCCACAGTGCCACGCCACAGGTGAATGCGCTGTACATCCCCACGGAGATCCCGTCGACATGGCGGGTCCGAAAAATCAGCCAGGCCTGAGGGATGAACGATCCCGTGGTCAGGATGGCGGCCACGGTGCCCACCCATTCAATGGTCTCAGGGTGCAGGGGGAGCAGGTCACGTAAGGTCATGCGGTCTCAGTTCGGAAGATCTTGTCTGGCCCAGTTCAGGATGGCTTCCATCACGGGGCGAATGGCTTCGTTGCGCGGGTATTGCACCACAGCCACCACCACCTGCCGACGCCCGCTCTGTCCATCGACATAGCCGCCCAGGGCGCTGACGCCATCCAGTGAGCCTGTTTTGATGTGTGCGTAGCCTGCGGCACCCTGCCACCGTTTTGTGGTGCCATCCACGCTGGTGATGGGCAAGGACGCCATCAATTCCGGCATGACGGGACTGCGCCACAAAACCTGCAGCCATTCGCCCAGGCACATGGCTGATGTGCGCTCCATGCGGGACAGGCCCGAGCCGTTGTCTAGAACCAGGGCTTCGTCGTCACACGGGGTGTGACTTGCGGCATGGGTGGTCGCTTGCCGGACCACCGCACTCACGCGTGTACGTGCCGCATCCAGTGTGGCGGGGCTCGGTGTTGACGTGCTGTCCGTGCCGGTCGGCAGCGGCGCGGTGGCCTGCGTCAGGAATAACTGACGCGCCATCACGTTGTTGCTGAATTTGTTGATGTCACGGACGATCGAGCCCAATGGGGGCGATCTCCAGCGTTGCCACACGGCGGCCTCCTCGGGCCATGAGCCATCTCTGATCTGGCCTTTCAGCGTGCCTCCCGCTTGGCGCCACGCGGCGTGCAGGAGGCGTGTGGCCAAGTCTCCCGCGCCATCGCCTTGCCACAGCACGGGCCAGTCTTTTTCTCCGCATGACAGGGGGTAGGGGCCGCGCAACTGGATGGACCAGCGGGACAAGCCTTCCTTGTGCCAGCCTTTGATGGGGACGATGCGCAAATCCATGGCTTCGCGCCAATCGCCGCAGGAGGCCTCTGACTTGATCGTGAGTTGGGTGCGGAGTTCGACACCGTCCAGCGGAGGATCCATGGCCACACGGATTTGACCTGGGCGGCTGGCGTCAGGCACGAAGCGCAGGACCACCGACTGGTGGTTCACCAGCAATGCGTCGGGTCCTGCGTTGTAAGGGCGCAGGGGGCGGCCATCGAACGCTGCCGGGTCGTGCGCAAGTGCCGCCAGCCATTGACGGTCCAGCACGATGTCGCCACGGATCTCGCGCAGGCCGGCTGCGCGCCAGCGGTTCACCATGAGGGACACGTGCTCTTGGAGCAGCGCCGGGTCACCCTGACCTTTGATGTACAGCGAGCCGTTCAGCACGCCGTCGGGGGACAGCGGTCCGCCCAGTGCCGTGTCGGTGGCCCACGTCCACGCAGGGCCCAGCGTCAGCAGGCCTGCGCCGGTGGTGAACAACTTCATCACCGAAGCAAAAGGGCGTGGCGTCGTTGCGAGATGAGCCAGGCGCGGCATTTGGGTGTCGACCGGCCACACCAGCAGAGACAAGGCAGATGGGGCTATGCCGGCGCGTTGCAGTGCATCGGTGATGGGTGCGGGCAGCGTGGCGTCTTGTGCGCGCGAAGCGGGGCTGGCCAGCAAGGCCGCCACACCGAGGGCGCGCAGCAGGGGCAGACAGGAGGACAATCGCAATCGGTGCATGGTCGCCATCATAGAAGGCGACGCAGTCGCTACACTCCCGCCATGTCTTCTTTGCCTGTATTGCTCGCTCTGGATACTGCTACCGATCGCATTCACGCCGCTTTGGCCGTGGGGGATCGCGTGCGGACGTTGGATTTGCCGGGCGGCGCGCAGGCGTCGTCACAACTGCTACCGGCGCTCAAGGGCTTGTTGAGCGAGGTGGGTTTGTCGTGGGCCGACCTCAGTGCCGTGGCATTCGGCAGTGGTCCGGGGGCCTTCACCGGACTGCGTACGGCCTGCTCCATCACGCAAGGTTTGGCCTTGGGGGCAGACTGCCCCGTGATCGTCCTGGACACCTTGATGGCGGTGGCAGAGCATGCACGCCAGCAGGCGCCCCAATGGTGCCCGGACGGGGCCGAGGTTTGGGTGCTGCAGGATGCCCGGATGGACGAGCTCTATGTCGGATCCTTCTGTTGGCAAGGTCAGCAGTGGGTGCCCAGGCAAGCGCCGCAATTGTGGTCGCTGGATGAACCCGCGAGACGATGGGCCATCGGTACCCGTGACGTCCCTGTCCGCCTGTGCGGCAACGCCATGCAGGTCTACCCCGATCGGTTTGCGTTTGCCTCGGCCGAGGGCACAGCGACCTTGGTGCAGCCTGCCATGCCAGCGGGGGCGGCGCTTGCGGCTTTGGCGCAGGCAGCCTGGGCGGACGGGAAGACGGTGGATGTGGCCCTCGCTTTGCCTCGCTATGTGAGAGACAAAGTGGCACAAACCACGGCAGAGCGGCAAGCGGCTGCGCAAGCCCCGCGCTTCGTGGATCGCCCCATGACCGAGGCAGACATTCCGGCGGTCTTGTCCATGGAGCAGGCTGCGTGCCTGCATCCCTCCCACGCGTGGAGCGAGGACAACTATCGGTCATCCATGCGTGCGGGCTATTGGTGTCGCGTTCGGCTGGATGCGGCCTCGCAGCAAATTGTGGCCGTGTGCGTGGCCATGAATGGCGCCGACGAGGTCCATTTGCTCAACATCGCCGTGGACAAGCGCTGGCATGGCCGTGGTGTGGCCCGCGCATTCCTGGGCGTGCTGTACGAGCGTTGTCAGCAGCAGCGCGCCAGTCTGTTGTGGCTGGAGGTTCGCCCCAGCAACACGCCGGCCCGCGCCTTGTACGGTAAAGAAGGGTTCATCGAGGTCGGTGTGCGCAAAGGCTACTACCCCGCGCCCGACGGACGTGAGGATGCCGTGGTCATGCGGCGAGACATTGATCTGGGTGACGGCCGTGCGGTGGAGTGAGCGGCAGCGCGCCATGTTGCGCGAGATGGGCGTGCCACCCTTCTGGCCGGAGGTATCGGCCGATGCGGTCGAAGACGCTGCACCTGTGGCTGCCGCACCGTCGGCCGCGGCCGACGTGCCCGTTGCCCAGCCGGCGCCCGTGTTGAAGGCGGTAGCTCAAGAACGCGTCGCCGCCCCGGTCGTGCCCAAGCGCCCGGTCGAGGCCAAACCCGTTGTGGCCTCTTCGGCTGTGGCGGAATTGGGTGCCCGGCCTGCAGGCATCGAGCAGATGGACTGGCCCGCGTTGCGCGAGGCCGTGGCTGGCTGCCAGGCATGTGGCCTGTGTCAGAGCCGCAGTCAGACGGTTTTTGGTGTGGGCCACCCACAAGCCGATTGGATGATCGTGGGCGAGGCGCCTGGCGAGCAAGAGGACAAGATGGGCGAACCCTTCGTGGGACGTGCCGGTCAGCTGTTGGATCGCATGTTGCATGCGGTGGGGCTGACGCGGGCTGAGGCGCCTGCGGACAAGCAGGTGTTCATTGCCAATGTACTCAAGTGCCGTCCGCCCGCTAACCGCAATCCTTTGCCGCAAGAAGTGGCGCAGTGCGAGCCGTATCTGTTGCGGCAGATGGCGCTGGTGCAGCCCAAAGTGATGGTGGCGATGGGGCGTTTTGCGGTGCAGTCGCTGCTCAAATCCACCGAGCCGATTGGGCGCTTGCGTGGCCGTGTCCACCACGTTCAAGGCATTCCAGTGGTGGTGACCTACCACCCCGCCTATCTGCTTCGCAACCCGGCGGACAAAGCTCTGGCTTGGGATGACCTGTGCCTGGCGCGAGAGGTTTTGCAGCAGCGGACTTAACCGCCCAGGTAACGCTGCCGGCGGAACCACCACACCAGCCCGACGACCACGGCGCCCATCAGCATCATGGCCACCCAGAAGCCCGGGGCCGTGTGGATGAGTGGCATGGCGTCGAAGTTCATGCCGAACACGCCGGTGATGAGGTTGAGCGGCAGGAACACGGCGGTCAACACCGTCAGGGTGCGCATGATGTCGTTGGTTCGGCTGCCCTGTAGCGAAAAGTGCATCTGCACCGCGCTTTCTGAGGAGGACTCCAGCCGCCGGACATGATTGAGCACGCGCTCGATGTGTTCCTGTACGTCACGTGAGCGCACGCGCAACACCTCGCGTTCGCGGGCTGCCTGCGGGTCGGTCGGCACGGGCCATTCGTCCAATGCGTCCATCCACTCTTGCAAGGCGCTGTGTTGGTCTTCACAGGTGTCTTCCAGCAGGTGCAGGGTGTTGCGTGATTCGAGCAGTGCCTGCCAGTGCCGGAACTGTTCGTTGTTGCGCAGCATGTCCTGTTGCAGGTAGCCCAATTGGCGGGTGAGCAGTCGACGCAGGTCCAGGTAGCTGTCCACCATGTGGTTGACGATGCGCAGCATCAAGTCCGCCGGGCTGGGCGGCAGGCGTGATGGGCCTCGCCCTTCGGTGCGATGCAGGTGCCCTATGCCGTGCGGGTCGTGAAGCCCATGAAGACCTTGTTCATGGATGAGGGCGGCATCGGCACTCAGGTGGTCATCTTCCTCGTCTTGGGGGGGGGGCGAGGGCGATGCCTCCATCTCGGGCGGGACCGACATGCCGTGCTCGGCCGGGCCGCTGGTCATGAGGCTCAGGCGGGTCTCAAAGAAATCCCGTACCGAACAGTCTGCGGGGTGCACGGTCAGCAGCACCCGGTCAAACAAGGCAAACCCGACCGGACTGGTGTCGATGGCGGCCAGCGCCTGGCGGGCACTGGACGCCGTGCCGTGCTCGTCATCCAGAAAGAGGTGGGCCGTGCCCGGGCCCGCTGCCAGCCGGCGAAACACCAGCAGGTCGTACCACGAGGTGTAGTCGTATTGCGAGGGCAGTTGTGGGTTCAGCAAGTCGGAGATGTGCAGATCCACCAGGCTGCCGCCGGCCAAGCGGGCGAGATGGCGCTGCACCTGTGTCAGTTGCACCTCAAAGACCCGCCGACTGCAGGTCACCCACAGAAAGCCCTGAGGGGGGAGGCTGGTCGGCCATTCTTCCAGCTCGGTGAAACGATCGTTGATCAGGAAAAAGCGCACAGCAACCCCAGTGCAGACGACGGATCCGCAGCTTAACCTTGACGCAGCTTCTCGGCCGCGTCCAGCGCAAAGTAGGTGAGGATGCCGTCAGCACCTGCACGCTTGAACGCCAGCAAGGCTTCCATCATGCACGCGTCGTGGTCCAGCCAGCCGTTTTGCGCGGCTGCCTTGATCATGGCGTATTCGCCGCTGACCTGGTAGGCGAAGGTGGGCACCTTGAACTCGTCCTTCACGCGACGCACGATGTCCAGGTAGGGCATGCCGGGCTTGACCATCACCATGTCGGCACCTTCGGCGATGTCCATGGCCACCTCACGCAGCGCTTCATCGGTGTTGGCTGGGTCCATCTGGTAGACCTTCTTGTTGCTCTTGCCCAGATTGGCTGCCGAACCCACGGCATCGCGGAAGGGGCCGTAGAACGCGCTGGCGTACTTGGCGCTGTAGGCCATGATCCGGGTGTAGATCAGGTTCTGCGATTCCAGCGCCTGGCGGATGGCGCCGATGCGGCCGTCCATCATGTCCGATGGCGCCACGATGTCGACACCTGCTTCGGCCTGCGTCAGGGCCTGACGGGTCAGCACCGCCACGGTCTCGTCGTTGAGGATGTAGCCGGTGTCGTCGAGCAGGCCGTCCTGGCCGTGGGTGGTGTAGGGGTCGAGCGCCACGTCGGTCATCACGCCCAGTTCCGGAAAGCGCTTTTTCAGCTCGCGAACGGTTTGGGGCACCAGACCCTCCGGGTTGGCGGCTTCGGCACCATCGGGTGTTTTGCGCGCGCCATCAATCACCGGGAACAGGGCCAGCACGGGCACGCCCAGCGCCAGGCAGCGTTCGGCGGTACGGTACAAGGCACTGCGGCCCAAGCGTTCGACACCGGGCATCGAGCCCACGGCTTGCGTGCCTTCGTCCTGATCCAGGATGAAGACGGGGTAAATCAGGTCAGCTGCGGTCAGGACGTGTTCGCGGACCAGGCGACGGGAAAACTCGTCTTTGCGCAGGCGACGGGGACGGTGTTGGGGGAAGTGTTGCGAGAACATCATGGTGACGCCAGGTCCGATTTTGTGAAGTAATGCAAATGTGAACGGAAAACCGCTTCATCACGGTTTTTTGCAGGATACGGAGGCGTGCACCTCTGTGGAATCCCGCCTATAATTCACCTTGAATGATACGCCGCAAGGCCTCATTCCCTGCTTTTCCTCCCTGAGCAGGTGCCTTACGTGATGACAGCGTTAAGGCTTCATAGCCCCGGCCAATGCCGGGGCTCTTTTTTTGTCTGTGCGATTTGATCCACCCCATGGGCAAGGTCTGCATTTCCGTGCAGGGGCTGGCCATAATCCGGGCATGAGCAACGCCTATCTTTGGGTCAAGGCCCTTCACATCATCTTCGTGGCCAGCTGGTTTGCAGGCCTGTTCTACCTGCCGCGGTTGTTTGTGAACTTGGCCATGGTGCCAGCAGACAGCCACGCCGAGCGTGAGCGTTTGCTGCTCATGGCACGCAAGCTCTACCGTTTCAGCACCATCCTCATGGTGCCGGCACTGGTGTTTGGCTTGTTGTTGTGGCTGTATTTCGGCATCGGGAAGGGCCCGGGGCAGATCTGGTTGCACATCAAGCTGACCCTGGTGGTGGGGGTGATCGGCTACCACCATGTGTGTCGGCGTATCCTGACCCAGTTCGAGGGACTGCAAAATCGCCGTAGCCACAAGTGGTTCCGCTGGTTCAACGAAGTGACGGTCTTGCTGTTTGCCGTCATCGTGTGTCTGGTGGTCCTCAAGCCGACGTTGGGATAAGTCTGCCGCATGGCTGAGCACCGCAGTTCCGCCTGGCCCCTGACGTGGGTCGCTGTGGCGCTCATTGTGTATGCCACGCTGCATCCGTGGAGCGGCTGGCATTGGCCTGACCGACAAGTGTTCAGTTGGGTGCTGCCCAAACTGCACCAAGAAATCGTCAGTGATCTGGTCGCCAACATCCTGGGGTACTTGCCCTTCGGGATGATTCTGTGCCTGGCATGGCTGCGCAGCGGGTACTCCGTGACGTCGGCGGTGTTGCGCACCGTGCTGATCGGTGCGGGCATGTCATACACCCTCGAACTCATTCAGTACACCGTACCCGGGCGAGTGCCGTCAATTTCCGACTGGGTCCTCAACACATTGGGGATGGCGTGGGGGACGCTGGCGGCGGTCACCATTCAGGCCTTGGGTGTGGTTGACTGGTGGCATCGCTTGCGCCAGAAGTGGTTCATCACGCAGGCAGGGCATGGGCTGGCATTGCTGTGGATGTGGCCGCTAGGGCTGCTGTTTCCGCCGCCCTTGCCGCTGGGTGAGGGGCAGTTGCTGTCCCACTTGCGGGTGGGACTTGTCGAGTTGACGTCCGGCACGCCGTTGCAGGCCTGGCTGTTGCCTGAGGATCCTTTGCGCTTGTGGGCCTCCATTCATTCGGCCGTCGTGTCGTCCAGTTGGCTGCCGATGGTCGAGGCGCTGACCGTTGCTGCCGGCATGCTGGCCCCCTTGTGTCTGGCTTGTGCGCTGGCGCGCCCTCGGACCTTGCGGGTGGCGCTGCTCAGTGCCCTGGTCTTGCTCGGGATGGGTGTGACCGCACTGTCGACGGCACTGAACTTCGGCCCTGAGCACGCACTCAGTTGGGTGACCTTGCCCAGCAGCTTTGGCATGTTGCTGGGGGCCATGTGCGGCATGTTGCTGGTGGATCGCTCTCGCACGGCTTGCGCGGCGTTGGGGGTGATGGTGTTGCTGGCGCTGATCGGGCTGATTCATCTGGCGCCCCCTGATCCCTACTACGCGCAGACCCTGCAGGCGTGGGAGCACGGCAGATTCATCCGATTCCACGGGTTATCCCGCTGGTTTGGGGTGCTCTGGCCCTATGTTGCGCTGCTTTGGCTGCTGGGGCGATTGACCGCACGTGATCTCACTCAAGTCTCGGATCAGGGGGGAACCTAAAATGGCGCCATGAGTTATTACCAGCGCCACATTTTCTTCTGTCTGAATCAACGCATCAACGGCGAAGCCAGTTGCGGCGATCATGACGCGAAGGCGGCCTTCGACCATTGCAAGAACCGGATCAAGGATGCCGGGTTGTCTGGCAGGGGACAGGTGCGCGTCAACAAGGCAGGGTGTCTCGATCGGTGTGCCGGTGGGCCGGTAGCGGTTGTGTACCCTGAGGGCACTTGGTACACATTTGTGGACCAGGCTGACATTGACGAAATCGTGGATCGTCATCTGATCAAAGGTGAAGTTGTGGCGCGCCTGGTTTTGCCGGACGACGTTGGCCGCTGAGGAGCATCATGATCGGACGCCCTGCATCAACCCTCATTGATGGCCCGGCCGGCCACATCGAAGTGGTGGTCGAAGAGCCTGCAGCCAAGCCGTTGGGGTTGGCTGTGGTGGCGCACCCGAATCCGCAGATGGGCGGCACGATGGACAACAAAGTCGTGCACACCATCTGTCGGGCGTTCGTTCTGGCTGGCTGGCGCGCCGTCCGCTTCAACTTCCGCGGCGTAGGACGCTCGGAGGGCGAGTGGGATGAGGGGCGTGGAGAAACCATGGATCTGCTGGCGGTGGTGGGGCATCACCTGAGTGATCCTGACATGGTGGGGCACCCTCTTGCATTGGCTGGCTTTTCGTTTGGCGGAGCCATGGCTGCGCAAGCCTGCGCGCGCCTGACGGAGGTCGCGGCCTTGCGCCCCGGAGTGGTGGCGCCATCCGAGTTGGTGCTGATCAGCCCGGCCGTGAGCCGGTTTGACGTGCCCGTCGTGCCGCAGCACACCTTGATCGTCGAGGGTGAGCAAGACGATGTGGTGCCGCTCACGCACATTCTGGATTGGGCGCGGCCGCAAGGCCTGCCTGTGACGGTGGTACCCGGGACGGGGCATTTCTTCCACGGTCAGCTACCACGTTTGCGAGAAATCGTGTTGCGCCATCTGCGCGGTGTGGCGGAGTGACCTTTCCGGGGTGACGGAATTCAGTCCCCGGGACTTGTAAATGGGGTTGGATGCCCCATATTGCGCCCATGACAAAGCTCTTTCGACCTGCTCGCCGAGCGGTATTGCAACTGGCTTGGACGGCTGGCCTTTCTCTGGGGATGACCGGGGTGCCCGTTGTCGGGTGGGCCGCTGCGCCTGTCTCGCTGGCTTCGGCCATGTTTTCACCTCGCGCTGCGGCCATGCCAGCGGTGCCGGAGGTGGCCGCGCGTGCCTTCATTCTGCAGGATGTGGGCAGTCGTCAAACCTTGGGTGAACGACAGGCCGATCAGCCTTTGCCCCCTGCCTCGCTGACCAAGCTGATGTCGGCCTATCTGGTGTTCCAGGCGCTGGAGTCGGGAAAGCTCAAATCAGATCAGGCACTGACCGTCTCGGACAAAGCTTGGCGTGCGGGGCTGAATGGTGCGGTGCGGATCGCCGCGGCACCGAATGCCACGCTGCGGGTGGATGACCTGATTCGCGCCATGACCGTGTTGAACGCCAACGACGCGACGATCGCGCTGGCGGAAGGCGTGGCTGGTTCGGTGGACGCGTTTGTCGACATGATGAATCGTCAGGCCCAATCTTGGGGGCTGACAGCGACCCACTTCCAAAATGCCGATGGCACCGCAGAGCGGCAGCATCTCAGTACCGCGCGGGATCTGTCGTACATCGCGGCGCGTCTGGTGCTGGATTTCCCTTCGGCTCTGCCGTATTACGCGCCCAAAAGCATCACCGTGGAGGGGGTTCCGCAAGCCAGCCGCAACCTCTTGTTGCTGCGTGATCCCAGTGTCGACGGTTTGCAGGCAGGCTACACAGAGTCGGGCGGGTATGCGCAAGTTGCCACGTCGCGTCGCACCATCGCCGGGGTCGAGCGACGCTTGATCAGCGTGGTCCTGGGCGCCAACTCCAGTGAAGCGCGTGCCGGTGAAAGTCAGAAGTTACTCAATTGGGGCTACAGTGCCTTTGACGTGGTCAAGCTGTTTGATGCGGGCCAACCTGTCACCACTGCCAAGGTCTGGAAAGGCGGTTCATCGACCGTGCCGATCGGGCGCCCCGAGCCACTGATCGTGGTGGTGCCTCGTGGGCAAGGCAAGCTGCTCAAGACCCAGTTGACCCGCCCTGACCCTCTCATGGCGCCACTGCTGAAGGGGCAAAACGTGGCGACGTTGCAGATCACGCTGGGCGGTCAGCCATGGCAAAGTCGCCCGTTGCAGGCGCTGGAAGCGGTGCCCAGCGCTGGCTGGCTGGGGCGCGTATGGGATGCCATCCGTCTTGGCATCCAATGATTCAGGATTTCGACATGACGCATCAACCCGTGAACCCCATCATTCCTCCCGAGCAGTCGCTCATCGAGTACCCCTGCGCCTTTCCCATCAAAGTGATGGGCGCCCATCACGAGACCTTCATCGAGGCCGTGGTGTCCGTGGTAATTGCCCACGATCCGGCGTTTGACGCCTCGACCATCCAGCGTCGCCCGAGCAGCAGCGGCAACTACTTGGGCCTGACGGTGACCGTCACGGCCACCAGCCGCGAGCAACTCGACAATATCTACCGCGGATTGAGCGGCCACCCTCTCGTGAAATACGTGATCTGACGCATGCGTCAGGTGTGGCAAACGCACGCATACAATGTCTGTGATCTGGCCGAAGCGCCTCTGGTGCCTCGGCCCTTTGTTTGAAGGAACCTGAAGTGTTTATTTCTGAAGCTTATGCCCAAGCCGCAGCCCCCGCTGCCGGCGCCTCTGGTGGTCTGATGAGCATGCTGCCGCTGGTGCTCATGTTCGTGGTGCTGTACTTCGTCATGATTCGTCCACAGATGAAGCGCCAGAAGGAAACCAAGGCCATGCTCGACGCGCTGGCCAAGGGTGACGAAGTCATCACGCAAGGTGGTGTCATGGGTCGCATCACCAAGCTGGGCGACACCTTTGTCAGCGTGGAAGTGGCCAATGGCGTCGAACTGCAACTGCAGCGCGTGGCCATCGTGCAGGTCCTGCCCAAAGGCACCTACAAGTAATAGAACGCCTGCGTCGTCGAGGACCTCATGAACCGCTATCCCTGGTGGAAGTACCTGATCATTGCCGTGGCGCTGGCCATCGGCGTGGTCTATAGCCTGCCCAACGTATTTGGCGAGGCGCCAGCCGTGCAACTCTCCAGTGGCAAAGCCACGCTCAAGCTCGACAGCGCTGCTGTGGCTCGGGTCGAGGCGGCCCTCAAGGATGCGGGCATCCAGGCCGACTTTGTCGAGCTGGATGGCGCCTCCGTGCGGGCGCGGTTCAAGGACACCGACACGCAATTGAAGGCGCGCGACGTCATCCAGCGCACCTTCAACCCCGATGAATCGGATCCGCGCTATATCGTGGCGCTGAATCTGGTGTCGCGCTCGCCGCAATGGTTGCGTTCGCTCCACGCCCAGCCCATGTATCTGGGCCTGGACCTGCGTGGGGGCGTCCACTTCCTGATGCAGGTGGACATGAAGGCGGCGCTGACGCAAAAGATCGACAGCCTGTCGGGCGACATCCGCACGCTGCTGCGTGACAAGGACATCCGCCACAGCGGCATCCGCCGTGAGGCCAACACCGTGATCGTGCGCTTCCGCGATGACGCGGTGCGCAAGACCGCTCGCCCTGTGTTGCAAGACAACTTGCCGGACCTGATCTGGGCGGATTCGACCGATGCCGGTGGTTCGGGTGACGTGACGCTGGTGGGCTCGCTCAAGCCGACCTCCGAGCGCAGCATTCAGGAACAGGCCCTCAAGCAAAACATCACCACCCTGCACAACCGGATCAATGAGCTGGGTGTGGCCGAGCCCGTGATCCAGCAGCAAGGTCTGGACCGCGTGGTGGTGCAGTTGCCGGGCGTGCAGGACACCGCCAAGGCCAAGGACATCATTGGTCGCACGGCCACACTGGAAGTGCGCATGGTCAACGACAGCACCGAAGCGCAAGCCGCGCTGTCCGGCGGTCCCGTGCCCTTCGGCTACGAGCGCTACATGGAGCGCGGTGGCGTGCCCATCATCGTCAAGCGCGAAGTGGTGCTGACCGGTGACAACCTGACCGACGCCCAGCCCGGCTTCGATGAAAACCACGAAGCCGCGGTCCACCTGACCCTGGACGCCCGTGGCGCCCGCATCTTCAAAGATGTGACCCGCGAAAGCGTTGGCAAGCGCATGGCCATCATCCTGTTCGAAAAGGGCAAGGGTGAGGTTGTGACGGCCCCCGTCATCCGTGGCGAAATCGGTGGTGGCCGCGTGCAGATTTCGGGCCGCATGACGACCGAAGAAGCCGCCGACACCGCGCTGCTGCTGCGCGCCGGTTCGCTGGCCGCACCGATGACCATCATCGAAGAGCGCACCGTGGGCCCCAGCCTGGGGGCGGAAAACATTGCACAGGGCTTCAATTCGCTGGTCTATGGTTTTGCCGCGATTGCCGTCTTCATGTGCATTTATTACCTGCTGTTCGGCGTGTTCTCGACCATTGCGCTGTCGGTGAACCTGCTGCTGCTGGTCGCTGTGCTGTCGATGTTGCAAGCCACGCTGACCTTGCCGGGTATTGCGGCGATTGCGTTGACGCTGGGCATGGCCATTGACTCGAACGTGCTGATCAACGAGCGCGTGCGCGAAGAGTTGCGCAATGGTTCGGCACCGCAAACCGCCATCCGTGCCGGTTACGAACACGCCTGGGCCACGATTCTCGACTCCAACGTCACCACCCTGATTGCCGGCCTGTCGCTGCTGGCCTTTGGTTCGGGCCCGGTGCGTGGGTTTGCCGTCGTGCACTGCCTGGGCATCCTGACGTCGATGTTCTCGGCGGTGTTCTTCTCGCGCGGTCTGGTCAACCTCTGGTATGGCCGCCAGAAGAAGCTCAAGAGCGTGTCAATTGGTCAGGTCTGGAAGCCCCAGGAATAACAAGAAGAGGGAACTAGCATCATGGAATTCTTCCGCATCAAGCGTGACATTCCCTTCATGCGCCACGCGTTGGTTTTCAACGCTGTGTCGTTCTTGACCTTTGCTGCCGCCGTGTTCTTCCTGTTCACGCGGGGACTGCATCTGTCGATCGAATTCACCGGTGGGTCGCTGATTGAAGTGCAGTACGCGCAAAGCGCGGACCTGAACAAGGCGCGGGCCGCCATCGAGTCGCTGGGCTACGGTGAAGTGCAGGTGCAGAACTTTGGCACCTCGCGCGATGTGCTGATCCGTCTGCCGCTGCGCGGCCAGATGAAGCAGGGCGAAGTCGTGGGCAAGGTCTTCGGGGCCCTGTGCACGGCTGAGCAAGGCACCCTCAAGACGGTCGAAACGACAGACAAGGGCCCGGCGCAGGTCTGCCAAGTGGCCGATGGCGGGCAGCCTGTGGCCCTGCAGCGCAGCGAATTCGTGGGCCCGCAGGTGGGCGAAGAGCTCGCTCGTGACGGCGCGCTGGCGCTGGGCGTCACCGTGCTGGGCATCATGATCTACTTGGCCATCCGCTTCGAATGGAAGTTCGCGGTGGCGGGCATCATCGCCAACCTGCACGACGTCATCATCATCCTGGGTTTTTTTGCCTTCTTCCAGTGGGAGTTTTCGCTGTCTGTGCTGGCGGCGGTGCTGGCCGTGCTGGGCTACTCGGTCAACGAGTCCGTGGTGATCTTTGACCGGATTCGCGAGGCCTTCCGCAAGTTCCGCAAGATGAGCACGGTCGAGATCAT
The DNA here is from genome assembly GCF_049317225.1 of Aquabacterium sp. Classification (GTDB taxonomy): domain Bacteria; phylum Pseudomonadota; class Gammaproteobacteria; order Burkholderiales; family Burkholderiaceae_C; genus Aquabacterium. The sequence goes on along the minus strand of NZ_JBMOIR010000011.1, from coordinate 44,988 downwards.
CGACCATGCCATCACGTCCACGATGAGCCGCACCATCATCACCCACGGCTCGACCGAGGCCATGGTGCTGGCGATGCTGTTCCTGGGCGGCCCCACGTTGCACTACTTTGCGCTGGCGTTGACCATCGGCATCGTGTTCGGTATCTACTCGTCGGTGTTTGTGGCCGCTGCGATTGCGATGTGGCTGGGCGTCAAGCGAGAAGATCTGGTCAAGACCGCCAAAAAAGATATCGATCCGAACGATCCGCACTCCGGTGCGGTGGTGTAGAGTCAAAAGAGTCTTACTCTTTTTCCCCTATGTCCATAGGCCCCCACCGTGCGCTGGCGCTGACTGCCCGGCTCAGCTTTGTCGAAGCCCTGATGCGGGGCTTCGATGCCATGGTGCAAGCCTGTCTGGAGGGGGCTCGGGTTCAAGCCACCCAGTTGGGTGACCCCTCTTTGGCTATGAAGCGCCGAGATCTGGTGCTGGACCTGGGCAAGCTGGCCGCCATTTGGCGTGCGGACATGGATAAGGCCTTGAACGAGGCCTTGCGCGATTTGCGCGTGGGGCGTGCGGTGGGGCTCAAGCCTGCCTCCAGTGCCATCACCCGCGCGGACGTGCCGCTCAGTTTGCTGGAAGACAGTGACATTGAGCGTGATTTGGCGGTGTCTCGTCTGGCACAGGCTATTTCGGATGTGACGGGTTCTGAGTACACCGATTTGAATGCCCGCTTGCAAGCTGTGCAAGGTGCCGTCGAGCCCTCGAACGTGCAGATGGATGTCCTGACCCCTTATTGGGTGGGGCGTGTGGTGGTCTCTGCTTGGCTGGATTGCGGTCTGGGGCTGGAGCACTGGGGCACGTTGCAAGGCGTAGTTCACCAGGAAGTCGCGCAGTGGGCCTTGGAGGCCTATCACTTTGCCAACGGGGTTTTGCTGGATCACGGGCTACGGCCGGAAATCGACCTGCGCCCGTTCATCCGCCGCGCCAAGGACACGGGTGTAGGGCGTGCCACGGTCATGGGTGGCGTGGGGGGCAGCGCCGGCGGCGGCAACAGTGGCCTGCAGCCTCTCGGTCAGCCTTACGAGGAAACGCGTTTGCTGACGCAGACGCCCGGCATGTACAAGACGCCTGTGCAGTCGCAAGCCTTGTTGAGCAAGCTGACGCAGGTTGTCGGACGTCAGGTGCCGGAGTTCGAGCAAACGCATGCTGACGGCCACACGGTCCGTGAAGCAGCGCCAGGGGTGTCGGCGGGCTTGGGGCAGGCCATTCAGGCTGTGGGCGACGTGGTGCGCCGTCAGATCGGGGGCGGCGGGGAAGCCGAGGCGCACACGCCCTCCCAAGTGCTGCAAGAACTGCAGCAAAGCAAGCGTGCGCTGAAACAGTCGGCCAGTACACCGGTCGAGCGCGCGACCATCGAAATCGTTGCTTTGCTGTTTCAGGCGATCCTGACGGAGGAGCGCCTGCCTGCGAGCATCCGTGTCTGGTTTGCGCGCTTGCAGATGCCCGTATTGCGTGTGGCCATCAGCGAGCCAGATTTCTTTGCCACGACCAGCCACCCTGCTCGGGTGCTGATTGATCGCATGGGTTCATGCGTGATGGGCTTCGTCGAAAGCGACGGCAACACCGAAGATGCACTTTACAAAGAGATTCGACGCATCGTGCAGGTGATCGAGGCCTATCCGGACACCGGCCGCCGCGTGTTCCAGACGGTGCTCAATGAGTTTGTCCGCTTCCTGGAAACGTATTTCCGTGAAGAAAATGAGGCGTCCCGTCGTGGCGTTTCGCTGGCACAGCAGGTTGAGCAGCGCGAGACGTGTGCCATCCAGTACACGATCGAGTTACGCAAGATGCTGGATGGTGTGCCGGTTCATGAAGGCGTGCGTGAGTTCATGTTCAAGGTGTGGGCCGATGTGATGGCGCACAGTGCAGTTTTGCACGGCACAAACAGCGAGCAGACCAAGGCGCTTAAGCGCGCCGCTGCGGACCTGATCTGGTCGGCCAGTGCCAAGACCTCGCGCGAAGAGCGTGCAGATGTGCTGCGCCGTTTGCCGCCCTTGCTGAAGACGGTCCGTGAAGGGATGGCCCGGGCGGGCTTGCCCTCAGACAAGCAAGACGAGCAAATTCAGGCGCTGAACGCGGCGTTGGCTGCTGCGTTTGCCGCGCGGTCGGCCACGATTTCATCGACCCACTTGCAGGCGGTCACCGAGCGTCTGGAGGCGTTGGGGGATGTGTTGCCTGACTTGGCATCGGTCGAGTTGGATGCGGAGACCTTGCGCGATCTGTCTGGCCATGAGAGTGATGACCTGGAGGTCGTGGCGGATGGGGGCAGCATGCCCACGCCGGCCATGGTGGGCTGGGCGAAGGAGTTGCAGATTGGTGCCTGGTTCGAGTTGGACTACCGTGGCAAGCAAGAGCATGTGCAATTGGCCTGGCATGGTTTGCAAAAGCAGCTCGCGCTGTTTGTGACCTCGTCCGGGCGAGGCGTGCTGTTCCAGTTGCATCGTCTGGCGGCCTTCTTGCAGGCAGGCTTGCTCACGCCCATGGAAGACGAGTCTCTGACCACTCGCGCGACACGCGTGGCTTTGGCCAAGCTGGACGCCGATCCCGATCGTCTGCTGAATTAAGCGGGCGGCGTGGCGCTCTGCTTGCACAGCAGCGCCTCAAAGGCCGCCTCGGTCAAAGGGCGGCTCAGGTGGAAACCTTGTGCCTCGTCGCAGCCGTGATCCCGCAGGAATGCGGCTTGGTCTTCGTTTTCGACACCTTCTGCCACGATGGCCACTTCCAGCCGGTGTCCCATGGCAATCAAGGCACCAACCAGGCGGCTGTCCCCTGGCGAGTGCGGGACCTGCGCGAGGAAGCTGCGATCCAGCTTGAAGCGATCGACCGGAAGTTCGCGCAGGTAGGCGAAGCTGGAGTACCCCACACCAAAATCGTCAATGGCGATGCTGACGCCCAGCAGGCGCAGTTGTGTCAGGACGTCTGCTGCTCGCAGTGATTCTCGCACCAGCACGCTTTCGGTGATTTCCAGCTCCAGCGCGGTCGGCGGCAGACCCGTGTCCCGAAGCGCCTGATCCACGGTGGCGACGATGTCTTCGCTTTCGAGTTGGACGGCCGACAGATTGACGGCCACGCGCAGGGGCCAGCCGGTCTGGGCTCGCCATTGTTGCCCCATGGTGCAGGCGCGCCGCAGCACCCATTTGCCCATTTGGACGATCAGTCCGGTCTCTTCGGCCAGGGGGATGAAGTCTGACGGCGGAATCAGCCGACCCTTGTGCTCCCAGCGCAGCAAGGCCTCGACACCCGTGATGTGGCCGGTTGCACAGTCGAACTGTGGCTGGAAGTGAAGCAAAAGCTCTTCGCGTTCAAGTGCGCGATACAGGTCGTTTTCAAGCAGCAGCGTGTCCACCGTCGCTGAGGCCATCTGCGGACTGAACATCTGGATCTGGTGGCGACCATTGTTCTTGGCCTGATACATCGCCAGGTCGGCATGCCGCATCAGGGTGATGGCGTCGCCGCCATGCTGAGGGTAGAGCACCATGCCGATGCTGGGGGTGATGCGCAACTCATGCGGGCCCACCCGGATCGGCTCATCGAAGAGGTCCAGCACCTTGCGGGCCACGACGGCGCCGTCGGATTCATCGGTGAGTCGGGGGAGCAGGATCACGAACTCGTCGCCGCCCAGCCGCGCAACGATGTCCGAGGTGCGCATGCCGTTGCGCAAACGTCTGGCGACCTCGACCAGCACCGTATCGCCAATGTGATGACCCAGGGTGTCGTTGATTTTCTTGAATCGGTCCAGATCCAGGAACATCAAACCCATGGTGAACTGCTCACGCTCCGCCATGGCCAGACTGGTTTTGAGCTGCTCTTGCAGCATGTTGCGGTTGGGCAGGGCGGTGAGCGAATCGTGCAGCGCCATGTGCTCAAGTTTGACCTCGGCTTCCCGCCGCAGCGTCACGTCATGTGCCATGACGAGGTAGCCGGTCAGCGTGCCGTATTCGTCGCTCAATTCGGTGACAAGAATCTCGGCGACCAGCGTGCTGCCGTCTGAACGGATCATGCGCCACTCCGACGGCACGCCTGGCGACTCTTTGGCGAGATGGGTCAGGACATCGAGTTCGGCATTGGACTCAGGCTCTCCTTGTCGCATGGCGATCAGGTGGGCGCTTTCTTTGACTTGTTCCGGATCGAAGAAACGCTGGGTGGTGCAGCGTCCCACCAGTTCGTTGGCACGGTAGCCAATCAAGCGTTCACCAGCCGGATTGACCGTCTGGATCACGCCGGAGGGGTTCAGCACAAAAATGGCGTAAGGGGCGCTGTGGACGATGACGCGGCGCATCTCGTCGACTTCGTTGAGTTGTCGTTGTGCCTCGAAAATGGCGCGGTCTGCCGCTTCCTGCGGGGACAGGTCTCGCACCACCAGAATGTATTGCTTTTGTCCTTCCCACAGCATGCTGCTGACCGTCAGGTCCAATGGGAAGGTCTGTCCGCCGCCGCGAAGCCCTTCGGTCCGGCGGCCCAGTGCGTTCATGCCCGCATGTTGCAGTTGCAGGAACGCCTCCAGCGATGCCTCGCTGTCCACCGAGGCATGAGGGATCAGCTCGTCGAGTGTCGCCCCGATCACGCTGGCATGGGCGCGGTCAAACATGCGACAAATCGCCAAGTTGGCGCCGATGATGTGACCGTCTTCCGTGAGCGCAAGGATCCCGTCAATGGTGTTGTCAAGCACGGCGCGCAGGCGCTGTTCGTTGCCCAGCGCCTGGTTGCTGAGTTCTCGCGCCATGGCGGCGGCTTTGCCGTGCCGCAAAGCGGCTCCGCGCAGAGCCCACCACAGCCCCAAGGTTGTGGTGAGGCTGGCCAACAGCAGCGCCATCGGGAAAGCAGCCAGCAAAGGCTGACGATGGCCTTGTGTCAGTGTCAGTGTCCAAGTTCGATCACCTGCAGGCAGCGTCAGGCTGATCGAATTGTGCCGATTCAGGGGTTCGGCCGTGTCGAATTGCGGTGCAACCCACTCGGCGCTGTCAAACAGCGGTGGCGGGGACGGATCCAGGCCGGGGCCACGATCGCGGACCGTCCAGTGCAACTGAGCCCAGCGATCTGATGGCAGTACTTGGCGCATGAGGTCGGGGGCACGAAACACCCCGCTCACGGTGCCGATGAAGGCTTTGTGACGTTCCTCAAGTGATTTGACTGGGCGATTGAGCTTGTAAACCGGCAGGCGGACAATGAATCCCACGCCACCTTGTATCAGGACCACGGGCTGTGACAGGCTGCTGCGCCCATTGTCTCGGGCGCGCTCCATGGCCTCCTTCAGCAGCGGGCGAGTCAGGATGTCGAAACCAAATGCCGCCTGGTTGTTGGCCATCGGTTCGTTGAACACGATGGGGACGTACAGCGGGCGATCGCCTGCGGGCTTGATCTGGAAGCCGGGGTAGCCTTGACGGGTGATGCTGCGGTCGCCTGAGACGCGACGCTCAAATTCGCTGCGTTCTTCAAGCGTGACCTGTCGCGCAAACTGGATGGCCGTGAGCGCCGGGTACTCTCGCTCAGGCGCCATGTCCACAAAGCGCTGATGAAAAGTGCGCCGCCCTACGGCGTCATTTGCCTGGAACAATGCCTGGAAAGCCCCGAGGGCATCGATGTAGTGATCGAGTTGTTGCGCCAGTCTTTGCTGCAAGGATGTCGCGTCTGCCGTGAAGGCCTCATCGGCTTGCGCTTGCTCTCGCTTGGCGGCTTGCAGCCATGCTGCCAGGCTAAGGATAAGACCGACGAGCAGCACCAGTTTGGCCATACGGGCCAGCCAGCGCGACTCCTCTCTCGTCTTATCGATGTCGATCAGCATCCACGTCCTTGAAGTGCCAGAGGTGACCAACCCTCAAAGGGGCCGGCGCATCCAGCTTTATCGGACTGTGGAATGCGGGGCTTGATGCCAGCCCCCCGCTGCAGGGGGGCATGGGCGACATGGAAAGCCGTCAAATTGTGAAAACGGTCACACTCCGCGTGCCATGGCCATCAGGCGAGCAATGCGCTCCTGCGTGGACGGGTGGGTCGAGAACAGGCCTTTGATCCCCTCGGCAGAAAGCGGGTTCATGATCATCATCTGCGCGGTTTCCGGGTGGGCCTCGGCGGCGTGCAGCGGAATGCCCTGCGCGTACCGATGGATCTTGTCGAGTGCGCTGGCCAGGGCGGCCGGGTCCCCGCAGATTTCGGCGCCGCCCCGGTCGGCTTCGAACTCGCGTGCGCGGCTGATGGCCATCTGGATCAGGCTGGCCGCCAGCGGGGCCAGGATGGCCACGGCGATGCCTGCGATCGGGTTGGTGGGGCGCCCTTCTTCATCGCGGCCGCCAAACAGCACGGCAAAGTTGGCCAGCATCGAGATGGCACCGGCCATCGTGGCGCTGATGGTGCTGATGAGGATGTCGCGGTGCTTCACGTGGGCCAGTTCGTGGGCCATGACGCCGCGCAGTTCACGCTCGGTCAGCACGTTGATGATGCCCGTGGTGGCGGCCACCGCCGCGTGCTCAGGGTTGCGGCCCGTGGCGAAGGCGTTGGGGGCGTCTTCGTCGATCAGGTAGACCTTGGGCATGGGCAGGTTGGCGCGCTGGGCCAGTTCTTTGACCATGGCGTAGAAACGCGGCGCGGAGGTTTCGTCCACCTCGCGGGCGTTGTACATCTTCAGCACCATCTGGTCGGAGAACCAGTAGCTGAAGAAGTTCATGCCGAGCGCCACGACCAAGGCCAGCATCATGCCGGCGCGTCCCCCGATCATGGCACCAATGGCCATGAACAGGGCGGTGATTGCCGCCATCAGAATGGCAGTTTTCATCAGGTTGAACATGTCGTGCGGGCCTCCTGCCCCAGTCAAAGCGAAACGCCATCACATGATGGCGTTTCTTAGATGCGGTGTGTCGCTGGAAGTTCAACCCAGCAAGCTGGGCAGACTCAGGTTTTGCAGAAAGTCGCGCACCTGCACGCGCTTGCCGCCGGGGCGCTGCAGCGTTTGCAGGCGCAGGGCCTGCTGTCCGCAGGCCACCACCATTTGCTCGCCTTGCGCGTGAAGCACCTGGCCGGGCGTGCCGTGTCCGTCGCAGACCGAGGCGGCCCACACCTTCACCACTTCCGGGCTCTTGTCGGTTGGCAACTGGAAGGTGCAGCCCGGGAATGGGTCGAACGCGCGGATGCGCCGGGCAATTTCATCGGCCGACTGCGCCCAGTCGATGGCCGCTTCGGCCTTCTCGATCTTGTGTGCGTAGGTCACGCCGTCAGCCGGTTGCGGCGTGGGCGCCAGGCCACCGGTGGCCGCCAGGTTCAGGGCCGACACGATCATGCGTCCACCCAGTTCGGCCAGTCGGTCGTGCAGCACGGCGGTGGTGTCGGTGGGCAAGATCGGGGTGCGCTCGATCAACAGCATGTCGCCGGTGTCGAGGCCAGCATCCATTTGCATGATGGTGATGCCCGTCTCTGCATCGCCCGCCTCAATGGCACGGTGGATGGGCGCAGCACCACGCCAGCGCGGCAAGATGGAGCCGTGGATGTTGAGGCAGCCCAAGCGTGGCAGATCCAGTACCCATTGGGGCAGGATCAGGCCATATGCCGCCACGACCATGATGTCAGGGGCTGAGGCCAGCAATGCGTCATGTGCGGCGGCGGCTTCGTCTGGGTATTTGCCGTCGAGTCGCAGACTGTGCGGCTGGCAGACCGGGATGCCGTGTTGCACGGCCAGTTGCTTCACGGCTGACGCTTGCAGCTTCATGCCGCGCCCGGCCGGGCGGTCGGGCTGGGTCAGGACCAGCGGCACCTCGAATCCGGCGCGCAACATGGCGTCCAGCGCCACGGCGGCAAATTCCGGTGTGCCGGCAAACGCCGCTTTCAGTGCGCTTGCCATGCTTTACTCGTCGCGCTGACGCTTGGCCAGTTTGGTCTTGATGCGGTTGCGCTTGAGCGGCGACAGGTATTCCACGAACACCTTGCCTTTCAGGTGGTCCAGCTCATGCTGCACGCACACGGCCAGCAACTCTTCGCCATCGAATTCGTAGGTCTCGCCTTCGCGATTGAGTGCGCGCACCTTGACGCGGGCGTGGCGGTCGACCTTGTCGTAAATGGTGGGCACCGACAGGCAGCCTTCTTCCCACACGATCATTTCGTCGCTGGCCCAGATGATTTCGGGGTTGATCAGCACCAACGGATCGTTGCGCTCCTCGCTCGTGTCGATCACGACCACGCGCTCGTGCACATTGATTTGTGTGGCGGCCAGGCCGACACCTTTGGCGTCGTACATGGTTTCCAGCATGTCATCGACCAGCTGTTTGATGCGGTCGTCTACCTGCGCGACGGGCTTGGCCACGGTATGCAGTCGGGGGTCGGGGTAACGAAGGATGGGCAGCAGGGCCATGGCAGGGTCGGGCAATCAGCGAGGAGGTTGTGGAAGTATCGCAACGACAGCGGGTATTCGCTGCAGGATTCAGCACGTAACACGGCGCAATTCTCGTTGCGATCGTGCGGCTTTTGCGGGCAGAATCAGACGATCATTGACCAGATTTTGCCGAATCTGGTGCATCCGTGTTGTGGATGCGCTTTTTTGGGCAGGTAGTGGAGACTGTTTTGATGACTCAGCGATCGCTGTCGAAGGGACCCAGCATCCCCACTTTCGTGCGCACCGGACGCGCGCTGTGTCTGTCTGCGCTGGCCGCGGCGACGATGGCTCTGGGTCTGCCGGGGACCGCTCGCGCGGAGTTCCCGAATTACCCCATCACGGCGCAGCAGAAGGCCACGGCCCAGCAAGTGGCGCAAGCCGGTGTGCCACTGTCGGAGTTGGCGCCAAATGCCCCTGATTCTTACACCGTCAAGCGGGGTGACACGCTGTGGGCCATTTCCAGCCTGTTCCTGAAGTCTCCCTGGCGCTGGCCTGAGTTGTGGGGCATGAACCTGCAACAGATCCGCAACCCCCACTTGATCTTCCCCGGTCAATACCTGTACCTGGACAAGAGCAATGGCCGTGCCCGTCTGCGCGTGGGTGAGCCGGTGGGCGGCGGTGTCAATGGCACCACCAAGCTGTCGCCACGCGTCCGTGAGGGTAGCCTCTACGATGCCATTGCCACGGTGCCCTTGCACCTGCTGGAGCCTTACTTCAACGAGGCAGTGATCTTCGACAACAGCGAAGAGTTGCTGCAAGCCCCCCGTGTCGTGGCCACGCAGGAAGGTCGCGTGTTGCTGTCGCGTGGCGAAACCGCTTATGTGCGTGGCGAGTTGGGCGGCCGTCGTGAGTGGCGTCTGTTCCGGACCCCCAAGCCGCTGCGTGACCCCAGCACCCAAGAGGTTCTGGGCTTCGAAGCTCAGTATGTGGGCACCCTGTCCTTGGTGCGTGAGGGCCTGGAAGGCACGGGCGCGGACGGGAACCCCGCCATCATTCCCTCCACCTTCACCGTGTCCAGCATCCGTCAGGAAGCCGGCGTGGGTGACCGCCTGGCTCCAGTGCCGGCCCGAGAGTTCGACAACCTGGTGCCCCATGCCCCCAACAAGGACATGGGCGGCCAGATCGTATCGATCTACGGCGAAGCCCTGACAGCGGGCCAGAACCAGATCGTGGTGCTCAACCGCGGTAGCCAGGATGGCATGGAGCGCGGTCATGTGATGGCGCTGTGGCGCGACGGCAAGGTGATGCGCGACGCTGTGTCGGGTGACCGTGCCGTGATCAAGCTGCCCGATGAGCGGCATGGTTTGCTGTTTGTCTTCCGTGTGTTCAACCGCATGTCGTATGCCCTGATTCTGTCCGCGCAGGATCCGGTGAAGGCAGGGGATCGCTTCACGCAACCTTGACCGCAGGATGAGGGTGGCCGATCCCCCATGAGGGGCGGCCGCAGACCCTCGACCTTGACGGACACTAGGGCGCCGGGCGCATGTCACACCCAGTGTGTGAGGTGGCCCGGCGTTGTTGCGTCTGGACAAGGGAAAGGTCGGCATGGATCGGGATGAGTTGTGGGCTTGGCTGCGGTTGCTCCTCACGCCGCATGTGGGGCCGGTGACGGCTCGGCGCTTGCTGGCCAATCTGGGCTCCCCGCAAGCCATCTTTTCGGCATCGCCTGCGGCGTTGGCGTCGCTGGTGTCGGCCCGTGAGGTGGCCGCGTTGTCCGAGGTCCCGCCTGATCTGCATCCGCAAGGGGTGGCAACGCAGAAGTGGCTATCCGAGGGCCCGGGGGATCGGCATCTGCTGACACTGGCGGATCCTCGCTATCCCGCCCGCATGCTGGCGGCGACCAATCCTCCCCTGATGCTGTTTGCGCAAGGGCAGCTGGCTGCGGTGCAAGGGCCGGCTGTGGCGCTGGTGGGCAGCCGCCACCCTACGCCACAAGGGACCGACAATGCGCGTGCCTTTGCTCGGGCGCTGGCACAAGCCGGGGTCACCATTGTGTCGGGCTTGGCGCGTGGCATCGATGCCGCAGCACATGAGGGGGCCATGGATGCGCCCGAGGGCCGAACGGTGGCGGTGCTGGGCACGGGCATCGATGTGATCTACCCGAAGGCGCATGCCGCGCTGGCGCAGCGCATCACCCAGCATGGCTTGTTGCTCAGTGAGTTTTTGCTGGGCACAGGGCCGCTGCCGGCGCATTTCCCCAAGCGTAATCGCATCGTGGCGGCGCTGGCCCAAGGCACCCTGGTGGTCGAGGCAGCTGTGCAGTCCGGCTCGCTGATCACCGCACGGCTGGCGCTGGACATGGGGCGCGAGGTGCTGGCCATTCCAGGCTCCATCCATTCGCCGCAGTCGCGCGGGTGTCATGCGCTGATCCGGCAAGGCGCCAAGTTGGTGGAAACGGCGCAGGATGTGTTGGAAGAGTTGCGAGTGGAGGTGCCGGAGGGCAGGGCCGAACCGGCCACGCTGATGCAGCCGGAGGACGATGAGGGGACCGTGGACCCGATCTTGGGCGCCATGGGCTACGACCCGGTCAGTCAGGAGGCCTTGTCGGCTCGCACCGGCTGGGGGCCTGCCGAGCTGGGCGCCCGGTTGCTGGAGCTGGAGTTGCTGGGGCAGGTGGCGCGCTTGCCCGGGCAGCTGTTCCAGCGGGTGGGTGCGGCGTGATCAGGCCTGAGGTCTGGTGATAATCACGACTGTGACCACCATCAAGTACCTGGGCCTGGCGCCCTACGAACCCACGATGGCTGCCATGGCAGCTTTCACCGAGCAACGCACGCCCGACACGCCGGACGAGATCTGGATTTGCCAGCATCCGCCGGTGTACACGCAGGGCCTCGCGGGCAAGGCTGAGCACGTGCTGCTCAATCCTCCTGGGCCGGATCACATCCCGGTGGTGCAGACCAATCGGGGCGGGCAGGTGACGTATCACGGCCCCGGGCAGGTGGTGGCCTATCCTTTGCTGGATCTGCGTCGCCGGGGCTACTTCGTCAAGGAGTACGTGTACCGGCTGGAAGAGGCCATCATCCGCACGTTGATGCACTTCGGTGTGACCGGGCACCGGGTGGCGGGTGCGCCGGGCATTTATGTGCGCGTGAACGATCCGTTTGCGCACGCCGCGTTGACCGAGCCGCCCGATCCACGCGATCCGTTCAAGGGCTTGGGCAAGGTGGCGGCACTGGGCATCAAGGTGACCCAGCACTGCACCTACCATGGCATGTCCCTGAACGTGGACATGGACTTGGCGCCGTTTGGTCGCATCAACCCCTGCGGCTATGCGGGCTTGGCCACGGTGGATCTGGCCTCGATCGGCGTGCAGGTGAGCCCGGAAGAGGTGGCGGCCGTGCTGGCCGGACACCTGAGCAGCCGGTTGGCCTCCTGAGCGAGCCCGAATCGGCTACAGTGACAGACCGGCTGCGCTACCCGCTGCGGCCGTTTTGTCAGGCCAGCTGACCCGGCGGGCCATGCCTTCATCTACTTTGCGACATGACTTCAGAACGCACGCCCACCCCACCGGCTGACGAGCAGCCCGCGGCGCCCGCCGCTTACGATCCGACGGCCAAGCAGAAGGCGCAGGCCAAAACCTCGCGCATTCCCATCAAGGTGGTGCCCGTCGGCGAAATTCTGAAGAAGCCAGATTGGATCCGCGTGAAAGCCGGTTCGCCCAGCACCCGCTTCTACGAGATCAAGAACATCCTGCGCGAACACAAGCTCAACACCGTGTGTGAAGAGGCGTCATGCCCCAACATCGGTGAGTGCTTTGGTCATGGCACGGCGACCTTCATGATCATGGGGGACAAGTGCACCCGGCGCTGTCCCTTCTGTGATGTGGGGCATGGTCGCCCTGATCCGCTGGATGTGAACGAGCCCGCCAACCTGGCCAAGACCATTGCCGCACTCAAGCTCAAGTACGTGGTGATCACCTCGGTGGACCGCGATGACCTGCGTGATGGCGGGGCAGGGCATTTTGTCGAGTGCATCCAGCAGATCCGCGAACTGTCGCCTCAGACCCGCATTGAAATCCTGGTGCCCGATTTTCGTGGCCGCGATGACCGTGCGCTGGAGATCCTGAAGGCGGCACCGCCCGATGTGATGAACCACAACCTGGAGACCTCGCCCCGCCTGTACAAGGAAGCGCGCCCGGGTTCCGACTACCAGTTCAGCCTGAACTTGCTCAAGAAGTTCAAGGCCCTGTTCCCCGAGATTCCCACCAAGAGCGGGATCATGGTGGGCTTGGGTGAGACCGACGACGAGGTGTACGAGGTGATGCGTGACATGCGTGCTCACCACATCGACATGATCACGATCGGGCAGTACCTGGCGCCTTCGGGTCATCACCTGCCGGTGCGCCGCTATGTGCATCCGGACACCTTCAAGGCCTATGAGCAGGCCGCGCTGGACATGGGGTTTACCCATGCCTCGGTGGGTGCCATGGTGCGAAGTTCGTACCATGCCGACAAGCAGGCCATGCAGGCAGGCGTGAAGGTCTGAGCTGGCGGTCGCGCTGACGGCGCAAGAAAAAAGGGAGCCCGCTGAGGCTCCCTTTTTGTTGTGCGGTGTTGGTCGCGCGTTGGTTTACTTGAACCACGACAGGATGCGTTGCCACAGCTTGCGGAAGAAGCCGGCTTCTTCCACGGCGTCCTGGGCCACCAGCGCTTGCTCGCCTTGCACTTGGCCATCCAAGGTGATCACGACCTTGCCCACCACGGCGCCCTTGGCGAAGGGAGCGGTCAGGTCGGGGTTGAGTGTGACCGTGGACTTGATCTCGGCGGCATGGCCACGCGGGATCGTGGCGGTAACGTCTTGCGCGGGCACGGCCTTGACCGTGTCCACCTTGCCGAAGCGCACGGGCGCCTCGGCCATCACGGTGCCCGCCGCCACGGGCTTGACGTTCTCGTAGTTGGCAAACCCCCAGTTGAACAGGGCGCGGGTCTGGTCAGCACGGTCCTGCATGCTCGACGTGCCCATCACTACCGAGATCAGTCGCTGGCCATTGCGCTTGGATGAAGCGGTCAGGCAGTAGCCGGCTTCTTCGGTGTGGCCGGTCTTGAGGCCATCCACGGTTGGGTCGGTGTACAGCAGGGCGTTGCGGTTGCCTTGCTTGATGCCGTTGAAGGTGAAGTCCTTTTCGGCGTAGATGCTGTAGTACTCGGAGCTGTCGCGGATGATGGCGCGCGCCAGCGTGGCCAGGTCACGGGCCGAGGCCTTGTGCGCAGGGTCGGGCAGGCCGGTGGCGTTCATGAAGTGGCTGTTCTTCATGCCCAGGCGTTGTGCCTCGTTGTTCATCAGCGCGGCAAAGGCTGGCTCGTTGCCGGCCAGGTGTTCGGCCACGGCCTTGGAGGCATCGTTGCCCGACTGGATGATGATGCCGCGCAGCATGTCGATCACCGAGGCCGAACTGTTGAGCGGCAGGTACATGCAGGATTCGGCGCTGGTGCCGCGGCACCACGCGTACTCGCTCACATGCACTTGGTCAGTGGGCTTGAGTCGGCCGGACTTCAGGGCCTGCTCGACGATGTAGCTGGTCATCATCTTGGTCATGGACGCCGGCGGCAGGGGCTGGTCGGCATTGGACTCGGCCAGCACGCGGCCGGAATCAAAGTCCATGACGATGTAGGCCTTGTTGGTCAGCGGGGGCGGTGGTGCCACCGTGACAGCAGCGTGGGCCGCAGAGGCAAGGCCCACGGCAAATGCGAGGGCGGTCAAAGGCTGGGTCAACCAGCGCAGGCGGGCGTTCATAGTGGGTATCCGTGTCGTGGGCGTAACGGGGCCTCAAGCACTCTGTTTGAGGCGAGGCGACATTGTCGCAAAGGCCGGCCGCACTTGTGTGACCTGGGCGAGCCTTTGAGTGGATCAGTCTTGTTTCGCCGCGGCCTGATCCAGCGTACGTGCGTGGGCAATCGTGGCGTGGAACAGCATGAGCACATTGCGCAGCACGTCGTCCAGCGGCGTGCGGCATTTGTCGACCACCCATTGGGTGGTGACGCGGGTGCAGGCGCCCACGAGGCCGCTGGCCATCATGAGGTGGTCCAGCTTGTGCTGGGCCAGCCGCGGAAACATCTGCTGCATGAAGCCTGCAATCAGGTGCGCAAAGTCTTGCGTGGTCTGGTCGGTGACCGAGGCCATGCCTTCGCCGGCGTTGAGCGCATCGATCAGGGCCACGCGTGCGCGCCGGGGGTCGTCACGTACGAAGGTCAGGAAGGTGCGCAGCGCGGCTTCTGCGAGCTTCTCGGGTTGAGGCTCGCATTGCGCGAGGGTCAGGACCGTGGCCTGCATCAATTCGCGGTTGACCGAGATGTAGACCGCACGGAACAGGGCTTCCATGCTGTCAAACGATTCGTAGAAATAGCGGGACGTCAGTTGGGCGCGTCCGCACACATCTCGGACGGTGGAGTGGTGGTAGCCCTGGTCCCCAAAGACGGCCAAACCCGCCTCGATCAGGCGAGCTTGACGCTGGCGTTGGCGTTCCTGCGGATCCACGCCCCCATAGCGTCGGCCAATCGGCCCTGAAGCGGAGGGGGGTGGAGGGTTTTCCCTGTTTCTGGAAACAACCATTGTCAAATACTATTTTTGAAATTAACCATTGTCAAATCGCCTCATGTCAATGAGGCCCGACAAGGTGGGGCATCTTGCCTGAGCTTTGCGCTGGAGCCAATGAGGCAAACGCGGGTTCTGGCCAGTTGTGCCCCCCGCCTTCTGGGGGGGGGCGCAGGCCTGATTTTCCTCTACACGGACCGAGATTGATTCATGAAGCAATTCAAAAACAAGGTGGCGGCCATCACAGGCGCGGCATCGGGCATGGGCCGCACGCTGGCGCTGGAATTGGCTCGCCGCGGTTGTCATCTGGCATTGAGTGATGTCAATGAGGCGGGGTTGGCTGAGACGGCGCAACTGGCAACCAAGCTGGGCGTGAAGGTCACCACCGCCAAGGTCAATGTGGCCAAGCGTGACGAGATGGTGGCTTGGGCCGATCAAGTGGTGCGCGACCACGGCAAGGTCAATCTGGTGTTCAACAATGCCGGGGTGGCGCTGGGTGCCTTCCTGGAAACAGTCAAGCCCGAAGATTTCGAATGGATCATGGGCATCAACTTCTGGGGCGTGGTGTGGGGTACCCAGGCGTTCTTGCCGCATTTGAAGAAGGCGGGCGAAGGCCACATCATCAATACGTCGAGCTTGTTTGGTTTGCTGGCGCTGCCCACGCAGGGCACCTACAACAGCAGCAAGTTTGCTGTGCGGGGGTTCACCGAGGCCTTGCGTCAGGAGCTGGATCTGGAGAACTGCGGTGTGAGCGCCACCTGCGTGCACCCGGGAGGCATTCGGACCAACATCGCGCGCGATGCTCGCATGGACAACAGCATCACGGCCAAGACGGGCAGCAGCGCCGAAGCCGCCAAGCGCCGCTTCGACAAGATGCTCAACACCACGACCGCCGAAAGTGCGGCCCTGCAGATCCTGCGTGCGGTCGAGGGGAACAAGCGGCGTGTGCTGGTGGGGCCAGATGCCAAGTTCCTGGACAAGATCGTGCGCATCTTCGGGTCCTGGTATCAGCCGCTGACCACGTATTTTTCTCGCAAGACCATGATGGGTTGATGCCTCGACGGCACGCCATCCCTACCAGACCCGATTGACCAGGAGTGTTGTGATGTCAGCTCTTCCGCGTTTTGATCACACTCAGGAAGCACAGGCTCAGCCTTTGATTCAGCGGTACCAACCTCCGGCCAATCTGCGCGAACGCATCATGGCGCCGCTGCTGCGGGCCGCCATGCGTTTTGGCGTCAAGCCTTTCTTTGGTCCACCGTGGCCCTTTGCGGTTCAGCGCTTTGCCATTGGCGCCGGAGCGCGACTGATGCCGCAGGATCGCCGTGCCGTCGTGACACATGAGTTCATCGGATCGTTGCCCGTTGAGCGGATTCGCCCTCGTGATGCGCAGGCCACCGGTCATGTGATTTTGTACCTGCACGGTGGGGGGTTCATTGCGGGCAGTCCCCGAACGCATCGGTCCATCACGCGGCGACTGTGTGCGTTAACGGGCGCCACCGTGATCGTGCCGGACTACCGGCTTGGGCCTGAGGCACGCTTTCCGGCGCAGATCGACGATGCTTTGACGTGCTACCAGGCTTTGCTGGCGGAAGGGTGGCGTGGCGAGCAAATCGTGGTGGCGGGCGATTCGGCGGGCGGTTCCTTGACGTATATGCTGTCGGCGATCGCGGCACAAAAGGGATGGCCGCAGCCTGCGGGTCTGGTGATGATTTCGCCTGCCTTGCAGTTTGATGCCATGTTGCACGCGACCGACCATCCCAAGTCCGCCGCGGATCCGGTCATTCGGCTGTCGTTGGCCGAGTCGGTGATGATGGCGCTTCAGGTCCCCATGAGTCATCCTTGGGCCGACCCGATGAAGCAGGATATCTCCTGCTTGCCGCCCACCTTGCTGCAGGTTGGGGAAGACGAGGTGCTGTATGACAGCGCCGACTGGTTGGTGCGCGCGGCCACCGCTGCCGGCCGCCAGATTGAGATGGAGGTGCACATGAAGCGCTGGCACGTGTTCCATGTGCACGCCGGACTGTTGCCCAGTGCCGACCGTGCCCTGATGCGCATCGCCGAGTTCATGCAGCGCCAGTGGACGGCGTGAACAAAAAAGCCCTGCTGAGCAGGGCTTTTTACTTTGGGGCACCTCAGGCGAAGCTGAAGTGTTCCTGATCCATCTGCATGAGTGCACGGGTGGGGGACAGCATGCTTTGCTTGTGACCATCGGCGCGTGGCAGCAGTCGCTCGAAATAGAACTCGGCGGTTTGCAGCTTGGCCTGGTAGAACTCGGCGGTGTCCTTGCCGCCTTGCTTCAACTTGGCTTGTGCGACCAGCGCTTGCTTGAGCCAGAAGTGCCCCATCATCACGAAGCCTGAATACATCAGGTAGTCGTAGCAGGCGGCGCTCACGGTGTCGCGGTCCTTGGCGGCGCGCAGCATAATGCGCAAGGTCAGCGCCTTCCATTGCAGCGCGCGCTTGGCCGCGGCACGGGCCATCTTGCCAATGGGGCCGCCATCCAGCAGATGGGGCTTGGCTTGTGCCAGCATCTCGTTGGTGAAGTCCTTGATGCACTTGCCACGGGTGGTCAGCAGCACCTTTCGGCCCAGCAGGTCCAGCGCCTGGATGCCGGTGGTGCCTTCGTACAGCGTGGCGATGCGCGCATCGCGTGCGATCTGCTCCATGCCGTGCTCTTTGATGTAGCCGTGGCCGCCAAACACCTGCATGCCGAGGTTGGCGCACTCCAGGCCCATCTCGGTGATGAAGCCTTTGAGAATGGGGGTGTAGAAGCCCAACTTGTCGTCGTACGCTTCGTACTGCGCCTGGTCGCCCGTGCCCACGGCCGTTACCATCAGGTCGGCCAATGTGGCGGCGTGGTAAATCATGCTGCGGGCCCCTTCGGCGATGGCGCGCTGGGTCAGCAGCATGCGGCGCACGTCTGCATGCCAGATCAGGGCATCGGCGACATGGTCGGCGTCTTTCTTGCCCGACAGCGCACGCATGGAGCGGCGCTCCTTGGCGTAGGGCAGTGAGCCTTGGTACGACAGTTCTGCGTGGGCCAGGCCTTGAACAGCCGTGCCGATGCGGGCGGTGTTCATGAACGTGAACATGGCTTCCAGGCCCTTGTTGGGCTCGGCAATCATGTAGCCAACTGCCTCGTCGAAGTTCATGACGCAGGTGGCCGATGCGCGGATGCCCATCTTGTGTTCCAGTGCCCCGGCCTTCACCGGGTTGCGTGCACCCAGCGTGCCATCGGCGTTGATCAGGAACTTGGGCACGATGAACAGCGAGATACCGCGCGTGCCCTTGGGGGCATCGGGCAGGCGCGCCAGCACGATGTGGATGATGTTGTCGGCCAAGTCGTGTTCGCCTGCCGAGATGAAGATCTTGGTGCCGGTGATCTTGTAGGTGCCGTCCGCCTGGGGCTCAGCCTTGGTCTTGACCTGACCCAGGTCGGTGCCACACTGGGGCTCGGTCAAACACATGGTGCCAGTCCACTCGCCGCTGACCAGCGGGGGCATGTAGGTCTGCTTCTGCACGTCGCTGCCAAACTGGAAGATGGTGTTCATGCAACCCAGGCTCAGGCCGGGGTACATGGTGAACGACCAGTTGGCCGTGCCCATCATTTCCGACTTGAGCAGGTTCAGGGACATGGGCAACTCCTGGCCGCCGTATGCCTTGGGGTGGGAGATGCCTTGCCAACCGCCCGCCACGTATTCGGCATAGGCCTCCTTGAAACCCTTTGGCGTGGTGACTTCGCCATCGTGAATGGTGCAGCCCTCTTGGTCGCCCGACAGGTTCAAGGGCGCCAGCACTTCCTCGCAGAACGTGGCGCAGCCTTCCAGAATGGCGTCCACCATGTCTGGGGTGGCATCTTCTGCATTGGGCAGCGTGGCGTAGTGCCCGGCGTAGTCGAACACTTCATTGAGCAAGAAGCGCATGTCGCGCAGTGGCGCCTTGTATTGCGGCATGAGTCACCTCGAATGTTGTCTGCCCGTGGCGGGCTTTGTCGAATCACGGATCAAACGATCGTTCATTTCAAACGAATGTTTGAATCAGGCGAATTTATACCGCAGCCATGCGCCGTTGTGTGTGGTTCGTTTTGCCCAGGGCCTTAAACGAGGGGGTGTTCACATAAAAAACCCCGCTGATCGGGCGGGGGAAAAAGGCAAGAGGTGCGGCGGCCGCACCTCTTCAACTTCGGGAACAAGGGTCGAATTACAGGCCCAGCAGTTTGTAAACAGGCTGCAGCAGGGTGTCCAACCAGCCGGGTACGCTGGTGTTTTGCGTGTTTCGCTGGGTTTCGAAGGCGCGGATCGGGGTGCCTGTGCCGTCAATCAGGTTGTCGACCACGGTGTTCAGGCTGCTGATGTTGGCTTCCTTGATGGCGGTGCCAGCAAAGGTGACGGTGGTCAGCGTGTGCGACTTCAGCAGGTCGCGGTAGAAGGGCACGTAGTAGCCCACGTTGGGGTACGGCTTCATGCCGTCTACCCACTTGTTGACTTCCACGATCCATTTCTTGTTCAGCAGCGTGTCGCGTGGCGTGCCGGATGCAGCGGCGGCAATCTCAGGGTAGAACGAGGTGTACGAGAAGGCCGAGTAAATGCCGTCTTGCTGCAGCGTGCTGAAGTTCAGGCGATCGTTCGGGAAGATTTTGGCCAGGCCCGTGCTCAAGGAGCCCAGGTTGTCGGCGGTGCCCGCGTAGGGGTACTTGGTCAGCAGTTTGGTGACCAGGCCATCTGCGCCATCCAGGCCCCACACGTCGCGGATCTTGTTGTGCAGGTGGACGGACGGCGAGACGTCGGGGCTGTCAGTGCGGTTGACCTGGAACAGCGGGCCCGAATCCGCCAGCAAAGCCGACTTCTTCGGGTTCATGGCGTTGCGCAGCCAGGCGTAGTTGGCCGTGCTGCCGGCGCCGCCCGCCGAGAAACCGGTCACAAACAACTGCGCGGGTTGTTTGAAGTTGGCGCCCAGCCATCGCGCCATGGCGTAGCCGTTGACGCTACCGCGGTGATATTGAATGCGTGGATTGGCGGGGTCGGCGTCCGAGTAGGCCGTGACCTTGTTGCCCGTGTGCACGTCACCCGTGCAGTACGGGGCGTACACGATGTTCCAGCTTTGAGTCTGGACCGACTGCAGCGGATGCAGACGCATCGAGAATGGCGTGATCAAGCCACCCAGTGCCACGCCGGACAAGCCGCCGTTGAGCACCCCGAGGAGGTTGGTCATGTAGTCCGTGGGGATACCGTTCGGATTGGATGCTGACAGGATGGACAGCCCCAGAGGGCCGGAACCTTTGCCTGCACAGGCATTTTGATCCCAGCATGCGCCACCGCCTTCAAAGATCACCACGGTCTTGGTGGTGAAGGGCGTCTTGTTGACGAAGAATCGATACGGCGTGCCGTTGCCGCACGACGCGCCCGTGCTGGCGGGTAGGGTCACGGCCTCCCACTGAAGGTACGCGGCAGAAGCCGCTGCGGGGGCCAAGGCAGCCAGCAAGGCCAGTTGAGGCAGACGAATCAGTCGCATGGTCAGGAATCTCTCTGAGTGAGGCGAACTGTCGTCAGCCGCCGTGGTTGTATGCAGCACTCAGTCTATGAATTCGTGGCATTTGACGCGATTCGGATAACGCCTGCTCAGGGTAACCCGAGGCTGTCGGGAACTCACCTAGCGAAACAGAATGCGATGTGATAAGTGCGACTAGGTTCCAAATACGGACAGGATCCCCGTGTAGCCGTATAGGTGGTGTCGCGCGATTTCGCCGCCAGCGAAGAAGCCAACCAAGGGGATGTCGCCCAAGGCGTGCGCAATGATGGCCATCTCTGCGTGGGGTGCACCAAAGTGATGGCCGCCGCGACCTGCGCAGCTGATGTAGATGGCGCCGGCAGGTGGGCGTCCAGGGTGGTCCGTCGGATCAAATTCTTCGCGGATTTCCGCGCAAATGCGGATCAGGTCTTGGCGCGCCGCTTGTGCATGTCGCTGACAGAACGCCAGTTGCATGCCCGGGGTGATCATGTCGCTGACGGCCAGCCCCTGCCGAGCCGGGGCCAACCCGATCAGGTGCCGAACACGGGTGTCGGCCCCGAAATGCGCACCGTGAGCCATGAGCGCCTCATCGGCTTCGCTGATGCCCACCAGCGTGGCACGCATGCGGGGCAGGGCGTCACGAGGCCAGTCGGATGCGGTCACCGTGGTGTTGACGCCCAAGTCTTGAAGCAGACACTGCAGTGCCGGTTGACCGTCCAGTTCGTAGACGATGTTGCGCTCACAGGCCGTGACTTCTCTGCGTGGGCCGACGGGTTCACAACCCTGGGTCACGCGCGACACGATGCGTACGCGCTGGTTAAACGCCACGCCTGACAAGCCACCCTGCCACAGGCCTTGATCCGGTGTCTGGGCAGATTGCCCCATGGGATCGGCGCCATGCGGGTCCAGCGCCAGGTGCACATGGTTGGAGGCACTTCCTGCGCTCAGGCCACCAAACAAAAAGCCGGTTTCCGTTCGCTCGGCCAGTTCTGCCAGCAAGTCCGGCAGGTCGGGTGTCTGCCCATCTGCGTGAACTTGTGCCGTGTGGGTGTGCCAAGCGCCAATCTTGTCGCCGACCAGTTCACGCAGCGGACCAGAGTGTCGCCACGATGACAAGGCTGGCAAGGGCTGGCGTCCGTGGAAGAGGCGGAAGTTTTCTGCCGGAAGGTTGCACACCATGACCACCAGCGCGGGCTCATCGGCATATTCCACCTCGTTGGCGAGGACACCAACCCCCACCGCACCCACCCAGGCCACGCTGGGTAAGCGGTGATGCAAGCCCGCCAGAATCACACCGGCCTCGGCTGCCAGGTCATCGGTCAGATACACCCAGCCCAAGGTTGGCTGCATCTCTGCGACCCCTTGGGATGCCAGTTGTGCCCACACCAACTCCAATGCCAACTCCGCACGAGGATGGGTCCCGTGGGCACGCACAAAGCGCAAGGGTGGCGATGGGGGCACGATGCGACTCCAGCCTGTCAGCTCTTGCTGGCTCGTGTGCGCGGACGAGCGGTTTTGCCTGCAGGCTTGCTGGCAGTTTTGCGACCGGTCTTGCTTGCGGGGGACTTTTTGGCCGATGCCGATGTGGCGGCAGGCTCACTGGCTGACTGCGCGGCCGCAGCGGTGGCCGCTTGCGCCTTGGCCATCATGTCGGTCATCGAGGCGCCCACACTCTCGCCAACGGATTGCGCGGTCTGAGTCGCCTGGGTGGCCAAATGAGAGAACTGCTGTGTAAGCGTGTTCCACCATTGCATGGGGTTCACCATGTCGGCCCCTGCGGGGTCTCCGGCGTCAGCAGAAGTGTTCGGTGGTCCCATGTCTGGCGTGGATGCCTCCGGGGGCGTGGCAGGGGCATCCGGCACACGGGCCATCAACTTTTCCCGCAGGGCGTCGACCGACACATTCATGCCTTTGAGCGTCGACAGCGTCATGCGCTGCACCTCCAGGCCCTGAATCGTCATGGCGATCATGCGTGCGTTCTGCTCCAGCCAGAACTGCACGGTCTTGAGGTCCTGAATGCGCTTGTCCAGTTCTTCAGGGTCCAGCGTGGGCATGCTCCAGACGGGCATGCCGGGCGCAGGCTGTTTGCCCGCCAAATGAGGCAGTGCGCTGCCAGCGGCTTTCAGCCAGTCTTGAAAAAAATTCAGACCGCCTCCCAAGCCGCCAAAAGCGGAATGATCAGAGGTGGAGCCAGACGGGTCAGGGGTGCCGGGGCGGGTGGGCATGCGAAGTTCCTTCCAAAATGTGCGGAGGGCAAAACGGGGCAGTCCAATGGCTTGATTGTGCGCTTCCTTCAACGCGCTGCGAAGACATCTTCGGGTTGCACCGCATAATCGGCGGCTTCATGCAACGCCGAAATCTGTTTTCTCATCTTGCCCATCTTGCTGCCGCGATGGCTTGGCAGCAGGTGATGGCGACCAGTGCGCACGCGCAAAGCGTGGTGCCGGAGGTCTGGCTGCCGACTGCAGACGCCTTCACCCTGGGGGTGGCCAGCGGTGAGCCTCGCCCGGATGCTGTGGTGATTTGGACGCGTCTGGCCCCACAACCGCTGACCGCCGATGGCGGCATGCCGCCTCGGCCGGTGCCCGTGCGCTGGGAAATCGCATTGGATGAGCGCTTTGCGCGCATTGTGCGCAACGGCGTGGCCACTGCGCACCCGGATGCCGGGCACAGCGTCCATGTTGACGTCAATGGCTTGCAGCCTGAGCGAACCTATTTCTACCGTTTTGAAGCGGGTGGTCAACGCAGCCCGGTCGGCCGCACCCGCACCGCCCCGGCTCCCGACGCCGCCACGGGCCACCTGCGCATGGCGCTGGCATCCTGTCAGCACTACGAGATGGGCTACTTCACGGCTCATCGCGAGATTGCTGCCGCCGATGTGGACCTTGTGCTCTTTGTGGGAGACTATATCTACGGAACGCAAGCACGGGCCTACCAGCGCGTGCGTCGCCATCCTCACGTGATGCCGCCGGTGGCCGAACGCAACTTGGCGCATTACCGGATGCACCATGCAGCCTACAAGCTCGATGCGGACCTGCGCGCCAGCCATGCTGCCCACCCTTGGTTGCTGACGTGGGATGACCATGAAGTTGCAGCTGACTACGCGGGCTTGAGCAGCGCAGAGTTGGGCGACCCCGAGCTGTTTTTGCGCGTGCGCACAGCGGCATACCGCGCGTATTTCGAGCACATGCCCCTGTCGCCACACCGTGCGCCAGTTGGGCCGAGCATGCCGCTGCATGGCCACTATCAGTGGGGCAAGCTGGCAGAGTTCTGGACTGTCGACACGCGCCAGTACCGCGACGGTGCCGTGTGTGCCGGCGTTCACGCCCCACTGGATGGCAAGCTGTTGTGGCGCTGTGATGCGGCCAAAGCGCCCGCGCGCACGATGCTGGGGCAAAGCCAGGCCTATGAACTGGAGGCCGAGTTGGCGTCCAGTGAACGCGACTGGAAGTTCATTGTGCAGACCACGCAGGTGGCGCCGGGGGCTGTCCGTACCCCGTTGGGTCCCCTGATCTACGCCGATGGCTGGGATGCGTACCCTGCCGCGCGCCAGCGTTTGTTGGAGACCATTGCGCAGCCCCGCGTCCCCAATGTGGTGTGTCTGGGAGGGGACGTCCATCGCCATGTGGCTGCGGCCTTGCGCCTGGATCCGAGTGATCCGGCCTCGCCTGTGATCGCCAGCGAAATTGTGACCACCTCCATCAGCAGCCAGGGCTTGAGCGAGCTTCTCACCAGCTGGATGAAGCGTTCGAATCCCGACTTGCTGCACGTGCGGAGCGACGAACGGGGCTATGTGCTGCTGGATGTCACGCCCCAGCAGATCACCTGCGAGTTTCGTGCAACCGCTCATCCTGTGCGTGCGGACAGCCGTCTTCGGACGCAGGCACGCTACGCCATTGATCGCGGCACGCCCGGCCCCCGCAAACTGTGATGCCCGTTAGTTCAGCCTGAGCCGGCTGTGTGGCGGGACGTTGGCCAGCAAAAAGTCCATTTGGTCGGCCACGATGCGCCGACCTCGCAAGATCATGTCCTCGTACAAGCTGGGGACGTATGGCAAGTAATGCATGGACCAGCCGAGCTCCTGCAGTGTCCGGCTTCCTTTACGGCCATTGCATGAACGGCAGGCCGTGATGCAGTTCATCCAGGTGTCTTGCCCGCCGCGGGACTTGGGGTGAATGTGCTCACGTGTCAAGTCATCCCATGGCGTGACCTGCCCGCAGTAGGCGCACACCTGTCGGTCACGCGCAAACAGCTTGGGGTTGGACAGCGACGGCTGCTGACGCCATGCCCGGCTTGGCATGGCCCCTCTCACGGCAATGATGGGATGAAGGTCCAGCCGGGACGGCAGTCCGGTCAGTCGCTGCGTCCCCCCTCTGAGCACAATGAAAGGGTCCCCCACCGTCCACGCGATTTGGTCGGTGGCATACAGCAGCGCCGCATCTTTGGCAGATAGCCAAGACTGCGGGCGCCCCGAAACGTCCAGTTGCAGCACGTTCATACCATCCTCGAGAGATGATGATGGACACAGGATAGTGCAGCTTGTGTGACGATCTCAACCGTAGCCGACCTGTTTCCGGGGAAAGCGTGTTGCGTTAAGGGGAAACCCTTGGCTTCTGCGCATCTTCACCTGATTCAGGGGGTGGCATCCCAAGACTTGTCGAAAAAAATTTATCCACAAGTCACACAGGCGCCATCATTTTCTGCAAAATAGCACGACCGTTCGTTTTATTTTGAGGACTGCCGTGGCCCAACTGTCTGCCCATGACGCCCCAACCACCCATGAGGTGGTGCGTGAGCGTGGGCGCGGGGCGCACAAAGGTCAGCAGACTCGTGCCGCGATTCTGGAAGCCGCTTTGAGCCTGGCTTCGCAGATGGGCATCGAGGGGCTGTCGATCGGGGCACTGGCCGAGGTCACCGGCATGAGCAAGTCGGGCGTGTTCGCCCACTTCGGCTCACGCGAAGAACTGCAGATCTCGGTCATCCGCGAATATCACGAGCGTTTCGATGAAGAAGTTTTCCGTCCCGCCATCGCGCAGCCGCGTGGTTTGCCGCGTCTGCGTGCCCTGGTCAAAAACTGGGTGAGCAAGGTCGCGACGGAAATCGACTCCGGTTGCATCTATATTAGTGGCGCCGTCGAATTCGACGATCGCCCCGGTCCGGTGCGTGACGCCCTGGCAGGCATGGTCCTGCTGTGGCATGGCGCATTGGAGAAAGCCATCCGCATTGCGATTGACGTTGGGGACCTGCGCCCTGATACCGATCCCATGCAGATGCTGTTCGAGATCCACGGCCTGATTCTGTCTTTGCATCATGACGCGCGCTTCTTGCGCTCGCCGGGTGCGGTGGAGCGGGCCCGCGTGGCGTTTGAGCGAGTCATCCAGTTCTATGCACTGGGGGCCGCCGCAATGCCTGCAGGAGCTGCAGTGCCTTCGGGTGCTGCGACCGTCGGGGGGGCGTCCGCTCCTTCGGCACCCATTTGATACCCACTTCATTTTTTTAACGAGCCTTTCTCTCCGAGGAGCTTCACGATGCCTTCTTACAATCCTCCGCTGCGCGACATGCAATTCGTGATGCACGAACTGCTGGGCGCTGTCGACGAACTGAAGCAGATCCCCAAGTACGCTGATCTGGATGTCGATACCGTCAATGCCGTGCTGGAAGAAGGCGGCAAGTTCGCTTCGCAGGTCATCGCTCCTCTGAACCTGGTGGGCGACGTGCAAGGTTGCGTCCTGAACAAGGAAACCCACGAAGTCACGACGCCTGAAGGCTTCAAGGAAGCCTACAAGCAGTACGTCGAAAACGGCTGGTCTGCTCTGTCGGCTGACCCAGAGTTCGGTGGTCAAGGTCTGCCTCAGCTGATCAACCAGGCCATCTATGAAATGAACAACTCGGCCAACCAGGCCTGGACCATGTACCCCGGCCTGAGCCACGGCGCTCACGCTTGCCTGGAAGTGCACGGTACGCCTGAGCAAAAGGCCACCTACCTGCCCAAGCTGACCTCTGGCGAATGGACCGGCACGATGTGCCTGACCGAGCCACACTGCGGTACCGACCTGGGCCTGCTGCGCACCAAGGCTGAGCCTGTGGGCGACGGCACCTACAAGATCACCGGCCAGAAGATCTTCATCTCTGCTGGTGAACACGACATGGCCGAGAACATCGTTCACTTGGTCCTGGCTCGCCTGCCTGACGCACCAGCTGGTTCCAAGGGCATCTCCCTGTTCGCCGTGCCGAAGTTCAACGTGAACGCTGATGGTTCCATCGGTTCGCGCAACGGCATCTACTGCGGTGGCCTGGAGCACAAGATGGGCATCCACGGTAACGCCACGGCACAAATGGTGCTGGACGAAGCCATCGGTACCCTGGTGGGCCAACCTCACCGCGGTCTGCCAGCCATGTTCGTGATGATGAACGGCGCACGTCTGGGCGTGGGTAACCAATCGCTGGGTCTGACCCAAGTGGCTTACGAAAACGCTGTGACCTACGCCAAGGACCGCATCCAGATGCGTGCCCTGTCTGGCGCCAAGCGTCCTGACCTGGCTGCTGACCCCATCATCGTTCACCCCGATGTGCGTCGCATGCTGCTGACCGCTCGTGCTTACGCTGAAGCCGCTCGTGCGCTGGTGTACTTCACCGCCATCGAACTGGACAAGGAGCACAACCACCCTGACGAAGCCGTCCGCAAGGAATCTGGCGACACCGTCGCTCTGCTGACCCCAATCGTCAAGGCCTTCATCACCGAAAACGCCTTCAAGGCCACGGTGGAATGCCAACAGGTCTACGGCGGCCACGGCTTCATCCACGAGTGGGGCATGGAGCAGTTCGTGCGTGACGCACGTATCAACATGATCTACGAAGGCACGAACACCGTGCAATCGCTGGACCTGTTGGGTCGTAAGGTTCTGGGCGACGCTGGCGCCAAGCTGACCAAGTTCGGCAAGCTGGTGGGTCGTTTCGTCAAGGAAAACGCCGACAACGCCGACATGCAAGAGTTCACCAAGCCTTTGGCTGAACTGGGTCAGAAGGTCCAGGCCTTCACCATGGAAATCGGCATGAAGGGCATGCAGAACCCTGACGAAGTCGGCGCCGCCGCTTTCGACTACCTGCGTGTCGTGGGCCACATGGTCTACGCTTACTTCTTCGCCCGCATGGCCAAGATCGCGTTGGAAAAGCAATCTTCTGGCGACAAGTTCTACATCGCCAAGCTGGCCACCGCTCGCTTCTACTTCGCCAAGCTGCTGCCTGAAGTCGAGACCCTGATGGTCACGGCCAAGGCTGGTCTGAAGCCCCTGATGGAAATGGACGAAGCCCTGTTCTAATCGACAGGTTCTTCCGAGGGAGGAGGTCTCTCCTCCCTTGCCGCCATTTCACCTCAATCTGAAGTTCCCCTAGGAGAGAACATGAGTCAATTCAACGTGCGCAAGGTGGCCGTGCTCGGCGCCGGCGTGATGGGTGCCCAGATCGCCGCCCACCTGGTCAACTGCAAGGTGCCGGTCGTTCTGTTCGACCTGCCCGCCAAGGAAGGCCCGAAGAACGGTATCGTCACCAAGGCCGTCGAAAACCTGAAGAAGCTGAAGCCAGCTCCTCTGGGCGTGACCGAAGACGCAGCGCTGATCCAGCAAGCCAACTACGAAGAGCACCTGGAAGTGCTGCGTGGTTGCGACCTGATCATCGAAGCCATCGCTGAGCGTCTGGACTGGAAGGAAGATCTGTACAAGAAGATCGCTCCGTTCGTCAACGACAACGCCATCCTGGCCACCAACACCTCCGGTCTGTCCATCACGGCCATGGCCAACGTGCTGCCCGAGCAACTGCGTTCGCGCTTCCTGGGCATCCACTTCTTCAACCCTCCGCGCTACATGGCGCTGCTGGAGTTGATTCCCACCGAGTTCACCGCGCCTGACGTGGTCGACAAGCTGGAAACCTTCTCCACCTCCGCTGTGGGCAAGAGCGTCATCCGCGCTTACGACACCCCCAACTTCGTCGCCAACCGCGTTGGCGTGGCCGGCATGCTGCTGACCTTCCGCGAAGTCGAGAAGTCTGGCCTGGGCTACGACATCGTTGACGACCTGACCGGCAAGAAGCTGGGTCGCGCTTCGTCCGCGACTTTCCGTACCGCTGACGTGGTCGGTCTGGACACGATGGCGCACGTCATCAAGACCCTGCAAAACGGTGCCAAGGACGATCCTTTCAACGGCGCGTTCGAAACCCCTGCTGCCCTGTCCTCGCTGATCGAGAAGGGTTTCCTGGGTCAGAAGACCAAGCAAGGTTTCTTCAAGAAGGAAGGCAAGACCATCCTGCAGTTCAGCGCTGCCACGGGTGAGTACGTTGCTGCTGGCGGCAAGGCCGACAAGGAAGTCGTTGACATCCTGAAGAAGCCTGCTGCTGAGCGCCTGAAGGCTCTGCGTGAGTCCGCCAACCCTCAAGCTCAATTCGTGTGGGCCATCCTGCGCAACAGCTTCCACTACGCTGCTGTGACGCTGGAGTCCATCGCTGAATGCGCTCGCGACATCGACTTCGCCATGCGTTGGGGCTTCGGCGCCAAGCAAGGTCCTTTCGAGCTGTGGCAAGAAGCCGGCTGGAAGCAAGTGGCTGAGTGGATCAAGGCCGACATCGACGAAGGCAAGGCTCTGTCGAAGGCTGCGCTGCCCGCTTGGGTGTTCGACGGCCGCGACGGTGTCCACACCGCCGAAGGTTCCTGGTCGCCCAAGGCTGGCAAGTACGTGCCTCAGCGCAACCTGCCCGTCTACAAGCGTCAGTTCTTCCGTGAAGACGTGCTGGGCTCCAACGCTCCGAACGCTGCCACCGCTGGCAAGACCCTGTTCGAAGACGGCGCCATCCGCCTGTGGACCCTGGACGACGAAGTGGTCATCGCTTCGATCAAGTCCAAGATGCACACCATCAGCGAAGCTGTGACCAACGGTCTGGTCAAGGGCTTGCAAATCGCTGAAGCTGGCTACAAGGGCATGGTCATCTGGACGCAAGACGGCCCCTTCTCCGCTGGTGCCGACCTGCAATCGATGATGCCTGCTTTCATGAACGGCGGCGGCAAGGCCGTGGCTCCGTTCGAGAAGGCTCTGCAAGACTTCATGCTGTCGCTGCGCTACTCCAACGTCCCGACCGTGGCTGCCATGCACGGTCTGGCCCTGGGCGGTGGTTGCGAACTGGCTGTGCACGCTGCCAAGCGCGTGGCTGCCATGGAAACCTATGTGGGTCTGGTCGAAGTCGGCGTGGGTCTGATCCCCGGCGGCGGTGGTCTGGCTTACCTGGCTCGCCGTGCTGCTGAGCTGCTGGAACCCTCCAAGGGCGTGTCCGGCCAAGTTGGCGGTGAACTGATGGGCTTCCTGAAGGAAGGCTTCCAGGCTGCAGCCATGGCCAAGGTCGGTACTTCTGCGATCGAATCGCGCAAGTTCGGCTACCTGATCGACGGCGACATCATCGTTCCTCACAAGGACGAATTGCTGCACGTGGCCATCGCTCAAGTGAAGGCCATGTACGAGTCGGGCTACCGTGCTCCTGCCAAGAAGCTGATTCCTGTGGCTGGTCGCAACGTGAAGGCCACGCTGCAATCGTCGCTGATCAACATGCGTGACGGCGGCTTCATCTCGGCTCACGACTACTACATCAGCTCCTGCATTGCAGACGTGCTGACCGGTGGTGACGTTGACGCTGGCACCCTGGTGAGCGAGGAATACCTGCACGCCCTGGAGCGCAAGCACTTCTGCGCCCTGCTGGACAACCCCAAGACGCAAGAGCGCATCATGGGCATGCTGTCGACCGGCAAGCCTGTCCGCAACTGATCGATCGGAGACAAACACATGTCTAAACAACTTCGTGACGTTTACGTCGTCGCTGCTACCCGTACCCCGATCGGCAAGTCTGGCCGCGGCGTGTTCAAGAACACCCGTCCGGACGATCTGCTGGTGGCCACCATCAAGAATGCCCTCAAGCAAGTTCCTACGCTGGATCCTGCTGCCATCGAAGACGCCATCGTTGGCTGCGCGATGCCTGAAGGCGAACAAGGCATGAACGTGGCCAAGATCGCCACGCTGCTGTCTGGTCTGCCCAAGACTGTGGCCGGTGCTACCGTGAACCGCTTCTGCGCGGCCGGTATCACCGCCGTGTCGATGGCTGCTGACCGCATCCGCGTGGGCGAAGCCGAAGTCATGATCGCCGGTGGCGTGGAATCGATGTCCATGGTTCCCATGGGCGGTTCCAAGCCTTCGTTCAACCCTGCTGTGGTGAACCTCGACGAAAACGTCGGTATCGCTTACGGCATGGGCATGACCGCTGAAAAGGTGGCGGCTCAGTGGGGCATCACCCGCGAAGAGCAAGACGCTTTCGCGACCGAGTCGCACCGTCGCGCCATCGCTGCTCAGCAAGCTGGCTTCTTCGACGCTGAAACCACACCGATCGAAGTCGAAGTGCGTACGCCTAACCTCGAAACCGGCGAAGTGACCATCACCAAGAAGGTCATCACCCGTGACGAAGGCGCTCGTCCTGACACCTCCGTGGAAGGTCTGGCCAAGCTGCGCCCCGTGTTCGCTGCCAAGGGTTCGGTCACGGCCGGTAACTCGTCGCAGACATCGGACGGCGCTGGCTGCCTGATCCTGGCTTCGAAGGAAGCTTGCGAGAAGTATGGTCTGACACCTCTGGCCAAGTTCGTGGCGTTCGCCGTCAAGGGCGTGCCTCCCGAAATCATGGGTATCGGCCCGATCGAAGCCATTCCAAAGGCCCTGGAATACGCTGGCCTGAAGGCCTCCGACATGGACTGGGTTGAGCTGAACGAAGCGTTCGCTGCTCAATCGCTGGCCGTGCTGAAGGATCTGGACAGCAAGGGTCACGTGCTGGACCGCGCCAAGGTCAACCCGATGGGCGGCGCGATCGCTCTGGGTCACCCCCTGGGCGCAACCGGTGCCATCCGCGCAGCCACCGTGGTTCACGGTCTGCGTCGCACCGGCGGCAAGTACGGCATGGTCACGATGTGTATCGGTACCGGCCAAGGTGCTGCTGGCATCTTCGAGCGCGTCGACAGCCTGTAATCGGCTCACACGCGTTTGACGCCTGAGAAAGCCCGCCAGTGTGCGGGCTTTTTCTTGAAAGTTGTATGGAACATTTGACGCTTCACACGGACGACGGGCACACGCTCGCTGCACGGTGCTATCGGCCTGCGCCGGGTGGTGCTGCGCAGCGGGTGGTGTTCATCGGGTCGGCTTTGGGTGTGCCGCAATCGTTTTACGAACGCTACGCACGCTGGCTGGCGGGGCATGGCGTGGTGGTCTATACCCTGGACTGGCGCGGCATCGGTGCGTCGGCTCCCAAGGATCTGCGACGCTATCGTGCCCGCCTCATCGATTGGGCCCTGCAGGATGCGCCTGCTCTGATGAAGTTGGCGCAACAACGCCATCCCGAATTGCCCATGAGCTGGTTTGGCCACAGCATGGGTGGCATCCTGTACGGTTTGATGCCCCAGTTGCCGCAAGTGGATCATGTGGTGACGCTGGGCAGCGGCAGTGGCTACCATCGGCATCTGGCGAAGCCCTTGCGCTATGGCATGGGCTTGTTCTGGCATGTGATGGTGCCCTTGAGTGTGGCGCGTCACGGGTATTTCGCCGGCAAGAGACTCAATGCCGTCGGTGACTTGCCCAAGGGCATCATTGCGCAATGGAAGCGCTGGTGTGCGTCCCCCGAATTCGTGTGCAGCGAGGGTGGGGCGGTCAAGGCCGCCTACGCCTGCGTGACGCGGCCCATCCGGGCTGTTTTGTTCACGGATGACAAACTGGCCAGTGAAGCGGGCATCCGCGCGGTTCACCAGCCCTACACCTCATCGGATGTGCGCTACGACATCCTGCATCCGCAGGACATCGGGGCCGCATCGGTGGGACATTTTGATTTCTTCCACACGCGGATTGGTCCGCGCGGCTGGGCTCACAGTCTCCCATGGCTGGGGCTGAGCGCGAATCCTCAACAAGGAGACATGCATGTCTGACGACATTCTCGTGCACCGTGAAAACGGTGTTCTGACCCTCACGTTCAACCGTGTGGACAAGAAAAACGCCATCACCACCACGATGTACCAAACCCTGGCCACCGCCCTGCGCGAATCGGCCGAGGATGACAGCGTCCGCGTGGCCGTGCTGCAAGGCGCGGTGGAAATCTTCTCGGCCGGCAATGACCTGGCCGACTTCCTGAAGAACCCTCCCAATCCGAATGCGCTGGAAACGGCGCCGGTGGTGCAGTTCCTGCAAGCGCTGCATGCCTTCCCCAAGCCCATCGTGGCCGCCGTCTGCGGTCCCGCTGTGGGCATCGGTGCCACGATGCTGCTGCATTGTGACCTCGTCTATGCGGGTGACAACGCTGCGTTCAGCTTGCCATTCGTGAATCTGGGCGTGTGTGCGGAGGGCGGCTCCAGCGTGATGCTGCCTCAGGCCGTGGGGTATCAGCGCGCCGCCGAGAAGCTGCTGTTGGGCGAGGCCTTCTATGCCGAAGAGGCGCTGGACATGGGCATCGTCAGCCGCATTCTGCCGCCTGGTGATGCCAATGCGTATGCCCAGGCGCAGGCTGCCAAGCTGGCCGCCAAGCCAGCGTCGTCGCTGCGTGTGACCAAGGCGCTGATGCGCAAGTCGCAGCCCGGCATGCAGGACCTGATGCTGGCTGAAATTCGCGAGTTCGTGCAACTGCTGTCCGGCCCCGCTGCCAAGGAAGCCATCACGGCCGTGATGGAAAAGCGCAAGCCCGACTTCTCGAAGTTCTGAGGCTGAGGCCGAGCGTGGTCGGTGTCGTCAATCCCAGCGGATGTCGCCACAGATCACGCGCCAGACCGTGTTGCCTTGTTCATCTTGGCAGCGGTAAGCCATGGAGGCCGTCACGCACTGGTGGCTGCCCAACATGGAGCGATAGGGCCGCGTGATTTGCGGCTGGCTCACATGCTCCATGGCGCGGCGGAAATAGTGCCGACGGGCCCAGCATGCGCCTTGCCCATCCAGCAGGGGATTGGTGGCGTTTTGCGTGTCGGGTGCTTGTGCTGATGTCGACCACAAGCTGGTTCCGATTTGATAGCCCTTGGCATCCAGAACGTAGCAGGCCTCGGCGTTGGGCAGGGACAGAAAACTCCGGCACGCTTGTTCCAGCGATCGGCTCGCACCCAGCATGACGCCTGCGTGCCAGATGGCTTTGGTATACGGCGCGGTGCGCTCGTGGTTGGCCTGTCGTTGCCGCTCCCGGTGTGCGGACAGGTCCTGCAATCCTTTCAGCAGGCTATCTGGGGCGTGCCGTTTGGGCATCAGCGCAGGCTGAGGGCGTCCGTAGTAATACCCTTGCACCAAATCGGCATCGCAATCGAGGGCCAACAAGGCTTCGTCCTCGGTCTCAATGCCTTCCATCAGCACCATTGAGCCGCACTCGTGCAGCAGCGAGGCCATTTGCGCAATCACGCGCTGAATGCGTGGTTCACGCGCGCCGCGCGCGACCAAGCTGCGATCCAGCTTCACGATGTCGGGTTGCAGTCGCCAGACGCGATCAAAGTTCGAGTGCCCGGCGCCGAAGTCGTCGATCGCGATCAAGGCCCCAGCCTGTCGGCAGTGGCGAACTGCTTGCTCAAAGGCAGCAGTGTCGGTCGTCTGTGCTTCCAGCACTTCCAGCACCAGGGACTCGGTGGGGACGCCAAACTGGTTGACGATGCGGTCGATGGAGGAGGTGCGCTGCTCGGTCGCCAGCCGCATGAAACTGGCCGGACTGAGGTTGACGAACAGCCATTCGCCCGAACGATCCTGGCGCTGATAGTTGCTCAGGTGGACCATGCTGCTGATCTGGTCGCAGCGGGTCTGGGCATCCTCGTCGGGACACGATTCGAACACGGCCAACGGCGAGACGGCCTGACTCTCCGTGTTTTGCGCGCGCATCAGTGCTTCATGCCCGATGAGTCGCATGTGCGACAGGCTGTAGATCGGCTGAAAGTGACTGTTGAGGCGATAGCCACCAAACTGGCCCGTCGTGGTCGGACCCGTGGTGTCGAGCTGGCTCAGCAGGTATTCAAGCGTGGTGAACATGGGGCAGAAGTCGCGTGCGCAGGCTTAGCTCTGTTGCTGGAAACCGTTTTGGCGGAACGTGAGCACCAATGTATCGCGCCAGCCGTGGGTTTCCAACGGTTGAATGGGGGTGGATTCGTGAATCACGCGCTCGTCGTCCAGCAGCATGGTGCTCCAGGGCTGGGTCAAGGTGAAGCGGACGCCTTGGGGGCCGTTGGCCTCGAAGACCCGTGTCTCACCGCCCTTGATGCCATGTCGCTCCAGCATCAGGACGGCCACGTAGTCGACGCCGTCCCGGTGCGCGCCCTCGGGCGTGGGGCGCCCGATGCCTCCCGTGGTATCGACCCGGAACTGGTGTGCTTCGATGAACCACTGGGCTGTGGGTTTGGCTTGCGCCAGCAGGTGGCCGATCTGGCTCAACAGGGCGCGCCACAGCGGGCTGTCCGTGACGTGGCTGGCAATGGGCTCGAACCAGCGCTCGAAGCCGCCATGCAAAGCGTTGTAGGTCACGGGCTGCCAGTGCGCGCGGTGGGGCACCTGGGTCAGCTGACCGTTGGCGTTGTCCAGCACAAAACTGCCGTGGCGACGAAAGCGGTAATGACCACCATCCCGCAAATGCTGATCGGGCGGCAGGTCAGACCAGCTGGCGTGCAAGGCATCAGCCTGTTCGGGCGATGCGTTCAACCAGTTCAGCAGGTGCGGGGCATCCATCAGAGCCCAGCCTTGTTGCTTCAGCAGGCTCGGAGCGGCTTCAGGTTCGATCGGCGTCAAGTGGTCCATGCCCGATGGTCGCACAGAGTTGAACGCCCGGGTGCTGTACGGGGAGTTCACGCCGCGATCACGGCGCGAGTGTCAGCTTTTTGCCAGTGACCTGGACACGGGCGCCAATCGCGTACTGTTGCCCCACTGAAAACTCTTGCGCCGTACCGTCGTCCAGTTTGACGCGGGTTTTGTAAACGGTGTGCTTCTTGACGTTCTTTTCAACTTCGTTGCCGGCATAGCCGCCCGCGACGGCCCCACCGACGGTCAGCAGGGCGTTGCCGGTGCCTTTGCCCATCTGGTTGCCGACCAGTCCGCCCAGCACGGCACCCGCGACCACACCAGCCCCGCTGCCCTCACCTTTGACCTGGACAGCCTGCACGCTTTGCACTGTCCCCAGCTTCACGGCCGTGGCGGCATTGCTGGGCTTGGTGCTGCTCGCTGCTGCAGGGTGACTGAGGGACAACGACGCGATGGCCAAGGCCAGGCACGTGAAGCCGCGAGACAGCGTGGAGCGGGCGAGAGCGTTCATGGGACTGGGTGAATGAAGTACAACAAACGCTCAGTCTGTCACGAACTCGATGTGGTGTTTGTATCCGTCTGTGTCTCGGGCTTGACCAAACGGGGCTTGCCTTCATCGTCAATGGCCACATACGTGATGTTGGCCTCCGTCACCTTGAACAACTGGGGCTGGCGGGGGTTGCGTTCAGCCCAAACTTCCATGTGCACGGTCACCGACGTACGACCGATTTTCTCGACGCGCCCGTACAACGACACCACGTCACCCACTGACACGGCGTGTTTGAAAGTGAACTGGTTGACCGACACCGTGGCGATCCGTCCCCGCGAGATGATGCCGGGCAGGATGGAGCCGGCGAGGTCAACCTGCGACATGATCCAGCCGCCAAAAATGTCGCCATTGCCGTTGGCATCCTGGGGCATGGGGATCACGCGCATGAGCAACTCCATTTCGGGATGGAGGTCAGGCGGGCACAGCAGGATATTGGTTTTGGGTGTGACGGTCATGGGCAAACAGATTGACAATCAGGCCCTCCGGATTTGGAGAGCGACCTGTCGATTGTTTCAGAATGCGCCGATTTGCCCACGCCCCCACTGCGGAAAACCCAAGTTCCTCCTCGGACGTTCGCCGTTCCGACCGTGACACCCTGGCGCGGCTGTGGCCCTACCTGTGGGCCTACAAAGGTCGGGTGATTCTGGCGCTGGCCTTCATGGTGGGGGCCAAGCTGGCCAATGTGGGCGTGCCGGTTTTGCTCAAAGAGCTGGTTGACCGGCTGGCGCCGCATCCCGATCGCGCGGCGGCCTTGCTGGTGGTGCCGGTGGGGCTGCTGGTGGCCTATGGTCTGCTGCGACTGTCCACGTCGTTGTTCACCGAGTTGCGCGAGCTCGTTTTTGCCAAGGCGACCGAAGGGGCCGCGCGCAGCATCTCGCTTCAGGTGTTTTCGCACTTGCATGCGCTGAGCCTGCGCTTTCACCTGGAGCGCCAGACGGGGGGCATGACGCGGGACATCGAGCGGGGCACCCGCGCCGTGCATTCGCTCATCTCGTACTCGCTCTACAGCATCATCCCGACGCTGATTGAAGTGGCCCTGGTGCTCACGCTGCTGGCCACCAAGTTTGACGTGCTCTTTGCCTGGATCACGCTGGCGGCGCTGGTGGTCTACATCGCGTTCACCGTGACGGTGACGCAGTGGCGCACGCGATTTCGGCGTGAAATGAACGAGATGGATTCGAAGGCGCACACCCGTGCCATCGATGCTTTGCTCAATTACGAGACCGTCAAGTATTTCAACAACGAAGCGTTTGAGACGCAGCGTTACGACGAGGCGCTGGAGCGACTGCGGGTGGCCGCCCTGCGTAGCCAGCGATCACTGTCCATGCTGAACACCGGTCAGCAAATGATCATTGCTGTGGGGTTGATTGCGATGCTGTGGCGGGCCACACAAGGGGTGGTGGAGGGCCGCATGACCGTGGGTGATCTGGTCATGGTCAACGCCTTCATGATCCAGCTGTACATCCCCTTGAACTTTCTGGGCGTGATTTACCGTGAGATCAAGCAGTCCCTGACGGATCTGGACAAGATGTTCACCTTGATCGAGCGTGAGCGCGAGGTGGCGGATGCGCCGGATGCCAAGCCCTTGCTGATCAAGGGGCCACCCAGTGTGCGGTTTGACCAGGTGCAGTTTGCGTACGATCCGGCTCGTCCGATCTTGCACGACGTGAGTTTCGAGATCCCTGCTGGCCAGACCGTGGCGGTGGTGGGGCCGTCCGGATCAGGCAAGTCCACGCTGGCGCGCTTGCTGTACCGCTTCTACGACGTTCAGGGCGGACGCATCACGGTCAACGGACATGATCTCCGCGGGCTGACTCAGGACAGTTTGCGGCGCAGTATTGGCATCGTGCCGCAAGACACGGTCCTGTTCAACGACACGGTGGCTTACAACATCGCCTACGGGCGCCCTCAGGCCACGCAGGACGAGGTGGTGGCCGCGGCGCAGGCCGCTCGCATCCACGACTTCATCGCTGGCACGCCCAAGGGGTACGACACGATGGTGGGCGAGCGGGGGCTGAAATTGTCGGGTGGCGAAAAGCAGCGCGTGGCCATTGCGCGTACGCTGCTCAAGAACCCGCCGGTGCTGGTGTTCGATGAGGCGACATCGGCGCTGGATTCGGCCAATGAGCGGGCCATCCAGGCCGAACTCGCGGCGGTAGCCCAAGGCAAGACGGTGCTGGTGATCGCACATCGGCTCTCCACCATCGTGCATGCGCACGAGATTCTGGTGATGGACGCCGGTCGCATCATCGAGCGCGGCACCCACCCGCAACTGCTGGCCGCCAACGGGCGCTATGCCGACATGTGGCGCTTGCAGCAGTCGGGGCATCAGGACGGCGTGTAACCCCGCCCCGGGGGGCGTCACCGCACGCGCTTGCGGCCGATGCCGAGGGCGTCGGCCAGCCAGAAGTGCAGGTGGTAGCGCCATTTGCGCAGGTACACGGCCACCTTCTGCGCAAACGGGTAGCGCCGGTAGTCGGTGCGTCCGCCAATGACCGAGGCTGCTTCTTCGTGGCTGCGTTGGCGGAAAAAGTCCGGGCGCGCCGCCATCAAGGTCAGGTCGCGTTCCCAGTGGTGCTTGAAGTCGAAGTCCACTGGGCGATAGATGTGTTCGCGGTGCGGAACCAGCTTGGCCGCACCTTGGCGGGACACCATGTAGGCGGTGCCGTCGACAGGCCCCTGGCCCCATCGACACAGCTCGACCTGATCAGACAGGCGAGACACCAAAGGCGCGTTTTTGCCCAGGCGGCTCAGCTTGAGCAGATCCCATTGACCGGCAGTTCGGGCCAGCAGTGACAGCGTTTCTGTCGATACGATGTCTTTCGGCGCGAAGTCGTCTTCCAGAATCAGGGCGCAATCCAGTTGTCGCTCGTGAATCAGTTGCCAGCACTTGAGGTGGCTGAGAAAGCAGCCAATCTCGCCGGGGGTCAGCGCGCGGAACCACTCGTTGTCGGGCGCAGGGGACGGATTGGTCTGTTTCAGCCATGCCGGATCCAGCTTGGCGCCTTCAATGCCCGGCACGCGCTCCCATTTCAAGCCCAGACCATCCAGGACTGCGGCTGCTTGTGCCAGTCGGTCTGTCGATCGGTCCAGGTTGATCAGAAAAATCGTTGGCGCAGACATGCCTCAATTCTTGTCGTTGACGTTGATGAATGGCACCGCACCACTCGTTACGCTGGGCAGTTTGCCATCCCATTTGCGGATGGCCTCGCGCTCGTTTTCAATGCGGCGCAGGGCCAACAGGTCGGACGTGATTTGTTGGCGCTGCAGGGCCAGGGCGTCGGCTTCGGCCTTGGCGCTGGCCACTTTCTGCTTTGCCTCGACTTCGATGCGTTGCAGATCACGTTCGGCCTTGAGCTTTTCCTGCTCGGCCTTGACCTTGGCTTCAATCGCCTCGCTGAACGAGCGTGAAAAGGCAAAATTCACGATGGCAAACTCGTCCAGGACGAGTCCGTGGCGTTGCATTTTTTCGCGCAGCAGACTGCCAATGGCATCACGCACTTCGGTGCGGCGCGACACCAGCTCTTCGGCCGTGAAGCGGGCGGTGACGGCCTTCACGGCTTCTTGGGCCGCAGGAATGATGATGCGGTCGGCCGCGATCTCGGTGCTGGGTCCGATGTTGCGAAACACATTGACCACTTCCTTGGCGTCCAGGTGGTAGTTGATGGCGATGCGGGTGTGAACGGACTGCAGGTCTTTGGACGCGGCGTCACCTTCTCCTTCGCCCTTTTGCAGGCGCACATCCATCACGTGCATCGATTGGGCCAGTGGCACGCGGAAGTGGATGCCCGGGTCGTACACCTGCTCGTCGGGCTTGCCGAAGGTGGTTTTGACGCCGCGCTCTCCCGCCGAGATGACGACGACCGGGCTCAAGGACCACAGGCCCAACAAAACAGCGCCACCAATGAACAGGGTGCGCACCAAGGTGCGGCCCGCGGAACTGGGATTCAGGTCTGCCATGACAAGGCCTCGTGCAATGAAGGGAGGTTGGGGGCTTGGTCCTGCATCACATTGTGAATCAGAGATGCGAAAATCGAGCCCTTACCGATGACTTTTGCGGCCGTTGCCATGACGACACCTCCCACCACTTTGACCCTCACCCGCCCTGATGACTGGCATTTGCATGTGCGCGATGGGGCGGCCATGGCCGCCGTGGTGCCGGCAACAGCGCGTCAATTCGGTCGCGCCATCGTCATGCCCAATCTGCGTCCGCCCGTGACCACGGCCGAGCAGGCCGCTGCCTACCGTGACCGCATCCGCGCCGTGGTGCCGGCCGGTGTGAACTTCGAGCCCCTGATGGTGCTGTACCTCACCGACAACACCCCAGCAGACGAAGTGGCGCGCGCCAAAGAGGCCGGCGTGGTCGCGTTCAAGCTGTACCCAGCCGGTGCCACGACCAACAGTGATGCGGGTGTGACCGATCTGCGCAAAACCTACAAAGTGCTGGAAGCCATGCAGCGCGAAGGCCTGGTGTTCTGTGTGCACGGCGAAGTGACCGACAGCGACATCGACGTGTTCGACCGCGAAAAAGCCTTCATCGATGACAAGCTGATTCCGCTGCGCAAGGACTTTCCTGAACTGAAGATCGTGTTCGAGCACATCACGACCAAGGAAGCCGCTCAGTACGTTACCGAAGCCGATCGTTTCGTCGGTGCCACGATCACGCCGCAGCACTTGCTGTACAACCGCAACGCCATCTTCACCGGTGGCATCCGCCCGCACTATTACTGCCTGCCCATTCTCAAGCGCGAAGAGCATCGCGTTGCGCTGGTGCAGGCGGCCACCAGCGGCAGTCCCAAGTTTTTCCTGGGCACCGACAGCGCGCCCCATGCCTCGCACCTGAAGGAGCATGCATCGGGTTGTGCCGGGTGCTACACCGCGCCATGCGCGATGGAGTTGTACGCGGAAGCATTTGAGGCCGTGGGCGCCCTCGACAAGCTGGAGGCCTTCTCCAGCTTCTATGGTCCGGACTTCTACAACCTACCACGCAACACCGACACCATCACCCTGGTGCGTGATGACTGGGTTGTGCCGGAAAGCCTGCCGTTCGGTGAGGCCGAGATCAAGCCACTGCGTGGTGGCGAGACGCTGCACTGGCGTCTGCGTTAAGGCGCCTGGCCGCAGAATCAGGGGCGGCCGAGCTGTGCCTCGGCTTGCAACTGCTGGTACAGCGCCTGCGTGGCCTTCAGCACCAGCATGATCTGCCTGTGGGCCTCTTCATGCGGCATGGCGTAGCCGCTTTGCACCCATTGCTTGGACATGTAGATCAGGGCGCCCATCACCCCGGCCGCCAGGCTTTCGGGGGAGACGCCAAGTGCTGGGAACTCCGGAAACAGCGTCGTGATCAACAGATACAGGCGCTTGGAGAAGTCCCGGTCGGTGTCGGTCGGAGTCTCGGTCGGGCGTTCCATGTCGTGCAGGATGAAGGCATCCCACAAGAGGATGCGAGCCCGGCGCCGGTCCTCGTTCAGGAAGTTCAGCCAGACCGTGACCGCCGCTTCCGTTTGTGCCAGGCGAGGAAGATGGGGGGGGACCTGATCCCTGGCCACCTGGATTTGTTGGTTCAGTCGTGTCCACAGATCCATGTAGACCGCATTGAACAAATCCAGCAGGGTTTTGAACGACTCGTAAAAGTAGCGCTCTGTCAGCCCGGCCTCGGCGCAGACGTCTCGCACTGTGCTGCGATGAAAGCCGTTGGCACCAAAGACCGTCAGGCCTGCAGCCATGAGTCTGTCGCGCCGCTCCTTGCGTCGGTCTGCTGCCGTCACGCCGCCGTAGGGGCGGGTGACGGTCGATCGGCGGGGGGAAGCAGGCTTGTCTGACTTCATGTGTGGGGTGGCGGAGGATCCGAATCCTGATGCTGCGAGGCAGACTTCTTCAGTTCGGCTCGCAACTCGGCAATTTCCTCACGCACAGTGTGAAGCTGTTTGTGCATGTCACGCAAGATCTCGCGTTCGACTTTGCGCTCCTGGTTGCCCACAAACATGGCGGCAATGCTCGCTGTCACCAGTGACAGCAGGCCGTAACCCAGCAGCACCACGAACACAGCAAAAATGCGAGAGGCCGTGGTGCTGGGGACCACATCCCCATATCCTACGGTGGCCGCAGTGGAAAACGCCAGCCACAGACCTTCATTCAAGGTTTGGACTTCGGGGTCCAGCCAGTAAAAACCAATGCCGCACAGAGCGAGCACTGCGCCGCCCATGGCCAGCAAGCGGGCCAGACCGGTTCGGGTGAACAGAGGCAGACTGATCATCACCAGTCGATACAGCATGAGCACGGCGATGGCCAGGCGCCAAGCCAGCGCCAGTCGGGACTCATTGCTCTGCGGTAAGACCGCACTCAGCAGCAGCGAGGCGCCCAGAAACCAGTCCAGCCGCTCTTCCACCGGGCGGGCACCCCAGGTGTAGGTGTCTGCGTCATCGGACTGGGCGCGCTTGGCGTGCAGGCGCTCTTGCCAGGCCGTCCACAGCACGATGACGCCGCTGACCACATACATCCACGTTGCCCAGGTGGCCTGCGTGGGCATCATGGAGTCATAGAAAGCCGGCACACTGGCGACAAGCGCCGCCAGCATCGCCCAGGGGGAACGATAAAAGCGCCGGTAATAGACTGACATGACTCCAGATTCAGCGGTAAATCAGGCGGGCAGATAGCCGTCGACAGACAGATAACGCTCGCCGGTGTCGTAACAGAAGCCCAGGACGCGCGAACCGGCGGGCAGTTCAGGCAGTTTCTGTGCAATCGCAGCCAAGGTCGCACCCGAGGAAATGCCAACCAGGAAGCCTTCCTCGCGCGCAGCACGGCGCCCATATTCTCGGGCGTCTTCGGCATCAACCTGAATCACGCCATCCAGCAGTTTCGTGTCAAGGTTGGCGGGAATGAAGCCTGCGCCGATGCCTTGAATCGGGTGTGGCGAGGGTTGGCCGCCCGAAATCACGGGCGAAGCCTTGGGTTCGACGGCAAAGACCTTGAGGTTGGGCCACTTTTCCTTGAGCACCTTGGCGCAACCCGTGAGGTGTCCACCGGTGCCCACACCAGTGATCAGCACATCCAGGCCTTCGGGGAAATCGGCGAGGATTTCTTGCGCGGTGGTGCGTTCGTGCACGGCCACGTTGGCCGGGTTCTCGAACTGCTGCGGGATCCATGCGTCAGGAATGGTCGCTGCCAA
The DNA here is from genome assembly GCF_049317225.1 of Aquabacterium sp. Taxonomy (GTDB): domain Bacteria; phylum Pseudomonadota; class Gammaproteobacteria; order Burkholderiales; family Burkholderiaceae_C; genus Aquabacterium. Next base: position 2,025 of record NZ_JBMOIR010000011.1, on the reverse strand, counting down.
CTCCTGGGCGCGGGCGATCGAGCCCTTCATGCCCTTTTCGCGTGGGGTCAGGTCGAATTGGGCGCCGTAGGCCAGCATCAGGCGACGGCGTTCGATGGACATGCTGTCAGGCATGACCAAAATCAGCTTGTAGCCCTTCACGGCGGCTACCATGGCCAGACCGATGCCAGTGTTGCCCGAGGTGGGTTCGATGATGGTGCCGCCGGGCTTCAGTGCGCCGTTGCGCTCGGCTTCTTCGACCATGGCCAGCGCAATGCGGTCTTTGACCGAGCCACCGGGGTTGGCGCGTTCGGCTTTGATCCAGACCTCGGCACCTGCGCCGAACAGTCGGTTCATGCGCACATGAGGGGTGCGGCCAATGGTTTCGAGAATGTTTTGGGCTTTCATGAGCTGAGCTCCGTTGGATGGCAGAAGAAAGACCTCACGCGAACAGCTGGGTTCGTTGAGCGCGTCAGAATAGGGTCCATGAATTATTCCAGTGCAACCCCCGCGCGCTGGCGCCGGGCCTTCTTCTTTATCCTCATATCGATATTGCCTGTTCTTTTGCTGGGCCAATCTGCGCTGGCGCAGACTTTTTTGCCGGTAGACCAAGCTTTTCGTCTGAATGTGGATGTTGCTGGTCCGAGAGCAGTGCATGTGGATTTCCGTTTGGCGCCGGGCGTTTACCTGTACCGCGAACAGATGAAGCTGCAGTGGCAGGCGGCGGGCGCGGAGCCCATGACCCTGGCTTGGGACCTGCCGCCGGGGCAATCCAAGCACGACCCCAACTTTGATCGTGTGCTGGAGGTCTACCACGCCGATGTCGGGGGCGGAGCTACCTTGCCCGATGGGGCCAAGGGCGAAGGTCGGCTGACGGTGGGCTACCAAGGCTGTGCCGATGCCGGGATTTGCTACCCGCCGCAGCAGCGTCAGTTCAAAGTTACGCTGGATGCCGACGGCAGCGTCGCCGGGGTTCAACCTTTTGAGACCTCATCGGTGGTGACGGCACCGACGGATGTCGGCGCCGAGGCGCAGGGCGGTGATCGCATTCGGCAGGCCTTGGCATCCGGCAAGCTGTGGGTGGTCGTGCCCGTGTTTCTGCTGGCAGGGCTGCTGTTGTCCTTGACGCCGTGCGTGTTGCCGATGGTGCCCATCCTGTCGTCCATCATCGTGGGGCAGCGTGATCAGGTGGGGCGTGCCCGTGGTTTTGCGCTGGCGCTGAGCTATTCACAGGGCATGGCGCTGGTCTACACCGCGCTGGGCGTGGCAGCGGGGCTGCTGGGCCAGGGGCTGTCGGCGTATTTGCAGCACCCTTGGGTGGTGTTGGCATTTGCCGCGTTGATGATCGTGCTGGCGCTGTCCATGTTCGGGCTCTATGAGTTGCAACTGCCAGCGGCGGTGCAAAGCTGGTTGGGGGCCGGATCCAGTCACTTGCCGGGCGGTCGGTTTGTCAGCGTCTTTGCCATGGGTGTGGTGTCGGCCCTGATCGTGAGTCCTTGCGTGTCGGCCCCGCTGGCTGGCGCTTTGCTCTACATCAGTCAAACCCGCGATGTGGGCCTGGGCGCGGCGGCGCTGTATGCCATGGCTTGGGGCATGAGCGTGCCCTTGTTGCTGGTCGGTTTGTCTGCGGGCAGCCTGTTGCCCCGCACAGGGCCATGGATGAAAGCCGTGAAGGCACTGTTTGGTGTCCTGATGCTCGTCATGGCCGCGTGGGTCAGTCGCCCTGCCTGGCCCTATGTCCAGACGCAGTGGCTGGGCCGCAGCGTCTTGTCTGCCACGCATCAAAGCGTGCTGCCGTTCCAGCGGGTGCGTTCCGTGGCCGAACTGGATGCGGCGCTGGCGCAAGCCAAGGCCGCCGGCCAGACGGTCATGCTGGACTTCTATGCGGACTGGTGTACCTCGTGCCTGGAAATGGAGCACGACACCTTCACCGATCCGCTGGTGCAAGACCGACTCCGGCCCGTGGTGCTGCTCCAGGCCGATGTCACGCTCAACAGCGCGGACGATCGGGCCTTGTTGCAACGCTTCCAGTTGTTTGGGCCGCCG
>NZ_JBMOIR010000010.1:0-106181 GCF_049317225.1 Aquabacterium sp. | reverse complement strand
CCATCGCCATGTGCGGCAAGTACACCGACCTGTCGGACTCGTACAAGTCGCTCAACGAAGCACTGCGTCACGCCGGCATCCACAACCACGTTCGCGTCAACATCGAGTACGTGGATTCGGAAACGCTCAATCCCGACACCGTCAGCGCATTGGCTCAGTACGACGCCATCCTCGTGCCCGGCGGTTTCGGCAAGCGCGGTGTCGAAGGCAAGATCTGCGCAGCGCAGTTTGCCCGTGAAAACAGCATTCCGTACTTGGGTATCTGCCTGGGTATGCAAGTGGCCACCATCGAGTACGCCCGTCACAAGGCTGGCCTGACCGATGCCAACTCGACCGAGTTTGAACCCAGCACACCGCACCCCGTCATCGCTTTGATTGACGAGTGGCTGGATGCTGATGGCACCGTGCAAAAGCGGGATGCCTCGTCCGACCTGGGCGGCACGATGCGTCTGGGCGCGCAAAGCTCCGACGTGGCTGCGGGCACGATCGCTCACGACATCTATGGCCCAGTGGTCACGGAACGTCACCGCCACCGCTACGAAGCCAACGAACGTTACCTCGACAAGCTGCGCGAAGCAGGTCTGGTGATTTCGGCCATCACGCAGCGCGAAAAGCTGACCGAGATGATCGAGTTGCCCAAGACGGTTCACCCCTGGTACGTCGGCGTGCAGTTCCACCCGGAATTCAAGTCCACCCCCTGGGACGGCCATCCGCTGTTCACGGCTTACATCAAGGCTGCGCTGGATCACCAGGCTGCGGCCAAGAAGTGACCCGATCGAACAAAGGATTGACGCCATGAAACTCTGCGGTTTTGATGCTGGCCTTGAGCACCCCTTCTTCCTGATCGCTGGCACCTGCTCCATCGAAGGTCTGGAGCTGTCGCTTGAGGTGGCGGGCCGCCTCCAGGAGGCTTGCGCGCCTCTGGGCATCCCGCTGATTTACAAGGGCTCCTTCGACAAGGCCAACCGATCCTCGGGCACCACCGCCCGTGGCTTGGGCATCGACAAGGGCCTTCAAATCCTCGATGAGGTTCGCCGCCAGACCGGCCTGCCGGTGCTGACCGATGTGCACGACGAATCACAGGTGGCCGAAGTCGCCAGCGTGGTCGACGTGTTGCAGACGCCGGCCTTCCTGTGCCGCCAGACCGACTTCATCCGTGCGGTGGCCAAGTCGGGCAAGCCGGTCAACATCAAGAAGGGCCAGTTCCTCGCGCCCTGGGACATGAAGAACGTCATTGACAAGGCCCGCGCTGCCGCGCAGGAGGCTGGCCTGTCGCCTGACCGATTTCTGGCCTGTGAACGAGGTGTGAGCTTTGGCTACAACAACCTCGTGGCCGACATGACCAGCTTGGCCGAGATGCGCAAGTCCGGCGCACCGGTGGTCTTTGACGTGACCCACTCGGTGCAGAAGCCCGGCGGCCTGGGCGGTGCCAGCGGTGGTGCCCGCGAGATGGTGCCGGTGCTGGCGCGTGCCGGCGTGGCGGCTGGCGTGGCCGGCCTTTTCATGGAAACCCACCCCGACCCCGCCAAGGCCTGGAGCGACGGCCCCAATGCCGTGCCGCTCAAGCACATGAAGGCCCTGCTCGAAACCCTGGTGGAGCTCGACCGCGTCACCAAGAAGAATGGTTTCCTGGAAACCAACTTCAACTGAGCCCATAAAATCTGCGGTTTGCTAGAAGAGCAAGCCGTCTTTCGCTTTTCAAACTATCTATCTTTTGAGGAACCCCAGATGAGCGCCATCGTTGACATCATCGGCCGCGAAGTGATTGACAGCCGCGGTAACCCCACCGTCGAATGCGACGTCCTGCTGGAAAGCGGCGTCATGGGCCGTGCGGCCGTGCCGTCTGGCGCTTCGACCGGTTCGCGTGAAGCGATTGAACTGCGTGACGGCGACAAGAGCCGTTACCTGGGCAAGGGCGTGCTGAAGGCCGTTGAGCACATCAACACCGAAATCGCCGAAGCCGTGCTGGGCCTGGACGCTTCCGAGCAAGCTTTCCTGGACAAGACCCTGATCGACCTCGACGGCACCGACAACAAGGCTCGCCTGGGCGCCAACGCCATTCTGGCTGTGTCCATGGCCGTGGCCCGTGCCGCAGCCGAAGAGGCAGGCATCCCCCTGTACCGCTACTTTGGTGGCATGGGTGCCGTGCAGATGCCCGTTCCGATGATGAACGTCATCAACGGTGGTGCACACGCCAACAACAACCTGGACCTGCAAGAGTTCATGATCCTTCCCGTGGGCGCTCCTTCGTTCCGCGAAGCCCTGCGTTACGGCGCTGAAGTGTTTCACGCACTGAAGAAGATCATCCACGACAAGGGTATGTCCACGGCCGTGGGTGACGAAGGCGGTTTCGCACCTTCCGTTGAAAGCCACGAAGCAGCCATTCAGCTGATCCTGGAAGCCATCGAGAAGGCCGGTTACGTGGCCGGCGAGCAAATCGCTCTGGGCCTGGACTGCGCCGCTTCCGAGTTCTACAAGGACGGCAAGTACCACCTGGAAGGCGAAGGCCTGACCCTGACCGCCGAGCAGTGGACCGACATGCTGGCGACCTGGTGCGACAAGTACCCCATCATCTCGATCGAAGATGCCATGGCTGAAGGTGACTGGGCTGGCTGGAAGCACTTGACCGAGCGTCTGGGCAAGAAGGTTCAGCTGGTGGGTGACGACCTGTTCGTGACCAATACCAAGATCCTGAAGGAAGGCATCGAGAAGGACATCGCCAACTCGATCCTCATCAAGATCAACCAGATCGGCACCCTGACCGAAACGTTTGCTGCCATCGAAATGGCCAAGCGCGCAGGCTACACCGCCGTGATCTCGCACCGTTCGGGTGAAACCGAAGACAACACGATCTCCGACATCGCCGTGGGCCTGAACGCTGGCCAGATCAAGACCGGTTCGATGAGCCGTTCGGATCGCATGAGCAAGTACAACCAACTGCTGCGCATCGAAGAAGATCTGGGCAATGTGGCTGAGTACCCTGGCCGCGCTGCTTTCTACAACTTGCGTTGATTCATGCAAGTGCGATGACACCGCTAGGTGTCATCCCCAAAAAGACGGGACCTTCGGGTCCCGTCTTTTTTGCGCATGACCGTGGATAATATGAAGATGCGTTTCGCCACTCTTGTCCTGCTTGCGCTCATTGCGGTAGTACATGCCGAACTCTGGTTCGGCAAGGGTGGTGTGCCGCGCGTGATGTCGCTGCGTACGCAGGTTGAAGCGCAGCACCAGGCCAACAGTGCCGCGCAGGCGCGTAACGATCAGTTGGCCGCCGAGGTGCGAGACCTTCAAGAAGGACTCGAGATGGTGGAAGAAAAGGCCCGTGTCGAGTTGGGTATGGTGAAGCCTGACGAAATTTATGTGCAGTTGACACACAGCCTGCCCCAGCCCATGCAGGCAGCATCGGCTCCTGTCTCGCCTTGATGTTTTCTCTTGCAGATGTGACCAGCCATCTGGCTTGGCTAGACCCTTTTCTGGCGCCCTTGTGGATCGGATGGGGAACCCCCGTTAGCACGCTCGAGTCCGTGGCATTTGCGCTCTCCATCTGGATGGTTGGCTGCAATCTGCGCGTCAACCCCACGGGGTGGCCTTTGGCCATCGCCAGCTCGGTACTGTATGGCTTGCTGTTTGTGCGCAGTCGCCTTTACGGAGAGGCGGCCTTGCAGTGGGTGTTCATCGTCATGTCGGTCTGGGGCTGGTGGCAATGGTTGCGCGGGCGCGATGCATCTGATCAGGCGCTGGTGGTTCGCGCCATGACGCCTCGTGCACGCTGGATGGCATGGATCACCTTTACCCTCTTGTGGCCAGCGATCGGTTTGCTGCTGTCGCGTGCCACCGATTCCGATGTGCCTTGGCTGGATGCGTTGCCCACGGCAGGCAGCCTGATTGGTCAGTATCTGCTGGCTCGCAAACGCGTGGAAAACTGGCCCGTGTGGTTGATGGTGAACGTCGTCAGCATGGTCTTGTTCGCTTACAAGCAGTTGTGGCTGACCGTGTTGCTGTACGGCGTATTTGCCGCGTTGTCGGTGATCGGGTGGCGTGCCTGGCGACAGATGCTGCCGCCCACAGAGATGTCATGAGTGCTGGGCAGCGCAACGTGATTGCCGTTGTCGGCGCGGAAAGCACCGGCAAGACATCACTGGTGCAGGAATTGGTGCGCCTGCTCGTCTGCAAAGGGCTGGATGTGGCCATGGTGCCCGAGGTGTTGCGCGAGTTTTGCGACGACCACGACCGGACACCGCATGTTCACGAACAATTGGCCATCGCCCGGGCGCAAACTGCACGCATCGAGCATGCGGCCAAACAGCATGCCTGGGTCGTCGCCGACACCACGGCTTTGATGACGGCGGTGTACAGCGACTACATTTTTCAGGATCCGAGCCTGTACGAAGAGGCAACGCGCGACCATGCGGGCGTGGCACTCACCTTGCTGACGTCGTTGGATGTGTCGTGGACGCCGGATGGCTTCATCCGAGACGGTGCACACGTTCGCGAGCCGGTGGACGCCCTGATCAGGCAGGCCTTGATGGCGAATGGGCTGTCCTTTCAAGTGGTGGCCGGCACCGGTGTGGCACGCGTGAACCATGCCTTGAGTGCAGTGGAGCACCTGATCACTGCGGCCCAGCGGTCACCGACGCAGGCCGTCCCGGGGCGCTCGACGTGGCGCTGGTTCTGTGACAATTGCGACGATGGCGAGTGTGAGCAACATTGGCTGACGCGACTGCGATGACATGACGTCGGCCCCCGAACGCAACCATCCCGCGCTCACCGTCTTGTGGCAGGACGCGCACTATGTGGCCATTCACAAGCCCTCGGGCTGGCTCGTTCACCGCACGGGTCTGGATGCGCATGAAACGCGCATCGTGTTGCAGCATTTGCGTGATCAACTCGGGCGCCCGGTATACCCCGTCCACAGGTTGGACAAGGGGACGTCCGGTGTTTTGTTGATGGCATTGAGCAGCGAAGCCGCCCGCGCCATGGCGCAGGTCTTCGAAGCTCACCAGATCGACAAACACTACGTGGCCATGGTGAGGGGGTGGCCCGCTGAAGCGGCATGGACGGTGGACCACGCGCTGAAACCGGATGACGCCCCCGCGGATGCGCAGGCTCAGGCGGCGCAGACGCATTTTCGAGCGATGGCTCGCCTGCAATTGGATGTGCCGGTGGACCGCTACCCGACCACGCGCGTGGCGCTGGTTACGGCCGAGCCTTTGACGGGGCGGCGCCACCAGATTCGGCGACACCTCAAACATGTGGCGCATCCCATCATCGGCGATGCCACGCACGGCAAAGGTGCGCACAATCGGTGGTGGGCGGACCGGTTGGGCCTTCAGCGACTGTGGTTGCATGCCACATCGCTGCGGTTTGAGCACCCCTTCGACGGACAGGTCATACGCTTGCAGTCTGACTGGCTCGACGAGGGCCTCAACCCGGACTGGGCGCAACTGTGGCGAACCCATGCATGGGTTCGCCCGGATGAGTCCACTTACTGAAGTTTGTCGGCGGGAGGCAACGCGATGTCACCTTCGGCGAACAATTCGGCGGCATCTACCGGATCAAACTGATAGTGCAGGCCGCAGAAGTCGCAACCGATCTCGACTTGCCCCTGCTCGGCAATGATGGCGTCAACTTCTTCCTTGCCCAAGCCCTTGAGCATGCCTGCCACGCGCCCGCGTGAGCACGAGCAAGCGAATTTGGGGCCATTGACGCCCTGCATGGCTGGGAAGCGGCGGATGTCCTCTTCCCAGAAGAGCCGACGCAGAATGGTGTCGGCGTCTAGCGTCAGCAACTCTTCCTCTTTGAGAGTGGCTGCCAGGTAGGACACGCGGTTGTATGCCTCGGCCAAGTCGATGTCTTCGGCACTGCGGGCGCCTTGTGCGAGGTTGGATTCGCCCTCTACTGGCAAGCGCTGAATCAACAGGCCTGCTGCCACTTCGTCGTTGGCGGCAAGAATTAGCTTGCTGTCCAGTTGTTCAGACTGGCGCATGTACTGCTCCAGAACCGAGGCCAAGTCATGCAAGGGCTGACTGTGGGCATCGTTGAGGGGCACGACACCTTGGTAAGGTTGCTGGCCGGGCAAGCGGTCTTTGGGGTCCAGGGTGATGGCGCATCGGCCCCGGCCATGCACATTCACCATTTCACCGAGCGGCAGTCGGCCATTGTCTGTGGCGGGTAACTCGCCAACGACTTTGGCCGTGCTGCGAAAGCTCATGTCGGGTTGGACTTCGGTAACCGCCACCTTCACGGGGCCATCGCCGAAAATTTGCATGACCACCGCACCGTTGAACTTGATGTTCGACTGCATCAAGACGCCCGCCGCACTCATCTCACCTAGCAGGCGGCGCAGCGGCGCATCGAAGTGTCCGGCCCCTTCGCGGCGGCGCAGCACCTCCTGCCAACTGTCGGTCAGGCGGACGAGCATCCCGCGAACGGGCAGGCCTTCGAACAAAAACTTGTGCAATTCACTCATGAAAACTCATTCTTTCGGTGCGTCGATTCGTACCATGTCGGTCTGATATTGGGCCGCTTTGTTCACATACAAGGCAGTGCCCATGTGCATGCGGGCAAAGTCGGCCTCGGTCAGTGGCCGCACGGCCTTGGCGGGCGAGCCCATGATCAGCATGCCGTCGTCGAACACCTTGCCCTCGGTGACCAGGGCGCCGGCCGCCACCAGGCAGTTCTTGCCAATGACGGCACCGTTGAGCACCACGGCCTGGATGCCGATCAGGGCACCGTCCCCGACGGCGCAGCCATGCAGCATGGCCTGATGCCCCACTGTGACGTTTTCGCCAATCGTGAGCGGGAAGCCAATGTCGGTGTGCAGCACCGACGACTCCTGCACATTCGAGTTACGCCCCAGCACGATGGGTTCGTTGTCGCCGCGCATGGTCACATGAGACCACACGCTGCTACCTTCCGATAGCGTGACCTGACCGATCACATCTGCCGATTCGGCCACGTAGGCCGATGGGTGCACGGTTGGAGTCTTGTCCTTGATCCGGTAGAGCGCCATGACGAGCCGGGCTGCTCAACGAGGCAGACCTGAAGTGGAAATGCCGCAATTTTACGAGGGACGCGAGCCGACCGTGGCGACTTTGTCGGCCCAAGAATTTATGATCAGGGACATTCCACATCACCCAAACGTTCTGGATCGGATCAAGGTATGAAAACTGTCGGAGACAAGCTCGAGTCTTTCAAGGTCGTGGGGGTCAAGCCCGGCTTTCTGCAAGAGGTCGAGCACGGTCATTCCGCGTTCGAAGACATCACGGAAAAGAGCTTTCCGGGCAAGTGGAAGGTGATCTACTTTTACCCGAAGGACTTCACCGCTGTGTGCGGCAGCGAGGTGGTCGGGTTTGATAGGCTTTCCAAGGCGTTTTCCGATCGCAATGCCGTGCTCATGGGCGGGTCGACCGACAACGAGCACTCCAAGCTGGGTTGGCGCCGCGAGAGCAAAGACCTTCAACAGTTGGCCCACTACAGTTTTGCCGACGAAACCGGGTCACTGCTTGACCAACTTGGTGTGCGCGACAAGGAAAAGGGTATTGCCCTGCGCGCGACGTTCGTCGTGGATCCCGATAACGTGATTCGTCACGTCACGGTCAATGGCATCTTCGTGGGGCGCAATCCCGAAGAAACGCTGCGCGTTTTGGATGCGCTGCAGACCGAGGCCCCGTGTGTGTGCAATCGTGAGGTCGGTGGCGAGACGCTCTGAGTGCCATGATCATTCTGCTTTCTCCGGCCAAGAGCCTTGATTACGAGACGCCCGCCTCGACGGACCGACACACGTTGCCGCAGTTCATTCAAGAGTCTGCGGCCTTGATTGATGTCTTGCGACCGTACACCCCCGCGCAAATCGCCTCGCTGATGGACCTCAGTGATGCCCTGTCCTCCTTGAATGTGGCGCGTTATGCCGCATGGTCGAGCGAGTTTTCTGCCGAAAACTGCAAGCAGGCAGTTTTGGCCTTCAATGGTGATGTGTACGAAGGGCTGGATGCCAACAGCCTGTCGGAGGCCGAGCTCGATTGGGCGCAAAACCATGTTGGCATCTTGAGTGGCCTGTATGGTGTGCTGCGCCCGCTTGATTGGATGCAGCCCTATCGACTGGAAATGGGCACCAAGCTGGCCAATGCGCGCGGCAAGGACCTGTATGCCTGGTGGGGCGACACCCTGGCCCGTTACCTGAATGAGCGCCTGAGCGAGCAGGGGGACGACCTGATCATCAACCTGGCGTCCCAGGAGTATTTCAAGTCGGTCAAGCGCAAGGCCTTGCGAGCGCGCGTGGTCGAGTGCGTGTTTGAAGACTGGAAGGCGGGCAAGTGGAAGGTGGTCAGCTTTCACGCCAAGCGAGCCAGGGGACTGATGGCTCGCTATGCCATTCAGAAACGGGCGAAAACAGCCGCGGATTTGCTGGCCTTCGACAGCGAAGGCTACGCGTTTGATGAAGCCTCATCGACGGCGGATCGTATGGTGTTTCGTCGGCGCGCAGAAAGTTGAAGATTTTTCGTTAAGTGCGTCAACCGGCTTTCATTGACGCTCGTTAAGGTTGCACAGGCCGACTTTTCTGGTCTGCACATTCAACCGTTAGATTCACTGGAGATTTCCATGAAAAAGCTGATTGCCGCTGTGATTGCTTCCGTGTTTGCCGTTGGCGCTTTCGCCGCTGAGCCTGCAGCACCTGCTGCTTCTGCTGCTGCGTCTGCCCCTGCTGCCAAGAAGGCTGCCAAGAAGGCTCATCACAAGGCCAAGAAGGCTGCTGCTGCCGCTTCGGCTGCTGCCTCCAAGTGATCTGATGCTGCGCCGCTGATCGGTGCAGCTCGGTACAAAAAAGCCCGGATGACTCCGGGCTTTTTTCATTTCGCACTCAGCGGTTGCCGCTGGCAGTGTGGCGAGGCTTGCCCCCCGCGCGCGAGCCCGACGTGGCGTTGCCGCATTTGTCCTGACGTCGACCGTCGGATTGGCGTGCGCCATTGGGGGCGCCAGCGCCGGGGCGACGACCCGCTGCGTTGCGATCAGCAGGGCGACGGTCGTTGGCAACACCTTGTGCCGAAGGGGCACGTTGCCCCCCGCGCGAGCCCGGTGCGCCGTGCAAGACGCGTCGGCCCAGTTGGATGGGCTCGGGGCGCGCGTGCGGATCTGGTTCAAAACCGGGAACGGTTTCGCGCGGAATGGGGCGCTTGATCAGCTTTTCGATGTCGGCCAGGAAGCCTTCTTCATCGATGCAGACCAGGGACAGCGCCTCGCCTTCGGCGCCCGCACGACCGGTTCGGCCAATGCGGTGCACGTAGTCTTCTGCCACATTGGGCAGTTCGTAGTTCACCACGTGAGGCAACTGGTCGATGTCGATACCACGGGCGGCGATGTCGGTGGCGACCAGAACCTGCAGTTGTCCGGACTTGAACTCAGACAAGGCGCGGGTGCGCGCCCCTTGGCTCTTGTTGCCGTGAATGGCCATCGCCGTGATGTCCTGCTTTTCCAGGAATTCGGCCAAACGATTGGCGCCGTGCTTCATGCGAGTGAACACCAGCACCTGATGCCAGTTGTTCTCTTTGATCAGGTGCGCCAGCAACTCTTTCTTGCGGTCGCGATCCACCGGGTGCACCTTCTGGGCGATGGTGTCGGCCGTGGCATTGCGACGAGCCACTTCAATCACCTTGGGTGAATTCAGCAGACGCTCGGCCAGTGCCTTGATCTCGTCGGAGAACGTGGCCGAGAACAGCAGGCTTTGCTTCTTTTGCGGCAGGATGGCCAGCACACGGCGGATGTCATGGATGAAGCCCATGTCCAGCATGCGATCGGCTTCGTCCAGCACGAAGTACTCGACGTGACTCAGATCCAGGTTGCCCTGCTGGTGGTGGTCGAGCAGGCGGCCGGGTGTGGCCACCAGGATGTCCACGCCTCGGCGCAGCGCGTCGACCTGCGGGTTCATGCCCACGCCACCAAACATCACCATGGACTTGATGGGCAGGTACTTTCCGTAAATGCGCACGTTTTCTTCGACCTGGGCCGCAAGTTCACGTGTTGGGGTCAGGATCAGGGCGCGGATGACACGCTTTTGCCCGGCTTGACGGGGCCTGGCGGCCATCTTGTGCAGCAGGGGCAGCGTGAATCCGGCGGTCTTGCCGGTGCCGGTCTGTGCACCCGCTAGCAAATCTCCTCCGGTCAATACCGCAGGGATGGCTTGTGCTTGGATGGGGGTAGGGGATGTGTAGCCGGTTTCTTGGACGGCTCGCAATAGTGGCTCAATGAGCCCCAGACTTTCAAAAGACATGTCGACTGTGGCCCATGAAGGTAGTCGGCGACTGCACTCGTGACGTCCGGGCCAGAACGACGAGTCAACCGTTGGGGAGCGCATGTCCCCAAAGAATTCGGCCACCCCGGGAAGTCCAGTGGTGGCCGTGTTGATGGGCTGATTGTAGGTGCCGAAACTGGGTTTTCGCAGTGTGGGGGCACCAAAATAGGACAGTGTGACGGGTTGATGGACACCTTTGGCGCCATCTCGGCGTATCTGCTGAGTGAATACCCCCGGCCACGAGTGCTGAGAGCACCTAGAATCTGACGCATGAGTTCAATGGTTCTTGCTCGCAAATACCGTCCCCGAGGCTTTGACAGCATGGTTGGTCAAGGTCACGTGGTTCAGGCCTTGGCCAACGCGCTGACGCAGCAGCGCTTGCACCATGCCTATCTGTTTACTGGTACCCGTGGGGTCGGTAAGACAACGGTGTCTCGGATTCTGGCTAAGTCGCTCAATTGCGTTGGCCCCGACGGGCAGGGCACGATCACAGCCAGCCCATGCGGGCACTGCCAGCCATGCCGTGACATTGATGCGGGCCGATTTGTTGATTATGTGGAACTGGATGCGGCGTCCAACCGAGGCGTCGAGGAAATTTCCCAACTGCTGGAGCAGGCTGTTTACAAGCCAGTGATGGGGCGCTTCAAGGTCTACATGATCGATGAAGTGCACATGCTCTCGAACACGGCGTTCAACGCGATGTTGAAGACCTTGGAGGAGCCGCCAGACTATTTGAAATTTGTCCTTGCGACAACGGATCCGCAAAAGGTTCCCGTTACGGTCTTGTCGCGGTGTTTGCAGTTCAACCTGCGCCCAATGGCCGTTCAGACCGTGCAGGAGCACTTGGCGCAGGTCTTGTCGGTTGAGCAGATTGAGTCCGATCCTGGGGCATTGAGATTGCTGGCACGTGCTGCGCGGGGGTCGATGCGTGACGCCATGTCGCTCACGGATCAAGCCATTGCATTTGGCGGCGGGCGACTGGAGGAGGGTGCTGTTCGGCAAATGCTGGGCGCCGTTGATCGTCAACACGTTCAGCGCATCATCGAAGCCGTTGGTGAGGGCGACGGGGCTGGACTGGTGGGGGCCGTTGATACATTGCGTCAACTGGGTCTGTCTGCGTCTGGAACCTTGGAAGAGTTGGCGACGGCGCTGCAGCGCATGGCGGTCATTCAAGCCGTGCCGCAGATGCAGACCCCTGAAGATGACCCGGATGCTCAGGTGTGGGCGCAGTTGGCGCCAGTGCTGGCTCCGGACGAAACCCAGTTGTTCTACAGCTTGTGCATTCAAGGGCGAGCTGAGTTGGCCTTGGCGCCAGATGAGTACAACGGCCTGCTGATGCTGCTGTTGCGCTTGCTGGCCTTCAAGCCTGGGCACGCATATGGGGCAGGAGACAGTCCTCGCCCAAAAGCTGAAGGCTCGGCACGGACACAGATCCCGGTTGCCGAGCCCAAGCCGGTAACGAAGCCTGAGCCGGCACCTGTATTGGCGCCTGCCACGCGGCCTGTTGAGGCCAAGGCATTGCCTGCAGAGGCGCCAACGCCAGCGCTGCCTGTGGTGCGTGAGCCTGCTCAAGGCTCGACCGCGCCGTGGGACGACGCGCCTGCAGAGCCAAAGAGCGCTGTCGAGCCAAGCGCACCATCGGTTCAGGCCATTGAGCCGCCAGCACGCATGGCTGCGTCGGTTGCCGAGGACTTTGATGAGCGGCCAGAGCCACCCGATGAGGACTGGACGACTTCGGTCGAGCCTGCTTGGGATGCAACTGTGGATGTGGATGCCGCCTTTGACAATGTGGCGCCGGCAAAACCGGCTGCGTCGCCTGTGGTTGTTGCTCACCCCTCTCCAGAGTGGTCTGCTCCCCCAAAGAAGACAACTCTGTCGTTTGACCTGCCGCCTTTGGGGGCAGATCTGCTATCCGATCGTTGGGCGGAATTGGTCAAGCAACTCAATGCCAAAGGTTTGATCGCTGCACTGGTGCGAGAGCTCGCAATGCAGTCTCAGGCTGTCGAATGTTCGGACGAGCCTGGCGGCGGTGTTCACTGGCGCCTGCGTGTTGACCGTGAGAGCTTGTGTTCCGATGTCAACCGTGAGCGGTTGAGCGCAGCGATTGCTCAGCAGCAAGGACAGGCAGTCAAGCTCACACTTGAAAAAGCGCCAGCCTTCAATACGCCAGCACAGCGCGATCAAGTCGCGCGTGAGGTGAAGCAGCGAGACGCCGAAGCGCTGATCGAAGGCGATGCACTCGTTCAAGGATTGATGGCTCGCTACCCCGGTGCGCGCATCGTGCCCGGCTCAATTCAGCCCCTCTGATTTTTCTGTCATCGCCTTGCGGTGACAATCATGTTTCTTGACATAGAAAGGATGAGCCATGCTCAAAGGACAACTCGCAGGCCTGATGAAACAGGCCCAACAAATGCAGGACAACCTCAAGAAGGCTCAAGAAGAGCTGGGGCACGTGGAGGTGGAAGGCCAGTCTGGCGCTGGTTTGGTCAAGGTGCTCATGACCTGCAAGAACGATGTCAAGCGAGTCACCATTGATCCAAGTCTGCTGGCTGACGATAAGGACATGCTGGAAGACTTGGTCGCCGCTGCATTCAATGACGCGGTCCGTAAGGCGGAAGCAACCAGTGCCGAAAAGATGGGCAAGCTGACTGCGGGTATGCCCATGCCTCCTGGCATGAAGTTCCCGTTCTAACGGCGAGTTGGCGAAATGGCTGATCCCGCGCTGGATGCGCTGGTGGATGCGCTGCGCTGTTTGCCTGGGGTTGGGCAAAAGTCTGCCCAACGCATGGCCTATCACCTGCTGCAGCACGATCGCGCCGGTGCGATCAAGTTGGCTTTGGCCTTGGAAAGTGCCGTCACCGAGATTGGCCATTGCGAGCGATGCCATACCTTTAGTCGGGCTCCTGTTTGTGATGTTTGCCTGGATGAAAGTCGAGACAAGCACTTGCTTTGTGTCGTTGAGACACCTGCAGATCAAGCTGCACTGGAGCGTACAGGGAGCTACAAAGGGTGCTATTTCGTTTTGCTGGGTCGGCTGAGCCCGCTGGATGGCCTGGGCGCCAAAGACATTGGGTTGAGTGCCTTGTTGGACCGCGCCAGTGACGGCTTGGTTAAAGAAGTCATCCTGGCGACCAATTTCACCGCTGAGGGAGAGGCCACTGCGCACGTTCTGGCTGAACACCTCAAGGCGCGTGGATTGAAAGTGACACGCCTTGCTCGGGGTGTGCCTGTTGGAAGTGAATTAGAGTACGTCGACCTCGGAACGATTGCCCATGCGTTCATGGATCGACGCTGAGTTTCATCAACGACAAAATGGCCGCTCAACAAGGCCGGAGGAGACTTTCAATGAGTGTTGCGAACTGGTGTGTACTGGCTGCTTGTGCTTTGCCCATCTTGACGGTTGGGATGGCCAAGGCCAGCGCAGGCATGAAATCGCCCCGTAAAGGTGGCTACGACAATCACAATCCCCGCCAGTGGCTGGGTCAGTTGACGGGGTGGCAACAGCGTGCTGTTGCAGCGCAAGCCAATGGTTTTGAGGCTTTGCCTTTGTTCATTGCAGCTGTACTGATGGCACAGCAAGCGCACGCGGATCAGTCGTCCATCGATCACCTGGCCATTGGTTTTGTGGTGGCGCGTGTGGTTTACGTGGCGATGTACCTGTTGGATATCGCTGTCGTTCGCAGCTTGGTGTGGGCTTTGGGCTTTGGCCTGTGTGTCGCCATCATGGCGTTGGCGGGCTGAACACGGAGCCCGCCAAGCTGATCCAAGGCGTCAGCGGGCGCTGGCCACCCGAACTCGACTGGAACGCGCCGCTGGCGCGTTTCGCGTTTTGGTGGCTGATTTCTGGGTAGTCGAGCGACTCACGCTGGCCACCACGCGAGCGGTTTTGGCGGGGCTTCTGCGTTCTTCAGCACGACGTCCCTTGGCGTCTTTCGAGCCGTCTTTCGATGCGACCACTTTGCCATTTGCTTTATTGGCAACGAAGACCACAACGGTCTGGCCGCGCTGGAAGGATGCGGATGAGCCGACCTTGTTCCACTGCGCCAATTGCTGAGGTGACACACCGTAGCGTTGTGCGATCGACTTGACCGTGTCACGTTTGCCAGCTTTGAGGGTCATACGGCGCAGAGGCGGCACATCCGGCGCAAGTGCCATCATCGCGTTGTCTGCCAAGGCAACGGACACGTCCTCCTCCTTGTGCTGTGACCGTGGCACCAGCAAGGTGGAGCCAGCCTTCACCAGCATCTTTGGCGGGATGTGATTGATCTCTCGCAGTTGCGCTTCTGACATGCCCACCCGCTTCGCGACGTCCGATGGGTGCATGGTCTTGGGGACTTGCCATGCCGTCCAACTGGCCAACGTGCCATTGTGGCCGGTCAGGTTGTGAACAAACAAGTTGGCATTGTTGTAAGGCAGCAAGAGCTGGGGGGTGCCGGCCGCCAGAATCACGGGCTTGTTCTGAGAGGGGTTCAGTGCCTTGAACTCATCGACTGGCAAGCCTGCCAAACGAGTGGCCAGTGCCACATCGATATCGCGCTGAATGGGGACGCTGACGAAATACGGGTGATTTTCAACCGGAGTCAGCGTGAGCCCATAAGCCTCAGGGCGAGCAATGATGTTGCGAACGGCATGCAACTTGGGAACATAGTTGCGTGTCTCCGGTGGCATGTTCAGGCTGAGGTAATCAGTGGGCAGCCCCTGTTGCTGATTACGCTTGATCGCGCGCTGAACATTGCCCTCGCCCCAGTTGTAGGCGGCGAGTGCAAGGTGCCAGTCGCCAAACATGCGGTTGAGCCGCTGGAGGTAATCCAGCGCCGCACGCGTGGATGCCAGAACGTCTCGCCGATCGTCACGGAACAAGTTCTGTTTGAGCTCGAAATCCTTGCCTGTCGCAGGCATGAACTGCCACATGCCAGATGCACGTGCCGAGGACATGGCCTGGGGATTGAAGGCGCTTTCGATGAATGGCAGGAGTGCCAACTCCGTGGGCATGTTACGGCGGCTGATCTCTTCAACAACGTGAAAGAGGTATCGGCTGCCACGCTGTGTCATGCGCTGCACATAATCAGGTCGGCTGGTGTACCACCGCTCATGGTCCGTCACCAAGGGGCTATCCAGCTCGGGGAGCGTGTAACCTTTGCGAATACGACCCCACAGGTCTTGGGTCGCGCTCGCATCGTCGAGATTGATCGTGGTATCTGGACGAAGTGGATCGGTGGGGGCGCCAATGGCTTCACCAAGTGCAGCACCGTCCGTGGAGTCTGCTGCAGAGCTTGTCCGTGCCAGCAAGGTCGCAGGGCTCAACTCTACCTGCAAGCCTGACGTGGGATCTTGGCGCGTTGCGCCGCGAGAAATTGCATCGCCACGGGGCGTGTTGCCTGCTGCGAGCAACTTGTCAACATCGATGCCAGCGCGGCCTTGCTGCGCAGGCAGTGGTGTGGTGCCGCAGGCAGAAAGCAGCAGAGTAAAGACAGTTGATGCGCTCAACAGCAGGGTGCGTGGGGCAGGGTGTTTCGTCAGCATCATCAGAAGTTGTTTTTCCAGGTACGCAGGGCTTCGAACACCGCTTCAGGGCGTGTGTCCTTGCAACCGTGTGCGTGGACGCTGGCCAGCACCGCAGGCTGGGTGCAGCGCAAAAACGGATTGATCAGCCGCTCTCTTGCGATAGAGCTCGGCAAGGTCGGGCGGCTCTCTCCACGCAACGCAATACAACGCTGCAAGGCTTGTGCCACCTCTGGATTGAGAGGTTCGACAGTCTGAGCAAAACTCAGATTTCCGATCGTGTATTCATGTGCGGCGCAAACGCGGGTAGCGTCTGGCAAGGCGGAAATACGCTTCAAGCTGTTGTACAGCTGATCGAGGCGGCCATCAAAAACCCTGCCGCAACCGGCACTGAACAGTGTATCCCCAACGAAGATCAGTGGCGCTTCGTTGACAGGATTAGTCTGACCCTGCCAAAAATAGCTGAGATGCTCATCGGTGTGCCCCGGGGTGCCCAGCACCTGGAATACCTTGCTTGCCCAGTTAATGTGGTTGCCGTCAGAGACGATGTTTGTGATCTGCGGAATGGCTTTGCTCAAGGGGCCGTAAACCGGAATCTGACCATTCTGAAGCGAAGAGATACCGCCAACATGATCTGCGTGCCGATGGGTCACTAGAATGGCGGTCAGTGTCAAGCCCATGCGCTGAAGAGCATCTCGTACAGGCGTAGCGTCACCGGGATCTACAACGAGGGCTTGTTGACCGTCGTCGAGCATCCAGATGTAGTTGTCAGTGAAGGCTGGTAGGGCTGTGAGGTTCATGAGCAAGGTCGATCCAATTATAGAGTTGCACCCCTGGCTGGCTTTGCCTTCAGGCAAAGCCTTACTTGATTGGGAGCAGGATCAAATTGACCGTCTCGTCGCAGACATCTTTGGTTTTCATGCAGTGCAGTTGGGCCTGCCTGAATTGGATGGTTTGCGTGCCAACCGCATGCCGCATCAGTGGCGTTTGCTGGATGGCAGTTATCACCCGAGTGACTTGTCAATGAACGCGGCGGCGCTGTACTGTGATTTTGGGGCGCTGCCGTATCCCAATCACAGCTTGGATTTGGTGGTGTTGCCTCATGCGCTGGAACTTGCGCACGACCCTCATGCTGTGCTGCGTGAGGTGGAGCGTGTGCTGGTGCCTGAGGGTAGGGTGGTCATCATTGGTTTCAATCCCTACAGTCTCTGGGGCCTCTGGCAGGGATTGGGGCGTTGGGGTGTGGAGTCGGCAACGGTTTTGCCTCAAGGTGAGTTCATCAGCTACTGGCGGCTGAGAGACTGGCTGAGGCTATTGAATCTGGATGTGGAGTCTGGGTGCTTCGGTTGCTATCGCCCCATGATGCCGACAGACCGCGCTTGGGGGCGGTTGAAGTGGTTGGAGCGTGCCGGGGCGAGATGGTGGCCTGTGCTGGGTGCTGTGTACTGCGTGGTCGCAGTCAAGCGCGTGCGAGGCTTGAGATTGATTGGTAAAGTGAAGCGGACACGTGTCGCGTCGTCGGCAGCTCCGGCTGTGGTGGCGCAGAGGCACGTGCAACAGGATCAAATTGGATGACTGAGTCAGTGCAACCCGCCGTTGTGATGTACACCGATGGCGCGTGTAAAGGAAACCCTGGTCGAGGTGGCTGGGGGGTTTGGATGGTCAGTGGCGCACACGAGAAAGAAATGTGGGGTGGTGAGCTGGTGACCACCAACAACCGCATGGAGTTGACGGCCGTCATTGAGGCGTTGTCTGCACTCAAGCGCCGCTGCCGAATCGTGATTTACACAGACAGCGAATACGTCCGCAAGGGGATTACGGAGTGGATTTCCGGTTGGAAGCGTCGAGGCTGGAAAACAGCAGACAACAAGCCGGTCAAGAATGCCGACCTGTGGCTGAAACTGGACCAGTTGGCAGCCCAACATGACATCGACTGGCGATGGGTCAAGGGGCATGCCGGCGATCCCGGTAACGAACGGGCGGATGCCTTGGCCAATAGGGGAGCTGAAGAGGCTCGCTGAAATGCGCCGTCAGAGAATCAAGACCATGGTGAGTTTGTCGAAGTAGCGGGCTTGTCCCGGTGCATCGACCAACTTGATGGCATGCGGTAGCACGCCACACCCCTTGAAGCCGGCTCGCTCGTACAAGCGAATCGCCGATTCGCTGGAAGTACTGACGCGCAAAATGATCTGCTCCAGGCCGATGGCATGACGGGCTTCTGCGACAGCGGCATTGATCAACAGGATGCCGATGCCTTGCCCAGTGTGCTTGGGATGAACCATCATGCTGTTGAGTTCGGCGGTATGCCGCAGCTTTTGCAAGGACTGGCGCTCTAGGCCGACCATGCCGACCAGTTCACGGTCGACCCACGCGCCGATGAGAAAGGTTCCACCTAAAGGCTCACCCAAACCCAGGCGGCCGAGGTAGCTCTCGGGAGGGCGGGCTTGTTCACTATCGAAATCTGAGTCAAAAGCATCGGGATACTGGCGCAAGCCTTGATCACGAAGCGTTTTGTAGGCACTCAAGTCTGCCGGCGCGATCCGCGCAATGCGCACGGATGTGTCAGTCAGGCTCATTCAGTGTCTCCAGGGTATTGAAATTCGCGAAATCCGCAGGGTCGGCGAAGGATACGCTTGTCCAGTTCTGCGACTGGATCCATCGACTCATTTTTCGTTCGCCTTTCACGAAAGCAGTCAGAGTTTGAGGGTACACCCTCTTGTGCATCAATGCACACACCCAGTGTTGGTGAAAGTGATCTCCGGAGCCACTTTCCGGTACAACGATGTCCGCATTCCTTTGGGTCCCAGCCTGAAGCAGACTAGAGACTAGGTGGGGCGGGAGGTATGGGGTATCGCATGGCACCACCATCAACCAATCAGTTTCCGTGCGCCGCAACGCAGAGACGATGCCCGCAAGAGGCCCAGCCTTTTCGCCAAGGTCCGGATCGTCTGGAAATACGGATGTGTCCGCAGCAAGGGAGTCGGGCAACTGTGCGGAGTGTGCTTGTGCTTGTGCTTGGCGCAGCAGTTCGAGGTAGCGGTCTTGATTTCGGTTTGCGCTGATGAAAACCTGGCCTACTTGGGGTAGCAGTCTCGCCAAAGCATGGCTGGCGAGGGGAATGCGCTGCAGTTCTACCAGTCCTTTGTCCCGGCCCTGCATGCGGCGCCCCTCGCCGCCAGCCAACAGGCAGCCGGTGATCAATCGTTTGTCGTCCACACCTTAACCTCCGATGAAGCTCATTTCGACCTTGGGCTGCGTGTCGACCTTTGGGGTTCCTCGCACATCACGTTGTTCTGAATAGCGGTCCTGGCGCTGCAGCCAAACTGCTGCGATTTTCTGTCGCAGTGGATCGATGGCAAGTTGCTCGTCTCGGATGGCGCGGCGAAGGTCGTAACCTTGTCCAGCGAACAAGCATGTGAACAACTTGCCGTCGGTTGACAGTCGCATGCGAGAACAGTCGCCGCAAAACGGTTGAGTGACACTGGCGATGAAGCCGACCTGCCCGCCACCGTCCGTGTAGGCCCATCGTTGTGCTGTGCTGTGGGTGTTGCGGGGCAGCGGGTGGAGGGGCATCTCTGTATGCAACACGTTGCGGATTTGCTCTGCGGTCAGCACCCTGTCCATTTCCCAGAGGTTGGTGTTGCCAACGTCCATGAACTCGATGAAGCGCACTTCGACACCCGTGCCATAAAAGTGTCGTGCGATGGGCAGAATCTGATGATCGTTGACGCCGCGTTGAATGACGGTGTTGACCTTGATCGATGCAAAGCCTGCTGCTTGGGCTGCAGCAATGCCGTCCAGAACGGCATGAACGTCGAGATCAGTGTCGCTCATGCGCTTGAAGATCACGTCGTCCAGCGCATCCAGACTGATGGTGAGGCGCTGCAAGCCTGCTTTACGGAGTTGTTTGGCCTTCTTCGTCAGAAGCACGCCATTGGTGGTCAGGGCCAGTTCAGGCGGGGTGCCGTCGGCGCATCGAAGATTGGCGAGTCGACGGATGAGCGTCTCGATGTCTTTGCGCAGCAGGGGCTCCCCGCCGGTGATTCTCAGTTTTCGCACACCCAACCCTACGAACGCGTCGGCAACGTGCGTGATCTCCTCAAAGGTCAGCAGTTGGGTTTGGGGCAGGAACGCGTGATGCTTGTCAAAAACGTCACGTGGCATGCAGTAGCCGCACCGGAAGTTGCAGCGATCCGTGACTGAAATGCGCAAATCACGCAGTGGGCGCCCCAATTGATCCAAGAGCGTGTTGTCCGAGATAGACGGGGCAAAGTCCGCTGATTGAGTGAGCGGCATTGCATCGGGGGCGGACGCAATGGGGATCACTCTGTGGAAGTCAGGACGCAACTGCTGGCTCATGGGCTCGCATTTTGCGTGAACAACCTGCCCCTACATTCAGCAGGGACAGCAATCGAAGGCTGATCAGTTGTTGTTCTGTTGACGCGCGTTGACGGTGGGGGCGCGGCGTGCGCCGTCAAAGCGCTGCTGCCAATAGCTCTGGCGCATGTCTTCCACACGTACTTCGCCGCCAGCACGGGGCGAATGGATGAACTTGTCATCACCAATATAGATACCCACGTGCGAGAAAGTGTGCCGCAGTGTGTTGAAGAACACCAAGTCGCCAGGCTTGAGTTCGTTCTTTTTGACCGGCACCAAGTCAGGGGAGTTGGCCTGCTCGATGGCACGACGGGGCAGGATCAGGCCCACACTGTTTTCGAACACGTGGCGGGTGAACCCGCTGCAGTCAAACCCGCTTTCAGCCGATGTACCACCGCGACGGTAGGGGACGCCGAGGAAATTCATGGCGGACAAAACCAGCTCAGACGCCATGTCGGTTGCTTTGTCGCGAACCTGTTGAGCCAACTCGACGACCGGGCGGGTCGAAGGGATCAGCCCTCGGTCAGACAAAAAGCGGGATACGGGATCGGTGTCAGCCTGAACCGCGGTAGGGGCTGGGGGCTGTTGCTGAGCATGGACGGACGTCAACAGACCGGTGCTCATCAGCCCAGCCAGCAGAGAAGCCCGTACGGCCCGGCTCCAAGCGCTGGCCTCACGACTCCGGCAAGCATGGTCACCGTTAAACGATGAGTCTGGATGTCGGTTCAAAAACTGCATGGGTGGCAAGCCTACGTGCGGTTTCCGTTGGCGTCAACCTCATTTACGCCCTGAAACTGGCAAATTTGTACCGAAAACAGGGGGGGTGTCCGAAAGTCAAGGGGTGTGCGTGGCGTTTTGGCTGGAATTCCACGGGGGGGGCTGTGAGGCTCGGCTAGTGCTTGATGTGCCGCAAGTTCTTGTGTCTCAAAGCTCCTAACCTGTCAGCAATGACCAAAAGCGGTTAGCAACGGAGACTGAAATGAGCACCAACATTACAAACAACGCCAAGGGCCTCAATGACGCTGTCGTCGCTTCTTTAAAGGAGAAGTTGGAGTCCAAGTTGAAGGACTTGGCTCAACAGGACCATGCTCTGCGCGAACGTTTGGCTGCAGAGGACAGTTTCGTCCGTAACACCTATGTGGCAGGTCAGGACGGAGCAGCCATCTCTGAGGTGGATGACGAGGTGATCGCCATGATTCAGCACGATCGAGCTGAACTGCGAGACATTCAGGCAGCGCTAGACCGGATGAGCGAGGGCTCTTACGGGCAATGCACCGAGTGCGGTGAGGACATCAGCATTGCGCGATTGGAGGTTTTGCCAGAGGCCAGTCACTGCGTGGCATGTCAGGACAAGGCCGAGCACCGCCACGTTCATTGATCTATGGGGCGCTCAGGCGCCCAATTGATCCAAGGCGTCTGTCAACTCAAGCCAGCGGGATTCGAGCGTTTCGATTTCGTCGCCCAGAGCCTTGAGGCGTCGTCCCAAGTCTGCTCGTTCTGTGGCGGGGAGCGCGGAGTCGCCTAACGCATTCATGATGGTTTCTTGCTCGGCATTGGCTAGCGCCATCCGGTCGTCGACCTTCTTGAGTTCGTTTTTCAGCGGCTTGGCTTGCTCTGCCAGCTTTTGTCGCGCTTGGGCTTGGGCTTTGCGGTCCTCACGGCGATTGCTCGCCGCAGCATCCGCAGTGCTGGCTGCCCGTTCGGTGTCACGCGCGGCCCGGGCTGCTAATGCCACCTCTCGGGCTTGTTCCTGCAGCCAGCGCTGGTAGTCGTCCAGGTCACCATCGAACGTGGATACCCCACCTTTGGTGACCAGCCAGAACTCGTCGCACACCTCGCGCAGCAAGGCGCGATCATGGCTGACCAGCATCACCGTTCCTTCAAACTCGTTGAGGGCGATGCTCAGTGCTTCACGTGTCGTGAGATCCAGATGGTTGGTGGGCTCGTCAAGCAGCAACAAGTTGGGACGTTGCCAGACCACCAGCGCCAGCACCAATCGCGCCTTTTCGCCGCCACTGAACTGGCCCACAGGCTGCATCACCATGTCGCCGGTGAACCGGAAGCGGCCCAGGAAGTCTCGCAATTCTTGTTCGCGGGCTTGAGGGCTGACTTCCTTGGCCAGACGGATCATGTGTGCAAGCGGGCCCTCATCGGGGCGCAGCACGTCGAGTTCTTGCTGTGCAAAGTAGCCAATGCTCAGTCCCTTGCCCTCGGTGACCTGACCGCTTGTGGGTGATTGCATGTGCGCCAGCGTCTTGACCAAGGTTGACTTGCCCTGACCGTTGGCGCCCAGGATGCCGATGCGTTGACCGGGCAGCACAGATCGGTTCACGCTGGAGACGATGGTCAAAGCCGAGCCGTCGTCACGGCTGTAACCGCAAGCCAGGTCCTTCATCACCAACATGGGGTTTGGCAGGCTGCTGGGCTCGGGGAACTCGAATTCAAAGTCGCTGGCAGTCAATACGGGCGCCAGTTTCTCCATGCGCTCCAAAGCCTTGACGCGACTTTGCGCCTGCTTTGCCTTAGTGGCCTTGGCCTTGAATCGGTCGATGAAGCGTTGCAAGTGGGCGATGCGGTCTTGCTGCTTTTCGTAAGCCGCTTGTTGTTGGTTGAGTCGCTCGGCTCGCAACGACTCAAAGGCAGTGTAGCCACCGGTGTAGCGTGTCAGCTTGCCTTCGTCGAGATGCAGCGTCACCCGGGTGATGGCATCCAGAAATTCGCGGTCATGGCTGATGATGAGCAAGGTGCCTTCGTAGCGCTGAAGCCATCCTTCCAGCCACACCAAGGCATCCAAGTCCAAGTGGTTGGTGGGTTCGTCGAGCAGCAGCAATTGCGCTGGACACATCAGCGCACGCGCCAATTGCAGGCGCATCCGCCAACCGCCCGAGAAGCTGTTGACGGGCTGCTGAGTTTGTTCCATCCGGAAACCCAGGCCCAAAAGCAAGGCCTGAGCGCGTGCGGCGGCATCGAAGTGGCCTGCTTCAGCTAGTGCGGCGTGTGCTTCGCCGATGGCGTGACCATCTCCTGCGGATTCGGCGTCGGCCAGATCCTGGCGAGCCTTCATCAGCCGCGTGTCGCCCTGTAGTACGAATTCGGTGGCAGGCTCGGCGGTCTCGGGCATGTTCTGCGCCACTTCGGCCATGCCCCCAGGTTGTAACCAACTCGGGGGGATCTCGACGTCACCGGCATCCGGATGCAGGCGACTGGCCAGCAAGGAAAACAACGATGACTTACCCGCACCGTTTCGACCGATGAGACCCACCTTCTCTCCTGGATGGATGGTGGCGCTGGCTTGCTCAAGCACAGGCTTGGTCCCCCGCATCAGGGAGACATGCTTCAAAACGATCATGGGCTTGTCGATTCAGGCTGCCGGATCCAGCAGCAGCGCATCACGGGTCAGGAGCAGCAGTTGGTCTGCGCCCGAACTGGTATCCAGCCAGACGGCGGGAAGGCCAGGAAATGCGCGTTCAAAATTGGGGCGCTCGTTGCCGATCTCCAGGATCAGCACGGCATCTTCGGTCATGTAGCGATCGGGCTCTGCACGAATGGCTGAGAACAGCGCACGGGTGAAATCCATGCCGTCTTCACCCGAAGCCAGGGCCAATTCGGGTTCAGCTCGGTACTCCGCCGGCAATGCCTGCATGGATTGCGCATTGACATAGGGTGGGTTGCACAGGATCAGGTCGTAGGGGCCATGAACGGAAGCCAAACCATCGCTTTGAATCAGCGAGATGCGTTGATCCAATTCGTGGCGAGCCACATTGATCTTTGCAACCTCCAGCGCGTCGGTGCTGATGTCTACGCCATCTACCACGACTTCGGGGTACGCCATCGCAGCCAGAATCGCGAGACTGCCGTTGCCGGTGCAAAGGTCGAGCACGCGATGGGTCCGGTCGCTCAGCCAATGGTCAATGCTGCCGTCTGCCAAGACTTCGGCGATGAAGGAGCGCGGCACGATGACACGTTCGTCGACGTAGAACGGGATGCCTTGCAACCACGCTTCTTGGGTGAGGTAGGCGGCTGGCTTGCGTGTGGTGATGCGCTGTTCGATGAGTGCCTGAACCTGTTCAGCCTGGTCGGGCGCAACGGGCTGCTGGGCCACGTCGTACAGTGCGTCGAGGGGCATGTTCAAGCGCCACAGCGTGAGCCACGCCGCCTCGTCAAACGCGTTGGTGGTGCCGTGTCCAAAGGCGACTTGGGCCTGGGTCAGTTGGACTGCACTTCGCTCAATCAGCTCAAAAATGGTCACGCAAGCAGCCTTTCCAGCGTCTGCTGGTAGATGTCCTTCAACGGCTCAATGTCTGCAACAGTGACGTGTTCGTCGATTTTGTGGATCGTTGCATTGACCGGGCCGAATTCCACGACCTGAGGGCAGATTTGGGCGATGAATCGGCCATCGGACGTGCCGCCTGACGTCGACAACTCCGTCTCTATACCCGTCACGGACTGGATGGCGGCCGCGATGGCATCCACCAAGGGGCCTTTGCGTGTCAAAAACGGGCGGCCACCAAGAACCCAGTCAATATGGAAGTCGAGTCCATGCTGACGCAGCACGTCTTCAAGGCGAGCCTGGAGTCCCTCGGGGGTGGATTCGGTCGAGAAGCGAAAGTTGAAGTCAATGACCAACTCGCCGGGGATCACATTGTTGGCGCCGGTGCCGGCATGGATGTTGGACATCTGCCAGGTTGTTGGTGGGAAATGGTCGTTGCCCTGATCCCAGACGATGCTGGTCAACTCAGCCAGAGCCGGAGCAGCAAGGTGGATCGGGTTTTTGGCCAGATGAGGGTACGCGATGTGCCCTTGAACACCTTTGACGCGCAACTTGCCTGACAGCGAGCCTCGGCGCCCGTTCTTGATCATGTCGCCGACGCGGTTGACCGAGGTGGGTTCGCCGACGATGCAGGCATCCAGTCGCTCTCCCTTTTCCTGAAGCCACTCGCAGACCTTGACGGTGCCGTCAATGGACGGCCCCTCTTCATCACTGGTGATCAAAAACGCGATGCTGCCAGCGTGGTCCGGATGACGGGCAATGAATTCCTCGCTGGCAACAATCATGGCGGCCAGCGATGTTTTCATGTCTGCTGAGCCCCGCCCGTAGAGCATGCCGTCCCGGTAAGTCGGAACAAACGGTGGGGAGGTCCATTGATCCAATGGGCCTGTCGGTACGACGTCGGTATGCCCGGCAAACACGAGGGTGGGAGCGCCCGATGCGTAACCATGCCCCCGTTTGATGGCCCACAAATTGGTCACGGGGGCGGCTTCCGGGCCAAACACCAGGGTTTGGCACTCAAAGCCGATGGCCGACAAGCGCTCGGCCATCAGGGTCTGACAGCCTTGATCTTCAGGCGTGACGGAAGGGCGGGCGATCAGCGCCTCAGTGAGGCGAATGGTGGCAGTCATGAATCAAATCAAAGTCGGGTGCTGGAGAACCCGCTGGGGGAATCGTCCCCGACCTCCAGCGTGATTTCGGTGAACGAGGGGCCATCGTCGTGGTCTTCCGCTTTGGCTTGTAGCTTCGACTTGATGGTCGTCTCGTTTTCCAGTCGCCACATCAGGTTGGTCGGCGAGTCGGCGTGTGCCAAGCCCTCATCTCGGGTCACAAGTCCGTCGTTGATGAGCTTGGCGATGGCCGCTTCAAATGTCTGCGATCCTTCCGCAAGGGACTTCTCAAGCGCTTCCTTCACCTCTGTGAAGTCACCACGCGTGATCATTTCAGACACCAGTTGTGTGTTCAGCAGCACTTCAACGGCGGGCACTCGCCCACCGGAGGTGGACTTGAGCAGTCGCTGCGACACGATGGCCTTCAAGCCTGAGGCCAAGTCGCTCAGCAGGGCAGGACGGGCTTCAGGGGTGTAGAAGGACAGGATACGTCCCAGCGCGTGGTAGCTGTTGTTCGCGTGCAGGGTCGACAAAACCAGGTGACCAGACAGCGCATACGACAGCGCTGCCGTCATGGTTTCGCGATCGCGAATTTCGCCGATCATGATGCAGTCCGGGGCTTGGCGAAGCGCGTTTTTCAGTCCGACTTGCAGCGACTGCGTGTCTCGGCCCACTTCGCGTTGGTTCACCACCGATTTTTTGTTGGTGAACAGGAATTCCAGCGGATCTTCGATCGTTAGGATGTGACCGGTCATGCGCTGGTTGCGGTGCTCCAGCATCGACGCCAGCGTCGTGCTTTTACCGGCACCCGTTGCGCCGACCAACAAGATCAGGCCGCGCTTTTCCAGAACCAGTTCGCTCAGCGCATCCGGCACGTTCAATGAATCCAGTGCAGGAATGTCCGTGGGGATGTAACGGAACACGGCTGCCACAGACCCACGTTGCTTGAAGGCGCTGAGACGGAAAATGGCGACACCTGGGATCGTGATACCCAGATTGAGCTCGCCCGTCTCGTCGAGCTCTTCCATTTGTGTGGGCGTGATCAATTCCGCCAGGAGTTGTCGCGGCTGTGACGGCGACAACACCTGGTCGGTGAGTTGCATGATCTGTCCATTGATCTTGATGAGGATGGGCGTCTTGGCAGACAAGAACACGTCCGACGCCTTCTTCTCCGCCATCAGGCGCAGAACCTTTTCAAGGTTGCCACCACTCATCAGATGATCTCCCGGTTGGATTGAATTAGGACAGGATCACGGCAGGGGCCGATCAGGCGCCACGCAGCAGATCGTTGATGCTGGTCTTTGAACGGGTTTGGGCATCCACGCGCTTGACGATCACGGCGCAGTACAGGCTGTACTTGCCATCGGCAGAAGGCAGGTTGCCCGACACCACCACGGAGCCGGCAGGGATGCGGCCGTAGGTGACTTCGCCTGTGGCACGGTCGTAGATCTTGGTGGACTGACCGATGTACACACCCATCGAGATCACGGAGTTTTCTTCCACGATCACGCCTTCGACCACTTCGGAGCGTGCGCCGATGAAGCAGTTGTCTTCAATGATGGTGGGATTGGCTTGCAGGGGTTCCAGCACGCCGCCGATGCCCACGCCACCCGACAGGTGAACGTTCTTGCCGATCTGGGCACAAGAACCCACGGTGGCCCAGGTGTCGACCATGGTGCCTTCATCGACGTAGGCGCCGATGTTCACGTAAGAAGGCATCAGGATGACGTTCTTGGCCTGGAACGAGCCACGGCGGGCCACAGCGGGTGGCACCACGCGCACGCCCGTGGCGGCCAGTTGCTCGGCGCTCATGCCGGCGTACTTGGTGGGCACCTTGTCGAAGAACTGCAGATCGCCTTGGCCCATGGGCACGTTGTCGTTCAGGCGGAAGCTCAGCAGGACAGCCTTCTTGACCCACTGATGGGTTTCCCACTGGCCGTTGATCTTCTCGGCCACGCGCAGCTTGCCGGTATCCAGTTGGTCAATGATGTGATTGACTGCGTCACGGATTTCAGCTGGAGCCGATGCGGCAGACAGCGAGGTGCGCTGTTCCCAGGCGTTGTCGATAACGGATTGCAGAGCTTGAGACATGATGTTCTTTCTGAAAATCAGGCAGATTGAGATTGGATGAAGGCTTTGATGCGCTCAGCGGCTTCGACGCATTCGTCGACACCCGCGACCAGCGCCATGCGAACACGGCCAGCGCCCGGATTGATGCCATTTGCTTCACGGGCCAGGTAGCTGCCAGGCAAAACCGCGACATTGTATTGAGCCAGCAATTCACGGGTGAACGCTTCGTCACTGCCGCCACACACATGTGCAGGCACCTTTGCCCAGAGGTAGAAGCCGGCGTCGGGCAGGGCGACGTTCATCACGGAAGCCAGAATGGGGGTGACTTTCTCAAACTTCTGGCGATAGAGCGCGCGGTTCTCGACCACGTGAGCCTCGTCATTCCAGGCGGCCACACTGGCACGCTGAACAGCAGGGCCCATGGCGCTGCCATGGTAAGTGCGGTACAGCAGGAATGCTTTCATCAGGCTGGCATCACCGGCAACGAAGCCCGAGCGCAAACCCGGCACATTGGACCGCTTCGACAGACTGGTCAGCGCAATCAGGTTCTTGAAATCTGCGCGACCGAGTTTGGCTGCAGCTTCCAGGCCGCCCAGCGGGGCAGCATCTGCACCTTCGCGGAAGTAGATTTCGGAATAGCACTCGTCCGAAGCGATCACAAACCCGTAGCGGTCGCTGAGGTCAAACAGCTTATTCCACTCCTCCAGCGGCATGACCGCACCGGTTGGGTTCCCGGGCGAGCAGACGTAAAGCAGTTGTGTCGTCGCCCAAGTGGATTCGGGGATGCTCGACCAGTCTGCAGCAAAGTTACGTGCAGGATCGGAGTTGGCAAACACCACTCGAGCGCCAGCCAGCAGCGCAGCGCCTTCGTAAATTTGATAGAAGGGGTTGGGACACACCACTGCAGGGCCACCGACATCTTGGTGCTGCGTGGGATCAATCACGGCCTGAGCCAGCGCAAACAGGGCCTCACGCGAGCCGTTGACGGGCAAGACTTGGGTCGCGGCGTCAAGCTTCAAGCCGTAGCGACGCTCAATCCAGTTAACGCACGCTTCACGCAGTGTGGGCTCGCCGGCGGTTGCGGGATAGTTGGCCAACCCATCCAGTCCAGCCGTCAAGGCATCTTTGATAAAGCTTGGCGTGGCGTGTTTGGGTTCGCCGATTCCCAAGCTGATGGCACGGTAAGCGGCATTGGGTACGACGCCCGATGTGAGGCCGCGCAGGCGTTCAAACGGGTAGGGCTGGAGTTTTTTCAGCAGTGGATTCATGGCAGGCCATTATCCTTGGGCATCAGTGGTCAGTCAGTGGGCGTTTGCCTCACTTCGTGCCCGGTTTGCGGGGGAGGTAGCGCTCATCTGAGTAGGTGAGCAGCCATTCGGGTTTGAAAGCGACAAAGATCGATGTCAGCATTCCGGTGCTGATGGCTTCGGCCCAGCCGAGCAGCCAGTGAGCCAGCATCCATTCTTCGGTTGACAGCGTGTCGGGCTTTTGTCCGGTGATCCAGGCCAGCACGCTACTGATGCTGACGGCGACCGCGGTGGTCATGAACGCCCGGCCCAAGATGTACACAAACATGTGTTGCGCCACCCAAGTACGCACGCCCAGCCCGATCAACAGACCGAGCGTGCCGGGAATCATGCCGTGCCACACAATGTGCTGCAGGATCTGACCGATCTCGGGTGAGTGAGTCTGACCAATCAGGCCCGCGGCAAACCCGATCGGTAGCAGGCTCCACATGGCCAGAGGCCAGCCGAACATCAAAATCAGCAGGAATGAGCCGGTGATGTGCAGAGCCATCCCATTCGGCAGCAGATGCTCTGTCCACCAGACGAACGGCAGCAGAGTCATGGCACCCAGCCATGGCATCTGAAGTGGACGGTGTGACAGCGGTAGCCAGGGCTTGAATGCAAAGGCCGTCGCGAGGACGGCCAGCATCACCAGCATGTCACCCGTTGGAAGGGTGGTGGGCACTGCGCGCGAGGACTGATGGGCGAATTAGCCGAGCAGACCCGTTTCGGCGTTGTGCTGGGGCAGCTCGACCTTGGGCGCAGGCTTCCACCCCTTCTTGCGGTGCTCGACCACGACGTTGGTGTAGATGCCGCCACGGACATACCACTTGGCGGTGATGCGCAGGTAGCGCGGGTCGATGGCCTTGACCATGTCGGTCAGGATGTCGTTGGTGACCTTTTCGTGGAAAGCGCCGTCGTTACGGTAGCTCCACATGTACATCTTCAGGCTCTTCAGTTCGATGCAAAGCTTGTCGGCAATGCAGTCAATCGTGAAGTGCGCAAAATCGGGCTGGCCTGTCAGAGGGCAGAAGCAGGTGAACTCGGGCACCTGGAACTGGATCACATAGTCACGCTCAGGCGCAGGGTTTGGGAAAACATCCAGCGTGCGGGAGGGGGCCGAAGGCGGGGTCGCAGGCTTGGCGCGCTCGCCAACGCTCAGCTTGGTCTCGTCTTTGGCTTTCGTGGTCGATGCGGGTGTTTTCTTGGCCATGATGATCAACTCAGGGGGTAACAGTTTTCCAGCAAAGAGGCGATGCTATCATCTTTGATTGACCTTGACCTCTGTCAATGTTGGTTTCTCTTGATAAATCAAGGACTTAGAAAGTCGGCACCTGTGCTGCAGACCGTTGAAGCATGCGACTGAATTCGATCAAGCTGTCTGGCTTCAAGTCATTCGCTGAACCTACCCATTTCCATCTGCCTGGGCAGCTGGTGGGTGTTGTCGGCCCAAACGGTTGCGGCAAGTCCAACATCATGGACGCGGTGCGTTGGGTGCTGGGCGAATCGAAAGCGTCTGAGTTGCGTGGCGAGTCCATGCAAGACGTCATTTTCAATGGCTCAGGTAACCGCAAGCCTGCCAGTCGCGCGAGCGTGGAGTTGGTGTTCAGTAATGAGCTGGGGCGCGCTGGTGGACAGTGGAACCAGTTCGCTGAAATTGCAGTCAAGCGTGTGCTGACCCGAGACGGGACGTCCAGCTATTTCATCAATAACCAGCCTGTGCGTCGTCGTGACGTGCAGGACGTGTTCCTGGGAACGGGCCTGGGCCCCCGCGCCTACGCCATCATCGGGCAGGGCACGATCAGCCGCATCATTGAATCCAAACCAGAAGAGTTGCGACTTTTTCTGGAGGAGGCAGCCGGTGTTTCGAAGTACAAGGAACGCCGTCGTGAAACAGAAAACCGCCTGAAGGACACGCGCGAAAACCTCACCCGGGTGGAAGACATCCTGCGGGAGTTGAACAACAACCTCGACAAGCTGGAGCGACAGGCCGAGGTGGCGTCTCGCTACCACGCTTTGCAAGAGCAGGGCACGCAGAAACTGCATCAGCTGTGGTTCTTGAAGCACCGCGACGCCGCGACAGAGGAAACGCGCATTCGTTTGGCGGTGGCCGAGGCCACGAACGCCCTGGAGGCACGAGTGGCCGAACTGCGCTCGGTTGAGGCAGAGCTTGAGCAAGTGCGACAGGATCACTATGCCGCCAGCGACGCTTTGCACACATCGCAAGGTGAGCTGGCCGAGGCCAATCTGGCTGTCAGCCGGTTGGAAGAGCGTATCCGCTATGTGATTGAAGGCCGGCAGAAGGTCGAGCAGCGACTGGCTGAGATCAAGGCGCAGAACGATCAGTGGGAGGAGCGCCGCACTTCGGCCGAGTTCGAGCTGGAGGAACTGGCCGAGAAGATGGTCGCGGCCGAAGAACAGGCCGAGATTCTGGCTGCGCAGGCCGAAGAGCTGGCGATGAACATTCCGGGCTACGAAGACGGTGTGCGCGCGGCTACGCAACGTGCCAACGAACAGCGTGGTGTCGCGGCACAAGTGCAGCAGCAGATTCAGTTGCTCGCCGCAGAGTCACGCAACGTAGATGATCAGTCACGACAGCTAAACTTGCGTCGCGAGCGGCTCGCGTCAGAGAAGCAGACTTTGTCCTTGCCTGACGAGCATCGGCTGACAGACTTGAAGCGCCAACTGGATGCAGCGCAAGAAGACGTGGCGCTGTTCGAGGCCCAGTTTGGTGAGTTGGGTGAAACCGTACCGGCCTTGGACGAGGCTCGACAAGCCCAGCAGCAAGAGAGTCAAAGACAAGCAGCCAAGCAAGCGGAGCTGGCTGCCCGCCTGGATGCCCTGAGGACCTTGCAGGAGAAGGTGCAAACCGAAGGCAAATTGAAGCCTTGGTTGGCCAAGCATGGCCTGGATGGCCTTCCGGGCTTGTGGACGCGTGTCCACATTGAGTCTGGCTGGGAAAACGCCCTGGAAGCAGCTTTGCGTGAACGGCTGTCGGCCATTGAGGTCGGGCGTGTTGAAACCGTTCGAGCGTTCGAGATGGACGCGCCGCCTGCCAAGCTGGCGTTTTACAGTGCACCGGCTGCGGCCATTCAGAACAGTCATCAGACCTTGCCCAGGCTGTCTGAGATGCTGCGGCTCCACGAGCCTTCGCTCAAGGCGCTGATGAACGACTGGCTGGAAGGGGTCTATACCGCGTCCACCATGGAAGAGGCCTTGGCCAATCGCGCCAGGTTGACCCATGGCGAAGTGATCATGACGCGGGCCGGACATGCGGTGAGTCAGTTTGCGGTGAGCTTCTATGCGCCTGACTCGGAACAGGCAGGCATGCTGGCCCGTGCGCAAGAAATCGAAAACCTTGAAAAAGAGGTTCGGGCGCAGGCCTTGATTGCGGAGGACGCGCGTGGGGCGTTGATTCGCGCCGAAGCAGCCTACACCGACGCATCGCAGCGGCTGGCGACGACCCGTCGCGATACGACGGAGGCACAGCAACGCGGGCACCAGTTGCAGGTGGAAGTTTTGCGCCTGAGCCAGCAAGCCGAGCAGGCAAGTGCACGCCACGGGCAGATATCAGAAGAACTGGCCGAGATTGACGCGCAGTTGGATGATCTTCAAGAGCGCCGCGCGACCGGGGAAGCTCGTTTTGAAGAACTGGATCTTAGCCTGGCCGATGCGCAAGAGCGGCACGCACAGCTTGAAGAAGCGGTCATTGAAGCTGAACGCCGCTTGACCCAGGCACGTGAGCAGCAGCGCGGCCTGGAGCGTCAAGCTCAAGAGGCGCAGTTCAGCGCGCGTGCGCTGGCCTCCCGTCGGGGCGAGTTGCAGCGCAGCATTGAGACGGCAGCGCAACAGATCCAACAAAACGAAGCATCGGCATCGCAATTGCTCGAGGAACAAGCCCGGTTGAGCGACGCATCCGCCAACACGGGCCTGGACGAAGCCCTGGCATTGAAGCTGGAGAAAGAGTCGGCCCTGGCCCAGACGCGCAATCGCTATGACGATTTGTCTGCCCAACTGCGGCGTGCTGACGAACAGCGGATGTCGTTCGAGCGGAGCTTGCAGCCGCTGCGTGACCAAATCACCAAGCTGCAGCTGGAAGAGCAGGCTGCCAGCTTGGGCGGCGCGCAATTCCTGGAGCAGCTCACGGCTGCGGAAGTGGATTTGGTCGCGTTGGCCGAAGCCATCGAACGTGACGGCATCAAGCTCTATGGTTTGCAGTCCGAAATCGATCGCATTCAGCGGGACATCAACGCGCTGGGTGCGGTGAACCTGGCTGCACTGGAAGAGTTGACGGCGGCGCGCGAACGCAAGGGATTCCTTGACTCGCAAATGGCGGATTTGCTGGATGCCATCAAAACGCTGGAAGACGCGATCCACAAAATCGACATCGAGACGCGTGACTTGCTGGGTAGCACGTTCAACACCGTCAACGAGCATTTCGGTCGCATGTTCCCCAGCCTGTTTGGCGGGGGCAGCGCCAAGCTGGTGATGACAGGCGATGAGATCCTGGATGCCGGCGTGCAGGTCATGGCGCATCCTCCTGGCAAGAAAAACAGCACCATTCACCTTTTGTCTGGTGGTGAAAAGGCCCTGACGGCCATCGCGCTGGTGTTCGCCATCTTCCAACTGAACCCGGCGCCATTCTGTCTGCTCGATGAGGTCGATGCGCCGCTGGACGATGCCAATACCGAGCGTTATGCGCGCCTGGTCAAGAACATGTCGGGCGGAACCCAGTTCCTCTTCATCTCTCACAACAAGATTGCCATGGAGATGGCCGAACAGCTCGTCGGCGTCACCATGCAAGAACAAGGCGTGTCCCGCATTGTGGCGGTCGACATGGAAGCGGCATTGGGCATGGCCCACACCGCTTAAGGACAAGACACCATGAATCATTCCCTGACTCTGTACTTGGCGATCCTGGGTGGCATCGTTTTGGCGGCCGTGATCGCGCACGGCACCTGGACAGCACGGCGTGCAGCAGCCCGACATCCCAAGCGCGCCACGCTGGAGCCCATTGACGGAGACAGCCAGTCCGGTTTGACGCACACCGAGCCGATGCTCGATGGTGAGCCCACGCAGCCCATGGGCTTGGATGATGGCGGGGGGCGGTTGCCAGCGGTCCCTCCGGTGAAGCGTCACGGGCCAAGACTGGATGCACTGATCGATGCCATCGCAACCGTCACCATCGATTCACCGTTGAGCGGTGACCACATCTTGCTGCACATGCCGCCCACACGACGGGCGGGCAGCAAACCTGTGTTGGTGGAGGGGTTGCGTCGCGATTGCGGCGAGTGGGAGGCTCCGCAAGCTGGTGTCCAATACACCGAATTGCAGGCCGGTGTCTTGTTGGCGAATCGGACGGGCGGGCTCAATGAAATCGAGTACTCCGAGTTTGTTCAGAAAGTGCAGTCCATGGCGGACGCTTTGGGCGGTGCTGTGGAGTTCCCGGACATGCTCGATGTGGTCGCGCGTGCCAAAGAGCTGGATGCTTTTGCCAGTGACCACGATGCACAACTGGCCATGCGGCTTTACGCCCGAGGCAGCGCTTGGTCGATCGGTTACGTTCAGCAGCAAGCGGCTCGCCATGGGTTCGTTGCCGGCGCCTTGCCTGGCCGGATGGTGTTGTCGTCACACGAGGAAGGT
Source organism: Aquabacterium sp. (assembly GCF_049317225.1). Lineage (GTDB taxonomy): Bacteria > Pseudomonadota > Gammaproteobacteria > Burkholderiales > Burkholderiaceae_C > Aquabacterium. Next base: position 71,636 of record NZ_JBMOIR010000010.1, on the reverse strand, counting down.
GCGCCACCCATTCTCACGCTGCAATACGACGCTCAAGCGGCTTTTGCCGATGACCCTGATCAGGCCACTGTGCGCGAGCTAAGCCTCTCCTTCGACGTTCCACAAACCGCAGTCGAACAAGAGCCCTTCAAGGCCTGGTGTGCAGCAGGTGAGGCTTTGGCGCTGAGCATGGACGGCATCATGGTTGACGACCAAGGACAGCCATTTACCCCTGCCGCATTTGCGTCGATTGAGCAGGCGCTGTCCGGCCTCTATGAAGCATTGGCGTCACGTGATCTGGCTGCGGGTGCTGCGTCGACCCGTCGCCTGTTCAGCTGACGAAGGCCTGTCATGCCCCAGACGGACATGTTTGATGCCGACTTGCCGGCAGACAATGAAACGGCATCACTGCAAGATCGTGCCAGCGCTCTACGTGAGCAGTTACATGCTCACGCGCACCGTTATTACGTGCTGGATGATCCGCTGATTCCAGATGCGGAGTACGACCGCCTTTTCAATGAATTGCAGGCGCTTGAGCGAGCGCATCCTGAGTTGTTGACTGCCGACTCGCCGACTCAGCGTGTGTTGGGCAAGGTGCTGGATGGTTTCACGCCGGTGCGCCATGCCGTTCCGATGCTGTCCATCCGCACAGAGACTGATACAGAGGCCAGCGGCGCCGAGGCGTTTGACGCCCGAGTTCGTCGGGAGCTGGGCTTGTCGGATGATGCGCCGCCTGTCGAATACGCTGCTGAGCTGAAGTTTGACGGCTTGGCCATCAATTTGCGTTATGAACACGGTGTCCTGACGCAAGCAGCAACCCGGGGCGACGGCGAGACCGGCGAAGATGTGACACAGAACATCCGAACGGTGGGACAGATTCCGCTCAAGCTCAAATCAACAGGTAGCGATGCGCCCGCGGTGCTGGAGGTTCGCGGCGAGGTTTACATGCGCCGTGACGATTTTGATCGTCTCAACGAGCGTCAGCGCGAACATGGCGAGAAGACCTTCGTCAATCCGCGTAACGCCGCGGCAGGTGCGGTCCGCCAACTGGACCCGGCGATTGCGGCCAAGCGTCCATTGAGTTTCTTCGCCTATGGCCTGGGTGATGTCCAAGGTTGGGCTGTACCACCTACTCACAGCGAACTGCTGGATGCACTCGCTACATGGGGTTTGCCAGTTTGTGAGCACCGCAAGGTGGCACAGGGGGCGTCGGGTGAGGAAGGCTTGGTTGGTTTTCACCGTTGCATCGGTGCATTGCGAGACCAATTGCCCTTTGACATTGACGGCGTGGTTTACAAGGTCAATCGCCGAGCCTTGCAAGAGGAGTTAGGCTTTGTCACGCGTGAACCTCGCTGGGCAGTGGCGCACAAATACCCGGCGCAAGAGCAGTTGACGCAAGTGGAGGCGATTGACATTCAGGTGGGGCGGACGGGCAAGCTGACGCCCGTGGCACGTCTGAAGCCCGTATTTGTGGGAGGCGTGACCGTCACGAATGCGACCTTGCACAACCTCTTTGAGTTGCGTCGCAAGCGGGTGCGCGTGGGTGATACCGTGATTGTCCGGCGTGCCGGCGACGTCATCCCTGAGGTGGTTGGCGTGGTTGCTGGCGAGCGTTTGTCTTACGTGCCGAACTTCGCCATGCCGAAATCGTGTCCGGTCTGTGGCAGCGACGTCGTGCGAGAGCGTGGCGAGGTGGACCACCGCTGTACGGGTGGCTTGTACTGTGCTGCACAGCGAAAGCAGGCTTTGCTGCACTTTGCGCAACGCCGCGCGATGGACATCGAGGGGCTGGGTGACAAGCTGGTGGACCAGTTGGTCGATGCGGGCTTGGTGCGCACCTTGCCTGAGTTGTACAAGATGGGCCTGACCAAGCTTGCCGCCCTGGAGCGCATGGCAGATAAAAGCGCACAGAACCTGCTTGCAGCACTGGAAAAAAGCAAAGAAGCGACTTTGCCCAGATTCCTGTTCGGTCTGGGTATCCGGCACGTGGGTGAGGCCACGGCAAAAGACCTTGCCCGCCACTTCGGTCAAATGGATCGAATCATGGACGCCAGCGTCGAACAGTTGCTGGAGGTGCGAGATGTGGGGCCCGTGGTCGCACACAGCATTCGAACCTTCTTTGACCAGCCCCATAACCGTGAGGTGGTGGAGCAACTTCGGGTTGCGGGCGTGACATGGCCTGAACACGAGCCTTTATCCGAAAGCGATTCATCTACTTTGCCTTTGGCTGGCAAGACCTTGGTGCTAACCGGAACCCTGCCCAGCCTTTCACGAGATGAAGCCAAGGCGATGATCGAGAGTGCTGGCGGCAAGGTATCCGGTTCGGTGTCCAAGAAGACGCACTACGTCGTTGCTGGCGAAGAAGCCGGTAGCAAATTGGAGAAAGCTCAGTCGCTGGGCGTACCAATCCTTGACGAGGCTGGTTTGCGCGAGTTGTTGGCTGCGGCGGTTGCCGAAGCTGCCGCCCCCGTGCCTGAATCCCACTGAGGTCTTTTTCTCGTCCGCCGTTCGCTGGGCTCGGCCTTTTGGCAAAATACGGCCCCCTGAGGAAGTCAAATGTCCATCCCTGAGTCCGCCAACACACCACCACAACCCTTGACCGCCGTGACTGCTGCGATGGTCGAATTTTTGGCGGAAGCACGGGTGCCCACAGCGCACGGCAGCTTCACCATGAAGCTGTTCCGCGAGCCTTCGACGGGGCTGGAGCACATTGCCATGGTGATGGGGGATGTGACCGGCAGTGCGCTGGTCCGCGTTCACTCTGAGTGCATGACTGGAGACGTGTTCGGTTCCCTCCGCTGTGATTGCGGCCCACAGCTTGATTTTGCGATGCGCGAAATCGGCAAAAAGGGCAGTGGGGTGGTGGTGTACCTGCGCCAGGAAGGGCGTGGTATCGGCTTGGCCAACAAGTTGCGCGCGTATCAGTTGCAGGATCAAGGCATGGATACGGTCGAGGCGAATCAGCACTTGGGCTTTCCGGCTGATTTGCGCAACTTCGATATCGCTGCGCAGATCTTGTCTCAGCTTGGCGTTTCGTCGGTCAAGCTGATGACCAACAATCCACGCAAAGTGAGCACGCTGGAGTCTGCGGGCGTCAAGATTGAAGAACGTGTGCCGGTGCGCAGCGATGTTCAGCCGGAAAACGAGCGCTACCTGGGTACCAAGGCGCGCAAGCTCGGCCATCACATTGATTGGCTGGATTGAACATGGTGATGCAAAACCTGCCACAAGACGATCCCGAGCAGGACACGCCCGAGCGTCACCAGGTCGCCAAACGAAGCACGCTCGTCAGCGTGGTGGTGAACCTGTTTCTGACGGCAGTGCAGATGGTTGTGGGTGTGTTGGCGGGGTCGCAGGCCTTGGTGGCCGATGGCATTCACTCGCTGTCAGACCTGATCGCTGACTTTGTGGTGCTGCTGGCCAATCAGCACAGCCGCAAGGAGGCGGATGACGACCATCACTATGGTCACCACCGGTATGAAACCGCCGCCTCCTTTGTGCTCGGCGGTTTGTTGCTGGCCGTTGGCATCGGCATGTTGTGGTCTGCGGTGACGCGTTTGTCATCCCCGGAGACCATTGTCGAGGTGAAGCCGGTTGCGCTGTACGTGGCGCTGGTTGCGCTGGCGTCCAAAGAATTGCTGTTCCGCTACATGCTGGCTGCAGCCGAGCGGGTGCGCTCCAGCATGCTGGTGGCCAATGCCTGGCACGCACGTTCCGATGCCGCCTCTTCACTGGTGGTTGCCGTGGGTATCGTGGGCAATTTGCTGGGCTACCCGTTGCTGGATCCGGTCGCCGCACTGATCGTCGGCTTCATGGTGGCGCACATGGGCTGGGAGTTCGCGTGGGATGCCTTGAACGATCTGATGGATCGTTCGGCATCAGATGAGCACATTGCGCAAATCCGTGAGGTGCTGCTTTCGGCGCCGGGCGTGCTGGGAGTTCATGATTTGCGCACCCGGAAGATGGGCGACATGATCATGGTGGATGTCCATCTGGAAGTGGATGGTGATTTGTCAGTTCGCGAAGGCCACGACATTGCCGTCAGTGCACGTGAGCGGGTGATGAAGCAACTCCCCGTTCTGGACGTGCTGGCTCACTTGGACCCTGTGGCTCACCACGACTGAACAACAGCGCGATTGCGGCCTTCGTGCTTGGCGTGATACAGCGCCTCGTCTGCTGCATTGAGTAGCTTTTCAAAGGTCCATTTGGGCGATGCCACGCAACTGGCCGCGCCGATGGATGCTGTCACAACGGCTGCCGTAGTGGATGCGTCGTGCTCGATGCCAAGATCTTCCACCGCCTGCCCAATTTCAGCCGCCAAGGCGTGGAGTTGATCTGGGTTGAGGCCGGGGAGGGCGGCGATGAATTCCTCGCCGCCATAGCGCGCCACCAAACCGCTGTGACGCGTGATGGCGGCGCGGATAACCGCGGCAACCTTCTTCAAACATGTGTCTCCAGCGGGATGGCCGTAACGATCATTGAACTTCTTGAAGTGATCGACGTCCAGCATCAAGATGGCCATGGCGCTTCGGTCAAACTGTGCGCGCTGCCACATTTGCTGCGCCTGCTCCTGGAAATGTCTGCGGTTGTACAGGGTGGTCAGATCATCGACACGGGACGATTCACGTAGGCGCTCTTGCGCGTCCGACAATTCGTAGATCAAGCCACGCTCACGCTCGGTCATCAGATAGCGCCGACGCTCGTCGCGCTCCAAGACATAGCAAGCGGTGAGCGTAAAGGCCGCAGTGGATGTCACCAGCGACATGATGGGAACGATCATGCGCTCTGGAAAACCCGGCAGCATGAAGACCCCCGCCACGTGAATGGCCGTCAGTGCAAGCGAATAGACCACGGCATACCAAAAGCGCAAGCGCATCACCACGTTGCCGTACATGATCACCACCATGAACCCGACATGGTAGAGATGGGCGTATGGGCTCACGGTGCTGGACAGGATGAAAGCAAGGCACACCGCCGCGACCAGGCCTGCGGTCATGCAGACGAGTTCAACTGTCAATGGCGCCACAGATTGGGTGAAAAATGGGCTGCGCCAAAACAGGTACAAGAGGAGGAGGGCAGTGGGCGTGAAGATGCCGACCCGCAACTTGACGGCCAATTCAAAGGCGTCGGGCACCATCAAATAGTCTGCATACAGAAAGCCGTTGAACACCAGCAGGGCCAACAATCCGCTGATCAGGAAGTGCTGACGCCGAATCTCGTGTTGTGCTGTAAGAAAGCGCTGCTCCAAGGCCGCGGGGAACAGCAGCCAAGGAAATCCGCTGGACAAGGTGCCTCGCACCAAGGCGACGTGCGCTTGATCTCCTGCGGGCGCTGAGGCAGCCAGTTCGATCTCAGGCATGGATGGCGAGGCGATGGTCATCACGCTGCCTCCAGTTCAGTCATGCCGTGTGTGTGCACGCGGTTTCTGCCAGCTTGCTTCGCTTTGTAGAGCGCATCATCAGCAGCAGAGATCAATTGCTGAATGCTCATCGTGCCGTCTTTAGGGCGCGCCGATGCCACACCAATGCTGGCAGTCACTACCGCGTGTGTACTGGACGTTGCATGCAGTAAATTGAGCCCTTCAATGCCCTTGCGTACCCGTTCTGCAGCACCTGCAGCGGTTTTGAGAGGGGTGCCATCCAGCACGGCAATGAATTCCTCTCCCCCGAATCTGGCAATCAGATCGCCAGGACGTCTTAGCCGACGCTTGAGTGCACCGGCAACTTCTTTCAGGCACGCGTCGCCAGTTGGGTGCCCATAGCGATCGTTATAGGCTTTGAAGTGATCGACATCGATCATCATCAGCGAAATTTCACGACCGTCCTCAAGCGCAGCATCCCACAACGCACGGATGTGTTCGTCAAAATGACGACGGTTTGCCACATCGGTGAGCATGTCGCTGCGTGACGCATCATGTAAGGCTTGATTGGTTGTCTCCAGCTCCTTGAGCAGCAAGCGCTCGCGAAGGTGAAGCAGCCAGTTGATGCGGGTGTCCTGTTCCTGGCGATAGGCCCCATAGAGCGTGAAGGCGATGGTGGACACCAGCAGTAAGCCGCCCGGAATGATCAACTCGTAAGGCGCGTCTTGAATCAGGAATGCTGCGCAGACGTACAGCCCCAAAATGATGGCGTCCAGAACGGCGGCCTGGTAGAAGCGCATCCGCATGACGGAGTTGGTGAACATCACGATGGATGACAGGCTCACGACATAGGGCGTTGCATAGGGATCTGAGCTCGCAACACACAAAGCGATGGAAATGAACGCTGCGCCACTGCCATGGACGATCAGCAAGACTTCGCGCAGGCTGGGCGATTGAATCCTCGTGAGGACGAACAGCCCCACCAGCGTGACCGGGGTGTAGATGAAAAGCCGTAGCCGCAGCGCCAACTCGAACTGGTCTGGAATCAACAACCAGTCAGATACCAGCATCCAGTTGAACATCAGGCAGACCAACAGCCCGCTGTTGATCATTAGCTTTAGTCTGTCGGCTGCGGTGTCTTCCTGATAGTACTTTTCAAGCTGGGCCGGGAAGCGAAGCGTACGAATGCCGCTGGCAAGCTGACTGTCAACAAGTTGCCCATCTACAGGCCTGTCTTCGGGCAACTGAGACACTTCTAGCTGGGACGGCACGAACCCTGTGGATTCGTAGTTCAGCAAGCTGGGAGAGACCGAAGACACTACGTACATTAACCGCAACACTCATCGTGTGTAAGTTTCATGACTGTACGAGATGGGGGCGATATTGCGCGCCACGGGAGCTTGTCGCTTTCCCTACATTGACCCACGCTGTCGCGCACATCTGTGCGACACGTCACTGATCAAACGTTTGTTCCTCGTCTTTGTGAGTTGACATAATATACAGACTGACCGTGGCGGCGCTCACCTGGGAAGGGGAGGCGTCAGCGGTCTTCGGGGTAACGATCATCATCGTGGCCACGGTCGCGGCGACTCCCGCCGCTGTCAGTTTTCCCAGTGTTTCGCGCCAGATTTCGGCATATCGGTTGCCGAGTTCGTTTTGAATCTGCGCGATGGTTTCGACGATTGGAAGTTCTGCAGTTTTTGCCAAGAACGCAATCTCGTCCGCGTCTGGCTTGTGCGTGCCTTTTTTCCACTCGGTCAGTCGGTTCTGGTGCTTGCCCATATCGGCAGCCAGTTCCTTGAGTGAGCCACGCTTCTCTGCAGCCAGTTCGATGAGTTCAACGAGCGTCATGTCGGGTCCTTGATTCGCGCTTTGCGTGAACAGTGTGATACATTCGCGGAAAACGTGATCGCGTTAAGCGCGATTCGCGTATTTCGCGAACTCAACTGTACACCTATGTCATCAACCCGGTTAAACGGACAGTCGTTGGTCAGGGCTTTTGCCTTTGGCGATCAGGTGCATTTGCAGGCCACCGAAGGGGCTTCTTGCGGCGTTGCCGCCGGAGTGTCTGCACGTCCTGGTCGTCACCAGTCTGAGGCAGTGGAACTGCATCAGCGGGCCGATTTGATGTTCAAGCAGGGTTTCACGGCGTCCGGTTGGGCGCTGCGCAATCGCGCCTGGCGCATGGAGGGTCAGGCATGACCAGGAAGACCTTCCGCGAACTGGTGGAGCGCAATGACAAGGCGCGAGCCGAGGGCGCCGCGATGCCGCAGGCGCGCGAGCGTCAGCGGCGCGCGACTTGCCCCCCTGCTCTAACAGGGGGGGAAAGTCCCGCACGGCTCCGAAGCGGTGCAAAGGTGGACTGGTTGACTGTGACCTGGTTGCCTGAACCCGATGAATGTCTACCCCGGCAGGTTCATGACTTCCTGGTCGAGGTCTTAGGTGATGTTCAGGGCCTGGACGCTCCGGGCATGCTTGGCTATGAGTCCGGTGTTCGGTACTTCATCGCCCTGGATGACGGCAAAAGTCATCACGTCGCCCGTTTGGACTTTGGTGGCAACCATCACAAGGGGAGGGCGCGCCTTGACTTGTCCGGTTCGGCCTGCTCAAAGGTGCGTGATTGGCTTGCTGTGCACACCTGGATCGGTCAGCAGTTCGATTACACGTTGACGCGTGTTGACCTGGCTGTCGACTGCCTGAATGGTGAGTTCGATGTAGAGGACGCCCGTGATTGGTATTTGGCGGGCGAGTTCAACGCTGGCGGGCGTATGCCTCGACATTCGACGCCTGGTGATTGGTTCGATCCCAAGTATGGCCGGACGTTGGAAGTAGGGCGCCGGGAGAACGGCAAGATGCTCCGGGCCTACGAGAAAGGTCGCCAGTTGGGCGATCCACAAAGCCCGTGGACTCGCTTTGAGGTCGAGATCCGCAACAAGGATCGTGACATCCCCCTCGATGTGTTGATCCGTTGCAATGAGCACTTTGTAGGTGCGTATCGGTGTCTTGAGCGTGTCCTTGATGCAGCTGCAGAACGTATCCGCACGCATCAGGCCGAGGGCGAGATTGCCCTTGAGAACCTCGTCATTCATAGCCGCCAGGCATACGGGCGGCTTGTTCATACCCTCCGCGCGTCCTTGACGGCGGATGAGGTCATCACTTGTCTATCACTCCCGGGTGTTCCGAAGCGACTCGAAAAGGCGAGCCTTGGGGGTTTTCAAGTTGCGGCGTCGCCTTCCGCGTATCTGTCTGAAAGGACACGACCATGAAAGTCCAAGTAATCGGGTTTGAGACCTCCTCCGGCATCTCGAAGAAGACCGGCAACCCCTACGCGATCGGCAAGCTGCACTGCGCTTTGCCTTTGGCTCCTGCTCGTGGCGAGGGTAACGCTGCTGTGGGGTACATGGGGGACACGTACCGACTGGACGTTTCCGTCCTGGACAAGATCAAGCACCTGCAATGCCCGTTCGACGCAGAGGTCGAGCAGCAGGATGTGATGGTGTTTGGCAAGCGTGAGACGCAGATCGTCTCGGTTGTGCCCCTTGGCATGCGTCAGGCCCCGGCTGTGAAGTCGCCTGCCTGATATGGCTCAGTGCGTCGCCTTCGTCCTGGTCAATGGTGTGACTGTGTTGTCACCAGTTGAGGCCACGCCTTGCACCACGGCCGTCGTGTTGACGCCTGCTGAATATGAGTTGATGGCGTCCAACCCGTTCAGGTTGGGCGTCGATGAGGCTGCTCTGCTCGCTTCTGCCGTCCTGGGCGTGTGGGGCATTGGGTACTGCTGGCGCAGCATCCGCAAATTGTCAGGGGGTAATGAGGAGTGACTTATGTCCAAGTTCTTGAGTTCTCGTCGCCGCATTGCGGCTCGCTTGGCCGTTCTGGCCGCAACCGTCGCCGCTGGTTCGGCTCATGCCGCTACCTCGGTCGATACCTCGTCCGTCATTGAGGCCGTCACGGCTGCTGGTGCTGCCATTGCTGTGGTTGGCGCTGCTGTCACTGCGATGGCGTTTGGCGGCAAGGTCTGGAAGTGGATTCGCGGCGCAGGCGGCTAATCCGGTGCTTTGGGTGGGGGCTTCGGCCCCCGCTTTTGTTTTAGGGGTGCGCTATGGGCGTGTGGGTTTTGGTTGCAGTGTTGGGGGCCGCGTGGCTTATCTTGTCCGCTTGATGCTTGTCCTCGTGGCCATGTGGTCGCCGTCGGTCTTTGCGCAGTCGAGCTACAGCACTTGCCCGACTGACGCCATTTGTACGCCGCCCACGATGTTTTACGCGTATGACACGCCGAGCATTAATGGCTCCGCTGCTGAGACTGTCGGCAGGGCTGCAATGGATGCTTTGGTTAAGCCAAGCTACATTGATTACATCTTTACAGGGTGCGATGCGTTCCTGTCTCGCGTGTGGACTATCTGCCGTTATGACGTGAAAAACCGTAACTCTGGTGGCACTGGTTCCGGTGGCATTCAGGTCAATGCGACCTGTCAAGGTAGCCCGGGCAATATCGCCATCGTGAACGGCGTCCCGATGTGTAAGGTCACAAGGGTTACGTGTCCTGCCGGTCAGGTTCAAAGCACCAAGACGGGCTACTGTCAAAAGGACTGTGCCGCTGATAAGGGCAAGCCTTGGGGTGATGACGATGCACACAAGGGCGGGGCGTGGAAAACGGATCGGGCCGGTGCAATGACGTTCTGCGACGGTGGTTGCGCCGTCAAGGGCTCCTCGAATGGCTCCAAGGGTGGGTGGACGTACATCTATGGGCCGTGGACATCAACTGGTGGTAGTTGCGGGCCGTCTGATGGCGCAGGGGCTGGCAGTGGCAATGAATCGAACCCGCCTACGTCCTGCGGACCCGGCAAGTGTCCCGGCACGATCAACGGCACGTCTGTTTGTGTGGCCTGTAAGGGTGTCACCGAGTCAAGCTCCGGCAGCAGCAACAGCAACAGTAGCTCAACCGGGGCCACGGCCAAGGATGCCAGCGGGAACGACATTCCAGGCAGTACCACCGACAAAAGCAGCGAAGGCACCGTTGATAAGGTCACCAGTTGCGAGGACGGCAAGTGCACGACCAAGAGCACCACCACGGAAAAAAACTCGGACGGATCGTCTGCCAGCAAGACGGAAACCGTCACCGAGTCCATGGCCGATTTCTGCAACAAGAATCCCAATGCCATCGTCTGCAAGGTTGATCGCGAAGGGACTTGGGGCGGCTCTTGCGCATCCGGGTATCAGTGCAGCGGTGATGCTGTCCAGTGCGCGCAGGCGCAAGCTGCTTGGCAAAGCTACTGCAGCACGCAGCCGGGGGCGGGTGATACCACGGTCGGCGATGGGCAAAAGTCCACCACGGGCCAGATGCCCAATGCTGACCCTAGGTCTACACATGGCTCTCTTGACGTTGGGTCATTCGATCAGTCGAACCCTTACCCCACTGTTGGGCCATCTGATTTGGTCGTGCCCGTTGGCTCTCATAGTTTCACTATCCCGTTCAGCAAGGCATCGCCGTTCCTGGCCTTCGTTGGCTATTGCGCGGTCCTTGGTTCCTTGCTCGGTGCAACCCGTTACGTGTTGAGTTGATATGCCAGTATTGATCGCTTCCCTTATCGGTGCTCTTGCTCAAGCTGCGTCTACGTTGGCGGGTAGGGCGCTTGTTGCCTTTGGCCTCGGTGTTGTCACTTTTAGCGGCGTTTCGTCGTTGGTTGATGTTGCCAAGACTGCCGCCTTTTCGCAGTTGGACAAGGCTGCGGCTGTCTCTCAAGTTGGGCAGTACATGGGCCTTTTGCAAGTCGGCACCTGCGTCAACATCTGGTTCTCCGCGTACTTGGTGCGGCTCGCACTCAATGGCCTTACTAACGGCTCAATCAAGCGTTGGGTGACCAAGTGAGCGCGCTTTCTACCGCACCCGTTCAGTTTGTCACTGGCTTACCCGGCAACGGCAAAACGCTTTTCGCTATTTGGGCAGTCAGCCAATGGGCTAAGCGGGAAAACCGTCAGGTGTATTACCACGGCATCGAGATTCTTGATAAGGCCGCATTGCCGTGGGTCGAACTGGAGAACCCTGAGGACTGGCATAAGTGCCCTCATGGCGCGATCATCCTTATCGATGAGGCCCATAAGACCTTTCCCAATCGGCCTACCGGGTCCAAGGTGCCCCCGCATGTTGAGCCCATTGCTGAGCTGCGTCACCAAGGGCACAGCCTGATTCTGATCACGCAGCATCCGATGGAGATTGACAGTGCCGTTCGTCGGCGTTGTGGTCGTCACATGAATGTCGTTAGGCCGTTCGGTTTGCAGAAAGCGACCGTCTACGAATGGCCCAAGGTCAAGGAAAACTGCGACAAGTCGAACAAGGATGCCGTCGCAACCAAGTTCTCCTATCCAAAAGAGGTGTTCGGTTGGTACAAGTCCGCCGAGGTGCACACAATCAAGCGTTCGATACCCCTGCGGGTTTGGTTGCTGTTGCTTGTTCCTGTTGTCCTGGCTGTTGCTGTCTATGTCGTTGTGAACATCTTTCTCAACCAGCGTGCCGGTAAGAATGTTGGCGCAGTGGCGCCGGCAAATGCTGATCAGGTCGTGCAACCTGTCCAGTCCGGCCAGGCCAACGGTGCGGCGATGACTCCGGCGCAATATGTCGAATCCATGGAGCCACGCGTTAGGGGGCTTGCGTACACAGCGCCCGCTTACGACAAAGTCACGACGCCCGTGCGTGCGCCATATCCTGCCGCGTGCGTCGCCAACAAGTCGCGCTGCCAGTGCTACACGCAGCAGGGCACCAAGCTCGATGTGCCCAATGACATGTGTAGGTCTATTGCCGAGGGTGGTTTCTTCATGGCTTGGGATGACGCCCCGTCTCCGAGGGCACAGCAGGCGCAAGCACAGCCTGCGAAGCCTCCGGCCGAGACACCCTACACGCAAGCTATCCCGCTCTCACGTCGTCAAGTTGCGCTTGCTGATACGTCACCTGCCGTTGTTGAGCAAGACCCTGCACGGCCTCGTGTACGGCGTTAAGGCTTGTATGTCGCCTCGAACTGTGTTTTTGCTCTGAGGTGATCGTTTGCGCACTTGGTGAATGTCGCTGTATCTGGCGGGTTTGAGCAAACTGCAGCGGGTGTGAAATACGCCTTCCATGCTGCTTCTTTGCGTTGTGCTGCCTCATTTGCTTGGCGCATTGCATCTTCTCGCTGCATAGCTGCATTTCTTTTCGCATCTTGTTCGATCTGTGCACGTTGTCGCTGCTCACGCTCCATGCGCTCGGCGTCCTTCTGCATGCTCTCTAAAGCGGTCACGATTTGGTAGCGGGCAACGATGGCTCCTGCTGCAAATTCGATGGCATGGGCGAACAGCATGCCCAGCATGACGCCCATGGCGATCGTCCAGACACTCACAGGTTCTTTACGCTGCTCAAATGGCATTTACCGACCTCCTTTTGCTATGTCGTGATCGTCGCACGACTTAGAGGGGTGACGGTTGCGTGGTGGCGACGCAGGAGCCGGATCAGACAGTTAGCGTTTGACCAGGAAGACCAAAGGCGGTCGCGTGTCCAGGTCGTAGGCCGCGAGTTCGTTCGGTGGCAACACTGGCAACGTGTTCGCGCCATCAAGACCAAACATCGGTTCGTTGGCGGTGCCGAAGTTGCCGATGCGCGCCAATCGTGCCGCCTGATCCTTGGCAGCTTGGCATTCCTTCTTTGTGGCCCGCAGCAGTGACTCACTCATGTGCAGTTTGTATTGCTGCTCGTTGTCCAGGTCAAACAGCCCCCAACTGGTGAACCACCACAAAGACAAAAGCACGGGCCGCGGGGCGCCGTGCTTCAGGTAACGCTTGATTGTGGCCACAGACACGCCAAGCTCTTTCGCCACGTCATCCAAAGGAGGATTGCCGAGGTTGTCCAGAATGACTGGAAGCGTCGGCAGGTGGCGAGGTGTTCTCATGCCAACTTCATCGGCAGCAGTCTCAGCAGACTTGATTTCAGCCAATCGGACATTCGTCTGAGAGTTGACATAATATACATCGTGGAAAGTATATTGGATGAAGAAGTCGCGAGGATTGCTCGCGACTTCTTCGCTTGGTTCAGCGGATTCAGAACAGTTGGCGGCTGATCCAATACGCCACACCGGCCACAAAGGCAGATGCGGGAATCGTCAGGATCCAGGCCCAGACAATCGTGCCTGCAACGCCCCAGCGCACGGCACTGGCACGCTGCACGGACCCGACCCCGACGATGGCGCCGGTGATCGTGTGCGTGGTCGACACGGGCACACCCAAGGCCGTGGCGATGAACAGCGTCATTGCGCCACCAGTTTCGGCGCAGAAACCACCCACGGGCTTCAGCTTGGTGATCTTCTGGCCCATCGTCTTCACGATGCGCCAGCCGCCAAACATGGTGCCAAAGCCGATGGCGGCATAGCAAGCGATGATGGTCCACGTCGGTGGCGATGTCTCACCGGCCTGTGCGTAGCCCGTTGCAATCAACAGCATCCAGATGATGCCGATGGTCTTCTGTGCATCGTTACCACCGTGGCCCAGGCTGTAAGCACCTGCGGACACCAACTGCAGTCGGCGGAACCAGCGGTCGATCTTGGACGGCGCCACGCGACGGAACAACCAAGCAACCAGAACCATCATCAGCGAGCCGAAGATGTATCCCAGCAGTGGCGACACGAAAATAAAGACCACCGTGCGAATAATGCCGGTCGCCATCAGCGCGCCCGTGCCCGCCTTGGCAATGACGGCGCCCACGATGCCCCCGATCAGCGCGTGCGAAGACGAACTGGGGATCCCGTAGAACCAGGTGATGACGTTCCAGGTGATGGCGCCACTTAAGGCGCCAAAGACCACATAGACGTCAACCACCCCCTTGTCGGCGATTCCCTTGCCCACCGTCGCTGCGACACTCAAGTGGAAGATGAAGATGGCGATAAAGTTAAAAAACGCTGCAAACACAACGGCTTGGGTGGGGCGCAGCACGCCCGTTGACACCACCGTTGCAATCGAATTGGCCGCGTCGTGGAAGCCGTTCATGAAGTCGAACAGCAAAGCCATCGCCACAAGCAGGACGATGACCCACAGGGCCACCTGCATTGTTCCCATGTGTGCCCCCTGATCAGGAGTTCTCGAGGATCACGCCCTCGATGACCTTGGCTACGTCTTCGCAGCGGTCTGTCACCGTTTCCAGCAACTCGTAGATGGCCTTCAGCTTGATCAGTTCGCGCACATCGGGTTCTTCGCGGAACAGCTTGCTCATGGCAGAGCGCAGCACGCGGTCGGCATCCGATTCCAGCTGGTCGATTTCCTTGCAGGTCTTGAGCGTGGCTTCGGCGGTCTTGGCATCGCCAATGTCGCTCAACAGCGAAACAGCGACCTTCAGGCGCTCACAGCACTTGACGCACAAATCTGTCAGACGATGAATTTCGTCTGTCATAGTGCGCACATCGTACAAAGCCATGGTTTCTGCAGCGTCCTGAATCAGGTCGGCCACATCGTCCATGGTGTTGATCAGCGAGTGAATTTGCTCACGATCGATGGGCGTGATGAATGTCGTGTGCAGCAGACGGTTGACTTCTTCCGTGATGCGGTCTGCGGCATGTTCGGCGTTGTCAACATCCTGGTTGTGCTTGTCGCGCAGGGTGTTGTCGCCGTAGTTCTGTACCAATTCAGCAAATGCCTTGGCCGCAGTCACAACGTGACCAGCGTGCTGGTTGAACAGTTCAAAAAAATTGCCCTCACGGGGCAGCAGCTTTCCAAAAATCATGGATTGTTCTCACGTCTGTTGGTGTCATGGTGCTGACACGCGCTTGGTGTATGCGGGATTTTACCCGCTCAGATGCAAAAAAGCCCGTCTCTTAGGACGGGCTTGCTACATCGAGACTGATGAAAGCGGCAAATTCTGGCGTGATCAGTCGTTGTGATAGCGACGGCTGTCGATTTCCACGTCCAGATCGTCCATCAAGTCGTCGCATTGAATGGTCGGGATCAGTGGCTTGTCGAGCGGGCGACAAACGCGACGCTGCAAGCGGTTGAGACGCTCGGAGCCTTCCATGGCTTCCAGCACCGCTTGTGGTTCCATCATCAGGGCAAACGGGTTGGCGTACAGACTTTGCTTTTGCATGGGGGCCTCCGGGTTCAAGTGATATGTCCGATGTGATGGCTTCACTGTAGGCTGGAGGCCTGATTGCCGGTAGTCGCCGAAAAACCAAACCTCTTGTCAGAAATTGTCTGACACGGTCTGATGACTGGGTTTGTGTAAACCCTCAGTGCGACTTCACCAGCGAGAACAAAGTCTCAAAGTTTTGCGATGTGATGTCCCCTACTTCTTCGACGCTGATGCCCTTGATCTCGGCCAACTGACGAGCAACCAATGCCACATATGCGGGCGAATTGGTTTTGCCACGGTGAGGGGCTGGTGCCAAGTAAGGGCTGTCGGTTTCGATCAGGCATCGATCCAGAGGGACAAATCGGGCGACTTCTCGCAAGTCTGCGGCATTCTTGAAGGTCAGAATGCCGGAAAAAGAGATGTAAAAGCCCAAATCCAGCGCCGCCCGCGCGACGGCTTCGGTCTCGGTGAAGCAATGGAAGACGCCCTTTGCGTTGCCCTCACCTTCTTCCTTCAGAATCGCGATGGTGTCGTCACTGGCCATGCGGGTATGAATGACGAGTGGCAATGCTGTTTGCCTGGCCGCACGAATGTGCACGCGAAAACGATCGCGCTGCCAAGCCATGTCTTCAACGGTACGACCTTCCAGGCGGTAGTAGTCCAAACCGGTTTCGCCAATGCCGACCACTTTGGGCAGTGCAGCCAGTGTGACCAGATCGTCGACCGTTGGCTCGGCCACACCTTCGTTGTCTGGGTGGACCCCTACCGTCGCCCAGAAGTTGTCATACCGGGCGGCAAGCGCTTGCACTTGGGGAAACTCTTCCATCGTGGTGCTGATGCACAGCGCACGATCGACATTGGCGGTGCTCATCTCCGCCCGGATCTGATCCAGCGAGTCAGCGTACTGAGGAAAATTGAGATGGCAATGCGAGTCGACGAACATGGGCGCAAAAGGTCAAGGTCAGCAAAGCGCCGATCTTGCCTTAAAGCGTTTGAGTCGGCTTGCTGGAGGAAATGTTGGTGCCAAGAATCTGCTCGATTTTGACGCGTAGCAGTCGCGTTTTTTCATCGGCAGGGAATCGAACGCCCACACCTTGGGTGCGGCCACCCGACGCGTTGGCAGGTGTGATCCAGGCAATCTTGCCCGCTACGGGGTAGCGTTGGTTGTCATCGGGCAAAGAGAGCAACAAGTAGATGTCTTCGCCGAGCTTGTAATCCCGCGTTGTGGGCACGAACAAACCGCCATCTGTGAACGCAGGGATGTAAGCGGCATACAGCGCGCCCTTTTCCCGGAACACGAGCTGAATGACGCTTGGGCGGCCCGCTGCGCTCGACGCACCCGCGCCAGCGGCAGCTGGCGTCGAACGCCCAGCCCCACTGGGTGCAAATGCAGAAGGTAAAGCAGTGCTTTGGAAATCACTCATCGTTTGGCGAGTGTAACGCCGAGCCTAGGCGTGCAAGCGTGAATTTGCGCTCGAAGCGTCGGGGTTTACGAACTGAAACAGCACGCGAATGAGGGGTCAAGCCGCTCTCGTCTTGGCGTTTGCTCGAACGCGCAAGATCGCACGGGCCTGAAGCAGCAAGGTTTCGATCTTGAGATTCTGGTTCCATGGATGCTCGGCATGTCGGCTGAGCTTGCGCAACTCCTGTGACCAGGTCGTGAGCAAATTCAGCTCAGGTGGCGTGGGCAATGCCCCGGCAGGAAAGTAACGCGGCTCACTTCCGACCGACGTGCGTGCAAGGTCGTGGCAGAGCTTTTGCAGGGCGTCCACCACCAGCGGCAGCGGCCACTGAGTGAGTGGTGTGGGCTGGCCTTGTTGAACGGCCTTGGGGAGGCTCAACCAGGCGTCGGCATCCAGTCCGAGTTGGATGTGGTCGCGCGCCGTCAGCGGCTGTCCGCCCGCCGCAGCCAGAATCACCTGTGCGTCGTTCAATGACGGTTTGTCCATTTGTTCAGCCAGCCATTGCGCCGCTGAATCCGTGTCCGGAACGGGAAGTTGCCAAGCCTGACAACGACTGCGAATGGTCGGCAGCAACTCATCCAGGGTGGCGCCGCTCAGCACAAAGCGAACCTGACCAGGAGGTTCCTCCAGCGTCTTGAGCAGCGTATTGGCTGCAATCAGATTCATCCGTTCCGCTGGGTGCAGGACGATGACTTTCGCACGACCACGGGAGGCGGTGTGCTGGGAAAACTGAACCGCTGCGCGAACCGATTCAACTTTGATTTCGTTGCTCAGTTTTTTGCTTTTGGCCTCAGACTTTTCTGCCTTTTCAGACACCTCAGCCGACGCAGGCCCCCACCCCAAGGCCGCCTGCAGTGCCTCGGGCAGGATGACCATGAGATCAGGGTGCGAACCCGCATCGATCAAATGGCAACTGGGGCATCGCCCACATGCGATCCGTGCGCCTTGAGTCGTTGAGTGTCCTTCGCACAGCCAGGATCGGGCCAGGTGCATGGCAAATTCGAATTGCCCGATGCCCTGGGCGCCATGCAGCAAGACAGCATGATGCGTTGCCAATTGCTGGATGGCTGCGGCGAGCGGCTCTTTGAGCCACGGCCACAGTGGCGTGGTCGCAATGGCTTCACTCATGCCAAGTCCCGTGCCTTCAGTGCTTGCGCAATATCGTGCGCAACCTCGGTCTGTGTCTGATCGGCTGCAATGACGACGAAGCGGCCGGGATCTGCCTCCATGCGTTGTCGGTAGCCAGCCCTCACCCGCTCAAAGAAATTCAGGTCCTGCGCCTCAAACCGATCGGGCTGCCGGGCCTGCGTCAACCGGGCAGCGGCGACCTGTGGCGGCAGATCGAAAAGCAAGGTCAGATCAGGTTGCAAGCCCGATTGCACCCAGTCTTCAAGCTGAGTCAGCACCTGAAGGTCAAAGCCTCGGCCTCCACCTTGGTACGCAAAGGTGGCATCGGTAAAACGGTCACACAGCACCCATGCGCCACGCGCCAGAGCAGGTTCGATCACTTGCTTGATGTGGTCCCGCCGACCGGCAAAGACCAGTAAGGCTTCGGTCAGTGGGTCCATGGCGTCGTGCAGGAACAATCCGCGCAGCTTTTCGGCCAGATCTGTGCCGCCTGGCTCTCGGGTTCTGACAACTTCGTGCCCTGCTTCGCGCCAGAGACGTTCCAGTGCATCGATGTGCGTGGTCTTGCCTGCGCCATCAATGCCTTCAAACGAGATGAAACGGCCTGTGCTCATGGGCTCTTTCTAGGATTACGTTGATACAGGTTGACTGCACGATTGTGCTCTGCCAGCGTGGCGCTGAACTCACTGCTGCCGTCCCCCCTGGCCACGAAGTACAGCGCGCGGGAGTCGGCAGGATTGACCGCAGCCAACAGCGCGGCCTTGCCGGGCATGGCGATGGGGGTCGGGGGCAAGCCCTTCCTCGTGTAGGTGTTGAAGGGCGTGTCTGTCAACAAGTCGATCTTGCGCAGATTGCCATCGAACTTCTCACCCAAGCCATAAATCACCGTGGGGTCTGTCTGAAGGGGCATGCCGATGCGCAGTCGATTGTTGAAGACGGCGGAAATCTTGGGGCGATCCGCCTCTGTGCCGGTCTCCTTCTCGACGATGGAGGCCAGAATCAGAGCCTGTTCAGCGGAGGCAATCGGAAGATTGGGGCGGCGGCTGGCCCATGCTGTGTCCAGCTGCTTTTGCATGGCATGCAGCGCACGACGCATGACTGCCAAGTCGGAAGTGCCTTTGGTATACGCATAGGTGTCCGGGTAGAAGCGGCCTTCTGCCGGAACGCCTGCCATGCCCAACTCGGTCATGATGGCCTGATCCGACATGCCTGTGGTGTCATGCTTGAGTCCATCCGCCTTGTTCAGTTCTTCTCTGAACCGGAGGAACGTCCAGCCGTCGATCAACTTCACGAAGGAGAGGCTTTCATCGCCTCGAACCATCATGCGAAGCAAATCACGAGGTGTAGCGCCCGAGGTGATTTCATAGCCTCCGGCCTTGATCTGGCGAGATTGCCCAGACAGCTTGAACCATTGGTAGAGCAACCAGGGGTCAGTCTGTACGCCCGCATCGACCCAGTCCCTCGCAATTTCCTTTGGGGTACTGCCGGCTTCAACCGTCAGGTCCACCGAGGGGGATTTCAGTGCCAAAGGGTTGTTGACCCACCACCAGCAAGACGACGCCAAAAGAATCGCTGAGATCGCCACGACGGCGAGCAAGCTCATCAGGCCGAAGCCGTGTAGCCGAGTTGGTGACGGGGAGAACCGTGGTGAAGTGATGTATGGCATGTCGACCGTGATGATAATGATCGGATGAGCGAGATCCATCTTCCCGATACAAAGTCATGGGGTGGCGCCCTGCTTCTCTCCCATTTGGGTGTGATTGAAGCGACAGGCCCCGACACTGCCACGTTTCTGCACGGCCAATTCAGCCAAGACATCAATGGTCTGGGGGCGGATGAGGCGCGATTGGCCGCTTTTTGCTCGGCTAAAGGCCGAATGCAGGCCAGTCTGATTGTGCTTCGGCCTCAGCCTGAGCAATGTTATTTGCTGACAGATGCTGGCTTGGTGTCCAACCTGACCAAGCGGCTGTCGATGTTTGTGCTGCGGGCCAAGACGCGCTTGTCGGACCAACGTGCCAGCATCAAGGTCATTGGTCTTGCCGGCCAAGCCTTGCTTGCGCACTTCCCGGCCGTTGCTGACGCCGACGTGTGGGCTTGCGTGGCTTTGGAGCAGGCATGGCTGATCCGTTTGCCGGATGTGCAGGGTGTTCCTCGCGCACTGTGGTTGGGCGCAGAAAGCGCTTCGCAGCAGGTGCTGTCGGCCATGACTGCCATGTCGTCCGATCAGTGGTTGTGGCTGGAAGTCATGAGCGGCCTGCCCAGAATCGAGCAGGCCACGGTGGATCAATTTGTGCCACAGATGATCAATTTTGAACTGATCGGCGGCGTGAACTTCCGAAAAGGGTGCTATCCAGGTCAGGAGGTGGTGGCCCGTAGCCAGTACCGTGGCACGACCAAGCGCAGAGCGTTCATAGCGCATGTCGCCGGTCAGGTCGCGACGGGGCAAGAGATTTTTGCGCAGGACGACCCCACTCAGCCTGTTGGGCTGGTCATCAATGCCGCGCCCATGCCCGGGCAGCCTGACGTTTGTTCCGCGTTGATCGAATTGAAATTGGCCGCTCGCGTGCACACTTTGCATCTCGGCTCAGTTGACGGGCCACGGCTGCAGCTTGACGCGGTACCCTACGCCGTTCCGTTTGAAGAGGCTGCCTAAGGGTTTATGGTCAACCACCGGTCTCTGTTCATTTATTACCGTGTCGAGACAGACAAGGTGGTGCAAGCACGTCAGGCCGTTGAAGGTGTGCAGTGTTCATTGCAGCGCAGCGTGCCTGGTTTGCAAGTTCGGTTGATGCGCCGCAGTGACTGCATGCAGGCTGGCCTGACCAGCCAGACCTGGATGGAGGTGTACGAACACCCGCAAGGCATTGACCCGGCCTGGATGCAGTTGCTTCAAGAGCAGATTGACTGCCTGCCTGCGGGGCTATTGGGTGAACGTCACTGTGAGACGTTTGAAGACATGCCGGCGCTTGAGTTCGACGCGCCCAGATAAAAATCAACCATGTGTCTGGTATCTCTGGCGCTTGATCAAAGTAGCCGTTTCCCGTTTGTTCTGGCCTCGAATCGCGATGAGTTTTTCGAGCGCCCCGCCGCGCGGCTCGGGTGGTGGGAGCCTGAACATGGTGGCGCGCCCATCTTGGGGGGGCGCGACCTACATGCCGGCGGAACGTGGTTGGGGCTGACGGCGCAAGGGCGGCTGGGTCTGGTGACCAACATCCGAAATCCCAAGGACGTTGATCCGGCAGCGCCCTCTCGCGGCGACATCGTGCCGCTTTGGTTGCGTGGTGACCGTCACATGTCGCAGTTGTGGCCTCAACTCGCGCTGTCGGGTTATAACGGCTTTAATATGCTGGCCGTGGACTTCTTGACGGGGGAGTGTTTCTGGCTCAATAACCGCCGTGTCCATCCTGAGCGACTGCAAAAGGGCGTGTATGGGCTGTCGAATGCCGAACTCAACACACCTTGGCCCAAGGTGAGTCGGCTCAAGTCGGCCATGAAGTCGGCCATCTCGCAGTCTGATGACAGTGAGGATTTGGCCAATCGGTTGTTGACCGCACTGGCGGACCCTGCGGTTGCACACGATGCCGAACTGCCGGAAACAGGTGTGCCTTTGGCGCTGGAGCGTGCATTGTCGGCGCCATTCATCCGAACGGCAGACAACCGTTATGGGACACGCTGCTCCACCGTGGTGGTCACAGAGCGGGTGAACAAGCGCTTGGTAACCCATGTGCTGGAGCGGACGTACAGCGCGAGCTCCAGCTTGGCGCTGATGCGCCGTGTGACTTTGAAGAACTGGCCCCCCCGCCACACCATGGGCATGGCCGATGTGGCGAAGATTCAGGCCACGTTACCCGTACCGCCATCCAGTCGGGCGACGGATGAGGCATTTGAGAGCTCTGAAGTGCAAGAGCAAGACAATCATGCGCTCAGCGAGGTGTCGGCCATCAAGCGATCACGTGCACGAAGCCTGATCAAGTCATCGTGAGCATGTGGCCATGCGCAAGCTCATGTGTTGATGAGGAATGCCCACTTCGTCGAACACAGGGCCGTCTGCGGTGAATCCACAGCGTTCATACAGCGCTTTGGCCTGAACTTGAGCGTGTAGCG
Organism: Aquabacterium sp.; assembly: GCF_049317225.1. Taxonomy (GTDB): domain Bacteria; phylum Pseudomonadota; class Gammaproteobacteria; order Burkholderiales; family Burkholderiaceae_C; genus Aquabacterium. The sequence goes on along the minus strand of NZ_JBMOIR010000010.1, from coordinate 49,525 downwards.
ACAGTGCTGTGATGCCCATGGCCTGGGCCTCTGCCAGAAGCTGTTCCAGCATCAAGCGCCCTGTGCCTTCACCGCGATGCGGCTTCATGACTGCCATGCGGCCAATGCGAGCGTGGCCTGTGGGTTCGTTTGCGTAGATCAAGCGAGCGGTGCCGATAGGCAGCATGGTCTTGTCAAACGCCACGACATGCAGGGCATGACGGTCATCGTCGTCCCACTCCTCGGACTCCGGGATGCCTTGTTCGTCAACGAAAACGGCCAGCCGCACAAGTCGTGCGACTGGCGCCAATTCATCCCATGTGCCGGTTCGTAGGGTTGGCATGCTGTACTGCGCCAAGTGGTTTGCCCAAAAGCTTAGCGCAGGCAGCCAATCACCAAGTCAGCGTAGTTCTCGACGCAGAATTTTGCCAACGGGTGTCTTGGGCAATTCTTCGTTGCGGAACTCCACGATGCGAGGGATCTTGTAGCCGGTCAACCCCTTGCGACAGTGTTCCAGCACGGCTTCCTTGGTCAAGCCGGGGTTGCGCGGCACGATGATGACTTTCACGCGCTCGCCAGCGACTTCATCGGGCACGCCGACTGCCGCGACTTCCTTTACATCAGGATGCATGGCGATCACGTCCTCGATTTCGTTCGGGTAGACGTTGAAGCCCGACACGAGAATCATGTCCTTCTTGCGGTCCACGATTTTCAGGAAGCCCTTTTCGTCCATCACGGCAATGTCACCGGTGGCGAGCCAGCCCTCGGCATCAATGACCTTGGCGGTTTCTTCGGGGCGCTTCCAATAGCCCTTCATGACCTGAGGGCCGCGCACACACAGCTCGCCGGGCTCACCAATATCGGCCCAGGAGCCGTCGTCACGACGACAGCGAACTTCGGTCGAGGGGACGGGAACACCAATGCTGCCGGTAAAGGCGGGACCAGGGTTGTGGATGTCAACCGGCGCTTGCGTGACGATGGGCGAGCACTCGGTCAGGCCATAGCCCTCCACGATGGAGTTGCCCGTGACTTCCTTCCATCGCTCGGCGATATTGCGTTGCAGGGCCATGCCCCCGGCAACTGCCAATTTCAGGTTGGAAAAATCGCGCTTGCGGAAGTCCGGATCGTCCAGGAATGACGCGTAAAGCGTGTTGACACAGGTGATGCCGCTGAAGTTCTCGTTTTTGAGAATCATCATCACGCGCTTGGTGTCGCGTGGATTGGCAATCAGGATGTTGCGACCGCCGAGCGCCATGAAAATCAGGCAGTTCACCGTCAGCGAGAAGATGTGATACAGCGGCAGCGGCGTGACCACTGTCTCGGTGTCACCGGTCAACTGGCCTTCAGCAAACGCCAACGCTTGCTGGCAGTTGGCCAGGACGTTGCGGTGCGTGAGCATGGCGCCCTTGGCCACACCGGTGGTGCCGCCGGTGTATTGGAGGAACGCGAGGTCTTCGGGCTGAACGTCGGGTCGGCGAACCTGGAAGCGTGCGCCAGACTTCAATGCGTCACGAATCCAGATCGCGCCGGGCAGCTTGTAGGGTGGCACCATTTTCTGAACCTTGCGGATGGCAAAGTTCAGTGCACGCCCCTTCAGATTGAGCAAGCCGTCAGACAACAAATCGCCGATTTGCGTGAGCACGATGCGCTTGAGTTGCGTTCCCGCCATGGCTTCTTGCAACGTGCCCGCAAAGTTTTCCATCACGATGATGGTTTCAGCACCGCTGTCTTTGAGTTGGTGGTTCAACTCTCGGGCGGTATACAGCGGGTTGACGTTGACCACCACCGCGCCGATGCGCAAGATGGCAAACAAGCACACTGGGTACTGAAAGGTGTTGGGCAGCATGATGGCGACGCGGTCGCCCTTCTTGATGCCCTGCCCTTGCAGCCAGCCGGCAAATGCGTTGACGAGACGATCCAGTCGGTCGTAGCTCATCTCCGTGCCAATGCTCACGAAGCCCGGCCGCTCGCGATACTTCGCAATGCATTCGTCAAAGTATTGCCCCAAAGAACGGTACTTGTTGACGTCAATGTCGTGCGCCACCCCGGCCACATACGACGACAACCAGATCCGATTGGTCGAGCCATCCGCGTTGACGATGGATTGGCCATCCTGTGGGGCCACAACTGCTGCTGAAACGCTCATGCCTGTCTCCTCTTGTAATTGGGCTAATCGGGGCGGTCAGCGCTCCACAATCGCGACGACACCTTGACCACCCGCCGCGCAGATCGAGATCAGGCCGCGGCCCGAGCCCTTCTGCGCCAGCATCTTGGCCAGCGACGCCACGATGCGCCCACCCGTTGCCGCGAAGGGGTGGCCAGCGGCCAGCGAACTGCCATTGACGTTGAGCTTGCTGCGGTCAATGGAACCCAGCGGCTTGTCCAGGCCCAGTCGCTCTTTGCAGAACTTGGGGGCCTCCCATGCCTTGAGTGTGCACAGGACTTGCGCTGCGAATGCTTCGTGGATTTCGTAGAAATCGAAGTCCTGCAAGGTGAGGCCTGCACGTTGCAGCATGCGCGGCACGGCGTAGGCTGGGGCCATCAGCAGCCCTTCCTTCTTGTTGAAGAAGTCAACTGCGGCCACTTCGCTGAAGGTCAGATACGCCAGCACGGGCAGGTTGCGGGCTTTGGTCCATTCTTCGCTGGCCAACAACGCCACCGAGGCGCCGTCAGTCAGTGGGGTAGAGTTGCCGGGGGTCAAGGTGCCTTGACCGGGCGCCACCTTTTTGTCGAAGCAGGGCTTCAAGGAGCGCAGCTTTTCAATGGTCAGTCCCTCGCGCAGGTTGTTGTCCTTGCTCACGCCTTGGAAAGGCGTCATCAAATCGGCAAAGAAGCCATCCTTGTACGCGCGAGCCATGTTGGCATGGCTTGCGCAAGCCAACTGGTCTTGATCTTCACGGCTGATGCCCCACTCGCGCGCCATCAACTCAGCGTGTTCACCCATTGAAAAGCCGGTACGGGGCTCGCCATTGCGGGGAATGGCAGGCTTGATCAGCATGCTGGGGCGAATCTTGGACATGACCTTGAGTTGCGCGACCGTCCCCTTGGCACGATTGGCTTCCATCAGGATTTTGCGCATCTTCTCGTTGATGCCAATGGGCGCGTCGGAGGTGGTGTCCACGCCGCCGGCGATGCCGCACTCGATGTGACCGAGCGCAATCTTGTTGGCTACCAGCATGGCCGCTTCGAGCCCCGTACCGCAGGCCTGCTGAAGGTCGAATGCGGGTGTTTCGGGGGCCAGCGTGGTGGACAACACGCATTCGCGTACGAGATTGAAGTCACGCGAGTGTTTCATCACCGCGCCGGCAGCGACGTCGCCCATGCGCTCGCCATGGAGGTTGAACCGATCAACCAGGCCTTGCAAGGCCGCCGTCAGCATTTCCTGATTGGATGCTTTGGAATAAACGGTGTTGGAACGAGCAAATGGAATGCGGTTACCGCCAATGATGGCGACGCGACGAACGGTGTTCATGTTGGGGTCCCTTTGAATCAATCGGTAATCAGTTGGTTGCAGTGGGGGCGTGGGGGCTCAATACGTTGCACGCCCTTTGAGGTGTGGCTTGTCACCCTTGGCATTGCGTACTTCAAAGACCGCCCCCCGGTCGGTTCGGTTGGCCCACAGTGAGGCGCGTGCGGGCAAGAAAAGCGGCGTCTTGAACTCCACGGCGATTTCTGCCTCGTTGACCGCTTCTCGGGGCATGAGCGTGGCCAATGCGCGTGCCTTGGTCCACATGCCATGCGCGATGGCCCGGTTGAAGCCCAAAAACTTGGCGGTGAAGCTCGACAAATGAATGGGGTTGATGTCACCGGACACCCTGCCGTAACGCCGGCCAATGCCCGCATCGGCATAAAAATCGGCCTGCCTGGCAACGGGGGCGTCGTCCTGAATGGCACTGACGTACGGTTGCCCCACAGGCTGGCGAATGCCGGTGCGCAACAAGGTCCAAGTACTTTCCCAGACCAGAACGTCGGCACGCAAGGCTCTGGCGTGCAAGGTGAAGACTTGCCCCTTGTCATGCTTATAAAGCTGGCCTGTTTGCACCTCGATGCGCAGCACATCGCCGATGTGCAGTCGATGGTGCTGTTTGGCCTGATTGGCCAAGTGGACGATGCCCATCGCCGGCCACGGAAAGTCAGCGGAGCCAAACAGCATCATGGCCAGAGGGAAGGCCTCCAGATGCGGGAACAGCATGGAGACACCATGGGCCGGACAAAAGCCGCACACCTTGGCGTACGACGAAACCTTGTGTGCATCGACCACGACTTCCGGCCTGACATACATGACGTCCGGTAGCGCCGTGACGACCCCAGGGCGTTTGCTGCTGGCTCGCAGAGCGCCGAAATTCAGCGCAATGGGGCTGGGCAGGCGCCTAACCTCAACGACTTTCATGGGGATACCGCCTTTTGTCTGTTGGGGGTCAGGCGCCAATCAGGCTCTGGCCACAAACGCGGATCACGTTGGAGGTCAGACCGCTGGATGCTGGGCTGGCAAACCAGGCGATGGCCTCTGCGACGTCCACGGGCTGCCCGCCTTGACTCATGGAGTTCATGCGTCGCCCTGCTTCACGGATGGCAAACGGGATGGCGGCGGTCATCTGTGTTTCGATGAAGCCTGGAGCCACCGCGTTGATCGTGATGCCTTGCTCGGCAAAGATCGGTGCACTGCTTTGAACCATGCCGATCACACCGGCCTTGGAGACCGCATAGTTGGTCTGCCCCATGTTGCCGGCAATCCCGGAGATGGATGACACACAGACGATTCGGCCGCCTTGTTTAAGTGCGCCAGCGTTCACCAAGGCTTCGTTGATGCGCTCTTGGGTGGACAAGTTGATGTTAACCACCATCTGCCACAGGTGTTCTTTCATGTTGGCGATGGTCTTGTCGCGGGTGATGCCTGCGTTGTGGACGATGACATCCCATCCGCCGTCGGCTCTGGCTGCCTCCACCAACTTCTGGGGCGCATCGGCCGCACCGATGTCCAGTGCCAGGCTCTTGCCCTCCAGCTTCTTGGCGACCTCGTTGAGCCCGTCCAATGCCTGCGGCACGTCGAGACAGATCACTTGGGCGCCGTCGCGAGCCATCACTTCAGCGATGGCTGCACCAATGCCCCGAGAGGCACCCGTGACCAGCACCTTCTTGCCGGCCAGCGGCTGGTCCCAATCAAGGGGGGCTGTCAGTTGCCCAACAGTTTTGCCAACGCGAATGACTTGTGCCGAAACATAGGCCGAGCGTGGTGACAGCAAGAAGCGCAGTGTGGATTCGATGTTGTCTTCAGCTCCTTCAGCAACGTACACCAGCTGTGCGTTGCTTCCTTTCTTCAACTCCTTGCCAAGCGAGCGTGTCAGTCCCTCGAGCGAACGCTGAACGGTTGCTTTGCGCGGCGACGAGCAGGACTCGGGTGGGCGCCCCAGGACGATGATGCGGCCGCATGGCAAAAGCGAGCGTGCAGCATCATGGAAGAACCAGTACAGCGCGTCAGACTGGGTGCTGTCCGCCAGCCCGGTGGCATCGAAGACCAGTGCTTTGACCTTTTCGCCGGCTTGACCATTACCGCCCCATCGGCCTGTCGTCAGCCCGGCCAGATTCGCCACAGCGACCCATTGCGGCAAACGTTCGTGTGCAAGAGTCTGTGCTCCCATGCACTTGAACATGGTCGCGAGACTGCCCAGCAATTCAGGCGCGCCACCACCACCAACCAGCACGGTCCCTTGAATCACTGGCTGGCCTGGCTGATAACGCTCAAGGTTCAAAGGCTTGGGGAGCCCCAGCGCATTGATCAGCTTGGCACCCATGGCGGAGTTGGCGAAGTCCAGATAACCGTCTTTCATCGGATCACTCGTCGTACAAATGGCCCGCCCCGGCACAACGCCGTTGCATCTGGCCTGGTTGCGATCGGATGCAGGCCGATGCCTGCATCACAGGGGAAACGAATCAGTTGCGTCGCGGCGTGGCCGCATCGGCCACGCCGGGCAAGCTCACGATGGCATCGAAATGCGAGGTGTCTTGCGGGCCCGGCAATGGCGCCTTCAGGGCTGCAACCATCAAGGCAATCAGTCGACTCAGGAGCAGCGCTTCGCTGTCGCCCTGCCCTTGCGTGAACTCGCGCATCAGACGCTGCGTGTTGCCGCCGGCCAAAATGCCAGCCAATGCGCCCATCGCGAAGTTCAGGCGGAAGCCCAGATCCTGGCGATCCAGCTCAGGCAAGGTCTTCTGAAACGCGAAGAAGAATCGCGCCAGCGTCTCGAGATAGTGGGTGTCGATGAAGGAGCGAACCACAGGAGATGGATCGGTGTATGCGCGCCCCAGGAAGTGAAGAAACCGCTCTGCGCCGGGGGCACCACTGCGGCTGGCACGAACAGCTGGCAGGAACATGGCGATCAGCACATGCTCACACGTCATGCTGCCACCAAGCTGACTTTCGAACGTGCTCAGCAGCGCATTGCGCGCGTCGTTCAAGGGGTCCAACTGGCGCCCCAGAACAGCCTCGATCAGAGCGTCCTTGCTGCCGAAGTGGTAGTTCACCGCCGCGAGGTTCACGCCAGCGGAAGTGGTGATTTGCCGCATCGACAATGAGTCAAAGCCGCCGTCGATGAACAGCGCTTCGGCTGCATCGAGGATGCGGGTCTTGGTGTCGGCCGGAGTCAGACGTGCGGTCGCCTGTGTCATCGAAATACTGTCTCCTCGGTACGTTCGTTTCAAACGACCGTTTTATGAATGGAGCGTATGGTATTCGACTCGAAACGTTATGTGCGATTCGATTGAATGTGGCGCCGCTTTTCCCCCGACATAGGGGGATCCAGCGATCAAGGCTTGTTGGCCGGTGCCTCATCTCCATCGAGGGCATTGCCCGTCGCGGAAGGCGTCTTCTCTCGGCTCACCATGACCTGGTCGATCCGGTAGCTGTCAACGTCGAGCACCTCGAAGCGGAAACCACTGCAAGACACGGCGTCTGTGCGACGGGGAATGCGCCGCAGCATCACCATCAGAAAGCCGGCCAGTGTCTCGTACTCATCCTGACTGGGGAGTTCGTTCAGATCCAGTGCGCGCAGAACGTCTTCAATCGGCGTGACGCCATCGATCAACCAGGAATCTGCATCACGCTGAACGATTTGTTCTTCTTCGGGGGGAGCCATGAGACCCCCCATCACCGTGCTCATCACATCGTTGATCGTGATGATCCCCACCACCAGACTGTATTCATTGACGATGACGGCGTAGTCCTCGTACGCCTGTCGAAATTGCTGAAGCATTTCCGACAAGGTCAGACGGTCCGGAACCATCAATACTTTCTGGATGAGTCCTTCAGAACTCAAGGTGATTGGTTCGCCTTTCAGAACGCGGCTGAGCAGGTGCTTGGAATCCACGTAGCCCACAACATGATCGATGTCGCCGTCGCAAACCAGATAAGTAGAGTGTGGGTACTCGTCAATGCGTGCACGGATAAGGGCTTCGCTGTCGTCCACCAGGAAGTGAATGATGCTGTCGCGTGCGGTCATGGCACTGGTCACAAGGCGTGTGTCAAGCTCCAGCACGTTTTCGATCACGCGGTGTTCCGTTGCCGCCAAGGCGCCAGATTCGGCACCCGCGGTTGCCATGGCCAGGATGTCGTCCGAGGTCACGGCCTCGTCTCGTCGGGCAGGCAAGCCCAGGATGCGAAACAAGCCGTCCGTGACGCGGGTGAAGAACCACACAATCGGCCGCACCAAGGACAAGAATAGGTGCATGGGGCCAACGATCCAGACAGCGACGCGCTCAGGTGCATTCAGGCCCAAACGTTTGGGCGCCAGATCGGCCAGCAAAATGAACAGGCTGGTGACCAGAACGAACGAGCCCACCGAACTCAAGGTCGTGACCCACTCATTGCCCAGTTGTGTCCGCGACAGGGCCTCGCGGAGCAGCGGCGCAAAGGCGTCTTCACCCACCACACCACCCAGTATGGCGACGGTGTTCATACCGATCTGCACTGCCGTGAAGAAGTCGCCGGGCTCGTCCTGCACGTTCAGGACACGCTGCGCACGGTCGTCACCCTGCTCTGCCATCTGACGCAGTCGAACGCGCCGGGATGCGGCAACGGCCAGTTCAGAAATGGCAAAGAATGCGCTGGCTGCAATCAGCACAACGATCAGGAGCAGGCTGCTTGTAGAGTCCATGGCACACAGTGTAGCCAGCCAGGATGAATGTGACGCGCGCGGGTGCGGTGAATCAAAGCACCTTCAATTCATCAATCGGACACGATCTGGCGAGCCAGCTCTCCCAGTCTTCACGCAACCGCTGTGCTTCAGCAACGGCTTGGGTCCAAGCCTGTGTGCGGTCAGCAAAGTTCATCCGCGTGAAGTCCTTCCGATCAGGCAATTTGCCGCCCGGCAAGGTGGCCACCCATTCGGGATTGGGCGCCAGCACGATCACGTTATCGAGCCAGGGGCTCGCGCTGTGGCGCCACTTCAATGCCTTGTCGAGCCAACCGGGAACGACCTGACGTTGAAAGTGCGGGTACAGCACCAGGCCCTCCTTCATGGCTGAGTAGTGCCAATGAAAGTGGTAGTCCACGATGCCGCCATCCCAATGCGATCCCCGCGGGGCGCCCGGGATGTCATCCACCGGGTTCAGCATGAACGGGATCGAGCACGAGGCCAGCATGGCTGGAATGAAGTTGGTGGGCGTGAGTTCGACACGCCCGGTTGGCAGGTCGTTCAGCGGCACGGGCAAAGACTCGCCCGAGGTCGAGAACATCGTTCGCTCCAGAAACAAACCCACCGCCTTGCGGGTGACTGCATTGCTCAGGGCCAAGCCGGTAAAGCCCATGGCGGTTCGCGCAGGCGTTCCACGGCGCAACACTTGTTTGCCACGTGAGGTCAGGATGTGAAGTTGGTACTGGGGGTGCTGCAGCATGGCATTCACCTCGGTACCGAAAAAGCCACGCAGGGTATCGATGAAGCCTTGCGAAACCTTGCCCGGGGTCGGCATCTTGCGCCCTGGCTCGGGCTCGAAATGCTGCTGGATGTAGCCTGACGCCAAGTCCTTGAAGGCTTGTTCAGCTTGTGGCATGGCTGCGGTCGCCATGCGCCATGCGCCAATGGATGCGCCAACCAGATGCACGGCATGACCACCTTGAGGCAACCAGTCACCAAACAGTTGCTGATCCAGATGATTGAGGATCAGCCCTTTGGGCCCACCTGCCGCAGCGGGAACCACGCGAACGTGTTGCGGAAACAATCCATGCGAAGCGATGTGTTGACGCGCACGAGCACCAACGTAGATGTGCAAAGCTTTCATGGCCGGTGAGCATACCGGTTTCATCGAGTGTGCTCACAGACTGCCAGCCATGCCCGAGCAGCGTGCGAGAGGTATCGGTCTGCTCGCCAGATCAGGCCAACCTGCCACAACAAGTCTGGTACGTGCAGTGGCCTGACCACAGCATCGGCGGGCATCTGCAAGCGATCCAGCAAGGGTTGGGGCAACAACGCGGTGCCCATGCCCGCCAGTGCCATCGACAGCAAAAAGTCCCACTGACCGCTTTGCGCCACCACATGAGGGCGAACGCCAGCTTGATCCAGTGCCATTTGCAAGCGGCGAGACAGGGAGTAATCGTCGTTCAGCATCACCACGTCCTGGCCATGCAGCACGCCCAGGCCCGGCATCGCTTGGTCAGCCCAGGCCGATTTGGCAGTGCCAACCAGGCAAATCGGAAAACTGCCAAGCTCCGACGAGGCTAAACCGCTTTGAGGCGCCACAGGCAAGACCGTCACGCCCACTTCCAGTTCGCCGGACTGCACACGCTCTTCGATCACCTTGCCACCCGCCTCTTGAATGGTGAGTTCGATCAATGGGTACGCCCGCCGAAAGCTCTGGATGATCGCCGGGAAAAACAAATTGACCGTGGGCGGGATGCCAACCGTCAACTGGCCCCGAGACAACTCCGTCAGGTCGGCAATGTCGCGTTGCAGGCGCTGCATCACGCCGAGTGCCTCTTGCCCGCGCTCGAACACCACTCGCCCGATGTCTGTCAGCCGCACTCCGCGGCCTTCACGATGCAGCAAGGCGTGACCAAGCTCGTCTTCCAACTGCCGAACCATCTTGCTCACGGTGGACTGCGTCACGCACAACTCGTTGGCTGCGTGGGTGAAGCTGTTGTGCCGAACGGTTTCAACGAAGTAGCGGATGGCGCGGATGTCCATGATCTGGCATGCGAAATATGAATGGCAGCCATGAATATAAGTCGCACATGGAATTAACGTGGATTTTTATACTGAATCCATTAGAGGTGCATGGCCCCTGGCATTGCCACGCCCAGCCCCTGTTGCCCCCGCTTTTGGAGACTCGATGTACGAAGATCGCATTCGTTTGGCTCGGTTGCGCGACAAAGTCATGTCCGCTCACGATGCTGCATCCTTGTTTGAAAACGGCATGACGGTCGGCATGAGTGGGTTCACTCGTGCGGGCGACTGCAAGGCCGTGCCGTTGGCCTTGGCAGAGCGTGCACGCCATGAGCCGCTGCAGATCACCCTGATGACAGGCGCCTCGCTTGGTAACGACATCGACAAAGTGCTCAGCGAAGCCAATGCGATCTCTCGCCGCATGCCATTTCAGTCGGATGCCACCTTGCGCCGCAAGATCAACCACGGCGAGGTGATGTTTCTGGATCAACATTTGTCCGAAACGGTGGAGCAACTCCGATCCGGACAACTTCCGCCAGTGGACATTGCGGTCATTGAAGCGACGGCCATCACGGAGACAGGCGCCATCATCCCCACCACATCCGTGGGGAACTCGGCCAGCTTTGCGATCCTGGCGCGCAAGGTCATCGTCGAAATCAATTTGAAGATGCCTTTAGGGCTGGAGGGGCTGCACGACATCTTCATTCCGACGTACCGCCCCTACCGTCAGCCCATCCCGCTGATTTCACCCGAGCAAAGAATTGGCGTGCCGCACATTGCCATCGACCCCAGCAAAATTGCTGCGATCGTGATCACGGAGAAGGCTGACAGTCCTTCCAACGTGTTGCCGCCGGACGAGGAAACCAACGCCATTGCCGGGCACCTCGACGAGTTTTTGCGCCACGAAGTCAAGTCCAGCCGACTCTCTCCTGCTCTGCAGCCTTTGCAATCCGGCATTGGAACGATCTCCAATGCCGTGCTGCATGGCTTCATTGACTCCCCCTTCCAGAAACTCAAGATGTACTCCGAGGTGTTGCAAGACAGCGCCATTGAGTTGATTGACAGCGGCAAACTGGAATTTGCGTCTGCATCGTCGATCACGCTGTCGAGAGACACCTACGATCGCGTGCTCGCCAACATCGAGCAGTACAAGCCGCGACTGGTGTTGCGCCCCCAAGAGGTCAGCAATCACCCCGAGATCACTCGTCGCCTGGGCCTCATCACCATCAACACGGCGCTGGAGTGCGACATCTACGGCAACATCAATTCCACCCACGTGGGCGGCACGCACATGATGAATGGCATTGGTGGCTCGGGCGACTTTGCGCGCAACGCCCACCTGTCGGTATTCGTCACCAAATCCACTGCGCGGTATGGCGCCATCTCCAGCATCGTGCCCATGGTGACCCACGTGGACCACACGGAACATGACGTCGACGTGATCGTGACCGAGCATGGCTTGGCGGACCTGCGCGGACTGGCGCCGCGTGAGCGCGCCGTTCAGATCATTCGCCACTGTGTGGATCCCGCCTACCGCCCAGCCTTGCAGGACTATTTCCACGAAGCCTGTCGACACGGTGGCCACACGCCACACCTGTTGCAGCAGGCGTTCGCGTGGCATACCCGCTATCAGCAAACGGGCTCCATGCTCTGACTTTCGACCGGCCGACGGGGCATGCCAAAATTCCCGCATGCAAGAGAACTCCCGTCGACACCGCGTCATTCCCATTGCTGTGGCGCCACAAGCGCCGGCTCGTGCCTCTGCGTCGGGAGCCCATCACGATCACGACCATGAGCACATCGACACCTGTTGTGGCCCTGCCACCCAGGCCCAGCAGGTGTCACCTCCCCCACCGCCCCCAGTCGATGCCAACCGCGTGCGCTACCGCATTGACGCCATGGACTGCCCGACGGAAGAGCGCCTGATTCGCCAGCGCGTCGAAGGGCTGAACGGTGTGATTCGACTCGACTTCAACCTGCTGGCGCGTGAGCTGACGGTCTATCACCGCTTGGACGATGTCAGTGCGGTGGCCGATGCACTGCTCGACGTCGGCATGGTGCCCGTCTTGCTGACAGACGGCGAAGCCGTCGCCCCGCTCCCCCCTGCACTCAGTTCTCGCACCAAGGGGCTGCTGGTGACGTCGGGCCTTGCTGCGGTGCTGGCTGAGAGCGTCGCCTGGATCACCGGGCAAGAGCAACACATGGCTGTGCTGGCCTTGGCTGTGTTGTCGATCGCCACGGCAGGTGGCCCCACCCTCAAAAAGGGATGGATTGCGCTGCGCCACCTCACGCTCAACATTTACTTTTTGATGACGCTGGCTGTGGCCGGTGCCTTGGCGATTGGTAATTGGGCTGAAGCCGCCATGGTCATTTTCCTGTTCGCGGTCGCAGAGGCCATTGAGGCACTGTCGCTGGAGCGTGCACGTCATGCCATCTCGGCGCTGTCAGAGCATGCGCCGGATACCGCGTCCGTCTGGCGAAGCCATGACTGGGTTGAGGTGCCAGTCAGGCAGGTTCAAGTCGGTGCGCGCATTCGCATCAAGACCGGAGAGCGCGTCCCGCTGGACGGCAAGATCACAGTGGGGCACGCAGCCCTCAATCAGGCACCGATCACTGGCGAAAGCATGCCGGTCGACAAACAGCCCGGTGATCCGCTCTTCGCCGGCAGCATCGTGACCGATGGCGTGGCTGAGGCCGAAGTCACTGCGGTGGCTGGCGACAGCACCCTGGCGCGCATCGCCAAAGCCATTCAAGAGGCGCAGGCGCAACGTGCCCCCACTCAGCGATTCGTTGATCAGTTTGCGCGCTACTACACCCCTGCTGTGGTGGCCTTTGCCGTGGTCGTGGCACTCGCAGGCCCGCTGCTCACGCAGGGGTCGTGGCATGACTGGCTTTACCAAGCTTTGGTGATGCTGGTCATTGCCTGCCCTTGTGCCTTGGTGGTTTCCACGCCTGTGACGGTGGTCAGTGGTTTGGCTGCAGCCGCGCGCATGGGCATTCTGGTGAAGGGCGGTGCTCACCTGGAAGGGGGCCGTCAGATTCGCGCGGTCGCATTGGACAAAACCGGCACGCTGACCACAGGGCGCCCCGCAGTGACCGATGTGCATCCCTTGCAAGGATGGACGTCTGCACAAGCTCTGGGCATGGCGGCCAGCCTGGACAGCCATAGCGTACACCCTGTGGCACAAGCGATCGTGGCGGCAGCCAAAGCGCAAGGCGGTGATGGTGCTTTATCGCCAGTGACGAATTTCAGCGTTTTGGCCGGCCGTGGGGTTCAAGGTGACGTCAACGGCGAGCGCTGGCAGTTGGGCAACCATCGACTGGTCGAAGAGCGCGGTTTGTGCTCTCCTGATTTGGAAGCCTTGCTCGCATCGTTTGAATCGCAAGGTAAGACGGCCATGGTGCTGACCAATGCGCACCATCCCGTTGGCATCATTGCGGTGGCGGATACCGTGAGGCCAGAATCTTCGGTTGCCGTTGCAGCCTTGTCGGCCATGGGCATTCACACCGTCATGCTCACCGGCGACAACCCCACCACCGCGGCTGTGGTGGGGCAAGCCGCAGGCATTGAGGATGTGCGTGCCAATCTTCTTCCCGAAGATAAGTTGAGTGCGGTGGCGCAATTGACTGCGCAATACGGCCCCGTTGCCATGGTCGGAGACGGCGTCAACGACGCCCCCGCCTTGGCGCGCGCCCACATTGGCATGGCTATGGGTGCAGCCGGCACCGCGACCGCGCTGGAAGCCGCTGACGTGGCCATCATGGATGACGACCCGCGCAAAATCTCGCAGTTCATCCGGCTCAGTCAGTGGGCCGCGCGCATCCTGAAAGAGAACATCGGCATCGCTCTGGGCATCAAAGCGGTGTTCCTGGTGCTGGCCTTGGCGGGGCACGCCACCCTCTGGATGGCGGTGTTTGCAGACATGGGCGCCAGCCTCATCGTGGTGTTCAACGGCTTGAGACTGGTTCGCGCCCGAGTCTGAACGGCAAGTCGCTCAGCGTTTGGTCTGCAATTTGGCAAAGGCCGCTGCCATCGCGGACTGCCCCTGCGAAGCGGGTGCGGGAGCGCCCCGCCCACCACCTTGGCGCTCGTTGCGCGCAGCAGGACGGAAGCTGTTGTCCCGTGCGGCACCCGAGCCTTTCGGCCCCGTCGCGGCGTCCAGCTTCATCGTCAGCGAAATGCGTTGACGCGCCAGATCGACCTCGATCACCTTGACCTTGACGATGTCGCCGGTTTTGACCACCTCGCGCGCATCGGTCACAAACTTGTTGGACAACTGGCTAACGTGGACCAAACCGTCCTGATGTACCCCCAAATCCACGAACGCGCCAAACTGCGCCACGTTGGACACGGTCCCTTCCAGAACCATGCCCTCCTTCAGGTCCTTGATGTCTTCGACACCGTCGTTGAAGCGTGCCACCTTGAAGTCCGGGCGAGGATCGCGCCCCGGCTTTTCCAGTTCAGTCAAGATGTCCTTGACGGTGATCACCCCGAACTTGTCATTGGCAAATGCTTCAGGCTTGATCGTGCGCAGCACATCACTCTTGCCGATCAGGTCACCGATTTGCTTGCCGGTACTCGTCAGCATCTTCTCCACCACCGGATAGGTCTCGGGGTGAACGCCGGAAATGTCCAAGGGGTTGTCGCCATCACGAATGCGCAAGAACCCCGCTGATTGTTCAAACGTCTTGGCGCCCAACCCAGCCACATCCATCAACTGCTTGCGGTTTTTGAACGCGCCATTCGCATCACGCCAGCGCACAATGCTGTTGGCCACAGCCGTGCTCAGACCCGAAACCCGTGACAACAAAGGCGCTGAAGCCGTGTTCAGATCGACACCCACCGAGTTCACGCAGTCTTCCACCACGGCATCCAGTGTCCGAGCCAATTCGCTCTGATTGACGTCGTGCTGGTATTGCCCGACTCCAATGCTCTTGGGGTCGATTTTGACCAACTCGGCCAGTGGGTCCTGCAAGCGACGTGCGATCGATACCGCGCCACGCAAACTCACATCCAGATCAGGCAATTCCTTGGACGCGAATTCGGACGCCGAATACACCGACGCACCGGCTTCCGACACGACCACCTTCTCAATGGGGGTGCCCGGGGCCATCTGCTGAATACGCTTGATCAAATCGGCCGCGAGCTTGTCTGTCTCTCGACTGGCTGTGCCATTGCCAATAGCGATCAGGTTGACCCCATGGGCAGCGCACAAGCGGCCCAGCGTATGGATCGAGCCTTCCCAGTCCTTGCGCGGCTCATGGGGGTACACGGTCGACGTATCCAGCACCTTGCCGGTATCGCTCACCACTGCCACCTTTACGCCGGTGCGGATGCCAGGGTCCAAGCCCATGACCACACGCTTGCCAGCAGGCGCTGCCAACAACAGGTCGCGCAGGTTTTCTGCGAACACCTTGATGGCGGTGGCCTCGGCGTCTTCACGCAGGCGGGCAAACAGGTCACGCTCCAAGCTCAGCGAGAGCTTGACCTTCCACGTCCAAGCAATGCACTTGCGGATCAGGTCATCGCTCGCACGTTTGCTGTGGCTCCAGCCCAGGTGGACCGCGATGCGACCTTCTGCCAGGGAGGGCTTGCCAGGAATGACTTCCTCATCCAGCACGAGCTTGGCATCCAGGATTTCTTGCGTGCGTCCACGGAACACCGCCAATGCGCGGTGCGAGGGCACGGTCCGGATGGGTTCATCGTAGTCAAAGTAGTCGCGGAACTTCGCGACATCGGGGTTGTTCTCGTCCTTGCCATCCATCAGCTTGGACTTGAACAGGCCTTCTGACCACAGCCAGTCACGCATCTTGCCGATCAGCGTGGCATCTTCCGCCCAGCGCTCAGACAAGATGTCCCGGACGCCATCCAGCACCGCGAACGTGTCAGCAAAGCCGGCATCTGCGTTCACAAACGCAGCGGCCTCCGACTGAGGGTCCAGGCTCGGGTCTGCAAACAGCTTATCGGCCAAGGGCTCGATACCTGCCTCGCAGGCGATCATGCCCTTGGTGCGACGCTTGGGCTTGAATGGCAGGTAAAGGTCTTCCAGCTCTTGCTTGGTGGGCACGGACTCGATGGCGGCCCGCAACTCCGGCGTCAGCTTGCCTTGCTCGTCAATGCTCTTGAGCACGGCCGCGCGCCGGTCTTCCAGTTCACGCAGGTAGCCCAAGCGTGCCTCCAAATCACGCAGTTGGGTGTCGTCCAAACCATCGGTGGCCTCCTTGCGGTATCGGGCAATGAAAGGAACCGTGGCACCACCGTCGAGCAGTTCGACAGCTGCGTTGACTTGTGCGGGACGAACCTTCAGTTCGGCCGCCAATTGCATCAGGATCTTGTCCAAGCTCAGGCCTTGTCGAGAAACATTCAAACATCGCCGCAATCGTCCCGCATCAACTGGCGAGACAAGCACGAGCATCAAGGTCGCGCAGTTTGCCACAGCGACTTGATGGCTCACATGGGGCACAAGTGCGCCCAGATCGGGGACAATAGAGGTTTGCCGTCAACTGTCGACTACGTCGCTCAATCGCCGTCTTATGGCTCTGCTGCCCTACTCTCTGCCCAAATCCGTGCTGTTCAACCTGGACCCGGAAACGGCACACGAATTGACCATCGCGGGCCTGGCCCGGTTTCAGAACACGCCTCTGGCCTGCCTGTGGGGCAGCGAGCGCGTGCAGGACCCCGTCGAAGTGGCAGGCATCACCTTCCCCAACCGCATCGGGATGGCTGCAGGCCTGGATAAAAATGGTCAGGTGATTGACGGGCTGGGCGCCATGGGCTTTGGCTTTGTTGAAGTGGGCACGGTCACGCCAAAGGCGCAACCCGGCAACCCCAAGCCTCGCATGTTCCGCCTGCCACAAGCCAATGCACTGATCAACCGCCTGGGTTTCAATAACGAAGGGCTGGATGCTTTTCTGGCCAACGTCAAGCGTGCGCGCTTCCGTCAAAGTGGCGGCATCCTTGGGCTGAACATTGGCAAGAACGCGGTGACCCCCATCGAGAGTGCCGTGGATGACTACCTCCTCTGCCTGGAAGGGGTGTACCCGCACGCCGACTACGTCACAGTCAACATCTCCTCACCCAACACCAAAAACCTCCGTGCCTTGCAAAGCGACGAGGCCCTGGATGCATTGCTGGGCCAACTGCAAGAGCGTCGCCAGCAGCTGATTCAACAGCACGGCCGTACCGTTCCGATGTTCGTCAAGATCGCACCTGACTTGGACGAAACGCAAGTTGGTGTGATTGCGGCCACGTTGCAGAAGAATGGCATCGACGGCGTGATCGCCACCAACACGACCATTTCTCGTGACGCGGTTCAGGGCATGAAGCACGCCGAGGAAACCGGCGGCTTGAGTGGTGCCCCCGTGCTGGAGGCCAGCAATCAGGTGATTCGTCAACTGCGTGCGGCATTGGGTCCACGCTTCCCCATCATTGGGGTGGGTGGCGTCATGAGCGCCGCTGATGCGCGCTCCAAGATCGATGCCGGGGCTGATCTGGTGCAGATCTACACGGGTCTGATCTATCGCGGCCCGGCGCTGGTCAAAGAGTGCGCTCAGGCACTCAAGTTGGGTTAAGCGACTCAGGCTTGCGGCCCCCGTCGACCAGACGGGTGGCCTGCTCGATCGTTTGCAGGCACTCTTTCGAGCTCAATTCCAGCGCACGCGCATAACGCAAATAGGCCTGATGGATCGCGCTGGGCACCTTTGTGGGCTCCATTTGAAGCGCATCGGTCAACTCATTGGCCAGACTGGCCACGGCGCGCAGGGTTTCCTCAGGCGAGCCTGGGTGGCGTACTGGCGTTGCTCTGGGAAGAGGACGCCCGGCGTGAACAATGCGTTCGTGCATGCCCCAATGTTGCAGCACGGCACCGCCCAAATCATCAAGATTGACACCCAGCACAGCACTCACCGCCGTTTCCAGTTGCATGCCCGGCGTGGGCTTGGCGTCTGGCTCGGTCGCAGGCGACGGTTGCATCAAACGGTGAATCTGCGCAGCCTCGTCAGGGAAGTGATAGTGGATCAGCAAGCGCCCCAATCTCTGGGACATGGCTGACACTGACGCCTCTTCGTCGTGGATGGTAAATGGCGCCAACAAGCGGGCCATGGCACCCGCCAGGCACGTGCGCCGAAGCTCATGCTGCAGCGCTACAACGGCAGGTGTCTCACCCGTATGCGTCAAACTGGCCTGAGCCCCCAAGGCACCCGGCCATGCACGCACCGTGGCGGCCACTTTGCGAATTCCTTGTTGCCCCAGCAGCATCACCGCACGCGACAAGGTACTTACTGCCTCATCGACGCCTTGACTCCGAAACGATGCTGTATTGACAGCACGTAGCATTTCCCATGTCAGCGCCGGGTTCATCACGAGCACGTCGACAAAATCGTCCACGCGCAGCATCTCCTGCGACAACGCCCCCACCAGCGCACGCTCCATGCCCGGGCGCGAAGGCAATGTTCCAACCGAATTCAATCGGTCCAGCAGCAATGCCAGCGGGCCTCCGGCCTCGTCTGCATTGGTCTTGATCCAGCCATGCAGCGCACCCAGCAGCGTGCGCGCATTCAGGTAGCGCTGCCGGTGCTGCCGGTCTGTCGATCGGTTGACAATCGCACGCAAGGTTTCCGGAACCGGATGCGGGGTTGTCCAGGGCAAACGAACAATCTCGACACCGACTCGGCCAGCCGCACTGCCAATGTCTGCATCATCCAGTGCCGGGTGATTGGCCAGCAAGCGGTGTAGCAACAGGCCGCACATCAGCACGTCGCGCTCTGAAGCCAGACGAAGTTCCTGTCGCCCCATGTGCTGTGCACGCGCGTCACCAGGGGCGAGTCGGGCCAGTCCGGCGCCGAGCCCCAGCAATTGCGCATGCCCATTGGCATCCAGCAACACGTCATGCAAGCCAATGTCATGGTGCGCCACGCCGGCTTCGTGGGCGTAAGCCACGCCTTCGAGCACTTCCGCAATGATCTGCACACTTTCAACAGGCGTCAGACTGGATCCCGTGGATACCCGTTCAGCCAAAGTCATCCCGGTACCCCGGGCATAGGTCACGAAGGGCCACCCCTCGTGCAGACCGACTTCCAGGACCTCGGACAACCGTGGGTGCCGCAGTCTCGCCCCAGCCTGGACATCCGCCATCCAGTTTTCACGCTCGCGCACGTTGGCCGGTTGGGCTCGGGGCACCACGACCAACACTTCTTGTTGAAGCCGCGGATCCATCGCCAGCCAGACAGCCGATGCCAGCGACCGACCGAGCATGCGCAGCAACTGAAAGCGCGCGAACTGTCGCGGTGCTGTCTGCTGTTGTGTTGCGGCGGTGGCCATGGTCGCTTGCAAAACGAAAGATCCTTGGAACGTGGTTGCCCTTTGTTACTCCCGTATTGCACAACAAAACAAGACCTTCAATGCGGCGGCCAAGTGCATAAACACCCTTCTATTTCATATTGCGAAGTTTTTTGTAAGCGCATGATCATGGAAGCAACGGTTGGACGTTGGCTATCAACGCGATAGAAATGGGTTTGCGTCCTGCCATGACCCCCGCACAGCTTCTGTGTCAGAATTCCCCACACGTTGACGACGCACCGTAAGGAAGATGTCGCTCGTCAAATTCCCCCAAGGACAATTACATGAGCAGCGACTTGATCAAACACATTTCTGATGCTTCGTTCGAAGCAGATGTCCTCCAGTCTGCACAGCCTGTGCTGGTGGACTACTGGGCCGAGTGGTGTGGCCCCTGCAAGATGATCGCCCCGATCCTCGACGAAGTCGCCAAGGATTACGCTGGCCGTCTGAACGTTGCGAAGATGAACGTGGACCAAAACCGCGATGTGCCTGCCAAGTTTGGCATCCGCGGCATCCCCACGCTGATGATCTTCAAGGATGGTCAGCTGGCTGCAACCAAGGTTGGCGCCTTGTCCAAGGCGCAACTGACAGCCTTCATCGACGCCAACCTGTAAGCGTCTTGGCGGGGCCCTTACAGGCCTTCGCCATTTATGTATCTATAATGCGTTCGCTGACCGGTTTTTTGGTCGGTGTTCGTCGAAGCAGTCTGACAACATCAGACTGACGGTGTCGCAGCGAATGGCCCTCACAGGGCGCCTTCCCGGCTGACCTCACCTCGACAAACGATGGCCCCGTGGCCTCTTGTCCATTCACCCACGAGTTTTTCTTCTGCCTGGCTCATTGCTCCTTCAAAGGGTGATGTTGCGCTGGTCAGATTTCGTTCAGGGTCCCCATCCATGCACTTGTCAGAACTGAAGGCGTTGCACATCTCCAAATTGGTGGAGATGGCCGAAGCCCTCGAAATCGAGAACGTCGCTCGCATGCGCAAGCAAGAGTTGATGTTCGCCATCATGAAGAAGCGCGCCAAGGCCGGCGAACAGGTCTTCGGCGACGGCGTGCTTGAAGTCTTGCCTGACGGCTTCGGCTTCCTGCGCTCGCTGGACACCAGCTTCCTGGCCAGCACGGACGACATTTACCTGTCGCCCAGCCAGGTGCGCCGCTTCAACCTGCACACCGGCGACATGATCGAAGGCGAAGTGCGCGTGCCCAAAGATGGCGAGCGCTACTTCGCACTGGTCAAGGTCGATCGCGTCAACGGCATCGCCCCCGAGGTCAACAAGAACAAGCTGATGTTCGAAAACCTCACGCCGCTGTTCCCTGACGAGCAATTCAAGCTCGAAAGCGATGGCGTGCGGGGCGATGACAACGTGACCAGCCGGATCATTGACCTGATCGCGCCAATCGGCAAGGGTCAGCGAGCGTTGCTGGTTGCACCGCCCAAGAGCGGTAAGACCGTGATGATGAAGAACCTGGCTCACGCCCTGGTTGCCAACCACCCTGAAGTGCACCTGATCGTGCTGCTGGTGGACGAGCGCCCTGAGGAAGTGACCGAAATGCAGCGCACCGTGCGCGGCGAAGTCATCAGTTCCACGTTCGACGAACCCGCTCAGCGCCACGTGCAGGTTGCCGAGATGGTGATCGAGCGTGCCAAGCGTCTGGTCGAGTTGAAGAAAGACGTTGTGATCTTGCTCGACTCGATCACCCGACTGGCTCGCGCCTACAACAACGTATTGCCCTCATCCGGCAAGGTGCTGTCCGGCGGTGTGGACTCCAACGCCCTGCAACGCCCCAAGCGTTTCTTTGGCGCGGCTCGCAACATTGAAGAAGGTGGCTCACTGACCATCATCGGCACCGCCCTGGTCGATACCGGCAGCCGCATGGACGAAGTGATCTACGAAGAGTTCAAGGGTACTGGCAACTGCGAAATCCATCTGGATCGCCGCATGGCCGAAAAGCGTGTCTACCCGTCCATCCTGATCAACAAGTCCGGCACCCGCCGCGAAGAGTTGCTGCTCAAGGCTGAAATCCTTCAAAAGAGCTGGATTTTGCGCAAGCTGCTCTACCCGATGGACGAGATCGAGGCGATGGAGTTCGTGCTCGACAAGATGCGCTCCACCAAGAACAACCACGATTTCTTCGACATGATGCGTCGTGGGGGCTGACCCCTGGAGCGAGGGCATGCTTGACATGTCCAACAAGCCCCGCTCGCCTTGCGATCGGGGCTTTTTATCTGCTACAATCCGCCGTTTTCCGGCTGTCGGAAAGTGCCAGACATGGGGTCTGGTGGCTACCGATGATGCAAACAGCAAGAGGTTTCTCACATGCCTAAGCAAGGTATTCACCCCAACTACCGTGAAGTCGTTTTCCTGGACCAGTCCAACGGCTTCAAGTTCGTGACCCGTTCCTGCGCTCCTACCAAGGAAACCATCAAGCTGGAAGACGGCCGTGAACTGCCCCTGTTCAAGCTGGAAACCTCTTCCGAATCGCACGCCTTCTACACCGGCCAACAAAAGAGCGTCGACAACCTGGGCGGCCGCGTCGAGAAGTTCCGCAACAAGTTTGCTGCATTCCGCAAGTAATCTTGTGTGCCGAGCGCAGGTCTTCTGCGCTCCTGCACTTGAATCTCAAAAGGGTGGCTGTATGCTGCCCTTTTTCGTTTCTGCCCTGCCCGAGCCACACATCGCATGACCACCCGTTCGCAGGCCCCCTTCATCACTCCCGCTCTGGTTACCCAGAAGGCGGTGCAGCGCTTGCCCCGTTGGGCGCTCCTGCTGTTTTGTGCCGCCTATGTCATTCCGGGCCTGATTGGGCGAGACCCCTGGAAGAACGAAGACATCGCATCGTTCGGACACATGTGGAGCGTGGCACTTGGTCAGGCGTCATGGTTGCACCCGAATGTCGGTGGCATCTTGCCAACGTCGGGTGGCGTACTGCCCTACTGGCTGGGCGGTGCCTTCATCTCCGCGCTGAGTCCCTGGATTGACCCGGCGCTGGCTGCGCGCATCCCGTTTGCACTGTTGCTCTCGCTGATCTTGGCGCTGACCTGGTACAGCACCTACCATTTGGCTCGGACGGATGCTGCCCAACCCCTTCCGTTGGCCTTTGGGGGCGAAGCTCGCCCGCAAGACTATGCAAGGGCACTGGCCGATGGTGCCTTGCTGGCATTGATCGCTTCTTTGGGCCTGCTGCAACTGGGGCATGAAACCACGCCAGAGTTGCTCCAACTCACCGGCAGCGTGGCCTTTTTGTACAGTCTTTCTTCGGCTCAATATCACCCGATTCAGGCGAGGTGGGCCGCAATCCTCTCCCTTCCCGTGATGGCTGCCAGTGGTAGCCCGACAGTCGCGGTCTTATCCGGTTTGGCTGGGATGGCGGTTTGCTGGCACTCACGTCAAACTGAACTGCGTCATCATTTCTGGTTCGTATTCGCGGCAACTGCGACTGCGACGTCCTTGGCAACGCTGCTCAGCACGATCGGCTTGTCTGGCTGGGCCTGGCGCCTCGACGCGGCTCAGCGCGTGATGGACATTCCAAAGCTGGTGGTCTGGTTTACTTGGCCCACCCTGCCCCTCGCCGCGCTGACCGTGTGGTATTGGCGACGCCAGATCACGTACCGGCATATCGCGGTACCGCTGTTGTTGGCGCTGATCGGATTTTGCGCATCAGTTGCCATGGGGGGCAATGAGCGAGCCATGCTCGTGACATTGCCAGCTTTGGCGGTTCTGGCCTCATTTGCGCTCCCCATTCTTCAGCGCGGACTTGGCGCCGCACTCGATTGGTTTTCGGTCTGTTTTTTTACCGTGTGCGCTGGCCTGATTTGGGTGGGCTACATTTCCTTGCATACCGGCGCACCCGCCAAAACTGCTGAGCGCATTGCGAAACTGGTACCCGGCACACAGGCCTACTTCTCACTGACAGCCTTGTTGGCTGCGCTGCTTGGCACGCTTCTCTGGCTGGCGCTCGTTCGCTGGCGAACCGCTCGACACAGCCATGCCCTGTGGAAGAGCTTGGTGTTGCCCGCCGGTGGGGTGGCCTTATGCTGGCTCCTGTTCATGACGCTGTGGCTACCCATTCTGGATCAGGCTCGCAGTTATCGCGCCTTGATCAACAAGATCAGTACCACGGTGCCAACAAAAACACTGCTGTGCGCACCAGAAGTGCCTGTCGGCCTGTTGACTGGGTTGGAGTATTTTGGTGGCTACCAAGTCAACGGTCAGCCAGCCAGCCAACGCTCCGCCTCGATTCGCTGTGACGCGCTTTTGCTTCGCATTGGCGGCCGCGACACGGCACCATCCGTCGAAGGATGGGAGCGCGTGGCGCAATTCAACCAGCGTACACGCAACTCCGAACAGATCGTTGTCTATCGCCGGCCTGCAGCGGTTTCTCTACCCTGAAGGACTGCTTTACGCCGGCGTGGCGTATCGGACTCGGCTTGCTGGAACATGCAGCGTGAAATTGGAGCCCTTTCCAACTTCGCTGGTGATGCGGAGTTCACCGCCATGTCGTTGGATCACGTGTTTCACGATGGAAAGACCCAATCCGGTACCGCCCGTGTCACGTGAGCGACTGCCATCGGCACGGTAAAAGCGCTCTGTCAAACGAGGCAGGTGCTCTGACGCAATGCCTGGCCCGGTGTCGCGCACGCTGAACTCGGCTGAACCTTCTGGCGTACTGGACCATGTCACCGTGATGCTGCCCCCTTCAGGGGTGTAGCGAATGGCATTGGAAACCAAGTTGCCCATCGCACTCAGCCATTCACTTTCAACCCCTGAAATCTCACAGAGTTTGCACGGCTGAGGCAGGCTGAACATCAAGGTATGACGTCCTCTGGATAATCCTTGCGCATCGTTTTCAATGCGGTCCATCAGCTTGGATACACCTGTCCAATTATTGGAAGGTGGACGGGGGCTGCCTTCGATCTGCGCCAGCGTCAGCAAATCCGAAACCAAGTGCTGCATCCGCTCGGCTTGCTGCGACATCAGCGACAAGACCCGCGCCCGCTCGGCCTCGGTCAACGGCAACGTTGCCATGGTCTCGATGAAGCCCGCCAACACCGTCAAAGGCGTGCGAATTTCATGCGAGACGTTGGCAACGAAATCACGGCGCATGGTGTCAGCACGCTCGCGCTCGGTGATGTCTTGGGACAAGACCAACTTCAACCCATCGCCATAAGGCCGGACGTAAACCTGCAAACAGTTCTTGGAGCCATGGCCCATTGGGCACTTCAGCGGCTCGGTAAAATTGCCGTTCGAGAGGTACTCCACAAAGGCAGGCTGGCGCACCAGATTCGTGACACGCTGTTGAATGTCACGGTGTTGATTCAACCCAAAATGGTCGGCTGCAGCAGAACTGATCCAGTCGATGTGATCGCTGGCATCGAGCAGCATCACGCCATTGGGTGACGCATCAATGGCGGCCAGGAATTGAGCGAGTCGATCGCGCTCCTGATTGGTGGCCATTTCCCGCAATTGCAGCACACGCTGCATGCGATGGGCCAATTCGCCCCACATGCCCGGCAATGTCGGTGCCACGCCCTCGGGCACGCGCAACCAATCCAAAAGCCGATGGCCTCGCAAGGTATCCACCACCGAGATGACCAATACCGAACTCATTGCGCCGACCGCGCACATCGTGCCCGGGTAGCCCATTCGATCACCTATCACCCAGCCTGCGACGCCCCCTGCAGCAGCAGACAACAGGCGAGCGCCAACACGCGACAACAGCCACGAATCAGTTGTATCCACGATAACCAGTAGGCTTAAGTTAGGCCGCGACGTTAGCGACCTGTTGTGTCAAGCGATAGCCTGCACCCCGAACGGTTTCAATCAGCTGTGCGCGCTGCACGGGCGTCAAGGCCTCGCGCAGACGTTTGACGTGCACATCGACCGTACGTTCTTCAATGAAAACATGGTCGCCCCAGACCCGGTCCAGCAGCTGCGCACGACTATGAACGCGCTCAGGATGGGTCATGAAGAAGTGCAGCAACTTGAACTCGGTTGGGCCGATCTTCACTTCCTGATCACCGCGACTCACACGACGAGTGGCAGGGTCGAGCTTCAGGCCTGCGATCTCCACAGCAGAATCCAGTGCCTGGGGCGCCTTGCGACGCAACACGGCCCGAACCCGAGCCATCAACTCCTGCGTGGAGAATGGCTTGGTCAGGTAGTCGTCGGCGCCCGCATCCAGCCCGGCAACCTTGTCGGTCTCTTCTGCTCGGGCTGTCAGCATGATGATGGGCAGGTCTTTGGTGCGGGCGACACCACGCCAGCGCTTGGCAATGCTCAAGCCCGATTGGCCCGGCAGCATCCAGTCCAGCAGGACCAGATCTGGCAACACCTTGTCGACCTCGGTCTGTGCCTCGTCAGCGTTGTGCGCCACGGCTACATCAAACCCTGCGTGACGCAAGTTCAGCGCAATCAACTCGGCAATCGCGAACTCATCTTCAACGACCAGCACTCTGCTCATAGATCGCTCCCGATCAATTACTTGATGATGGACTCAACCGCCTCAGGCGAGTTGTGACGCACATCGGTCCCCTTGACGATGTAGATCACTTGCTCAGCCAGGTTCTTTGCATGGTCACCCACACGCTCAATGGCCTTGGCCACAAACACCAAGTCGATCGACGCCGAAATGGTGCGGGGGTCTTCCATCATGTAGGTGATGAGCTTGCGCATCAGACCGTCAAACTCTGCATCGATCTCGTTGTCACTCTTGATCACTTCCAGTGCTGTGCGAATATCCAGACGGGCAAATGCATCCAGGGACTTGCGCAACGATGCAGTGGCCAACGACGCCTCAAACGACACGTCCGACACGGGCAAGCGTAAGCGGCTTGACACACCGGTGTTGATCAGGCGTTGTACCGTGCGGGCCACGCGGGCGGCCTCATCACCGACACGCTCGAGGTTGCCAATCGTTTTGGAGATGGCAATGAGCAGGCGCAGGTCGCGTGCAGTTGGCTGACGACGGGCGATGATGGTCGACAAGTCGGCGTCGATCTCCATCTCCATTTGGTTCACGCGTTCTTCCTGGACCAGGATGCGACTGGCCAGATCACCATTGAAATGGGTCAGTGCCTCCATGGCTTGTGCCAACTGGGATTCCACCAGGCCGCCCATTTCCAGCACACGGGTCGAGATGCCGCTCAGTTCGTTGTCAAACTGGCTGGACAAGTGTTTTTCAGTCATCGCCCTATCCTTCACTTGATGTTGTTGGTTTTATATCGCGTGTGCATCAACCGAAACGACCGGTGATGTAGTCCTCGGTCTCGGTGCGCTTGGGCTTCATGAAGATGTCCGTGGTGGCGCCGAATTCAATCAACTCGCCCAGATACATATAGGCGGTGTAATCCGAGCAACGCGCCGCCTGCTGCATGTTGTGGGTCACGATCAGGACGGTGTAGTCGTCCTTGAGTTCGTGAATGAGTTCTTCCACCTTGCCGGTCGAAATGGGGTCCAGCGCGGAGCATGGTTCGTCAAGCAGCAGCACTTCGGGCTTGATGGCAATGCCGCGGGCAATGCACAGACGTTGCTGTTGACCACCCGACAAGCCCGAACCCGACTGGTTCAGCTTGTCCTTGACTTCGTTCCACAGTGCAGCCTTTTTCAAGGCCCACTCCACGCGCTCATCCATCTCGGTGCGAGACAGGTTTTCGAACAGGCGCACGCCGAACGCGATGTTCTCGTAAATCGACATCGGGAACGGGGTGGGCTTCTGGAAGACCATGCCCACGCGTGCGCGAATCAGCGACACATCTTCCTTCGACGTCAGGATGTCCTGCCCGTCCAGCAGGATCTGCCCTTCCGCGCGCTGCTCAGGGTAGAGCTCGAACATGCGGTTGAAGGTGCGCAGCAGGGTCGACTTGCCACAGCCGGAGGGACCAATGAAAGCCGTCACGCGGTTTTCGGGCAATTCCATGTTCACGTTCTTCAACGCGTGGAACTTGCCGTAGTAGAAGTTCAGATTGCGAACGGCCAACTTGGCCTTGTTGGCGGTGGGGTTGGAAACCTTGGCGTCCATGAGATGGATCTCCGTCAATATCTTTGAGCCGCGCCGATCAGCGCTGGCGGAACATGGTTCGAGCGATGATGTTGAGCACCAGGACACCCACGGTGATCAGGAAGACGCCAGCCCATGCCAGCTTCTGCCAGTTCTCATACGGGCTCATCGCAAACTTGAAAATGGTGACCGGCAGGCTGGCCATGGGTTGCCCCAGATCAGCCGACCAGAACTGGTTGGACAGGGCCGTGAACAGCAACGGAGCCGTCTCACCCGAGATACGGGCCACTGCCAGCAGGATGCCGGTGATCACGCCTGCACGGGCTGATTTCAGCGTGATGGTCATGATCACGCGCCACTTGGGCGTGCCCAGTGCATAGGCTGCTTCCCGCAACGCATGCGGCACCAGCGACAGCATGTTTTCAGTGGTGCGAATGACCACCGGCACCACGATCAGGGCCAAGGCCAACACACCGGCCCATGCCGAGAAGGTGTGCATGCGTGCCACGACCACCGAATAGATGAACAGGCCCACCACGATGGAAGGTGCCGACAGCAAGATGTCGTTGATGAAGCGCGTGGCACTGCCCAGCCAGCCGCGCTCTCCATACTCTGCGAGGTAGATGCCAGCCATGACACCCACGGGTGTACCGATCAGCGTGGCCAAGCCCACCATCAGGAAGGACCCAGCAATCGCATTGGCCAGCCCCCCCTCTTCTTGTGGCGGCGGGGTCATCTGGGTGAACGTGGTCCAACCCAGGCCATCCAGCCCCAGCTTGACCGTCTCGAACAAGATCCAGATCAGCCACACCAGACCGAAGGCCATGGCCAGCAGAGACATGGTCAGCGCAATCGCGTTGATGCGCTTGCGCGACGCGTACTTGCGCGCACGGATTGTTTGGATGTCAGCGCTCATGAACGCGCTCCTTCATTTTTCTTCAGTCGGGACAGCAGCACCTTGGAGAAGGCCAGCACCACGAAGGTGATGAAGAACAGAATCAGACCCAGATAGATCAACGAGGCTTGATGCAAACCTTCATTGGCTTCGGCAAACTCGTTGGCCAAAGCAGACGTGATGCTGTTGGCCGCTTCGAACACCGACAGCGAGTTCAGCTGGTTCATGTTGCCGATCACAAAAGTGACGGCCATTGTTTCGCCCAGTGCACGCCCCAGACCCAACATGACACCACCAACCACACCGGTCTTGGTGTACGGCAGCACGACCTTCCAGACCACCTCCCATGTGGTTGAGCCCAGCCCGTAGGCCGATTCCTTCAGCAATGGAGGCGTGACTTCAAACACGTCACGCATCACCGAGGCGATGAAAGGAATGATCATGATGGCCAGGATGACACCGGCCGACAGGATGCCGATCCCCACGGGGGGACCCGAGAAAAAGGCACCCAGGAATGGCACCCCTTGCGTCAGGCTCTGCAGAGGCTGCTGCACATAGGTCGACAAAATGGGCCCGAAGACCAGCAAGCCCCACATGCCGTACACGATCGACGGCACCGCGGCCAACAATTCCACTGCGATCCCCAGCGGGCGCTTCAACCAAGAGGGCGACAGTTCGGTCAGGAACAAGGCAATACCAAAGCTGACCGGCACAGCAATCAGCAAGGCAATGAACGAGGTCATCAAAGTGCCGTAGATCATCACCAGGCCACCGAACTGCTCCTGCACAGGGTCCCATTCGGTACGCCACAGGAAGCTCAGGCCATAGGCCTGGATGGCGGGCATGGCGCCCAGCACCAGAGAAATCAGAATCCCGACCAGCAAGGCCAGGGTCATGAAGGCCGCACCGCGGGCCAACATGGCAAAAACCGCGTCAGCCCAAGGGGCCTGTACGCGACGAGAGGGAGGAGTTGTCATGGGGCGGCGTTTCGCATCTCGCGAGGTTACTGTTGCGGCATCACTCATGCCAGCAGGGAGTATGGCGGTCATCGAACGCCTCCATGGAGAAGTGCTTCCAAAATCATCAGTCAAAGCCTGACCGGGCGAGCAGCAATCAGATGCAGCCCGCCCGTTCAGAGGCAATTACTTGTACGAAACCGTCTTGCCGGCGGTGTCGGTGATCGACGCCCATTGCTTGCGGACCAGATCCTTCACCGATGCGGGCAGTGGCACGTATTCCAGATCTGCGGCAGTCTTGTCACCGGTCACATAAGCCCATTCAAAGAACTTCAGTGCTGCGGCGGCCTGAGCTGGCTTATCTTGCGACTTGTGCATCAGGATGAACGTGGCGCCGCTGATGGGCCAGGCATTCTTGTCAGCCTGATTGGTCAGGATCTGATAGAACGACTTGTTCCACTCGGCGCTGGCTGCAGCGGCCTTGAAGTTGGTGTCATCAGGCTGCACGAAGTTGCCAGCGGCATTCTTCAGAGCCACGTGCGACATCTTGTTTTGCTTGGCATAGGCGTATTCGACATAGCCGATCGAGTTGGGCAGGCGTTGGACGAAAGCCGACACGCCTTCGTTGCCCTTGCCGCCGGCACCGGTGGGCCAGTTCACAGCGGTACCTTCACCAACTTTGGCCTTCCACTCAGCGTTCACCTTAGACAGGTAGTTCGTGAAAATGAAGCTGGTGCCCGAACCATCGGCGCGGCGCACCGGTGCGATGGGCGCATCAGGCAAAGCCAAGCCAGGATTCAGCGCCACGATGGCGGGGTCGTTCCACTTGGTCACTTTGCCCAGGTAGATGTTGCCCAGCACTTCGCCCGTCAACTTCAGTTGACCGGGCTGGATGCCCTTCACGTTGACCACAGGCACCACGCCGCCAATCACCGTGGGGAACTGGATCAGACCGTCCTTGGCCAGTTCGTCGTCCTTCAAAGGCATGTCGGATGCACCGAAGTCCACCGTCTTGGCCTTGATTTGCTTGATGCCGGCGCCAGAACCAACGGACTGGTAATTGATGCGCACACCGGTCGCGGTGTTGTAACCGGCCGCCCACTTGGCGTAAACGGGAGCGGGGAATGTGGCGCCCGCGCCGGTCACATCCTGGGCCAACACTGCACCCGACATCACGGCCAGCGCGACGGCTGCTGCGGTGCGAATCATCTTGAAGCTCATGAGTACGCCTTTCTTGTCAAAACTAATGACAGTCAGAATTTGGTCAAGGCAGACTTTATGAGTCGATTGTGACGGCCATGTGACAAACAAGAAGAAGCTGTCACAAATGACTCGCCGCGCTCAAATTGGTGTTTGTGACAGCATCCGTCACCATCTCGTCACCAATTCGTCACGGTTGATTTCTATCGTGTCGGCATTACTTCTGTAAGTCATATAGCTGAACGCGGAGACCTAGATGAAACTGATCCCTCGCCACCACCTGATTCTGGCCGCAGTCCTGGCAACGGCCCTGAACATCACAGGCTGTGCCAACACTCAGGTGGCCAATGGGCCTGTGACGTTGAGCGCCACCATTGCTGCTGAGCAGGAACTGAGCACATTTAACAAACTGGCCCAAGACTCTGGCTTGGCGGCACAACTCGGCGCTAATGGTCCTGTTACCATCTTTGCCCCTAGCGATGCCGCGTTCAAGGCCCTGCCCGCAGAAACCTTGAGCAAGCTCAGCAAAGATCCTGAAGCGCTGAAGAATCTGCTGAACTTCCACATCGTGCAAGGCGTGATCAAGTCGACCGACATCACCGGCAGCAGCACAAAGGAAACACTGCAAGGCGCGAAGATCAGCATCTCAAAGGCTGGCGACTTTGTGACCGTGGAAGACGCCATGGTCACCTCGGCAGACAAGGTTGCCACCAACGGTGTCATCCATGTCATCGACACCGTTCTGACCCCACCCAAAAAGAAATAACTGCAAACGCGCTGTCATCCAATAAAAAAGCCGGCCCATGTGGCCGGCTTTTTCATGCCCAATCAGATCAAGCCGTGACGGCGTCTGCGAGTTTCTGCGCCGACACATCAGCCAGCGTTTGATCCTGAGCCTCTACCATCACCCGAAGGAGGGGCTCGGTCCCAGATGCCCGGATCAAAACGCGCCCCTTCCCCTCCAGCTCTGAGGCGACCTCGCGCTGAACCTCTGCCAACTTGGCATTGCTCTTCCAGTCTTGCCCTGGTTGGAGCCGCACGTTAATCAAGCGCTGAGGAAACAGGGAGACACCGTCCAGCCAATCTGTCACAGACTTTTTGCTGCGTACCACCGCCTGCAAAACTTGCAGCGCACTGACGATGCCGTCTCCAGTGGTATGGCGATCCAACGCCAAGAGGTGCCCGGACCCCTCTCCACCAAGTTGCCAGCCGCGCGCAGTCAACTCCTCCAGCACATACCGGTCGCCCACCTTGGCGCGAACAAACTCGATGCCTTTCGACTGCAGCGCCAGTTCCACGGCCATGTTGGTCATCAATGTGCCTACAGCCCCCTTGACGGCTTCGCCCTGAGCCAGGCGGTCGGCAACCATCACATACAAAAGCTCGTCGCCGTTGTACAAACGCCCCGAGGCGTCAACCAATTGCAGTCGATCGGCATCCCCGTCGAGGGCAATGCCGTAGTCTGCCTTGTGCTCTTGCACGGCTTTTATCAGCGCCTCAGGGTGCGTTGCACCCACGCCTGCATTGATGTTCAGCCCGTCCGGGGCGCAACCGATCGATATGACCTCCGCGCCAAGCTCGTGAAACACAGCCGGGGCAACCTGATACGCCGCGCCGTGGGCGGCATCCACCACGAGCTTCAAGCCGCGCAGCGACAGATGAGGCGCAAAAGTGGCCTTGCAAAACTCGATGTAGCGTCCCCGTGCATCTTCAATGCGGCGCGCACGCCCCAACGTGGCCGAGTCCACCCAACGTGGCGCATCCTGCAAGGCCGACTCCACATCCAATTCCCACTGATCGGGCAACTTTTCGCCCTGTGCAGAAAAGAACTTGATGCCGTTGTCACCAAAGGGGTTGTGCGAGGCGCTGATCACCACGCCCAGGCTCAGGCGCAAAGCCCGCGTCAGGTAAGAGACGCCCGGAGTCGGCAGCGGACCGGTCAACAACACATCCACGCCAGCCGACGAAAAACCGGCTTCCAACGCAGATTCGAGCATGTAGCCGGATATCCGCGTGTCCTTGCCAATCAACACGGTGGGACGCGCCTCGTTTCGGCGCAAAACC
This sequence comes from Aquabacterium sp., assembly GCF_049317225.1. GTDB lineage: Bacteria > Pseudomonadota > Gammaproteobacteria > Burkholderiales > Burkholderiaceae_C > Aquabacterium. The sequence goes on along the minus strand of NZ_JBMOIR010000010.1, from coordinate 16,939 downwards.
TGCCCGACCGCATGGCCCAGTCGCAACACGAAATCAGGGGTGATGGGAGATTGGCCCACGGTACCGCGAATACCGTCTGTGCCGAAGAATTGTCGAGACATGTCAGCGAACGCTTCTGTAATTTCAAGTCAATCGGTGGATTGTCGCGCGAATTGCCGCATCAACCCGGCAATCCGGCTGCAGCCCATACTTTGAGGACATCGACCGTTGCGCCAACATCGTGAACCCGCACAATGTGCGCGCCCCGCTGAACACCGGCCAAGGCCGCTGCAAGGCTGGCCGCCAATCGGTCGCCCACCGGCTTGCCGGTGATGTGCCCAAGCGTGGACTTGCGCGACCACCCGATCAGCAAGGGGTAACCCAGGGCAAGCAAACGGCTCTGCTCCCTCAACAACAGCAAGTTATGTTCGGGAGTCTTGCCAAAGCCGATGCCGGGATCCAGCGCAATGTGTGCGGAAGGCAAACCTACATCCAGACAGGCTTGCACTCTGGACGCCAAATAAGCGAACACCTCACTTACCACGTCGGGGTACGACGGGCGATCTTGCATGGTCTGCGGCGTGCCCTGCATGTGCATCAGGCACACCCCGCATTGCGGATGACGCGCCACGGCCTCGATGGCGCCAGGCGCTTCCAAGGCACGGACATCGTTGATGATGTCGACTCCCATGTCGAGCGCGCGCACCATGACCTCCGGCTTGCAGGTATCGACCGATATCGGAACTCCCAGGGCCAGAGCCCCCTGGAGCACTCCCGCCACACGCCGCCATTCCTCTTCCACAGGAACGGTGGGCGACCCCGGACGGGTCGACTCCCCCCCAATGTCCAGCATGTCGGCGCCCTCACGCAGCAGTTGCTCGCAATGCGCCAAGGCGTCTGCCGTCTGGTTGTGGCGCCCGCCGTCCGAAAACGAGTCCGGCGTGACATTGACGATGCCCATCACCTTGGGCGAACTCAGGTCAATCTGAAAGCGTGTGGTGTGCCAAAACATCTGGATCCCGCATGAAAAAACGGGGCCGAAGCCCCGTTGGTGATGCTGCGACAGCGATCAGACCGCAGCAGGCGCGCCGTCTGCGCTCATCGGAGGCTTGGCGCCCCCGTTGTTGCGATTGCTGGGGGGCGTCCAATCCTTCGGGGGACGGGGCTCACGGCCAGCCATGATGTCGTCAATTTGCTCGGCATCGATGGTTTCCCAATCCAGCAAGGCCTTTGCCATCGTGTGCATCTTGTCCTGGTTGTCTTCAATGAGCTTGCGCGCAATGGCGTACTGCTCATCGATGATCTTGCGGATCTGCTTGTCCACCTTTTGCATGGTCTCTTCAGACATGTTGGTGGTCTTGGTGATCGATCGACCCAGGAAAACTTCACCTTCGTTGTCGGCGTACACCATGGGGCCAAGTTCATCGGTCATGCCGTAACGGGTCACCATGTCACGCGCGATGGCCGTGGCACGCTCGAAGTCGTTCGATGCACCGGTGGTCATCTGGTTCATGAACACTTCTTCAGCAATTCGACCACCGAACAGCACCGAGATGGTGTCCAGCATGCGACTCTTGTCCATGCTGTAACGATCGCCTTCGGGCAACTGCATGGTCACACCCAGCGCGCGACCACGCGGGATGATGGTGACCTTGTGCACAGGGTCGGTCTTGGGCAGCAGGCGAGCCACCAGCGCATGACCAGCTTCGTGGTATGCGGTGTTCTTGCGCTCTTCCTCTGGCATGACCATGGACTTGCGCTCGGGGCCCATCATGATCTTGTCCTTGGCCTTTTCGAAGTCCTGCATTTCCACCACGCGACCGTTGCGACGCGCAGCGAACAAAGCCGCTTCGTTCACCAAGTTGGCCAAGTCAGCACCCGAGAAACCGGGGGTGCCACGGGCCAAGATATCGACCTTGATGTCCTGACCGACCGGCACCTTGCGGATGTGGACGTTCAGGATTTGCTCACGGCCGCGCACATCGGGCAGGGTCACATAGACCTGGCGGTCGAAACGACCGGGGCGCAGCAGGGCCGGATCCAGGATGTCAGGACGGTTGGTGGCCGCGATCACGATCACGCCCAGATTGGTCTCGAAACCATCCATCTCGACCAGCATCTGGTTAAGGGTCTGCTCGCGTTCGTCATTGCCGCCGCCCAAGCCGGCACCACGGTGACGACCGACCGCGTCGATTTCGTCGATGAAGATGATGCAAGGTGCATTCTTCTTGGCTTGTTCGAACATGTCACGGACGCGCGAGGCGCCGACACCGACGAACATTTCCACGAAGTCGGAACCCGAGATCGTGAAGAACGGAACTTTGGCTTCGCCAGCGATGGACTTGGCCAGCAGGGTCTTACCCGTACCGGGAGGGCCGACCATCAGCACGCCGCGCGGAATCCGCCCGCCCAGCTTCTGGAACTTTTGGGGGTCACGCAGGAAGTCCACCAATTCTTTGACTTCTTCCTTGGCTTCATCGCAACCGGCCACATCTGCGAAGGTCACGCTGTTGTTCGTGTCATCAAGCATGCGTGCACGGCTCTTGCCGAAGCTGAATGCCCCACCCTTGCCGCCGCCCTGCATCTGGCGCATGAAGTAGATCCACACGCCGATCAGCAGCAGCATCGGACCCCAGGAAATGAGCAGGCTCATGATGAGCGAAGGCTCTTCGCGGGGCTTGACGTCGAACTTGACGCCGTTGTTGATGAGGTCGCCCACGAGGCCGCGGTCCAGATAGGTCGCGGTACTGCGGATGCGCTTGTCATCCGTGGTGGTAGCAATGATTTCTGTGCCGCCATTGCCTTCTTGCAAGGTGACGTTCTTGATGCGCTTGGCACGGACCTCCTCCAGGAAGTCGGAGTAGCCGATCTGACTACCACCCGTGCTGACACGATCGAACTGCTTGAACACGGTGAACAACACCAGTGCCACAACCAGCCAGACTGCAATCTTGGAGAACCATTGATTGTTCACCGCGGCTCCTTAAACCCATTCAAACCTGTCTGGGCTGATGCGGACGCATCTCCCGACCCAAACAGCTATCGAAAACCTCATCGACCTTGCGAAATTGAAAAAAATCTGCAAGGTCTTCGCGGTATGTGGGGATGATTCTAGACGAGTCAAGAGTAGCCCTGCTCGCCTCATACCCCTTATCTGCCCCGGTTTTCCAGGGCATAAACACCGCGATCAAGAAAATTCATCGCCCCTTCAGACCGATGCCGACCAAGAAAGTTTCAGCAGATTTGTCTCGGGACGCTTTGGGCTTGATTGGTTTCACGATGCGGAAGTTCGCCTTGAACATTTCAACCAGTTGGTTGTACCCGCTGCCATGGAAGACCTTGCAGACCAGCGCACCGTCTTTCTTGAGGTGATGCTGGGCGAAATCGATGGCCAGTTCGATCAGATGTTCGATGCGCGCGGCGTCTGACACCTGAATCCCGCTGAGATTGGGAGCCATGTCCGAGATCACCACGTCAACGGGGCGATCACCCACTGCGGCCTGCAATTGCTGCAGGACTTCTTCTTCGCGGAAGTCTCCCTGAATGAAGTTCACACCTTCAACGGGTTCAAAATCGAGCAAATCCAGCGCGATGATGGTGCCGTTCAATTCACCCACTGCCGCGCCACCGGTACCCGCATCCTTGGGGGCGAACTTGCGTCGGACGTACTGGCTCCAGGCGCCTGGGGCCGCACCCAAGTCGACGACCAACTGCCCGGGCTTGATCAGATGGAGCGCCTCGTCAATTTCCTTGAGCTTGTAGGCGGCACGCGATCGAAAGCCTTCTTTTTGTGCAAGACGCACGTAGGGATCGGTCACATGGTCGTTCAACCATGCCTTGTTGACCTTTTTACTTTTGGTTTTGACTTTCATGGTTGGATAATAGCGGTATGCCTGCAATTCAATTGACTACCTCCGAGCGCCGCGCACTGCGCGCTGACGCCCACCATCTGGATCCGGTCGTGATGATCGGTGGCGATGGCTTGACTCCTGCCGTCCTCAAGGAAACCGATGCCGCACTCAAGGCCCATGGCCTGATCAAGGTTCGTGTTCTGGGCGACGACCGCGCCAACCGCGAAGAAATCTTCGCGCAAATGTGCGACCAACTCAACGCAGCCCCCATTCAACACATCGGCAAACTGCTGGTGTTGTGGCGCCCGATTCCCGAAAAGGTGAGCGCTGAACCTAAGGAAGGCCGAGGCGCTGCGCCTCGCGAAGTGAAGATTCTGAAGTTCTCCAAGAGCGGCTTGCGCCGCCCTGAGATCAAAAAGGTTCAGGTGATGGGCAACCAACGTGTGACCGCTGGCGGCTTGATCAAGCGCGCCAAGAAGCGCGTTGCGAGCAAAAAGCCAAGCTGATTCCCGAACGGGTTTCGTCCATGCCACACGCCCACTTGGGCGATGTGGCATTTTTTATTGGGTTTGGCGCCAGGCCAGCACGCCAATCAGCAGGGCTTTTACCCAATAGAGGGATGAGGAAATCCCATGTAAGGCACCGAACGACAGTGTGGTCGCCTGCCCGGCTTTGGCGGTTTCGATCAACGGGTGCAAGACGAACTCACCCATGATCGTCAAAAACAGCGCACCCAATGCCAGCAAGAGCGTTGCACTCACGGCGCTGGCCGATTGCCCTGCCTCGACCGCATCGCGCACCCTGCGGCGCTCCAGCAAGAAGATCAGCACCGCGAACACGAAACTGACGCGGGCTTCGATGGAGAACATGCGTCCTGCCCCGAGCCCCGCAGCCTGACGCTCCAGCACGCTGAACAGCGCCGGAGCCGCCAAGCCACCGACCGTCAAGACCATGCCAGCCCACAGCGTGGCCAGCAAGGTTTGAATGCGAGTCAACTTCATCGTCAGATATAGCGGACTTCGATGATTTCGTAGTTGCGCTCGCCACCGGGGGCTTGCACCACGGCCACGTCGCCCGCTTCTTTGCCAATCAGCGCGCGCGCGATCGGCGAGCTGATCGAAATCAGGCCGTGCTTCAGGTCGGCTTCGTCGTCACCCACGATCTGGTACGTCACGATGTCGCCAGTGGCTTCGATTTCCATCTCGACCGTGGCGCCGAACACGACCTTGCCACCAGCGTCCAGCTCGGAGGGGTCGATGATCTTGGCAGCCGACAGCTTGCCTTCGATCTCGTTGATACGACCTTCGATGAAGCCCTGTTTGTCCTTGGCGGCGTCGTACTCTGCGTTTTCCGACAGGTCACCTTGAGCACGGGCCTCGGCGATGGCTTGGACCACGGCAGGACGCTCAATGTGCTTGAGACGCTGCAACTCTTCCTTGAGCTTTTCGGCGCCGCGCTTGGTGATAGGAATTGTGGACATGGTTTTGTCTCGCAAAATAAACCGAGCCGCGTCCCAGGCACCACCTTGCGGTGGAGAGAGGGCGCGGCCCGTGGATGTGTCAGGGTGCCTCGGGTGCCGCAGCACCCGGGGCTAAGCGCACAGTTTAGTGCAGTTTGGCGTGCAGTTCTTGCAGCGAATAAACGGTCAGGTCTGCCTGATGCTTCATCGCTTCCACCGCTGCTTCACAACCAGCCATGGTCGTGTAGTAGGTGATCCGGTTGGCCAGTGCGGCCTGACGGATGCTGCGCGAATCGGCAATTGCCGTGCGGGTTTCGTCCACGGTGGTGAACACCAGCTGGATTTCACCGGCCTTGATCGCATCAGAGATGTGCGGACGGCCATCCTTCACCTTGTTGACCGGCTTCACAGGGATACCAGCCGCCGCAATGGCTGCAGCAGTACCCTTTGTGGCCACCACGCTGAAGCCCAGATCGATCAGATCCTTGGCCACAGCCACGGCACGCGCCTTGTCACCATCCTTGACGGAGATGCACACGGTCCCCTTGGTCGGCAGACGTGAACCCGCGCCCAACTGCGACTTCAGCATGGCTTCGCCGAAGGTTTCGCCCACGCCCATGACTTCGCCGGTCGAACGCATTTCAGGGCCGAGGACGGGGTCCACGCCTGGGAACTTGTTAAACGGGAAAACGGCTTCCTTGACCGTGAAGTAAGGCGGCACGACTTCGCGAGGTGCTTGGCCGTCAGGCGACTTCTGGGTCGACAGCTTTTGACCAGCCATGCAACGCGCGGCGATCTTGGCCAGAGGCTGACCGGTGGCCTTGGACACGTACGGCACGGTGCGCGAGGCACGCGGGTTCACTTCCAGCACGTAGACCGTCGCGTCGTTCAGACCCTTGGTCACATCGCCCTGGATGGCGAACTGCACGTTCATCAGACCCACCACGTTGAGGGCCTTGGCCATCAGCGCGGTCTGGCGACGCAACTCATCTTGGAGTTCGGCGCTCAGGGTGTAAGGAGGCAGCGAGCAAGCAGAGTCACCGGAGTGAACGCCAGCCTGTTCGATGTGCTCCATGATGCCGCCGATCATGGTGTCGGTGCCATCAGCAATACAGTCCACGTCGACTTCGACCGCGTCGTTCAGGAAGCGGTCCAGCAGCACAGGCGACTTCTCGGAGACACGAACCGCTTCGCGCATGTAGCGCTCCAGGTCCTTGTCACCGTGCACGATTTCCATCGCACGACCACCCAACACGTAAGACGGACGCACCACCAGCGGATAGCCAATCTCGTTGGCCAGCTTGATGGCTTCGTCTTCAGCGCGAGCGGTGCGGTTAGGCGGCTGCTTCAGGCCCAGCTTGTGCAGCAGCGCCTGGAAGCGCTCGCGGTCTTCCGCGATGTCGATGCTGTCAGGCGTGGTGCCGATGATGGGCACGCCATTGGCTTCGAGGTCCAGCGCGAGCTTCAACGGGGTTTGACCGCCGTACTGAACGATCACGCCAACCGGCTTTTCCTTGGCCACGATTTCCAGCACGTCTTCCAGGGTGACGGGCTCGAAATACAAACGGTCCGAGGTGTCGTAATCGGTCGACACGGTTTCCGGGTTGCAGTTGACCATGATGGTCTCGTAGCCGTCTTCGCGCATCGCGAGGGCAGCGTGGACGCAGCAGTAGTCGAACTCAATACCTTGACCGATGCGGTTCGGGCCACCGCCCAGCACCATGATCTTCTTCTTGTCGGTCGGATCGGCTTCGCACTCGCCGCCTTCGTTCTCGTAGCACGAGTACATGTAGGCGGTTTGGGTGGCGAACTCGGCAGCGCAAGTGTCCACCCGCTTGTACACAGGACGCACGCCCAGAGCGTGACGGGCCTTGCGCACAGCGTGCTGGTCGGTGCCCATCAGCTTGGCCAAGCGGCGATCCGAGAAGCCCTTCTTCTTCAGATAGCGCAACTCTTCAGCCGACAGCGATTCCAGCTTGCGCGCCTTGACTTGCTCTTCGGTCTTGATGATGTCTTCGATCTGAGCCAGGAACCAGGGGTCCACCTTGGTCTCTTCGAAGACTTCATCCAGGGTCATGCCCAGACGGAAGGCGTCACCCAAGAACAGGATGCGCTCGGGACCGGCGTTACCGATCTCTTCGATCACTTCATCCTTGTCGGTGCTGCGCTCGGTCAGACCGTCGATGCCGGTTTCCAGACCACGCAGGGCTTTCTGGAAGGATTCCTGGAAGGTGCGACCCATGGCCATCACCTCACCCACAGACTTCATCTGAGTGGTCAGACGGTTGTCGGCGGCGGGGAACTTCTCGAAAGCGAAACGAGGGATCTTGGTGACGACGTAGTCAATCGACGGCTCGAACGAGGCCGGGGTGGCGCCACCGGTGATGTCGTTCTTCAGCTCGTCGAGGGTGAAGCCCACAGCCAGCTTGGCCGCGATCTTGGCAATCGGGAAGCCGGTTGCCTTGGAAGCCAGTGCCGACGAACGCGACACGCGGGGGTTCATTTCGATCACGATCATCCGGCCGTTGTCGGGGTTGATCGAGAACTGCACGTTCGAACCGCCAGTTTCCACACCGATTTCGCGCAGGATGGCGATCGATGCGTTACGCAGCAGTTGGTATTCGCGGTCGGTCAGGGTCTGGGCTGGTGCCACAGTGATCGAGTCACCGGTGTGGATGCCCATGGGGTCCAGGTTTTCGATCGAGCAAACGATGATGGCGTTGTCCGCTTTGTCGCGAACCACTTCCATTTCGTACTCTTTCCAACCGATCAGGGATTCTTCAATCAGCAACTCGTTGGTCGGAGAAAGGTCCAGACCACGCTTGCAGATTTCTTCGAATTCTTCAGGGTTGTAGGCAATGCCACCGCCGGTGCCGCCCAGCGTGAAGCTGGGGCGAATGACCATGGGGAAGCCGGATCCACCGATTTCGGCCTGAATGCGCTTTTGCACAGCCCAGGCTTCTTCCATGCTGTGGGCAATGCCCGACTTGGCGGAGTCCAGACCAATCTTGGTCATGGCTTCCTTGAACTTCTGGCGGTCTTCGGCCTTCTCGATCGCGTGCTCGTTGGCACCGATCATTTCAACCTTGTACTTGTCCAGCACGCCATGCTTGTGCAGATCCAGTGCGCAGTTCAGCGCGGTCTGGCCACCCATGGTGGGCAGGATCGCATCGGGGCGCTCTTTGGCGATGATGCGCTCTACCACTTGCCACGTGATGGGCTCAATGTAGGTGACGTCGGCCGTGTTCGGGTCGGTCATGATGGTCGCAGGGTTGCTGTTGACCAGAATGACCTTGTAACCCTCTTCACGCAGGGCCTTACAGGCTTGGGCGCCAGAGTAGTCAAATTCACAGGCCTGACCGATGATGATCGGGCCGGCACCAATGATCAGGATGCTTTTAATGTCTTGACGCTTAGGCATTCTTCTTCTCCATCAATGCCACGAAGCGATCGAACAGATAGCTGATGTCATGCGGTCCGGGCGAGGCTTCAGGGTGACCCTGGAAGCAGAAAGCGGGTTTGTCGGTACGGGCCAGGCCTTGCAGCGTGCCATCGAACAAAGAGATGTGCGTGGCGCGCATGTTGGCGGGCAGCGTCTTGGCGTCCACAGCGAAACCGTGGTTCTGGCTGGTGATGCTCACGCGTCCGGTGTCCAAGTCCTTCACGGGGTGGTTGCCGCCGTGGTGGCCGAAAGGCATCTTGTAGGTCTTGGCGCCAGAGGCCAGGGCCATGATCTGGTGACCCAGGCAAATCCCGAAGGTGGGGATGCCGGTTTCGATCAGTTCCTTGGCTGCGGCAATGGCATAGTCGCAAGGCTCGGGGTCCCCGGGGCCGTTGGACAGGAAGATGCCATCGGGGTTGTACTTCAGCACTTCGGCCGCAGGCGTCTTGGCAGGCACCACGGTGACCTTGCAGCCGCGCTCGGCCAGCATGCGCAGGATGTTGCGCTTCACGCCAAAGTCGTAAGCCACAACGTGGAACTGGGCGTTTTCAACCTTGCCAAAGCCAGGCTTGCCGTCCAGCTGAGGGTTGATCAGCTTCCACTCGGTTTCGGTCCATTCGGCCACGTCGTTGCGGGTGACCACTTGGGCCAGATCCTGGCCAGCCATGCTGGGTGCTGCCTTGGCCTTGGCCACGGCATCGGCGATGACGGCGTCAGTGATCTTCTCGCCAACAGTCAGCGCAACGATGCAACCATTTTGTGCACCCTTGGTGCGCAAAATGCGGGTCAGCTTGCGTGTATCGATGTTGGAGATACCAACCGTGCCTTCGGCTTGCAGGTACTGCGACAGCGTTTGGTTCTGGCGGAAGTTGGAAGTGCGGATGGGCAGATCCTTGATGATCAGACCAGCGGCATGGACTTTCGAGGCTTCGACGTCTTCACCGTTCACGCCATAGTTACCGATGTGCGGATACGTCAGCGTGACGATCTGCTTGCAGTAGCTCGGGTCGGTGAGGATCTCTTGGTAGCCGGTCAAAGAGGTGTTGAACACCACTTCGCCAACTGTGTGACCGGCAGCGCCGATCGAAGTGCCTAGAAAGACCGTGCCGTCTGCGAGGGCCAGAAGAGCTTGGGGCAGTACGGGCAGCACGGGTTCATTCTCCGTTTGTTGTGCGCGCCCAGCTCTGCCCTCGTGACGCCGCACTCTGCTGAAGCTGAGCGCGCGCGTGACAGGTCGAGTCCAGTTAAGGAAACGTTCGGGGTTTCGCTAGGCGGGGATGGTTGCGGGTAAACCTTAGGAGTATAACCGAAGAGCGGGCTTTCCGCAGCCTTAGGGTGGGAACGCATGGCATATAGATGCCATTTGGTTCACACTCTGACAGTACTTTGTCTATCTTCACCTTCGGCAAAGGCCGCAGATACGAAAGGTTCACCATGAAGGGCGATGCACGTGTGATCGAGTTGCTGAACGCGCAACTGAAAAACGAATTGACTGCAACCAATCAGTACTTTCTGCACTATCGGATGCTGAAGCACTGGGGCTTCAGCAAGCTCGCCAAGAAAGAGTACGAAGAGTCGATCGGCGAGATGAAGCATGCCGACATGCTGATGGAGCGGATCTTCACGCTGGATGGCCTACCCAATCTGCAAGACCTCGGCAAACTACTGATCGGGGAGGACGTCCCCGAGATTCTCGAGTGCGACTTGAAATTGGAGACTGCCGCGCAGGCAACTGTGAAGGAAGGTATTGCGCACTGCGAGGCGGTACGCGACTACGTCTCCCGAGACATTTTCCAGAAAATTCTGGATGACACCGAGGAGCACATCGACTTTCTGGAAACGCAGATCGACCTCCTGACCAAGGTCGGCGTCCAGAACTATCTGCAGTCCATCATGGGTGATATCCCAACTTGATGCGCGACCACTGTTTACATGCAAATCATTCGCATTTAGAATGTGCGCATCGAAACGCTGTGGGGCCCCCATGATTGTTTGTGTCTGCAACCGCATCTCCGATCGCGAAATCACGCGGCGCGCGCAACAAGGCTGCTCGTCTTTTGATGAGTTGCAGATGGAGACCGGCGTGGCGACATGTTGTGGTCGTTGTGAGGACTGTGCACGAACTGTCTTTGATGACGCTTCCAGCCGAGGGTGGCAACGTCTCGATCTCAAGCCCTCCCTCATGCTGGCCTCAGCGGCTTGATGCACCGCCCTCCTTTCGGTATTTGTTCACCCAAACTCCAATCAACTCAGCACAGCATTTGTCCGATATCCGAAGCAAGTGGCCGACTCAAGCGGCAGAAGCGAGGATGTCATGGCTTCACAATTCTTTTCTGACAGCCAATCGCCCTCAGGGGCAAGCAACGCGGTGCGCTGCAAGCCGTCGGGGCGACTGGCGAGGCCAACCTTCAATGGCTCACGACTGAGTGTCGTGCCCGATTCGTCTAGCTCAGTCGAAGCACGCCGCACTCATACGCCACCACCTCCATTGCGTAGAAAGCCAGATCCAGTCTGGTTGAAATGGCCCAAGATGTTCTGGCGCTGGGTTCGAGACCTGGAACACCTGCCATCCACACTCCCTCCCCTGTCGGGCCTGGCTGGCGTCAAGGCTCAGTTTGAGCGTGCACTGTGGGACCTTCAGTCGGCTCAGGCAGATGAGGTCAGGGACAGCATTGCCGTGTCACGCTCACTGAGGGAGCTCTGGCACTTGCGCCCAGCCGTATTTCGCGTTGTCGCGCTTCACAGAGGGCAGATGGAAGCGCAAAAACGACTGGATGCACTGGACATGGTTTTCCCGATTCGTCCTCAAGAGATCACCAACCCAGCCTCCTGCGGGTCCGTTAAATCAACGACTTGGTGATGAAATTTAATGCTGTCACTGCGCATTTGACGCAGGCGTTGTTGCACAATGACGGGCTGAAACGCCGACAGCCCCATGAACATCATCATTCTTGACGATTACCAGGACGCCGTACGCAAACTCCATTGCGCGTCCAAATTGGATGGGCTTTCCGCCAAAGTCTTCACCAACACCGTCAAAGGCACCGGCCAGTTGGCCATCCGCCTGCGAGATGCTGAAGCTCTTGTGCTGATTCGCGAGCGCACCCACCTTCCCAAGGCACTTCTGGAAAAGCTGCCGAAGCTTCGCCTGATCTGTCAGACCGGCAGAGCGGGTGACCACATTGATATTGATGCATGCACAAGGTTGGGGATCGCCGTGGCAGAAGGCGCTGGTGACCCTGTTGCGCCAGCAGAGTTGACGTGGGCGCTGGTGATGGCATCCATGCGGCGCTTGCCCCAGTACATTGGCAACCTTAAGCACGGCGCCTGGCAGCAGGCGGGACTGAAGTCGGCCTCCATGCCAACCAATTTCGGCGTCGGCATGCTTTTGCGCGGCAAGAATCTGGGCGTATGGGGCTATGGCCGAGTCGGGCGACTGGTGGCAGGCTACGGCAAGGCATTTGGCATGCACGTGACCGTTTGGGGAAGTGAGCGCGCCAGAAATGAGGCCTTGGCCGACGGGTACATGGCAGCAGAAAGCCGTGAGGCTTTTTTTGCCGAGTCCGATGTGTTGAGCATTCACCTGCGCCTCAGTCACGACACGCGCGGCATCGTGACGCTGGAAGATTTAGCGCGCATGAAGCCCACCGCACTGCTGGTCAACACCTCCCGCGCAGAATTGGTGCAAGACGGCGCCTTGGTCGCAGCGCTCAACCGTGGGCACCCCGGCATGGCGGCAGTGGATGTGTTTGAAAGTGAGCCCATTCTCCAGGGGCACCCGTTGCTGCGCCTAGAGAATGCTGTTTGCACACCGCACATTGGCTTCGTCGAGCAGGATCACTACGAGCATTTGTTCAGCGAGGCCTTCGATAACCTGCTGAACTACATCGCTGGCAAGCCAACCAACATCCTGAATCCCGAGGCCCTTCGCGTCCCGCACTAAGGCAGCCAGACGTGGAGCTTGAACGAACGCGGTCCTCTGCGAGCATGGCTCGCATCCGCTGGAGTTTGCTGGCGGGCAACTTTGTGATTGGGTGCGGTGTCATGGTTGTGGGCGGAACGCTCAACGATCTGACCATGGATCTGGACATCACAGTCGCCACTGGCGGTCAATTGATCGCCATTGCGGCCATGATGATGGGGGGCGGCGCCCCCATATTGGCAGGGCTGATATCGCGTATTGATCGGCGTGCACTGCTTTGCTGGGCCATGATTTGGTACGGTATAGGGCATGCTCTTTGTGCGATGGCGCCCACCTACCAATGGTTATGGCCCATTCGGGCGCTAACTGTTCTGTCTGCAGCGGTGTTCACACCCCAGGCGGCGGCAGCCATGGGCTATATGAGCACCCCCGCACACCGTGGGCGGGCGATCACGTTCGTTTTCATGGGGTGGTCGATTGCATCCGTCGTCGGCATGCCCATGGCAGCGTGGATCGGTGAGCGGCTTGGCTGGCGCATCGCCATGTGGTTGATCGCCGCTAGCGCAATAGCAGTTGCATGGCTGATTCATCGTCACGTCCCGACCGGTATTCGCCCCCCTGCCTTGTCTTGGCGCGCCTGGCGCAAAGTCCTGACATCACCACTGCTGATGGCTGTCGTCCTCGTGACGGCATGTCAGAGCGCAGGGCAGTACTCCCTGCTAGCTTATGCCGCCCCCTATTACAAGTACGACTTTGGCGCCAGTCCGGAGCAGATCAGCTTGATGTTTGCCTGGTTTGGCTCGTTGGCCTTGGGGGGCAATCTGTTGCTCAATCGCATGGTCGACCGCGTGGGCGCTGCCCCTGCGGTGACCTTGACTTTGGGACTGATGGCCATCAGTTTGCTGATCTGGCCTTTGGCGCACACACTGCCAGCTCTGGCGCTGGTTTTCATCCCCTGGGCTTTGAGCGGCTTTGCCACCAACTCTGGACAGCAAGCCCGATTGGGCGGTTTGTCACCCAGGTTGGCTCCCGCGCTCATGGCACTGAACACATCCGCCATTTACCTGGGGCACGCCATGGGTGCATCGGGCGGCGGATGGGTACTCGATCATCATGGCTACAGCCAGTTGCATTGGCTCAGCCTGACATGGATGATGGTAGCGCTGAGCTTGAGTGGCTGGGCTTGGTCCGTGCAGCAGCGTCGAGATGCAGCACTGCTACAGCGATCTCCGTGATCAAGCCATGCGCTGACGACGAGCTTCGTAAAGGCACACGCCGCTGGCCACGGACACATTGAGGCTGTCCACCGAGCCCATCATGGGAATGCTGACCAAGTCATCGCAGTTCTTGCGGGTCAGTTGGCGCATGCCATCGCCCTCAGCGCCCAGCACAATCGCCGTAGCGACCTTGAGGTCCACGTCATAGAGACCGTGTGGCGCATCATCAGACGTACCAATGATCCAGATGTCCCGCTCTTTCAATTCCTTGAGCGTACGGGCCAGATTGGTCACCATGAAGTAAGGAACCGTCTCGGCTGCACCGCTAGCCACCTTGGCGACGGTAGCATTGATGCCCACAGCGTGGTCCTTCGGCGCAATCACCGCATGAGCCCCCGCGCCGTCTGCAACGCGCAAGCAGGCGCCCAGATTGTGCGGATCCGTCACGCCATCCAGTACCAGCAGCAGTGGTGGCTCAGTCAAAGAATCGAGCAGGTCGTCCAACGAGCGCGCCTGCTGCACCACTTCAACACGGGCCACAACGCCTTGGTGTCGATGGGTGCCGCACAGTTTTTGCAGGTGATCGTCATCGCTTTCGATGACTTTCAGTCCTGCCTCTTCGACCTTGGCGAGAAACTGCTTCATCCGCTGATCGCGCCGAGACGCGTCAACATGCAATTCACGAATGGTTTTAGGCGCAACCTTCAGGCGTACGGTAACGGCATGGAAGCCAAATAGCAGTTTCAGACTCATGCGAGCATCCTAACCGCTCAGGCGCCCCGCATTGATCTGAATTCGCGCATGACAGCGTTCAGCAATGCCCAGATCGTGCGTCACCAGTACCAGTGTGGTGCCAGCCTCAGCGTTGAGCTTGAACATCAGATCCATGATGTTTTGCCCGGTTGCATGGTCCAGACTGCCCGTTGGCTCGTCGGCCATCAAAATATCCGGCCGAACGACAAAGGCGCGCGCGAGGGCAACACGTTGCTGTTCTCCACCGGACAAGAGCGCGGGCTTGTGCTCAAGACGTTGCCCCAAACCCACGTGGATCAACATGGCCTCGGCCTTGGCCTTGGCTTGTTTGTCACCCCGCAATTCCAGCGGAAGCATCACGTTTTCAAGCGCGGTCAGATGACCGATGAGTTGAAAACTCTGAAAAACGAAACCAACGTGTCGGGCTCGGTGAGCAGCGCGCTCGTCTTCAGTCATCGCATACAGGGCGCGACCACACAGCCAAACCTCGCCATCGGTGGGTGTATCCAGCCCCGCCAACAGAGACAGAAGTGTGCTTTTGCCAGAGCCGGACGCCCCCACAATCGCAACCGTCTCACCGCGTGGGATTTGGAGATCGATGTCGTGCAAGATGGTCAACTCACCTGTAGAGTCACCCACGCGCTTACCCAACCGTTTGGCGACGAGGGCATGACTGTCCATCAAATCATGCTGGGTGGTGTTGATATTCATGTGCTGCGCATTAAGGGTCCGGTCAGATGAACTTTACGCGACGCGTCGCTCTTTCGCTCTTTTGGGGACTTGCCTGGGGCTCGCAAGCCCGGGCCAACACCAGGTCAGGAAAAAAGATCCTGATCTTGGGTGACAGTCTGTCTGCCGAGTATGGGTTGCCTCGTGGTGCGGGATGGGTGGCTTTGCTATCGGCCCGACTGAAGGCTGAGCGCCCGAACTGGCAGGTTGAAAACGCCAGCATCAGCGGTGAAACGACTTCTGGCGGGCAGGCTCGGTTGCAAGCTTTGCTGCAGGCGCATCAGCCGTCGGTGGTCGTCATTGAGTTGGGCGCGAACGATGCGCTCAGGGGCTTGGCGCTAACCAGCACGCGCCAAAACCTGCAAAACATGATTGAGGCCTCAGTCCGCCAAGGTGCGCGCGTTGTACTGGTGGGCATGCAGATGCCCCCCAACTTCGGCAAGCGGTACACACAGGATTTCGCCGCGATGTACGCCGACTTGGCAAAAACAACCAAGTGCGCACTGGTGCCGTTTTTCTTGAAGGGCATCGCCGACCGCCCCGATGCGAGCAAATGGTTCCAGGCCGATGGCATTCACCCAACGGCTGCAGGCCACCCCATTTTGCTGGACAACGTGTGGCCTGCTCTCAAGCCATTACTTCTTGGGCGCTAGGCCTGCCCCGAGGCTCCCCATCAGCGTCTCGGCCTGTTTGCTCATTTGCTGCTGCATTTGCGCAAACATTTGCTGGGTTTGCTCTATGTAGCCGCCCATGAAGTTTTGCATCAGCGGGTTTTGCTGGAGGTTGGCCACGGAGTTCTCTGCCAACCGCCCCTGCAAGTCGATGAAGGACTGGATGTTCTGCTCCAGATAGTTCCCCATCAACCCTTGCATGGTGTGGCCGTAAAAACGGATGATCTGAGCCAAGGCCTGCGTTGAGAACATGGGCACCCCGGCGGTTTCTTCTTCCAGAATGATCTGCAAGAGGATGCTGCGGGTCAGGTCTTCACCGCTTTTGGCGTCCAGCACCACGAATTGCTGACAAGCCAGCACCATGTCCTTCACGTCAGCCAGCGTGATGTAGCTGCTGGTCTGCGTGTCGTACAGGCGTCGATTGGGGTACTTCTTGATCGATCGGACGCTACCAGCACTGGCGCCCGACTGCGCACCCTGCTCCGTCGATTCGGCGGAGGTTGAAGGTTCTGCTTCTTTGCGGGTGGACTTTCGTGGCGTTACGCTCATGAGCTGCTCCTGTGTTCTCGAAGCATTGTAGGAGGGGATTCAGCGACTGAATTCTCTAAGCGCCACGAGCCGCGCAGAACTCAACAAATTGAGCGCACAAAGGAAGAAACCGCCTTGTGGGCGGTTTCTTCACTTTTTCCAGAGGTCCCGGGGTCGGGGGCTGGATTGGGGGGTAATCAATGACTGAAATTATATCTTATATAAGACATTACCCTAACCCGATCCAGAGACCGATCCGCAGTGAGGCAACAAAAAAGCCGATCGGCTGACGCTGATCGGCTTTTCTACCAAATCTGGTAGGCGCGATTGGATTCGAACCAACGACCCCCACCATGTCAAGGTGGTGCTCTAACCAACTGAGCTACGC
>NZ_JBMOIR010000009.1:0-123383 GCF_049317225.1 Aquabacterium sp. | reverse complement strand
ACTCCGTGGAGGTTCGAGTCCTCTCCTGGGCACCAAATGAGCAAGCCGGCTGATGGAAACATCAGCCGGCTTTTCTCATTTCAGTCACCTGTTGCAGAGGCGTTGTCGGCAACAAAAAAAAGCAGCTCAAAGCTGCTTTTTTAGGAATTCAGAGCGCTAGCCTCAAACTTCGTAACGCTTGCGCAGCGCATCGGGACGCAGCGCGTCGTACTCTTCGAATGGCTGATGGATCCAGGGGCTGGTCGGCAGCGCTTCGACAAAGTACTCAGGCGTATAGCAAGAGACGCCCTTCACCCAGATCACCGCAGAGCGCAACTCCGTAATGGCTGGCATGCTGCGCAGGCGATCAACCACGGCTTGCAGCGTGACACCCGAGTCAGCCAAATCATCGACCAACAACACGCGCCCGGCCAACTCCCCCTTGGGCATGGTGATGTACTTCGCCATGTCCAAACGCCCCTGCAACGTACCGCCCTCATCGCGATAAGAACTGGTGGACATGATCCCCAGTGGCTTATCGAAAATGCGGGACAGCACATCACCCGGACGCAGACCACCGCGGGCCAGGCACAGAATCTGATCGAATTCCCAGCCGGAAGCGTGCACCTTGAGCGCCAGGCGCTCGATCAACTGGTGATACTCCTCCCAGGAGACATACAGGTGTTTGCCATCATCGGTGAGCATGAATATTCCTTTTTGCGTTGTCGCTTCTAATGTTGGGAATCAGCCGGCTCAGCCCTTGTACGGGTGACGCAGCAAAATGGTGTGATCGCGATCAGGGCCGGTCGACACCATGTCGATGGGCGCACCAATGAACGCTTCCACACGCTTCAGGTAAGCGCGGGCATTTTCTGGCAGCTTGTCCCACTCCGTGATCCCAAATGTCGTGCCTTCCCAGCCAGGGAAGCTCTCGTAAATGGGCTCACAAGCGATGATGTCATCGGCATCCAACGGGAGGATGTCGATGCGCTCACCACGCAGCATGTAGCCGGTACAGACCTTGATCTCATCCAGACCATCCAGCACGTCCAACTTGGTGATGCACAAACCAGAGACACCGTTGATCAGCACCGAGCGCTTCAACGCTGCAGCATCCAGCCAGCCGCAACGACGCGCGCGCCCCGTCACCGTGCCACGCTCCTGACCAACCGTCGACAGGTGATAACCCACTGTGCCTGGGGTGTCCCAGTCCAGTTCGGTTGGGAACGGGCCGCTGCCCACCCGCGTGGTGTAAGCCTTGGTGATACCCAAGATGTAGTGAAGCTTGTCCGGGCCCACACCAGACCCTGCAGCGGCATTGCCAGCGACACAGTTGCTCGACGTCACATAAGGATAGGTGCCGTGATCGATGTCCAGCAGCGTACCTTGAGCGCCTTCAAAAAGAACGCTACCGCCATCAACGTTATGCCCGTGGATCTTGACGCCCACGTCCGCCAACATGGGCAGAATTTCCTTCGCGCATGCCATGGCTTGGTCGAAGATGGGCTGGAACTCCAGGGCATCGGCCTTGAGATAACCCTGCAGCGCAAAGTTGTGCAAGGCCAGCAGTTCCTGGAGCTTGGCAGCAAAGCGATCAGGGTGCTTCAGATCCTGAACGCGCAAGGCGCGGCGAGCAACCTTGTCTTCATATGCCGGGCCAATGCCCTTGCCGGTGGTACCGATCTTGCCGCTGCCACTGGTTTCACGAAGCGCCTCGCGGGCCTTGTCCACCTCAACGTGGAACGGCAGGATCAACGGACAAGACTCGCTGATGAACAGACGCGAGCGGACGTTCAAACCAGCGTCTTCCAAGCGCTTGATCTCGGACAGCAAATGAGTCGGATCAACCACCACACCGTTACCGATGTAGCAGGCGACGCCATCGCGCATGATGCCCGACGGAATCAATTGAAGCGCAGTCTTTTTGCCGTTGATCACCAAGGTGTGACCAGCGTTGTGACCACCTTGGAAACGAACAACCGCTGCAGCGTGATCAGTCAGCCAATCGACAACCTTGCCCTTGCCCTCGTCACCCCACTGGGTGCCGACGACCACGACGTTGCGGGCGGATGCGTTGCCGGCACGAGCCGACGCAGAAGTGCTTTGCATGACGAATTCCTGTTTCGCAAAAGTAAGCCGGGCGCGCTTACAGCGCGCGCACCGACCAGCGTCCATCATTGATCACGAGCTCTCGGTCGCAATCAAACTCCTGGACGTCATGTTCATGTCCGGGTAACACACACACAACGGTGTGACCCTGTGTTCTCAATTCACGCACGGCCTGACGCAACTCGGGGTCATTCCCCCACGGCGCGCGGATCGCCGAGCGAGCGGCCAGGCCATCCCGTCCTGCAAGCACATCGGCCAAAATTTTCAGGTCAAGACTGAACCCCGCAGCGGGCCTGCGACGACCAAACACCGCACCAACCTCGTCGTAACGACCACCTCTGACCAGCGCATCAGGATGGTCGTGCCCATAGATGGCAAAGCGTGTACTGCTGTAGTAGGCATAGCCACTCAGATCAGACAGATCAAAGCCGATCGTGACATCAGCGCATGCGGCGCGAAGCTGAACTGCCAAACAAGCCAGATCGTTCAGCGCAGCGTCGATCAACTCATGCCGAGGCAGGACCGAACGCGCTTGTGCCAGGACCTCATCCCCACCAAACAGTGTGGTTAGCGCCACCAGCACCTCAGATGCACGCGGCGCGTCGCACAAGGGCGATTGCAGAGCCAACTCTCTGAGATTCCCTACGTCTTTTGTGGTCAAGGCCGACACCAGTGCCTCGTGCTGAGACTTACTCAGTCCCTGAACACCCAAGCCCGCCAATACGCCCTGAACCAGACGGACATCGGCCAAATCCATGACCAAGCCGGACAATCCAGAGGCTTGCAACCCACCAATCGCCAACTCGGCGGCTTCAAGGTCAGCCTCCAGGCCAGCGTGCCCATAGATCTCGGCACCCAACTGCAAAGGCTCGCGGCTGGCGTGCGGGCTGGCCGGGCGTGTATGCAACACGGGGCCGCAGTAGCAAAGCCGAGTGACGCTTTCGCGGTTGAGAAGGTGGGCATCAATGCGAGCGACCTGCGGCGTAGCGTCCGCACGCACACCCAAGGTCCGACCACTCAATTGGTCAACCAACTTAAAGGTCTTGAGATCCAGCGCAGAACCGGTGCCAGACAGTAGCGACTCGATGTGCTCGAGAAGCGGCGGCATAACCAGTTCGTAGCCGTAGCTGCGAGCTGCATCCAGCCATACACGACGCAACTCTTCTACGCGACGAGCTTGCGCGGGCAAAACGTCAGCAATGTGCTCTGGCAACAGCCAAGCAGACGACATAAGAAAACGTGAGGGGGTTAAAACCGAGATTCTACCGGTGGATGACCCTGATTGGACACCCCCGGTAGCATCTTCAGTGTGACGAAGGGCTCAGGAGAACGCTTCGATCAACCAAAGCAACACCAATCCAGCGGACATGCTGATCAAACCCATCATTCTGATTTTTTGATCATCCACCTGGAGCAGCTGCTCAAACATGCGGCGCCAGCCAGCGGGATTGATGGCTGGCATCAGGCCTTCCAGCACCAGCACCAATGCCAGCGCGATCCACATCGCATCGGTCATGCGTCGTTGATCACTTCTTACGCGCTGGTGCAGCTGGCGCACTCACGCCACTACCACGCATGGCCTTGAAGAAATCACTGCTGGGGTCCAGCACCATGACATCGGACTTGCTGCGGAACGTGGAGCGATAGGCTTCCAAGCTACGGTAGAACTGCGCAAATTGAGGGTCCTTGCCAAACGCTTCTGCGTAGATGGCAGACGCCTTGGCATCGCCCTCACCCTTCAGCTTTTGCGCATCGCGATAGGCTTCGGCCACGATGATTTCACGTTGTCGATCCGCATCTGCACGAATTTTTTCACCGTCTGCGCCGCCTGTTGAGCGCAGTTCATTGGCCACACGCTTGCGCTCGGACTCCATACGTCGATAGACAGACTCGGTGATGTTTGCGGCAAAGTCCACGCGCTTGATGCGCACATCGACCACTTCAATACCAAAAGCCTTGGCGTCATCAGCCAAACGTCGCACCACCCCTTGCATGACCTTTTCGCGCTCGGCAGACAACATGGCACCCACGGTCCGCTTGGTCACCTCTTCGTTCAGGGCAGCCTGAACGATTGGTGCCAGTCGGTTCTCGGCGTTTCGCACATCTACACCGTTGTTGCGGATGAACTGCTTCGGTTCAGTGATTCGCCACTTGACCAACCAGTCAATCACCAGACTTTTCTTCTCTGCCGTGAAGATGGGGCGCGACTCGGGGCTGTCCAACGTCTGAATGCGCCGATCCAGAAACACGACGTTTTGAAGTGGGGCCGGCAATTTGGCTTTCAGCCCCGGAGCACTGATGACCTCTTTGATTTCACCCAGCGCGTACACCACCGCAAACTGGCGTTGATCCACGACAAAAAGTGATGACGAGGCGATGATGATGGCCAACAGCACGCCAGCCAGAACGGTACCGATACGGTTCATGTCAGATTCCTTGACTTAGCTGGAGGGCGATCAACGGCTATCACGGTCACGATTACGCAAACCATCGCGTGATCGCTGATCCGCCCCCGCGACTGGACTGGCAGACTGAGGCTCGGATGCAGCGGTTTGCGCTGAGGCAGGGGCTTGTGCGCTGCCGTTCGAAGGCGCAGCACTGTTGCCATTGCCAGCACCGGCGACCTGCATAAGTTTGTCCAGGGGGAGGTACAGCAAATTGGAGCCCTGGCGGCTGTCCACCATCACCTTGGTCACATTGCTGTAAACCTGCTGCATGGTGTCGATGTACAGACGATCACGCGTCACGCCGGGCGCCTTTTGATACTCAGCCAGCACCGCCTTGAAGCGCTGCGAATCACCTTCCGCTTGCGCGACCACACGCGCAGCATACCCAGCAGCTTCTTCACGCAGTCGAGCGGCGGTCCCCTGTGCCTTGGGAATCACCTCGTTGGCATAGGCTTGCCCCTCGTTCTTCAAGCGCTCGCGGTCGGCGCCAGCCTTGAAGGCATCGTCAAACGCAGCCTGCACTTGCTCTGGCGCCTGAACGCTTTGCACGTTCACATTGGCAATCGTGACGCCGGCCTTCAGTTTGTTCAACTGAGCCTGAATAGACTTGACCAACTCCGCAGCGATGGCATCTCGCTGCTCGTACAACACGGAATCCATCGTGCTGTTGCCAACAATTTCCCGCACAGCTGACTCGGATGCCTGCAGCACCGCCTCATCGGAATTGCGGTTCTCGAACAGATATTGACGCGCATCTGCGAGTCGGTATTGGACGGTAAACCGAATGTCGACAATGTTCTCGTCGCGCGTCAGCATGGACGAGTCACGCAAACCGGTGGCCTGCATCACCGAGTTGCTGCCCACATCAATCGAGCGCAACTGCGTCAAGTTGACGATCTCATGACTTTGGAATGGATAAGGCGCGCGCCATTGGAAGCCGGCATCCACCGTGTTGCTAAAGCGTCCGAACGACATCACAACGGCCTGCTGACCTTCCTGGACGATGAAGAAGCCACTACCGGCCCACACCAACCCGACCACGCCCAGGATCAAACCAACGCCGACACCTGCGCCTTTCGGCTCCTGGTAGCTTGGACTCGGCTCCCCACCGGGCTTACCCGAGAACACACCGCTCAGCTTGCGATTGAAATCACGCCACAACTCGTCCAGATCGGGAGGCCCCTCTTGTCGACCGTTGTAGATCGGCTGAGCACCAGCAAGCCCCGGCATGACATGACGGAGGGCGCTGCCACCCAGCCAAACCATCCGGCGGGTGACCCCGGAGGCCAATTGCGCCGCCAGCGCAACTGCATGGAGCCCAGCGCTCAAGTGCAATGCAGGCCCGCGGCCCGATTCCTTGGTTTGCATGTTCATGATCGATCGGTCGTTAAATCTGAATGATCAACAGGGTTGTGATGGGTGTCGAGCGCATTGTGCATGTCGAAGCGGGGATCGCGCTTTGGCATCTCGCCAATTCCCCCATCCAAACCATGCACAGCAGCCTCGGCCAACACATCACGCAAGACATCCAGGCCGTCGCCCTTCAGCGCGCTGACAAAAATCCGGATGCATCGACGCCCTGATGGCAGCTCGTACACATCCCGTTGGTGCAGCGGCCGCTGGTGCTCCGGCAGGGCATCGCACTTATTGAATACCAAAATCTGCGGAAGGTTCCCTGCCCCAATGCTGTCAAGCACACGAAGCACTTCTTCGATCTGGTCGTGCAGCACGGGACTGGCCGCGTCCACAACGTGAAGGAGGACATCAGCTTCCGCCGCCTCAAGCAGCGTCGCCTCAAAAGACTCCACCAATGAGTGAGGCAGGTCACGAATGAACCCCACTGTGTCCGACAGAGTGACACTTCTCTGAGCTTGCGCCAGAAACATTTGGCGCGTGGTGGTATCCAGGGTCGCAAACAACTGATTGGCGGCATAGGTGCCCGCCTTGGTCAGCGTGTTGAACAACGTGGACTTGCCTGCATTGGTGTAGCCCACCAACGAAATACGGAAGGTACCCGTACGGCCGCGAGAACGCTTCTGGGTCTGCCGCTGCCGTTTGATCTTGGCAAGCTGTTCTTTGAGCGACTTGATCTTCTGATCGATCATCCGGCGATCGAGCTCGATCTGAGTTTCCCCAGGCCCCCCCCGATGGCCGACGCCACCCCGCTGACGCTCCAAGTGAGACCAGCGCCTAACCAGTCGGGTGGAGAGGTACTGCAGCCGAGCCAACTCGACCTGCAACTTCCCCTCATGGCTGCGCGCACGCGCACCAAAGATCTCAAGAATCAGGCCGGTGCGATCGAGAACTTCGATGCCCAGATGCCGCTCGAGGTTGCGCTGCTGCGCGGGCGACAAGGCTTGATCGAACAACACGCCGTGAGCTTGGTACAAGTCCACCAGGGACTTGATCTCATCGGCTTTGCCTGACCCCACAAACAACGCCGCATCTGGCGCACGACGTTTGGCGGTGACTTTGGCAACTGGCTGATCCCCAGCAGACTCCGCCAGCAAAGCCAACTCATCCAGTGTGGGATCAAAAGGAGAACCGGGGCCGAAATCGACCCCGACCAATACAACCCGAGGGTTGTCAGACGGTTTCTGTACGGACATCGAACAGGTCTGTCAACACTCGAGCAGACTGAAAGAAAAGCGCCAAGGCAACGAAAAAAGCATCAGCCTTCTTCGCCTTCGTTCGCGTGGAAGTTCACGGCGCGACCTGGCACAACAGTCGAGATGGCGTGCTTGTAAACCATTTGGGTCACGGTGTTACGCAGCAGGACAACGTACTGGTCAAATGACTCAATGTGACCTTGCAGCTTGATGCCGTTGACCAGGTAAATCGACACTGGTACGTGCTCACGACGCAGCAGGTTCAGGAAAGGGTCTTGCAGAAGTTGACCTTTGTTGCTCACGATATGCTCCGTGTTGAAAAAATCGGACTTGCCACCTTAACACAGTCCCAGAAAAGCGACCGGGGACAAGGCAGCGTCACGGTGAGTAAAGCGGGCAATACGCCCGCCGAAGATACTCGGTTGGGAATTATTCTTTGTCCACGAATGGATTCGCAGACGACTTCATCTCGATGCGCAACGGCGTTCCAGTCAGCTTGAAATGCTCACGGAAACGGCTTTCCAGGAATCGTTTGTAAGCATCCGAGACGTGCTCCAACGAGTTGCCGTGAATCACGATCACAGGCGGGTTCTGTCCACCCTGGTGCGCATAACGCAACTTGGGACGGAAGGCACCAGCCCGCTTGGGCTGCTGGAATTGAACGGCCTCTTGCAGGAGACGAGTCAACACAGGCGTAGACATCTTGCACGCGGCAGACTTCCAGGCATCGCCGATGGCCTTCCACAAAGGCCCCAGGCCTTGCCGCTTCACTGCCGAAATGTGCAGAACCGGTGCAAATTTCAGGAAAGACAGGCGGTGTTCGATGGAGCGCTGCAGCAACTCACGCTGATAGCTGTCCACCGCATCCCATTTGTTGATGGCGATGACCACAGCACGGCCTGACTCCAGCACATAGCCGGCGATATGAGCGTCCTGCTCGGTCACACCTTGAGTAGCGTCAACCAGCAGCAGGACCACATTGGCATCGGAGATCGCCTGCAGAGTCTTGACCACCGAGAATTTCTCGATGGCCTCGAACACCTTGCCCTTGCGGCGCAAACCGGCGGTATCGATCAGCTCGTAAATCTTGCCGTCGCGCTCAAATGGGACGGTGATGGCGTCGCGGGTGGTGCCAGGCATGTCGAACGCCACCAAGCGCTCTTCACCCAGCCATGTGTTGATCAGCGTGGACTTGCCGACGTTTGGACGGCCAGCCACCGCCAGGCGAATGGGCCGCTCGGGATCGTCCAGATCCAGTTCGTCCTCATCCTCTTCGGTGATGAAGTCTTCTAACGCCATGTCGAGCAAGCTGCGAATGCCCTGCCCGTGCGCAGACGACACCGGAATCGGCTCACCCATACCCAACTCATAGAACTCAGCCAAATGCGGCGAGTCCTTCATGCCCTCGGCCTTGTTGGCCGCCAGCAGCACCTTCTTTTCGGTGCTGCGCAGATAACGGGCGATGTCGTGGTCTTGGGCGGAGAGGCCGCTTCGTGCATCCACGACAAAAATCACAGCATCGGCCTCAGCGACAGCTTGGCGTGTCTGCTTGGCCATTTCCTTGAAGATGCCAGACGTGCAATCAGGTTCAAACCCGCCCGTGTCGATGGCGATGAATTCGTGGGAGCCCATGCGGCCCTCACCGTAGTGGCGGTCGCGGGTCAGGCCAGCGTAATCAGCCACGATCGCATCGCGGCTTTTGGTCAGGCGATTGAACAACGTCGACTTGCCGACGTTGGGTCGTCCGACCAGCGCAATGACAGGTTTCATTTCAGTCCAAAAAAAACAGTTCAGTTCAAACGCAGTGCGTACACAGTGCCTTTGCGCGTCGTCACCAAGATGGTTTGATTCACCACCACGGGCGCCGCAGCGGCACCACTGTCCAACTCCACGCGCGTCAGGGTACGCCCATCGGCTGCAGCCAAAACATGGAGGTACCCGTCGTTATCCAACGTCACGACACGATCACCAACGACAGCTGGCGCACTCAGGCCACGATGCGTAAAACGATCAACTCGCCAAGCGATATCACCGGTCTCAGCCTTCCAAGCACTCAGTCGATCTGCACCATCAGCCCCAACAACCAAGGAGGTACTGGCTGCCACAGCTTGCACACCCGACTGCGGACGAGTCCATTTCAGACCACCTCGGCTGACGTCCACGCATGCAACCGACAATTGGAAAGCACGCACGCAAATATCATTGTCTGCAGCACGGGCGAGCGGACCGACCAGATCCGCCAAGCGCTCTACCTCGTTGGAGCCACGCGGTGTACCGACGGTCAGGTCAAAACGAGGCACACCCTTGACAGGGTCCAGCCCAACCAACCTTGCACCCTGCCCCACCAAAAGGGTGTCGCGCCAAGCCCCGACTACACCGGGAGAAGCCAAGGCCAGCGCATCGCCCCCCGGACGCTGGTATTGCCATAGCCACCGACCATCGAGCACGTCGTATGCACGAACACTGCGATCGACAGCCTGTACAAAAACGCGCTCGCCGGCGACAAACGGTGCGGTGATCACTCGCCCGGGCAAATGTTCGGTCCAAACCGGCTTACCTTGATCGAACACCCGCAGGTCGTTGTTGACGTCCACCACGGCGGCGTACCGACCATCACCACCGACTGCTGCGGTCAATTCAGATCCGGCACGCAAGCGCCACACCTCCTGACCGCTGGCAACATTCAGAGCCAACACATCACCGTCGGTGTTGGCGACAGTCACCACACCCTTGTTCACGGCCAGCGAGACAGGGCCGTTGGCTCCACTGAAGAACGCCCCTGTGCGTTTGGACCAGACTGTGTTGACACGCACTGCAGAGTCGGCCAGACGCTCCAGAGGCGCAGGCTCTGGCTTGGTTGACCCGCAAGCAGTCAAGGTGAGCAGCGCCGTTGCGGACAACAGACTCAGCCAAGTACGACGAGATGAATTAGACATGGTTACCTGCGAGGTACGCAAAGAGGTCATAAGGGGCCGCCGGGTCAGCGAGGAGCGGTTAGTTGCTTGCAGCGTGCTCTGCCGCCTTAGGCTGGTCTGCTGCCGGAGATTGTCCCAATGCAGTCAACTTGCCTTCAATGAAACGACGGTAGTCCACCGAAGCATCCATTTGCTGCCAAGCGGACTGATACGCTTTAACCGCGTCATCCTTCTTGCCTTGCGCCAACAAGATATCGCCACGACGATCATCCACCAAAGGCTTGAACTCGGCAGGCACTTCGGCAGACAAAGTTTTTTCAGCGTCGGCAAACGCCTTCGCATCCATTTGCATGCCGGCCAGACGCAGGCGGGCGATGGCGACCAGGTTGGCATTCTTACCAGACTCGACCTCCCAAGCCAAGGCACTCTTGGCCTGATCCGCATTCTGGTGATCGGCAGCGACCTTGGCTGCCAACAAGGCCCCCTGCTCAGCAAAGGTGGTGCCGGCATAGTCCTTCTTCAAGTCTGCAAACGCTTGCAGGGCTTTTTCGGTGTTGCCCGAGCCCGCGGCTCGATCGAGTTCCTCGTACAGGCCGCCCGCAGCTTGCGCACGCTTTTGCTGCCAGAATTGATAGCCCGTCCATGCTGCGTAGCCCCCCAGAGCCAAGGTCAACACCCAGGTGATCAGGTTGCCGTACTGTTTCCAGAAGTGCTTGAACTGATCCAGCTGTTCCTGCTGTTCGAGGTCGTAGGTTGCCATGTTACCGATGAAGAGATTGAAATCGTTAGATGGGGATTATGACTGCGCGCTGACCAGCAGGCTTGGCGCCCATTGTGCAGCCTCCGACAGGGCTCGCGTCGCTTGCTCGCCCGCCTCGCGCAACGGCTTCACGGACACAACGCCCTGAGCCACTTCGTCTGGGCCAAACACAAGGGCGTAACGTGCGCCACTGGCATCGGCCTTCTTGAACTGCGACTTGGGGCTGGCAGGGCCGTCTTTGCCTGCCGGATTGAGCACCACGTTGACGCCCCGCGCTCGCAGCGCTTCGAGGGTCGCCAGGACCTGCGGCATGGGCGTGCCAGCAAACACCATGGCAAAGGCATCAGGCGCCGTAGAGGGAGCAGCGATACCCACCTCTTGCAGCAACAGCAGCAGACGTTCCATGCCCAGACCCCAGCCAACCGCTGGCGCGGGCTTACCGCCCAACTGCGCGATCAGACCGTCATAACGACCACCGCCACAGACTGTGCCCTGGGCACCGAGCTTGTCGGTGACCCACTCAAACACGGTCAGGTTGTAGTAGTCCATGCCACGCACCAGACGCGTGTTGACCTCGTAAGGAATGCCTGCCACATCCAGCGCCTGGTTGACAGCCGAGAAGTGCGCCAGCGAGGACTCACCCAGGAAGTCGATGAGCTTGGGGGCGGCTTCAACCACCGCCTGCATGGCCGGATTCTTGGTGTCCAGGATCCGCAGCGGGTTGCTGTGAAGGCGACGCTTGCCGTCTTCGTCCAGCACGTCGGCATGTGCCTCCAGGTGGGCAATCAGGGCGGTGCGGTGCGCCAGACGCTCGTCGGGTTCACCCAAGCTGTTGATTTGCAGCTTGACGTCCTGCCCAACCGCCAGACCCAGGTCACGCCACAACGCGGCGGTCATCAAGATCAGTTCGGCATCGATGTCAGGGCCGGCAAACCCCAGCACTTCAGCACCCACCTGATGGAACTGGCGATAGCGACCCTTTTGAGGACGCTCATGACGGAACATGGGGCCGATGTAGTACAGGCGCTTGCCGCCTTCGTACAAAAAGTTGTGCTCATTGATGGCGCGCACGGCACCCGCCGTCCCCTCGGGACGCAAGGTCAATTTGTCGCCATTGAGGCTGTCTTCAAAGGAGTACATCTCCTTTTCGACGATGTCGGTCACCTCGCCTAACCCACGCACGAACAACGCGGTGGGCTCAACGATGGGGGTACGCATATTTTGGTACCCGTAGCGGCGCATCAAGGCGCGGACCTTGTCTTCGAGCCACTCCCACCGGGCGGATTCCGGCGGAAGGATGTCGTTCATGCCCTTGATGGCTTTAAGCAGTTCTGCCATGAGAAATGTTTTTCTTGTTGTCGGGTTCAGGCCTGAGTGGCCCCGCCGAAGCGGCGTTCGATGTAATTCTGGACGAGTTGCTGGAACTCATGGGCGATGCCCTCGCCCCGCAAGGTCAAGGCCTTCTCGCCATCAATGAAGACGGGGGCTGCAGGTGCCTCGCCATTGCCGGGCAGGCTGATGCCGATGTCTGCATGCTTGCTCTCACCCGGGCCATTGACGATACAGCCCATGACGGCAACCTTCAGGTTCTCGACGCCTGGATACTGGCTGCGCCACACCGGCATCTGCGCACGCAGAAAGTCGTCAATCTGCTTGGCCAATTCCTGGAACACCGTGCTGGTGGTGCGCCCACACCCGGGGCACGCTGTGACGCTGGGCACGAACGTGCGCAAGCCCAGCGCTTGTAGGATTTCGAGGGCCACAACAACTTCTTGCGTGCGGGCCTCGCCGGGCTGAGGCGTGAGCGACACGCGGATGGTGTCACCAATACCTTCTTGCAGCAGGATGGACAAGGCAGCAGCAGAAGCCACAGTGCCTTTGGCACCCATGCCTGCTTCGGTGAGACCGAGGTGCAAAGGATAGTCACAACGAGCGGCCAATCCACGGTAGACGCTGATCAGGTCCTGCACGCCACTGACCTTGCAAGACAGAATGATCTGCTCGGCAGGCATGCCCAAGTCGCGCGCAGCTTGAGCCGACTGCAAAGCCGAACTGATCAGCGCTTGATACATGATCTGCTGCGCAGACCAAGGATCCGCACTGCGGGCGTTTTCGTCCATCAAAGATGCCAACAGCTCTTGGTCCAGACTACCCCAGTTCACACCAATGCGCACTGGCTTGTTGTAGCGCATGGCAACTTCGATCATCTGAGCGAACTGACGATCCTTTTTGTCGCCCTTACCCACGTTACCAGGGTTGATCCGGTACTTGGACAAGGCCTCTGCGCACGCCGGGAAATCGGTCAACAGACGATGCCCGTTGTAGTGAAAGTCCCCCACCAACGGCACATCAATGCCCATACGATCGAGTTGCTCGCGGATGGCGGGCACAGCCTGCGCGGCTTCTGGCGTGTTGACGGTGATACGCACCAATTCGGAGCCCGCCAAGGCCAATTCTTTGACCTGGATGGCCGTGCCAATCACGTCGACTGTGTCGGTGTTGGTCATGGACTGCACACGCACCGGCGCATCACCACCAATTGTGACCACACGAGAACCCCAGACCACGCGCGCCTGCAGGGAGCGACGCGCTGCAGGACGGGCCACATCGATGAGGGTGTGATTGTGGAGACTCATTTCAACTCGATTCGGGCAACGTTGTTGCGGGTGTACGGCACCAGATCCACCACCTGGCCCTTGAAGGTCAACTGCACGGCCGGCGCATTGCCGACACGCACCACCAACGGGGCTACGCCATCCACAGAGAGGCTTTCACCGGCTTGTACCTGACGCGACAGAAGCTTGGCGCCCTGTGCATCCTTCACCTCAATCCAAGCAGTCTGTCGCGTCAGCAACTGGGCAGATGCACGTGCACCGCCTGCTGCCGGCGTGGCAGACGAAGCCACAGGTGTGGCACCAGCAGCGGCGACGGGATCCAGCATCAAGGTAACGCGTGGGGTAGACGCGGCACTGGCCGACACCGGCACCGAAACCGGCACAGCCAAGTCTGCCTGCGACGCGACAGAGGCTGGCTGAGCCGCAGACGCCACACCCGACGGCACCGACGGGATCAACTGAGACGCTGCTGAGGCAACCTGCGAGGCTGCTTCAGCAGCAGACGCGATCTCTGCGACGGATGGTGCGGCATCCGCAGGCTCCGCCACAGACGTCGTCCGATCCATCCACCGAGGGAGCTCAATCGAATCCGGCAAGAAATAGATCACCAACGCCGCCAACAACAAGGCAATCGGCGCCAGCCACTTGGGATGCATCAACGCGGCGAAACTCAAGCGACCGTGATCGAACATGGTTGTGCCAACGCGGCTTTCCTTGAAAGGCTGATTCAAGGGTTCTTTATCAGAAACCAGGGGCACCTGACGCGCTGCGGGCAACTGAGACAAGACTGCCTTCGCGTCGATCCGCAATGCACGACAAACCGTCATGGCGAGCGCACGGACGTAGTTGGGGTCTTGAAGCAGGTCATAGCGGCCTTTTTCAAGTGCATCCAATTTGGCGGGAGGCACTTTGATCGTGGCAGACAAGGCCTCGATGGTCATCCCATGCGCCTCGCGAGCCTGCCTCAGAATATCCCCTGCCCCGCGCTGCACGGCATCTGGTGTCGACAGCATGTTGGGCGTCAACTCACTCATCGAAGCTGCCCAGTTCAAGTTTGTTGGTTTCACGGGCCGTCGGAAACTTGCTGCGAAGTTGCGCGGCAAGTTCACTACGGGCGCTCAAGTTGCCTGCTTTGTTTTCAATGCGGATCGCCAGCCAAAGTGACTCTGCCGTAATCTGCCCAGGCACGCTGTTGACACGCTGGGCATAAAAGCGTGCCCGATCCAACTCACCGCGACGGTACAGAACTGCCGACAAGTTATAGGCCGTAGCCGGATTGGATGGGTCAAGCTCGTAAGAGCGAGCCAAGGTCTTTTCTGCGTCAGGATAAAGCCCTGCGTTCATTTGGCAGACTCCGCGAGCCAGCAAGGTCTTGCTCGTGTTCACTTCCTGAGGCAATGCGGCCGCACGCTCAAACATGGCGTCGGCTGCCGCAAACTGACCATTACGACAAAGGAACCATCCATAGTTGTGCAAAACACTGCCGTTGCGCTCATCAAGGCTCAATGCATGCTTGAAGCTGGCCTCGGCACGAGACTTGTCACCCATTGCATCGTAGATCAGCGCGCGCATTTCATGCGCATCAGGCAGAGACGGATCAATCGTGACAGCTTGCTTGAGTTCGTCCAGTGCGGTCGTCAACTGCCCCTGGCTGTAATAGGTTGCAGCCAACTCCAGACGAATGCGTGCGCGCCGCCGAACTTCGCTTTCATCCGAGGCCGTCGCGATGTCGCCGCGGGTTGGCGACGTCAATCCACCAGGCCCGGAACAGCCCACCATCACCCCACCGCCGACCAACAAGGTCGTAAGCATGCAACCCGTCAGCAACAACTCTCGCAGCTTACTCATGCAGCAATCTCCAGGAAAGGGCTCAGTGTAGAGCGTCAGACAGGCCTGACGCGGGCTCAATGTTGCGAGCCGTTGCGTTCACCCGACCGAGGCATCGCAACTTTGACAGCGACCGGCTGGCGCAACATGCGCGCCGACGCTCGCGTACGGTCTTGAACTTCGCCTGCCAACTGACCACAGGCGGCATCGATGTCATCACCACGCGTCTTGCGGACAGTCGTCACGATGCCTGCATCGGCCAGAATCTTGGCAAACGCTTGCACGCGTGCTGCGCCCGATCGGTGAAGACCTGATGCAGGAAACGGATTAAACGGGATCAGATTGAACTTGCAGTTGATACGCCCCTTTACCAGGGCAATCAACTGCCGAGCATGCTCGTCGGTGTCATTGACGCCATCGAGCATGCAGTATTCAAAGGTGATGAAGTCACGAGGCGCAGCCGTCAAGTAGTCCTTGCAGGCAGCCAAGAGTTCATCAATGGGGTATTTGCGATTGAGCGGGACCAACTCATCACGCAACGGATCGTTCGGGGCATGCAACGACACCGCCAACGCCACCGGGCAATCGCTCTTCAATCGCTCGATCATGGGCACCACACCCGACGTGGACACGGTCACACGGCGGCGGGACAAGCCATAACCATGGTCATCGAGCATTGTTTTCAGCGCAGGGATCAAGGCGCTGTAGTTTTGCAGCGGCTCCCCCATGCCCATCATCACCACATTGCTGATGATGCGCTCGGTCGTACCCAGACGCTTGCGCAACGCATGCTCGGCATGCCAGAGTTGCGCCACGATTTCACCCGTGGTGAGGTTGCGACTGAATCCCTGATGCCCCGTCGAGCAGAAGCGGCAGCCTACGGCACAGCCAGCTTGCGACGAAATGCACAAGGTCGCGCGATCATCCTCAGGGATGTAAACACTTTCAACGGCGTTGCCGCCGCCTACATCGAACAGCCACTTGATCGTGCCATCCGACGAAACGTGCTCGCTGATCACAGGCAAAGTCTTGAGCGTGGCAACGCCCTGAAGTTTGCTGCGCAGCGATTTGGCCAGATCCGACATCTGATCGAAGTCGGTGGCGCCTTTTTGATGGATCCATCGGAACAACTGGGTGGCGCGGAAACGCTTTTCACCCAGTTGCTCGCAGTACGCGGTCAACCCGTCAAGGTCAAAATCAAGCAGGTTGACGGCGTCCATACTTCTTCAGCCTTAAAGAGGTGCAGCAGCTCAGCGGCTGTACACGTTCATGCCGGGGAAGAAGAAAGCCACTTCGACAGCAGCCGTTTCAGCAGCGTCGGAACCGTGAACGGCGTTGGCGTCGATGCTGTCAGCGAAGTCAGCGCGGATGGTGCCAGGAGCGGCCTTCTTGGGGTCGGTCGCGCCCATCAGATCGCGGTTCTTCAGGATGGCGCCTTCGCCTTCCAGCACTTGCACGAACACGGGGCCGGAGATCATGAAGTTCACCAGGTCCTTGAAGAAAGGACGTTCTTTGTGAACAGCGTAGAACTGCTCGGCTTCGCCTTGCGACAGTTGCACCAGCTTGGCAGCCACAACCTTCAGGCCAGCGCCTTCAAAGCGGCTGACGATTTGACCGATGACGTTCTTGGCAACAGCGTCGGGCTTGATGATCGAGAGGGTACGTTCGATAGCCATGTTTTCTCCAGGTTCAGAGTGCTTGACAAAACCGAGCATTGTACTGCCCCGGTTTTGCCGGATGATGGAAAGAATGTGTGAATTCGCGCGCTGGGCGACTCAGATCAGCGACGGCCTCGACCACCGCCGCCACGACGTCCACCGCCGCCAGTTTTACCGAAATAAGCGTCGGCACCGATGTAGCCGACCGAGGTCTGCAGCGGATCAGGCTGACGGGGCCCCTTTTGCTTGCCACCGCCGCTGGGTTGATCCTGATTCTGATCAGGGCGACCAAAACCAGAGGTGATGCGCTTGGATCCCTTCACGAAGCGACGGTCAAAGGTCTGCTCCAGCGGGTTGGGAATGCGTGCAAATTCCAGATCGTCGTCATGCTCGCCTGCGGGCTGACGATCTCGGACCTGACCTTGGCGGGGGCCGCGGTCACCACGGTCACCGCGGGAACCCTGCTCACCGAACAGCGGCTTGCCTTGACCACCCTGGCCGCCTTGACCACCTTGCGGACGAGGGCCTTGAGGCTTGTTACCCCCCTTGAATCCCTGCTGCTGTGGCTTTTGTTGACCACGGCCACCACGTGCACCACCTTCCGGGCGATCCATGCCAGCCAGTGACTTCACTGCGCGGACATCCGACTCACCCAACTCGACCCACACACCACGGCGCAGACCGCGCGGCAGCACGATGGCGCCGTAACGGACGCGGATCAGTCGGTTCACGGTCAGGCCCACTGCATCGAACAGCTTGCGAACTTCACGATTGCGACCTTCGGTGATGACCACGCGATACCACTGGTTCACGCCTTCGCCGCCGCCCTTGCTGATCGACAAGAATTGCGCCTGCTGGCCATCGATCTCGACGCCATTGAGCAGCTTTTCACGCGACACATCATCCAAGCTACCCAGCACGCGCACAGCGTACTCACGCTCCACGCCGAAACGGGGGTGCATCAACTGGTTGGCCAGCTCACCGGAGTTGGTGAACAGCAGCAAGCCTTCGGTGTTCAGGTCCAAGCGCCCCACTGACATCCACTTGCCGTTCTGCAGACGAGGCAGACGGCGGAACACCGTCGGACGACCCTGAGGGTCGTCGTGCGTGACCACTTCACCCACGGGCTTGTGATACGCCAGAATGCGTGCAGCGGGCGGGGCAATGCGCACCTTGATCGGGCGGCCAGCCACCTTGATGCGGTCGCCATGCGACACGCGCTGACCAACGTGAGCGACCTGATCGTTCACCTCGATGCGACCGTCTTCGATCATTTGCTCGATGTCACGACGCGAGCCGACACCTGCCTGAGCCAGCACCTTTTGCAGCTTGGGCGCATCAGGCTCGGGCAACAGCACACGCTTATACGGGGCACCGTCTTCCGTGGCGGATTCTTCGGCCTCTTCGGCACGCTGGGTGTCGAACTCACCGGAGACCAGTTCTTCAAACACCTCGTTGGTTTGCTCGGCCGCCATGGCCACGCGACGCGAAGGACGGGCTTCGGCGGAGGCTTCATCCCCCTCCACGGCGACGTCGTCCTGACGACGTTCGCCACGTTGTCCACGCTCACTGCGACCACGACGGTCACGGCGACCACGATCACGGCGCTCGCCCGGCTGACCGTCATCACCAGCAGCCGGCTCTACCGCACCACCGTCAGACGAATTGGCCCCACCAACAGAAGCCAACTCAAGCACACCGTGTCCGGCATCCTCACGCGCAGCCACTTCAACAACAGGCACCGACTCCGTCGCACCGACCTCCTCGGCGAAGACCTTCTTGCGAGACGCGCGCTTTGGCTTTACTGGCACTTCCGCGGACCCAGACGCCTCGACTGCGGGGGCTTCAGCCCCTTCTGCCGCCTCAACCACCTTGCGGCGACGGGGCGCACGCTTGGCCGCAGGCGCAGCTTCCGCTGCATCAGGGGACGCATCCGCGACAGGCGTTGCCGAAACATCCGCCACCACATCGGCAGCGGCCTTGGTGCGACGGGTGCGCTTAGGCTTGACCACCTCTTCGGTGACCAAGGACGGGTCTTGGGGTTCTTGCATTGGCACGTTATCGGTGGTCATGGGGCAGAGAAAGTAGAGTCGCTGCCCTCTTCATCGGATGCAACAAACGTCGCACCTGGCAGCAATGATTCAGTTGAAAGATCCACCCCGTCCTCGGACGCAGCGGCATTGTCTTCAGTTGCTTGCGGCAACAACTCGGCAGACGCATCTGCAGTCACGTCGGACAGCTCACCAGATTCTGATGATCCACCAACCAATTCATCCAGCCCCGGCAACAAGCCTTGGCTGACAGGCAATCCATCCAGCGTCGGCAACTGCGACAGCGAGGCCAGGCCCAAGTCATCCAGAAAATGCCTCGTGGTCGCAAACAAGGCAGGACGCCCGGGCGCGTCACGGTGCCCGATCACCTCCACCCAGCCGCGGTCTTCAAGCTGCTTGATGATGTTCGAGCTCACGGTCACGCCCCGAATGTCTTCGATGTCCCCTCGGGTCACAGGCTGCTTGTAGGCAATGATCGCCAAAGTCTCCAGCGTCGCCCGAGAGTACTTGGGGGGCTTCTCGGGGTGCAATCGATCCAGATGCATCTGGACATCAGGCCGCGTCTGAAAACGCCAGCCTGACGCGGTCTCACGCAATTCGACACCACGGCCATCCCATTGCTCAGTCAATTGACCCAGCATTTGACGCACGGAATCCGCCGACATGGCATCGCCAAACAATTGACGCATATCCCGCACGGTCAGCGGTTGCTGCGCGCAAAGCAGAGCTGCTTCAAGAATGCGCAAGGCATCCTGAGGATTGAGGACTTCCATCTCTTCAATCGTGAGTGAGCTGCTATGAAATAGCGGCCCGAATCGACTGCCGACGATCAAACCCGGCAAACAACCCGCTTTCGTCGCATCCACCGGATAGGGGAAAACGGGGCATCAAGTCAGAACAGGAACCTCGTCAGCGAGGCAATGTCGGCGCTCTCTATGGAGCGAGGACACATCAAGGGCGGCCTAGCCAGCCCAAACCGATCGCACCGATCTTTGGTTTGGCGCTCATTATGCACCAGAAGAAGGATCTGTCACGCTCTTTTCCAATTCTGCCCAAGCGCACGCCATGTCGTCAGGCAGCGCAGCCTCAAAACGCAAGGCCTCACCTGTTCTGGGGTGCACAAAAGCCAACCGCGCCGCATGCAGGGCCTGACGGGTCATGCCCAACGCCTCGCCCCCTCCATACATGGTATCTGCGACCAGAGGGTGCTTTCGGCTGCTCAGGTGCACCCGAATCTGATGGGTGCGCCCGGTATGCAGGGTGCAAAGCACCCCGCTGAACAATCTGGGTGGAAACTGCGAGGTCGATTTTGCTTTTTGCTCAAGCGACCACTCTCCCACCAACAAGCGCTTGACATCGGTTTTCGCCGGCTTACCAGAGGGCACCACGGCCATTTTGACGCGTGTCACCGGATCCCGCCCAATGGACGAATTCACGCTGAACAGTTCAGGTACCTCGCCGTGAACCAACGCCAGATACTGGCGACTCACCTCTCTGGCGGCAATGGCGCGACTCAGCGAGGTCACAGCCTCCAGCGTCTTGCCCACGACCATCAAACCGCTGGTGTCTTTGTCCAGTCGATGCACGATACCGGCACGCGGCAGGCTCGCTGCCCCATGGTGATGGGCCAACAATCCGTTCATCAAGGTGCCTGTCCAATTCCCCGCGGCTGGGTGAACCACCAAACCAGCTGGCTTGTTCACCACCAGCAAGTCAGCGTCTTCGTAAACGATGGACAAGTCCATCGGCTCTGCCACAAAGGCCATGCTTTGCGCCGTGGGGCGAATCTTCACGGCCACAAGCTGCCCAGCCACGACTTTGCGAGATGGCGAAGACTGCACCGAGCCGACCACAGTCACACAACCCTCTTCAATCAAACTCTTGAGGTGACTGCGCGAATACGCCGAAATTCGCGACGCGATAAAGGCGTCCAGGCGCATGCCGTGCTCGGAAGCCTCGACAGTCAATGACTCTGTTGCGTCTTGGGCGGCGGGCGATTCATCCCCCTGCTCCTCCCAATCCTCTGCTTCGTCTGTCAATGAAGGGCTGGCGGCCAACTCACTCACGGGCAATTCAGGGGATTGCGCAGCGGTGGAAGCGGCCGCAGCCTTGGATGGAGAACGACGAGCCATGAGGGAATCTGCTGGAAGGTGAAAAAGAGGTGCACAGGCCTTCTATACTCTGCGCATTCTGGCGCTCTGTGGCGACTAATTTATGCGGACCGGATCCGCGAGAAATTCAACGTGAAACTGCTGACAAACACCACTTGGGGCAACCTGCGCGGCAGCCGCGCCGGCATGCTGGCTTTAGCAATGAGTGCGGCCCTGGTTGCCTGCGGCTCTGCACCGCAAGACGAGTTTGCCAATATCAGCCCGGACAAATTGTACGCAGACGCCAAAGACGACCAAGCTGACGGCAACTACGAGACCGCCATCAAGAAGCTGGAAAAGGTCGAAGCCCGAGGGTCTGGCACGCTGTTGGCTCAGCAAGCTCAACTGGACTTGGCCTACGCTTATTACAAGACAGGCGAGAAGGCTCAGGCTTTAGCCAAGCTGGAGCGGTTCATCCGTCTGCACCCCACCAGCCCCGCGCTGGATTACGCCTACTACCTGCAAGGTCTGATCAACTTCAATGACGATTTGGGGTTGTTCGGTCGCTTGGCCAGCCAGGACATTGCAGAACGTGACCAGCAGGCCTCGAAGGACGCGTACGAGTCCTTCAAGCAACTGACGGACCGTTTCCCGCAATCCAAGTACGCGACCGACGCGCGCCTGCGCATGAACCACATCGTGAACTCGCTGGCCGCCGGCGAAGTGCACGTGGCGCGCTACTACCTGCGTCGTGGCGCCAACCTCGCCGCAGCCAACCGCGCACAACAGGCCGTCAAGGACTACCCACAGTCCCCAGCCATTGAAGAAGCGCTGTACATCATGTCTCAGGCTTACGACCAGCTTGGCATGACACCGCTTCGTGACGACGCCTTGCGCGTGCTCAAGCAAAGCTTTCCCAGCAGCACATACCTGAGCGAGAACTCGGCCGAAGCAACCAGCCAGACCAAGAAAAAGGCCTGGTGGCGCTTCTGGTAAGGCGCTTCAATCGGCGCTGGTGGTGCCACCAGCGCTGAAGCCACTGAGCGTGCCTTGATCGTGTACGCCAGTGGGAGGATGAGGGATGTCGACAGGCTCTTCCACTGGCGCATCGTCATCCGAAGGCTCGTGGACTGCCATGGCCTCAGCCTGAATCTTGTGAATGAAACGACGCCCCCTGTCATAGGGGAAGACGTCATGCACATAGCCTTGCTTGATGCGTTCCTTATGCTGCTGCCAGAACTCGGGCTCCAGCAAATCGGCATGGTGCTTCATGAAAATCGCACGCACGCGCGGATCGCCCAGCAAGAACGGCCCGAAGGTTTCTGGGAACACATCGTGCGGCCCAACCGAGTACCAGATTTCACCTGACATCTCGTCTTCCTCATTGCGCGGCGCAGGCACCTTGCGGAAGTTGCAGTCAGTCACGTACTCGATTTCATCGTAGTCGTAGAACACCACCTTGCCGTTGCGGGTCACGCCAAAGTTCTTCCACAGCATGTCCCCCGGGAAGATGTTGGCTGCCACCAAGTCTTTCAGCGCATTGCCATACTCAATGACCGCGTGCTCCAGTGCCTCGCCTGTGGCCTCCTGGATATAGATGTTCAGCGGGATCATGCGGCGCTCGATGTAGAGATGCTTGATGACGAGCACTTGGCCGTCCTCATCCTCTTCCATCACGCTGGGCGCGAACTTCTTCAGCTCTTCGATCAGCTCATCGTCAAAGCGATGGCGCGGAAACGCCACGTTGGTGAACTCCAGCGAGTCCGCCATGCGCCCCACGCGATCGTGCTGCTTCACGAGCTGGTACTTGCCCATGATGCCTTCGCGGGTGGTCTCCTTCTGCGGCGGGAAGTAGTCCTTGATGACCTTGAACACAAAGGGGTAGGACGGCAGGTCAAACACCAGCATGACCATGCCCTTGATGCCCGGGGCAATGCGGAACTTGTCGCTTGAGTGCTTCAGGTGAAACAGGAAGTCGCGATAGAACAGGTTCTTGCCGTGCTTTTGCAAACCGATGGCGCTGTAGAGCTCCCCACGTGGTTTGCGAGGCATCAACGTGCGCAAGAACTGCACGTAAGCGGATGGCACCGGCATGTAGACCATGAAGTACGCGCGAGCAAAGCTGAACAGCGCGAGCAGGTCATCTTCCCCAAACAAGGCCGCATCAATGTACAGACGGCTCTTGGAGTTGTGCAGGATGGGTATGGCAAACGGCAAGCTGCGGAAACCATTGATCACCTTGCCAACGATGTACGCGCCCTTGTTCCGATAGAACAACGAATTCAGCACCTGAATCTGGAAATTTGTCCGCAGACGCACGTTGCCAATTTGCTCGATCAAGGCCTCGTAGACAAAGCTGATGTCACGATCCAGATCGTCAAATGGAACATTCAGTTCGTAGCTTTCGACGATGGTCTTGAGCATCTCCTGCAGGTTCTCACGCGTGGGGTAGTAGGCACGGAAGGTACCGCCTGCCACACCATCGTCGTCGTCGATGTATTCGGTGGACACCGCAGGCCGCACGAAGATGAAGTCGTTGCGGTAGTACTTGCGGTGCAGGATCTTGATCGTGACCGAATTGAAGAAGGTTTCGGCCAGCTCTGGCTGCCGGTGCCCCGTCAGCAGACCGATGTAGAACAGCTTGATCTGGTGCCACACGGCCATCGGCAAGGTGCTGGCACCATATTCCTGCTCCAGGCGCTCGACCGCCTCATCCACGCGCAAGTCATAGAACTCGATCCGCACACGCTGAGCGGTTTGCTGACTGTGCCAGTCGGCCTCCTCAAACC
Organism: Aquabacterium sp.; assembly: GCF_049317225.1. Lineage (GTDB taxonomy): Bacteria > Pseudomonadota > Gammaproteobacteria > Burkholderiales > Burkholderiaceae_C > Aquabacterium. Next base: position 99,534 of record NZ_JBMOIR010000009.1, on the reverse strand, counting down.
GCTTTTTGGACTGTGCGCTGGTTTCGCTGAAGATCTTGTAGTGGCGATCGAAGCCGTCCAGCAACGCCTTGGCAATTTCAAAGACGCGTGAGTCGGTGAGCTGTTGGGGAAACATCGTGAAGTCCTGCTGAGGTAATCAGACCATGTCCGCGTAGCGTTCGCGCAAGCGAGCCAAAGCCTCTGCAAACACTGGCGCCACGTCTTCCGGGCTTGACACCGTCATGCTGAGGTCATTGATCAGCCCATTATGCAAGCCGTATACCCAGCCGTGAACAACGACCTGCTGTCCACGCGCCCAAGCCTCATTGACCATGGTGGTCTGGCACACATTGAAGCTCTGCTGCAACACATTGAGTTCGCACAGGGCATCGTATCGACGCTGCCCTTCAGGCAAGGCCATCAGCCAGTCGAGGTGCTGATTACGAACGTCTTTGACATGACGAATCCAGTTGTCCACGATGCCGATCTTGAGGTCATCCATGGCCGCTCGCACACCACCACAACCATAGTGCCCCACCACCATGATGTGCTTGACCTTGAGCATGTCGATGGCGTATTCCATCACCGACAGGCAGTTCAGGTCAGAGTGCACCACCACGTTGGCCACGTTGCGATGCACAAACAACTCACCCGGCAAAAGCCCGCAAATTTCATTGGCAGGCACCCGACTGTCGCTACAACCAATCCACAGGTATTCGGGCGACTGTTGCTGCTGCAGCCTGGAAAAGAAGCCCGGGGTACGACGCTCGATATCTCGAGCCCAAGCCCGGTTCTTGTCAAAGAGTTGATGCAGTTTCATACCGAGAGTGTAGACAGCCCTCACTCAAGTTCGAGCAAATGCCCCCGCCCTCAGGCTGATATCCGACACAACATCCCTTGACGCGGCACAATGCACGGCAATCGTTCAAATCCGTGTCACATGCCAGATCGCAGTACCCAGTCGACCAGCCACGTCCCACTGACCTACCCATGGGGCGATGCCAAGCCGCCCACAGGTCAAGTCCAAACCTTGATGCCGGGCCTGCACTGGATTCGCATGCCCCTCCCCTTCGCGCTAAACCACATCAACCTGTGGGCGCTGGACGATCAAGATGAACGCAACCAACAGGTGTGGTCGATCGTGGACACAGGTGTTGCCACACCAACCGTTCAGGATGCTTGGGAATCCCTGTGGCAAGGCCCGCTGAGTGGCCGCCCTTTGCACCGCGTTCTGTCTACCCACATGCACCCAGACCATGTGGGCAATGCCGATTGGCTGATTCAGCAGTTCAGCAGCCATGTACCCGCACGCCTGTGGATGAGTGCGACAGACCACCTGGCCGCCATGGTGGCATCCAAAGAAACCACCGGCTATGGTGGCGAGCGTGCGGCAGCCTACTTTTTCAGCCATGGCATGCAACATGCCGACGGGGTTGAAAAAATCCGGGAACGGGGCAGTTACTACGCATCCATGGTGCCCAGCGTCCCCACAACGTTCAGACGGATGATGGACAGTCAACTCATCCACATCGGTCACCGCAAGTGGCGCTGCATCGCAGGTTATGGACACAGCCCTGAGCACATTGCCTTGTACTGCGAACGAGATGGCGTCCTGATTTCGGGCGACATGCTGCTCCCCAGCATCTCAACGAATGTGAGCGTGGTCGACATGGAGCCGGAAGCCGATGCCTTGGGCCTGTTCCTCGACTCACTGGACAGGATGCGTGACCTGCCATCAGACACACTGGCACTGCCATCGCATGGATTGCCGTTCAAAGGCGTGCATGCGCGGATTGAGGCCTTGCATGCCCACCACCGGGCACGACTGGATGACGTGCTGTCGGCCTGCGCAAACGGCCCGGCCACCGCTGCCGACATGTTGCCCGTGCTGTTCAAGCGCGAACTCGACTTGCACCAGACCACGTTCGCAATGGGCGAGGCCATCGCGCACCTTAACTACCTGTGGCATCGAGGCGCATTGCGCCGATGGCTAGATGCCGACGGCGTGTGGCGATTTGAGCGGACCTGATCGAATTCGGCTCAGATCATTCGGGCAACACTGCGCGGCGCAATTGCCCCCGGGGACCTTCATAGTCCGGCATCACGGAGCGAACCACATCCCAGAAGCGCGGGCTATGGTTCATTTCATGGAGGTGCGCCAGTTCGTGCACCACCACGTAGTCAATCACATCCTGCCCAAAATGAATCAAGCGCCAGTGAAGCCGGATGGAGCCGTCAACACTGGCACTACCCCATCGTGTCTTGGCTGACGACAGACTGACTTGCTTGACATCGACGTGAAGTAACTCGGCAAAGTACTGCACACGGAGCGCGAAATAGCGCTTCGCCTCGTTCTTCAGCCAAACATGGACCTGGTGACGAACAGCCTCGGCAGAAACGTCCGTCAAGACACCAATCTGCTGCTGCGGCATGGCCATCAATCCCGCATCCGCAACCGGCGCCATACTCAGGGCCATCGCGCACGCGTCATCCACACCGGCACTCGATGCAGGCACCATTGAGACCTCGACCAAGCCCCCCATGAATGGCACCCTCGCGCCATGCTGCCAAGTGATTCTTGCCGCCTGCTGACGATGCGCCCGCTCACGCTGCTCGTGCAGCTTGGCGCAAATCCATCGCTCTTTAGCGCGCAATGCAGTTTCAATATCAGACCATGACACCCAACGGGGTGCGCGAACCGTCAGCCCTTCGACGCCGACCACCATGCCGATGCTGCGGCGCCTGGCCCGCTCAACCGCATAACCCACCAGCGCCTTGCCGAACTGGATTTCGCGCTCAGCACGAGGGTGTCTGAAAAGTGCCTGTCCGGCCGGTGCTCCAGAAGCTCGCTCCTCGTCACCGCCTTGAGCCCATAGCCCTAACTGAACAGGCGACGTTTCGCTCAAGTGAGCTCTCCCATGTGGGTGGCCACAGGTGAATCTTCGCCATGGGCGTGACGGTCCCTCAGGATCACGAAGTCAGCAAAGGACGACAGATCAGGGTGAATCGTCAGATCGGGGACGCGCTGCCGCAGATCAAGCAACTCTGCATCGGTCATGGATGCTGCTTGCCCGGTACGCACCAGGTGGGGCTCACAGCCAACCGATTGCGCCGCCAGCACATCACGCGGCAAGTCGCCAACCATCGGCACGCCCTCGAGCGAGCAACCGAAACGCTGACCGATCATCTGGAACAAGCCCGGTGCAGGCTTGCGACAGGTGCAGTGATCCTCTGGCGTGTGGGGGCAGAAAAATACAGCCTCCACTCGCCCACCGACCCGGGACAGCAGCTGGTTCATCTTGGCATGCATGGCGTTGAGCGCCACCATGTCAAACAAGCCTCGCCCAATCCCGGACTGGTTGGTGGCCACCACCACATGCCAGCCAGCATGGTTGAGGCGGGCAATGGCTTCCAGCGCCCCGGGCAAAGGCACCCACTCGTCGCTGGACTTGATGTAGTCCTCGCGCTCATGGTTGATCGTACCGTCGCGGTCGAGGATGACGAGCTTCATACCCTCTCCGGGGTGGTGGGGTCGTACCGACAAGATCAGGCCGCCAGTCTGGACAGGTCGGCGACCTGATTCATCGCCTGATGCAGGCTCGCCAGCAAGCCCAGACGGTTTGCCTTCAAGGCCGCATCATCCGCGTTCACCATCACGCTGTCAAAGAAGGCATCGACCGGCCCGCGCAGTGCCGCCAAGGCCTGCAAGGACGCGGTGTAGTCACCCTGCTCGAACGCCGCCTGAGCCTTGGGCGCCACCTCTTGCAGCGACGAATACAACGCGGCTTCAGCGACTTCCTTCAGCAAGGCCGCATCGACCTTGGCCTCCACAGCGGTATCCGCCTTCTTGAGGATGTTGCCCACGCGCTTGTTGGCGGCAGCCAGCGCTGCGGCTTCAGGCAGCGCTGCAAAGGCGCGCACAGCGGCCAGGCGACGCGGAACCTCACCCAGACGCTCGGGCTGCAGAGCCAGCACGGCATCGACCTCCTGAGCGCTATAGCCTTGCTCACGCAGCGAAACAGCCAAGCGGTCCGAGAAGAACACCAGCAGTGGCTCGGTCGGGTTGGTGATCAGCTCACCAAAGGCCGGCACGGCCGCGCCAATCAGGGCAGGCAGCGACAGCGGCAGGTTCTTCTCAACCAGGATGCGGATCACACCCAGGGCATGACGACGCAGCGCGAACGGATCCTTGTCCCCGGTCGGCAGCTGACCGATGCCGAACAAACCAATCAGTGTTTCCAGCTTGTCGGCCAGCGCCACGACCTCACCCGTGTGGTTACGAGGCAGACTGTCGCCCGCAAAGCGCGGCTTGTAGTGATCCTCAATGGCGATGGCAACCCCGTCACGCAAGCCTTCGTGGCGAGCGTAGTAACCGCCCATGATGCCTTGCAACTCAGGGAACTCACCAACCATGTCGGTCAGCAAGTCCGTTTTGGCCAAGCGAGCGGCCTGCTGCGCCTTGCTGTCGAGCACGGCGAAGTGATCCCTGACATCGACGGTGTATGGCACGGTCCCGAGACTCAGTTGATTGACGACAGCGTGGGCAATGGCCCGCACACGCTCAGCGCGCTCACCTTGCGTGCCCAGCTTGCCGTGGTATACCACCTTGGCCAACCCGGCGACACGGGACTCCAGTGTCTTCTTGCGATCTTGGTCGAAGAAGAACTTGGCATCTGCCAGGCGCGGACGCACCACACGCTCATTGCCACCGATGACCGCACTGGGGTCTTCGGGGCTAATGTTGCTGACGATCAGGAACTGGTTGGTCAGTTTGTCCGAGGCATCCAGCAAGGGGAAATACTTCTGGTTGGCCTTCATCGTCAGAATCAGGCACTCCTGAGGCACTTCCAGGAAGGCCTCCTCGAAACGACCAATCAGCACGTTCGGGCGTTCCACCAAGGCGGTGACCTCATCGAGCAAGGCGTCGTCTTCAATGGGCTTGAGACCTGTGCCAGCCTTCTGAGCGGCCTGGGCCAACTGGCGCACGATCTCGGCACGACGCTCGGCAAAACTCGCGATCACGGCACCCTCGTGGCGCAGTTGATCTGCATAGGTATCCGCCGTGGTGATGATCACCGGGTTGACTCGCGCCTCGAAACGGTGACCCTGCGTGCTACGCCCCGACTTCAAGCCCAAGGTGGCCACAGGCACTTCCTGCAGGCCATGCAGCGCGACCAGGCCGTGGGCCGGACGCACGAAATTCACACTGGTCCAACCCGGCTGGAAATCAGCGTCCTCACCTTGCTCCAACTGGTAAGTCATGACCTTGGGGATGGGCAGCTTGCCGAGCGCCTCATCCAACGCCTTTTGCAGCCCTTCCGACAGGGTGGCGCCGGCCTTGATGCTGTCGAGGAACAAGGCCTCAGCCTTGCCGTCAGGCTGGCGCTTCAATTGCGGCACCACGGTTGCATCCAACCCCATAGAGGCCAGCTTCTTGACCAGCGCAGGGGTGGCGTTACCTTGGGTATCAAGGGCCACCGATACCGGCATCAGCTTTTGCTGAACGGCTTGATCTTCCGCTTTCGCGGCCACATCGGTGACATGCACAGCCAAGCGACGCGGTGATGCAAAGGGCGTCACCACGGCAGCAGCAGGCGCCAGACCTTGTACCTTCAGGCTGTCGGCTAACACATTGGCAAACGACTCACCCAGCTTCTTGAGTGCCTTGGGGGGCAACTCTTCCACAAACAGTTCGACGAGGAGATTCGCGGTGCTCATGATCAGGCCACCTTCTTGTTATTCAGTTGTTCGATCACTTCGTCAGCCCAGGCCTTCGGGGCCATGGGGAAGCCCAGACGGGCGCGGCTGTCCAGATAGCTGGCCGCCACACTGCGCGCCAGATTGCGGATGCGACCGATGTAGGCCGCCCGCTCGGTCACGGAAATCGCGCCGCGCGCATCCAGCAGGTTGAAGGTATGCGCCGCCTTGAGAACTTGCTCGTAAGCCGGCAAGGCCAACTGCTGCTCCATCAGGTACTTGGCCTGGGTTTCGTAGTTGGTGAAAGCACCCAGCAGGAATTCCACGTTGCTGTGCTCAAAGTTGTACGTCGACTGTTCCACTTCGTTCTGGTGGAACACATCACCGTACTTCACGCCCGGCGCGTAGACCAAGTCGTACACGCTCTCCACGCCCTGGAGGTACATGGCCAAACGCTCCAGACCATAGGTGATTTCGCCGGTGATGGGCTTGCAGTCGATGCCGCCCACTTGCTGGAAGTAGGTGAACTGAGTCACCTCCATCCCGTTCAGCCAGACTTCCCAGCCCAAGCCCCAAGCGCCCAGGGTTGGGTTTTCCCAGTCGTCTTCCACGAAACGGATGTCGTTCTTTTTCAGGTCAAAACCCAAAGCCTCCAGCGACCCCAGATAAAGCTCCAGGATGTTGGCAGGCGCGGGCTTCAGCACCACTTGGTATTGGTAGTAATGCTGCAGGCGGTTGGGGTTCTCGCCGTAGCGACCATCCTTGGGGCGGCGGCTCGGCTGAACATAAGCAGCCTTCCAGGGCTCAGGGCCCAAGGCACGCAGAAACGTAGCGGTGTGACTGGTACCGGCCCCGACTTCCATGTCATAGGGTTGCAGCAGCGCGCAGCCCTGGGCATCCCAGTAGCTTTGAAGACGCAGAATCAGTTGCTGGAAAGTCAGCATGGTCTTGCCTTTGAAAGGCGCCATCCGGCATCTGGCCGCTGGCGCCGATAAGTCATTGATGTGCAATTGCCTGCCCGCATGCGAAAACGGGCATACAAAAGCTCGATTCTATTAAATGGATGAGCCATTGCTCACGGCACGTCGTTGCATCCACATGGCCCACACCAAGAACGACACACTGATTGCGACCAAAGGCCACAACCCGAAACGGGCGGCCCACCACGCAAAGGGCGTGACGCCGGCCATGCCTTGCACCGTAGCGGTCAGTACGCCACGTGTGTTGGGAGTCAAATTGGCCAACACGGCCCCCGCGTGATCAATGACCACCGTCGCGCCCGTGTTGGTCGCTCGAATGGTGGGTACCTGAAACTCGAGGGAGCGCATCCGGGCGATCTGCAGGTGCTGGTGAATTGCCACCGACTCACCAAACCACGCCAGATTGCTCACATTGGCGAGCATGGTCGGCGCAACATCCGCCTGAAGAAAACGACGAGCAATTTCCTCGCCGAACAAATCTTCGTAGCATATGGTCGGGGCAACACGCTGCCCGTCTACCGAGAAGGACGACGCACCCAAGTGTCCGCGTGAAAAATCCCCTAGAGGCATGTTCATCATGCGAACAAACCAATGGAATCCATCCGGGATGAACTCACCAAACGGCACAAGGTGGTACTTGTCGTAACGATACTGACCGTCGGCCAACCGACCTGCCGCCGCAGACAAACCGACCACCGAATTGGTGTAACCCTGCCGAAAATCCCCCAGAGGCACACCAATCAGCGCATGCCGCCCCGGCGCATTGAAGCCTGCCGACAACTGACTCCAATAGCCCTCCGGCAACTGACTCGGCAGCAAGGGGATGGCCGTTTCAGGCGCCACGACCAACTGCCCCGGCGCAGACAGCAAGGTCTGAGCATGCCAAAGCAACATGCCCACCTGCCGCTCCATCACGAACTTTTCGTCCTGCGGAACATTGCTTTGCAGCAGCGACACGGTCAACGGCGACCGATGAGGTCGGGTAAAGTGCCCGCTACCTGCAGACTGCAGGCCACCCACGATCATCACCACGCAACACAGCGTCACCCATTTGGTTACGGTCCGCGCGCTCAAGGTTGCGAACACCGGCAAGGCCACCAACAGCGCCCAAATCGCACCCACACCGTAAACACCGACCCACGGTATCAATGCCATCAAGGGGGTGTCCAGCAGCACGTAGCCACTTGCACCCCACGGAAACCCGGTGAGGATGAGCGCACGCGCCAACTCACAAAGCAACCACAGTGCTGCAAAAAGGATGGCATCGCACCACCAAGAGCCAAGCCTTAGCCTCAACCATAGCCAGCCCAGCGCCGCCATATAGCCGGCCAAAGCAAGGCAAAGCAGTACAACCGCCCCGCCAGCCACCCAAGCCGGCAGCCCACCGTAACGATGCAGGCTGACGTACATCCAGCCTGTCGCCCCAACCAGCCAGGCAGCCCCATAAAGCCAAGCTACAAGCGCAGCCTGACCTGGCCGCGCCGCGCCAGCCAAAAGGCGCAGCAGCCCCACCAAAGCAACAGACTGGCCCACCGCAGGCATCCACGGCGCAAGCGCAGCCCACCAAGGAGACAGCGATAAGGCATGAAGCCCGCCACCGGCAACCGCGAGCAACGCAGCCATACGAACGGACAGAACACGCAACATCAAGATTCAGCCGTATCCGATGCTTCAGTCAGACGCGTCGCCTTGAACCAACGCACCGAACCACCACGAGCCAGCATCACGACCAAACGCAAACCACCCAAATCAACCTGCTCACCACGTCGCGGCACATGCCCCAACTCGTGCGACACCAACCCGCCAATCGTGTCGAAGTCTTCTTCGGGTAGTTGGGTACCAAAAGTTTGGTTCACCTCTTCGATCGGGGCATCACCAGCCACCCGCTGACTGCCATCGGCCAAGGTGAAGATGCTCGACTGTCGGTCCTCTTCATCGAACTCGTCTTCGATCTCGCCCACGATCTCTTCCAGGACATCCTCGATGGTGATCAGACCGGCCGTCTTGCCAAACTCGTCAATGACCACCGCCAAGTGACTGCGATTGGAGCGGAACTCACGCAACAACTCGTTCAGCCCCTTTGATTCGGGCACGAACTCGGGAGGTCGCAACAAGGTGCGCACGTTCAACTCGGGGGCACGCTGAAGCTTCAACAAGTCCTTGGCAAGCAAGATGCCAATGATGTTGTCCCGCGACCCCTCAAAAACAGGAAAACGGGAGTGACCGGTGTCGATAACCTGCCCCAGAATCTCGTCGTATGGCGCGTCAATGTCGAGCAAGTCCATGCGCCGCACGGCCACCATGACGTCGCCTGCAGTCATGTCGGCCATCCGAATCACACCTTCCAGCATGACCCGCGACTCGGGCTCGATCAGCTCACGGTGCTCGGCGTCAGCCAATGTTTCGATCAGCTCTGCTGTCGAGTCCGGACCAGGCGACAGAAACTCGACCAGCCTTACAAACAAACTGCGTTGATCTTTGTCGCGCGGCAACCGCGAGACGGAATTGTTTTTATCGCCCTTAGGCGGTCGACTAGGAGGGGTATCGGACACGGCATGGGTGTCTTGGTTGGAATGACGCAAGAATAACGCATGCCTGCGACAAATCCGTCACGCTCCTGTGGCACGCAGCACTTACCGCACTACACTGCAAAGATGAGCCTGATTCCTGTCACCATCCTCACCGGTTTTCTCGGCAGCGGCAAAACGACCCTGCTCAAACGTGTTCTCACCGAAGCGCACGGACAGCGTATTGCCGTGATTGAAAATGAATTCGGTGAAGAAAACATCGATAACGACATTCTGGTTGCCGACACAGAAGAGCACATCGTCCAGATGAGCAATGGTTGTGTCTGCTGCACCATCCGCGAAGACCTGCGCGAAACACTGGCCGACTTGGCCAAGCAGAAGAAGGCCGGCGCCCTGAATTTCGAACGTGTCGTGATCGAAACCACCGGTGTCGCGGATCCAGGCCCTGTTGCCCAGACTTTCTTCATGGATGACGAAATCGCCGAGCTTTATTTGCTCGACTCGATCATCACGCTGGTCGATGCCAAGCATGGCAACCAGCAACTGGATCAACGTCAGGAAGCACGCCGTCAGGTCGGTTTTGCGGACCAGATTTTCATCAGCAAAACCGATCTGGTCAGCGAGGACGATGCCAACCATCTGGCACATCGCATCAAGCACATGAATCCTCGTGCGCCGCAAAAGCGTGTGCATTTTGGTGAAGTGCCCATTGCTGAGGTGTTTGACCTCAAGGGCTTCAACCTCAACGCCAAACTGGACATCGATCCAGACTTCCTGACCGATGATGGTCACCATCACGGACACAAGCATGATCACAAGCACGGCCACGATTGCGGCCACGACCATGCTGAGGGAGAAGCGTGCAACCATCCACATCACCACGCCCACGATGATGATGTGAAGTCATTCGTCTACAAATCCAGCAAGCCCTTCAGCGCCACCAAGCTGGAGGATTTCCTGGGCTCCATGGTGCAGATTTATGGCCCTCGCATGCTGCGCTACAAAGGCGTGCTGCATGTCGCCGGCATGGACCGCAAAGTGGTTTTCCAAGGCGTGCATCAATTGATGGGAAGCGACGTTGGCCCAAAATGGACGTCAGGCGAGACAAAAATCAGCAAAATGGTGTTCATCGGGATTGATCTGCCTCAGGATTTGTTCAAAGCCGGGCTGGATCAGTGCCTGGCCTGACGTTTCTGCGGCAACTCAGGGATTCCCAGATGAAAACTGACAGCAAGCATGGCTACAATCCGCGCGCTTCTGTCAGGCTAATCCACACGTCGAACGGGGGCTGCGACGTCCCCCAAAGACGAGAACCGCGGGATTTCACAATCCCGTACATTCTTAAGCCAAAGCATTTTTTGCCGAAGCAGTCGTATCAGCCAAATCCGTGGCTACCGGACGCTCGTCGTCACACATCAGTAACTCAGACAACATGCCCACTCCCGCCACCAAGGTTGACACCAAACTCGCCAACGCCTGGAAACACAAAGCCGGGCGAGACCTCACTGAGGCCGAACTGCTGGCCATGCCTGAGGCAGAGTACATGAACGACAAGCAACTCGACTTCTTCCGCGCCCGACTGGAAGCGCAAAAGGAAGACTTGCTGTCCAACGCCGGCGAAACCACGGAACACCTCCGCGAAGACACCACCATCGTGCCCGATCCCGCCGATCGCGCCACGATCGAAGAAGAGCACGCGCTGGAGTTGCGCACCCGCGACCGCGAGCGCAAGCTGCTGAAGAAGATCTCCCAGGCGCTGGTTCGCATTGATGCTGGCGACTATGGCTTCTGCGATGAAACCGGAGAACCCATCGGCCTGGGTCGACTGATGGCTCGCCCAACGGCCACGCTGTCGCTGGAAGCCCAGCAACGTCGCGAGTTGAAGCAAAAAATGTTCGGGGATTGATCCTCGACAGGAGCAGGCAGTCCGTGATTTGTTGTCAACGAGCCCAGTCATCATGAGCAAGGAAACCGGTAGCTTTTTCCGGAAGGTGGCTCGTTTTGTCACCAATCCGACCACGGACTGGGCAGCGCTCGACAACCCGCCTCAAGATGCGGCCGAGAGCGAGTACGCCAAGACCGAAATCAAGGCGATGATCGAACGCAAGCGCCGAAACGACTTCGTGCGCAAGCGCGAACTCGACATGCTGCGCAAAATCCGTCGTGAAGGCCTGAGCCAAGATGCGGCGCTGGCGATGTCCAATCCGTCCAACATGGATCCGGACTCTCGCCCTCAACTCAATGGCCCGCGCTCGGACATTGCCGTCAAGGCAAAGATCGATGAAATCGAGCTCCAGATGGTGGGCGGCGGCGCCAATCGCCCCCCCGTCTCGCCCACACTGCCTCCCGCACCGACCATGCCGGATGCATTGGCGAATGCGCCAACTGCGCCCATGCCGATTCATGCCCATGCCGCAACACTGCCTGTGGAGCTGCCTCCGCTGGACATGGACGAACTACCGCAAGTCAGCGGTGAAATCCTGAAGTCTGGCCACACCTCAACAACGCAGGCCACATCGGCAGCTCCAGCGCCCATCACATCTCCGCTGGCGCCCACTGGATTTCAAAACGACATTGATCTGCATGTCACGGAAGTCGTTCACGACCCCGAACTCGACGAGGCCGTCATTGCGTTTGCCAACGCTGACTTCGATCAATGCGAACGCTGCCTGCTGGACCTGATCCAGCCCGGCGCAGCTCGACACGACCATTCGGAAACCTGGATGGTCTTGTTTGACTTCTATCGATCCCTCGATCTGCCTCAGCAGTTCGACCAACTGGCTGTTTCTTTCGCGCAAAAGTTCGGGCTGTCAGCCCCTCAGTGGTACTCCTTGCCCGCAAAGGTTGCCGCATTCGCGGCCTCGCAAGAACTGGCAAAGAAGAGCACCAAAGCAGTAGAGGAATCACCCGCGCCTTATGCTGACGCATCTGCTTCGGTGCCAGAGCAACCTGCCGTTGAAGGCTGGGTTGCACCAGCACTGATTGACGCAGAGGCTGTTGCCCAATTGCGGATGGAAATCCTGCAACGCCCTCGCCCATGGATCATGGACTGGAGCAATGTCCAGCAGGTCTCCCCTGAAGGCGCGGCGCACCTGGGGCAAGTAGTTCGCCAGTGGGCCAAAGAGCCTATGGAGTTGGCCTGGACTGGCACCGGACACCTGATGGCCATTTTGGGTGACACGTCACCAACCGGTAGCCGCGACGTCGATCCGACTTACTGGATGCTCCGCTTGGACATTCTTCGCCTCATCAACAACCCCATGTTGTTTGACGAGGTGGCGATTGATTACTGCGTCACCTATGAACTGTCTCCACCTTCATGGGAACCTGCCGCCTGCAAGGTTCGTGAAGTCAACGATGCAGTAAATCCGCACTCGCGTTCGCTGTCCATTGTGTCCGAGGTGGTGACCAGCTTCGTGGAATCACAGTTCCAGAACGAAGTGGGCTTCATTCAGGTTGCCGCGCTGAATCTTTCAGGACAATTGATTGGCGACATTGGCAACACACTCGCTCAACTGGAGACACAGTTGGGTGCAAGCATCTGTCTTGAGATCGATTGCCAATATTTGCTGCGCGTGGACTTCATCGCAGCAGGTGACTTGCTCAACTGGGTGCTCGCGCGTCGTGACGAGCAGCGTCAGGTCATTTTCGTGAACCCGCATCGACTGATCGCGCTGTTCTTTGGCGCCATGGGCATCAACGAGCACGCCAAAGTCAAACTTCAACTGGTTTGACTTGAAAAGCCTGCGGATGCCCGCAAGTGGTGAACTCTTCTCACCCTGTATTGGCATCCATGGAACCCTATCACGGCACGACCATCGTCAGCATCCGGCGACAAACCCCTCAAGGCTGGCAAGTTGCCATGGGCGGCGATGGGCAAGTGACCCTCGGTCACATCGTTGTCAAATCCACTGCTCGCAAAGTTCGCAAGCTGTATCGCGATCAGGTGCTAGCAGGCTTTGCCGGCGCGACTGCCGATGCGTTCACGCTGTTCGAGCGATTCGAAGCCAAGCTCGAAAAACACCAAGGACATCTCGCCCGCGCAGCTGTTGAGCTGACTCGGGACTGGCGTACGGACCGCGTACTCCGCAAGCTCGAAGCCATGCTGGCGGTGGCGGATCGTGAGACGTCATTGATCATCACTGGCAACGGGGACGTGCTGGAACCCGAACACGGCATCATCGCCATTGGGTCGGGCGGCGCCTACGCCCAAGCCGCAGCGCGGGCCCTGCAGACCAACACCGAGCTAGATGCCGCCGTCATGGTGAAAAAGTCGCTTGAAATCGCCGGCGACCTGTGCATCTACACCAATCAGAACCACCTCATTGAAACGCTGGGCTGACGCATCATGAGCATGACCCCACAAGATATCGTGTGCGAGCTGGATCAACACATCGTTGGCCAACACGCCGCCAAGCGCGCCGTCGCCATTGCTTTGCGAAACCGTTGGCGTCGTCAGCAAGTTGATCAATCATTGCGAACCGAGATCACACCTAAAAATATCCTCATGATCGGGCCGACCGGTGTGGGCAAGACCGAGATCGCTCGCCGCCTTGCCAAATTGGCGGATGCACCCTTCATCAAAGTGGAGGCAACCAAGTTCACCGAAGTGGGTTACGTCGGCAAGGATGTCGACACCATCATCCGCGATCTGGTCGAGAGTGCGGTCAAACAAGAACGTGCGCATCAGGTTCAGGCTCAACGCATGCGTGCGGAGGACGCGGCTGAAGACCGCATTCTGGATGTCCTGATCCCCGCGCCTCGCGCCGATTTCGGCGTCACGCCGCCGACCTCAACAGACAGCACCGCGCGTCAAGTGATGCGCAAGCGTTTGCGGGAGGGCTCACTGGATGACAAAGAGATCGACATCGAACTGGCGGACAGCAAAGCGCCTCCAGTGGAAATCCTAGGCCCCGCCGGCATGGAAGACATGGCCGAACAATTGCGTGGCATGTTCTCGCAGATGGGGCAACAGCGGAAAAAGACTCGCAAAGTCACCATCGCAGAGGCCCGCGCACAGTTGATCGAAGAAGAAGCGACCAAGCTGGTCAATGAAGATGAAATCCGTGCTCGTGCGCTGGAACGCGCAGAACAAAACGGCATTGTCTTCATCGATGAAATTGATAAAGTCGCCAGCAGATCAGAGGGGCAAGGGGCGGAGGTATCTCGCCAAGGGGTTCAACGTGACTTGCTCCCGCTCGTCGAAGGCACCACCGTCCACACCAAGTATGGGATGGTGAAAACCGATCACATCCTGTTCATCGCATCTGGCGCGTTCCACCTGAGCAAGCCCAGCGACCTCATCCCTGAACTACAAGGGCGATTCCCCATCCGCGTCGAACTGTCATCGCTGTCGGTGGATGACTTCGAAGCCATTCTGACTCAACCCAGCGCCAGTTTGATCAAGCAATACCAAGCACTCCTGTCTGCAGAAGGTGTGAACCTGAACTTCACACCGGAGGCTGTTCGTCGCTTGGCGCAAATTGCTTGCGAAGTAAACGAGCGCACTGAAAACATTGGCGCTCGCCGCCTGGCAACCGTCATGGAGCGACTGCTGGACGAACTCTCATTCAACGCCCCGAATCTCAGTGGCCAAACTCACCTGGTCGACGCAGATGAAGTGGATCGCAAGCTCAGCGAACTGGCTCGCAACGAGGATCTGTCCCGCTTTATTCTGTGAGCCCTTCTGCCAGGGTCAGCAGCCCCTCAAAAATGAGGTTCTCTGCGATCGTGGCAGGCAATTCGGTTACGTGAGACAAACGAGACACTGCCCCTCCTGACATGATCAAGAGAGGCTCCTTGCCTGCATGAACACGCAGCCTGCGAAGGCTGCGCTCAATGGCACCGGCGATTGCGTCCGTCCCTCCACTCATGAGCGCGTCACTGGTGTTGGTCGGAAAGTCGTGCACTTCACCCGTTGGCACTTTCAAGCCTGCGGTCCCACTCTCCAAGGCGCGGTACATCAAACCAAACCCCGGCAGGATCAAGCCCCCCAGAAAACGACCCGAGGCATCAATGGCGTCAACGGTCACAGCGGTTCCGACCATTACTGCCAATACTGGCGGGGGGGTCACTGGATCGGTGAGCAAGGCTCGCTGGCGAGCGCCGATGATGGCCGCCCATCGGTCAGCGCCCAAGCGCTGTGGGTGCTCATAGCCATTTTGAACGCCCCCGGCCTCTGAACTGGATGACACCCAATTAGGCTTGACACCCCAGCCCTCTTCCAGTTGCTCCTCAACTCGCCGCTTGATGGCCTCACCTGCCACGACACAACCCAGCATCGCCTTCGGTTGATGATGAAGGTTCTTCCAGTAGAGGTGCCAGAGATAGTCAATGTCTTCCAAGACAACGGCCCCATGAGCCAGCAACTCGGACTGACGAGAAGGCGCTGAATACAAGCCCCACTTCAACCGCGTGTTGCCGATGTCGATAACCAAAAAAGACATGACTTGAATTCCAATTCCCTGGGCGGTAGCCCCGGTGTTGGGTTGCCATTCTGCTGCATCTCTCTGTAAGAAACGTTGCAGAGCTGCTGCAATCGCGCCACGCCCCGATACAAATCGAGGGCAAACAGGCGCACCCTCGGGAATTTACCGCTATGGTCCTTGTCGTCCTTGGGGAGAAACTGTGCGTTTATGCCTTGTTCGGCCCATTTTGGACTGACCAATCAATGACGGAGAACCCATGAAATCTATCGCCCGCGCTCTGATCCTGAGCACTGCACTGGCTGCCGCACTGCCTGCCATGGCCCTGGAAATCAAAGGCGCCAAGTTCGGTGACACCGCTCAAGTAGCCAATCAACCGCTGCAACTCAACGGAGCTGGCGTCCGCGTCAAGATCATTGTCGACGTGTATGCAGCCGGCTTGTACCTGTCCAAGAAGGAAAAGAACGCTGCCGCGGCCATTGCTCAACCTGGCGCCAAATCGGTTCAAATCGTTCTGCTGCGCGAACTGACCGGCGAAGACTTTGCTGACGCCATGATCAAGGGTTTCAAGAAGAACGCGTCGGACGCAGAACTGGCCAAGTACCAAGGTCGCCTGGACGAACTGAAGAACCTGATGATGACCTTCGGCTCCGTCAAGAAGGGCACCACCATCAACATGAACCTGATCCCAGGCGCCGGCATGCGGGTGCTGGTGGATGGCGCACAAAAGGGTCGTGACATCGCCGGTGACGACTTCTACGCTGCGATCCTGAAGATCTGGCTGGGCAATGACCCCGTCGACAGCGACCTGAAGCACGCACTGTTAGGTAGCTAAAAGCAACACCACGCGGCAAACTGCGTGAGCAAGTTGGCAAGCCGAGGGGAGACCCGGCTTGCCTGCACTGCATAATGGGTCGATAACCCCCTTACCAATACAGGGGCTGCCTCACGCCATGATCGAATCCCCATTACCCAATTTACGAGCATGGGCTGAAACGCTGGCCAAGCTTGAGATTCCCGTTCTTCCCGGAACGGTGGCGGAGCTTTCCCAACTCCGGGAAATTGAAGAAAACAACGGCAACGTTGATGCGCATACCTTGGCAGAAGGGTTCAGCAATGACCCACTGATGACGCTCAAGGTCTTGGTAAACGTATCCAAGCACTGCACACGGTTGAGTGTCGAGCCACCCGAAACGCTGGTGGGCGCCATCGTCATGCAAGGCATCAGCCCGTTTTTCCACACCTTTCAAGACATCCACACCATTCTGGACTGGCTTCGCGATCGCCCAGAAGCATTGAGCGGCCTCATCAAGGTCATCACCCGGGCACGGCGCTCTGCGCACTTCGCCATGAATTTTGCGTTGCGCAGACAAGATCAAGACGCCGTCGTCATCCAGGAAGCCGCCCTGCTTCACGACTTCGCGGAGATGCTGCTTTGGTGCCACGCACCTGATCTGGCTCTTGAGATTGCCAACCGGCTAAAAACGGATCACACCCAGCGCTCACAGGTGGTTCAGCGGGAAGTACTGGGCATCACACTGGACGATCTCGGGCATGAACTCATGCGCCTATGGAATCTGCCAGAGTTGCTGATCGAGTGCACCGACGGCCACAAAATGAACGACCCGAGGGTGCGGTCTGTGATCCTCGGCGTTCAAATTGCCCGGCACACTCAGCACGGCTGGGATGACCCACATGCCGAGATGGCGCTACCGGCTGACATCAAAGATGTCGCGCAGTTGCTGACACTGTCATACGACGCAGCTCAAAGGCTGGTCATGAGCATCGACGGCTGAGGCCCAGCCTCAGCCAGCTTGTCACGCGAGCGGACGCTCAATGAATGGTGACGGCTGAGCGCATGGCGTGCACGGCACCTGCACCGATCGACGCACCAAAACGCTTTGCAAGGCGCTCCGCAAGGTTTTCCTTTTGCGTGTAGTCGATGATGTCTTCCGCCTTGACTTCGTCACGCGCCACCTGATCCAAGCTCCCCAGGCGGTCAGCCAAACCCAAACCCACGGCTTGCTGGCCATTCCAGAAGAGCCCGGAGAAGGTATCTGGCTCGGCCTTCAGGCGCTTGCCGCGGCCGTCTTTGACCACCTGGATGAACTGCTGGTGAATCTGATCCAGCATGGCTTGCGCATACGCTTCCTGATTCGGATTGCGAGGAGAGAATGGATCCAGCATGCCCTTATTTGAACCTGCCGTCATCAGTCGACGCTCGACACCGACCTTCTCCATCACGGAAGAAAAGCCAAAGCCATCCATCAACACACCGATGGAGCCCACGATGGACGCCTTGTCGACCACAATTTGATCTGCAGCCACCGCGATGTAGTAGGCAGCAGAGGCGCACATTTCTTCGCAAACGGCATACACCTTTTTCTTGTGTGCAGCCTTCAACCGACGGATCTCGTCGTTCACCAGCCCGGCCTGAACAGGACTCCCGCCCGGCGAGTTGATGCGCAACACCACGGCACGAGCGCCTTGATCTTCAAACGCACTGCGCAATGCAGCCATCAGGTTGTCGGCACTGGATTCGGTTTCGGCACCGATTTCTCCACGTACTTCGACCAGTGCGGTATGCGGCGTCACAGGCGCCTTGGCCGACGGCACCGTCTCGACGGCGGTCCAGATGACGCTCAGAGCAACGGCAATCCACAGCAGGCGCCAGAACCAGCGCCAACGTTGCTGTCGCCGCTGTTGGGCCAAGTACGCCGCGGCAAACTGCTCCAGCAGCATACGCTCGGTGTTTGTCGGCTGATCTGCCGAAGAGGAATCGACCGCACTCATGAATGATGTCCGCGCAACGGGTTGAAATCAAAAAACGGGTTGGAACTGCTCGCTAGGATACCAATAGACCTTCTGGTCGATCTCCTGAACCTCAATCTTCTTGAGGTGCGCACCACGACAGGGTCCACTGACGCACAGGCCACTGGGAGGATCGTACAAAGCGCCGTGGATCGAACAGATGAAAAAGCAGCGATCCATATCCCAAAACTTACCCGGCTGCCAATCCATCTCGGTGGGCACGTGTGCGCACTGATTCAAGTACGCAACGACCTGTCCTTGATAGCGAACCGCAAATGCCTGAACCGGCCTGGCAACCCCAAATGCGCTCACCTCAAACACCACAGCGTCGCCCGTCTCAGTCAGGCCAGACGCAAGGCAGAGAAATTGAGGCTCAGCCGAGTGGTCAGGCATGCTCAACCAACCAGCCATGCAACTCCGCCATGGAGTGCGCGACAAATTGTGTTGGGAATTCGGCAAACGTCGCGGGTTCGTGGGCACCGTAGCTGACAGCAACACTGTGCGCACCTGCGTTCAACGCCAATTGAAGATCGTGCGTCGTATCACCAATCATCAAGGTGCGCTCAGGATCGACACCAAACTCGGCCATCAACTCCAGCAACATGCGAGGGTGAGGCTTGGAAGCCGTCTCATCAGCGGTTCGTGTGCCGTCAAAAACCCCTCGCAGCTCCACATGCGTCAAGGCTTCGTTCAATCCCTGTCGACTTTTACCCGTGGCAACGGCCAACCAATGGTTCCGGGCTTTCAGCGCATCCAGCAACGCAAGCGTGCCATCAAACAGCGTGAGCTCGTGTTGCCGCTGGAAATAGTGATGCCGATAACGCTGCCCCAACTCAGGCACACGCGCAGGATCCAAAGAAGGCGCGACATGCGCCAAGGCCTCATAGAGCCCCATTCCGATCACATAGGCAGCTTCAGAGCGAGGTGGCACGGGCAAGCCCAAGTCCGCACATGCGGCCTGAATACACCCTGTGATCAGGGCGGTGGAGTCATACAAGGTGCCATCCCAGTCAAATACGATCAAGTCGTACGCACGGGGGCGCAATCCGGTGTCAACAGTGGTCGTCATTCGCGGCAAGGCATCGTTGGATCAGGGTTGCGCCAGCGGGCGCAAAGCACTCAGCAGATTCTCGCACTCCGCCGGCAGCGGTGCCTGCAAGGTCAACTCTTCACCTGAAACAGGATGGGGCAGACGCAGGTAACGCGCGTGCAAGAACATGCGCTCGAAGCGCCCGTCCTTCAATTGACTGCGCATGACACCTGGAAGGTCATCCGAACCACCTCGAGCCAAGGCTTTGTTCAGGGCGAAATCTCCGTACTTGTCGTCCCCGACGATGGGGTGCCCTTCGTTTTGAAGATGCACGCGGATCTGATGCGTCCGACCTGTCTTGATGGTCACGTCCAGCAAGCTGAAGTTCGCGAATCGCTGGACGACATGAACCAAGGAAATGGAGCGGCGCCCATCATCGTCGTCGTCCTTCACGGCCTTCACTCGTCGCTCCCCCTCGGGCGTCAAGTACTTGTGTAGCGCAACGTCAATCACCTTGCGTGCAGCAGGCCAGTCGCCGATCACCAGTGCGGCGTAGGTCTTGTGTGCCTGACGGTGGCGGAAGAAGTCTTGCAAGGAGGTCAAAGCGCTGCGCTTTTTCGCAATCAGCAAAATGCCGGAGGTTTCCTTGTCAAGCCGATGCACCAGCTCCAGAAATTTGGCCTGAGGCCTCGCCCGGCGCAGTTGCTCGATGACCCCGAAACTCACGCCACTACCGCCATGAACTGCGACACCGGCCGGCTTGTTGATGGCTAACATATGGTCATCCTCAAACAAGACGGGAAACTCGCGCGCCGGAACCGCTGCCTCACGCTGTTCGTCTTTTTCTGCCAGACGCAACGGCGGCACGCGGACTTCATCACCCAGTTCAAGCCGTGTATCCGCAGCCGCCCGCCCCTTATTGACGCGCACCTCACCGCTGCGAATGATTCGATAAACCAAGGTCTTGGGCGCACCTTTCAATATCTTGATCAGGTAATTATCAAGACGCTGACCTGCACTGCCTTCATCAATGGTCAATCGCTGAACAGAGGCCAACACCTCCGTCTGGGCTGCAGCGGGTTTTTTCGTAGTTTGAACGGTGGTTCGGGCGGTGTTTTTCGCACCTATAATGGTCTTGGCCACGTTGTGAATTTGTTGTGTGTTGATATGGCTCATGCGGTATCAGCGACAACCAACAGGCAAAGCCAGATCGCATTTTACCTTTGACGTCGATCTGGTGGTGCTGCATGACAAGGCCCGGCGGGGTGCCCCGCCAAATTGATGGTGATGCAACAGCATTCCTTCACTGGAGAGAGCGACCCAAGGTGTCGCCCTGCCGCGGAAAGATTGCTGTCAGAGCCAACGTAGATCGAACCATAAATCAAGGTTTTCCGGATTCCAGCGTGACACTTGGAGTTTTCATCAAACCCCTTTTGCGCTGGCATCTGTGTCGAG
The DNA here is from genome assembly GCF_049317225.1 of Aquabacterium sp. GTDB lineage: Bacteria > Pseudomonadota > Gammaproteobacteria > Burkholderiales > Burkholderiaceae_C > Aquabacterium. The sequence goes on along the minus strand of NZ_JBMOIR010000009.1, from coordinate 78,629 downwards.
TGACTGCCCACGTGCCCCGGTCCATTCAGCCCATCGATTGCGTCGCCCAAGCGCTGGCCTGCTTCTTTCCAGAAGCATGGCCGAGTATTGGCGCTGTTGACGCACGCCGGCTGCTGGTGCCCTCTGACTCCCCCACCCTTACAACACAGGCGTTCAAGCCAGCCAGGATGCTGGCTCGCCCGTTCGCAGTTGGCTGGAGTCAGTCCCGTGTCCAAGTCTCGGCACGCGCGCCCTTGCTGCATTGACGCCTTTGTGCGCCATTGACAGCCCAGGCAATTCCTTTCCGGTTCAGCTTCGTTGCTCGTGCATGAAAGCTGCCACGGCCCGTCAGGGTCATGGTGAGTTGAGGTTTGCCCGGCGCCATCCCGGTCAGACCTCGCTTGAACTGTGGAGACCACATGAAGCGCATGCTGATCAACGCCACGCAGCCGGAAGAACGGCGCCTGGCCATTGTTGACGGACAGAAACTGCTCGACTTCGAGACCGAAATCGAAGGGCGCGAGCAGCGCAAGGGCAATATTTACAAGGCCGTCGTCACCCGCGTCGAGCCTTCTCTTGAGGCATGCTTCGTCGATTACGGCGAGGACCGTCACGGCTTCCTGCCTTTCAAGGAAATTTCGCGCCAGTACTTCAAGGAAGGCGTCGAAGTTCGTTCGGCCAAGATCCAGGACGTGATCAAGGAAGGCCAGGAACTGCTGGTGCAGGTTGAAAAGGAAGAGCGCGGCAACAAGGGTGCAGCCCTGACCACGTTCATTTCGCTGGCTGGCCGCTACCTGGTCCTGATGCCCAACAACCCCCGTGGCGGTGGCGTGAGTCGTCGCATCGAGGGCGACGAGCGCGAAGAACTCAAGGAAGCCATGGATCAGCTCGAGTACCCCAAGGGTATGAGCCTGATCGCCCGCACCGCTGGCATTGGCCGAACACCGGCTGAGCTGCAGTGGGACTTGAACTACATGCTCAAGCTGTGGACGGCCATTGACGAGGCCGCCCAAGCCGGCAAGGGCGCTTACCTGATTTATCAGGAGTCATCGCTGGTCATTCGCGCCATCCGCGACTACTTCACGGCTGACATCGGCGAGATCCTGATCGACACCGACGACATCTACGAGCAGGCCAAGCAGTTCATGCTGCATGTCATGCCCGACACGGCCAACCGCGTGAAGCGTTACCGTGACGATGCCGCACTGTTCTCTCGCTTCCAGATCGAGCATCAGATCGAGACGGCCTTCAGCCGCACGGTGAACCTGCCCTCCGGTGGCGCCATCGTGATCGACCACACCGAAGCCCTCGTGGCCGTGGACGTGAATTCGGCCCGCGCTACCCGTGGTGGCGACATCGAAGAAACAGCCTTCCGCACCAACCTGGAAGCGGCCGACGAAATTGCCCGTCAGATGCGCCTGCGCGACCTGGGCGGCCTGATCGTCATGGACTTCATCGACATGGAGGACAGCAAGCACCGCCGCGAGGTGGAGCAGCGCCTGCGTGACGCCCTGCGCACCGACCGTGCCCGCGTGCAGTTCAGCTCGATCTCGAAGTTCGGCCTGCTGGAGATGTCGCGTCAGCGTCTGCGTCCCGCCCTGTCGGAAGGCTCGCACATCACCTGCCCGCGCTGTAACGGCACCGGGCACATCCGTGATACCGAGTCGTCGGCCCTGCAGATCCTGCGCATCATTCAAGAAGAGTCCATGAAGGACAACACTGCTGCTGTGCACGTGCAAGTGCCTGTGGAAGTGACCTCCTTCCTGCTGAATGAAAAGCGGACCGAGATCACCAAGATCGAACTGAAGCAGCGCGTCACCGTGCTGTTGGTGCCGAACAAACATCTCGAAACGCCCAACTACAAACTGGAGCGCCTGCGCCACGACGATCCTCGCCTGGAAAACATCCAGGCCAGCTACTCCATGATCGAGGAGCCCAGCGAAGAGGTGGGCATCACCCGTCGCGAGAAGATCAAGCCCAAGCAAGAGCCGGTCATCAAGGGTGTTTTGCCCGATCAACCTGCTCCGATGGCTGTTCCCAAGAATGAACCCATGCTGGAGGCTGCCGTCGAGATTCCGCATCAGCCTGTGCCTGAAAGCAAGCCAAGCTCTGGTGGTTTCTTCGGCTGGGTGAAGCGCTTGTTTGGCTTCGGCGAAGCAGAAGCCACACCGGCACCTGCCACTGAAGCCACCCCCACCCCTGCTGCCGAACCTGCCAAGGATGGCAAGGGTCAAGGTCGCGGCCGTCGCGACGGTCAGCGTCGTGGCGAGCGCAACGGCGATCGTCGTGAACGCGGTGAGAAGTCGGAGCGCCAAGGCGACAACCGTCAAGGCCGTCGCCCTAACCGCGAGGATCGCAGTGAGGGCAACAACGAGGCAGCACGCGACGAAGCGCCACGTCAGGAAGGTCGCCGTGGCCGCGGCAACCGTGGTGGCGATCGTCCCGCCCTGAATCGCGAAGCGATTGCAGCAGAAGCGTTGGCACTGGGGCAAACCGTTGCGACGGAAGGCGCTGCCTTGCCTGGCGCCGATTCCGCTGTCGCACAAGATGGCGAACGCGAAGGCGGCCGTCGTCGTCGTCGTGGTGGCCGTGGTCGCGGTGAACGTGCTGACGACAGCCTGAATACGCAGCAAGACGGCACCATCGAGCCATCCACCGCTGCCGCTGCCGACAACAATAGCACTGAAGCTGGCATCAGCGAAGGTGCAGAGCAAGAGTCGCGCGGCCGTCGCCAACGTGGTGACCGTCCACGCCGCGATCGTCGCGACCGCTCGGCAGAGTCCAGCGAGGTGGTTGAGCAAAATGCTGACGCCCCCGCCACCGACCTGACACAGGCTTCTGAAGTCGTCGCGCCCGTCGTGGTGGCTCCGTCCGAGCCAACCACGATCGAAGCTACCTCAGCACCGTTTGCCGAGGTAGTTGCCGCAGAACCGGTTGCCCCTGCACCTGAGCCTTACAGCTTGCCAATCGAACAGTTGGTAGCGTTGGCAAAGGACGCCGGGCTGGAGTGGGTCAACTCAGATGCCGACAAGATCCGTGTTGCCCAAGAAGCGATCGCCAACGAGCCCAAGCCTGTGCATGTGCCACGCGAACGCAAGGCAGCCGTGTTGCTGGACGAAGGTCCATTGATCTTGGTCGAAACCAAGAAGGATCTGCGTCAAGTGACCTTGCCGTTCGAGACCACTGGGCAGTAAGACTGCGTCGCCTCGCCCAACAAAAAACCCGGCCTTCGCGCCGGGTTTTTTCATGCGCGGCAGCGATCGTGATCGGGGTCTTTCCCCAGAGGGTTTCACCTAAACGATAAACAGTTGACGTTTACGTCACCTTGCACTTTAATCTGTGCAAACACAAGGAGACGTACGTGTCTATTGCTCAAGCGGTTCGTATCGACAGCACAGTTGATATGGCAAATGATGCCCGCCAGGCGTCTCCGGACCCCATGGCCTCGTTTGTCCCTCCATCCGTTGTCTTGCAACGCACAGCCACGCGACTGGGCTCTCGGGAAGCCTACTTCGTACGCGGAGAACACGGATGGGAGGCGACGAGTTGGCAGGAATACGGCGAGCAAGTGTCGACCGCAGCGCGGGCGCTTTTAAGCTTGGGGGTGCGCCGAGGTGATGCCGTTGCAGTCCTCAGCTTCAACCGCCCGGAGTGGGCCATCATTGCCTTTGCGGCCATGTCGATCGGCGCCATGCCAGCCGGCATCTACTGGACAAGCTCGACACAGGACATTGCGTACGTCCTCAATCACAGCAAGGCACCGATTCTCTTTGTCGAGGACGAAAACCGGCTGGCATCGGTCACTGCATGCACCGATGAACTGCCCCACCTGAAAACAATCGTTTCATTCAAAGACCTGGCGGGTTTGGCGGTGCACTGCAACTTGCCAGTGAGTTCGTGGCAGGACTTCCTGTCACGCCACAGAGAGACGCCTGAGAGCGTGCTCCAGCAGCGAACCAGCGCGCTGACACCGGATGACATCGGCACATTGATCTACACCTCAGGCACCACAGGCCCATCCAAAGCCGTTGCCTTGAGCCAAGGCAACTTGTGGTGGACCGCCACCACCATGGTCCAAATCTGCAAAGCAGATGAGCATGACCGCCTGATCTCCTATCTGCCACTGGCACACGCTGCCGAGCAAATGGGGGGCATGCATAACCAAGCCCATTCAGGGTTGCAGATGTTTTACGCCACCAGCATGGAGACGCTGGGCGATCACCTCAAAGAGGTGCAGCCCACCGTGTTCTTTGGTGTCCCGCGCGTGTGGGAAAAAATGCAGGCAGCCATCGAAACCAAGTTGGACGACGCCAAGGGCTTCAAGGCGCACCTGGCCAAGTGGGCCATGGGCGTGGGCCAAGCATGGCACGAGCGTAAGCTGGCTGGACACCCCACCGGCGCCCTGCTGGACTTCAAACGCGTGCTGGCGGACAAACTCATCTACAAAAAAGTGCAGGCGGCATTGGGCTTCCAGCATGCACGCTTGCTCAGTTCTGGCGCAGCCCCCATTGCACCAGAGAGCTTGAAGTTTTTCACCGGATTGGATCTGGTGATCCGTGAGGTGTACGGTCAGTCCGAGGTCAGCGGACCCTCGACGATGAGTCTGGAAGGCAGTACCCGCATTGGGTCCGTCGGCAAGACGCTACCCGGAACCGAGATGCATGTCGCACAAGATGGCGAACTACTCGTACGGGGCCCACACGTTTTCAAAGGCTACATGGGGCAACCGGCCGCCACCGCAGAGACCATGTCTGGAGACTGGCTCCTGACTGGCGACTTGGGCCGCATTGACGAAGATGGCTATGTGTACATCACCGGTCGGAAAAAGGATCTGATCATCACGTCGGGTGGTAAAAACATTTCACCGGCCAACATCGAAGCGGCGCTCATGGACACGCACATGATCGAACACGCAGTGGTGGCTGGAGATGGTCGTAACTACCTGACGGCACTCGTGACATTGGATCAGGATGCGCTCAAGGCATTCGCCCGATCGCACGGTTTGGCCGCAGAACAATTGGATCGTCATCCGGACGTCTTGAAGGCGGTTCAACTGAACATCGACCACGTCAATCAAAGCTTGGCCCGCGTCGCTCAAATCCGCAAGTTCGCTGTCCTGCCATCCCCCATGACGGTTCAGGGTGGAGAACTGACGCCCACACTCAAGGTCAAACGCAAGATTGTCCTGGAACGCTACAAGCACATCGTCGACAGCCTCTACGCTGGGACTGCCTGAAAAACAAAGCCCCACGATGTGGGGCTTTTTGTTTAGCGGGGCAATTTCGATAAGGCTTGTTGATACTGCGGGTGGAACATCAACTCATCCCACGTCAATGGCGCCGTCTGAGGCAACAAATCCAGCCGACGCGCTTCGCTGTCTTCGCTGGGTGTCCAGCCCCCTCGAGCCAAGGCGGCCGAAAGCCCATCCAGCAGCGCGTCAACGGCCGCACCACCATTCAAGGACTGATTGCACAGCAGCACCATGTCGCACCCTGCATTCAGTGCGGCGATGGCACCTTGCGTGTGACTACCCGCAACACTGGCCCCCTCCATGCTCAGGTCATCACTGAAGATTGCACCCGTAAAGCCAAGACGCTCACGCAAGATGTCTTGCAACCAGCGTCGAGAAAAACCGGCTGGGTGCTGATCCACTTTGGGATAAATCACGTGTGCGGGCATGACACTCGTCAGGGAGGTGCTCAGCCACTCGTAAGGCTTGGCATCGTCTTTGAGAATGGCAGTCAAGCTACGCTTGTCGACGGGGATATCGACGTGTGAATCAGCCTTCACAAAGCCATGGCCTGGGAAGTGCTTGCCACAGTTCGCCATGCCGGCCAACAACAAGCCGTGCATCACACTCTTGGCCAGCATCGTGACCACGCGCGGGTCCTGATGGAAAGCACGGTCACCAATGACACCACTTTCGCCCCAGTCCAAATCCAGCACGGGCGTGAACGTCAGGTCTACACCGCAAGCACGCAATTCGCTGGCCAGAACATAGCCGCAGGCCGTGGCGGCGTCGGTGGCAGCCATGGCGCCTGCCCCCTCGCCACCTTTGCCATCCTTCAACCACATGTCACCGAGCTTGCGCATGGTGGGCACGTGGGTAAAGCCGTCCGTCTTGAAGCGTTGCACGCGACCGCCCTCGTGGTCAACACAGATCAGCACGTCGGGCCGAATGGCCTTGATCTCGGTGCACAGTCGGGTCAGTTGCGCGCGGGACTCCCAGTTGCGGGCAAACAGAATGAGACCACCAGTCAGTGGATGCGCCAGACGGCGCTTGTCATCGTCGTTGAGCGTCAGGCCGGCGATGTCCAGCACCACCGGTGCATGGGCCACTTCGGGTAGATGGGCGGACGCGGTCTTCGAGGTGCGAGAGGTCTTGCTCATACGGTGGGGAATGGTTGATCGATGACGACGAAGGCCAAGGCGTGGTGCCCCTCGTCAGAAAGAGACAGATGGGCGTGCCAGCCTTTGCTGGCAAACCAGCCTGCCAACTCGCCACTGAGTGCAATGCTGGGCTGACCCATGGCGTTGCTGACGACCTGGCAATCCTGCCAGTTCATCGGGTCACGCATGCCCAGACCAATGGCTTTGGCAAACGCTTCTTTGGCGGCAAAGCGGCTGGCGAGGTAACGCCAGCCACGCTCAGCATTTGCAGACTGGCGCTCGTGGAACACGTTGCGCTCCTGCTCGCCCAGGATGCGCGCAATGAAGCGCTCACCCTGACGCTGTGCGGTCTCTTCGAGGCGCCGCACATCACAAAAATCTGTGCCAATGCCAACAATCATGGTGCAGACCGACGGGCACGAATCGCTTCGGACTTGAAGTCAGCAATGGCTTGACGCAGGCCCACAAACACGGCGTGACCGATCAAGGCGTGGCCGATGTGCAGTTCAGCCACTTCGGGCAAGGCCGCCACCAAAGCTGCACTGCTGGTTTGCCCCGCCAGCCCGGCATCACCGGGCTGCGTCAGCGCCAAACCGTGGCCAGCGTGCGTACGCAAGCCAAGGCTGCGCCCCAGTTGCAAGCCGGCCTGCAAGCGGCTCAGCTCGTTTTGCAGCGCAACGGGATCATTGTCCCACCACGCATGGGCCAGCGGCCCGGTGTGCAGTTCGATGCAAGGCGCACCAGCTTTGGCAGCCGCCTCGATCTGAGCTGGATCAGCTCCGATGAACAGTGACACCCGGCTGCCCGCTTGCGCCAAGCGATCGCAGGCGTCCTTGACTCGGCCAAATTGACCCAGCACGTCCAGCCCTCCCTCGGTGGTGACTTCCTGTCGACGCTCGGGCACCAGACAGACATGTTCTGGCGCCGTACGCTCGATGATGTCCAGCATCTCGTCGGTGATGGCAGCTTCGAAGTTCAGCGGCACCGCGATGCACGCCTTCAGGCGAACCACATCGTCGTCACGGATATGGCGACGGTCTTCGCGCAAGTGGAACGTGATGATGTCGGCCCCCCCCTCCACGGCCAACTGCGCCGCTGCCACCGGGTCCGGGAAACGTCCGCCGCGCGCATTGCGAACCGTGGCAACGTGATCAATGTTGACCCCAAGCAGCGGGGCATCCATGGCGGTCAGATGGGTACCAGAGAAAGTCATACGTGTTGAAGCTCCATCATCAGCTGGCGTGTTCGCAGCGTCTGGGAACCGAGATGATAGTGAATATGTGTGCGTAGCAAGCTTTTGAGTTCACCCAAAACCGGCATGCAGGCAGCCATGACCGTCGGAATCACTTGATGTCCCTTGGAACGCATGGCTTGCTCCAAACTTTTCAGAACATGCCCGTCCAGCACCACGGGCCCTGAATCAGCCTCACCGCCCAGGCGGGCAGGCAGGACGCCAAAGTCGGGTTGCAACGCATACAGCTCACCAGCATTAACTGCGTTGCCATTGGCACTGATCGACGCCAGATCGGGCAAATGCCCTAACTGCCGCAACAAGACCAGCTCAAAGGCACGCAAGGCTGCGTGCAACAGCGTCGGATTACCCATGGCCAGGAGGGTCTGGGCGTAGGCATCGAAAAGCTCAGCATGCGGATCGTGGCGAACCATCAATCGCATCAACAACTCGTTGAGATAGAAACCCGACAACAGGGCCGATCCGCCAGGCCAGGCGGCCCCACCAGCCCATTCGGCTTGACGCAACAGCCAAACCTCTGCGTCTTCCGAGCGCTTGGCGCCAAAGTTCACCAGCAAGCGTTGAAATGGCATCAGCACCGGGCGCAGTTGCGAGTATGGACGCTTGGCCCCTTTGGCCACAGCCACCACACGTCCGTGCTCACGCGTAAACAACTCCAGAATCAGACTGGACTCACTCCAGTCGTGACTGTGGAGCACGAACGCTTCATTGACCGGACGTGACGCCGTGCGACTCATGCACCTATGCCCTGACGCCCTTATTCGTAGCCGTAGGTGCGCAAGCGGGCATCGTCATCTGCCCAACCCGAGCGAACCTTGACCCACAACTCCAAAAACACCTTGCTACCCATCAGTCGCTCCAACTCGGTCCGAGCCTCGGTGCCGATGCGTTTGAGACGCTCGCCCTTGTCGCCGATGATCATGCCTTTGTGCTGCTCTCGTTCGACAATGATGGTTGCCGCAATGCGCACCAAGCCAGTTGCTTTGGGCTTACCCGGAGGTGGCGGCTCTTCGGCATAGGCATCAATGACCACCGTCGACGTGTAGGGAAGCTCATCTCCGGTGAGACGGAACAGCTTTTCACGGATGATTTCACTGGCAAGGAATCGATCTGTGCGATCAGTCAACGCCTCAGAGTCGTACCACCAGCCTTGCTCAGGCAAATAGGGACGGAGGATGCCCAGCAAACGAACGGTATCAGCCTCTTTCTGGGCAGATAGCGGCACGTACTCCGTGAAGGGATGGTGCGCTTGCATGGACTGCAGCCAAGGGAACAAGTCTTCCCGACGATGAACCAGATCCAGCTTGTTGGCAACCAAAATGACCGGCTTGTCTTTTGGCAGCAAAGCCAGCACCTTGGCATCGTCCGGGCCGTAACGACCGGCCTCCACCAGGAACATCACCACGTCCACGTCGGACAGGGTGGCTTGCACTGTCTTGTTCAAATTGCGATTGAGGGCCGCTGTCCCACGCACCGTATGGCGCGTCTGGAAACCTGGTGTGTCCACGAACACAAACTGGGTGTCACCATCGGTACGAATGCCTGTAATGCGGTGACGCGTGGTCTGCGCCTTGCGCGATGTGATTGACACCTTCTGTCCGACCAGCGCATTCAACAAGGTGGACTTGCCGACGTTGGGGCGCCCCACGATCGCAATCAGGCCACAGCGCTGCTGGGCATCGGGGACTGCTTGCTCCGCCCCACCCTTCTTCGCCATAGAGAGATTGGCCAGCATGGCATCCAGCGAGGGATTGAGGTTGTCTTCGGGTTTGGTGGACATGAGCAGCGTTGCAGTAAACAGTTCAGTTGGCAATCAGACTGGGATCAGCCTTGATGTTGTGAAGAACGACGAGATTTCTTGACCACGACGGTCGGCACCTTTCGTGCGGACGGAATGTCTTTGGGCGACAGACTCTCCAGATGGCGAAGCACCAATTGGGCTGCCGCCTGTTCAGCGGCGCGACGCGATAAACCCTCGGCAGTCAAGCTCAAATCCATATCAGTCAGCTCGCATGCAACCACGAATACCTGCTCGTGGGCCTTGCCTCGCGTCGAATCGATACGGTAATGTGGGACAGACATCTTGCGCGCCTGCAGCCATTCCTGCAAGGCAGTTTTGGGGTCTTTCGCCCAAACCTCTGTGCTGGACTGCGCCACCACAGGCTCAAACAAGCGCATGACCAATCCGTGCGCCGTTGCGAAGCCAGCGTCCAGGTAAATGGCACCAATGATGGCTTCCAGCACGTCCGCCAAAATCGACGGACGCTGGGCTCCGCCCCCTTTGGCCTCACCTTCACTCAGACGCAACACCTCAGGCAAAGCCAGTTGCACAGCCAACTTGTGCAGCATGTCTTGGCGAACCAAATGTGCCCGAATGCGAGTCAAATCCCCCTCATCACTGTCGGAGTAGCGCTTGTAGAGCAGATCAGACACGCCCAGATTCAGGACAGCATCCCCGAGGAATTCAAGACGCTCGTAGTGGTCGGCACCAAAGCTCTTGTGGGTCACCGCACGGGCCAGCAACCGCGGCTCGGCGAAGACATGCCCGAGGCGCTGCTGCAAAGCCTGCAAGGCAGGCGTTTGCCCACGTGCTGGGTCAGGTTGAGATGAATGGGGCGAACGTGCCATAAAAAACAAAAGCGGGCCTGAAGTTCAGGCCCGTGAACAGACGTCAGTCGATGAGAGCCAGTCTTACTTGGATTGGCCTTGAAATTTGATCAACAGATAAACGGGATCCATCAATTCAATCTCCTTGTCGTAAGCGAACTTGATGACCACCTTATCGTTTTCCTTCGTGACATCCAGATCACGTGAATGAACAGATGTCACGCCATATTCGACCTGGGCCGCACGGTCAAATGCCGCGCGAATTTCGGGAACGGTTGACCCGCCGGTTTGAGCGACCTTGTTGACCATCGACGACAGCGTACGATATTCAGTCAGCGCAGGGATCACCTTCATCCCAACCAACGCAACGGAGCAAAACAACACGGCCCAGAACATCAAACCAATCAATGTGATGCCTGATTGGTGTTGGGCGGTCTTGGTATGGCGGGACATGTGATTCAACCTCTCTGTTCAATCCTTACTGGAAGAAGCCAATGCGCTTGACATCACCCAGGTTCATCCAGATCACAAAGGCCTTGCCGACGATGTTTTCGTCTGGCACAAAGCCCCAGAAACGCGAGTCCTGAGAATTGTCGCGGTTATCGCCCATCACGAAGTAGTGACCGGCAGGCACCTTGCACACGACACCTTCACCACTGTAGCGACAGTTCTCCTTGAATGGATAGTCTTCGATGGCCTGCGGTGGCACAAATGGTGGGCGATCTGTATCAATCAGGATACGGTGCGTCAAACCGGGCAAGGCTTCGCTGTACTGCTTGGAGTAGCGGAGGCTGTCTGCGTCGTAAAACTCGGACAAAGGCACTTCTTCAACAGGCTTGCCGTTGATCCTAAGTTCCTTGTTGAGGTAGCTGACCTCGTCCCCCGGCAACCCCACGACACGCTTGATGTAGTCCATCTTGGGGTTCACGGGGTAACGGAACACCATGACGTCGCCGCGCTGGGGCTCATTGTTAGGAATGATCTTCTTGTTGATCACTGGCAAGCGGATGCCGTAGTGAAACTTGTTGACCAGGATGAAGTCGCCCACCAGCAAGGTGGGAATCATCGAACCGGAGGGAATCTTGAAGGGCTCGAACAGGAACGAGCGCATCAGGAACACCACGCAGATCACCGGGAACAAGCCGGCTGTCCAATCCAGCCACCAAGGCTGCATGAGCAAGCGATCACGCGCCTGTGTCACATCGGTATCGACCTGGGTGATGCCTTGCGCCGCCAACTGCGCCTTGCGCGCCTCGGCCTCAGTCACCAGACGTGCTGCGGCAGCTTCACGCTCGGGACGGAACTTGTAGCGCTCGGCCAGCCAATACGCCAGGGTCACCACGGTCATCAGGAACAGCAGCAGAGAGAAATTCCCCTGCCACTGACCACCGTACCAGCCCCCCAAATAGACGGCAAATGCCGCCAGCAACACACTGGTAAAGAGATTCATCAATCGTCCACTTGCAGAATGGCCAAGAATGCTTCTTGTGGTACCTCGACGGCACCAATTTGCTTCATGCGCTTCTTGCCGGCCTTTTGTTTTTCGAGCAGCTTGCGCTTACGGGTGATGTCACCACCGTAGCATTTTGCCAGCACGTTCTTGCGCAGCGCCTTGATGTTTTCGCGGGCAATGATGTTGCCGCCAATGGCTGCCTGAATGGCCACGTCGTACATCTGACGCGGAATCTGCTCGCGCATCTTGGCCGCCACGGCACGGCCGCGGTACTGCGCCTGCGTCCGGTGCACGATGATGGACAAGGCATCCACGCGGTCACCGTTGATCAGCAGGTCGACCTTGACCACGTCAGAGGCACGGTACTCCTTGAACTCATAGTCCATCGACGCGTAACCACGCGACACCGACTTGAGCTTGTCGAAGAAATCCAGCACGATTTCGGCCAGCGGCATTTCGTAGGTCAGCATGACCTGACGACCGTGATAGGCCATGTTCATCTGCACGCCGCGCTTCTGGTTGGCCAGGGTCATGACCGGGCCCACATAGTCTTGCGGCATGTAGAGGTGCACGGTCACGATGGGCTCGCGGATCTCGCGGATACGGCCCACGTCCGGCATCTTCGAGGGATTCTCGACGTCGATGACAGTGCCGTCGTTGAGCTCCACCTCGTAGACCACGCTGGGCGCGGTGGTGACCAGATCCTGATCGAACTCACGCTCCAAGCGCTCCTGCACGATTTCCATGTGCAGCAGCCCCAGGAAACCACAGCGGAAACCAAAGCCCAGCGCCTGAGACACTTCGGGCTCGTAACGCAGCGAGCTGTCGTTGAGCTTGAGCTTTTCGAGTGCATCACGCAGTTGGTCGTATTCGGACGACTCGCTGGGATACAGCCCTGCAAACACCTGCGGCTGGATTTCCTTGAAGCCAGGCAGTGGTTGCTCGGCTGGACCGGCGTTGTTCGGCAGCTTCTTTTCAACGGTGATGGTGTCACCCACCTTGGCCGCAGCCAGCTCCTTGATACCGCAGATCACGAAGCCCACTTCACCAGCACGCAACTCGGGGCGATCCACCGACTTGGGCGTGAACACCCCCAGGTGGTCAACGGGATACACCGAGTTGGTGGCCATCAGACGGATGCGCTCGCCCTTCTTGAGCGAACCATCGACCACACGAACCAGCATGACCACGCCCACGTAGTTGTCGAACCACGCATCGATGATCATGGCGCGCAGCGGGCCGGTAGCATCCCCCTTGGGCGCGGGCATCTTGGCGACAACCGCTTCCAGGATGTCTTCCACACCCATGCCGGTCTTGGCCGAGCAAGGGATACCGTCCGAGGCGTCAATGCCGATCACATCTTCGATTTCAGCCTTGGCGCGATCGGGATCGGCCTGCGGCAAGTCCATCTTGTTGAGCACAGGTACCACTTCCACACCCAGATCGAGCGCGGTATAGCAGTTGGCCACAGTCTGTGCTTCGACGCCCTGGCTGGCGTCCACCACCAGCAAGGCGCCTTCACAGGCCGACAGCGAGCGACTGACTTCGTAAGAGAAGTCGACGTGACCCGGGGTGTCGATCAGGTTGAGGTTGTAAACCTTGCCATTGCGCGCCTTGTACTCCAGAGCAGCGGTCTGGGCCTTGATGGTGATGCCGCGCTCTTTCTCGATGTCCATCGAGTCGAGCACCTGGGCTTCCATCTCGCGGTCACTGAGGCCGCCGCAGCGCTGAATGATGCGATCAGCCAGGGTGGACTTCCCGTGGTCGATGTGCGCGATGATCGAGAAATTACGAATGTGATCCATAAAAAAAAGGCACGTGCGATGTAGCGACGCGCCTTCCAACAAAAACGTATGGCAACTGCTTGTTGGACTTCCATTCTAATGAAAGTCCCCCGGGGAACGCCGCGTCACAGCTCCCTTCAAGCGCTTGGCGGCCCCTTCCACCCCCGCTATGCACAACTTATCAACAAGTCTGTGTGGGTAACTTGATCCGAAATGGCAACTCAGACCGGGGATGCACCAGAGCGGCGATTGTAGCCAGATTCCACCCCGTCCTCGCGAGTTATCAACAGCAATTCGCGATGTCGAAGGCCGCCAACAACCCTTTTGCACACAAGGATTTAGCGCAAGAAAAACCCCGACCCGGCACCGCGGCCGGATCGGGGCTCATTGCTCAGCGGATCCGACTCATTGTCCCGGACGAATCACGGCGTATTGCGCCCATTCACCACGGCGCACCAGCACACTGACCGGACGGCTTTTGTCGAGCTTGCCAAGCATGGTTTCAAACTGCTTGACGTCCGCCACTTGGGTATTGGCCAACGCCAGGATCACATCCCCCGCAAGCAGGCCCGCACGCGCTGCAGGCCCCTGCGCGGCCTCCACCAGCACGCCGCCGTTGATGTTGAGTTCTCGCTTCTGCGCCGCACTCAAATCCATCAACTGCAAGCCGAGCGACGTGGCAGCCAGCTTGGTTTCTGCCGCCTTGTCTGCCTTGGACTTGGGGGCATCCATTTCACCCACGACCACGGTCAGGTCCTTGTAGGCGCCGCGGCGGAACACTTTCACGGTGGACTTGGTCCCGGGCTTGGTGCTGCCGACCAGACGCGGCAGATCAGAAGCCTTGTCGATGTCTTGCCCGTTGTACTTGGTGATGATGTCGCCGGCTTCGACGCCCGCCTTGTCAGCCGGCGTGCCCTGCTCCACGCCCTGCACCAACGCGCCAACAGGTTTACCCAAGCCAATCGACTCCGCGACCGCCTTGGTCACCGGCGCAATCGAGACACCGATGCGACCGCGCACCACCTTGCCACCTGCGCGCAACTGCTCCGCCACCTTCATGGCATCGTCAATCGGGATAGACAGTGAGATGCCCATGAAGCCCCCCGAACGACTCAGGATCTGGGAGTTGATACCCACCACCTCGCCTCGCATGTTGATCAGCGGGCCGCCCGAATTGCCGGGGTTGACGGCCACATCCGTTTGGATGAAGCGGATTTCTTCGCCAGTGTCACGCGCCTTGGCACTGACGATGCCGGCGGTCACGGTGTTCTCCAGACCGAACGGCGTCCCGATGGCCATGACCCACTCACCAACCTTCAGCCGATTCACGTCACCAATGCTGACGGCAGGAAGCTTGCTAGCTTCGATCTTCAAAACCGCCACGTCAGTGCGCTTGTCAGCCCCCACCACCTTGGCTTTGAATTCGCGCTTGTCAGTCAGGTTGACGTAAACCTCGTCAGCACCGTCAATGACGTGCGCGTTGGTCATCACATAGCCATCGGCACTCAGGATGAAGCCAGAACCGACACCGCGAGGTCGCTCTTCCCCCTGCGGCTTGGCTTGCGGGGGATTGTTCTTTCGGGGGGAAGGCGTTGGCAACGGGGTGCCAAAGAAGCGGCGGAAAAATTCGCGCATCTGCGCCTCAGCTTCATCCCCGCCATCTTCGTCATCCGCATTCACGCGCTGGGTGGTTCGAATGCTGACAACGGAGGGGCCCACCCGCTCCACCAGTTCAGTGAAGTCTGGCAACCCCTTGACCAACAGAGGCGCTTGATTACTTGCAGCCGAAGAAGGCTGCGTTGCAAAGGGCGCTGGCTGTTGTGCCTGAGATGCATGAGGAAACAGGCTTGAACTCAGGACCAACCCCACAGCGGTGACCACAGCACCGACCGTCAAGGTTCGCCGAATGACCGACGACGAGGGGGTCGAGGAACGAGAAAGCGACATGTGCATTCACCTCACAAAAGAAACACGAACGGTAAGTTGTCAACGTCAGAGTCCGACATTTCGCTGACAGTTCCTCCATTCGAGTCAATAAATGTAAAGCGCACCCAATGAAAAAAGCCGCCGGCACATGTGCTGGCGGCTTCGTATCACCGAGGTTGGCACTCAGGGGGATCCGAACACGACCTGACGCGTCACGACACTCTGACTTGGCGCAGAAAACACCTCCGAATCGCGACCGGCGCCCCGCCGAATGCCAAGGATCTGATCCAGTTGGGGGTCGTGAATCAAGATGACGCTTGCCTGAACGGGGCGATTGAAGGTGGGTTCGCTGGGTTGGTTCACGGCTTGCGCAGACTCCACTGCATCCGCCACGGTCATCAACCCTGGCGAACCAACAGCCGTGGGCATGACAGACTGAGCCAACACACTTGTTGCGACCCCTGCGCGCACGGCAGGCGCCTTCGCTGGCACCACCGCTGCGACATCAGATGTCGCACCACTACCGACCTGCTGGGTTTGCACAACGACCACAGCCCCGACCACCATCACGAAACTGGCTGCCACAGCCATCGGCCCAACCCATGCACGCTTACGCAAGGGAAGCGCGGCAGCCACCGAACCGGGTTGAGCGACTCGAACTTGTTCTGCCACCTGCGGCGCCAACACCACAGGCTCATCTGCCAGACGAGCCTGAAACCGTTTCAGAAAATCAGCTCCGGAGCAAGACTGCGCCAAATCCTCCGAGCGCATCACATCACCAATGACTTGATAGCTGTGCCATACCGCTCGCGTCTCAGCAGAGGTGCGCCACGACGCACAGACTTCGCCCACCTCATCTGGGTGAGCTGCGCCATCCGTCAGTGCGGAGAGCAACTCGTTTGTCTTGGTCGTGTCGTTGATTTGTTCAGGCATGGCGTGGGGCTCCGGCATCCTTGCTAAGGAAACTGATCACCGCTGCGGCAAAAAGTTCACTCATCTTTACACTTTACTTTGCGACACCGTGACATCACCAACGCTCCCCTTGCCTGGTATCCAGCAAGGGCCGCAACTTGGTGGCGATGGCTTCTCGTGCTCGAAAAATGCGTGAACGAACCGTCCCGATCGGGCAGTTCATCATTTCAGAGATCTCTTCATAGCTCAGGCCCTCGATTTCACGCAAGGTAATGGCCTGACGCAAATCGTCGGACAGCGCCTCAATGGCTGCATTGACCGTCTCAGCGATCTGGCGACTGGCCAGTACCGACTCAGGGGTTTCACCGTCGGTCAAAGTTTGCTCGACACGGGGGGCGTCATCTTCGTCATCGCGGGACGAACCGAGAGCCGCCTCAGTCAGCAATGGGTCTTTCTGAAGGCCAATCAGCGCCTTCTTGGCCGTGTTGACGGCAATTCTGTACAACCAGGTGTAGAAAGCACTCTCGCCACGGAATGTTGGCAAAGCCCGATATGCCCGGATAAACGTTTCCTGCGCAATATCGTCAATCAAATCAACATCGCGCACCATTCGCGCCAACAAACGCTCAATGCGACGCTGGTATTTGACGACCAACATTTCAAACGCACGCTGGTCTCCTCGCTGCGCACGCTCAACCAAAGGTGCGTCTGCGTCGTCAATCGGCGGCGCTGCGCCACGGATGACGTCCGCCTCACCCGAAGAAAGTTTGGGCGCTTGAGGGCCATCCATCTCTTGCTGACTCATGCCACTTCCTCGGTCGCAGCGACCGGCGATCGTGCGATGCGCCTCTCCGCCAAGGTTGACTGTGATGGCAAGACAACTCCCGAATGTTTGTTCGCTACGGATGATGCCACTGATACGCGATGACTTTCGATGTGCCCCCCGGACGTGAGGTGCGAGGGCAAAGCCAGCAGCGTGCGCAAGTAATGCGCATCGTCGCAATGGCGAAGGTCAACCCAGCACCAATACACTGAATGCACATCGCTCGACTCGGATGCCACGCTCAACCGGAGGAGGCGCACCTCACCCAAGTTCACGGTGCACCGAACATTCACAGGTTGAGGACGCTTGCCGTCGACCACCAAGGCCCAACCTGCCAGAGGAGCCTGACTGGAGCGGTTACCTCGATGCGCTTTAACCACGCCTCGCCAGGACAAGTCCATGGCGGACGACAGCGACACGCCGCCCCCTTGCCATAAGCGATAGGCCTGCCACATCAGCCAGAGCACCAGGATCGAGGCCCCAATCGGACTCAACCAAGAAGCGTTGCCCTGCGCCGCGTCGTCGACCACGCTGGACAGCCAACCTGTCAACATGGTCCCCGTGGCAAGCAGGAACAAACGGCCCCCAGAGCGCGCAAATGGCTGCGCCAGGAAACCAGAATGCAAGGTCCAGGACGCAGACCGCGCCAGAGGCGAGACGGGCATCGCAGCCACCAATCGTTGCTGTATGCCCGGCTCAGCGCTTAGACGCGCTTGAAAACCAACGAGCCGTTGGTACCACCGAAGCCGAAGTTGTTCTTCAAGGCTGCGTCGATCTTCATCTCACGCGCCGTATTGGCGCAGTAGTCCAGGTCGCACTCGGGATCCTGGTTGAAGATGTTGATGGTGGGCGGTGAAATCTGGTTGTGGATGGCCAGCACCGTGAACACCGACTCAATGCCACCCGCGCCACCCAAGAGGTGACCCGTCATGGACTTGGTCGAGTTGACCACCAACTTCTTGGCGTCGTCACCAAACGCCAGCTTGATGGCATTGGTTTCGTTGACGTCGCCCAGTGGAGTGGAAGTGCCGTGCGCGTTAAGGTATTGAACCTGATCGGTGTTCAGACCGGCGTTGCGCAGCGCTGCCAGCATGGAGCGCTTGGGGCCATCCACGTCCGGTGCGGTCATGTGATAGGCGTCACCGCTCATGCCAAAGCCAGCCAGTTCGGCGTAAATCTTTGCACCACGCGCCACGGCGCTTTCGTAGGACTCGAGCACCATCACGCCGGCGCCCTCGCCCAGCACGAAGCCGTCACGATCCTTGTCCCAAGGACGGGAGGCCGTCTTGGGATCGTCATTGCGACTCGACAGCGCGCGAGCTGCGGCAAAGCCACCCACACCCAAAGGCGACACGGTGGACTCCGCGCCACCGGCAACCATGATGTCGGCGTCACCAGCTTCGATCATGCGAGCAGCCAGACCGATCGCATGCAAACCGGTTGTACAGGCCGTCACCACACCAATGTTGGGCCCCTTGAAGCCGAACTGGATGGAAACGTGACCCGAGATCATGTTGATGATTGACGCGGGCACAAAGAAAGGCGAAATGCGACGAGGACCACGGTCGATGTAGTCCTTGTGCGTCTGCTCGATCATGGGCAGACCGCCAATGCCGGAGCCCACCATGACGCCAATGCGCTCGGCGACCTCCGGTGCCAGGGCCTCGCCCGTGGGCAGGCCGGCATCACGGACGGCTTGCATCGAGGCAGCCAGTCCGTAATGGATGAATGTGTCCATGTGACGGGCTTCCTTGGCGGGGATGTAATCCTCGATGGAAAAGCCCTTGACCTCGCCCGCGAACTGGCAGGCAAACGCCGAAGCGTCGAATTTCGTGATGGTTTGGATACCGGATTGACCGGCAACCAGGTTAGACCAGGAATCCTGAACGTTATTGCCCAGGGGGGTCACCAGGCCCAGGCCTGTGACGACGACGCGACGACGGGTCATGCTGGAATCTGCAAAAAAGTAGGTCGGATGTGAACAAGGCCCCGAAGGGCCTTGAACAGGGGTCAGCCGGCTCAGGCCTTGGCGTGGGCCTTGGCGTAGTCGATCGCCAACTGAACGGTGGTGATCTTTTCAGCCTCTTCGTCAGGGATCTCGATGCCGAACTCGTCTTCGAGGGCCATCACCAGCTCGACGGTGTCCAGGGAATCAGCGCCCAGATCAGCCACGAAGGCCTTTTCGTTGGTGACTTCAGACTCGGCCACGCCGAGTTGTTCTGCAATGATCTTCTTGACGCGTGCTTCGATATCGCTCATGACTCCTCCAGGAGGGTTGTGCAAACAAACCAGGGATTTTAGCGGTTCAGCGTGTCAATACGCTGACCACATGCAAAAGGATTGAGATTCCCCAGAAACATCTCAAATTCAGTTCATGTACATGCCACCGTTGACATGCAGCTCGACACCTGTCACATAGCCCGCTTGCGGCGATGCGAGATAGGCAACGGCTTCTGCAATGTCTTCAGGCTGACCCAGGCGCCCCAGAGGGATTTGCGCCTTGAGCGCCCCCTGCTGCTCGTCGGACAAGGCCTTGGTCATGTCCGTGTCGATGAAGCCAGGGGCCACGCAGTTGACGGTGATGTTGCGGCTACCCAGTTCGCGCGCCAAAGCGCGTGTCATCCCCGCGACACCAGCCTTGGCGGCGGCGTAGTTGGCTTGACCAGGATTGCCGCTGGCCCCTACCACCGAAGTGATGTTGACGATACGGCCATAGCGTTGCTTCATCATCGGGCGCATCACGCCACGGCTGAGGCGAAAGATGGCCTTGAGGTTGGTGTCGATCACGGCATCCCAGTCCTCGTCCTTCATGCGCATGGCGAGGTTGTCTCGGGTGATGCCTGCGTTGTTCACCAGAATGTGGAGCGCACCGTGTTCTTTGAGGATGGCATCGAGTGCAGCATCCACCGCGGCGGCGTCGGTGACATTCAGGGCCAGACCCTTGCTACCCTCGTAGGCGGCCAAGCCTTCGGAAATGGCCTGCGCACCCGCTTCGGTGGTGGCTGTGCCAATGACCTTCACACCACGCTCAGCCAAAGCCACCGCGATGGCGCGGCCAATGCCTCGGCTGGCACCGGTGACCAGTGCCACTTGTCCTTTGAATTCTGCGGTCATGCCAACAGTCCCTTCGCTTCAGCCAGAGAGGCTGGATCAAAAATGGTGGTGGAGATGAGTTCAGCGTCAATGCGCTTGACCATGCCTGCCAACACCTTACCGGGACCACATTCAATCACATGTGTGTGACCGCGAGACTTCAAAGCCTGGATGGTTTCCACCCAACGCACCGGACCAAAGGCCTGACGGTACAGCGCATCGCGCAGCGCGTCCGCGTCGGACACCACGGCCACGTCAATGTTGTTGATGACGGGGATGGCAGGCACGGCAAACGGCGTTGCCGACAGCTTTTCCTTCAGGCGCTCTGCGGCAGGCTTCATGAGGCTGGAGTGAAACGGTGCCGACACCGGCAGCGGTAGCGCACGCTTAGCACCCGCAGCCTTCAGTACTTCACACGCCTTTTCCACGGCGGCCTTGGTGCCAGCGATCACGGTTTGCTTGGGGTCGTTGAAATTAACGGCTTCAACCGCCTCGCCCACCGCAGCAGCGGCTTCGGCGCAACCGGCCTTCACGGCCTCACCGTCGAGACCGAGGATGGCAGCCATGCCACCCACGCCCACGGGCACGGCTTCTTGCATGGCTTGTGCGCGGAAGCGAACGAGGGGCAGCGCATCTTTCAGGGTCAGGGCACCCGCAGCAACCAAGGCGCTGTACTCACCCAACGAGTGACCGGCCACGGCAGCAGGCGTCAGGCCGGTTTCAGCCAGCCAGGCGCGCCAGCAAGCCACACCCGCTGTCAGCATGACGGGCTGGGTGTTGGTGGTGAGGTCGAGCGACTCTTTGGGGCCTTCGGCGATCAGCTTGCCGATGTCTTCGCCCAGCGCGTCAGACGCTTCAGCCAAGGTCTCACGCACGGCTGCGTGCCCTTCCCAGGCGTTGAGCATGCCCACGGCCTGAGAACCCTGGCCGGGGAAAACGAATGCAAACGAGGTCATGTATGTCCTTCTGATATGGGAAACCACAGGGGCATCTGGCAGAAATCAGTAATCCACCAGCACCGCACCCCATGTAAAGCCGCCGCCCACCCCCTCCAGCAACAAAGTCTGGCCGCGCTGAATCTGTCCGCTGCGGACAGCGTGATCCAGCGCCAAAGGAATAGAGGCCGCCGAGGTGTTGCCGTGCTGATCCACGGTCACCACGATCTTGTCGAGACCAAGCCGGAGTTTACGTGCAGTCCCCTGCATGATTCGCAAATTTGCTTGATGCGGGATAAGCCAATCGATACAAGACTCATCACGTCCAGCAACTTCCAGCACTTCATGTGCTGCTTTATCGAGCACACCTACCGCGAGCTTGAAGACGGCCTGACCATCCATCTTGAGTGTGGGATCGCCCAAAATGGATCCACACGAAATGGCAGCAGGAACGTTGAGAATGTCCGCATAACGGCCATCGGCATGCAAGCGCGACGCGACCACCCCAGGTTGATCTGATGCTTCCAACACCACGGCACCAGCGCCGTCACCAAAGAGCACGCAGGTGGTGCGGTCCTTGAAGTCCAGCAAGCGGGAAAAGACTTCCGCACCAATGACCAAAGCCCGGCGAGCTGATCCTGTGCGAATCATGGCGTCCGCCACAGTCAGGGCATACACAAAGCCGGAGCACACGGCCTGCACATCGAATGCAGGGCACCCGTGCACACCCAACTGGCGCTGAATCAGGCAGGCCGTGGATGGAAAAACCATGTCCGGGGTGGACGTGGCGCAGACGATCAAGTCGATGTCCGAGGGCGCGAGGCCCGCAGCGTCCAGCGCACGACGAGCGGCGTCGACGCCCAAGGCACTGGACGTGACACCTTCGTCGGCGAAGTGGCGGGCTCGAATACCCGTTCGCTCGACGATCCACTCGTCTGATGTAGCGATCCCGTCTCGCGCAAGGCGGTCAACCATGTCCTGGTTGGTGACCCTGTTGGGCGGCAGGCAACTGCCTGTGCCCGCGATACGGGAGTAACGCACTCCGGAAACCGGAGGGGGAGAAAAGGAGCTAGCCTTGTCGTCTGTCTGTCTTGTGGACATTGAAAATGGGATCAGGCCGCACGGCCCACATCCGCCTGCGCATTCGAGTCAGCCGCTTGTGGCAGGCTTTCGAGCGTGGCTGCGATCTGGTCATGAACCCGGTCCAGCAGTCGATGACGGGCCGCATCATAAGCTCTATTTAATGCAACCTCAAAGGCCAAGCTGTCCGAAGATCCGTGACTCTTGAACACCAAGCCGCGCAAACCAAGCAGCGCCGCGCCGCTGTAGCGCCGGTGGTCAACACGGTTTTTAAAGCGATTTAGCACAGGCATCGCAACCAAAGCCACCAGTTTGGACGCCAATGTGCGCGTGAACTCTTGCTTGATGAAGGCCGCAAACATGCTGGCCAGACCTTCTGCGGTCTTCAATGCAACGTTCCCGACAAAGCCATCACAGACCACAATGTCAGTAGTGCCTTTGAAGATGTCGTTGCCTTCGACGTTGCCGAAGAAATTGATCAACTGGCGATCGTCCGCCGTACGCAGCAACTCGCCGGCCTGCTTGATGACTTCGCTGCCCTTGATGACTTCTTCACCGATGTTCAGCAAGCCCACGCTAGGGCTGTCCCTGCCATCCACGGCCGAAACCAGGGCGCTGCCCATGACGGCAAACTGCAGCAAGTGCTCGGCTGTGCAGTCAACGTTGGCACCCAAGTCCAGCACAGTTGTGAAGCCGTCTTTCTGATTGGGCATCACGGTGGCCAACGCAGGGCGGTCAATGCCTTCGACCGTCTTGAGCAGATAGCGCGCCAGCGCCATCAGCGCCCCGGTATTCCCGGCAGACACGCAGGCATGCGCCGCAGCCGGCTTGTCGGCCGTCGCCTTGACCTGACTGATCGCCACGCGCATGGACGAATCCTTCTTACGGCGCAGCGCGGTTTCGACCGGGTCATCCATGGTGACGACCTCGGTGGCCGCCACGATGGCCGTGCGGGGCCAGGATTGAGCCGGCGCCAGCGCGTCCGACAAGCCCACCAGCACCAGTTCCGCCTCAGGATGCTTGTCGAGGAAGGCCTTGCACGCAGGCAACGTTACGGAGGGGCCATGATCCCCTCCCATACAGTCCACGGCAATCCGAACGGGCGACAACAGGTTCTCGGCAGCAGTCATGAGCAGAAACGGAAATGGTGGGTCACACGAGTGACCCGATGGTGCTTCCAGTCAATTTCGGAAGGCACAAAAGACAAGGGCTGGCAAGCCGAAAAATCGGTCTGTCCAGCCCTATGGCTTGAGTCATGCCCGACAAACGCCGGGCAAGCCTGATCAGGCGGCGTCGCCCTTGGTCTTCAGGACCTTGCGACCACGGTAGAAACCGGTGGGGCTGATGTGGTGACGCAGATGGGTTTCGCCGGTAGTGGCTTCCACAGCGGTGCCTGGGGTGGTCAGAGCATTGTGCGAGCGGTGCATGCCACGCTTAGAGGGCGACTTTTTATTTTGCTGAACGGCCATTTTAGACTCCGGTAAACGGGCTTCAGGCAGCCCGTGGGTTTGTCAGACCACACCGTTGCCGGACCAGGGCCTTGCCACCGATTCCGACCCACCTTGCAGTCCGCAAGTGTTGAAAATGAAGCTTTATTGATCCGGGGTTAGCCGGAAAACTCGCCATTCTAGCACGAGATATGGCGCCCTCACAAATTTACTTTCCGCCCTTTTTCAGGGCTGCCAACACCGCGAACGGGTTTGGCTTGCCGGACTTGTCCAGCGCCACCTCTTCAGCAGCCTCAGGTTCTGCGGGCTTGCCGGGAACCGGCGTCTCCGTTTCGTCATTCATCAACGAAGCGACATCCGTGGGGCAAACGTCATGGCGGGGCACGATCGGCTGCGCCATGATGAGCTCGTCCTCGATCAACTCAAGCAGATCGAAATTGCGAGCCAGTGCCAACACATCATCGTCGCTGTCAGCATCCATTTGGGCCGCGGTTTCCTCGTCCTTTGCGAAGCGGATGCTGCGCTCGAACTCGACCAATTCGGAAACCGGGTGCAAACAACGCTGACACTCCAGTGGCAACACGACCGATGCGCTCAGATCCAGCCAAAGCTGTGGCGCACTCATGCGCTGAGCAACTTGGCGCCCCTGCGCCTTCCAGCGCACAGCCGCCACCGTTGAGACATCCGTCCCTGGCGCCATGCCTTCAGCCAAGCGAGGCAAGTCCGCGACGGCAGACTCGCCAGACAACACTTCGCCAGATTCAATAAAGGCCCCGACATCCAACTTGCGGGGCACAAATGTGCGTGCTTTCATGGGCTGAAGTTTAGAGGCAGACAGCGTTTCCCACAGACAATATCGCCCATGCCCAACGCAACCCGTGCCCTTCCCCCTCGCGCCGACAGGCCATGGCCCCGCTTGATATTGGGGTCGACCTCCACTTACCGGCGGGAATTGCTGGCGCGCTTGCGACTGCCGTTTGACACCTGCTCGCCCGATGTGGATGAGTGTGCATTGCCAGGCGAGACCCCGCTGGCGATGGCGGTGCGGCTGGCTGAGATGAAGGCGCGAGCGGTAGCTGCGCAGATGGTGGACGATGTGGTGGTGATTGGCTCGGATCAAGTGGCCGATCTGGCAGGATCGCCGCTGGGCAAGCCAGGCGATCACGCGCGTGCCACCGCTCAGTTGCGCGCCATGCGGGGCCAGGTGGTTCTATTCCACACAGCAGTCTGCGTGACCAGGCCTCACACTCATTTTTGTCAAACGCGCGTCAACACCGTGGCCGTGCGCTTCAAGGCGCTCAGCGACACCGAGATCGAAGCCTACCTGAAGCTGGAACAGCCCTATGACTGCGCCGGCAGCGCCAAATGCGAAGGCCTGGGCATCAGCTTGCTGTCCGGCATCGAGTCGGATGACCCCACATCGCTGATCGGCCTGCCGTTGATTTTGACCAGCCAGTTGCTGAGCGAGGCAGGGTTGAACCCACTCGCCTGGCTGACCACCCAGGGACTCTGACATGTCTCAAGAACAGACCGGCGCGAATGTCCCACACAAAGGGCGCCTGATTCTCATCCCCAACACCCTGGACTTTGGCTGCATCGGCCCTTCGCAAGAAGGCGGCAGCATGCCCGATTTGCGGGAAGTCATCCCCATGGGTGCGCTGACTGCAGCGGCACGACTTCGCCACTGGGTGGCCGAGAACGCCAAGACCACGCGGGCGTTTCTCAAACGGGTGGGCGAAGTGTGCCCTTTAGCCACACCGATGCAAGAGCAAGACATTCAGGTGCTGCCGCGCCCTCCGAAGGGCGGCGGCGCCAAGGCAACGCGTGAAGACGAACAAGCCGTCCAGGCACTGCTGAAGCCGGCCTTGCAAGGCCATGATGTCGGGCTGATTTCGGAGGCAGGCCTACCCGGCGTGGCCGATCCTGGCGCGGCCGTCGTGCTGGCTGCTCACCGAGCGGGCATCACGGTCGTTCCGCTTTCGGGCCCCAGTTCCCTGGTTTTGGCCCTGGCTGCCAGCGGGCTTCATGGCCAAAGCTTTGCGTTTGTCGGCTACCTCCCGGTGGACAGCAGCCAGCGGGCTCAACGCATTCGTGAGCTAGAGCTGATCTCACGCAAGGCCTATCAGACTCAACTGGTGATCGAAACACCTTATCGCAACACCGCCTTGTGGCAGTCCTTGGTTCAACACTTGCAACCACAGACCTTGTTGAGCGTCAGTTGTGGCATCACCCTGGGCAGTGGATGGACGCGCACCAACACCGTTTCGCGCTGGCGCCAAGAGAAACTGGAGATCCCGGACAACATTCCAGCCGTTTTCAGCTGGCTTGCCGCCTGACGTCATACAGACACGAGCGCTTCTTGCGACAATGCTTGCTCGCCACGGATTCTTTTATTGCACGCCACTTCGAGCCCTGCTCCTGATGTCTACCCACACCGCCCCTCGCCTGTCCATCCACCACCACGCCGAGCCCGGTCAATTGGCGCGACGCCTGGGTTACCTTGGGCTGTTGCCCTTCATTGGTGGCGCCTTGTTCATCTGGCTGCTGGTCGGTCGGATTGATGAGACTCCATTCATCTTTGTGGTCCGGGGCCTGACTTGCTACGCCGCCATGGTGGTGTCTTTCCTGGGCGGCTTGCATTGGGGACTGGTCATGTGGCAGTCCAACACGCCAGAGCCCGAACACGTCGAATACAAGCGCGCCCTGTGGACTGGCATTGGCTACTCGCTTTTTGCGTGGCTGACGGTTCTCATGCCACCCCACGCTGGGTTGGCAGCCATGGGCTTCGTCTTGATCGCATGCTATCTGTTTGATCGCAAGCGCTATCCAGAATTGGGTGTTGCAGGGTGGCTGACTTTGCGCTTCCGCCTGACTGTGGTGGCCAGCTTGTGCTGCTTCCTGGCCGCCGCACAGATCTGATTGCTCACGACCTCGTCGCCTGCCCATGATCGACTACCGCATTGAAGTCGCCGACGCTCACGCCCATCGTTTTCTCGTCACGTTGCGCATTGCCCGTCCGCAAGTTGCGCAGCGTCTGAGTTTGCCAGTATGGATTCCTGGTAGCTACCTGGTTCGCGAGTTTGCCAGGCACTTGTCTCCGCTGCGTGCCACGCAGGGGGGGCAATCGATTGGTGTGATCCCGGTGGACAAGGCCAGTTGGCAGCTGGACACACAAGGCGCTGCGGCTGTCACGGTTCAATACGAGGTGTATGCCTTTGATACCTCTGTCCGAGCGGCCTTTCTGGACGCATCGCGGGGGTTTTTCAATGGCACCAGTGTGTTCCTCAAGGCAGAAGGATTCGAGGATCATCCACAACGCGTCAAGATCTGCGGTCTACCCAAGGGCTGGCGCGTGGCCACCGCCTTGCCTGCGCTGAAGGTCAATGCACAAGGCGTGGGCGACTACGAGGCACCAGACTATGACGCGCTGGTCGATCACCCCGTGGAGATGGGCACATTCTGGCAAGGCGAGTTCACGGTGCGCGGTGTACGCCATGAGTTTGTCGTCGCCGGAGCGACATCCGACTTTGACGGCCAAAAGCTGCTGGATGACACCCGGAAAATTTGCGAGGCCCAGATTGCTTTTTGGCATGGCGCCCGGCGAAAGCCCGACTTCAAACACTATGTGTTCATGTTGAATGTGGTCGACGATGGCTACGGGGGGCTTGAACATCGCCAAAGCACAGCACTGATTTGTGGACGCCGAGATGTGCCCCGCCTGGGACGGCCGATCAACCAAGACAGCTACACCACCCTTTTGGGCTTAATCAGTCACGAGTACTTCCACACTTGGAACGTCAAGCGTCTGAAGCCGGTCGAGTTTGTGCCATATGACTACACCCAAGAGACCCACACTCGCATGCTGTGGTTTTTTGAGGGGTTCACGTCGTACTACGACGACCAGTTCTTGCTTCGTACCCGGTTGATTGATGCCAGCACGTATCTGAAGTTGCTGGCCAAGACCATCAATCAGGTTCATAACACGCCGGGGCGCTTGCAGTACAGCGCAGCGCAAGCGAGCTTTGATGCCTGGACGCGCTACTACCGACAGGACGAGAACACCGCCAACGCCACGGTCAGCTACTACACCAAGGGTGCGCTGATTGCCTTGGCTCTGGATTTGGCTCTGAGGTTGCTACCGGAAATCGAGGGCAAGCAGCCGTCGCTGGACGGCGTCATGCAGCGCTTGTGGCAATTGGGGCGCCCCATCATCCACGCCGACGTGGCAGCGGCGCTGACCGCAGAAGCCTGCTCGGCTCCGGTGCCTGCAGCGGCACACTCAGCGGCTGGCCAAGATGCCACGGACTGGGCTCAACTGCTGCAAGAGTGGGCGGAAGGGTGCCAGGATTTGCCACTGGAAAGCCTGTTGCGAGCACACGGGGTGGACTACGCAGCCAAGTCTGCGCCACTTGCGCAGAGACTGGGCGCGCGCATCGGCGACGTATCCGGCGCGGTCAAGGTGCAAGCCGTCATGCATGGCAGCGTTGCTGAGCAAGCCGGTTTGAGTGCAGGAGACGAGTTGTTGGCACTGGATGGCTGGCGCATCAAGCGCCCAGACGATCTGACTCAATGGCACAGCAACCGGCATGCACAGCCTTTGCTGGTCAGCAGAGATCAGCGCGTGCTCACATTGACCTTGCCTGCGCTGGATGCGCAGCAACCAGCACGTGCATCAAAGGGGCGCCAGACCATCATCCAGTTGGCGACACCTCAAAGTGTCATCATTTCGTTGGCTGCGTCCTCTCAGGCAAGCAACGCGGCACTGCAGTCCCGACGGGTTTGGCTCCACGCATGATCACACGACGTCGCATGCGCTGGCTCGCTGGGTTGACTGCTTTCGTCACGCTCGCACATTTGTTGCTCACAAATGAAGTTGCCACACAGATGGACGAGCTATCGCCTGACCAACCAGGCATCAAGCGCATGGAGGCCACTTATGTGCGTGAACTGAAACTCACGCAAGCGCCTCGCGCAGCCGCGGTTGTGGCGCCTGTGACGGCAGGAGGAGTCAACCCCGTCAAGCACAAAGCCCGCAAGCCTCGTGCGGCAGAGGTTGCGGCGTCGAAAGCATCTGCACCGGACGAATCAGCCTCAGCACCGCAACTGGCAGAAGCCGCCAGCACTCCCGCGTCTGCCGCGCAGGATGTCGCACAGGCAGCATCCACACCCACGCCTGCAGCATCTGCCCCCGCTGCATTCGCCAGCGCCAGTCAGGCCAAGCCTGCCACGCCAGTGTTCGTCTGGCCCAAAGCCACCAAGGTGAACTTCAGCCTGGAAGGCTATTACCGCGGACCCATTTACGGACAGGCATCGGTCGAATGGATTCGGCAGGACAAACGCTATCAAGTCCACGTCGATGCCAGCCTGGGGCCATCCTTTGCCCCCCTTGGATCCTGGCGATTGACCAGCGAGGGAGAGATCCGCCCAGACGGGCTGTATCCACAACGCTATGAGCACGTCAACCGGCTGTTGATCAGCACCAGTGCGCCGCGCATGGTGCAGTTGCTGGATGACGAAGTCGTCATGGAAAAAGGCAAGCGGGTTCCGCGAGCCAAAGGGGTTCAGGATCCGGCCAGTCAGTTGATTCAACTGGCCTACCGTTTCATTTTGAACCCTGATTTGCTGACCACTGGCAAGACCATCGAGATTCCACTGGTGAACCTCAAACTGGCTGAAATGCTGGCTTATGACGTGGTGGGCGAAGAGATTCTGAACACCCCGATCGGTCAGATCCCGACCATCCACATCAAGCCCAGACGACCCGAATCAGCTGACGCAGGCAGCTTGCCTGCCGACATTTGGGTCGCGCCAGGCTTGCAGTATCTGCCGGTGCGCATCTTGGTTCGACTGGATGAGAAGACCTTCATGGACATGAAGCTCAAGAGCGCACCGCAGATGGCGGCAGACGATGCACCCAAAAAGGCGCCCGCCACCACCAGCCCTTGACCCATTATTTGGCAGAGGCTCGCCGCAGACGCTGCTCCAGCATGGCCGCCTTGGCTGCGGAGGGCAGCCTTGAGCCGTCCTCAAAGAAAAGCGCAGGGGTACCCGACACGCGCAGGCTCTGAGACAGGGCAAGATTACGCTGAATCGTGGCGCCACACATGCCCAATGCGCGTTGCGGCGGCACACCCTCGAGCATCCAGTCCAACCAGGCCTGAGTGCGATCCTTCGCACACCAGATGGCTTCGGCCTTGGCGCGAGAGTCGCCACCCAGAATCGGGATCATGAAGGTGTAGACCGTCACATCCTTGAGTTGCTGGATCTCGCGTTCCAGCTGCTTGCAATAACCACAGTTGGGATCGGCAAACACGACCAGTCGGCGCTTGCCAGAGCCGTTACGCCAGACCAGCGCGTCTTTGAACGGCAGGGTCGAGAAATCAACCTTGTTGATTTCGTCCAGGCGTTCTTCGGTCAGGTTGCGCTGCGAGCGCGACTCCACCATCTGACCTTCGATAAGGTACTCGCCATTGGGATCGCTATAGAAGATGCTGCTGCCAGCCTTCAGTTCGATCAAGCCATTGATGGGACTGGTGCGCGCGGACTCCAGTGGCGGCAGATGCGGCATGCGCTGCGCCAGCTTTTGTTTGAGTGCGCTGACCTGTGCAGCGCTCAGTTCGGTTTGCGCCAACGCCCCACCGGCACACATCAGGCTCAGGGTCAAAGGCAGCAAGCTGCGCAAAAAACGTGACATGAATGATCCAGAGAGATGGAGAAAGGAAACGGCTCACGCGTCGAAGGCGCGACCGACAAGCCATTGCTTGACGGGCCCTAGACGCTCAACCAGACTCATGCCCAGGTTACGCACATCCTTCAAAGGCACACGCTCGTCGGCGAACAGGTGCAGCAAACCGTCTGTCAGGCCAGACATGGCTTGTGTCGGCCACTGTCGACGGCGCACATAACGGCTGAGGATGCGCTCGTCACCTGCCTGGCGCCAGGGCTCTTTGAGTTTGGCCTCACGCAGCACTTCAACCAAGGTGTCCACGTCCGCCAAGCCCAAGTTGAGGCCCTGCCCTGCCAGCGGATGCACTTGATGTGCAGCGTCGCCCAACAAGACCCAACCAGCACCGGTCCAGCGATCGGCTTGCGCCAAAGCCAGTGGCCAAGCTGCAATGGGCGCCTCGACCGTCAACTCGCCAACCAGGTCGGCGGCAGCGGCATCAGACTGTCGAATGGCATCGTTGAGTTCGACGGCAAAGTCTTCGGGCGTCAAGGACTGCAGGTGGCGAGCCCGATCCTGTGGCACGGACCAGACCAGGCCGTAAGACGCCTCGGGGTCTGGCTGATTGAAAGGCAACAACGCCAGGATATCGGGGGAACGGAACCATTGCCGCGCCACGCCGTTGTGCGGGCGAGCGGCCTTCAGCCGCGTCGCCACACCCCAGTGGCCATATTCCTTGCGTGAAAACTCCACCCCCAGTGCAGCGCGCGTGCCAGAGTGTTTGCCTTCGCAAATGGCCAACAACGAAGCCTTCACCGGCGGCACGCCCTGCTCGGACAAGGGCAACACCACTTCCACACGCGGCGCGAAGCGCAGCGCGTCGTTCAGCAGACGCTCTAGGGCCGCTGCATCGACGATCCAGGTCAGCTCGGTCACTTTTTGCTGCCATGCGGAGAACGTCATGGCACCGCCCGCGTCCCCCTGGATGGCCATTTCATAGACTGGCGAGGCAAATGTCTTCAACGCAGGCCACACGCGCAACCGTTCCAGCAGCGCAATGGCGCGAGCGTTCAGGGCATAGGTGCGTACATCGGCTTGCTGAGGCTTGCTCGATTCAGGCGCACGAGACCAAGCCACGTGCCAGCCTTCGGCGGACAGGGCCAATGCCAAGCTCATGGCCACCGCACCGGAACCGCTGACACAGACATCAAAACCCTTGGCACTCATTCACTCAACCCACAGAAAGTCAACAGAAAGCCTGTCCGACCGAAGCCAGACAGGCAAGTGGGTAATCTAATATGAATTCCCCGATCTGGCTGAACGGGGATCAAATGAAGTGACCTTCTGTGTCCCCGGCTCACGCGCCAGGGTATCGCCAATCAAGCAAAGCTATCCCCCATCAAGGTATTGAACCAAGTGTTCATCTGATTGAAGTTCTCTGCGGACGGCGCAGAGGCCTCGGTGGGGCTGGCGCCGGAGGTCGATCCACCGTTGTTGGCAACCACCAGTTTTTGTGTGGTGCTGTCGTACTGGTAGACGGCCGTCAGCCAGGATGCCGTGCTCGCCGTGATCGGGGAGAAGCAAGCCGAGTTGGCAACCGGTGCGGGATCAGGCTGCTGACCACCCAACAAGCGAACAATGGCATCTGCGCAGATTTTGGCTTCTTGGTTGGCGACGTGACCAGCCTTGGGCAATCCGCAACTGGCCGCATCGCCCAGCACGTGAATGCCCGCTGCACCAGATGCCGTGGACTCGAAGCTCAAGACATTCACGACGCACCAGCGGTTATCTGCCGCACCGCTGCTGTCCTTGCTGTTGGTCAGACCAGTTGTGGTCAGCCAACCGCCGGCGCCACCGCCCCTCGCCCGCTGGGGAACAATGGGATTGACCACTTCTGCCTCAATGCTCTGCGACGCATTTTGCGCATCTAGATACGTCACAACCTTGGTGTTGGGGTTGATTTGAATGCTCTTGACGCCAGAACGGTAGTCGATGACGCCGCCATGGGTCACTTGGAACGCTTGCGTGAAGTTTTCAACTTCAGCCTGAATGGCGCTGTATGGATTGCCCGCAACCTTCTCGACGTTCTCGTCCAAGACGATGACCTTGGACGTACTGCCACCAGCACGGGTCTTCAAGAAATCAGCGACCAGACAAGCACGCTCATATGGCCCAGGAGGGCAGCGGTATGGCGACTTCGGGATCGTCATCACAAACACCCCGGATGACGTCATGCCCGCCAACTGCGTTGCCAGCAGCGTCGTCTGCGGCCCGGCTTGCCAAGCATGCGGCGTACGCGCGTCGTAGTCCTGCTGCGTCAGTCCGTAGGCGTCAATGAATTCGATGCCGGGCGCCAGGATCAAGCGGTCATACGGCAGGTTGCTACCGTCAGACAACGTGATCTGCTTCGCGCTTTTGTCGATCGAGACAAGCGACGCCTGTTTGAGTGTCACGCCGTATTTCGTGGTCAAGCCGTTGTAGTTGTAGCCCAGGCTGCTCACTGTGCGACGACCATTGAGCACCATGTTGCTCATGATGTTCGAGGTGTAGAGCGCGTTGGGTTCGACCAGTGTGACCTTGACCCCTGCCCCGCCCCACAGGCGCAAATACTTTGCGGCGGTGGCGCCGGCCATGCCGCCGCCCACGACCACAATGTTCGCACTCAGGCCAGTATTGGCCAACGTGAACGTGGTGTTGGCACTGTCGCCAAAATGATCTTCCACATCGAGCGCATCGTGGCTCTCTGCATCGTCATCGGCACGGCCGAGGATGGGCATCAGACCCGCACCGATTGCAGCGGTGGCAAGTGCCAGCCAACGGCGACGAGAAGTCAGATTCGTATGGGAATTGCTCATGGTGGTCTCCGGGCTTATTGCTTCAGGTACGCGATGACTGCATCCAACTGGGCACTGGTGTAGCCCTGAGCGTGTGCCGCCATGATGTTGCTTCGAGGTGCCTTGGTCAGAAACTCCTTGACCTCGGCCGCTGACGAACCACGAATGCTGTCGAAGCCACCGACGCCTCCAGTCCCATGGCATTGGAAACAGTTCGATGCCAGCAAGCGCCCGTTCGTGTTGGCAGGCTGCGTGACGGTCGTAGATGGCTTGAACAGGTTGTTCACCGTCTTGATGCCATCCCCATCGTCCGTGTGACTGGTATTGGTCAGTTTGGTGAAGGGTGCGCTGGTTGACAGCCCGTAGTCGCCATCCAGGCGCGCTGCGGCATGGGTCAGGTCGTAGTCACCACTGCTTTCCATCTGATGACGCAGCTGATCCATGGCCTTCAATACAGCCTTGGCTTGATTGCGCCCATCCACCTGACCAAGTGCCGATTGAACCGTTTCTTGCACAGCCTCTGCCAATTTGCGCCCTGCCTCGGTTTCTTTCATCTGACCGCTGGCGATCCCTGACACCAACTGCCCCACACTGACCGCACTGGTCTGAGCGCGAATCGCTACGGCAAGGGCCTTGATCACGCGCTCTTGCGCATCATGGGCGGACTCGTTGGGCTCGGCATTCGCGCTGGCCAGCATTTGTACTGCACGCTGCAATGCAACTTGCTGTGCATAAATGGCAGGTTGGTTGGCAATGGCTGCAACGGGATCCTTCAACAAGTCAGCAGCACTCAAGCCCAATGCAGAGGCCACCATGGCACGGGCCGCTGCAGCATCGGTCGCAGCCCCCTGCGCCACCAAGGCATCGACCAACGAAGTCAGTGGTGAGACCACTTGTGCAGAGGCCGCCAGATCGACCGGCGCAGAGAGGCGACCGGCAAATGCATAACCCGTATCGGAGTCGATGCCGCCGGTGACGACAATCGGTAAACCTTTCACTGAACTGGACACGCTGCTGTAGTCCAAGGTGTAGCGGCCATTTGCATCGGTTGTGGTGCTGGGTTCACCAGCATCCAAGATGCCGTTGCGATTGACATCCAGAAACACCGTTGCGCCTTGCAGGTAGCCATCCACCGCCACACCACTCAAGGAAGCCGACGCGCTGCTGCCGCCCCCTCCACCGCCGCCACAGGCAGCGAGCATCGCGCTGACCAGCCATGGCGCCGCCAGACGCCAGCGCTGCATCGCGCTCAGTTGAATCGAACCTGTGTACTTCATGGTCGCTCCTGGTTAAGGGGAAAGAAATCAATCGTTGTCGGCTTCGATTTGCGTCGCACGCCAACTGCCATCGGTGTTCAAGACGGCTTTCACTTCGATGTAAGACGGGGTCGGGTTCGTGGCCCAATTGACCCCGCCAAACTCGGTCTGGTTGTCGTAGGTAAAGCGGTAGCCCTTCAGCACGAAGGTGCGTGCAACCGTATCGAGCGCACTGAAGGTCCCGTGGAACTCGAATTCCTGGGCGTCCAACTCAGCTTCGGTCTCGACCTTCACCTTGCTGGCCACAACAACCCCATTTCGGACCGTGCCTTCGACCTCTACGGTGACACCCACTGCGACCGTCCCGTTAGAGATCACGGCCGACGAGGCATCTACCTGAACGCCATTGACGTTGAACAGCGTGGTCGACCCCGAGGTCACCACACCGTGGATCTCCGCCTCATCCTTGTCCGAGACCTGCAAGCTGGCGACCGGCTGAAACTGCGCCTCGATGCGCGTCGCGGTCCAGTTGACCGGCTGCTGCGCAGGCAGAACCACCCCAACAAGCTGCCCATTGCTCAACAGCGCCGGTTTGGTCGTGGCATCGTCGTAGTGAATGACTACAGAGCCCAGCCCGAACGTACGCGCACTGGTGTCGAGATTGCGGATGCTGCCGCTGAGTCGGTACGTGCTCGGTTGCGTCGCAGAGACTTCCACACGCGTCGCCTGCAAGCGCCCGCTGCTGGGGTCGACATAGCCATACACCTCGACAAAGTGCGCAGTTGTCACGTCTGCCAAGATGCTGACGACGCCATCGAACACGGTGGTTGACAGCACATCCACGCTTTGACCCAACACACTGAGCCCGTTGCTGCTGGTGGCATCGACAGGTCCACGCCACTCTTCGCCATAGCTGATGCGATAAGCCTTTGCAGTGGGTGTCCCGCCCACCCTGGTCGCCGGCGTCACCGCCGAGCCCTGAATGAATACCACCATCCCCACACGCAAATTGGCACTGGAGTCGCTGCGACCGTCATAGCGTGTCACGGTGGCCGCGCTGTCGTCATAGCGAATGCCATTCACGATGATGGATCCCAAGCCATTGACCGTCCCGCCGCTGAACGACCCGGTTCCTCCGCTACTGAGCCCGGCCACATTGCCGTCTCCACCACCGCAGCCAGCAAATTGCGCCACAGCGCCAACCATGGTCAGCAAAGCCGTTCGACGAGAGACGGATTGGACCGACTGGACAGGTTTCATGTTGTGCTTTCTTCGGAGACTGGAGAGGGAACGGGGAACATGGGATGCGCCCAGGAATACAGGCCGATGCGTACAGCCTGGTCTTGTGCTCGTCCGGCAGCGCGATCTGCATCCATCAAGGCTTGCAACTGCGGCCCCAGACTGGTCATGAGGTGTCGCCATTCGTTGGCAATCAGTTGCCGCGCTTCCTGAATGGCTTGACTCGACAACTCATCGGCCAGCAAGGCCTGCTCGAAATGCTCATTGCCTTGCCCCAGCACATTCGTGACCGCAGCCTGCAAGTGATCTCCAACGTTGCGCCCGAGGTGACCCACCATCTCCGGCCAATTGCCACGGGGAACGAAGGTGTCCTCCAGCAAAGACACGGTGTCAGTGGCGGCATCGTGCGTCACCAACTTCAGTCGGATCATTTCCTCCAGCAAGGTGCGTGGATGCACATCCTGCGTCACTTGGCGGGCCAAGGCGTCAAAACTGGGTTCTGCGCCCTGCCTGGGCAACCGGATCGGTCGCAAATGACCATTGGTGTAGGCAGGTTGACTGGCCCACTGCGTCAACAAGTCGGTTGCGGCTGAACGAGTTGCGGGCAACTGCGCCTTTTCCAGCGACTCGATTCGAGCCACCTCGCGGCGCGTCAAGCCGGTCATGGTGCTGATGCGACTGGTCAGGCGATCCGACCGCCCTGCCCCACATGCGTGACGTGCAGCTTTCACGTACGACTGTCTCAGCAACTCCTCTGCTGACTGAACGGAAACCCCCTTGGCCAAACACAACGCCGCCAGGGGTTCCAGCAAATGCGACAAGGCACCAAGCAAGGCCTGCTGCTCTGAACGCAAGGAGTTGGAAGATGTGTCCACGACTGATCACTTGAGATTTAACACCCCCAATCATAAATGTGCATTTCACACATTTATGATTGGTTGACAAAGGAAATCGGAATATCAGGACAGCGCCTCACGAAGGATTCGACGGTTGGCCGCCGCCGTTCTCAATAGAAGTGCCCTGCGGGTCATTACAATTGCCACCTATTCACCGGAACAGAACTGGCACAAAACTCTCTGCGACAGGGTCGCAAAGCGACTTTGAGCCGTTGTTTTGTCTGCCCGGCCCCGACACACCAGATCAGGCACTTCGGCCACGCCCGCCTTGGGCGAAATGGCAACGTAAGTGATTGATTCACAAGGAATTTCCATGAGCCTCAAGTGCGGCATCGTGGGTTTGCCCAACGTTGGCAAATCCACCCTCTTCAACGCGTTGACCAAGGCTGGCATCGCCGCTGAAAACTACCCCTTCTGCACCATCGAGCCCAACGTGGGCGTGGTCGAGGTGCCGGATCCCCGCCTGAATCAGCTGGCTGAAATCGTCAAGCCTGAGCGCATCCTGCCGGCCATCGTTGAGTTCGTGGACATCGCCGGCCTGGTGGCTGGCGCATCGAAGGGTGAAGGCTTGGGCAACCAGTTTCTGGCCCACATCCGCGAGACCGACGCCATCGTCAACGTGGTGCGTTGCTTTGAAGATGCCAACGTGATCCACGTGGCGGGCAAGGTTGACCCGATCGCCGACATCGAAGTCATTCAGACCGAGTTGTGCCTGGCCGACTTGTCGAGCGTGGAAAAGGCCCTGATTCGCAGCCAGAAGACGGCCCGTGCCGGCGACAAGGAATCGCAAGCGCTGTGCAAGATCCTGGAGAAGTGCAAGGATGCCCTGGACCAGGTGAAGCCTGTGCGCACGATTGACTTCAGCAAAGAAGAGCGCGCCCTGCTGAAGCCCCTGTGCCTGATCACAGCCAAGCCCGCCATGTTCGTGGGCAACGTGGACGAGAGCGGCTTTGAGAACAACCCGCTGCTGGACCGCCTGAAGGACTACGCCGCAGGTCAGAACGCACCGGTGGTGGCCATTTGTGCCAAAACCGAGGCCGAGTTGTCGGAAATGGACGATGAAGACCGCGCCATGTTCCTGGCCGAGATGGGCCAAGACGAACCCGGCCTGAACCGTCTGATCCGTGCGGGCTTCAAGCTGCTGGGTCTGCAGACCTATTTCACCGCAGGTGTGAAGGAAGTGCGCGCCTGGACCGTGCCCGTGGGTGCCACTGCACCGCAGGCTGCCGGCGTGATCCACACCGACTTTGAACGCGGCTTCATCCGCGCCCAAACCATTGCCTTTGACGACTTCATTCAGTTCAAAGGCGAAGCCGGCGCAAAGGACGCAGGCAAGATGCGGGCAGAAGGCAAGGAATACATCGTCAAAGACGGTGACGTGCTGAACTTCCTGTTCAACGTCTGATCGCACGATCACCCCATGAAAACCGGTCACGCCGCAGCGTTGACCGGTTTTTTTTCGCCTTGGAAAACAAAAATCCTCAAGCTGGGACAAACCTAGCCGAAACCACCGTTGTCCAACGGTGTTACGCAATGCCTTTTATGTCATGCATTACGCCTCGGTCCGAACAACTTCGAGTTTGTCGCCCATGAACATGTTCTCCTTGATGCGTGCGTTCACAATCCGGTTTCGGATGTACAGCGCCATTGCAGTCGTTCTATCACTGCTGCTGCTTGTGGGGGGAGTTGGCCTGTACGGGCTGATTCACAACCAGAACACCAATGATGCGTACCGACTCGGGCACTTCGCCGAAACCGGCGACTTGTCCCGCATGAGAGAGGCCCTGGGACACATGCGCAAGCATGAGAAGAATGCGCTGTTGTTTGCTGGCAATGGCTCGGCCGTTCAATCTGAGGCCAACGGTTGGCGCGATGCGCTGGATCAGTTCCAGAAGACAGCAAAGCAGATGCTGGACGGCGAAGAAGACGAAGACAACGTCATTGTTCGCAAGGTCTTGTCCCAGATGGGTGAGTACCAGCGCGCCATGGAAGCGGCGTTTCCGGAGCTGGCCTCTGGCGCCTTGTCCAGTCAGGACGCACTGACACGCCTGGCACCGCAGATGAAGGTGGCTGACGCTTTCGATGCCAGCATGGAGGCCATCGACAAGGTCATGGGCGAGGAACAAAGCTCTGCTGCAGATGAGCAGCAAGGCAACGTCCGCAACACCATCTACATGTTCCTGGCGGCTGTGGTGATCTCGATTCTGATCGTGGCACCCCTGACCATTATGAACATGATCTGTATCTGCCGCCCGATTGACGAGGCACAGCAGATGGCCGATGCCATCGCGTCCGGCAACTTGCGTAACGAGGCCTTCCTGGGCGGATCTGACGAGCCGGCCGTGCTGCTGCGCGCGCTGATGCGCATGCAAGAGGCCCTGCGAACCATCGTCACCGACGTTCGCATCTCGGCTGACTCCATCTCTACCGCCTCCAACGAAATTGCCAGCGGCAACATGGATTTGTCGGCTCGCACGGAGAACACGGCCTCGAGTCTGCAAGAAACCGCCAGTTCGATGGATCAGCTCACCGGCACCGTGCAACACAGCGCAGAATCGGCCCTGCAGGCCAACAGCCTGGCTCAAACAGCCGCGAACGCCGCTCATCGTGGCAACAGCATCGTGACTGAAGTGGTCACCAACATGAGCGAGATCGACAGCACCAGCAAGCGCATCAACGACATCATTGGTGTGATTGACGGCATCGCCTTCCAGACCAACATCCTGGCCCTGAATGCCGCGGTGGAAGCTGCGCGGGCCGGCGAGCAAGGCCGTGGCTTTGCGGTGGTGGCCGGTGAGGTTCGCAGCCTGGCGCAACGCAGCGCCACGGCAGCGCGTGAAATCAAGCAACTGATTCTGGCGTCCAGCGAAAAGGTCGAGTCAGGCACGCGTCTGGTTCATGACGCTGGCGCCGCGATGCAGGAAATCATTGCCAGCGTGCAGCGTGTGTCTGACACCATCAGCGAAGTCACCACGGCGTCGACCGAGCAAAGCTCGGGCATCAGCCAAGTGAACAACGCTGTGGCCAATCTGGATCAGATGACGCAGCAAAACGCTGCTTTGGTGGAAGAATCTGCCGCTGCGGCAGCCAGCCTGAAGGACCAAGCCCTGAAGCTGACACAGGCGATGTCGGTTTTCCACACCTGAAGCTGCCGGCATCCCCGCCAACACGGGCTGAAGCCATCGAGAATTAAAACAAACGACCGAGGAACGTCATGCAGAACCACCCCTGCCAACCCGATGTGGGTGCCGTCATCACGCGCCTGCGCTGGGCAGTGTGTGTGGCCGCGTTGTTTCAGGTTAGTGCGGTGCATGCAGGCCGCCCCTTGAATACGGACGATGCGAGCGCCAACAAGCAGGCCGTTTGCCACGTTGAAGCCTGGGTGGACAAGTACGCTGGCGCGTCCAGCACCCACGTTGCCCCAACCTGCGGCGTCGTGGACGATTTGGAAGTGGCCGCAGAGTTTGTCTCCAATCGACCTTCGTCCGACATTCCGCAAGGCCGTGCACTGGGTTTCAAGTGGGCACCCGAATGGGCCACCTGGCAGGACTGGCGCTTTGGCATCAAGGGCGGAATGGGTTGGGAGAAAGCCAGCGGAGACGACTGGCGCCATGTGTCCGAAGCCTATTCGCTACTGGCCACACGTCAGTTGAACGACGAATGGACCTTGCACATCAACGTTGGGCGCGGTCACGACAAGCTGAAAAAGCACCACGACACCCCGTACGGTGTGGCACTGGCCTGGACGCCCGACGACCACTGGATGGTCTTTGGCGAAGTCACCGGGCTGAACCACACTTCCGCTTCGCAGTTCGCGGGTGTGCGCTACTGGATCCTGCCCGAGCAATTGGGTCTGGACCTGACCACAGGTCGAACCAACGCGACACCGCAAAGCAAGACCTGGGGCATCGGCTTGGGTTGGTACGGTATCCGGTTCTGATTGACGAGAACAAATTCACATTCCAATCTTCAGTTTTCCGCAGAAAGACCGATATCCCAAGCGGGAACAATCTCCACGGTGAGCGCCCCGATTGGCGCTTGACGACTCAAAGAGGATCAGCATGGACGCCCTGCAACCAGCAGCCCCCCAAACACAGACCGCCTCGTCGCAGCCTTCCGGTCTGGCCATGCGCAATGCTCCCAACCGTCAGGTGCGTCATGTACCGGCCGGTCGCGAGTACCTGACCTTCCGCCTGGGTAGCGAGGAATATGGCATCGACATCCTGAAAGTTCAGGAGATCCGCTCTTACGAGCCCCCCACAAAGATTGCCAACGCACCGGCCTACCTGAAAGGCGTGGTCAACCTGCGCGGCGTGATCGTCCCCATCGTGGACTTGCGCGTGAAGTTCAACTGCGTCAACGAAGAGGGCCAAACCGATTTCAACAGCTTCACCGTCGTGATCGTGCTGAATGTTCGAGGCCGCGTCGTGGGTGCGGTGGTGGACTCGGTGAGCGACGTGATGCAGTTGTCCGAGCAAATGATTCAGCCAGCCCCGGAGATGAGCCACTCGGTGATCGATACCAGCTACATCACGGGCATCGCCAACGTGAGCGACCGACTGCTGATCCTGATGGACATCGAATCGTTGATGAGCAGCTCGGAAATGGGCCTGATCAATGCGCTGACGCCGACCTGATTGGTTTTGTCGCCTTGCGCCACAAGGCGCACTAAAGAAAGCCGGCCCGCGAGCCGGCTTTTTCACGTCTGGCTGTGGCTAGTCCACCTGACGCAAGGTGGTGGTCACGGGCCGCTGCAAAACGCCTCGTAAGCTCCACCAGCCCGCCAGCCACGACAGCAAGGCGCCAATGAGTGCCCCGGCCAACGGCCACCACAAGGGGGCATGCCACTCAAATTCAAACACACGCGTGGCCAACACCCACCCAATGCTCAACGCCGCAGACGCTGCCAGCGCACCGGCCAGAGCCCCCGTCAACAGCAACTCCACACGCTGCACGCGCGCTAGCATGGATTGCGTCGCACCCAGCGCGCGCAGAATGGCCCAATCACGCCCACGGCGCTCTCTGGAACTCATCAGCCCGGCCATCAGGACCATGAGACCCGCCACCAAGGTGAACACGAACAAGAACTCCACGGCGGCAATGACCTGCTCCAGCACGTCCTGAATCTGCCTCAGGGTGGCCGACACATCCACCACCGAGACATTCGGGAACTGCTGAACCAGCGTGCGATCCAGCTTCTGCCCGGGCGGCATCCGAAAGGCTGTGATGTAGGTGGCGGGCCACTGCGGCATGTCGGCCACGGGCGCCATCACAAAGAAATTGACGCGCATAGATGACCAGTCCACCTTGCGCAAGGTGGTGATGCGCCCTTCGTAGCTGACACCCGCCATGTCGAAGAGCAGGCGATCCCCCCGTTGCAGGCCCAGTGCGCTCGCCAAGCCTTGCTCGACACTGAACGCATTGGCTTCATTGGGCACCCATTGGCCTGCCACGACGGGGTTATGGACCGGGGGCTGTGCGGCGTAGCTCATGTTGAATTCACGCTCGACCAGCCGTTGCGCTCGCTCTTCAGGATAGTCCTTGGCCTTCACGGGCTTGCCGTTGACGGCAACCAGGCGAGCGCGAACCATGGGATACCAGTCGTACTGCGCCACACCGGCTTGCTTCAATGCACGCTGAAACGGCTCGACCTGATCGGGCAAGATGTTGATGACAAAACGATCTGGCGCATCTGCAGGGGTGGCCGCGCGCCAACTGTCAACCAGATCGGTC
This sequence comes from Aquabacterium sp., assembly GCF_049317225.1. Lineage (GTDB taxonomy): Bacteria > Pseudomonadota > Gammaproteobacteria > Burkholderiales > Burkholderiaceae_C > Aquabacterium. The sequence continues at coordinate 36,325 of NZ_JBMOIR010000009.1, read as the reverse complement.
CGAATCAAGACCAGCAGCATCAGCGCCAACAGCCCGACACCCAAGGCGCAGACCTGCACCACGGTTTGCCCTGGCTGTGCCGTGAGCTGCCGACTGGCCAAGGCCAACCAGGTGGGCACACGTGCCCCCATGCGCTGGATGAGCGCTCGCAACGCCAGCACCATCAACATGGCCAACACGGCAAACAGGGCCACGGCGGCCACAAATCCTCCCAAGGCGACGCCACCGAGCTTGATATCACGGGCCACCGCCATCAACAGGCCCACCAGCGCCACGCCACCCAGGGCCGCGACACCCCCGGACAAAGGCCGTAGGCCCCCCAGATCACGTCGCAACACGCGCAGAGGCGGCACCTTAGCCAACTGCAAAACCGGGGGCAGACCGAAGCCCAAAGTCAACAGCACCCCAACGCCCATGCCCAAGCCCACAGGCTGCCAACCGGCAGGGGGCAACGACACGCCCACCAACTCGGCCAGCATCGACACAAAAACCAAATGGAAGCCCCACCCCACCAGCAAGCCCAAAGCGCTGGCCCCAACCCCAACCATCAAGAACTCCAGGAAGTAGGTTCGAGCCATCACGGTTTGAGAGACCCCCATCACGCGCAACAGGGCACAGTCATCCAGCCGCCGCTGGGCAAAGTCCCGCGACACCATGGCGACGGCCACGGCTGACATCAATGCCGCCAGCAAGGCCACCAAGCGGAGAAACAGTGCGGCACGGTCCAAAGTGGTCCGCATCTCGGGACGACCTTGCTCCAAGGTTTCGACCCTGACACCACGAACCGATTCGGCCAGCGATTCGCTGACTTTGGCGAATCGGTCCACACGCATCCGCTCGTCCTTCTGTTGCCCGGCTGCAGCATAAAGACGGTAGGTCACCCGACTGGCTGGTTGAATCAACTGGGTCGAAGCCAAGTCAGACTGTCGAATCATGACCCGGGGGGCAAACGACGTGAAGCCCGCGCCACGGTCAGGCTCGGTGGCAATCACCGCCGCCACCTTGAACGATGCATCCCCCAGCCAGATGGCATCCCCCACACGCAAGTCCAGCGCCACCAACAAACCGGCATCCACCCAGACTTGTCCCGCAGACGGTCCGCCCTGTGGCGCATCATGGACCTGAGTGAGCCGCCCGTGCGCGTCCAGCACGCCTATCCGCAGTCGCCCCTTTAGCGGGTAATCCTCGCTGACGGCCTTGACACTGACCAGCTTGGACTCTCCACCGCGCTCATCGGGCGACCGCGCCATGCTCTGAAAGATCGCCGCCTTCGCCGTCTTCAACTGCGATGCAGCAGCGGCCCGTTCAAAAGAATCAGGCAGGGGTTGGTCGCCCACGACCACCACATCGCCACCGAGCAGTTGTGCTGCATCACGATGCAAGCCTTGCTCAATGCGATCTGCAAAAAATGCCACCGCTGACAGCGCTGCGACGGCCAACATGACCGCGAGCAGCATCAGGCGCAGGCTGCCGCCCCGCAGGTCCCGTACCGTTTGCGTCCAGGCCCACCGCCAAGCGGAGAACCGGGTTGTGTGAATTTCTGGCATGCCTCTTGTATGCAAAACGTCTGCAATTGCGCGATGATGTCAGCTTTCGTCCATGCCTGCATTTCTGATCATGCCTGTTGACTACCTCCGCACCCTTACGGCAACGGAGCGCTCTCGTCGGAGCAATGTGCATCTGGGCATTTTTCTGACCTTCAATGCGGGGGCCATCAACGCTGGCGGTTTTCTGGCCGTTAACGAGTACACCTCCCACATGACCGGAGTCGTGTCCACCATGGCCGACGAGTTGGCTTTAGGGCACATCGACATGGTGCTCGGTGCGCTGACGTCACTGATCGCGTTCGTGATCGGCGCTGCCACCTCGGCCATCATGATCAATTGGGCACGCAGGCGTCAGTCGCCTCACGAGTACTCGATGCCACTGCTGCTGGAGGCAGGCTTGCTGCTGGCGTTTGGCTTGCTAGGCGAATATCACCACGTGATCAGCACATCCATCGGACTCACCATTGCGGTGCTGAGCTTTCTGATGGGCCTGCAAAACGCGATGATCACCAAGGTGTCCAACGCCGAAATCCGCACGACCCATGTGACCGGCCTGATGACGGACATTGGCATCGAGTTAGGCAAGTTGTTCTATTGGAATCAGTCGCCCGATACGGTCAGCAAGCCTGCCGTGCGTGCCAATTTTGACAAACTGAAACTTCACAGCCTGCTCGTCACCACTTTTTTCCTGGGTGGCGTACTGGGCGCCTTGGGGTTCAAGCATGTGGGCTACATCGCCACGGTTCCCCCAGCCATCGCCTTGGCCATTTTGTCATCGATGACCTTTCTGCCCGAGCGTCGCTAGACTGGGCTGATGACTGCCGCCTACCCCACCCTATTTTTGTCTCATGGCTCGCCGATGATTGCGGTGGAGCCCGGTCCGGCCGGACACTTCTTGCAGCGATTGGGTCCTGCCATTGAGATGCAGTGGGGGTGTCCCAAGGCCATCGTCGTGATGTCACCGCACACCGCGACGCCAACACCTTATGTATTGGGCGCTGCACGCCACGACACCATTCACGACTTTGGTGGTTTTCCGGCAGCGTTGTACGAGATCCGCTACGACACGCCGGGTGAACCTCAACTCGCCAGCGAGATCCACCAGAAACTGGTCAACGGCGGCTTGCCCGCACGACTGACCTCACAGGGTGGTCTGGACCACGGCATCTGGACCTTGTTGATGCACATGTTCCCTGCTGCAGACATCCCGGTGGTGCCCTTGTCGTTGAACCCACGCGCCAAGCCCGCAGACATGCTCGCACTGGGTCAACTCTTGGCAGAACTTCGACAACAGGGGGTGCTGTTGATTGGTTCAGGCAGCCTGACGCACAACCTGCAGCGTTTCTTTCACCACCCCAGCCCTGTGGATGCACCGGAAGAAGCCGACTGCGCGGCCTTCCGGGCGTGGGTCCACGACAAGGCTCAAGCGGCTGACTGGCCTGCCCTGCTCGACTACCGTGCGCAAGCCCCTCACGCGTGGGCCATGCACCCGACGGACGAGCACTGGCTGGCGTTTTACTTTGCTGCCGGTGCCGCCACGTGCGACACCGACACCATCGGCCCGGCGACCAGCCTGCGCATCCACGACAGTGTCACGCATGGCCACCTGGCCATGGACGCTTACGCTTTCGGGGCCGAAGCCGCAAAGCTGGCGAATGTCTGATCCAGCTGGGCGATCCAGCCAGCCTTGACCGCGTCGCTCACGAAACTGGCTTCAAACGAGTTGCGGGCCAGGGTGTAGGCGTCCTGTGCGTTGATGTCCAGATCGGCCAGCAGCGCCAGGAAGTTCTGGTTCATGTAGCCGCCAAAGTAAGCGGGGTCGTCCGAGTTCACTGTCACGGCCAGGCCGTGCTGCAGCAAGGTCTTGAGGTTGTGATCCTTCATGGTCTTGAAGACGCACAACTTGATGTTGGACAGCGGGCAGACGGTCAGCGCCATGCGCTCGGCGGCCAGACGCTTGACCAGATCGGCATCCTCCAGGCAACGTACACCGTGGTCGATGCGCTCTACCTTCAGAATGTCGAGCGCATCGATGATGTACTGCGCCGGGCCCTCTTCGCCGGCGTGCGCCACCAGACGCAAACCCAGTTCCTTGCAGCGCGCAAACACGCGGGCGAACTTTTCAGGCGGATGGCCGCGCTCGCTGGAATCCAGGCCCACACCAATGAACAGATCGCGATAAGGCAGAGACTGCTCCAGCGTTTCGAATGCCGCTTCTTCGCTCAAATGACGCAAGAAGCACATGATCAGCTCGGAACTGATACCCATTTCCTCGCGGGCACGCACACACGCGCTGTGCAGACCTTTGATGACGACTTCAAACGGCACACCACGGTCAGTGTGGGTTTGAGGATCAAAGAACAGCTCGGCGTGAACGACGTTGTCTTCCTTCGCCTTGAGGAAATAGGCCCAAGCCATGTCATTAAAGTCCTGCTCTTTCAGCAGGACGGAAGCACCGGCGTAATAGATGTCCAGAAAGCTTTGCAGATCAGTGAAGGCGTACGCCTTGCGCAAGTCCTCGACCGTCGGATAACTCAGGGTCACACCATTGCGCTGCGCCAACGCGAAGATCAGCTCGGGCTCCAGCGAGCCTTCAATGTGCATATGCAACTCGGCCTTGGGCATGGCTTGCACCAGGGCGGGCAGTTGATCTCGGGAAATATGGGCGAAGGCGGACTGGCTCATGGGTGCGCTCTTTTTTAAAACAGAAATGAAAAGGGCTGCCCTGTCAGGGACAGCCCTTGAAGCATGACACAGGGCCGCGAATCATGCGACCCTCAGGTCTTTACTTGCCGGTGGGGATGGTACCTTCCACGCCCTTGACGTAGAAGTTGATGCCACCCAGGAACTTGTCATCAGCGACGGCATCCTTGGCCAGCACTTCCTTGCCGTCCTGACCGACGATGGGACCCTTCCAGATCACGAAGCTGCCATCCTTCAGGCCAGACTTGACGCCGTCAACCTTGGTCTTGACGTCAGCGGGCACCTTGTCAGAGATGGACACGAGGTCGATCGCACCCTCCTTGACACCCCACCACACGCCACCGGTCGTCCAGGTGCCTTCCAGGGCATCCTTGGTGGCCTTGATGTAGTACGGACCCCAGTTGATCACGCTGGAAGCCAGGTGCGACTTGGGACCGAACTTGCTCATGTCCGAGTCCCAGCCGAAAGCGTACTTGCCAGCCTTTTCGGCGGTTTGCAGCACGGCAGCGGAGTCGGTGTTCTGGAACAGCACGTCAGCGCCCTGGTTCAGCAGGCTTTGTGCGCCTTCGGTTTCCTTGGGAGGATCAAACCAGGCGTTCACCCAGACCACCTTGGTCTTGATCTTGGGGTTGACGCTTTGTGCGCCCAGGGTGAACGAGTTGATGTTGCGGATCACCTCAGGAATTGGGATCGAACCGACCACACCCAGGGTGTTGGACTTGGTCATCGAACCGGCGATCACGCCAGCCATGTAAGCGCCTTCGTAAGTACGGGCATCGTACGTACGCATGTTGGCGGCGGTCTTATAGCCAGTAGCGTGCTCGAACTTGACGTTCGGATTGTCAGCAGCGACCTTCAACATGGGTTCCATGTAGCCAAAGGTGGTACCGAACACCAGGGTGTTGCCTTGACCGACCAGGTCACGGATCACGCGCTCGGCTTCGGGGCCTTCAGGCACCTTCTCGACGAAGGTGGTCTTGATCTTGTCGCCGAATTCTTTTTCGAGCGCCAGACGACCCTTGTCGTGGGCAAAGGTCCAGCCTGCATCACCCACAGGGCCGACGTAGGCAAAAGCGATGTTCAGCGGGCCAGTGGCCTTGGCTGCGGCGGAAGCTGGCTCAGACGCAGCTGAAGCCGCGGCAGGCGCTTCTTCCTTCTTGCTGCAGCCCATCAGCGCAGCGGTGGCAGCCAGTGCAGCAAAACCACCCATCTTGAGCAAAGAACGCTTGGACAAAGGTGAGGTCATGTCATCTCCAGGGTTGAAAACTACTCAAACTCAACAACGGTTCAGAAAGGGACAAAGGCTTGCCGCTCCCACCGTCATGACAGCAAACATCATGCCGTGTCATGCACCAGGATGGAAGGGCTTACCCAAGGACGCAGGCATGTTGATGCGAATCCACGTCGGATTGCGCGAGATCAGCACCAGCACCACGATGGTGGCCAGATACGGCAGCATGGTCAGCACCTGACTGGGGATGGCCACGCCATTGCCTTGCAACTGGAACTGCAACATGGTCACGCCACCAAACAGGTAGGCCCCCAGCAACACCCGTGCGGGGCGCCAGGTTGCGAAGGTGGTCAGCGCCAGCGCGATCCAGCCCTTGCCGGCCACCATGCCTTCGACCCACATGGGCGTGTACACCACCGAGATATACGCCCCAGCCAGACCGCACAAGGCACCGCCCACCACCACAGCGAGCAATCGAATCGGTCGCACGGCATAGCCCAAAGCATGGGCTGATTCAGGGGACTCACCCACGGCACGCAGCACCAGACCGGCGCGCGATCGCATCAGGAACCAGGTCATGCCCAAAGCCAGCGCCATGGCGAGGTACACCAAGGGGTGATGACGGAACAAGGCGGGCCCCACAAAGGGGATGTCAGCCAGCACCGGAATGGCAAAGTGCGCGCGCTCACCCAGGTGCTCCTGTGTGAAGGTGATGCCCACGAAGGCACTGAGCCCAGATCCAAACAGGCTCAGTGCCAGCCCGGTCGCGTACTGATTGGTGTTGAGCCAGATGACCAGCACGCCAAACACGGCAGCCATGGCTGCACCCGCCGCCGCACCGGCCGCAAACGCCAGCCAGTCACTGCCGGTGGTCACACCGGTGGCGAAGCCTGCAATGGCAGCCACCAGCATCATGCCTTCGGCGCCCAGGTTCAACACCCCGGCGCGCTCGTTGATCAACAGGCCCAAGGCGGCCAGCGCCACCACGGTGCCAGCACTCAGGGTCGCGGCGATCAACAGCGCCAGCGAGTCTGCGGAGATGAAAGCGCTCACGTCCATCATTTCGCTCCCACCCAGCGCAGACGTTGATGAATGAAGGTGTCACTGGCGAGCAGTGCGAACAGCAGCAAGCCTTGGAACACGCCGGTGATGGCCTTCGGCAGACCCAGACGCGATTGCGCCAACTCACCACCGATGAAGAACATGCTCATGAGCACCGACGAGAAGACGATGCCGATGGGATTGAGTCGGCCCACAAACGCCACGATGATGGCGGCAAAGCCGTAGCCCATGGGCACATACGGCGTGAGTTGCCCTTGCGGCCCGGCCACGTCCAGCGCACCGGCCAAGCCGGCCATGCCACCGGACAACAGCAGCGCAGTCCACAACGCCTTGCGAGACGAAAAGCCTGCGTAACGCGCAGCGTGCGGTGCTTGCCCACCCACCTGCAACTGGAAGCCCCCATAAGTGCGGAACAGGAAGATGGCGAAGGCCGCCACGCTGACCAGCGCCAGCACCAAGCCAATGTTCAGACGCAGTCCGGTGAACAACTTGGGCACGCGGGCCGCATCCAGAAAGGTGATGGTTTGAGGGAAGTTGTAGCCTGCAGGGTCCTTCCAAGGACCGTAGACGAGGTAGCTCAAGGTCATCTCGGCCACGTAGACCAGCATCAGGCTCACCAGAATCTCATTGGCGTGGAACTGGTCTCGCAAGAAGGCCACGATGCCCGCCCAGACCATGCCGCCCAAGACCCCAGCAGCCAACACGGCGGCCACGAATCCATGCCCGGACTCAGGCGTTGCTTGCATGGCCACACCACCCGCAAAGATGGCGCCCATGACGAACTGCCCTTCGGCACCGATGTTCCACAAGTTGGCGCGGAAACACACGGCCAGCCCCAGTGCAATGAGGATCAGAGGCGTGGCCTTCAGACTCAGCTCGGACAACGCGTATCCGCCGCGCAGAGGCTCGACGAAAAACATGCGCAAGCCCGCCAAGGGATCCTTGCCCAATGCCGCAAACAGCACGACACCCACGAAGATGGTGATCGCCAGCGCAATCAGCGGCGACGCCAGCGTCAGGACCCTGGATGGCGCGGGACGTGGTTCAAGCTTGAACATGTGCGCCTCCTGTCTGCGTGGCAGGACGCGACCACAAGCCGCTCATCCATGCACCGATTTGCTCCACCGTGGCTTCGCCCACCGGGACGCTGGGTGACAACTGGCCTTGGGCCATCACCATCAGTCGGTCACTGACTTCAAACAATTCTTCCAACTCCTCGCTGACCACGAGCACCGCGCAACCGGCATCGCGCAACTTCAACAACTCGCCACGGATCTGCGCAGCAGCACCAACGTCGACCCCCCAGGTGGGTTGCGACACCAGCAACACCTTGGGTTCGGCCGAGATCTCGCGGCCCATGATGAACTTTTGCAGGTTGCCGCCCGACAGGCTGCGGGCCAGTGCATGGGGCCCACCCGCCTTGACGTTGAAGCGCTCGATGAGGGCTTCGGCCATGCCCACCACGCCCTTCATGCGCAGCCACCCCCCCTTGCCCACCGCATCGGTGCGTGTCAGCAAGGTGTTCTGGGCCAAAGACATGATGGGGACGGCGCCACGGCCCAAACGCTCTTCCGGCACGCTGTGCAGACCCAGGCGACGGCGCTCACCTGGCGTTGACGCACTGATGTCCTTGCCGAACAGATGCACGGAGCCGGGCTTGGCGCGGGGGTCCTCACCACTGAGAACAGCCATCAACGCTTGCTGACCGTTGCCGGACACACCCGCGATCCCCAGGATTTCACCGGCGCGCAGTTCAAAGGCCACACCTTTGAGGTCCACACCAAAGGGGTTGTTGCGGGCCACGTCCAGGTTACGTACGGACAAGGCAACTGCTCCCAGCACGGGTGCGGCGCGATGCAACTCGGGCGGCTCGGCACCAATCATCAGGCGCGACAAACTGGCGTTGGTCTCTTGGGTCGGGTCGACTTCACCCGTCACCTTTCCGCCGCGCATCACGGTGCAGTGGTGGCACAGCGCGCGAATTTCATCGAGCTTGTGACTGATGTACAGGATCGCGCAACCCTTCTCTGCCAGATGGCGAAGGGTCACAAACAAGCGCCCCACGGCCTGAGGCGTCAGGACAGAGGTCGGTTCGTCCAGAATCAGCAACTGCGGATTGGTCAGCAAGGCGCGGACGATTTCCACGCGCTGACGCTCGCCCACGGTCAGATCGTGCACCGAGCGCTCGGGATCAATGTCCAAACCGTATTCGCCAGCGACTTCCCGAATGCGCGCCGTGACCTCCGCCAGAGGCATGGACTTGTCCAGCCCCAGCCACACGTTCTCGGCCACGGTCAGCGTGTCAAACAGCGAGAAGTGCTGAAACACCATGCTGATGCCCAGCGCGCGCGCTTCTTGGGGCGATTTGATGCGGACAGCCTGACCGTTGAAGAGGATTTCGCCTTCATCGGGCTTGACGGCACCAAAGATGATTTTCATCAGCGTGGACTTGCCAGCGCCGTTTTCACCCAGGACAGCATGGATTTCACCGGGTCGAACCTTGAGGTTGACCGAGTCATTGGCTCGTACGCTGGGGTACTGCTTGGTGATGCCGCGAAGTTCTAATCGGTAGCTCATGCGGGCAGGTGTTTGAAAGTGGAATTCGGAATGGGGTCAGATGGGGTGCCCGATTGGAACACTTTTTGCCCCCCAACAAGGGTTTGCACCAAGTTTCGTTCGTCACCCAGGGTCATCCAGACGAAAACTCGCTCGTGCAGTTGGCCGCCCGTGTGACGGCAGACGGCATCCCGGTGCTCGGCCACAGCGCCGCGAGCCCAGTCCCACACCGTCAGGTCCGCCATGTGGCCGGGCTCAATCAGCCCCATCTCGTCACCGAGACCCAAGGCTTGTGCGGCACCCGTGGTGGCGGTGTGCAGGGCCTTCCACGCTGTGAGCTTGGTGCCTTGCAAGGCCTGGATCTTGTAGGCGTCTCCCATGTTGCGCAGCATCGAGAGGCTGGTGCCGCCACCCACATCGCTCGACAAGCTGACGTTCAAGCCCTCTTGCTGCGCCTGCGCCCAATTGAACAACCCGCTCCCCAGGAACAGGTTGGACGAGGGGCAATGGGAAATCTGTGCACCGCGCTCTTTGATGACGGCGCGATCGGTCTCATCCAGCCAGATGCCATGGGCCAGCACCGCACGCGGCCCCAACAGGCCATCCTGGTCGTAGACATCCAGATAGCTGCGGGCATCCGGGAACAACTTTGCCACCCAGGCCACCTCATCGCGGTTTTCGGCCACGTGGGTTTGCATATAGGTGCCGGCATAGGTCTGACACAGCCTGCCGGCCATCGCAAGCTGCTCAGGGGTGCTGGTGGGGGCAAAGCGCACCGTCACGGCGAAGGACTGTCGGCCCACACCGTGCCATCGGTCAATCAAGTCAATGCAGTCACGTTCGGCCCCAGCCACATCGTCTCGCAAGCCATCGGGGGCATGGCGGTCCATGAGCACCTTGCCGGTGATCAGTCGCATGTTGTGCGCATGGCCAACCTCGAACAGCGCTTCGGCGCTCACTTTGTGTACCGTTGGAAACACCACCGCACTGGTGGTGCCGTGGGCCCACAAAGCCCGCAAAAAGCGCTGCGCGCCGACACGGGACACCTCGGGATCGGCATAGCGACGCTCAGCCGGGAAGGTGTAGGTGTTCAACCAGTCCAGCAGTTCGGTGCCAAAGCTGGCGATCACGTCCAGTTGCGGGCAATGCACATGGGTATCGATGAAACCCGGCAGGATCAGACGCCCCCGTTGGTCATCGACCGCTACCGATTCCCATCCGAACGGCACACCAGCCGTCGCAGGTACCACCGCTTCAATCTTGCCCCCTTCGATGCAGACCAGATGATCAGGGCGCCAGCGCACCCCTTGCGCCTGATCCGGCGAAGCAAAGCCTGGATCGGCGGTGAAATCCAGCAGGTCACCACGCAGGATGCTGCGCGCACTGGTGGGTTGGGAGCCGGTTTGAGTCATGTTGTCGTGAAAACAGTTCAGCAAGGCTCGCAGGCCGGCTCGGGCGTGCGCGCACTGCTTTTGATTTGATCCAGATTGCGGGCCACGTCACGCACCTGCTCTCTCAACCAACGGGAGGCAGCCGAGCGGTGGGTCAGATCGTGCCAGAGCTGATAGTAGTTCATGGCCGGGTAGCTGACCGGGCACTTCAATATCTTGACGTCAAGCTGGTTGACAAATCGTTCGCAGAAGCGCCGCCCGGTGGTCAGCACCAACAAAGATCCTGCCACCATATAAGGCAGTTGGGCAAAGTGAGGGTGCCGCACCACCACCTGACGCTGCATCCCCTGGCGAGCCAAGTAGTCGTCGATCACACCCGGGGCGCCGGGGTGCAGAGGCGGCGGCGCAATGTGTTCAGCCTGGAGGTATTGCTCCACGCTCCAGGCACGTTTGCCGTCTTTGGGCAAGCGGGCCGCCGGATGTTTGGTGGACACCAGGCACACCACCTCGTCACTGATCAATCGGCCCAGGTGCAGCTCTCCGGAGGGCTCCAGCCAGTTGCCGATCACCAGGTCCACCTCCCCGCGGGCGAGGCTTTGACGGTAGTCCATCTCGGCGTTGAGCTGAAGCACCTCGACCTTGCAAGACGGCGCCTTCTGACGCAGGCGCAAGGTCAGCTCGGGCAAGAAAAACGGATCCAGATAGTCTGTGGAGGCGATGCGGAAGGTGTGTGTGGTGGTGGCGGGGTCGAAATCTCGCACCACGCTGCGGTGCCCGAACATGCTGCGTGCGTGATGCAGGATGGCTGACGCCGGCTCCAGCAGGTCCAAGGCCACATTGGTGGGTGCCATGCCCTGCCCGCTGCGCACCAGCAATGGGTCACCCGTGAGCTCACGCAACCGCTTCAGCTGGGCGCTGACGGCTGGTTGGGTGGTTTGCAGCCGCATGGCTGCTCGGGACACACTGCTCTCGGTGATCACGGTATGCAAGACACGAATCAGGGATAGATCAATCTTGTCGAAAAGCGCCTGCTTGGTCATACAGGTTTTCTTATCTCTGTTATGGTGAAGTTCATATAGCGAGAGCCGTGCCAGCGATTACCCTCGAAACGAAAAATCCTTGTTTCATCGTGCGTTGCACAACCCTGGAGATCTTTGGATGAGTGCCCCCAACGCCTCTCAACCCTCACGCCCGATCCGCTTTGTTCACCGCGGGCAGGTGCAAGAGGTCAGCGGTGTTCCCGCCACCACCACCGTCTTGCAATGGCTGCGCGAAGCCATGCACTGCACCGGCACCAAAGAAGGGTGCGCCGAGGGCGACTGTGGTGCGTGCACCGTCGTGGTGGGTGAATGCGACGCGCAGGGGCAATGGCAGCAACGCACGGTCAACTCGTGCATCCAACTGCTCCCAACGCTGGATGGCAAAGCCCTCTTGACTGTGGAAGACGTGCCCCAGGCCTCTGGCGGCCAACTGCACCCTTGTCAAGATGCACTGGTGCAATGCCACGGCTCGCAATGCGGCTTCTGCACGCCGGGCTTCGTGATGTCGCTTTGGCACTTGTACGAGACGCACGAACAGCCGCCATCACGCGGTGACATGGCTGACGCACTGGCTGGCAATCTGTGCCGCTGCACGGGATACCGTCCCATCGTGGACGCGGGCCAGCAAATGTTCGAAGCGCCTCGCGTCGCCTTCGATCCGGCGCCTTTGCTGCAAGCGCTGGCAACGCTGACAACCCAATCGGATCTGGTCTACGAAGGCCCCGATCCGGCCCAACCCGGCCAAACGACCCGTTTCTACGCGCCAACCACGCTGGAAGCTTTGGCGCGCTTGCGCGCCGACCTACCCCAAGCCCGACTGCTGGCTGGTGGCACCGACATTGGCCTCTGGGTCACCAAACAGTTCCGCGCCTTGGGCGATGTCATTTACCTGGGGGGCGTGGCGGCGCTGCAAACCATCCAGACGGTTCAGGATGCCAGCGGGCAAACCGTTGCCCTGGAAGTAGGCGCAGGCGTGACGCTGGAAGATGCCTGGTCTACCCTGGCCGCGCAAGTTCCGGCCTTGCGCGAGTTGTGGTTGCGGTTTGCCTCGCCGCCGGTGCGCCATGCCGGCACGCTGGCAGGCAACCTGGCCAATGGATCGCCTATTGGCGACAGCGCCCCCATCCTGCTCGCCCTGGGTGCTTCGTTGGTATTGCGCCGGGGCGAAGCCGAACGCGTGCTGCCGCTGGACCACTTCTACCTCGACTACATGCGCAGCGATTTGCAGCCCGGCGAGTGGGTGCAAAGCGTACGCCTCCCCCTGCCCACCGCGACACCTGGCACCGTGATGCGTGCCTACAAGCTGTCCAAGCGACGTGACAGTGACATTTCCGCCGTGTGCGCAGGCTTCCATATCCGCATGGAGGGTGACACGATTGTCGAGGCTCGCCTGGGCTGGGGGGGCATGGCCGCCACTGCCAAACGCGCCAGCCACACTGAGGCTGCCCTGCTGGGACGCCCCTGGAACGACAGCACCTTGCAGGCCGCCCGCGCCGCCTTGTCCCAAGACTTTCAGCCCATGACCGATCTGCGCGCCACCCAGGACTACCGTCTGCGCACCGCACGCAACCTGTTGACCCGGTTTTACCTGGAGACCCGCCCTCTTGACCCACTCAGCGCCGACCGGACCCAAATCTGGCCCGCACACGTTTGATTCAGGATGCACGGCATGAACACCCACACCGACGCTGGCAAGCCTCACGCCCACGAATCGGCCCGACAGCATGTCACGGGCAAGGCGCCCTACATTGACGACATTCCCGAACTGGCCGGGACCCTGCATGCGGCCATCGGGCTGTCACCCGTTGCACACGGCCGATTGTTGAGCATCGACGTGGCGGGGCTACGTGCTCTGCCGGGCGTGGTGGCCGTGCTGACAGCCGCCGACATCCCCGGCCTGAACGACTGCGGCGCCCTCGTTCATGATGACCCCATTTTGGCCAGCGACACCGTGCGCTACGTGGGCCAACCCCTGTTTGTGGTGCTGTCTTCACAGCGCGAACTGGCTCGCCGGGCCGCCGCCCGCGCGAAGGACTTCGTGCGCATCGAGCCCCTGCCCGCCCTGCTGACACCCGATGCAGCCCATGCCGCGCAGCAGTACGTCGTGCCCCCCATGCACCTGCAACGCGGTGATGTGGCCCAGGCCATGGCACAGGCTCCGTCTACCCTGCGCGGCCACTTCCGCAATGGCGGGCAAGAACACTTCTATCTGGAAAGCCACATCGCCTACGCCATTCCCGGCGAAAGCGATGGCCTGCTGGTCCACAGCTCCACCCAGCACCCCAGCGAAATGCAGCACGCCGTGGCGCACATGCTGGGCTTGCACGCCCATCAGGTGCAAGTCACCTGCCGACGCATGGGCGGGGGGTTTGGCGGCAAGGAATCGCAATCTGCCGTGTTCGCCTGCATCGCCGCACTGGGCGCGCACCTGCTGCAGCGCCCCGTGAAAATGCGCCCAGACCGCGACGATGACATCCTCATCACCGGCCGGCGTCATGGCTTTCAGCATGATTACGAGGTGGCGCATGATGCCGATGGCCACATCCTCGCCGCAAAAGTCGAGATGCTGTCGAACGCCGGACATTCGGCCGATCTGTCTGCCCCTGTGATGACCCGGGCCATCTGCCACTTCGACAACGCCTACTGGTTGCCGAATGTGGACTTGACGGGCTACTGCGCCCGTACCAACACTCAAAGCAACACGGCCTTCCGTGGGTTTGGCGGCCCGCAGGGCGCACTGCTGATCGAGCACATCCTGGATGCGGTCGCCCGCAAGGTGGGCAAAGATCCGCTCGATGTCCGCCTGGCCAACCTGTACGGGGAGGGCGAGCGCAATGTGACGCCCTACGGTCAGACCGTGAGCGACAACGTGCTGCATCCGCTGATCGACGAACTGGTGCACAGCAGTGACTACCGCGCCCGCCGCGAAGCCATCACCAACTTCAATGCCAGCAGCCCGGTGCTGAAAAAGGGGCTGGCGCTGACGCCAGTCAAGTTCGGCATCTCGTTCAACGTGGTGCACCTGAACCAGGCCGGCGCGCTGGTTCACGTCTACAGCGATGGCAGCGTGCTGGTCAACCACGGCGGCACCGAAATGGGCCAGGGCCTCAACACCAAGGTGGCCCAGATGGTGGCGCACACGCTGGGCATCAGCCTGTCGCGCGTGCGGGTCACGGCCACCGACACCAGCAAGATCGCCAACACATCGGCCACGGCCGCCTCAACAGGCTCGGACCTCAATGGCAAGGCCGCCGCCGATGCTGCACGTCAAATCTACGAGCGACTGGTCAACCGCACCGCCACGCGTCTGAATCTGCCCACTGATCAAGTCCGCATCGTCAACGATGCCGTGCAGGCCGGCGAGCAAACCTTGTCCTTTGAAGACGTGGTGCGCGACGCTTACATGAACCGCATTCAGTTGTGGTCAGACGGCTTCTACGCCACGCCCGGGCTGAGCTGGGATCGGCAAACCATGCAGGGTCGCCCCTTTTTCTACTACGCCTATGGCGCAGCGGTCAGTGAGGTATTGGTGGACACGCTGACCGGCGAATCGCGTGTGCTGCGCGCCGATGTGCTGCACGATGTGGGGCAATCCATCAACCCGGCGCTGGACAAAGGCCAGGTCGAAGGCGCGTACGTGCAAGGCATGGGTTGGCTGACCAGTGAAGAGCTGTGGTGGCATCCGCAAACGGGCAAGCTGATGACGCACGCACCGTCCACCTACAAGATCCCCACGGCCAACGACTGCCCGCCGGATTTCCGTGTGAACCTGTTTGCCAACCGCAACCCGGAAGACACCATCTACCGCTCCAAAGCGGTGGGCGAGCCGCCCTTGCTCCTAGGCTTCTCGGTGTTCTTTGCCATTCGGGACGCGGTGGCCAGCCTCGGTGCCCCCGGCGCCGTGCCAACATTGCATGCGCCAGCCACGCCCGAAGCCATTCTGGACGCTGTGGAAGCCATGCAAGCCACCCGCGCCTGAGAGGCTCCGCCCATGAGCAGTTTGATGGCACGTCACCTGCAACACACCGCCCAGCAATGGCTACAGGACCGGCGACCGGCCCTGATCGTGAGCGTGGATGCCATTCAGGGGTCCACGCCGCGTGAGGTCGGTGCGCGCATGCTGGTGTCGCCTGAGCAGGTAACGGGCACAATTGGCGGAGGTCATCTGGAATGGCAGGCGCTGGATCTGGCACGGCAAGCCTTGGCCAAGGCTGAAGGGCATCTGCCTAGCCAAGCCTGGACCCACACCTATGCATTGGGCCCCAGTCTGGGCCAGTGCTGCGGCGGCGTGGTCACCGCGCGCTTTGACCCCCTCACGGCGGACAGCCTGGAAGCATGGTCCCTGCCCCCGGCACGCTTTCATCTGGAGTTGCATGGTGCCGGTCATGTGGGGCAAGCCATCGTGCGCCTGCTGGCCGACATCGACTGCACGGTACGCTGGATCGACGAACGACTGGACGACACCGGACTGGCGAGCGAGCAACCAGGCTTGCCATCGCCTGAGATGCTCGCCGCGCTGCCACCGCACATCCAGTGGTTGCCCACCGATTCTGCCGCCCACGAGGTGGCCGATGCACCACCGAACGCCTGCCATTTGGTGCTCACCCACAGCCATGACCTGGACCTGCGCATCATCACTACCGTGTTGCGGCGCGGCGACTTTGCCTATGCCGGACTGATTGGCTCGCAGACCAAGCGCGCGCGCTTTCTGCATCGACTGGAAGACGCCGGCATCGGCGCGGACGTTCTGTCGCGTCTGACCTGCCCCATCGGGCTTCCCGGCATCACCGGCAAGGAGCCTGCCGTCATGGCAATTGCCATCGTCGGCCAACTTCTCAGCCTGCGTTAAATCTGCCACCTTCCTGCCCTACACTGGCGGCGCATTTTGTCTTGCCGCATGCGTCACCCTGCCTCGTCCTCGTCTGCCCAACCATCGCCAGCCACCACCCCTGTGGTGCTGTGCGCGGACGACTTTGCAGAAAATGCGCCCATCTCCGATGGCATTGCAGAACTGGCCCATGCCGGACGACTGAGCGCCACCAGCGCCATGACCTTGTCGCCCCGCTGGGCACCCGACGCGGCGCTGCTCGTGCCCTTGCGAGACGAGATGGACGTGGGCCTGCACCTCGACTGGACCAGCCCCTTTGCCATTCAGGCCGGACACGGCTTGCCGCTGGGACAGACTATGCTCAAGGCGGCACTGGGCGGCATGAAGGCCGACCAGGTGCGACAAATCATCGACCGGCAACTCGGTCTCTTTGAAGACGTGTGGCAAGCCCCGCCCGACCATGTGGATGGGCACCAGCACATCCATCAGTTTGCGGGCATCCGCCAGGTGCTGCTGGACGTGCTGAGCCAGCGGTACGACGCGCACCAACGGCCTTACCTGCGCCTGAGTCGTGCCCAGGCAGGATACGCCTCGCTCAAATCACGCATCATTGCCCTGTGGGGGGCGGCCCCGCTGGTTCGAGAGGCCGCTCAGGCGGGCATCCCGTGCGCCCCGGCACTGTCCGGCATTTATGGCTTTGACGTGGCCGAAGGGCTGTATGCCCAGCACATGCACCAGTGGCTGCAGCAAGCCCAACGTGGGGTCTTGTTGATGTGCCACCCGGCCAAGGCAGCCCTGCCCGATGACCCGATTGGCCCCGCACGCGTGCAAGAGCATGCCTACTTGGCCAGCCCTGATTTCCTGCAAACCTTGAACGCCCATGGCTTGGTCTTGAGCCGTGGCCGCAACCTTTATACCGACGCACCATGCGCCTGAACACCCGTTTTGCTGACCGTCCCTGGCTGCTGCCTTTGCTGTTGTGGGTCTTTTTGCTGGTGATGGCCGCCATTCGCCCCTTGGGCTTGCCCGATGAAGGCCGTTACGCGGAAATCGGACGCTGGATGGTGCAAAGCGGTGACTGGCTGACACCTCGCTTGAACGGCTCGCCCTTCTTTCACAAGCCGCCCTATCTGTACTGGCTGGAGGCCAGCACCATCTCGCTGTTCGGCACCCACATCCTGACCGCCCGTCTGGCCCCGGTGCTGCATGGTGGCCTGATGCTGGGCATGCTGTATGTGATGGTGCAACGCATCGCCGGGGTGAATCTGGCGCGCCGCGCCAGCCTGATGCTCGGCACCAGTCTGGCATTTCTGGTAGGCGGACAATACGTCAACCACGACATGGTGGTGGCCAGTTGGATCAGCACCGCCATCTGGTGCTTTGCCTGGGCCTTTGAGGGGCGAGAGCGTCCTCACACAGGCTGGGCGCTCGCAGGCTATGCGGCCTGCGGTCTGGGCATCATGACCAAGGGCCTGATTGGCCTGGCGCTGCCCGGCCTGGTCTTGTTGATCTGGCTGATCTGGACCCGCCAGGTGCACAAACTGCTCACCCTGCCCTGGTTGCGTGGCCTGTTGATTTTCGGCGCCATCGTCGTGCCATGGTTTGCCTTGGCGGAAAAGTCGTCGCCCGGCATGCTGAACTACCTGTTCGGCACACAGCAGTTTCAACGCTTCACCGGCACCACTTTCAACAATGTCCACCCCTGGTGGTTCTATTGGGTGGGTTTACTGGGCATGCTGTGCCCCTGGGCCTTCTTCGCGGTCTATCAGGCGCTCAAACCGGGTAGCACCCGCCCGCAAGAACCCGATGGCGCGCCAGTGCTGTCGCGCAACTGGTTGCTGCTGTGCGCGATCTGGCTGGTGGCCATCCTCACCTTCTTCTCGATCCCCAAATCCAAGCTGATTGGCTATGCCCTGCCGGTGATGCCACCGCTGGCCGTGCTCGCTGCCGTAGGCTATGAGCGTGCATGGGGCCACAAGCGCTGGAGCCCCAAAGCGTTTGCCTCATTGAGCGTACTGGCCATCGCGCTGGCCCTGGCAACCCATGTTGCAGGCACCCGCTACACCGAGCGCAAGAGTTCACAAGACATTGCCTCGGCCTTGGCATGCGCCTGGCAGCCGGGCGACAAAATCCATGTGTCCGGAGGCTACCCGTACGACCTGCCCTATTACGCGCAGATTCAGGAGCCGTTCATCCTGATCCAGGACTGGGCCACCATCCGCAAGACAGCTGGTGACGACTGGCGCCGCGAGATTTTTGAAGGGGTGGATTTCGATCCGCGCGCGCAACAGTATCTGCAGCAACCCACGGCCTTGGACGCAGCCGTGAACCAGGCAGGCCAGTGGCTGGTGCAGCCCAATTCGACGCCGGCACCCGCCGGCTGGCGCCTGAAGCAGCAAGGACGCGTCTGGTCCTTGTATGGCTCAGCGCTTGAACGCCCAGAAGCGGCCGAGCACAAAGGTTTGGCCGGCTGCCACGACCAGCGCCACAAATAAGGCCAGCCACGATGGCCAATCGGCCAATCGAACCAGTGCGCTGAACACCACCTCGTTGCAGACAAAACCCGCCAATGCGGTGGCCGCAAAGCGAACCAGGCTGGTCAACAACGGGGTGCTGGTGCCCTTGAAGCTGAACCAGCGGTGGCCAACGAAGCTCACGCAAAACGCCACCACAAAACCCACAGCGTTGGCCAACTCGGGCATCAAGGCTGGCCACAGGCGCGTGACCAGTGCAAACACCGCCATGTGCGTGAGCGCGGCGCTGGCCCCAGTGACCAGAAACCAGAAGTGACCCGCGTTCATGCGCGAGTGTCAGGCTGACTGTCTTCCACGCGTGACAGGCCCGTGCCCATGCGGCGATGGACAAGGAAGAGCGGACGCCCCTTCGACTCGTCGTAGATACGGCTGATGTACTCGGCCATGACGCCAAGGCCAATCAGCTGGATACCGCTGAAAAAGGCCATGCACACCACGATGGTGGCGTAGCCCGGCACCTTGGTCCCATAAATGAAGTGCTCCAGCACGGTCCACATGCCAAAGGCAAAGGCCAACATGGACATCAAGATGCCCAGCACGCCCAAGGTCCGCAGTGGTTTGCTGGAAAACGCAATCAGTCCGGTCGCCGCCAGAGACATCGCCCCGGCATAGCCAAAGCGAGACTTCCCTTCAATGCGTTCCTGAGGCTGGTAGTCAATGGCCGTGCTGGTGAAGCCCACCCACGCATACAGGCCCTTCATGAAGCGATGCCGCTCGGGCAAGGCATTCAAGGCATCCACCACCTGACGCCCCATCAAACGGAAGTCGCCGGCGTTTTCAGGAATGGTCAAGCGACTGCCAGAGTTGATCAGCCGATAGAAGCCCTTTGTCAGAAACGCCTGGAAGCGGCTTTGGTCATCGCGCGTTGTGCGCACGGCATACACCACATCATTGCCTTCGCGCCACAACGTCAGCATCTTGCTCAGCAGGGACACTGGGTGCTGGCCATCCGCGTCCATGATCGCGACCACTTCGCCACGGGCTTCATGCAAGCCTGCGGTGATGGCAGCTTCCTTGCCAAAGTTGCGGCTCAGCTTCACACCCACCACCTCGGGATGCTGGCGTGACAGCGCATCGATCACTTCGACCGTGTTGTCTCGGCTGCCGTCGTCCACCAGGACCACCTCGACCCGGTCAGACAAGGCACGAAGCGCAGACACCATGCCCGGCACCACGTGGGGCAGGTTCTTGGATTCGTTGTACGCAGGGACAACCAGTGAGATAGAAGGAACAGGACGCATACGACAGGCCAGCAACAAACGGTGCAATCCTATCCGGATTCCGTGAACTCCCCCGCAAAACAGGCGCTGTTGTACCGGGTTACCCCCATGAAATGTGGCGATACTGATCGCCAACTAGGGAAGGCACGAGTGTGGTGTCCTTCCGCAATCCTTAATCTAGGTCAAACCAGTCGCTTGCCAGAGAAATGGTCGGAGATCCCGCCCCTAACATGGCGACTTTTATCAGACGCGAAAGCCATGCCGCCGAGTTGTTCGACCGTCCCTGCCGCCCTTGACGAGTACAGCTCCCAGCTATCGAAGTACGAACAGGAGCAGATTCTTCATCTGCAGCAAGCCATTCTGGAATCGGTGGCGCGAGGTGACGATCATCTGGACGTGATCAATCGGGTTTGCAACCTCGAAGAGCAACTCCTGCCCAACTCTGTCGGATCGGTGATGCTGCTCGACAGCGCCCATGAGGCCCTGAATGTCTACGCAGCGCCGAGCATTCCGGACGAAGGTCATGCCCGATTGAATGGCCTGCGCCCAGGTCCTGGCGCTGGCTCGTGCGGCAATGTCGTCTACCAAAAGGCCCCGCAGTACGTCAGCAACACCTTCACCGACCCACGTTGGCAGGATTTGCGGCAACTGGCTTACGACTTCAACCTCTGTGCATGCTGGTCGGTGCCCATTTACTCGGCCGAGCGGCAAATCGTCGGTACGTTTGCTCTGTCAAGCTTCGAGCACCGTGCCCCGACCGAATTTCACAAGCGCATCCTTGAGATCGGTGCGTCGATCATCGGCATCGTGCTCGACCGTCACAAGACGCAGTCGTCCATGCGCCTGTTCCAGAAGGTCATGGAAGGCAGCGAAGAGGGGTTCATCGTCACCGATGCGCAGGGCAAGATCCTGCTGATCAACCGTGCGTTTTCCAAGGTTTTTGGCTACACGCAGGATGAACTGATTGGCCGCAACCCCAGCTTCTTGTCATCTGGCCACCATGACCCGTCGTTCTACACGGCCATGTGGCACAGCATCCGGACCTTCGGTCACTGGCACGGCGAGATCTGGAACCGACGCAAGAACGGGGAAGTGTTCCCGGAGTGGTTGTCGATTTCTGCCGTCAATGATCAGGCCAACCACACGACCCATTACATCGGCATCTTCAGCGACCTGAGCGACAAGAAAAACGCTGAGGCGACGATTCAATACCTGTCTTCGCACGACGTACTGACTGGCCTGCCCAACCGGGTGTTGTTTCAAGATCGGCTGGACAACGCCTTGAGCTATGCCTCGCGGGCCAGCACCAAGGTGGGTCTGCTGGCACTGAACGTCGACAATTTCAAGCTGCTCAATGATTCATTGGGGCACGCCGCCGGTGACCAGCTGCTGACCCAGATTGCCCAACGCCTGAGCCAGTCGGTGTCAGAGGGCAACGCGATCTGCCGCCAAAGTGGTGATGAGTTTCTGATTGCGCTAACCGACGTGCAGGACATGGAAACGGTGACCTCTACCGCCATGGGGTTGCTGGAGCAAGTGCGGGCCCCGATTCAGCTAGACGACAAAACGTTGTCGCTGTCGTGCTCGATTGGTGTGGCCATCTACCCGGACGACGCCGAAGACGGCGGCAAGTTGCTGCAGGCCGCGACCAAGGCGCTGGACAACGCCAAGGAAGCCGGCCGCAACACCTACCGATTCTTCACCGAGCAACTCAACACCGATGGTCTGGAGCACCTGCGCATTGCACAAGGCTTGCGTCAGGCCATCGCCAATCGTGAGTTTGTGCTGCATTACCAGCCACAGATTGATCTGCGCACGCGCCAGATTTCAGGGGCCGAGGCTCTGATCCGCTGGCAGCACCCGACCGACGGCCTGCTCTCGCCCATTCGCTTCATTGACATCGCCGAACAGACCGGTCTGATCGTGGACATTGGCGACTGGGTGCTGGAAGAAGCCTGCCGCCAGGCCAAGGCTTGGCAAGACAGTGGCTTGCCGCCTGTGACGGTGGCCGTCAACGTTTCGGCGGTTCAGTTCCGAAGTGGCAAGCTGGAAGCGTCGGTTCGTCGCGCGCTGGAAACCAGTGGTCTGGCGCCACAGTGGCTTGAGCTGGAATTGACCGAGTCGGTACTGGTGCATGACACCGACAACATGATTGGCCTGTTCGAGCGCCTGAAGTCCTTGGGTGTCAAACTGTCGATCGACGACTTCGGAACGGGTTACTCCAGCCTGGCGTACCTGAAGAAGTTCAACATTGATCGTCTGAAGATTGATCAGTCATTCGTGCGAGAGATGGCGACCGATGCCAACGATGCGGCCATTGTGCGCGCCATCATTCAAATGGCTCACACACTCAATCTGCGCGCAGTGGCTGAAGGGGTTGAATCTGAACTGGTCACCGCACAACTGGGTTTGTGTGAATGTGATGAAGTACAGGGCTATCACTTCGCTCGCCCCATGCCGGGTGGCGAATTGGCTTCGATGCTGAAGTCGGCAAGCTGACAGGACACCACATGGCGCTGCTCCGCAACATCGTGCGCACCCTCTGCCTGATCTGGCTGATGTGGTGGTCGCCGGTACATGCGGCAGGGCCTGACAAGTTGGTGATTGGCGTATTTGCCTACCGGCCGATTCCGGTCATGGAGGCCACGTGGACACCCCTCGGCACCTATTTGCAAGACAGGCTGCACGGACCGCAGGTGATCGTGCGCTTTCTGACGCAGGATCAGATGCAGGAGGCCATTGCCAAGAGCGAGCTGGATCTGGTGTTCACCAATCCGGCCCACTACATCATGCTGCGCTCGGGCAACCGTTTGTCGGGCGCGATTGCCACGCAGCAGTCTCTGGAAAACGGCCAGGCTGTGGCCATGTTTGGGGGCGTCATCGTGAAACGCCGCGACCGCACCGACATCCAGACTCTGGCTGATCTGGAGCAGAAAACCGTGGCCATCCCCCGCGCGCAATCAATGGGGGCCTACACCGCGCAAGCAGCCTTGCTGCAGGAACACAAGGTTTCGCTGGACCGCATTCGGTTCAAGGAACTGGGGCAACCCCAAGACAATGTGGTGGCGGCCGTTCTGGCTGGCAAGGCTGATGCGGGCTTCTTGCGCACCGGCGTGCTCGAGTCCAAAACCGTTCGGCATGCGTTCGACACCAGCCAACTGGAAGTGATCGCATCGCGCACGGAGCCTGGTTTTCCATTCGCCTTGTCGACCAAGCTGTACCCCGAATGGCCGATGGTGGCCCTGCCTCACGTGCCGCCAGACATCAGTCGCCATGTGACGGCTGCACTGCTCGCCATGGAGCCGAGTGACGCCGCAGCCAAAGCCGCCGGCATTTACGGGTTCACCATCCCGGCCGACTACTCGGATGTGGAAAACACCATGCGGCTGTTGCGCATGCCACCCTTCGAGGTGGTGCCGCAACTCAGCTTGGCCGATTTCGCCTCACAGCACAGTTGGACGTTTGCTTTTGCGTTGCTGTCGCTGGGCTTGATGGTGGCCCTGATTCTGAGAGGCGCATGGCACAACCAACGGCTGCACCGTGCCAGCATCACCCTTGAAAGAACATTGGGCGAGCTGGATCAGGAGCACAAGCGACTGAACAACATCATCAGCAGCACCCATGCTGGCACATGGGAATGGAACCGCAAGACCGGTGAAGTGCAGTTCAGTGAACGCTGGGCCACCATGTTGGGCTACAGTCGCGCCGAAATTGAGCCGCTGTCCTTTGAAAAATGGGTGGCGCTGACGCACCCGGACGACGTACCGAGTGCCCGCCAGCAAATGCGACTCCACTTTGCTGGCGAGACCCCCCATTACGACGCTGTGTTTCGGATGAAGCACAAGGACGGTCACTGGACCTGGATTCACACCATCGGCATGGTCATCCAGCGCGAGCGGGGCACAAACGAGCCAGAACTCATCACGGGCATGCACCTGGATGTGAGCACGCAGAAGCGGCAAGAGGAAGAGCGCATCCTCAGCCACACCGTGTTCCGCCAAAGCCATGACGGCATCATGATCACCGATTGCGACAACCGCATCGTGCAAGTCAATCCGGCGTTCACACAAATCACGGGCTACACGCCCGACGAGGTGATGGGCCAGAGCCCTCGCATCTTGAGTTCAGGCCAGCACGACAAGGCGTTTTACCAAGCCCTGTGGGCGCATCTGCACAAGCACGATACCTGGCACGGCGAAGTGTGGAACCGCCACAAGTCAGGGCACGTGTACCCCGAACGCATCTCGATGTCGCTGGTGCGAGATGCCCAGGGCATGATCACGCACCACATCGCGGTGTTCTCAGACATCAGTCTGCAAAAGCGCCTGATTGAAGAGTTGCAATACTCGGCGTATCACGACCGACTGACGGGTCTGCCCAACCGCAACTTGCTGCAAGACCGTCTTAAGCAGGCGCTGTCGCAAGCACGACGGGCCGACAGCGGTGTGGCCGTGCTGTTTGCCGATCTGGATGGGTTCAAGCCCGTCAACGACATGTACGGGCACCAGGCTGGTGACGAGTTGCTACGCACGCTCAGTGCCCGAATGAACGATGTCTTGCGTGAGGGGGACACCCTGGCACGCGTGGGGGGCGATGAATTCATCGGCGTGATGAGCGGTGTGATCGATACTGCGGGTGCCGAACTGGTTGCCAACCGTTTGCTGAACGCCATTGCACAGCCCGTCACCCTGACGTCCGCCGGAGCGCTGGTGCAGGTGTCAGCCAGCATTGGCGTGGTGCTGTGTGCAGGCCCGGCACTGCAAAACACCGAGTCGCCAGATGCGTTGCTCGATGCTGCAGACGAGACCATGTACTTGGCCAAGCGAGCCGGCAAGGGCTGTGTCCGCATCCAGACCTGGACGCCCTGAGCCCCGGTCTACTTATCCACTTGTCCCCATTTCCTGTGGACAACCTTGTTGGCAAGGTTGGGGCAATCTGGTTTTCCCCTATGGGGAACCCTAGATTGCTTAAAAACGCAGCACTGCGATCAAGGGGTGGGTGCGGCTGCCGAGATCGCCTGATACCAGCGGCCCAGCGTGGCACGTTCGTCTTCCGTGATCTGGGTAGCGTTATTCAGGGGCATGGCTCGCAAGGCCACCACCTGCTGGTAGATGGCCTGCGCACGCGTGGCGACGGCTTCCGGTGAGTCCAGGCGGACCCCCTTGTTGGCAATTTGCTCGTTGTGGCACATCACGCAACGCTGCCCGATGATGGCTTGCGCCTTGGCCGTCAGCTGCTGAGTTGTTTCGGTCGTGGTCGCGACTGCATCCTTTTTCATCGGTGCAGGGGCCAGCCACACCGCCACACCCAGCAACACCGCCACACCGGCCACAGCCCAGCCCCATGGGGCCGGTTTGCCAGCCACGTCGGTCTTATGGCGCGCCACAAAGAACTGGCGAATCAAAGCACCCGCCAGCATGATCAGCACCAGCACCAGCCAGTTGTGCGCGTGGCTGTAGGCCCAGCCGTAATGGTTGCTCAACATCGCAAACAACACAGGCAGCGTGAAATAGGTGTTGTGCACACTGCGCTGCTTGCCGCGCTGGCCATGCACGGGGTCCACCGGCTCGCCAGCCTTCATGGCGGCCACCACCTTGCGCTGCCCCGGAATGATCCAGAAGAACACGTTGGCGCTCATGACCGTGGCCATCATGGCCCCCACCAGCAGGAAGGCTGCACGACCCGCAAACAACTGGCAGGCCAGCCAACTGGCTGCCACCACCACGCCAAACACCAGTGCGCCCAACAAGCCATCCTTGCCGGGCATGCGCCCCACGGTGCGGCACAGCAGGTCATAAATCAACCAGAAGCCCACCAAAAAGCCCAACGCAGCATGCACCGCGACCAGGGGCGACCAGTCGTACACCGTCTTGTCGATCAGGAAGGTGCCCGCATTGAACAGGTACAGCACCGTGAACAGACCAAAGCCGGTCAACCAGGTGGAATAGCTTTCCCAGTAAAACCAGTGCAGGTGTGCGGGCAACTGCTTGGGGGCACCCAGATACTTTTGCGGGTTGTAGAAACCACCACCGTGCACCGCCCACAACTCGCCCCCCACGCCCTGCTCTTTCAGCTTGGGGTCGGTGGGTGGCGTCAGGCTGTTGTCCAGCCACACGAAGTAAAACGACGAGCCAATCCAGGCAATCGCCACGATCACGTGCACCCAACGCAACAGCAAGTTGGCCCAGTCGAGTGCGTATCCAAACAAAGGAGAAAAATCCATCATCGCTACCTTCAACTGCCACGGTAGGTCGAGTACGCCCAAGGGCTCACCAGCAAGGGCACGTGGTAGTGCGACTGCGGATCAGCCAACCCGAAATCAATCGAGACCTTGCCCAGAAACGCGGGGTTCGGCAAATCCATGCCCTTGGCACGGAAATAGCCTTCCACATCAAACACCAGTCGATAGCAACCCGGTTTGAAGTCTTCACCCGCCAACATGGGCCCGTCTACACGGCCATCCTCATTGGTCAGCACGCTGCGCAACAGCAGCCAGCGACCTTCGGAACAGCCGTCTTCGGGCGACACTTCTCGCACGTACAACGACACAGCCATCCGGGCTGCAGGAGTGCCGTGCACGGTGTCCAGCACATGGGTAGTCAAACGCCCGGCGGCAGCGGCGTGTTGGGGATCGGGTAGCGTCATGGAGTCAACCTGTCACAACGATGCTTGCATCGACATTTCAAAAGTGTATACACTTTAACCATGATGAGTGAAGCACGCAAGACGCCTGCCAACAAAGAGACAAGCCCCCGCGCCAGCAAACGCTTGCGCAAAGTGGACGCGGATGCCATCCCGGCCGAGCCCATTGTGGGCAGCGACGACACCTCCAGCACCGAACAGATCGTGCTGGCGGTCACACGTGCCATCGTGGAGCACCGACTGGAACCCGGCACCAAATTGGTGGAGCAAAGCTTGGGCGACCGCTTCGGGGTATCGCGCACCATCGTGCGGCAAGCGCTCTTCCGCTTGTCCGAGCTGAAGCTGGTCAAGCTGGAGCCCGCCCGGGGGGCCTTCGTGGCGGCTCCGTCCATGCAAGAGGCGCGTGAGGTTTTTGCCGTGCGCCGCATGGTCGAAGGCCAGATGCTGCGTGAGTTGGTGCAACGCATTCGCCCCGCCGACATCAAGCAGCTCAAGGCTCACATTGCCGAAGAACGCGATGCGGTCACACGCATTGACGTGCCCACGCGCACCAAGTTGCTGTTTGACTTCCACGTGAAGATGGCACAGGTGCTGGGCAACCAGGTTCTGGTCGACCTGATGCAGGAACTGGTGTCCCGCTGCTCGCTGATCTCGTTGATGTACCAGTCGGCGGACGATGCCGAAACCTCGAATGCCGAACACGTGGACATCCTTTCTGCCATCGAGGCCAAGGATGCCGACTTGGCCGTCAAGCTGCTCAATGAACACCTGGACACGGTCGAGAAGCAGTTGACCGAACACCGTCGCACCGCGCACGCCCGCGCTGCCCGCTAACCGCCCCATCATGCCCATGCAGCCCCCAGCCCCCTACCCCCGCGACCTCGTTGGTTACGGCGCCCGCCCGCCCCACGCGCAATGGCCCGATGGCGCGCGCATTGCCGTGCAGTTCGTGCTGAACTACGAAGAGGGCGGCGAAAACTCCGTGCTGCACGGCGATGCAGGCAGCGAGCAGTTTTTGAGCGAAATGTTCAACCCGGCGTCTTACCCCGACCGGCACCTGAGCATGGAGTCGATTTACGAATACGGCTCACGTGTGGGCGTGTGGCGCATCCTGCGTGAATTTGAAAAGCGTGGCTGGCCGCTGACCGTTTTTGGCGTCAGCATGGCTTTGCAGCGCCACCCCGAGCTGACAAAGGCCTTCGTTGACCTGGGCCACGAAATTGCCTGCCACGGCTGGCGTTGGATCCACTACCAAAACCTCGATGAAGCCACCGAGCGCGAGCACATGCGCATCGGCATGCAAATCATCGAAGAGCTGACCGGGCAACGTGCCTTGGGCTGGTACACCGGGCGAGACAGTCCCAACACCCGTCGACTGGTGGCCGACTACGGCGGCTTTGCCTATGACAGCGACTATTACGGCGACGACCTGCCCTTCTGGACCGAGGTGCAACGCACCGATGGCCAGGTGGTGCCGCATCTGGTCGTGCCCTATACGCTCGACGTCAACGACATGCGTTTTTCGCTGCCACAGGGCTACTCGCAGGGTGAAGACTTCTTCACCTACCTGAAGGACACCTTCGACCTGCTCTACGCAGAAGGTGACCCCGCAGGCGACAACGCCCCCAAGATGATGAGCGTGGGCATGCACTGCCGTCTGCTGGGGCGCCCCGGCCGCTTCCGTGCCTTCCAGCGCTTTCTGGATCACGTTGCCAGCCATGACAAGGTCTGGGTGTGTCGGCGCCTCGACATCGCCCGCCACTGGCAAGCCGTTCACCCCTATCAGCCCGCCCGCTGACCACCCCGCATCGCACACGAGGCCCCATGGTCGTCATCCCCACCCTCTCGCTGGCTCAACTCAATGAAGCCAACCAAGCGGCCTTCACCCAGTTGCTCGACGGCATCTACGAACACTCGCCCTGGATCGCCGAGGCCACTTGGGCCAAGCGGCCCTTTGCCAGCCTGGCGCACCTCAAGCACGCGCTGGCCCAAACCGTGCGCGAAGCCAGCGTGGCACAGCAACTCGGCCTCATCCGTGCCCACCCCGAGTTGGCAGGCAAGGCAGCCGTGGCCGGCGAACTCACGGCCGAATCCACCAACGAGCAAAGCCAGGCCGGCCTGACCCACTGCAGCCCAGACGAATTCGCGCGCCTGCAGCAACTCAATGCCGACTACAACGCCAAGTTCGGCTGGCCCTTCATCCTGGCTGTGCGGGGTTCGCGTGGCACCGGGCTGACGCGTCAGCACATCATCAACACCTTTGCACGCCGCCTGCGCCACAGCGCCGATACCGAGCGTGCCGAGTGCCTGCGCAACATCCATCGCATTGCTGAAATTCGCCTGAACGACAAGTTTGGCGTTGTCCCCACCGACGGCAACCAGATTCTGGACTGGGCCGAGGCCCTCGCCGCCCACACCGAAGGCACCGGAGACAACGGACTGGATGGCGCACCACCCCTCACCCTCACCTACCTGACGCCCGAGCATCAATCTGCTGCCACCCAGTTGCAGATCTGGATGCGCGTGTGCGGCTTTGACGAAGTGAAGCTCGACGCGGTGGGCAATGTGGTCGGCGTGTACCACGGCACCGATGCCAACGCCACCCGACTGTTGACCGGCTCGCACTACGACACCGTGCGCAATGGCGGTCGCTACGACGGACGACTCGGCATCTTCGTGCCCATGGCCTGCGTGCAAGCCTTGTTCAAAGCCGGCAAGCGCCTGCGCTACGGTATCGAAGTGGTGGCGTTTGCGGAAGAAGAAGGGCAACGCTTCCCTGCCACCTTCCTGGGCTCCAGCGCCCTCGTGGGCGACTTCCAACCCGAATGGCTGGACGTGGTCGATACCCAGGGCATCAGCGTGCGCCAGGCCATGCTGGATGCGGGCTTGAGCGCCAACCTGGATGACATTCGCGCCCTGGCCCGCCAGCCACAGCGCTACCTGGGCTTTGTCGAAGTCCACATCGAGCAGGGCCCCGTGCTCAACGCCCTCGACCTGCCCTTGGGCGTGGTCACCGGCATCAACGGCAGTGTGCGTTTCAGCGGCGAAGCCATCGGCGTGGCCTGCCATGCGGGCACCACCCCCATGCCCATGCGCCACGACGCGGCCCTGGCCGTGGCCGAAATCGCCCTGATGACCGAACGCCGCGCCCGAGACGACGCCCACGCCCCCGACGGCCCCTCGGTAGGCACCGTGGGCGTGCTGCACGTGCCCCAAGGGTCAATCAATGTGGTGCCGAGGCGCTGCCAGTTCACGCTCGACCTGCGCGCCCCCACCGATGCACAACGCGACGCCTTGGCGGCCGATGTGCAAACCTTCACCACGACCGTGGCCGAACGCCGCGGTGTTGACATCCACCTCACCCAGACCATGGTGGCCGCAGCGGCCCCCTCCGACGCCCTCTGGCAACAACGCTGGGAGGCTGCCGTCAGCAGCCTGGGTCTGCCGGTTTACAAACTGCCCAGCGGGGCCGGCCACGACGCCATGAAACTGCACCAGATCCTGCCGCAAGCCATGCTGTTTGTGCGTGGCGGCAACGACGGTATCAGCCACAACCCGCTGGAAACCATCACCAACGACGACGCCCAACTCTGCGTCGACGCCTTCATGCACCTGCTGGAGAACCTGTGAGCACCACACCCAATTTGTACGACGCCCTCGACCGCTGGGTGGACCAGCACTTCGATGAAGAAGTGCGTTTTCTGCAAGCGCTGGTGCAGGTGCCCACCGACACCCCGCCCGGCAACAACGCACCGCACGCCGAGCGCACCGCCGAACTGCTGAGCACCTTCGGTTGGACCGCCGAGCGCCATGCCGTACCCGAAGCCGACGTGCGCGACTACGGCCTGCAAAGCCTCACCAACCTCATCGTGCGCCGCAAGCTGGGTGATGGGGGCCGCACCGTGGCCCTCAATGCCCACGGTGATGTCGTCCCCCCCGGTGAAGGCTGGACCCACAAGCCCTATGGCGGCGAAATTGAAGACGGCAAGCTCTACGGCCGCGCCGCTGCCGTCAGCAAAAGCGACTTTGCCACCTACAGCTTTGCCCTGCGCGCCCTCGAATCCTTGCTGGCCGGGCCCAACGCCCCAGCCCTCCATGGCGCGGTCGAGTTGCACTTCACCTACGACGAAGAATTTGGCGGCGAACTGGGCCCAGGCTGGCTGCTGCGCCAAGGCCTGACCAAGCCTGACCTGCTCATGGCCGCCGGCTTCAGCTACGAGGTGGTCACCGCCCACAACGGCTGCCTGCAAATGGAAGTGACCGTGCACGGCCAAATGGCCCATGCCGCCATTCCGCACACCGGGATCGACGCCCTGCAAGGCGCCGTCACCATCTTGCAAGCGCTGTACGCCCAAAACACGCTGTACAAAGGCATCACCTCGCAGGTGCCGGGCATCAAGCACCCCTACCTGAACGTGGGCCGCATCGAAGGCGGCACCAACACCAACGTCGTGCCGGGCAAGGTCATCTTCAAGCTCGACCGCCGCATGATCCCCGAAGAAAACGCCGCCGAGGTGGAAGCCGACATCCGCCGCGTCATCACCGAGGCCGCTGCCACCTTCCCCGGCATCCGTGTCGACATCAAGCGACTGCTGCTGGCCCACTCCCTCAAACCCCTGCCCGGCAATGCCCCCTTGGTGCAGGCCCTGCAAAAGCACGGTGAGGCCATTTTTGGCGAGCCCATTCCCACCAGCGGCACCCCGCTTTACACCGACGTGCGCCTGTACTGTGCGCAAGGTATCCCCGCCGTGATTTACGGTGCGGGCCCCCGCACGGTGTTTGAATCCAACGCCAAGCGGGCCGACGAGCACCTGGTGCTGGAAGACCTGCGCAAAGCCACCAAGGTGGTCGCGCGCACCCTGTTCGACTTGTTAAGCTAAGCGGCTGATCCACCCTCGCCTGTTTGCTGTTCATGTCGCGTTCCACACCTGCGTACACACCGCCCATGCGCGACGGTGTCAGCCCCAGCTGTGTCGCCCTGCCCCATGGCCCCTGGCCCACGGTGCTGGACTTTCTGGCTGACCGCATCGCCGTGGTCAGCCGGGCCGACTGGCAGCAACGCATGGACCGGGGCGATGTGCTGAGTGCCCAAGGCGAGCCCTTGCCCGCTGACGCGCCCTACCGACCCCACACCAAGGTGTTTTACTGGCGTGCCCTGCCGTTTGAACACCCCGTGCCATTTCAAGAAGGCATCGTCTTTCAAGACGACTACCTGCTGGTGGCCGACAAGCCGCACTTTCTGCCCGTCACCCCCAAGGGGCGCTATGTGAAGGAAACCTTGCTGGTGCGGCTGAAGCGCCAAACCGGCATCGACACGCTGGTGCCCATGCACCGCATTGACCGCGAAACCGCTGGCTTGGTGGCCTTCACCATTCAGCCGCACACCCGCAACGCCTACCAACGCATGTTCAGCGACAAGGTGGTGCGCAAGGTGTATGAGGCCATTGCGCCCGTGCGCGCCGACCTCGCCCTGCCCTTGGTACGCCGCAGCCGACTGGCAGAAAGCGAGCGCTTCATGGCCATGCACGAAGTGCCCGGCGAACCCAATGCCGAAACCGCCGTCGAATTGCTCAGCCAGCGCGACGGCGTGGGGCATTACCGACTGAAGCCCGTGACCGGGCAAAAGCACCAACTGCGCGCACACATGAATGCCTTGGGCATTCCGATTCTGAACGACCAGATTTACCCGGAACTGTTGCCGGCCCTGCCGCCCGATGTACCGCCGGATTTCAGTCGCCCTCTGCAATTGCTGGCCAAAACCCTGGCCTTTACCGACCCCATCACCGGGCAGGAACGCCATTTTGAAAGCCGGTTACGGCTGGATTTGTCAATTGACTGAACTCACACAGGCATCAACAGCCTGTCGAGCGGACTGACCGTTGATGCACTGTGCTGTGCCAAAACATGGGTGTAAATCATGGTCGTGCTGACATCGGTATGACCCAGCAAAGACTGCACGGTTCGAAGATCGACGCCTGACTGCAAAACGTGCGTCGCAAAGGAATGGCGCAATGTATGCACCGATGCCGACTTGGCAATATCAGCCTTTTCAATGGCGGATTTCATGTCGCGCTGCATGCGACGCTCATGCAAATGATGACGCCGAATCACGCCACTGCGTGGATCGGTCGACAAACCATTTGCGGGAAATACCCAGAACCAAGCCCACGAGGCCCCCGCCCGTGGGTATTTTCGCTCCAGGGCGTGCGGTAACTCCACTCCGCTGCAGCCCTGCGCCTGATCTGCTTTCCATTGCTGATGCGCGCGGGCCAATTGTTCCTTCAGCGCCACTTCCAGTGACCGAGGCAGCATCACCACGCGATCCTTGTCGCCCTTTCCACCCCGGACGTAAATCAGGCGCTTTTCCAGGTCCACATCCTTGACCCGCAGACGCAGGCCTTCGCACAAGCGCATGCCCGTGCCATAAAGCATCCGGGCCAGCAGACCGGTTTCCCCATCAATGAAAGACAGCAGACGCTGAACCTCATCCACTGAGAACACTGCCGGCAGCCGAGTTTTGCGAACGGGGCGACCAATCTCTTTCATCCACGGCAGGTCCACCCCGATGACCTCTTTGTACAGAAATAGCAAAGCACTCAAGGCTTGCCGGTGGGTGGATGCCGAGAGTTGCCGCTCGGAAGCCAAGTGCGCGAGAAATGCTTCGACATCTCGCCCCCCCAATGACTTGGGATGTTTCATGCCCGCCCACCGAACGTAAGCGCGCACCCAGTAGACATATGCCTCTTCGGTACGGAGGCTGTAATGCCGGTAACGGATCTGCTCACGAAGCTGATCCAACAGCTTCAAGCGAGGTGTAACAGGTGTCGTGGTCATGGACTTGTGTTAATGCTGTATGCAAACACAGTATCCATAAAGAAACAGCTTACAGAACGCCCACTTAGGAGGGTTCTAGCAGTCAGAACGTCGTGTTACAAGCATGGTTAGACGACAATGTAATGCGACATTTTTGTCGCCTAAAACAAAGTTAGGCCGTTTCAAACAAGTGCTTAGCAATTCGGCAGATCACACAAGAAAGAGACCATGACAAAAATTCCAAGGCGAGCACTCCTTGCCGCAGTACTCGCTTTCTCAACCTGTACTAGCTTAATGGGGGCCGAAGCGACCTCGAACCCATACACGCTCAAACCGACTTTCGTCGCCAAGCAAGGGTCCGTTGAGGGCACGGACCTCTGGCAGCTAATGGTCATCATGAAAATTGAGCGCCGCGACCAACTAAATCAGCAGTTCGACAAGCTACTGAACGAACTTCTGGCGTTTGTCGATGAGCGGAAGAACAAGGCTCGCTCAATCGGCATCATTTTGTACTGTCCAGAAGAGTCACATGAGTTGCTTATGCAACGAGCGCTTCCAAACTTGTTCCAGTTTGCAGCAGAGAGAACAAACCCAGAGCATCTTCGTGCCATAAAGACTGGCGTGACACTCTCCGACCCAGCAACCGGAAAGGACGTCGCATTCAAAATCGGTGCGGCAGGCATCACGACCGAATGAACACTTGAATTGGAAGAGCCGGTTTGCAGTACGCCAACTCAAACATCGAGTGCAAGCCAACAGCCCAATCTCAGTTAGGCCCTCGCGGAACACGCCGCCTGCCAAGGCCACACGAGCCGCCTCCTCGGCGGCAGTCGCACATTCGTTCTTGCCACCAAGTTGGTGTGCGGCCAGCTCTGTCGCGCAGGTTGAAGCTGCGTTAGATTGAGGCATTCGTCAGCGCATGGCTGACGCCATACGCAAAGGGAGGCGTGATGGCACGGTTCATCTCGGAAGCTGCCGCTACGGCTCATCGCGCACACCAGGCTGGCGCCTCGTGTGCGGGCTCACTGGCCTCG
Organism: Aquabacterium sp.; assembly: GCF_049317225.1. Lineage (GTDB taxonomy): Bacteria > Pseudomonadota > Gammaproteobacteria > Burkholderiales > Burkholderiaceae_C > Aquabacterium. The sequence goes on along the minus strand of NZ_JBMOIR010000009.1, from coordinate 1,724 downwards.
CATCGGCTCTGCTACTGGCGCCAGCCTAACTGGTCGTTGCAGGGGACGCCTCCACCACTGCGCGCTTCGGCCATGCCACGCGGGCGCCCCTGAACTTGGGCGTTAGCCATACAAAAACTTAGCATGGATAGAGAAATTACATCACTCCAGGCTGGAAATAGCCACTTGATAGATGTCAGAGTGCGTCAAAACGGACATGATTTCATTGGCGAACTATCTATACAGGATAGCTTAATAGCTCTTGTAATCCACGGCGAAAACAGTGACGACAGAAGCTTCGATTTTGATGGGTACAAAAAAGATGAACTCCAATGCGACACATTGCGCGAGTCATTTTTATTGCGCAACCTTCAACTTCAACGCTGGTCCAGTCACTTTCTAAACAGCGCCAATAAATCAACCGTCGCATTTAAAGCAGAATACAAAGCACAGGAAATTTACTTAACACGAGGCGGCTATGGCACGACCTTCCCAAGGAACGTTGCCGCAATAGAAATAGCATCAAAACAGATAGGCCAATGGATCGGACGAACGGCAAAGCAAGACTCCATTATAGGAAGCTTCGGAGCAGCTTTTGAAGCGGACCAAGAATTCCTACTTCCACTAGAAAATCAAGGCGCAATCGCCGCAATTTACAAAATCAAAAAAGGCTATTCTCTACCTGAATTCAAGTCAGAAATGACATTTGCACCAAGCCTGGAGTTAGTGTTCGAGTCGACCAAAACCATCGAAGAGGCGACCAGGGAAACAAAAAAATTAATTTCGCTGCTATCTTTTGTTTTTGGTCTACGGCCATGTGTTGACACCGTCAAATTTCATTACGCCTCAACAGGGTATGCGAGATTCAGCACATGCAAATCAATTCACTGGCCGCACAAAATACAAGAAGAATCCACCATTCTTGCACCATACAACATCATGGACCCCACTGATGGGGGCAACCCATGGCAACCGATATTCTCAAAATATTTCTCCAATGACTTCCCGGAGCGGGAGGTCTTCGATAAGTACGAAAAATACCGGCAACTAGATAACATTGAGGAACGACTACTCGGCTACTTTAGGCTGCTAGAGAAGTTAACTCACAAAAAGGCCCATTTTTTGGATAGCGAACGATTAATAAGCCTCATGAATCGAAGCGAGCCATTTCTAGTTAAATATTTTAATGACCCAAAGAACGTACGATCTTTTTTGAGGCAGATAGAAAGAGCAAATGGCTCGAAATACAACACAGAGAAATGCCTATCAGATTTCCTAAGCAGCATTTCGGAAAGCCGAAGAAAAGACTGGGCATTGGGAAAAAGGGATTTGGCAAATATATGCAAATTGCGGAATGACATAATTCACGCAAACGAATACTCAATAGAGGAAGACAAAATCTACCAAATGACTGCATTCGTTGAAATTTTACTAACTTATAAACTCTCCGATCTAATATTATTCCCCAGGCAAGCCACAGACAAATTTGTGGAGCGCCACCCAATGCATCGCATAATAGAGCATCCACCTACTGTGCGCCACACAAATTCGGCGCCATGACTACGCAATAGTTTTCGCATGTATGGCTAACTGTCGGTTCAACGCGGACGCCAACACTGGCCATGGCTTCGCCATTTTCATGGCCAGTGTTGGTGCCCTACGCGCTTCGCACTCCGGCGCCGGTTAACCTGGGCTACAAGGGCTTCCCCATCTGTCAAGCAAAAATATCCCCGGGTGATTCGCCG
>NZ_JBMOIR010000008.1:0-127534 GCF_049317225.1 Aquabacterium sp. | reverse complement strand
TGACCCGCATGCCCAAGGTGCAAGAGAAGGTCAAGGAATTCTTCGGCAAGGACCCACGCAAGGACGTGAACCCTGACGAAGCCGTGGCCGTGGGCGCTGCGGTGCAAGGCCAGGTGCTGGCCGGCGACCGTACCGATGTGCTGCTGCTGGACGTGACCCCTCTGTCCCTGGGCATCGAAACCATGGGCGGCGTCATGACCAAGATGATCGCCAAGAACACGACCATCCCAACGAAGTTCGCTCAGACCTTCTCGACCGCCGATGACAACCAACCTGCGGTGACCATCAAGGTCTTCCAAGGTGAGCGCGAAATGGCTGCCGGCAACAAGATGCTGGGTGAGTTCAATCTGGAAGGCATCCCTCCAGCACCACGTGGCGTGCCACAAATTGAAGTGGGCTTTGACATCGACGCCAACGGCATCTTGCACGTGAGCGCCAAGGACAAGGGCACCGGCAAGGAAAACAAGATCACCATCAAGGCCAACTCGGGTCTGTCTGAGGAAGAAATCCAGAAGATGGTGAAGGACGCCGAGCTGAACGCTGCGGAAGACAAGAAGAAGCTGGAACTGGTGCAAGCCAAGAACCAAGGCGACGGCTTGGTCCACAGCGTGCGCAAGTCCCTGACCGAATACGGCGACAAGCTGGATGCGGCCGAAAAGGACAAGATCGAAGCTGCGATCAAGGAAGTTGAAGAAGCCATCAAGGGCGACGACAAGGACGACATCGAAGCCAAGACCAATGCCCTGATGACGGCCAGCCAGAAGCTGGGCGAGAAGATGTACGCTGACATGCAAGCCAACCAAGGTGCCGCGGGCGCTGCGGAAGGTGCAGCGGCTGGTGCCGAACAGGCCAAGCCGGCGGATGACAACGTCGTGGACGCCGAGTTCAAGGAAGTCAAGAAGGACTGATCCGGTCCACCTTTGACCGATGGGGCACAGGTTGCATGAGCCACGCGCTCAGGCCCTGTGCCTTTGTCGGATCTGGCCCCGATCAGCGAAACAACCTTCGCTCAGCTCGACAAGATCATGGCAAAACGCGATTTTTACGAAGTCCTCGGCGTCGCCAAAGGCGCGTCGGATGACGACATCAAGAAGGCCTACCGCAAGCTGGCCATGAAGTACCACCCTGACCGCAATCAGGGTGACAAGGCCAAGGAAGCCGAAGAGAAATTCAAGGAGGTCAAAGAGGCCTACGAGATGCTCTCGGACCCCAAGAAGCGCGCCGCCTATGACCAGTACGGCCACGCCGGTGTCGACCCGAACATGGGTGGCGGCGCAGGTGGTGCTCATGGCTACGGTGGCTTTGCGGATGCTTTTGGCGACATCTTCGGCGACATCTTTGGCCAGGGTGGCGGCGGTCGCCGTGGTGGCGGCCCTCAGGTTTACCGTGGCAGCGACTTGTCGTACGCCATGGAAATCACGCTGGAAGAAGCTGCCGCGGGCAAAGAAACCCAGATCCGCATTCCCGCCTGGGATGAGTGCGGGGTGTGCCACGGTAGTGGCGCCAAGCCCGGCACCAGCGCCAAGACCTGCCCGACCTGTAATGGTTCGGGCACGGTCCACATGCGCCAGGGTTTCTTCAGCGTGCAGCAAACCTGCCCGCATTGCCACGGCACCGGCAAGATCATTCCGGAGCCATGCACGGCCTGTTCAGGTCAAGGCAAGGTCAAGAAAACCAAGACGCTGGAAGTCAAGATTCCGGCCGGCATCAACGAAGGCATGCGCATTCGTTCGGCAGGCAATGGCGAACCCGGCACCAATGGCGGCCCGGCGGGCGATCTCTATATCGAGATCCGCATCAAGCAGCACGACATTTTCGAGCGTGATGGCGACGACCTGCACTGCAACGTGCCGGTGCCATTGACCACGGCCGCACTGGGTGGTTCGATCGAGGTTCCCACGTTGGGTGGCAAGGCTGAAATTGATATTCCCGAAGGCACGCAGCACGGCAAGACCTTCCGCCTGCGTGGTAAGGGCATCAAGGGCATCCGCTCCAGCTACCCTGGCGACCTGTACTGCCACATCGTGGTGGAAACGCCAGTCAAGCTCACCGAGCATCAACGCAAGTTGCTGAAGGAGCTCGACGAGTCTTTCAAGAAAGGTGGCGAGAAACACTCGCCCAACTCGAAGAGCTGGACCGATCGCGTGAAGAACATCTTCAAGTGATCATCTTCAGAATGACCCCCTCCAAGGCGCCCTCGGGCGCCTTTTCTTTTGGCTTCCGATCGGCAAAACAAGGGGTTAACCCTTCCTTTTTCCCTGAAAAAGCACGAATTTCACCCCAAAGCTCAAGTCAGCTCATCACATGCCGAAAAACACGATGTAGTGCATGGCTGGCCTTGCGCTTGTGTCAAAAGGCCATCCGCGTCAGATCCCGTTCTCGCCGCCAGGAACCGTCGGTATTGCGCCATGGCCACCATCATCACCCCGTACTCCAACCTTGCTGTGCTCATCATTGATGACATGGCGGTACAGCAATCCACGTTGCGGGGATATCTTTCTCTGTTAGGGATCAGCAAGACCGATGTGGCCTCCACGGCGGATGATGCGGTTCGTTTGGTCAAGTCGCGCAGGTACAACCTCATCCTCTGCGACTACAACCTGAATCACAAGACGGATGGACAGCAGTTCTTCGAGTACCTGAGGGATGAGCAACTCCTGCCTCATGATTGCTTGTTCTTCATGATCACTGCAGAGGGCTCGTATGCCTCGGTCGCGGCTACCACCGAGCACTACCCGGACGCCTACCTGCTGAAGCCCATCACCGCGGCAGACCTGGATGAACGCTTGAAAAGCGCGCTGGACAAGCGCGATGCCTTGCTGCCAATCACCACGTGCTTGAGCAAAGAAGACTTGCCGGGTGCGCTGGCCCAATGCGACAAGCTTCTGGCTGCACGCAACCGTTGGTTCATGTCTGCGCTGCAATTCAAGGCGCAGACACTGCTGAAACTGGGGCGCCACGAAGATGCGAAAGTCGTCTATCGGGCTGCGCTGGAGCAACGTGCCGACCTGACTTGGGCCAGATTGGGCTTGGCACGGGCTCACAAAGCCGCAGGCCAATACGAAGAGGCCAAGCAATTTGCCCAGGACATCATTGATTCACGCGAGGGCGAGCGCAACGTGGCCGCCTACGACGTGATTGCCGAATCACTGGAAGCCATGGGCGACCCCGAAGGGGCCATGTGGGTGTTGCGTGAAGCGGCTGTGGTCGTACCGTCGGCGCGGCGTTTCCGGCTTGTCGGTGAAAGCGCCTATCGCAATGGCGATCTGGACACAGCCAAGGATGCGCTGGTCAAAGCGAACAAATCCAGCCGAGGCTCCATGGTGCAGCAGTCGCTTGACCCGCTGATGCTGGCGCAGACTTTGGTGGACATCGGCGAATCCACCGAGGCCGTCCGCGTGCTGGGCGATGCAGCCAAGACATTCAAGAACGCGCCGCAGTTTGCGCAAGTCGCCTTGGCTGTTCAAGCTCAGGCCGAAATGCAGGCAGGTCAGACTGAGCAAGCAGCCGCCACGCTGGCCAAGGCGCGCGAAACCATGGGACGCGGCAAGGCGGACTTCGCCACGGTTGCATTGGCCAAGGCCGAGTTGATGTCAGGCAATGAAGAAGCCGGGCTTGCCTTGCTGTCAGCCGCGATCAGTGCCGACCACGAAAATCCCCGCATCAAGCAGATGATCGGCAAGGCGTTGCACGACACGGGCCATGAGGACAAGATCGGCTCGGTGATCGAGTCTGCTGCGGCGGGGCTGGATGCCAAGGTCAAAGACGCCCGCAAACTGCTGCGAGACAGTCAGATCGACGAAGCCGTGGATGCGATTGAGCAGGCCGTTCATGACTACCCTGAAAACACAGGGGTGTTACTGCAGGCAGCACAGATCAACTGCATGGCCCTGCGCTTGAAGAAGGAACGTCACCGCGGCCGAATCGAGCGCGTCAGCAATTACTTGACTCGACTCGAAAAACTGATGCCCGCCAGCGACCGCGTCATCATGATGCGACGCTACTTCCGCGAAACCCTGAGCATGCTGGATTCAGCAGCCCAGCCGCACTGAGCCCTGACCCAAAGCCATCATCATGAGTACTGCGCTTGCACTCATTGCCCACGACCTCAAGAATGCGTTGGGTGTGCTGGAAGGTGAACTGGAGTCGATGATCGACGATCCGACGCCGATTGCGGCCCAAGCGGCCTACATGCATTGCACGGATCTGCGCCGTCATTTCATTCAGTTTCTGACCTTGTACAGCGCAGAATCCGGTCAACTTGATGCGTTGTGTGAAGACGAGTCGCCAGCTGAAATGCTTCAGCACATGCTGCGTGTGTGGCAACTCAAGGCGAAGTCAGAGAACTTGCCGCTCAACATCAGCATCAAGGATGAAGATCAGGCGCCTGTATTCTGGTATTTCGACCGCAGACTGGTACAGATGGCATTGGATGCAGCACTGCACAACGCGATGCGATTTGCCCGTTCACGTGTCACCGTTGCCGCCTACAAGCGGGATGGCGCCTTGGTGTGGGAGGTCGCCGATGACGGGCCAGGCCTCGATGCCACAGACCCCAGCGCACCGCACGCCACAGGACTGGGCACAGCACTGTGCGAAGCAGTGGCTCGCGCCCACCATTTGAAAGAGCGATGCGGGCACGTCGCGGTTCGACGCGATGAAGCGGCACAAGAAACCATTTTCGAGATGCTGCTGCCCTGATCAGCTGTACAGGTATTTATGTTCATGCATCAACTCACCCCAGCGAACCAGGCCGAAGAAGCTGGTTTGGGCCCTGCCCTTGAGGATCTTCGCTCTGCCCGCGCTCTGGTTGTCGACGCCAACCCCACCTCCCGCAGCATCTTGCGAGGCATCCTGATTGACTTGGGTGTCAAGGCCGAGAAAGTTCGACAGGCCGGTCGCTACAGCGAGGCACGAAGCGAGCTGGAACACCATCAGTACGACATCGTGCTGTGTGACTACCACTTCCAGGAAACCGCACAAACTGGTGCGGATCTGGTGGATGAACTGCGCCTGGCCAATCTGCTGCCTTACACAACCGTGTTCATCATGGTGACGTCCGAAGCCAGCTATGGACGTGTTGCAGAAGCCGCTGAATTCGCGCTGGACAGCTACCTGCTCAAGCCCCACAACCACAACAACCTTGCTCGCCGACTGGCTGCTGCTCGCCACCGCAAAATGGCTTTGAGCGACATCTTTCAGGCTCTGCAGGAAGAAGACTACCAACTGGCAGCCAATCTCTGCCAAGCGCGCTTTGATACGCGTGCGGAGTATTGGGTCTACGCCGCACGCATCGGTGGTGAGTTGATGCTGCGCCTTGGACGACACGACGACGCCCGCAAGCTGTTTGAGGCCCTTGATGCCACCAAGGCCCTACCCTGGGCTCGACTTGGGATTGCACGCGCGCAACTGGATGGCGGAAATGTTGCACCAGCACGCAGAACGCTCGAGAGCCTGATCGTCGACAACCCGTCATACGCCGATGCGTACGACGTGATGGGACGCGCCCTGTTTCAGAGCGGTGACTTTGAGCAAGCTTTTGAGACTTACAAAAAGGCCGTTGAGGTCACGCCCTCCTCTGTCTCTCGCCTTCAAAAGCTGGGCATGCTGGCCTTCCACATGGGCAAGAGGGAAGAAGCGGCCAAGGCACTGCAGCGCGCTTCGACGCTGGGTGGCATGTCGAGCATGTTCGACTACCAAAGCCTGGTTCTGCTGGCCTTGCATCATTTCGAGCACAAGGACGGTAAGGAGCTCCAGAAGTGCGTCAATCAGCTGATGCAGGCTCACCAGAAAGCCCCCCGCAGCACGCGGTTGCGCCGGATGTACGAAGTACTCAACATCTTGTCGCTGATGTTGCAGCGGCAAGTGGCCGAGGTGGTTCGCCGCGTGAAGAACCTGCCCCGAGAATTCGCCACTCCCGACTTCGACATGGAAGCTGCGGGTAACGTCATGAGCCTCTTGATCCGGCTGAGCAACAGTGAATTGGAACTGCCAGATGCCGAGATGTGGATCACCCGCCTCGCTCAGCGCTTTTGCATTTCCAAAGCCATGACGGACATGTTCTGCATGATCTCCAGCACCAAACCACGTTATCAGGACTTGGTGCGCGAAGCCTATGCACACATCATGGACATCGCAGGGCAAACGCTGGCGCGCTGCAAAACGGGTGACGTTGGGGGTGCACTTCAGGATCTGCTGCGCCATGCGGAGCAGACCAGCAACATCAAGCTGATTGATCTGACGGACATGGTGCTGCAGCGCTATCGGTCACACCTGACCTCGCCAGAACTGGAAATCCGCGTTCTGGCGTTGCGCAAAAAATATGGCCGACTGCCACCACCCGCAGTGGCGCAGCCGGCCAAGGCCGGTTGAGCGATGGCCTGATCAGGCCTCGTCTTTGACGCAGTCCACGTAATAGCGCTTGCCGCCGTTGGGCAGGTCTTCGGCCACCAGGCCGTGCACATCGGTGGCAAAGCCTGGGAAAGACTCGTTGAAGTCGCGGTTGAACTTCAGGAAGTCCACGATCTTCTTGTTGAAGCGCTCGCCAGGGATCAGCAGAGGGATGCCGGGTGGGTAAGGCGTCAGCAGCGCGGTGGTGATGCGGCCTTCCAGATCGTCGATGTCCACGCGCTCGGTCTGACGACGGGCGATGCAGGCATAAGCGTCCGACGGTTTCATGCCGGGCTCCAGGCCAGACAGGTACACATCGGTCGTCAGACGGGCGATGTCACCCTTGGCATAGGCTTCGTGCACGCTCTGGCACAGGTCGCGCAGACCCATGCGTTCGTACTTCGGATTCTTCTTGCAGAAGTCCGGCAGCATGCGCCACAGCGGTGCGTTCTTGTCGTAGTCGTCCTTGAACTGCTGCAGCGCGGTCAGCATGGTGTTCCAGCGGCCCTTGGTGATGCCGATGGTGAACATGATGAAGAAGCTGTAGAGGCCCGTCTTTTCCACGACCACACCGTGCTCGGCCAGGTACTTGGTCACGATGGACGCTGGGATACCGGTCTTGGCAAACTTGCCCGACACGTCCAGGCCCGGTGTGATGATGGTGGACTTGATGGGGTCCAGCATGTTGAAGCCTTCGGCCAAGTTGCCGAAGCCGTGCCACTTTTCGTTGGCCTTCAACACCCAGTCGCTGGGCTTGCCAATGTCTTCGGTGACCAGCTTGTCCGGACCCCAGACCTTGAACCACCAGTCCTTGCCATATTCCTTGTCCACCTTGCGCATGGCGCGGCGGAAGTCCAGCGCCTCCTTGATGGACTCTTCCACCAGGGCGGTACCGCCGGGAGGTTCCATCATGGCTGCGGCCACGTCGCACGACGCGATGATGGCGTACTGCGGCGAAGTGGAGGTGTGCATCAGGTAAGCCTCGTTGAAGAGGTTACGGTCGAGCGGCACGTTTTGCGAGTCTTGCACCAGCACATGCGAAGCCTGCGAGATGCCGGCCAGCAGCTTGTGGATGGATTGCGTGGCGTACACCACCGCATCCTTCGGACGCGCACGGCCCTTGCCCATGGCGTGATACAGGCCATAGAACTTGTGGAAGGCGGCGTGAGGCAACCACGCTTCATCGAAGTGCAGGTTGTCGATCCAGCCGTCGAGCATGCCCTTGATGGTCTCGGTGTTGTAGAGTACGCCGTCGTAGGTGCTCTGCGTCAGCGTCAGGATGCGGGGCTTGGCCTTCTTGGGGTCAACGCCCTTGAGCAGCGGGTTGTTGGCGATCTTCTTGCGAATGGTCGCGGGCTCGAACTCGCTCTTGGGAATGGGGCCGATGATGCCGTAGTGGTTACGCGTGGGCGTCAGGAACACGGGGATGGCCCCGGTCATGATGATGCTGTGCAGGATGGACTTGTGGCAGTTGCGGTCCACCACGACGATGTCGCCGGGGGCCACGGTATGGTGCCACACCATCTTGTTGGAGGTGGAAGTGCCGTTGGTGACGAAGAAGCAGTGGTCCGCATTGAAGATGCGGGCCGCGTTCTTCTCGGACTCGGCCACGGGACCGGTGTGGTCCAGCAACTGTCCCAGTTCTTCCACGGCATTGCACACGTCGGCACGCAGCATGTTCTCGCCATAGAACTGGTGGAACATCTGACCCACAGGGCTCTTCAGGAAGGCCACGCCACCCGAGTGACCAGGGCAGTGCCACGAGTACGAGCCGTCCTGGGCGTAATCCATCAGCGCCTTGAAGAAAGGAGGCGCCAGGGAGTCGAGGTAGCTCTTGGCTTCACGGATGATGTGACGCGCCACAAATTCGGGCGTGTCTTCAAACATGTGGATGAAGCCGTGCAGCTCGCGCAGGATGTCGTTGGGGATGTGCTCGGAGGTGCGCGTTTCGCCGTACAGATAAATCGGAATGTCGGCGTTCTTGAAGCGGATTTCTTCAATGAACTTGCGCAAGTTCAGCACGGCCGGATCGAGCTCAGGACCGGGGGTGAATTCTTCGTCGTCGATCGACAGGATGAAGGCGCTGGCGCGGCTTTGCTGCTGAGCAAACTGAGCCAGATCACCGTAACCGGTCACGCCCAGCACCTCGACACCCTCTTTGGTGATGGCGTCAGCCAGGGCACGGATGCCCAGACCCGAGGTGTTCTCGGAGCGGAAATCCTCGTCAATGATGACGATGGGGAAATGAAAGCGCAGCATGGCCAAGCCCCTAGGTACAGGTGATCAGAAATTGGGCGGAATTTGGAAAGTCCGCGAAGTGTAGGCGCTATGGCGGCACATTTTTTTGACTTGCCCAAGACTTTTCTGGGAAATGCGCCCCCCGCATCTGAAGCGTCACTTTCTGACCGTAAACTGACTCGACAGATCAGGAGCTGGGTCAATGAGTGAAGCGACGTTGTGGTGGGTCATCACCGGTGTCTTGGTGGGACTGGAGTTGGTGTCTGGCACGTTCTATTTGCTGATGCTCGCGCTGGGCAGTGCAGCCGCCGCCTTGTCTACCTTGGCCCAGGCATCGACCACCGTGCAGTTGATCGTGGCCGCCGTGGTGGGCGGTGCGGCGGTGTTGCTCTGGCATCGCAAGCAAAGCCAGCAACGCGCGGCCAGCACACCTCCCGGATCCTCCGTGGACCCAATGAAGATGGATGTGGGCGCCAAGGTGGACGTCAAGCACTGGCACGCAGACGGCACGGCCCAAGTGCATTACCGAGGCAGCGTCTGGATGGCGCGCCATCGCGGTGACCAGTCTCCTCAGCCGGGCCTGCATCACATTCACGCTGTAGAAGGCAATCACCTCATTCTGGAAAAGGACTGACGGATCATGGAATTCGCCATTGTTTTGCTCGTCATCGCGGTCATCTTCGTGGCCAAGTCGGTGAAAGTGGTCCCCCAGCAGAGCGCCTGGGTGGTCGAACGTCTAGGGAAGTACCACTCGACGCTGACACCCGGCCTCAATGTGCTGGTGCCTTTTGTGGACCGACTCGCTTATGAGCATTCACTCAAGGAGATCCCGCTGGATGTGCCCAGCCAGGTCTGCATTACCAAGGACAACACGCAACTCCAAGTCGACGGCATCTTGTACTTTCAGGTGACGGACCCGATGCGGGCCAGTTACGGTGCCTCGAACTACATCATGGCGATCACCCAATTGGCGCAGACCACGCTGCGCAGCGTGATTGGCCGCATGGAACTGGACCGAACCTTCGAAGAGCGCGATGCCATCAACTCTGCCGTGGTGACGGCGCTGGACGAAGCGGCCATGAACTGGGGTGTGAAGGTTTTGCGCTATGAGATCAAGGACCTGACCCCGCCCGCTGAAATCTTGCGCTCGATGCAGCAGCAGATCACCGCCGAGCGGGACAAGCGCGCCCGCATTGCCGAATCGGAAGGCCGCAAGCTGGAGCAGATCAATCTGGCCACCGGCGAGCGTGAAGCCTTCATTGCCAAATCGGAAGGCGAAAAGCAGGCTCAGATCAACAAGGCCGAAGGTGAAGCCGCAGCGATTACCGCCGTGGCCGAAGCCACCGCCGAGGCCATTCGCAAGATTGCCTCGGCCATCAGTGCACCAGGCGGCCATGACGCCGTGCAATTGAAAGTGGCCGAAAAAGCGGTCGAGGCTTACGCCCAACTGGCCCAGAAGAACAACACCATGATCGTGCCAGGCAATATGAGCGAGGTGTCCTCGCTGATCGGAACCGCCATGGCCATGCTGAAAAAATCGCAAGGCTGACCCTCGATCCCAGCAGAGGTTTCATCCATGAGTGTTGAACTGACGTCTGGACGCAATGTGCTGGGCGGGCCTTTGCGGGCCTGCTCGTACGACCCGCTCACGGGTTATTTTCGCGATGGTTGCTGCCGCACACGTGGCGACGATGCCGGCATGCATGTGGTGTGCGCCAAAGTCACGCAAGCGTTTTTGGACTTTTCGCGGGCGCAGGGCAACGACCTCAGCACACCTCGCCCGGAGGTTCGCTTTGCAGGACTGAAGGCCGGCGACCGCTGGTGCTTGTGTGCCCACCGTTGGCTGGAAGCCTGGCACGCCGGCATGGCCCCGCCCGTCATTCTCGAATCAACCGACGAGAAGGCGCTGGAAGTGATTCCTCTGGCGTATCTGACATCGGCGGCGTGGGATACACACGGACACTGATTGGCTTGCCCGGAATACTGTATTTATGTACAGTATATTCATGTCGATCGATTTATCGCTTCCCTCTGCACTGCCCTCACACATCGAGGCCGCCCTCTGGCGTGGGCATGCCATGGGGCGGGCGCACGCAGCAGTCATGGCCAGCGGGCATGAAGCGCTTGATCAGGTCTTGCCTGACGGTGGCTGGCCTTGTCAGTCCCTCACGGAAATCCTGAGTCGTCAGACCGGACAAGGCGAATGGCGACTGTTGCAACCCACCTTGCAACGCTTGTGCGCCCAAGGGGGGCAGCTCATTCTGGTGGGGGCGCCACTGTCTCCTTTTCTGCCGGCTTTATGGCAAGCCGGCTTACCTACCGAGCAATTGATTCAGGTTGAGGCTCGCACACCGGCCGAGCGCTTGTGGGCCACGGAGCAAGCCCTGAAATCCGATTGCGTCAGCACCGTCCTGAGTTGGTTGCCCCAGGCTCGACCTGAACACATGCGCCGCCTGCACGCGTGTGCGGCCCAACATGCGGGCTTGCTGTTTGCCTTTCGCCCTGAGCAAGCCCGGCAAGAGTCATCCGCGGCGCCCTTGCGGCTGGCGTTGTCGGTGCAACCGTTTCCACATGCGCTGAGCATCGATGTCTTCAAACGCAAGGGCCCGTTGTTGAGCGAGCCGATTGTCTTGCCGGCCTGGCCCCAGCGCATGCAGGCTTTGCTAGGGGCCCGGCTTCGCCGTTCAGCGAGCGCGCTCGCACCCGCTCCGGCCATGGCTACACCACCTCACCATGTTGCACTGGACCGCCTTTTTGCCAGCAGCCCAGCCTGAGTCGGGCGCGCTGTCCGTCGAGGCTTTCGGATGGTGGGCGCTGCAGTTCAGTCCCCGCGTGGCCTGCCTAGAGGATGCCGTGGTACTGGAGTGGCAGAGCAGCCAGCGCCTGTTTGGCGGGCCAGAGCGTTTGCGATGTCGCCTTGAAGCGGAGTCCCGGCAACATGGCGCGCAGGCTTGCGCCCACGCGTCCACCGCGTTGGCGGCGCTGGCGTGGGCGCGTCAGCATGCGCTGCACCCTGGCAACGCCCCCCACGCTCCCGGTGCCACGCCTGACTGGGCACGACTGGATTGGCAGACCGTCTCGGCTCTGGCCGCGCACGCTCACACCCTGAGTCGCCTGGGGTGCAGAACCGTGGCCGACGTGCTGGCCCTGCCCCGAGGGGGGATCAGCCGGCGATTCGGTGAGTCGGTGCTGCATGCGCTCGATCAACTCTGCGGCCTGCGCCCCGAAACCTTCACCTGGCTCGACCTGCCTGCGGTGTTTGAACACCGTGTGCTGCTGTCAGCACGCATCGACACGGCAGCAGGCCTGATCTGCGCCATCGAGCCCGTGCTGCCCATGCTGTGTGCCTGGCTGGCTGGTCAGCACGCAGGACTCAATGCCTTGCACCTGCGCTGGCACCACGGACACCGCCGTCATGGAGAAGAAGCCGGGGAGCACCTGATTCGGGTCAGCACCCCGACCCATGATGCCCACCGCTTGAGCAAGCTGATTCAGGAGCACCTTCAGCACATTCGCCTGGCGGCACCGGTGGAAGAAATCAACTTGCGGGTCGATGACTTTCAAGCCGTGGAGGCATCCTGTTCGGCCCTGTTTCCTGAAAGCGGCACCGCCTTGCTGCATGCTGCAGAGGGGGCCCCAACTCCGGCAGCCCGCAAGGCGCAGCGTGAAGCACGGGCGGCTCTGGTCGATCAATTGAGTGCACGCCTGGGCAGCGACCGGGTGTTGCAAGGTCATGTCCATGCTGATCATCGCCCGGAATGCGCCCAGCGCTGGCTGCCAGCCAGTCACGTCATGGCCCTGCCTCCAGCCCCGTCACCACCGGACTGGCCTCAACCCACCTGGTTGTTGCCCCAGCCCTTGCCACTGGCCACGCTGGCAGACGCGCATGGTCAACATTCACACCCTTTTTACCAAGGGCGACTGGAGCTGATTGCCGGTCCTCACCGGATCGAATCCGGGTGGTGGGATGCCCCTGCTTCAGCGGAGGCCGTGGTGCGCGATTACTTTCTGGCCAGCAGCGCGATCGCCGGTTTGCTCTGGATTTTTCGAGCGCGCCCCGTTGCCAGCGGCGACGAACCTCGCTGGTTCTTGCACGGTTTCTTTGCGTGAACCATGGCCCTGCCGGACTACATCGAGCTGCACGCCGTCTCGAACTTCTCATTTCAGCGCGGGGCGTCTCACCCCGAAGAGTTGATCGAACGCGCACTGGCATTGGGCTACCGGGGATTGGCGCTGACCGATGAGGTCAGCGTGGCCGGCATCGTGCGAGCACACCTGGCTTTGCGTCGCCATCGCGAACAAGGCACCCCCGGTGCGGCACAGTTTCAACTCATCATGGGGGCGGAATTCCCCATCGAAGACCCCTACCCCGTCAAACTGATCGCACTGGCATGCCACCGCATGGGTTACGGCTTGCTGTGCGAGGCCATCACCCGCTTGCGACGACGCGTGCCGGGCAAGGGCATCGCCCCACTGCCTCGTGAAGCCTGGCGTCCACACGATTTGGGTGACTGTCTGGTGTTGATGGCGCTGGACCGGCGGCACCCGCACGAAGCCTTGCTGGCACACGCACGATGGCTGAAGCGACACTTCCCGGATCGGTGCTGGTTGCTGCTCGAACTGCACCACCAGGTCGACGATGACGCGTGGCTGCACACCCTGCGAGAAATCAGTGCCGACAGCGGCGTGCCACTGGTCGCGGCAGGTGATGTGCACATGCATGTGCGCTCACGCAAGCCGCTTCACGACGTGCTCACCGCCACCCGCTTGGGTCGCCCCTTGCCCGAATGTGGTTTCGAGCTGGATCGGCATGCCGAACGACACCTGCGCAGTCGCTTGCGCCTCTTTCAGCGCTACCCGGCTGACGTGCTGACGGCCACGCTGGATGTGGCCCAACGCTGCGCATTCAGTCTGGATGAACTGAAGTACGAATACCCCGACGAAGTCGTGCCGGACGGTCTCACCGCTGCCGAACACCTCTGCCAGCAAGCCCACGAAGGACTGGCCCGGCGCTACCCCGCCGGCATTCCTGCCGAGGTGCAAATGCAGTTGCACAAGGAGTTGGCGCTGATTGCCGAGTTGCGGTACGAAAAGTACTTCCTCACGGTGTATGACATCGTGGCCTTTGCCCGCTCACGTCACATCCTCTGTCAGGGGCGAGGCAGTGCGGCCAACTCGGTGGTTTGTTATGCGCTGGGTATCACCGAGGTCAATCCTCAGGAAGGGCATCTGCTTTTCGAACGCTTCATCTCGAAAGAGCGCAACGAACCGCCCGACATCGATGTGGATTTCGAGCATGAGCGCCGCGAAGAAGTCATCCAGTACCTCTATGCCAAATATGGCCGAGATCGTGCGGCATTGACCGCCACCGTCATCACATACCGCACCCGCAGTGCCTTGCGCGACGTGGGCAAGGCACTGGGATTCAGTCTGGACGACATTGAACGCGCCAGTGGCAACCTGCAATGGTGGGACAGCCGAGAAGCACTGGCCCAGCGACTGGCAGAAGTCGGCCTGGCCCCGCAAGACCAGCGCGTGCAGCAGTGGATGGAGCTGACCCGCAACCTGATCGGCTTTCCCCGACACCTGAGCCAGCACACGGGCGGTTTTGTCATCTCGCGCGGCCCCTTGTGTCGCATGGTGCCCATTGAAAACGCCGCCATGCCCGAGCGCAGTGTCATCCAGTGGGACAAAGACGACCTGGACGCACTGGGTTTGCTCAAGGTGGACGTGCTGGCGCTCGGCATGCTCACGGCCTTGCGCAAGACCATGGACTTCGTCAGCGATTGGCGGGGCGGCGCGTTCACGCTGCAAGACATCCCTCGCGACGATCACCCGACTTACGAGATGCTCACCCGCGCCGACACCATGGGTGTCTTCCAGGTAGAAAGCCGCGCACAGATGAGCATGTTGCCGCGACTGCGCCCCAAGAACTTCTACGACCTGGTGGTGGAGGTGGCGCTGGTTCGTCCGGGACCGATCCAAGGGGGCATGGTCCACCCCTATCTGAAACGACGACAGGGTCTGGAGCCCATCTCCTACCCGCGCGGCTTGTCTGCGGCACTGGAGCGGACGCTGGGCATCCCCATTTTCCAGGAACAGGTCATGCAGATCGCCATGATTGCGGCAGGTTTCACCGCCGGAGAGGCCGACGATTTGCGACGCTCCATGGCGGCATGGCGACGCAAAGGCGATGTGCACAAATTCAAGGATCGCATCCGCGCAGGCATGCGGGCCAATCAATACCCCGCCGAATTTGCCGAACAGATCTGCCAACAGATCGAAGGCTTTGGCTCATACGGCTTCCCCGAATCTCACGCTGCCAGCTTTGCCATCCTGGTGTATGCCAGCGCCTGGCTCAAATGCCATGAGCCGGCGGCCTTCCTGGCCGGATTGCTCAATGCCCAGCCCTTGGGCTTCTATTCACCCAGCCAATTGGTGCAAGACGCCAGGCGCCATCAGGTCGAAGTGCGCCCTGCCGATGTCATGCACAGCACGTGGGATTGCAGTCTGGAAACCGCGTTTCCCCCAACCTCATCACAACCCGCCGTGCGACTGGGACTGCGGCTGTTGACCGGCCTGTCTCCCGAAATCGCCCTGCGAATTCAGCAAGCACGACAACAAGCCCCGTTCAACGACGTCGATGACCTGGCGCGCCGAGCCGACCTGGATCAACGCACCCTGCGGGCTCTGGCTTCGGGCGATGCCCTGCACAGCCTGTCCGGACATCGACGCCAACAAGTCTGGGACGCTTCGGCACTGCACCGCGCCCCACCTTTGCTGCGTGAAGCACCGATCGAAGAGGACTGGTTGACCTTGCCCGAGGCGCCGGAAGGTGAAGAAATCGTGTTTGACTACGCCTCGCAAGGCCTGACGCTCAGGCGCCACCCCTTGGCCTTGCTGCGCCCCCAACTGGCCGCACAGCGGCTGCTGAGTGCCGCCGAACTCCATGACTTCCCAACAGGGCGACTGGCTCGAGCTTGCGGCATTGTCACCGTGCGCCAGCAACCCGGAACCGCCTCCGGCGTGGTGTTCGTCACCCTGGAAGATGAAACCGGCACGGTCAACGTGATCGTGTGGCCAGCCCTGAAAGAACGCCAGCGGCGCGAGCTGGTGCACTCACGGCTGCTGGCGGTCTATGGGGTGTGGCAGCGCGAAGGCGAAGTACGCCATTTGGTGGCGCACCGCCTGCGCGACATGACGCCCCTGCTGGGGCGCCTGAGCACCCACAGCCGGGACTTTCACTGACGAGGGTCAGCGCTTGCGGGCGGGGGGCAAGTCGGTGCAACTGCCGTGAGCCGCTTCGGCACACAGGCCGATGCTTTCACCCAGGGTGGGATGCGGGTGGATCGTCTTGCCGATGTCGATCTCGTCGGCCCCCATCTCGATGGCCAGCGCGATTTCACCGATCATGTCGCCCGCATGGGTGCCGACGATGCCGCCACCCAGGATGCGACCATGGCCGTTGGCCTCGGGGCTGTCATCGAACAGCAGCTTGGTGAAGCCTTCGTCGCGACCGTTCGCAATGGCTCGGCCCGAAGCCGACCACGGGAACAGTCCCTTCTTGACCTTGATGCCCTGGGCCTTGGCCTGGTCCTCGGTCAAGCCCACCCAGGCCACTTCCGGATCGGTGTAGGCCACGCTCGGGATCACGCGGGCATCGAACTGCGCCTTGGCCAGCTTCTCGTCGCCCAGCAATTCACCCGCCACCACCTCGGCAGCCACGTGCGCTTCGTGCACAGCCTTGTGCGCCAGCATGGGTTGCCCCACCAGGTCGCCAATGGCGAAGATGTGCGGCACGTTGGTACGCATCTGCACATCCACGGGAATGAAGCCACGGTCGGTCACGGCCACACCGGCCTTGTCTGCATCCAGCTTCTTGCCATTGGGCGTGCGCCCCACGGCTTGCAGCACCAGGTCATACGTCTGCTCGGACACGGTGCCATCGGCCGCCTCGAACTTCACCTTGATGCCTTCGGGCGTGGCCTCGGCCCCCATCGTCTTGGTCTTCAACATGATGTTGTCAAAGCGCGGCGCATTCATCTTCTGCCAGACCTTGACCAGATCCCGGTCAGCACCCTGCATCAGGCCGTCCATCATCTCGACCACGTCCAGACGCGCGCCCAGCGTGGAATACACCGTGCCCATTTCCAGACCGATGATGCCGCCGCCCACAATCAGCATGCGCTTGGGCACTGCCTTGAGCGCCAGCGCACCCGTCGAGTCCACGATGCGCTCATCCTGCGGGAAGAACGGCAAACGCACGGCCTGCGAGCCCGCCGCAATGATGGCGCGCTTGAAACGCACCACCTTGGCCGAGCCGGTCTTCTCCTGCCCCGTGCCAGTGGTCTCTTCGACCTTCAGGTGATACGGGTCGAGGAAGACACCGTAGCCGCGCACGGTTGTGACCTTGCGCATCTTGGCCATGGCCGCCAGACCACCCGTCAGCTTGCCAATGACCTTTTCCTTGTGGCCACGCAGCTTGTCGATGTTCACGCTGGGCTCGGCGAACGCCACGCCGGCATCGGCCAAGTGACGCACCTCGTCCATCACCGCTGCCACGTGCAGCAGCGCCTTCGACGGGATGCACCCCACGTTCAGGCAGACACCGCCCAAGGTGGCGTAGCGCTCGACGATGACGGTGTTCAACCCCAGGTCGGCCGAGCGGAACGCCGCGGAATAACCGCCAGGCCCACCACCCAAAACCAGCACGTCGCACTCGACATCCACGGGACCGCTGTAGCTGCCTGCTGGCGCCGCCACAGGCGCGGGCGCTGCCGCCAACGGAGCCGCAGCCACTGGCGTCGCAGCCGGTGCCGCAGCAGACTCAGCAGCCACGCCATTGGCCACTTCCAGCGTCAGCAGCAAAGAACCCTCGCTGACCTTGTCACCCAAGGCCACCTTCAACTCCTTGACCACGCCGGCGTGCGAACACGGGATCTCCATCGACGCCTTGTCAGACTCGACGGTGATCAAGCTTTGCTCGGCCTTCACCGTGTCACCCGGCTTGACCAGGATCTCGATGATGGCCACTTCCTTGAAGTCCCCAATGTCAGGGACTTTGACGTCAATCACTGCCATGATGACCTCCGATCACAGCACGATGCGGCGGAAGTCCGCCAGCAAAGACGCAAAGTAGACATTGAAGCGCGCCGCCGCCGCACCATCAATGACACGATGGTCATAAGACAGCGACAGCGGCAACATCAGCCGAGGCTCGAACGCCTGGCCGTTCCACTTGGGCTCCAGCGAACTCTTGCACACCCCCAGAATGGCCACTTCTGGCGCATTGATGATGGGCGTGAAGTACTTGCCGCCGATCCCGCCCAGTGAGCTGATGCTGAAGCAGCCACCTTGCATGTCTGCCGGGCTCATCTTGCCTTCACGGGCCTTCTTGGCCAGCTCAGCGGTCTCCTGGCTGATCTGCAAGATGCCCTTCTTGTCCGCATCCTTGATCACCGGCACCACCAGGCCATTGGGCGTGTCCGCCGCAAAGCCGATGTGGAAGTACTCCTTGTAGACCAACTGATCGCCATCCAGCGATGCATTGAACTCGGGAAACTTCTTCAACGTCACCGCTGCAGCCTTGATCAGGAACGCCAGCATGGTCACCTTGACGCCTGCCTTCTCGTTTTCCTTGTTCAACTGCAGGCGGAAGGCTTCCAGCTCAGTGATGTCAGCATCGTCATGGTTGGTGACGTGCGGAATCATGACCCAGTTGCGATGCAGGTTCGCACCAGAAATCTTTTTGATGCGCGAAAGATCCTTGCGCTCGATGGGGCCGTACTTGGCGAAGTCGACCTGCGGCCACGGCAACAAACCCGGCAAACCACCACCCACCGATGCGGCAGTCGGCGCCTTGGCCTTTTGCGCGGCCGTTTGCGCGTCACCCGCCATCACCTGCTGGACAAAACCTTGCAGGTCATCCAGGGTGATGCGGCCTTTGAAGCCGCTGCCTTTGACTTCGGCCAGTGGCACACCCAATTCGCGCGCCGCCTTGCGGATGCTGGGCGACGCATGCGGCAAGCTGCCCGACGGCGTGCCCGGCTGATGCGCCGGCAGTGCAGCTGGTGCGGCCACCGCAGGGGCGCTCGATGCCACGGACACCGCCACCGGTGTCGCTGCGGGCGCGGGAGCCGCGGCAGGCGCCGGCACCGAAGCAACAGGCTCCGCTGCTGCGGGTGCCGCTTGAGCAACACCTGCCGCATCCGCGGTTTCCAGCATCAGCACCAAGGAGCCCTCGGCCACCTTGTCACCCAAGGCCACCTTCAACTCCTTGACCACCCCGGCGTGCGAGCACGGAATTTCCATCGACGCCTTGTCCGACTCGACGGTGATGAGGCTTTGCTCGGCCTTCACCGTGTCACCTGGCTTGACCAGCACTTCGATGACGCTTACTTCCTTGAAATCCCCGATATCGGGAACCTTCACTTCAATCAATGCCATGTTGTGCTCCCATCAGGCGTACAGCGGGTTGACCTTGTCGGCCTTGATGCCGTACTGCTGAATGGCCTCGGCCACCTTGGTACGCGCCACCTTGCCGTCATCAGCCAGCGCCTTGAGGGCCGCCACCACGATGTAGTGACGATTGATCTCGAAGTGTTCACGCAACTTGCTGCGGAAGTCACTGCGTCCGAAGCCATCCGTGCCCAAGACCTTGTAGCTGCGGCCACGCGGAATGAAGGGGCGAATCTGCTCGGCGTAGTTCTTCATGTAATCGGTCGATGCCACCACAGGCCCATCGAATGGCTGCAGCTGCTGCGTCACAAACGGCACGGCCGGTACGGCTGCCGGATGAAGCATGTTGAAGCGCTCCACGTCATGGCCATCCCGGGCCAGCTCGTTGAAGCTAGGGCAACTCCACACATTGGCAGACACGCCCCAGTCGGCTTCCAGCAGCGCCTTGGCTGCCATCGACTCACGCAAGATCGAGCCGGAACCCAGCAGGTTCACGCTGTGGGCCATGCCCTTTGCACCCTCTTGCAACAGATACATGCCCTTGAGAATTTGCTCTTCCGTGCCTTGCTTGAGGCCCGGCATGGCGTAGTTCTCGTTGAGCAGCGTCAGATAGAAGAACACGTTCTCCTGGTTCTCGACCATGCGCTTCAGCCCATGGTGCAGGATCACGCCCACTTCATGCGCAAACGACGGGTCATACGACACGCAGTTCGGAATGGTGCCCGCCAGGATGTGGCTGTGGCCATCTTCGTGCTGCAGCCCTTCGCCATTGAGCGTGGTGCGCCCGGAAGTGCCGCCCAGCAAGAAGCCGCGAGCCTGCATGTCACCCGCCGCCCAGGCCAGATCGCCAATGCGCTGGAACCCGAACATCGAGTAGTACACAAAGAACGGGA
Source organism: Aquabacterium sp. (assembly GCF_049317225.1). Lineage (GTDB taxonomy): Bacteria > Pseudomonadota > Gammaproteobacteria > Burkholderiales > Burkholderiaceae_C > Aquabacterium. Next base: position 107,555 of record NZ_JBMOIR010000008.1, on the reverse strand, counting down.
TCATGATCCGGTTGCTGGTGCTGTAGCTCGTCGCTGCGGCAATCCAGCTCGACATGCCACCGGCCTCGTTGATGCCCTCTTGCAGGATCTGACCGGCCTTGTCCTCGCGGTAATACATCACCTGGTCCTTGTCGACCGGGGTGTACTGCTGGCCCGCCGGGTTGTAGATCCCGATCTGACGGAACAGGCCTTCCATCCCGAAGGTGCGCGCCTCGTCCACCAGAATCGGCACCACACGCGAACCCAGTGAAGGGTCACGCAGCAACTGCGTCAGGAAACGCACGTAAGCCTGTGTCGTGGAAATCTCGCGGCCCTCGGCCGTGGGGTCCAGAATGGCCTTGAACGTGTCCAAAGGCGGGATGGTGAACTGCTCGTCGGCACGCTGGCGACGGTGCGGCAAATACCCCCCCAAAGCCTGACGTCGTGCATGCAGGTACTTCATTTCCGGCGAATCGTCCGCCGGCTTGTAGAACGGGATCTTGGGCAGTTCGCTGTCCGGGATCGGAATGTTGAAGCGGTCACGGAAGTACTTGATGTCTTCGTCCGTGAGCTTCTTGGTCTGGTGAACGGTGTTCTTGCCTTCACCGGCCTTGCCCATGCCAAAGCCCTTGACCGTCTTGATCAGCAAGACGGTTGGCTGCCCCTTGTGGTTCACGGCGCGGTGGTAGGCGGCGTACACCTTTTGCGGATCGTGGCCGCCACGACGCAAGGCCCAGATCTGCTCGTCCGACATCTTCGAGACCATCTCGGCCACACGCGGATCGCGCTCGAAGAAGTTCTTGCGAACGAAGGCGCCGTCGTTGGCCTTCATGGCCTGGTAATCACCGTCCGGGATGTCCATCATGATCTTGCGCATGAGGCCTTCCTTGTCTTTCGCAAGGAGGGGGTCCCAGTCACTGCCCCACAGCACCTTGATCACGTTCCAACCGGAACCCCGGAATTCACCTTCCAGTTCCTGAACAATCTTGCCGTTGCCGCGCACCGGACCATCCAGACGCTGCAAGTTGCAGTTCACGACAAAAATCAGGTTGTCGAGCTTTTCGCGTGCAGCCAAGCCAATGGCGCCCAGAGATTCGGGCTCATCCATCTCGCCGTCACCACAGAAGACCCACACCTTGCGGTTGCTGGTGTCTGCCAGACCCCGTGCGTGCAGGTATTTCAGGAAACGCGCCTGATAGATGGCCATCAGTGGGCCCAAGCCCATCGACACGGTCGGGAACTGCCAGAAGTTGGGCATCAACTTCGGATGCGGGTAGCTCGACAGACCTTGACCATCGACTTCCTGGCGGAAATGCAGCAACTGCTCTTCGGTCAGTCGGCCTTCTAGGTACGCCCGTGCATAAATGCCAGGAGACACATGCCCCTGGAAATAAATGCAGTCGCCACCGTGATGCTCATTCTCGGCATGCCAGAAATGGTTGAACCCTGCACCAAACATATGGGCCAACGATGCAAAGGAGCCAATATGCCCCCCAAGATCGCCGCCATCTTCCGGGTTATGTCGGTTGGCCTTGACGACCATCGCCATGGCGTTCCAGCGCATGTAGGCGCGTAAACGTTCCTCGATGTCGATATTGCCCGGACAACGCTCTTCGTCTTCCACCGGAATGGTGTTGACGTAAGCCGTGTTGGCCGAAAACGGCATGTCGATGCCCGCCTGTCTGGCGTGATCGAGGACGTTTTCAAGGAGTTGGTGGGCACGCTCTCGGCCCTCAGCGTCGATCACGCCGGACAAGGCGTCCAGCCACTCGCGCGTTTCTTGAGGATCCAAGTCCGATGGGACAGACTTCTGCGGATCTTGAGCAGACATGGGTAAGTCTCCAAATTGTTGATAGCGGCTCGCATCCAGTTTGGACGAGAGCCCAAGTCCTGGCCCGTGGATAAACGGCAGAACCCCGGCACTATGATTTGCTTCAACACCCGGTAGGGTGAGGAAACAGTCCAAAATATACGCCATCAATTCAAAGCCTCAGGAACGAGTCCGTATTCGGACAATCCCCATATGGACTTCTCTGCATCGCCAGACACAGCACCCATGCCTCCCACGCCGCCTGCGCGCCCCAGTGCACGACTGTTCTGGCGTTGGTGGCAGAAAAAGAGCCCCAGCCAACAAGATCGCTACGCCACACTCGGCCCGCTGATCTCGGTCCTGCTGTTTTTGGCCGCCATCATTGCGGCCTTCTGGTACCTCCGCAACGAAGAACTGGAGCGTGCGCAAGAGTCGGTCAAGCGCGACACTGAAGTCGTGCAACAACAGATCCGTTTGCGACTGGTAGAGAACCAGGAACAGTTACAGCGTCTGGCCCGAGACATCAGCCTGAAGTCCGTTGCCCCGGAAGCATTCATGCGGCAAGCCGGCGACTTTGTCCGTGCACGGCCAGAAATTCTCAGCTTGTCATGGATACAGGCCAACGGCACAGTGAAAGCAGCGCGCACGGCGCTGACACTGCCGCTTGACCCGGGTGTCACAGAAGACATTGATCCTTCTGGCAACCCCGCAGACAATTACAACCCGCTCATTGAAGGCAAGCTGCCACTTCAAGCCTTCCAGTTGGCGCACGATCGCAACCAACCCGTCTACTCCCACCCTTTTCCCAACCAGACCGGCGCCAGCATTGTTCAGGTGCATGTCCCCATGGTGGATCGGAACGGCTTCCAAGGCACGCTGGTTGCGGAGTACTCGCTTGAATCCATGCTCCGCTACCTCGTTCCGCGCGAGGTCGGCAGTCGCCACGCCATGGGGTTGGCCAACCCCAGCGGTCAGTTGCTGACCAGTACCTTCGGCGGCAACAGCAAAACCACGTCGCACCCCACCTTCGTCCACGACGTCATGGTCACACCGGTGGGCAATGGCCTGATGTTGCGTGGCATGGGCTACAAGACCTCGGGTGATCTGGTCGGGAACACGCTGTTCTGGATGGTGATTGCGCTGTCCACCCTGACGGTGTGGACCCTGATGGGCACGCTGCGACACATGCGCCGCCGCTCTCAAATCCAGAAGACCCTGGTGCAGGAAACCAACTTCCGTCGGGCCATGGAAAACTCCATGCTCACCGGCATGCGCACCATCGACCTGGAAGGCCGCATCACCTACGTGAACCCGGCGTTCTGTGCCATGACCGGCTTCTCGGAAGACGAACTGCTGGGTTGCGTCCCCCCCTACCCTTACTGGCCCAAAGACCGCCTCGACGAGTTCCACCGCATCTTTCAACAAGAGTTGCTGGGCCGCAGCCCCATGGGCGGCATCGAGGTGCTGATGCAGCGTCGCGACGGCACCCAGTTTGATGCGCGGATGTACGTGTCTCCCCTGATCGACGCCCAAGGCGACCAGACCGGCTGGATGACATCGGTGACCAACATCACCGAAGCCAAGCGCGTGCGGGACCAACTCACTGCGGCCCACGAGCGCTTCACCACGGTGCTGGAGGGGCTGGATGCGGCCGTGTCCGTGGTGTCCGTGCAGCGTGGCGAGTTGCTGTTTGCCAACCGCTCGTACCGCATCTGGTTTGGCGCCAACCCCGACGCCCACACCCAGTTGACAGGCGGTGAAATCATGCCCGACGAGGTCATCGACAGTGACGAATCGGTCGACAACTTTGGCGGCATCCCAACCCAGGCACTGACCAACGCCGGCAGCGACACGCGCGAAGTCTTCGTCGACAGCATCCAGAAGTGGTTTGACGTGCGTGCCCGGTACGTACAGTGGACGGACGGCAACCTTGCCCAGATGCTGATTGCCACCGACATCACAGCACGTCGTCAGGCTGAAGAAGCCGCGGCCCGACAAGCCGAGAAAGCGCAGTTCACCAGCCGCCTGATCACCATGGGTGAAATGGCCTCGACCGTGGCGCACGAGCTCAATCAGCCACTTGCAGCCATTGCGAACTACTGCAGCGGCATGATGAGCCGCATCCAATCTGGCACCATCGATCAGGAACAACTCCTGGGGGCACTGGAAAAGACCACACGTCAGGCGCAGCGGGCCGGCCAAGTCATCCACCGCATCCGGCAGTTCGTCAAGCGCAGCGAACCTCAGCGCCAACCGTGCCGTGTGCGCGACATCACCGACGCCGTGCTCGACCTGGCTGTGTTCGAAATGAAACGCCGCCGCGTCACGCTCAACACCACCGTCGCAAACCGCCTGCCCATCGTGATGGCCGACCCCATCCTGATCGAGCAGGTACTGCTGAACCTGCTGAAAAATGCAGCCGAAGCCATCGACTCGTCGCAAATGCCACAATCACGTCGTCATATCGACCTTCGCGTGCAACAACGCCGCACCGACGACCAAGGCGAAGTGGTGGAGTTTTCGGTCTCTGACAGCGGCCCGGGCATGAAAGAAGAGATGCTGGAGCGCCTCTTTGAAGCCTTCCACTCCACCAAGGCGGAGGGACTGGGCATTGGCCTGAGTTTGTGCCGCTCGATCATTGAGTCACACCATGGTCGGATCAAGGCCGAGAACATCTACAATGGGACATCGATCACAGGTTGTCGTTTCACGTTCAACCTCCCGATCGATAGCAGTGGGGAGGTCGACTTCGCCGATACCGGCACTCCCCCTTCCAACGACTTACTTGCCGATAACCCATGAGCTTGATCCCGAAAAAAGGCACTGTGTATGTGGTTGATGACGACGAGGCCGTGCGCGACTCGTTGCAGTGGCTTCTGGAAGGCAAGGACTACCGTGTCCGCTGCTTTGACTCGGCCGAATCGTTCCTCGCCCGCTTTGACCCCCGTGAAGTCGCCTGCCTGATCACCGACATCCGCATGGATGGCATGAGCGGCCTGGAACTGCAAGACAAGCTGCTGGAGCGCAAGTCGCCTCTGCCCATCGTGTTCATCACGGGTCACGGCGACGTGCCCATGGCCGTGAACACAATGAAGAAGGGCGCGATGGACTTCATCGAGAAGCCTTTCAAGGAAGACGCACTGGTGTCCTTGGTAGAACGCATGCTCGAAGAAGCGCGTGCGGCCTTCTCGCAATCGCAAGAAGCTGCCAGCCGCGAGGCTCTGCTGTCGCGCCTGACCACCCGTGAAGCGCAAGTGCTGGAACGGATTGTGGCCGGCCGCCTGAACAAACAGATCGCCGACGATCTGGGCATCAGCATCAAGACCGTTGAAGCCCACCGCGCCAACGTGATGGAAAAGCTCAACGCCAACACCGTGGCCGACCTGCTCAAGATTGCACTCGGCGCCAACGCCCAACCGGCAGCCAACCAGGCCAAGTAAGGTCTAGTGGAGGCCAGTCTGCTGATTGGCCTTCCGTTTATCGCCATGCCGAAAGGCCGCCGCTCCTGAGCGTGGCGGCCTTTTCCGTTTTTCAGTTCTGTCCTTTTTCTCTCTGGAGCAGCCCATGACCGCACAACTCATCGATGGCAACGCCCTGTCCAAACAATTGCGTGGCGAAGTCGCACAACGCGCAGCCGCCCTCACCGCCAAGGGTACCAAGCCTGGTCTGGCCGTGATCTTGGTGGGTGACAACCCCGCCAGCCAGGTCTACGTGCGCAACAAGGTCAAGGCCTGCGAAGACGCCGGCTTCAAGTCGGTGCTGGAAAAGTACGACGCCACCCTGACCGAGGCTGAACTGCTGGCCCGCGTCGATGCATTGAACAACGACCCCAGTATCCACGGCATCCTGGTGCAACTGCCCCTGCCCAAGCACATCGACGACCACAAGGTCATCGAAGCCATTTCGCCCCTGAAGGACGTGGACGGCTTCCACGTTGCCAGCGCAGGCGCCCTGATGGTGGGCGAAGTGGGCTTCAAGGCCTGCACACCCTACGGCTGCATGAAGATGCTCGAGTCCATCGGCATGAAGGACCTGCGCGGCAAGCACGCGGTGGTCATCGGCCGTTCCAACATCGTGGGCAAGCCCATGGCCATGATGCTGTTGCAAGCCAACGCCACGGTCACCATCACCCACAGCGGCACCGCTGATCTGGGCGCCATGACCCGCCAGGCCGACATCGTGGTGGCCGCCGTGGGCAAGCGCAATGTGCTGACCGCCGACATGATCAAACCCGGTGCCGTGGTCATCGATGTGGGCATGAACCGCGACGACGAAGGCAAGCTCTGCGGTGACGTGGACTTCAACGGCTGCAAGGAAGTCGCAGGCTACATCACCCCCGTCCCCGGTGGGGTTGGCCCGATGACCATTACCATGCTGCTGGTCAACACCATGGAAGCAGCCGAGCGCACCTCAGGTCAAGCCTGATGCGCTGCGCAAGGCCGATGCCACCCGGCACTGGCCTTGCATTCCATCGGTGACGCCTCATTTATCCGCCCAGGACTCTCTGTCACACCCCATGAGCACCAACCCCTTGCTTGACACCACCGGCCTGCCCCTGTTCGATCAGATCAAGCCTGAACACGTGACACCCGCACTGGACGTGCTGCTGGCCGATGCCGACGGCGCGCTGACCCGGGTCACTGGCCCGGAGGTTCCTGCCGACTACGATGCGCTGTCGCTGCTGCTGGACGTGGCCACCGAGCGATTGGGTCGCGCATGGGGTACGGTGGGGCACCTCAACAGTGTCGCCGACACGCCTGAGTTGCGCGCAGCCTACAACGAGAACCTGCCCCGCATCACCGAGTTCTACACCCGCCTGGGTGCCGACGAGCGTCTGTACGCCAAGTACAAAGCGTTGGCAGAAGCCCAGCACAACCTACCAGCGCATGATCTGCTGAGTGCGCCCCGCCAACGTGCGCTGGACAATGCCTTGCGTGGCTTCGTGCTGGGTGGCGCCGAACTGCAAGGCGCCGCCAAGGATCGCTTTGCAGCCATCCAGGAAGAACAGGCGGCCAAGTCGCAAGCCTTTTCCGAGCACGTGATGGATGCCACCGATGCCTACGCCTATTACGCCAGTGCCGACGAACTGGCTGGCGTGCCGCAAGACGTCATCGATGCCACCCGTGCTGCGGCACAAGCCGAAGGCAAAGAGGGCCACAAGCTGACACTGCACATGCCGAGTTACTTGCCGGTCATGCAGTACGCCACCCACCGTGGTCTGCGCGAAACCCTTTACCGTGCGTACACCACCCGGGCCAGCGAATTGGGCGCCGCCGAGCGTGACAACTCGCCCCTGATGCGTGACATCGTGGCCCTGCGCCAGGAAGAGGCCCAACTGCTGGGCTACGCCAACTTTGCCGAGGTGTCGCTGGTGCCCAAGATGGCCCATGACCCACAGCAGGTGATGGATTTCCTGCGCGATCTGGCCAAGCGCGCGCGCCCCTTCGCCGAAACCGACATGGCCGAGTTGCGCGCGTTCGCCAAGAGCGACTGCGGTCTGGACGATTTGCAAGCCTGGGACGTGTCCTTTGTGAGCGAAAAGCTCAAGGAGGCCCGCTACGCGTTCAGCGACCAGGAAGTCAAACAGTACTTCACCGAGCCCACCGTGCTCAAGGGACTGTTCAACCTGATCGAAACGCTGTTTGACGTGCAAATTCAGTCGGACATCGCGCCGGTGTGGCATGAGTCGGTGCGCTTCTTCCGCATCGAACGTGACGGCAAGCTGGTAGGCCAGTTCTACCTCGACCCCTACGCTCGCCCCGGCAAGCGCCCAGGCGCCTGGATGGACGACGTTCGTGGCCGCTGGAAGCGCCCTGACACCCACACCACCCAAACACCCGTGGCGCACCTGGTGTGCAACTACGCCAAGGGTGTGGGCGACAAGCCCGCCCTGCTCACCCACGACGACGTGACCACCCTCTTCCACGAGTTCGGCCACGGCTTGCACCACATGCTCACCCAGGTCGATGACATCGGCGTGGCGGGCATCAGCGGTGTCGAATGGGACGCTGTCGAGTTGCCCAGCCAGTTCATGGAGAACTTCTGCTGGGAATGGGACGTCGTTCAGAAGCTGACCTGCCACGTCGACACGGGGGCCTCCCTGCCCCGTGAGTTGTTCGACAAGATGACCGCTGCCAAGAACTTCCAAAGCGGTTTGATGACCCTGCGCCAGATCGAGTTCTCGCTGTTCGACATGCGACTGCATGCCGAACCCGGCAACGAAAGCCGCATCCAGGCCGTGCTCGATGAGGTGCGCCAGGAAGTTGCGGTAAACATTCCGCCAGCGTTCAATCGTTTCCAGCACAGCTTTTCACATATCTTTGCAGGCGGCTACGCTGCGGGCTACTACAGCTACAAGTGGGCTGAGGTACTCTCTGCAGATGCTTACGCCGCCTTCGAAGAGGCAGCGACGCCCGAGTTCGGTGTGCTCAACCCCGAAGTCGGTCGTCGTTACCGTGAAGCCATTCTGGAAGCGGGCGGAAGCCGCAGCGCCATGGAAAACTTCAAGGCTTTCCGCGGTCGTGAGCCTCAAATTGATGCCCTCTTGCGCCATCAGGGCATGAGCTGAAGACAGACAAGGATGACGAAGATGAAGCCGAGCGTTGTTGCGACAACTTTGATCACCAGCCTGACCTTGGTTGGCATGAGTTCGTCGGCATGGGCCCTCTATAAGGTCGTGGAGCCAGACGGCCGCATCACCTACACCGATCGTGAACCCGTCAACCAGACGGCTCAAACGATCAAGGCCAACGGCGCCACCTCATCCACTGAGAACCTGCCATTTGAATTGCAGGCGTCCGTCGGACGTTATCCCGTCACGCTTTACACCAGCAAAAGCTGCTCGCCTTGCGATGCAGGCCGAGACCTGTTGCGCAGCCGCGGTGTGCCTTTTACCGAGAAAACGGTCAACACCCCTGATGACGTGCGCCAATTCCGCGCCTCTGAAAAAACCGATCAGTTGCCAGTGGTTCGCATCGGTGCCAAGCAGATCCTCGGGTTCAGCCAAGGTGAATGGACCGAGTACCTGAATGCAGCGGGCTACCCCGCCACGTCCATGCTGCCCCGCAATTATCGCCAGGCTAGCCCATCACCGCTGGTGCCACCGCCTGCCGCCAAGGCCAGCGAGCCCGCACCATCGTCGAGCCAGTCTCCTGACACTTCTCCAGCCTCGCCTGCGGGCAACGCTCCATCCGGCTTCCGTTTCTGATCCTTGACTGATACCACTGTTCCCGCCGCAGCCGGTGCTGCACCCGCGTCCGTTGTCATTGTTGGCGGGGGCCCGGCCGGTCTCATGGCAGCCGAAGTGCTGTCTGCCCACGGCGTGCCCGTTGATCTGTACGACGGCATGCCTTCGGTGGGCCGCAAGTTTTTGCTGGCAGGCAAAGGCGGCCTCAACCTGACCCATTCCGAGCCGTTTGAGCGCTTCACCACACGATTTGCTGAACGTGAAGCGGCGCTGAAGCCTGCTGTCGAGGCATTTTCACCCGACGCCATGCGTGCTTGGGCTGCCGACTTGGGTGTCGACACCTTCGTCGGCACGTCCGGACGGGTGTTCCCAACCGACATGAAGGCTGCCCCTTTGCTGCGCGCCTGGCTGCATCGCCTGCGCGAAGCGGGCGTGCGCTTTCACATGCGTCACCGCTGGACGGGCTGGACCGATCAAGGCGCACTGCGTTTCACCACACCCGATGGTGAAATCAACAAGGCAGCGGCCTGCACCATCCTCGCTTTGGGAGGCGGCAGTTGGGCTCGACTGGGGTCAGACGGCAGCTGGATGCCGTTGCTGCAGGCCAGAGGCGTAGACACGGCCCGCTTGCAATCGGCCAACTGTGGCTTTGATGTGGCACCTACAGCACCTGATCGTGCAGGCTGGAGCGATTTCCTACGGCACAAGTTTGCGGGACAGCCCATCAAACCTGCGGCCATCACCGTGACCGATGTTCAGGGGCACACGCAGCGCCAGCAGGGTGAGTTTGTGCTGACCGACACCGGCATCGAAGGCAGCCTGATTTACGCCTTTTCCAGCCGCATCCGTGAGCGCATCAATCAAGATGGTGCGTGTACCCTGCACTTGGACTTGCTGCCCGCGCACACGCCAGAACAGGTGCTGGCCGAGGTCAGCCGCCCACGTGGACCACGCAGCCTGTCCACCCACCTGAAGAGCCGACTGGGTCTGCAAGGTTTGAAGATGGCCTTGCTGCACGAGTGCCTGTCACCCGAGCAACTGGCCGATGACGCCAGCCTTGCTCAGGCCATCAAGGCTCTGCCCCTCACCGTGACGCGCACACGCCCCATGGACGAGGCCATCAGCACGGCCGGTGGCGTCAAGTTTGAAGCGATGGACGAGCACCTCATGGTTCGTTCATTGCCCGGCGTGTTTTGTGCAGGCGAGATGCTGGATTGGGAAGCCCCCACCGGCGGCTACCTGCTCACAGCGTCCATGGCCACGGGTCGACAAGCGGGCTTGGGCGCGCTGGCCTACGTTCGGCCAACACAGGCGTAAAAAAACCAGCCTCGGCGAGGCTGGTTCGCAGAGAGGCTGATCACTCAGCCTCCAAAGCGCAGCGCGCGCTCAGAACGTCATGGTCTTGACGCCTTGGGCCGTACCCAACAAGCACACCGAAGCCTTGTTGCGCGCGAACACGCCCACGGTCACAACGCCGGGGATCTGGTTGATGTCGGATTCAAACTGCGCGGGCTTCGTGATGCTCAGGCCCGTCACGTCGACCACCACGTTACCGTTGTCGGTGGTCACGCCTTCACGCACCTTGCCCACGCCGCCCAGCTTGGCAAAAGCGCGGATCACCTGTGCGGCGCCCATGGGAATCACTTCCACAGGCAGAGGGAACTTGCCCAGCGCCTGAACCAGCTTGGATTCGTCGGCAATGCAGACAAACTTGTCGGCCAGATCGGCCACGATCTTTTCGCGCGTCAGGGCTGCGCCGCCGCCTTTGACCATGTTGCCGGCGTGATCGATTTCGTCAGCGCCATCGATGTAGACACCCAGGGCCGTCACCGACTCTGCGGGCAAGACCTTGATGCCCAGCGCTTCGAGGCGCTGCGTGCTGCGGACCGAACTGGACACGGCGCCGACCACGCGGGCAGGATCGGCCTTCAAGGCTTCGCCCAAGGCGTCGATGAACTTGTCCACGGTCGAGCCGGTGCCCACCCCCACGATGCTGCCGGGTTGCACATAGTCCAGCGCCGCGCGGCCAACCAGGGTCTTGAGTTCGTCTTGGGTCATCTGTGGGGTTCCGTTGGTTTGGGCATCGAGCGGCTCAGAAGGGGCGTCCGGTCAGTGTCATCCACGCCAGCAGCCCGCCGATCATCACCGGCTGATGCACCATGTAAAAAGTCAGGCTCCAGCGTCCCAGCACCGCCAATTTGCTGCGCGCAGCGGCGATGAAACGCGGCAAGCCGGCATTGTCACCCGAACCGAGGGTTTGTGCCGAGAGCCAGTGTCGGCGGTGTGACAGGATCCACTGTGTCGCGGCCATGCCCCACCACATCACCCCGAGCCACGGCAGGATGGGGACGTAATCTTCGGTGATGGGCTTGTGCGTGACCAGCCCCACCCAGTTGGTCAAACGTGTGTCAAAAAACGGATGCTGAATGAGTTGCGGCAAGGCCAGTGCCACACCGCCCAGCCCCCACAGCCGGCTTCGCAAAGGCGCACTCAAGCGGGCCACGATGAGCATGACAGCCATGCCATGCAGCACACCAAAGCTGATGTAGCTGTGAGGAAACATGAACCAGCTGCCGGCGCTGACCAGCAGCGCGCACCCCACGATTTGCGCCCACCGGCGCCAGAAACGTGCCAAGGTCTGCCCTTGCTCGGTGGCCACAGCCTGCCCGGCGCCTGCGCAAATCAGGAACAGCGAGAGGATGCAGGTGCGCTGCACCGTCCACAGCGGATCGGCGTAGAAATTCGCGTCCAGCAGGCGGTAGTTGCTCAGGTCAAAACAGAAGTGAAACACCGCCATCCAGATGAGCGCGAAGCCTCGCAAGGCATCCAGCCGGTCAAAACGGCCTGAATTCCCACTGGCTTGAAGTGACGATTGAAGGTTTTGAGCTTTTTTCGAGCGCATGGCGCTAGTATCGGCGGTTTGCTCTTTTGCAGTTGCCTGCGCTTGCCCCATGTCTCTCGCCCGCCACCAAATTGAATTGCTCGCGCCCGCCAAGACTGCCGACATCGGCATCGAGGCCATCAACCACGGCGCAGACGCTGTCTACATCGGCGGACCGTCGTTTGGCGCGCGCACCAACGCCAGCAACGAGGTCAGTGACATCGCCCGTCTGGTGCAGCATGCGCACCGCTACAACGCCAAGATTTTCACCACGCTGAACACCATCTTGCGCGATGACGAACTGGAGCCTGCCCGCAAGCAGATCTGGGAGCTTTACGACGCCGGGGTGGATGCCCTGATCGTGCAGGACATGGGTTTGCTGGAATTGGACCTGCCCCCGATTCAGCTGCACGCGTCCACGCAAACCGACATTCGCACGGTGGAGAAGGCCAAGTTTCTGCAGGATGTGGGTTTCAGCCAGATCGTGCTGGCGCGTGAACTCACACTCAAGCAAATTCGCACGATTGCGGTCAACACCCACTGCGCGATCGAGTTTTTCATCCACGGTGCGCTTTGCGTGGCCTACAGCGGCCAGTGCTTCATCAGCCACGCCCATACCGGCCGCAGTGCCAACCGCGGTGATTGCTCTCAGGCTTGCCGTCTGCCCTACAACGTGATGGACGACAAAGGCCAGATGGTCGCGTTCGAACAGCACGTGCTGTCCATGAAGGACAACGACCAGAGCGCCAACCTGCGAGCACTGATTGATGCCGGCGTGAGTTCGTTCAAGATCGAGGGCCGCTACAAGGACATGGGCTATGTGAAGAACATCACCGCCCACTACCGCATGCTGCTCGACGAGATCCTCGAAGAGCGCCCGGAGCTGGCCCGTGCGTCGGCCGGTGAGTGCACGTTCTACTTCCAGCCCGAACCCGAGCGCAACTTCAACCGAGGCAGCACCGACTACTTCGTGAACGGCCGCAAGGAAGACATCGGCGCCTTTGAGTCACCCAAGCACCTGGGCTTGCCGGTGGGTGAAGTCACCAAGGTGGGTGACAAGTGGTTTGACGTGCTGATCGAAGATGAGGCTGTCAAAGAATCGGGCGGCATCCACAACGGTGACGGCCTGAACTACCTGACGCTGACCAAGGACATCGTAGGCGTGCAGGCAAACACCGCCGAGCCCGTGGGCAAGTCGGGCCGCATCTGGCGCGTGTTCCCCAATGAAGACATTGAAACGCTGAAGGACTTGAAGGCGGGCGTGGCCATCAACCGCAACCGCGACCGTGCGTGGGAAAACCTGCTGTCGAAGAAGTCGTCCGAGCGCCGCATGGGCCTGTGGATGAACCTGACTGACACCGACGATGGTCTGGCGCTGACCGTGACCGACGAAAACGGCCACACCGGTAAAGCCCGTGTGGTTTGTGACAAGCAGCCCCCTCAGTCGCCCGAGAAGGCGGAAGCCAGCCTGCGCGACAACCTGACCAAGCTCGGCGCCACGCTGTACGCTGCGCACGACCTGATGCTGTCGACCCAGCAACCCTGGTTCGTGCCCGCCTCGGCCGTCAATCAATTGCGTCGGGACGCCATCGCCAACCTGGAGGCGGCCCGCGCAGCGGCCTACGAGCGCCCTGTGCGCGCCAAGGCTGTCGAACCGCCTGTGACGTACCCCGAGGACTCGTTGAGCTATCTGGCCAACGTGTTCAACCACAAGGCGCGCGACTTCTACGCCAAACATGGCGTCAAGGTGATTGAAGCCGCCTACGAGAGCCATGAAGAGTTGGGTGAAGTCAGCCTCATGATCACCAAGCACTGCGTGCGTTACTCGCTGAGCATGTGTCCCAAGCAGGCCAAGGGCGTGACCGGTGTGCAAGGCCAGGTCAAGGCCGAGCCGCTGCAGTTGGTCAATGGCAAGGAAAAGCTCACCCTGCGCTTTGACTGCAAGCCCTGCGAGATGCATGTGGTCGGCAAGATCAAGAAATCGGTGCTCAACCAGATCCCGGCAGCCCCCGTTCAGTTCTACCGCACTCGACCCACAGCCTGACCGCCGCCGGCCTGCATGATTTCGTCATGCGGGCGTCTCGCTACTGTCATATCTGGTCATCAACATGGTCGCCATGCGGCCATGGATCAACGACCCACTCTTGCGAGCCTTGTCGACACCCACTGGTGAACGTCCCACCGGTGGAGTGCACGGCATGCCGCGCTCATCGACCACGCCCGATGTGCCCCTTGACCACGGTGCATCGTCGGAAGGTAGCTACCGGGTTCGCACCGTCTGGATTTCAGATGTGCATCTGGGCACGCCCGGGTGTCAGGCCAACGCCTTGCTGGAATTTCTGAAGCAGGTGGAGTGCGACACGCTGTATTTGGTCGGCGACATCATTGATGGCTGGCAACTGCGTCGCAACTGGTACTGGCCGCAGGCCCACAACGATGTGGTCCAAAAGCTCTTGCGCAAGGCACGCAAAGGCACCCGGGTGATTTATGTGCCGGGCAATCACGACGAGTTTGCGCGGCACTTTCTGGACCACGCTTTTGGCGGCATCGAGCTGGCGGAAGAATGCCTGCACACCACAGCCGATGGCAAGCAACTGTGGGTGACCCATGGTGACCTGTACGACGGCGTGATTCAGTGCGCGCGCTGGCTGGCGCTGCTGGGCGATTCGCTTTATGAATTCACGCTCAAGCTCAACCGGCATTTGAACTCGTGGCGTGCACGTGTTGGCCTGCCTTACTGGTCTTTGTCCAAGTACCTCAAGCTCAAGGTGAAACGCGCAGTCAGCTATGTCGCCGACTTCGAGCAAGCCTTGGCACGTGAAGCCCGCAAGCGCGGCGCCGATGGCCTGGTGTGCGGCCACATCCACCATGCCGAGATGCGTTCGATTGACGGCACCCTGTACTGCAACGACGGTGACTGGGTCGAAAGCCTCACCGCCTTGATCGAGCACCCGAACGGTGAGTTGGCCATCGTCGACTGGTCTCGTGTCATGGCGGGCAAGGCCGATGCGTGGCCTGTGCCCCGCGAGTCGGAGCGGACTGCGGCACAATAGCGCCCGTTTTGCCCGACTCCCGGGCCCTCGCTGGAGCGCACCCTATGGCATTCGCCGACAACCTCAAACAATTGCCCCCCGTGGCCCATCTGTCTGGCCTGAAGCTGATCGACGGCGCAGGCAACGTGGCCGCCACCATTGAAAACAAGCCGGGCCAGGCTGGCTCGCTGGCTGTGTATGCAGCGTTGGCCGCCAAGCACGGCAGCATCAACGTGGCGGCGGCGCAAGAAGGCATCGAGATCTACGCCGAGCACACCGCCGACTCGCGCGCCAACCCCGGCAAGCACCCCAACATCGACCGCCTGCTGGCCGTCATCGAATCCGGCAAGGGATTCACTGTGGAATTGATCCAGACCTGATCCCTCTTGCCGTCATGGGGGTACGATTAAGGAAACATCGTACAAGTCCCCATGACGACTGCTGATTCTGTTTCTTCGCCTTCAGAGACCCCGAACGACACGCCCTTGCTGCGTTTGAAGCGGGTCGCCATCGACACCTATCGCGAGAACGTTGCCTACCTGCACCGGGATTGCGCCATCTATCGCGCAGAAGGCTTTCAGGCCTTGTCCAAGGTGGAGATTCGCGCCAACGGCCGCCGCATCCTGGCCACGCTGAACGTGGTCGATGACGCCTGCATCGTAGACCGTGACCAACTGGGCCTATCCGAAGACGCCTTTGCGCAATTGGGCGTGGCCGACGGGCACCCGACCCGCGTCAGTCAGGCCGAGCCGCCTTCCTCCATTCCTGCGCTGCACCGCAAGATTGCTGGTGAGCGCCTGAGTCACGACGACTATCACGCCATCGTCAAAGACATCGCCGAGCACCGTTACTCCAAGATCGAGCTGACGGCTTTTGTGGTCGCCACCAATCAAGGTGAGATGGACCGCGAAGAGATCTACGGTCTCACGGACGCAATGGCCGCGGTGGGCCGCAAGCTGGACTGGTTGGCCCACCCCGTGGTGGACAAGCATTGCGTCGGTGGCATCCCGGGCAATCGGACCTCGATGCTGGTCGTGCCCATCGTGGCAGCGCATGGCATGTTGTGCCCCAAAACCTCGTCCCGGGCTATCACCTCGCCTGCCGGCACCGCCGACACCATGGAGGTGCTGGCCAATGTGGAGCCGCCTTTCGAGCGTCTGAGCGAGATCGTGCGTGAGCACCGAGCCTGTCTAGCCTGGGGGGGCACCTCCGACCTGTCACCTGCCGACGATGTCCTGATCTCGGTGGAGCGCCCCTTGTCCATTGACTCGCCGGGCCAGATGGTGGCGTCCATCATCTCCAAGAAAGTCGCGGCCGGTTCCACGCACTTGTTGCTGGACATCCCGGTGGGGGCAACCGCCAAGGTACGCACCATCCCCGATGCGCAGCGACTGCGCAAGCTGTTCGAATTCGTGGCCAAGCGCATGGGCCTGACCATTGACGTGGTCATCACCGACGGCCGTCAGCCCATTGGCAACGGCATCGGGCCGGTTCTGGAAGCCCGAGACGTGATGTGGGTGCTGCAAAACGACCACCGTGCCCCCCATGATCTGCGCCAGAAGGCCTTGCGTCTGGCTGGGCGCATGCTGGAATTCGACCCAGATGTCCGCGGGGGCGACGGCTACGCCATTGCCCGTGACATTCTGGAATCCGGGCGCGCCCTCGCCAAGATGAAAGCCATCATCGAAGCGCAAGGCGCCAAGCCCTTCAACCCCGACGCCCCCGAACTGGCACCGCTCAGCTACGAAGTGCTGGCCAAGCGCGACGGCATCGTTACCAGCATCGACAACCTGCAACTGGCGCGCATTGCACGCCTGGCAGGGGCACCCAAGGTTCAGGGCGCGGGTGTCGACATGCTTCACAAGCTGGGCGACAGCGTGCGCGCCGGTGAACCGCTGTACCGTGTGTATGCCGCGTACTCGGCTGACCTCGCCTTTGCCCAACAGGCCAGCGAACGCAGCAGCGGCTTCATTTTGGGTGAAACCGTGACGGAAACCCGCCAGTTTGTGGAGTTCTGATGACTGCTCATCTGCTGTACCTCGACGACGAGCAAGCCCCCGCACTGCGATTGGCCGAGGCCTGCGGGCTTCCCGAACTGTGTGTCGAACGACACCGTTTCCCTGACGAAGAGTTGCGACTGCGATTGCCGGTCGATGCCAGCGGCCGCCTGCCAGAGACATTGGTGATTTATCGCAGCCTCGACCGGCCTAACGACAAATTGGTGGAGTTGCTGCTCATCGCCCGTGAAGCTCGCAAGCTGGGGGCTCGCCACCTGCTGCTGGTCACGCCTTACCTGGCTTACATGCGCCAGGACATGGCCTTTCACCCAGGTGAAATCGTCAGTCAGCGCATCGTCGGTGCATTTCTGGCAGACCTGTTCGATGGCGTCATCACGGTCGACCCCCACCTGCACCGCATCGACACCCTGCAAGAGGCCATTGACTCACCCTATGCCATCAGCCTGTCCGGCGCCCCGGCCTTGGCCGAATTGATTGCCCGCGAAGTACCCGACGCCATCCTCATGGGGCCCGATGCCGAGTCCGCACAATGGATCGCCTCGGCGGCGGCCGTGGGTGGTTTTGCGCATGGCGTGTGCACCAAGACACGCCACGGTGATCACGATGTTCGCATCACCCTGCCGGACGTCAACGTGCAAGGACGCGCCGTCGTATTGCTGGACGACGTGGCCAGCTCGGGGCGCACCTTGGCCGTGGCCACCCGGCTCTTGTTCGATGCTGGCGCGGCCAGCGTGGACGTGGCGGTCACCCACGCCTTGTTTGCGCACGACGCCCTGCAAGTCATTCGAGACGCTGGCGTTCGCCACATCTGGAGCACGGACTGCATTGTTCATGAGAGCAATGCCATCGAGATGGCCCCGATGCTGGCGCGCAGCGTCAACACTTGGCTGGTTCAGGCCTGATCCGGCTCGTGCACACCAAGCAAAAAGGCGTGCATTTTTTTCATATTGCCCGGATTAGAGCCGGCGACAGTGTCATGTCAAGACTACGCTGTGAGCTTGGTCGATCGACCAGCTTTCAACGGAGAACAACATGAAACCCGCTGTCCGCAACGCCCTGATCGGTTTGGGCGCCTGTGGTGCTGCCGCCGTTGCAGCATTGCCTTGGTTCAGCTCACGCGCCCTGGACAAACAACTGGCCGAAATGGCGGCCAAGCCATCGGGCCAGAGCGACATCATTCTGCGCAACCTGCAGCACAAAGCGGGCTACCTGAGCTCCAGCGGGACCGTGGACGTCGTTCTGCGCGACCGCTGCCATGAAAGTGATGCCGGCGGCAACACCACGTTCCGCGTGAGTTACGAAGCCCATCATTTCCCGACCCCCGCAGCCGCGACGCGATTTGACTGGAAGCTCACCCCCACGGGCGACGCGAGCGCCGCCTTCGCCAAGGTCTTTGGCACCGACAGCCCCCTGTCTGGGCAAGGCGCGGTGAGTTGGCGCGGCACGGTGCAGTCCGAGATGAAGCTGCCGGCCATTTCGTATGGTTCGGAAGGCAGTCGGTTCGAGACCGAACCGTCACAAGGCCGCATCGCCGCCAACGACAAGGCACTCCAGTTCAACTGGAACCTCGATCGTGCGGTGCTGCGTGGGCATGGGCGAGCGCTGGAGCTCAAGCAACTCAGCATCGACATGGATCTGCAGGATCGCCACCGCGGCATCGGTGACATGGCGTTGCGCATCGCCACATTTGGCACGCAAGACGCCAGCGGGGAAGGCTTTGAGCTGAAGTCTGTGGCCGCAGAGCACGACGGCAAGATCGACTCGACTTTCACCCAATCCCTCAAGCGTGTTCAGTTTGCGGACCAGAATCTCCAGGACTTGGTGCTGGAGGCCTCCCTCAAGGGCTTGCATGCCGCCAGTGTTGAAACGCTCACCACGGTCCTGAGCAACTCGTGCGGCATGGACACGCTGACGCGAGACGAGTCCACGCGGGTTCGCGATGCGATCAAGACGCTGTTGAGCAGTGGCATGACCGCCGGCATCAACAAGTTGAGCGGCAAGGGACAAAGTGGTGCCATTGAAGGCCAATGGCACCTCGCGCTGGCTCCTGTTCAGACAGGCCAATCTGTGAGCCTTGACCAGCAAGTCAGCTCGGAAGGGCAAGTACTGATCAAGGGGCAAGTCCTCAATGCGGCCCAAAAGGAAATGCTTGTGGCCAGCGGCTTTGCGGTCACCACTCCTGAAGGCATCCAGTCATCGTTCAAGTACGGCAAGGGGACGTTGACCATCAACGGCAAGCCTCGCGATGGCAGTGGCATCCAGCACATGCTTGCCTCTCTGGACGAAAAGCTGATGATGGTGCTGCAAGGCAAGGTGGACACCCAGGTTGCAGACAACGAACCAGAGCAAGAAGTGGCCGTAGACGAGCCTGCTGAAGCGGCCCCAGCCGATGCAGCCGCTCCGGCAGCACCTCCTTCCGATGAGGCCCAGCCACCCGCTCAACCAGCGCCCGCCCCAGCCCCTGCACCGGTGTCCAACGCCTGCGCGGACGTGGCGAGCTGCGCACGTCAGACCTTGCTGGCTGCCACACGCGAGGACCTGGATGCGATTCGGCAGGCCGCCACCCGCATCGATGGTTTCAACAAGCCCGATCTGGGCAACAAGGCGCAAGCGCGCAAGCTCAACAACGATGCCTTGGCTGCCCTGCAGCAGGGGGATGCCCAACAAGCTGTCACCTTGCTCCAGAACGCACAGCGTGAGAACCCACGCGACATCGAAGTGGCCAGCAATCTGGGCTACGCCCTGATCAAGGCGCAACGCCCCAAGGAAGCGGTGACTGTGCTGACCAACGCCTTGCTGCTGGATCCACGCCGCACCTCGACCTGGGCGCCCTTGGGTGAAGCCTACGCTCACCTTGGGCAATCGATCGAAGCGGCAGCTGCTTTGTGGACCGCATGGCAATGGTCAGGCAACCGTGACCGCACGCTGTCTGCATACATGGACAAAGTACAGCGCGAGGCGGCCGCTCGTCCGCCCCTGGCCGATGCCTATCAAACCGCTGTGCTGTGGATCCGCGACGGCCAGCGCCCTCGCTTCACCAAGTGACACGCTGAATCCGCGTTTTATTTCTGGCGATAGCCGGAGGGGGCCACACCCTCCCATCGCTTGAACGCTCGGCGAAAATTGGCCATATCGGTGTAGCCTAGGGTGTAAGCAATCTCTTGCACCGACAAATGCCCGGCAGTCAGGTGTGCCACAGCCAGCTTGTGGCGCACGCTCTCCAGAATCTCCTTGTAGGACGTTCCTTCGTCCTGCAGGCGACGGTGCAAGGTGCGGGGCGTCAAATGAAACAGGCGGGCCGTCACCTGCAGTGACGGAAAACCGTTCTGCTTTTCCAGCATGATGCGACGCACCTTGTTCGCCAGCGATGCGTTTTGCTGAACCTTGTCGAGCTCTCGCTCACAAATGGCTGCGGCCTGCGCAAAGGTGGCCGCATCGGCCATGGTCAAGGGTTGATCCAGCACCTCAGCCGGAATCGTGAACCCCGCCCACGTCTGCCCATAGCGCACCTCACACCCAAGCATGTCAGTGGCCAGTTCTGAGTAATCGGGTTGCGCAAACGGAAAGGCCACCCACTGCACATGGCGTGAACCCATGGTGATGTAGTCCAGCACGTTCTTGACCGTCAGCACGATGGCCTCCAGCACCGTGCGCTGGATGTCGCCCAGGGGGATCGGCTCCTGAAACTGCACCCTGACCTCTGCGCCCTGCACCTCATGGCTCACCGCCACCAAGTTGGTCCGCACGCCGATGTAGCGCTCAAACAGGTCCAATGCCTGGCGCAAGGTGCCGCTGTTCATGGCGGCATAGCCCAGGATGCCATGGGTGTTCACCACCAGCCGCTCGCCGACCAACAAGCCCAGTGCACGCTCACCCGAGCAGGACAGCGCGTCAACGATGAGCCGGTATGCCACATCGAAAGACGCCGCGCGCTGTGCGTCGAGCAAGTCTGATTCAGACAAGCCGCTCTTCGCCAACCACGCTGGCACATCCGTACCCAAAGCGCGTAACAGATCGGCGATCTGCCGCACGTAGTGCATCGGGAGGGTGAAGTCTTGCTGTGGCATGGCGGCGCATTGTCAATAAATGACCCATAAATGTCAATTTGCAACCTACCCTGATACGCCGCAAATTTTTACGATGAGGTCACTTTCTTGATCTGTCTTTGGATTTGCCGGAGAACGCATGTTTTCTTTCCTTTCTAAAAAAAAACCGACCACAGCAGCGATCAACGGGCTCGCCATTACCGTACAGCCCAAGGAGACCTTGCTGCAGGCCGCACTCCGACAAGGCATCGATTTCCCGCACAGTTGCCGCGTCGGTGGCTGCGCAGCTTGCAAGTGCAAGCTGCTCAACGGCAAGGTCAAGGAACTGACGGAGGCCAGCTACATCCTGTCGGACGCCGATCTGGACCAAGGCTACATCCTGGCCTGTCAATCGGTGCCCACCACCGATGTGACCATTGAGGTGGACATCAGCGCGCAGCAGGCGCGTCGCCAAGTCCAAGGCCGCGTAATCGGCCAAGAGCGCCTGACCCACGACATCACACAGTTGCGCGTGCAACTGGACGAGGCACTGACGTACAAAGCCGGTCAATACGCCAACCTGAGCTTGACCACCCTGCCCGGCGTCGCGCGCAGCTACTCATTTGCTACGCCGATGCAACCCGAAGCGCAGGTCAGCTTCTTTGTGCGCAAGGTCCCGGGCGGCACGTTCTCCAGCCGAATCAACGAGCAAGACGTCATCGGCCAAGCCATCACCGTTGACGGCCCCCTGGGTGACTTCTGGCTACGCCCCGGAGACGCCCCATTGTTCTTGGTTGCGGGCGGCAGCGGCTTGGCCCCCATCCTGGCTCTTCTGCAAGACGCGCTCGCCAGCCAATCCCGCCGCCCCGTGACCTTGCTATTTGGCGCACGGCAGGCTCGCGACCTCTACGCACTCGATCAAATCCAGGCCCTTGAGCGCCAATGGCCTGCGGC
This sequence comes from Aquabacterium sp., assembly GCF_049317225.1. Taxonomy (GTDB): domain Bacteria; phylum Pseudomonadota; class Gammaproteobacteria; order Burkholderiales; family Burkholderiaceae_C; genus Aquabacterium. The sequence continues at coordinate 85,670 of NZ_JBMOIR010000008.1, read as the reverse complement.
CTTCCACTTCGTGCCGGTGCTGTCGGCCGACGACATCGAGCCCGGCTGGACCGGCGCACGCGGCATGGTGATCGAACACATCCCGACCCACCTGCCCGTTGGTGCCCAGGCCTACCTCTGCGGCCCGCCCGTGATGATCGATGCGGCTGTGCCTCTGTTGAAAAAGCTGGGCGTGGCCCCCGATCACATCTTCACCGACCGGTTCACCACGCTGCACGACCCGCTCTGCGCGGCAGCCTGATCGCCCTCTCACCCACCACAACAAGAGACAACATGATCATCCTTCACTACCTCAAGTACTTCCTCTTCCATGCGATTGGTTTGCTGTCGATGGCCGCGATCGTGGCTGGAGGCGGCTACACCACCGCAGGGCTGCTCACCGTCCTCGTGGTCTACCTGATTGGCGATGCCGTCTGTGGCGACGACACCTCCACTCCACAGTTCAAGCATCCCGGCATCCTGACGGTGCAGTTGTGGCTGGCGCTGCCTTTGTTGATGATGATCGTGTTCTCGGCCGTGTGGACCGTGTCCTCCGGTGACCCGCTGGGCTTCGGCGCCTGGCTGACACAACTCACTGGCTATGACGTCCTCGCGGCGCGAGACGCTACCACCTGGCCGCACCACGTGTCAGGCATCGTCATCACAGGTCTGATGATCGGGATGGTGGGCACGATCACGGCCCACGAGCTCACGCACCGCACCTGGGACCCGGTGTCCATGTTCATCGGCCGCTGGTTGCTGGCCTTCAGTTTTGACACCATTTTCTCGATCGAGCACGTTTACGGGCACCACCGCTATGTGTCGACCATTGATGACCCTGCCACCGCACCGCGCGGTCGCAACGTGTACTTCCACATCGTCGCCTCCACGATCAAGGGCAACATCAGCGCCTGGCACATCGAAGCCAAGCGTTTGGCGCGAAAGGGGCAGGCCCTCTTCTCATGGCACAACGCGGTCATCCGCGGGCACCTCATGAGCGCATTGCTGGTCGGTGTGGCATATGCCATAGGCGGCTGGGCGGCAGCAGGCTTCTTTGTGGCGTGTGCGCTGTGGGGCAAGTCACTGCTGGAGATCGTGAACTACATGGAGCACTACGGCATGGTGCGCAACCCTGCGACGCCGGTGCAACCCCGCCATTCCTGGAACACCAACAAGCGCATCAGCTCGTGGGCCATGTTCAACCTGACCCGCCACTCGCACCACCACGCCCAAGGCGAGGTGCCCTATCAGGACCTCAAGCCCTTCCCTGACGCCCCCATGATGATTGGCGGCTACCTGACCACCATCATGGTCGCCATGATCCCGCCGCTGTGGCACAAGCTCATGACACCCAAAGTGCAAGCCTGGGATCGCGACTACGCCTCAGGCGAAGAGCGCAAGCTTGCCGCACAAGCCAATGCACGCAGCGGCATTGCAGCCCTGCAAGGCCGCTGACTGACACCAGCAGCCAAGCACCCATGAAAAAAGGCACCTGACGGTGCCTTTTTGTTTGCCGCATCATCGGCAAGGGGGCCGGTCACCCCACCCACTTGCGGGCGTTGCGGAACATGCGCAGCCAAGGGCTGGCATCGCTCTTGTTGCCGCTGGTCCAGCTCATCTGGATGTTGCGGAACACGCGCTCAGGGTGCGGCATCATGGCCGTGAAGCGACCGTCGGCCGTGGTCACGCCAGTCAAACCGCCAGGCGAACCGTTCGGGTTGAACGGATACACCTCGGTGGCCGCACCGGTGTTGTCCACGTAACGCAGGGCCTGCTGCACCTTGGCGATGTCGCCGCGCTGCGAGAAGTTGGCGAAGCCTTCACCGTGCGACACGGCAATCGGCATGCGGCTACCAGCCATGTCCTTGAAGAACAAGGAGGGGCTTTCCAGCACTTCGACCAGGCTCAGGCGGGCTTCAAAGCGAGTGCTCTGGTTGTGCGTGAACTTGGGCCAGTCTTGCGCGCCAGGAATGATCGGGCTCAGGGCAGCCAGCATCTGGCAGCCGTTGCACACACCCAGCGCGAAGGTGTCCTGGCGACCGAAGAAGGCCAGGAACTGCTCTTCCAGCTTGGGGTTGAACATGATCGAACGCGCCCAACCTTCACCGGCACCCAGGGTGTCGCCGTAGCTGAAGCCACCGCAGGCGATGAAGCCCTGGAACTGATCCAGGCTGACGCGGCCGGCTTGCAGATCGCTCATGTGCACGTCAAAGGTGTCGAAGCCACCTTGCGCCACGGCATACGACATTTCCACATGCGAGTTCACACCCTGCTCACGCAGGATGGCGACCTTGGGGCGCGCCTTGTTGATGAATGGTGCCGCCACGTCTTCCAGCGGGTCGAAGGTCAGGGCCACGTGCATGCCGGGGTCAGCGGCCTTGCCGATGGCTTCGTGTTCGCTGTTGGCGCAAGCGGGGTTGTCACGCAGTTGGGCAATGCGCCAGCTCACGTCGTCCCAGGTCTTGTGCAGCTGCTCCACCGGAGCGGCGAACACGGCCTTGGCATCGCGCCACACTTCCAGCGTGTGCTTGGTGTTGGGCTTGCCGATGACGTGGCTGTGCTTGCTCAGGCCATGCTCGCGCAGGGTTTGCAGCACGGCGTCGCGGTCAGCGGTGCGCACTTGCAGGACCAAGCCCAGCTCTTCGTTGAACAGCGCCTTCAGGGTCAGCTCGTTGCGGCGTTCGCCCACTTGGCCGGCCCAGTTCTTCGAGTCACCGAAGTCGGCACGGCTGTCGTCCACGCCGGTGCCCTCGGTCACCAGCATGTCCACATTCAGGCTCACACCGGTGTTGCCCGCAAAGGCCATTTCAGCCACGGTCGCCCACAGGCCACCGTCACCACGGTCGTGGTAAGCCAGCAGCTTGCCTTGGGCGCGCAGGGCGTTCACGGCATTGACTGCCGACTTCAGCATCTCGGGGTTGTCGCAGTCAGGCACTTCGTTGCCGAACTGGTTCAGCACCTGCGCCAACATCGAACCGCCCATGCGGTTCTTGCCCTCGCCCAAGTCCACCAGAATCAGGCTGGTGTCCAGTGCCTGGCCGTTGTCAGCGGTCACGAGTTGAGGCGTCAGGGTGCCACGCACGTCGGCGATCGAGGCAAACGCCGTCACGATCAGCGACACCGGGGCAGTCACCTGCTTGGTCTGGCCCTTGTCGCTCCACTTGGTGCGCATGGACAGCGAGTCCTTGCCCACAGGGATGGACACGCCCAGTGCAGGGCACAGGTCCATGCCCACGGCCTTCACGGTGTCGAACAGCGCCGCGTCTTCACCGGCTTCACCGCAAGCAGCCATCCAGTTGGCCGACAGCTTCACGCGAGACAACTCAATGGGCGCCGCCAACAGGTTGGTGATGGATTCGGCCACGGCCATGCGGCCGGAGGCAGGCGCGTTGACCGAGGCCAGCGGGGTGCGTTCGCCCATGGCCATGGCTTCACCGGCAAAGCCCTTGAAGTCAGCCAGGGTCACGGCCACGTCGGCCACGGGCACTTGCCAGGGGCCGACCATCTGGTCGCGGTGGTTCAAGCCGCCCACGGTGCGGTCACCGATGGTGATCAGGAAACGCTTGCTGGCCACGGTGGGGTGACGCAGCACGTCCAACGCCACGGTGTCCAGCGACACGCCGGTCAGATCCAGCTTGCCGCCATCCCACTGCACGCGCTTCACATCGCGGTGCATCTTGGGTGGCTTGCCCAGCAGCACTTCCATGGGCATGTCCACGGCCTTGTCAGCGTCGGGCTTTGTGGTGTCTTCCAGCACCAGCTCCAGCGCTTCGGTGGCCACGCCGATCACACCAAACGGGCAGCGCTCGCGGTTGGCCATCTCGGTGAACATGGGCAACGATTCGGGCGCAATCGCCAGAACGTAGCGCTCCTGACTTTCGTTACACCAGATCTCCTTGGGCGCCATGCCGGACTCTTCCAGCGGCACCTTGCTCAGATCGAAACGCGCGCCCTTGCCCGCGCCGTCCACCAGTTCCGGGAAGGCGTTGGAGATGCCACCAGCACCCACATCGTGAATCGCCAGAATCGGGTTCTTCGCGCCCAGGCCCCAGCAGTGGTTGATCACCTCTTGCGCGCGGCGCTCGATTTCCGGATTGCCACGCTGCACGGAGTCAAAGTCCAGCACTGCAGAGTTGGTACCGGCCGCCATGGACGAAGCCGCCGCACCGGCCATACCGATGCGCATGCCAGGGCCGCCCAACTGGATCAGCAGCGTGCCCGCGCCGAACACGATCTTCTTGGTCTGCGTGGCGTCGATGGTGCCCAGGCCACCGGCGATCATGATGGGCTTGTGGTAACCACGGCGAATGGCCTTGTCGCCCTCCCCCACGTTCTGGTCGAACACGCGGAAATAACCACCCAGGTTGCTGCGGCCGAATTCGTTGTTGAACGCGGCGCCGCCCAGCGGGCCTTCGATCATGATCTGCAGCGGGCTGGCAATGTGCTCTGGCTTGCCAATGGGGTTTTGCTCCCAAGGCTCGCTGGTGCCGGGCAGGTGCAGGTTCGACACCGAGAAACCGGTCAGGCCTGACTTGGGGCGCGAACCACGACCGGTCGCACCTTCGTCACGAATTTCACCGCCCGCACCCGTCGAGGCACCGGGGAACGGCGAAATGGCGGTAGGGTGGTTGTGTGTTTCCACCTTCATCAGCACATGGGCCAGCTCTTCACGGGCCTTGTACTGAGGGGCGTTGGTATAGCCATCGGGCATCCAGCGCTCGATTTGATGGCCTTCCATGATGGACGCGTTGTCCGAGTAAGCCACCACGGTGTGCTGAGGATTCAGCTTTTCAGTGTTGCGGATCATGCCGAACAGCGACAAGTCCTGCTCCTCGCCGTCCACGGTGAACTTGGCGTTGAAGATCTTGTGGCGGCAGTGCTCCGAGTTCGCCTGGGCGAACATCATCAACTCCACATCGGTCGGGTTGCGCTTCAGGCCGGTGAAGGCATGGACCAAGTATTCGATTTCATCATCCGACAAGGCCAGACCGAAGGTCACGTTGGCCTCTTCCAGGGCGACACGGCCACGGCCCAGCACATCCACGTGCTCCATGGGTGCGCCCTGTTTCTCGTCGAACAGGTGGCGGGCTTCATCGCGGGCCAGCATCACGCTTTCGGTCATGCGGTCGTGCAGCAGCGCGGCGCAGGCTTGCAGGTCTTCGGCTGCCAAGCCCTTGGCACCCCCCATCAACGCGCCGATCACACCGGCCTTGACCGTCAGACGGTACTCGGTCACGCGCTCCACACGGCGAATCGCCATGCCGCAGTTGTGCGCGATGTCGGTAGCCTTCGACGCCCAGGGAGACACGGTGCCGAGTCGCGGCGCCACCACAATCAGATCACCTTCGGACGGACCTTCGTAGGCGTCGCCATACGTCAGCAACGCAGCCAGCTTGTCCAATTGCGCATGGTCAAGCGACTTGTCCATGGCCACCCAGTGCACATGACGCGCATGGATGCCAGCAATCCGGGGATTGATGGCTTGGAGCTTGGGCAGGAGTGCCTGGACTTGGTGAGGGGCCAGGGCATTGCCGCCCTCAAAGTGCATCAGAGTGGACATCACAGAAGTGGTGCGTTCGGTCGGGGCGCAAGCGCCGTATGGGGGACAGTCGCACGCAAAGGCATGCAACTGACAGGCGAAAAAGCGAATTTTACCGGCCCCTGACACCAAAAGACCGCCTCGCGTGTGGAAACTGAAACCCATGTGACAGCACAAGGCACGCGAATTGCGGATAATTTCGTCCCATGACGATCACCATCAAGACCGGCGCCGACATCGACGCCATGCGCATCGCGTGCCGACTGGCCTCCGAAGTGCTGGATTACCTCACGCCCTTTGTCAAACCTGGTGCCACCACCGAAGAGCTGGACAAGCTTGCACACGACTACATGGTCGACGTTCAAGGCTGCGTTCCCGCGCCCCTGAACTACGCACCCGGTGGACACAAGCCCTATCCCAAGTCGATCTGCACCTCGATCAACCATCAGGTCTGCCACGGCATCCCGAACGATCGCCCCCTGAAGGATGGTGACATCGTCAACATCGACATCACCGTCATCAAAGACGGTTGGCACGGTGACACCAGCCGCATGTTCATCTGCGGCAACGGCTCCATTGCTGCCAAGCGTCTGTGCGCCTTCACCTACGACGCCATGTGGAAGGGCATCGCCAAGGTCAAACCCGGCGCGCGCCTGGGCGACATCGGCCACGCCATTCAGACCTTTGCCGAAAGCAATGGCTTCTCGGTGGTGCGCGAGTTCTGTGGTCACGGCATCGGCCAGAAGTTCCATGAAGAACCCCAGGTTCTCCACTATGGCCGCCCCGGCACGCTGGAAGAACTCAAGCCCGGCATGATCTTCACAATCGAGCCCATGATCAACGCCGGCAAGAAGGACATCAAGTCCATGGGCGACGGCTGGACCATCGTGACCAAGGACCGATCCTTGTCCGCCCAATGGGAACACACCGTGCTGGTGACGGAGACCGGCTACGAAGTGCTGACCCTGTCAGCTGGCAGCCCACCGCAGCCCGACTTCATCACGTCGACCAAGACCTGATCGCACCCCACACAAGCCCTGCCCTCTCTCCGGCGGGGCTTGTCGCATCTAAGCCTCCTACCCCATCGAGCACACCATGTCCCTGGACATCGCCGCCCTGCGCCAGCAGTTCCGCACAGCAAAGGCTGAGATCCTCGATCAATTTCAGCAAAGCCGCCCCACCACGGCCTCAGCCAGTCGCTTGCTGACCAGGCTGGCCAAGCTGGTTGATCAGACGCTCAGTCAACTCTGGGAAGCGCAATCGCTACCTCGTGGCGCAGCCCTGGTCGCTGTGGGTGGATACGGGCGGGGTGAGCTCTTCCCCCACTCCGACATTGACGTGCTGTTGCTGATGCCCGTCACGCCATCGGTGGCAGGAGAAGACAGCCTCGCCCCCGCTGTCGAGCAGTTCATCACCGCGTGCTGGGACATCGGGCTGGAGATTGGCTCCAGCGTCCGCACCGTGGACGAATGCAGCGAGGAAGCCAAGCAGGACATCACCGTTCAAACGGCCTTGCTGGAAGCTCGCTACCTGTGCGGCAGCAAGTCGCGCTTTGAAGAACTGCACCACGCCACCTACCGCAACATGGACGTGCGCGCGTTCATGACCGCCAAGACGCTGGAAATGCGCCAGCGCCACACCAAGTACGAAGACACGCCCTACTCGCTGGAGCCCAACTGCAAGGAAAGCCCCGGCGGCTTGCGCGACCTGCAAGTGGTGGTGTGGCTGGCCCGCGCAGCACGCCTGGGCCGCAACTGGCACGAAATGGCCCGCAACGGCCTGCTGACACCGTTCGAGGCTCGGCAACTGCAGCGCCATGAAGGCACTCTGAAGCTCATCCGCGCCCGCCTGCATGTTCTGGCGCGCCGGCGCGAGGACCGCCTGGTCTTCGACCTGCAAACCGCCGTCGCCGAGTCCTTCGGCTACACCAACACCCCTGCCCTGCGCGCCAGCGAAGTGCTGATGCGCCGCTACTACTGGGCTGCCAAAGCTGTCACCCAGCTCAACCTGATCCTGATGCAAAACATCGAGGAGCGGGTGCTGGGCTCCCAAGACGCCCCCATGCGCGTCATCAACGAACGCTTCCTGGACAAAGGCGGTTTGCTGGAAGTTGTCAGCGATGACCTGTACGTTCGTGACAAACACGCCATCCTGGCCACGTTCCTGACGCTTCAGCAAGAAAACACGCTCAAGGGCCTGTCTGCGCGCACGCTGCGTGCCCTGTACAACGCCCGCACGGTCATGGACGGTGCCTTCCGCAAGGACCCCGTCAACCGCGCCACCTTCATGGCCATCCTCAAAGAGGACCAGGGGCAGACCCGCGTCATGCGCCTGCTCAACCAGACCTCGGTGCTGGGCCGCTACCTTTGGGTGTTCCGCCGCATCGTCGGCCAAATGCAGCACGACCTCTTCCACGTCTACACCGTGGACCAGCACATCCTCATGGTCGTGCGCAACATGCGCCGCTTCGTCATTCCGGAGCATGCGCACGAATACCCCTTCTGCACGCAACTGGCCGCACAGTGGGAAAAGCCTTGGCTGCTTTACATCGCTGCCCTGTTTCACGACGTGGCCAAGGGCCGCGGCGGCGATCACTCCGAACTGGGCGCCGTAGAAGTGCGCCGTTTCTGCAAAGACCACGGCATTTCGGGTGACGACGCTGAACTGATCGAGTTCGTCGTGTCAGAGCACCTGACCATGTCGCGCATCGCCCAAAAGGAAGACCTCTCGGATCCCGATGTCATCCAGGCCTTTGCCAAGCGTGTTCGCAACGAGCGCCACCTCACCGGTCTCTACCTACTGACCGTGGCCGACATCCGTGGCACCAGCCCCAAGGTCTGGAACGCCTGGAAAGGCAAGCTACTGGAGGACCTGTACAAGCTGACGCTGCGTGCGCTCGGCGGGTCCAAACCTCACCTCGATGCAGAAATCGAGGCCCGCAAGGAACAAGCCCGCAGCACACTGGCGCTGTACTTCATGCCCCCCGGCATTGAAACCAAGTTGTGGCAAACCTTGGACATGAGCTATTTCGCTCGCCACGACGCAGCAGACATTGCCTGGCACACCCGCATGCTGTTCCGGCATGTTCAAACCGACAAGCCCGTCGTGGCCGCTCGCCTTTCTGCCATCGGCGAAGGCTTACAAGTGCTGGTTTATGCGCCAGACAAGGCGGACGTGTTCGCACGCATCTGCAGCTATTTCGCGCAGACCGGCTTCACCATCCAGGACGCACGCATTCACACCACGGCCAGCGGTTACGCGCTGGACACCTTCCAGGTCATGGAGGGCGACAACTTCAAATTCGAAGGTGTGCACTACCGCGACATGATCGCGCTGGTCGAAACTCAATTGGCGGAAACCGTGGCCAGCGACAAGCCGCTGCCAGAACCGATCCGCGGACGCCTGTCTCGCCGCGTGAAGTCATTTCCCATCCAGCCTCGCGTCAGCCTGCGCCCGGATGAACGCGCGCAGCGCTGGCTGTTGAGTGTGTCAGCGAGCGACCGATCCGGCCTGCTGTACTCGATTGCCCGCGTCCTCGCCAAACACCAGGTCAGCGTTCAACTCGCCAAGGTCACCACACTGGGCGAGCGGGTGGAAGACACGTTCCTGGTCACCGGTGACGTGCTCCGCACCGACCGCAAACAACTTGAAATCGAAACCGAAATGCTGAGCACCCTGTCAGCGTGACGCAACCATCGAGCCCGCCGCGGTCAATGCGGCCCTCAGGCCGGCTCTTTGGGATCCAGCAACAATTCCAGCGCAGCAATCTGGTCCCGCAACAACAAACGACGCTTCTTCAGGCGCCGCAAGGACAGCTCATCCACCGGCGATTGTTCGGCTGCCCGGTCAATCAAGTTGTCCAGATCCGCATGTTCCATGCGCAGTTCGATGAGTTGACGTTGGGGCGAATGAAGGTTTTCTGACATCGTGGTGGCCGACTGATGCCGTCCCTGGACGCGTGAACAAGGGATCACCCGAGCTCGGATCGTCCCAGAAGGAATGCTTTTCGGCATTATAGTTTTCCCATGAATGCAGCAACTTCCAGTTTTCGACTGGTTGCCGCCACCGGCATCCACCGAGGAGACAGGCCTTACCAACAAGACCAACTCGTCCTGCTCCCACACCCACGCACAAAAGGTTGTGTCATGGGATTGGTGGCCGACGGCATGGGTGGCAAAAGTGGTGGCCGCAAAGCAGCGGATCAGGTTGTCATGACCGCGCAGCAGGTCTTTGAACGATACGTCCCCAGCAAGGACATCCCAGAGCAAATGCTGGCGCAGTTGATCCATGAGGCCCACCTCATGATCAAACTCACCGCCATTGCCTCAGAAGAAGAGCCTCACAGCACCATCGGCACCTACGTGATCCATCCTGATCGCACAGCGTGTGTGGCTTGGGCAGGTGACACGCGGGTGTACCATTTCCGCGGTCCCGAGATGGTGTTTCGCACGAAGGATCACTCCTTCGTGCAGCGCTTGGTCGACGAAGGCCAGATCACCGAAGAAGAAGCCAATGTGCATCCCCAGTCCAACCTGCTCACAGGCTGCCTGGGCACACAAACCGACCCACCCGTTGGCGTACACTTCATCAATCAACTCCAGACCGGCGACACGCTGATGGTGTGCTCGGACGGGCTGTGGCACTACTTCACACCCAAAGAACTGGGCGCCATCGTGCACACCCTGCCCCCGCGTGAAGCGGCCGAAATGCTGGTCAGCAAGGCCCGCCATCGCGCACGCGGAGGTGGTGACAACCTCTCCATCGTCATCGTCCGCGTCGAGGGCTAAGCCCGGCAACGCATCAAGTCAGCGAGGTGTCGACAATACGGCGCTCCTCGCTGAGGTATTCCTTCGATTGCATCTCGTTGAGCCGAGATACCGTCCGCGGAAACTCGTGCGAGAGCGGCCCCTCGGTGTAAAGCTGCTCAGGAGACACCTCAGCCGAAATCACCAGCTTGACGCGACGGTCGTACAACACATCCACCAGCCAAGTAAAACGTCGAGCCTCGGACGCCATTTTGACCGGCATGTGAGGCACATCACTCAGCAAGATGGTGTGAAACTGGTTGGCCAACTCCAGATAGTCGTTCTGCGAACGTGGGCCGCAGCACAGCGTCTGGAAATCAAACCAGACCACGCCACCCGCCTTGCGTTTGGCCTTGAGCACACGGTGCTCGATGTTCAGGGCCGCGTTCTCGTCGGCCACCTCGGCCAGCTTGTCAAACACCTCATGCATTTGCTGCTCGGTGTCAGCATTCAGCGGGGTCAAGTACAAATTGGCCAATTCCAGCGTGCGACGACGGTAGTCGGTCCCGTTGTCCACATTCACCACTTGCAACTGGCTCTTCAACAGCTCAATCGCAGGGAGGATACGGTCGCGATGCAGACCATTCGGATACAACTCATCCGGATGGAAATTCGAGGTCGTGACGATGCTCATGCGATTGCGGAACATCGCATCCAGCAATCGGTGCAAGATCATCGCGTCCGTCACATCGGCCACGTGAAACTCGTCAAAGCAGATCAGGCGGTACTTGCGCGACATGCGCTGGGCCAGCACATCCAGAGGGTTGGCCACCCCTTTGAGTTCATGCAACTGGCGATGCACTTCACGCATGAACTCGTGGAAGTGCAGGCGCGTCTTGCGCTGCAGGGGCACAGCATTGAAGAAGCAATCCATGATGAAGCTCTTGCCGCGCCCCACCCCACCGTACATGTACACGCCTTTGGGCAAGGGCGGATAACGCAGCATCTTGGTCAACGCATTGGAGCGTTGCCCCTTGTAAGCGCCCCACTCGTCCTGACAGCGCTGCAATGCCGCGATGCCCTTCAGCTGGGCTTCGTCGGCCTTGTAGCCACGCTCGGCCAGGCTCTGCTCGTACATTTGGGTGACTGAGATGGCAGGCTTGCTCATGGAAAGAACTGGATAAAACAAAGAAAAGGGGCAGCGATGCTGCCCCTGATTGAGAGTGCCGCAGCAAACTCAGAAGTTTAAGGTGCGCTTGTCAACCGCGAGCGCCGCTTCCTTCGTCGCCTCACTCAGGCTGGGGTGAGCGTGACAAATGCGTGCGATATCTTCCGCGCTGGCCTTGAACTCCATGGCCACGACGGCTTCGGAAATCAACTCGCTGGCAAACGGACCCACGATGTGCACACCCAGGATTTCGTCGGTCTGCGCATCAGCCAGGAACTTCACGAAACCGGTGGTGTCGCCCAGGGCACGCGCACGACCATTCGCCATGAACGGGAAGGAACCGGCCTTGTAGGCACGGCCCTCCGCTTTCAACGCCTGCTCGGTCTTGCCGACCCAGGCGATCTCTGGGCTGGTGTAAATCACCCAGGGAATGGTGTTGAAGTTGACGTGACCATGCTGACCAGCGATACGCTCGGCCACAGCCACGCCCTCTTCTTCTGCCTTGTGCGCCAACATCGGACCACGCACCACATCACCGACCGCCCACACATTGGGCAGGTTGGTCTTGCAGTCGTCGTCCACCACGATGGCACCACGCTCGTCCAGCTTCAAGCCAACGGCTTCGACATTCAAACCGTTGGTATTGGGCACCCGGCCGATCGACACGATCAGCTTGTCCACTTCCAGCAGTTGTGCTTCACCCTTGGCATCGGCGTACGCCACGCTGACGCCTTGTGCCTTGCCCTTCTTGGTGGTCTTGATCTCACCGATCTTCACGCCCAATTGCAGCTTCAGGCCTTGCTTGGTGAACGCCTTCTGTGCTTCTTTGGCAACCTGCTCGTCCACGGCAGCCAGGAAGGTCGGCAGCGCTTCCAGCACCGTGACTTCCGCCCCCAGACGGCGCCAGACCGAGCCCATTTCCAGGCCGATCACGCCAGAGCCGATGACACCGAGCTTCTTCGGCACTTCGCCGATGGCCAGTGCACCTTCATTCGACAGAATCAGCTTCTCGTCGAACTCGGCGCCGGGCAACTGACGTGCGTTCGAGCCGGTTGCCACGATGATGTGCTTGCCAACCAGGGTTTCAGCCTTCTCGCCAGCCACCGCGATCTCATAACCACCGTCTGCTGCCTTCACGAAAGAACCGCGGCCGTGGAAGAAACTGACCTTGTTCTTCTTGAACAGGTACAAGATGCCGTCGTTGTTTTGCTTCACGACGGTGTTCTTGCGGCCAATCATCTTGGCGACGTCCATCTTCAGGCCATCGACCGTGATGCCGTGATCGGCAAAGTGGTGCGAAGCCTGCTCGAAGTGCTCGGACGACTGCAGCAAGGCCTTGGAAGGAATGCAACCCACGTTGGTGCAAGTGCCGCCCGGTGCGGGGCCGCCCTTGTCGTTCTTCCACTCGTCAATGCAAGCGGCCTTGAAGCCCAGTTGAGCGGCGCGAATGGCTGCGATGTAGCCGCCAGGGCCACCGCCGATGACGATAACGTCGAATTGATTGGACATGGTGTGTTTGGCTAGTTAATGCGTGTTCATTCGTGCGGGACGAAGATCCACAGCAGGATGTAGAGCATGAGGCCTGCGCCCCAGAACAGGAACAACAACGCAAAGGCAAGACGCCAGACCCAGGACTCGGTGTCAGTCAGGACGGCGATACCGCCACAGACTCCACCCAGCCAGCGATCGGCTTGTGACCGACGCAGGCGATTGACCGCTGCGGGCTCCCGACTCACTGGGGAGAGGATCTGCCCTCCATCAATGAGCTTGGATTTGAGCCGCTGGAATTCCTCGTCGGTCAACACGCCTCTCTCGTGAAGAGACGCCAGTTTGACGAGTTCATCCGCAACGGACATGGGTGGCTCCTGGAAATCCGGCTGAATGCAGGTCCGGAGCGGGCCCTTGTGAGGCCCGTCCGGCCGCAAAACTCAAAATCAGATGTCGAACAGCAGGCGTGCTGGATCTTCCAGCGCTTCCTTCATGGCCACCAGACCCAGCACGGCTTCGCGACCGTCGATGATGCGGTGGTCGTACGACATGGCCAGGTAGTTGATCGGACGAATCACGATCTGACCGTTCTCCACCACCGCGCGATCCTTGGTGGCATGCACGCCCAGGATGGCCGATTGAGGTGGGTTGATGATGGGGGTCGACAGCATCGAACCGAACACACCACCGTTGGAGATGGAGAAGGTGCCGCCGGTCATTTCTTCAATACCCAGCTTGCCGTCACGCGCCTTGACACCGAACTCCGCAATCTTCTTCTCGATCTCGGCAAAGGTCATCTGGTCAACGTTGCGCAGCACGGGCACCACCAAGCCACGGGGCGAGCCCACGGCCACACCGATGTCGAAGTAACCGTGATAGACGATGTCGTTACCGTCCACCGACGCATTCAACACGGGGTACTTCTTCAGTGCATGCACGGCAGCTTTGACGAAGAAGGACATGAAGCCCAACTTGCAGCCGTGTTCCTTCTCGAACTTCTCCTGGAACTTCTTGCGCATTTCCATCACCGGCGCCATGTTCACTTCGTTGAACGTGGTCAGGATGGCATTGGTGGCTTGCGACTGCAGCAGACGCTCGGCCACACGGGCACGCAGGCGGCTCATTGGCACGCGCTGCTCAGGGCGGTCAGCCAGGTTGTTCGGTGCCACGGGAGCCTGAACGGCGGGCAACGAATTGGTGGGCACACCGGTCGGGATACCGGCGGTCGGTGCCACAGCAGCAGGCGCTGCGGGCTTGGCACCGCCCGCGACGGCGGCCAGCACGTCACCCTTGGTCACGCGGCCATCTTTGCCCGTGCCGGCCACTTGCGAAGCGCTCAGACCGTTGTCAGCCAACAGCTTGGCGGCGGCAGGCATGGCCACATCAGCCTTGCTACCACCTGTTGCGGCCGCAGCGGCTGCGGGCGCAGCAGCAGGAGCCGCTGCGGGTGCTGCTGCCGGAGCAGCCGCTGCACCTGCAGATGCTTCGGTGTCGATGCGAGCGATCACCTGGTCAGAGACCACGGTGCCGCCGTCACCCACCACCAACTCGGCCAGCACACCGGCGCTAGGTGCGGGCACTTCCAGAACGACCTTGTCGGTTTCGATCTCGATGAGGATTTCGTCCGCAGCGATGGCCTCTCCAGGCTTTTTCTTCCACTGCAACAGGGTGGCTTCTGCCACCGACTCAGACAACTGAGGAACCTTGACGTCAATGATTGCCATGATGTGTATCTCCTGTTGCGATCGCAGCTCGGTCTGCCGGGGCGCCCACCTACGTCAATCGAGCAGATGAACTCGGCGCCACACCGGCGAGCCGCGATCGCCTAAACCTTACTTGTTCAGAACGAAGCCCTTGAGCTTGGCGAATGCCTGGTCCAGCAGTGCTTTTTGCTGGTCCTGGTGCAAGTGGGCGTAACCCACTGCCGGCGAAGCGGATGCCGGACGACCGGCATAACCCAGCTTCTGACCATCGGCCATGTTCTCGTGGATGTAGTGCTGCACGAAGAACCAAGCACCTTGGTTCTGAGGTTCGTCCTGACACCACACGAACTCGGCAAGGTTCGGATACTTCTTCAGTTCGGCCGCGAAAGCCTTGTGAGGGAACGGATAGAGCTGCTCAACACGGATGATGGCCGTGTCGGTGGCCTTCTTCTCTGCACGCTTCTTGACCAGGTCGTAATAGACCTTGCCAGAGCAGCAGACCACGCGCTTGACCTTGCTGTTATCGATGCTCTCGTCCACCTCACCGATCACGGTGCGGAATTCACCGCGGGTGAACTCGTTCAGTGGCGAAGTCGCGTCCTTGTTACGCAGCAAGGACTTCGGTGTCATCAGCACCAGAGGCTTGCGGAACTGACGCACCATCTGACGACGCAACACGTGGAAGATCTGGCTGGCCGAGGTGGGCTGCACGATCTGCATGTTGTTGTCAGCGGCCAGCTGCATGAAGCGCTCCAGGCGAGCCGAGCTGTGCTCGGGGCCCTGACCTTCGTAGCCGTGCGGCAGCATCAGGGTCAGACCATTGGCACGACCCCACTTCACTTCACCCGAGGCGATGAACTGGTCAATCACCACCTGTGCGCCGTTGACGAAGTCGCCGAACTGCGCCTCCCAGATCACCAGGCTGTTGGGGTCAGAGCCGGCGTAGCCGTACTCAAAGCCCAGCACAGCCTCTTCAGACAGGATGGAGTCGATGACCACAAACGGGGCCTGGTTCTCACCGATGTGTTGCAGTGGCACAAACGTGCCTTCGTCGAACTTTTCACGGTTCTGATCGTGCAGCACGGCATGACGGTGGGTGAAAGTACCGCGACCGCAGTCTTCACCCGACAGACGCACCGGATAGCCCGAAGCCACCAGCGAGGCAAAGGCCATGTGTTCGCCCATGCCCCAGTCCACATTGATCTCGCCACGGCCCATGGCAGCGCGGTCGTCAATGACCTTCTGCACCAGAGGATGGGGCTTGAAGTTGGCGGGAATGGTCGTGATGCGCTCAGCCAGACGACGGAACTCCGCCAGTGGCAAAGCGGTGTCAGCCGAGTCGGTCCACTTCTTGTTCAGGAAGGGCGTCCAGTCCACCGCGTACTTGCTCTTGAAGTTGGTCAGCACAGGATCGACCGTGTGCTTACCGGCTTCCATCGCCGCACGGTACTCCTTGACCAACTGGTCAGGGCCATCGGCAGGCATCGAGCCACCGGCCACCAAGCGGTCGCCATAGACCTTGCGGGTGCCAGGGTGCTGACCGATCTTCTTGTACATCAGCGGCTGGGTCATGGCAGGCGTATCCTGCTCGTTGTGGCCCAGCTTGCGGAAGCAGACGATGTCCACCACCACGTCCTTGTTGAACTGCTGACGGTAGTCCATGGCCAGCTGCGTGCACAGCACGACGGCTTCCGGATCATCGCCGTTCACGTGCAGCACAGGGGCTTCGATCATCTTGACCACGTCAGAGCAATACAGCGTCGAGCGGGTATCGCGTGGATCAGAGGTCGTGAAACCGATCTGGTTGTTGATCACGATGTGCACCGTGCCGCCCGTGTAGTAGCCACGGGTCTGGGCCAGTGCCAGCGTTTCCATGACAACGCCCTGCCCTGCGAAGGCAGCGTCACCGTGCACCTGCACCGGCAACACTTGCGAGCCCTTGGTGTCGCCACGGCGATCCATACGCGCTTTGACCGACCCCTCGATCACCGGATTCACGATTTCCAGGTGAGACGGGTTGAACGACAGCGACAAGTGAACTGGGCCACCGGCTGTCGACACGTCAGACGAGAAGCCTTGGTGGTACTTCACGTCACCGGCGGGAAGGTGCTCGGGTGCTGTGTGCTCGAACTCGGAAAACAGATCCTTGGGCTGCTTACCCAGGGTGTTGACCAGCACGTTCAGGCGACCACGGTGGGCCATGCCAATCACGATTTCCTGCACGCCGCTTTCGCCAGCGCGCTGGATCAGTTCATCCATGGACGCGATGAACGACTCACCCCCCTCCAGAGAGAAGCGTTTCTGCCCCACATACTTGGTGTGCAGGAAACGCTCCAGACCTTCGGCAGCAGTCAGGCGCTCGAGGATGTGCTTTTTCTTCTCGGCGCTGAATGTGGGCTTGGAACGAATGGATTCCAGACGCTCTTGCCACCAACGTTTTTCACCTGGATCGGTGATGTGCATGAACTCGGCGCCGATGCTGCCGCAGTAGGTTTCACGCAGAGCCTGCACGATTTCGCGCAGGGTCATGTGCTCAGCCTTGGTGAAGTACGTGTTCGTGGCGCTGAACGTGATGTCCATGTCGGACTCGCTCAGATCGTAGAACGCAGGCTCCAGTTCAGGAATCTTGGGGCGTTCCTGACGCTTGAGCGGATCCAGATCCGCCCAGCGGGAACCGAGGAAGCGATAGGCAGCAATCAGAGATTGAACGTGCACCTGTTTACGCGCCACGGCCAGATCAGCGGAGCTGGTCTTGACCATGAAGGCATTGGCCTTGGCACGCTGGGCAAACGACTCGACAACCGGCGCATGCGCCACGTCACGATGATCGGTGCCATCCGTTGCGGGAACGTTCTGGAGGGCGTCGAAGTAGGCGCGCCAGTTATCTGGCACAGAACCGGGGTTGTCGAGATACGCCTCGTACAACTCTTCAACGTAGGGGGCGTTACCCCCGAACAGGTACGAATTCGACCTGAACTGCTGCATCATTTCGCTCACCTCACTCCCAGGTTTCCTGGGACATTGGCTGGTTAAAAACCTTCCGCGACACGGCTTGACCGGTTGGCGGATTGCGGACCCGCCTTGCTGACTGCCGAGAACAAAATCCAGCAAGGGCGACGGGAAGGGCCGTAAACGAAGTCACTGTAGCACCGTTATCCAGCCCTGCGCGCCCAAAGTGTCAATTTTTCGAGCCCATCCTCAAAACCTAGGGAAATTCACCATTACAGGCAAAATCAAAAAAAGCCGAGCAAAAAAACAAAAGGCCGAGCAGTGCTCGGCCTTTCAGTGCTGAGAGAAAAAACGCGACGATCAGCCGAAGTTCTTCTCAGCAAATTCCCAGTTCACCAGGCTGTTCAGGAACACTTCCACGAACTTGGGGCGGGCATTGCGGTAGTCGATGTAGTAAGCGTGCTCCCACACGTCGATGGTCAGCAGCGCGGTGTCGCCAGTGGTCAGAGGCGTGCCAGCGGGGCCGAAGTTGGCGATGTCCACCGAACCGTCAGCCTTCTTCACCAGGAAGGTCCAGCCGGAGCCGAAGTTGCCCACAGCAGACTTGGTGAAGGCTTCCTTGAACGCGTCATAGCTGCCGAACTTGGCGTTGATGGCATCAGCCAGCTTGCCAGAAGGAGCGCCACCGCCGTTCGGCTTCATGCAGCTCCAGAAGAAAGTGTGGTTCCACACCTGAGCGGCGTTGTTGTAGACGCCACCGCTGGACTTCTTGACGATCTCTTCCAGCGACAGGGCTTCGAACTCCGTACCGGGGATCAGGTTGTTCAGGTTGGTGACGTAGGCTTGGTGATGCTTACCGTAGTGGTACTCAAAGGTCTCCTTGCTGATGTGAGGAGCCAGGGCGTCTTGAGCGTACGGCAGAGGAGGAAGCGTGTGAGCCATGGTGCAGTGTTCCTGATAGGTGTTAAGAATCGACGGTCGATTGTAGGCATGTGGAATTTACACGCCCCCATCGCACTCGACATATCCGGATCAGATCTGGGGCTTATCGCGAACCGGACATCTCTACACCGGTGACGTTCAACTGCAACACACCATCGCGCAAAACACCCTGCAAAGGCTGCCCCACCGCCACCTCCGCGGCGCTGACCACAGGATGTCCCTGCTCGTTTTGCAGCCACGCATAACCTCGCTCTAGCACACGCGCAGGACTCAGCGACTCCAAGCGCTCATGACTGGACTGCAGTTGTCGCGCAGCACGCTCCAGCGTCAAGGCCACCGATCGCTTCATGCGAGCGTCGAGTGCGGGAAGATTCTGCCCAGCCCAACGCGCGCGATCACGACATGCCGCCAACAGGCGGTGCTCCAGCAACGCCAATTGCTGCCGCTGCCTGCCCAGCACTTGCGCAGGCCGACTCAAGCGAAATGCAGCCTGATCCAGGCGCTGCGCTGCAGCGTCCAGCCGCTGCTGAACACGAAGGGTCATGTGCCGTTGCAACCCATCCAGCTGGCTCAGCAGCTCCGCACGATCTTTGGCGACCAACTCTGCCGCAGCAGTCGGCGTGGGCGCACGCAAGTCCGCAGCAAAGTCAGCCAGCGTCACGTCGGACTCATGCCCAACGCCACAAATCACCGGGACCGCACAGGCCGCTACGGCGCGCACCACGCGCTCATCGTTGAAGGACCACAGATCCTCCAGAGCTCCCCCGCCCCGCACGAGAAGCACCGCATCGATCGATTGCCCCGCATGGTGTGCCATGGCGACTTTGGCCAACGCTGACACGATCTGCGCAGGTGCCTCCCCCCCCTGCACTGACGTTGGCGAAATCCATACCTCGACGTGAGGCGCTCGGCGCGCCAAAGCAGTCAACACATCACGCAAGGCGGCCGCGGCAAGAGATGTCACCACCGCCACACGCCTGGGGTACGCAGGAATCGCACGCTTGCGCTCGGATGCAAACAGGCCTTCGGCTTCCAGCTTGGCCCTCAAACGAAGGAACTGCTCATACATAGCCCCGGCACCAGCACGCCGCATGGACTCGATCACCATTTGCAACTCGCCGCGCGCCTCGTAAACCGCCAAGTTGCCCCGCACCTCGACCAGCATGCCCTCCGATGGCGTGAAATCGACTTGAGACAGCGCCCGACGAAACATGGCACATCTCAATGCTGCCTGCCCGTGCTCGTCTTTGAGTGTGAAGTAGCCATGCCCACTCGCGGCACGGGTGAACCCACTGATCTCACCTCGCACCACACACCCACCAAATCGCGCACTCAAGCTGTCACCGACGGCCTGAACCAGCGCCTGGACACCCCAGACACGCGGCGAATAGTCTTCACGATCACGTTGCCACACAGCGAATTACCCTTTGCCACCCTCAAACACGACCAAACAAGTCCACAGATTTCAGGACAGTCGCCACACAGCGCATCAATACGCCACACAGCTTGCTAATCGTCGTAAGTGGTTGATTTATATAGAAAAACAAATGCTCAAAAATGAGGCAAACAAAGCAAAATCCAGATTTCACCTAGGCTAACGCCCAGCAAAACCGTCTTACCCACAAAGTTATCCACAGAAAAAGTGGATGACTTCAGAACGCGCCCTCGGGAAAACACTGGTTTTGCGACAAGGCGTGACAAACCCCACAGCACACGAAATTCAGGCCCATAATCTGAGGCTTGGTCCTACAGGCCGGACTCATGTTGACGTACCGGCCGTGCCGTTCAGATCTCGCCCACAGGGAGTCCTTCTTTGCTGTCGATCTTACAAGCTGCTGGCTGGCCCATCATTCCGCTGGTCTTGTGCTCCATCGTCGCGCTCGCGCTGGTTGTCGAACGTTTCTTGAGCTTGCGTCAAGCCCGCGTCGTACCCGCGACCTTGGTCGACGAGGTGCTGACGGTCGCCCGCACAAACGTCCCGCCAGCCGACACCATCGATAAGCTCGCGGCGAACTCGATTCTTGGCTTGGTGCTCGCGCAAGGCTTGCGTGCTGTGGCTGCCGACAACCGCATCTCTGAAGCCAACCTGCGAACTGCCGTCGAAACTGCGGGGCGCGATGCCGTTCACCGCATGGAGGCTTATCTGAATGCGCTCGGCACCATCGCCAGCGCTGCTCCGCTGATGGGCCTGCTCGGCACGGTAATCGGCATGATCGAGATCTTTGGCTCCACGTCGACTGGCGGTGGTGCCACCGGCGCCAATCCCGCAGATCTGGCGCATGGCATTTCGGTCGCGCTTTACAACACCGCGTTCGGTCTGATTGTCGCCATTCCGTCGCTGATGTTCTACCGACATTTCCGAGCCAAGGTTGAAAGCTACACCTTGGCAATGGAACAAGCATCCGAGCGTCTGGTCCAGCATCTGCTGCGATTGACATCCACTCGCCGCTGAACTTGGCTGGAGCACGCAGCCATGGCGATGAACTTCCGCAAGCGCACTCAGCCCGAAGAACCCGAGATCAATCTGATCCCGTTCATCGACGTGCTACTGGTCATTCTCATCTTTCTGATGCTGACGACCACGTACTCTCGTTTGACAGAACTGAAGATCAATCTCCCGACGGCCAACGCCAAATCGGCTGACTCTCGTCCCAGAGAACTGCTCGTCCTGATCACGGCTGATGGTCGTTACGTGGTCAACCAGCGACTGCTGGAGGGGCGCAGCGTCGATGTGCTGGCTGCAGCACTGTCTCGCTCAGCGGGGGCCGACAAAACGATTGTGGTCATTTCTGCAGACGCTGCGGCCACACACCAAAGTGTCATCAACGTCATGGATGCGGCACGCCGAGTAGGCTTGACTCAACTGACCTTTGCCACGCAAGGACAGGCAGACTCAACACCATGAGTGGTTTGGCGCAGCGCTTGACACAAGCCTGGCTGACTCGGGGGCCCATTGCCTGGGCGCTGAGCCCCGTTGCGCTGCTCTTGTGGCTACTCGTCAGCATCAGACGCTGGGCGTACGCCAACGGCTGCATACAGTCTCAACGACTCCCTCGTCCGGTCATCGTGGTCGGCAATCGAATTGCGGGGGGTGCGGGCAAGACGCCCACCACCATCGCACTCTTGCAGCACCTCCAGGCAAGAGGCCTTCGGCCAGGGGTTCTGACGCGCGGCTACAAGGCGCCAAACTCGGCTGAGTTTGGCGGCGTGCTGTTGGACGAGTTGTCTGCTCACAAGCTGGATACTCTCACCACAGGCGATGAACCGATGCTGATCTGGCGACGCACAGGTGTGCCGACCCTGATTGATCGCGATCGCGCCAAGGGGGGCGCCAAGCTCCTGCAGGCTCACCCGGAAATCGACGTTCTGGTGTGCGACGACGGGCTACAGCACTTGAAGCTAAAGCGTGACATCGAGATCGTGGTATTCGATGCCCGCGGACAAGGCAACGGATGGCTGCTTCCCGCAGGCCCGCTGCGCGAGCCCATCTCGGTGATACCCACCTGTGAACTCAGCACGCCTCCCATCGTGCTTTACAACGCCAGCCAACCAAGCACGACACTACCGGGTTTTGTCGCCAGCACACGCACCAAGCCGCTGCAGACACTTCAATCCTGGTGGTCGGGTGCCGCCGTATCTCCGGAATTGCTCGACCCGCAGATGACACCTGTGGTGCACGCATTGGCGGGCATTGCGCAACCCCAGCGTTTTTTTGATGCATTGACCCAAATGGGCTACCTTGTTCAGGGCATCCCCCTGGAAGACCATGCAGACCTCCGCGATTTGCCGTGGCCGCTGGCATGCCGGCATCTGGTCGTGACCGAAAAAGACGCTGTCAAGCTCGACCCACAGCATGTGGCGCAGGCACGGCCTCATACAAAGGTGTGGGTAGCGGCACTAGACTTCAGCCCTGAAGCCCGCTTCTGGCACGAACTGGACGCGGCATTGGACCGTGCGCAACGTTTGCGCCGCCAACACTAGACAGAGAATCACATGGACACCCGCCTAGCAGAACTCCTGGTTTGCCCCGTTTGCAAGGGCCCTTTGCATCGACAACCACAAGGTCAGCACCTGATCTGCCGCGCTGATCGCCTCGCGTTTCCGATCCGAGACGGCATCCCGCTGATGCTGGAAAACGAAGCCCTGACTGTTGATGAAAACGATCAAATCGTTTCGACCAGCACACCCACCGCTTCGCCGGAGGCTTGACATGGACTTCACTGTCCTGATCCCCGCGCGACTCGCATCCACCCGCCTCCCCGATAAGCCATTGGCGGACATCGCGGGCCTGCCCATGGTGGTCCGGGTAGCACAACGTGCCGCGCTCAGTCGTGCCAAACAGGTGGTCGTGGCCACCGATGACCAGCGCATCCACGACGCTTGCAAAGCCCACGAGATTGCCTGCGTCATGACTCGCGCAGACCACCCTAACGGCAGCGACCGACTGGCCGAAGCCTGTACGCTGCTCGGCCTGGATGGGCAAGATGCCGTGGTCAACGTTCAGGGCGACGAGCCCCTGATTGACCCCGAATTGATCAACGCGTGCGCCGATCAACTGGAGGCACGCCCAGACTGTGTCGTGAGCACGGCTGCTCACCCCATCGAGGCAGATGCACACTTCACCAATCCCAATGTGGTGAAAGTGGTGACCGATATTCAGGGGCGTGCGTTGTATTTCTCCCGTGCGCCCATTCCATGGTGGCGCGATGCGCCTACGGCAGGACAGCCGCCACAGGGCGCCCACACCCCGCTGCGTCACATCGGCATTTACGGCTACCGCGCAGGTTTTTTGCGCCGCTACCCGACCTTGGCCGTGAGCCCGCTGGAATCCATCGAGTCACTGGAGCAACTTCGCGTGCTGTGGCACGGAGAACGAATCGCCGTACACGTTACGCAACATGCCCCAGGGGCAGGTGTCGACACGCCTGAGGACCTGGAGCGGGTGCGCGCACACTTCGCCGGCCAGAAATGACCATCCGGCGCATCCCCCTCTCGACCGAAGGGGTGCGCATGTTATCCTCCGAGGCTTGCAAAGCTGAGCGCGACCACATGTGCTCAGTCACTATCGGATACCGAGGACTTACATGAGACTGATCCTGTTGGGCGCACCCGGCGCCGGAAAAGGCACACAAGCTGCATTCCTGTGCGAGAAGTACGGCATCCCCCAAATTTCGACCGGTGACATGCTGCGCGCTGCCATCAAGGCCGGTACGGAGTTGGGCTTGGCTGCCAAGAAAGTGATGGACGCCGGCGGTCTGGTCAGCGACGACATCATCATTGGCCTCGTCAAGGAACGCATCGCTCAGGCCGATTGCGCCAACGGTTTCCTGTTTGACGGTTTCCCCCGCACCATCCCTCAAGCCGAAGCCATGAAGGTGGCCGGCGTAAAGATCGACTTCGTGCTGGAAATTGACGTACCTGACTCGTCGATCATTGAGCGCATGAGCGGTCGTCGCGTTCACGTGGCTTCCGGCCGCACCTACCACGTCGTGTTCAACCCACCCAAGGTGGCCGGCAAGGACGACGCGACAGGCGAGGATCTGGTTCAGCGCGACGACGACAAGGAAGAAACCGTTCGCAAGCGCCTGGACGTCTACCACCAACAGACCCGTCCGCTGGTGGACTACTACGGCCAATGGGCGTCGACCGGTGACGCCGCTGCCCCTCAGTACCGCAAAATTGCCGGCTTGGGTTCGGTGGACGAAATCACGGCTCGCGCCCTGGAAGCTCTCTCGCAGTAAGCTTCGCTCAGCCTGACTTTGGCTGACCCCAACGGCCCCGTCGTGTCACAGCGCCGGGGCCGTTGTACTCTCTCCCCGCCCTTTCGAATTTCTCGCTCTTGACGTGATTCCGCAGTCGTTCATTCAGGATCTGCTCGCTCGCACCGATGTCGCCGACATCGTGGGTCGGTACGTCACCCTGAAAAAGGCAGGCATCAACTTCAAGGGACTGTGCCCCTTCCACGGCGAGAAGACCCCCAGTTTCATCGTCAGCCCCTCCCGCCAGACTTATCACTGCTTTGGTTGCGGCGTGCATGGCAACGCGCTCGGCTTTTTGATGGAGTACGGAGGGCTGGGCTTTGTGGATGCCATCAAGGATCTGGCCCAAATGCAGGGCATGCAGGTTCCGGATGACAACATCAGCCCTCAGGAGCGGGACCGCCAAAAGCAAGTCAGGGAAAAGCAGGCGTCACTGACCGATGTGATGGCCAAGGCTGCACAGCACTGGAAGCAGCAACTGAAAAAGAGCCCACGCGCGATTGCCTACCTCAAAGGGCGGGGACTAACGGGAGAAGTCGCGGCGCGCTTCGCGCTGGGCTATGCCCCTGACAGTTGGCGCGGTCTGGCCAGCGCCTTCCCACAGTACGACGATCCCCTCCTGGTGGAATCCGGACTGGTCATCGCACACGAAGCGCAATCGGGTGATGAAGAAGGCAAGCGCTATGACAGGTTCCGCGATCGGATCATGTTTCCCATCCGCAACCCGCAAGGCCAGGTCATCGGCTTTGGTGGACGGGTTCTGGATAAAGGTGAGCCCAAGTATCTGAATTCACCCGAAACGCCGGTCTTCGTCAAAGGGCGCGAGCTCTACGGATTGTTTGAGGGGCGCTCGGCGCTGCGCAACAAGGGCTACGCCATCGTGACCGAGGGCTACATGGATGTCGTCGCACTGGCGCAATGGGGCTTTGGCAATGCCGTGGCCACATTAGGTACAGCCTGCACAGCCGACCATGCACAAAAGCTGTTCCGCTTCACAGACCAAGTGGTCTTCAGCTTTGATGGGGATGCTGCGGGGAGACGTGCTGCGGGGCGCGCACTGGAAGCGGTCCTCCCACACGCCACCGATACACGACGCATCAGCTTTCTGTTTTTGCCAGCAGAGCATGACCCCGACAGCTACATTCGCGAGCATGGCCCAGCCGCGTTTGAAGAATGCGTCAAGAAGGCGGTGCCGCTGTCACGGCAACTGATCGAGCACGCCAGCGCAGACTGCGACCTCGACAGCGCCGAAGGCCGAGCACGCCTGCTTGTCCAAGCGGTTCCGCTCTTGGCGCAATTCCCGGAAGGGGCACTTCAAGGCCTGATTGCCGACGAATTAGCCCAAACCGCGAGAACGTCGCCAGACGAGATTCGCAGACGTTTGAGCGAACATGCCGCACAGCAACAGGCCCGTCAGGCGGGCGGAGGCTTTCGCGCTGAGCGTGGGGCAGGCACACGCGAACGCCGGCAAGACGACAACGCCAACCCCGATTGGGGGGTAGATGGCCCGCCCGACGACAGCCACATTCCTCACTTCGAACCTGATGGTACGAATGAGGCCTGGGCCGATGTGTATTCGGAGCAGGACGTCGCCCCCTACGTCCCACCAGAAAGTTCAACGTCTTTCGCCAAGCGCCCCAGGAAAAAGAATTGGGAACCACGTGGCAACACGCGCTGGCAAAGTCGCGGCACGCCGGCTGCGGTCAGGCCACCGCCTCAGGCCGCCACCCCCCTCGATCGCATTGTCTGGGCACTGGTTGCCAACAGCGCGTTCTGGGAGCACTTGCCCGCATCCACGCATGACCTGCTTTGCGATCAACCGGCGCCCTATGGCGACTTTTTCCGCTGGCTGGACCGCCTTCTGCTCGACCAAGGGCTCATCGACACCGAGTCACTGACCCGAATGATGAAGGGCGACACCGAGGACCCCGAGCATCCCGGCGAGTCAGGACACTTTCAGGCACTGGCACGACGCATCGCCCACTTTCATGACGTACCGGACGACAAAGACACGGTGGAGAGCCTGATCGGCCTCATCCGCCCGCTCGAATTGGTCGCCCTGCAAGAAGAGCTCAAGATGCTGCTTCAATCTGGCGATGAACTCTCCGAGGCCGCTGAAGCACGAAAGATCGAGCTGATTCGCCAGACAAACCAAATGAAACTTGAAATCAGTCAGAGTCGCCCCATTTCCGGATAAGAATTGGCGGCAGTCCGACAACACCCTTTTTGACGCCCTCCTTCGCTTCGGCGATAATGGAGGGTTCGACAAGCCCCCTGCAATCTCTCTCGAGGAAGCGCATGACCGCGAAAAAAGCCGCGAAATCCGCTGTGACGACAGCCACTACCGATGCCGACGTGACCGAAAAGAAGGCCACGAAGGCCCGTGCCGCCAAGGCCGTGGAAGCCGACACTGTTGAAGCCGTCGCCGCTGAACCCAAGAAGCGTGGTCGCAAGCCCAAGGCCGCCGCCGCTGGCGAAGACAAGCCCGCAGCCAAGAAGGCCGCCAAGAAGACCGCTTCCTTTGACGAAGACGATGCCGCCGACATCGAAGCCGATCTTGAAGGCGAGGTCGAGACCAGCGAAGCTGACACTGGCGGCGACGAAGGTGGCGACGACAAGCCCAAGGCCAAGCCCCTGCGCATGAAGGTTTCGCGCGCCAAGGAGCGTGCGCTGATGCGTGAGTTCGGCATTGACGACACCACGTTGACGGAAGAGGAAGTCAACAAGCGTCGTCAGGACCTGAAAACCCTGATCAAGATGGGTAAGACCCGTGGTTTCCTGACCCATCAGGAAATCAACGACCACTTGCCCGAAAAACTCGTCGAGGCTGAAATCCTCGAGGCCATCATCTCCATGTTGAACGACATGGGCGTGGCCGTTTACGAGCAAGCGCCTGACGCGGCCACGCTGCTGATTTCGAACAGCGCTCAAGCCACTGCGACCGAAGAAGAAGCCGAAGAAGCCGCTGAAGCCGCGCTGTCGACCGTGGACTCCGAATTCGGCCGTACGACCGACCCTGTCCGCATGTACATGCGTGAAATGGGTACCGTCGAACTGTTGACCCGCGAAGGCGAAATCGAAATCGCCAAGCGCATCGAAGGCGGTCTGCAGGCCATGATGCTGGCCATCTCGGCCTCGCCCACCACCATCGCCGAAATCCTGACACTGGCGGACAAGATTCGTGCCGGTGAGCTGCCCATTTCCGATGTCGTGGACGGCTTTGTGGCCGAAGACGAAGCCGACGATTACGTGGCCGAAGAAGACTTCGACGAATTCGACGAAGAGGACGACGACGACGGCAACGGTGGCTCCAAGGCCATGAGCAAGAAGCTCGAGGAAATGAAGAACCAGGCCATGGTCAAGTTCGACGCCCTGCGCGCCAACTTTGACAAGATGGCCAAGTCCTTCGAGAAGGATGGCTACAAGTCTGCGCCTTA
The DNA here is from genome assembly GCF_049317225.1 of Aquabacterium sp. GTDB lineage: Bacteria > Pseudomonadota > Gammaproteobacteria > Burkholderiales > Burkholderiaceae_C > Aquabacterium. The sequence goes on along the minus strand of NZ_JBMOIR010000008.1, from coordinate 57,961 downwards.
CAACAAGGCCCAGGACGCCATCAGTCACGAGCTGATGACCATCCGCTTCACCGTCAAGACCATTGAGCGCCTGTGCGACGTGTTGCGCTCACAAGTCGACGACGTCCGTCGCTACGAACGCGAACTGCGCAAGATCGTGGTGGACCGTTGCGGCATGCCTCAAGAGCAGTTCATCAAGACCTTCCCGCCCAACATCCTGAATCTGGACTGGGCCGTGAAGGAATCGCAAGCCGGCAAGGCCTATTCCGCCGTGATGGGCCGCAGCCTGCCCGCCATTCAGGAACTGCAGCAAAAGCTGATCGACCTGCAGGCCAAGGCCGTGGTGCCCATTGATGACCTCAAGACCATCAACAAGCGCATGAACGAAGGCGAAAAGGCCTCTCGTGATGCGAAGAAGGAGATGATCGAGGCCAACTTGCGTCTGGTGATTTCGATTGCGAAGAAGTACACCAACCGTGGCCTGCAGTTCCTGGATCTGATCCAGGAAGGCAACATTGGCCTCATGAAGGCGGTGGACAAGTTCGAATACCGTCGCGGCTACAAGTTCTCGACCTACGCCACCTGGTGGATCCGTCAGGCCATCACGCGCTCGATCGCTGACCAGGCCCGCACCATCCGTATCCCGGTTCACATGATCGAAACGATCAACAAGATGAACCGCATCTCGCGCCAACACTTGCAGGAATTCGGCTTCGAACCCGATGCCCCAACCCTGGCTGCCAAGATGGAAATGCCGGAGGACAAGGTCCGCAAGATCATGAAGATCGCCAAAGAGCCGATCTCCATGGAAACGCCGATCGGGGACGACGACGACAGCCATCTGGGCGATTTCATCGAGGACACCAACAACACCGCCCCGATCGAAGCTGCGATGCAAGCCGGTCTGCGCGACGTGGTGAAGGACATTCTCGACAGCCTGACCCCACGCGAAGCCAAGGTGCTGCGCATGCGCTTCGGTATCGAAATGTCGACCGACCACACGCTGGAAGAAGTCGGCAAGCAGTTCGACGTCACCCGCGAACGCATCCGCCAGATCGAAGCCAAGGCCATCCGCAAGCTGAAGCACCCCAGCCGCTCGGACAAGCTGCGGACCTATCTGGACAACCTGTGACCCTGAGCTTCACGTAAGCCCTGTGTCGACATGACCACACAACCCGGCCTTCGCGCCGGGTTTTTCATGTCCGAAACAGACATAATGGCACCAGAGCAAGGTGTGCAATTCATCACACATCTGAGTCCACCTAAGTGTTCGTCTAGCGCGATGGCCCAAACCACCGAACGAGCGATTCTGTTTGCCGACTTGAGAGGCAGTACCGCTCTCTATCTGAAGCTTGGCAACAAGGAAGCGGCGACCGTGGTGACGCACAGTTTGGCCATGCTGGGGCAGATCATCGTGCGTGGCGGCGGCCGGGTGGTCAAGACCTTGGGTGACGGCCTGATGGCCGTATTTGACGATGCCGAGCGTGTCGTGGCTTCGGCGACCGAACTTCAGGACTCCCTTGAAAAAATTGCCCCGGTCGGAGAAGGGCTGCCCACCAAGGCACCAGCCATCAAGCTCAAGGTTGCGATTGCTTGGGGCGAGATGGTTGAAGTGGACGGCGATTGCTTTGGCGACGCAGTCAACGTGGCTGCCCGCCTGATTGACCTTGCCGGCGACAACGAAACGCTCACCACGGCACAGTTGCTCCACCAGTTGCCTGCCGAGCAATTGGATCTCTTCCGCAGCATTGACAAGCTCCATCTTCGCGGCCGCAAAGAGCCCGTTTCCGTGCTGCGCATGGAGAATCGCCGCTTCGGCGACACCATGTCCACCATGATGATGGATGCCCTGCCATCCGACATGCCAGACGGTGTTCGACTCACTTGGCTGGGCACGGAACGCGTCTTCCCCACGTCGGCCATGCCGCTGGTGTTGGGCCGCAGCCCGCAGGCACACTTTTGCGTTAGTGACTCACGCGCATCGCGCTCCCATGCACGCATTGAATCGCACAGCGGCCAGATATACCTGTCAGACCTCAGTTACAACGGCACGCACGTCAAATTCGATCACGACGATCAAGTACTCACGCTGCGTCGAGGCACTTGTACACTGCATGGCAGTGGCATCATTTGCCTGGGTGCCCCACCCTCAGACCCCAGCGGCACCCAAATCCATTTTGAAGTGCTGAGCTTCTCCGACACACGACCTCAGTGAAGCTGATGCTCGCCAAGTCATGCAGTCCGGATTAGCGTCAACACGCTGATTCGCACGCGACGAGCGCATGACAATTTCTGTACCTCTGTCTCTTGAGCAACAGCGTCTCGCGATCCTGCAGGACACGCGCCTGTTAGAAGGCAGTGAAGCACCAGTTGCATTTCAGGCCCTGGCCAGGCTGGCCACGCGAACACTGTCCTGCCAAGCTGCCGTCATTTGTGCCATCGACCAAGCTTGTGCACACACCATCGCGGCGCAAGGCTGGCCCGAACACGTCGTACCCTTAGGCGATGCGCCGTTTGACACCTCGGCAGTCATCAGCTCCACGCTGATCATGGATGGGCTTGCCAAAACGCCATCGTGGCAGCCCAAGCACCCCTGCGCCCCATTTGCAACGTTCCAATCCTGCGTGCGAGCCCCTCTGTTTGTCGAGGGCGTTTGTATTGGATGTGTCGTTGCGTTGAGCACCGATGCCCGAGGTTGGTCGCCCAGCGATCTGCTCGCTTTGGAAGACATTGCGCTCAGTGCACAAACCCTGATCGAGGCAGAACTCCATCGACAGCGTGCCCGAAAAATGGCCGCGCGCGTCCGGACTGCCAGCCATGCGGGTAGCGACTGGTTGTGGGAGACCGACAGCGAAGGCCACCTTACTTGGATTTCAGACAGCTTTCAGCAGCACACCGGGCTGGATCCTCAGCTGGAACTAGGGACCCCTGCAGGCGCGGTCTACGACCACCGTGAAGACGAGACACAGGCATCCTGGGATCAGCTTCGCCAGGCCGTCCGTCACCGCGCACCGTTTCTGGATGCCATCGGTGAGCGTGAAACGCCTCATGGGCGGCTCATCGTCAGTGCCAGTGGCAGCCCTGTGTTCAACAGCAAAGGCGACTTCATGGGGTATCGCGGCGCCTGCCGCAATGTGACCAAGCAGGTGCTGGCGGAGCAACACGCCAGGCGTGCGGATCTACTTCTGCGACAGGCGATGGAGGCGTTTGACTTCAGCGTCATGATCGCCGACAAAGACCGCAACGTCGTGCTTGCCAATGACCGCTGGAAAGCATGGGCCGGCAGCGCCTGGGATGCCGAGCACCCAAACTGGGAGCGCATGCTTCGACGCCTGGTCAACGAAGGTACTTACCCCGATGCGGTGGGACGTGAAGAAGCGTTTGTTCAGTGGCGCATGGGCTTGGTGGGCCAGGGCGTCGCCACCGAAGTGCGTTTCAGAAACCGCTGGATGCTGCTGCAAGATCAGCGCCTTGCCGACGGCAACACCGTTCATTGCGTGATGGACATCACCGAGCGCAAAGAGGCCACCCTTCAACTGGCAGCACAAGAGAGAGCGTTGCGCGACAAGGATGCACACCTGCGTGCCGTTCTCTCGGCGTTGCCTGACCTGTGGTTTGTGATTGACCGACATGGGTGCTACGGTGACGGGCACGAAGGTCACCCCATGCTAGTTCGGCCCATGGAGGAGCTTCGGGGGCGCCCCGTTGGCATTCACCTGCCCTACGAGGTCGCTGCACTACAGGGGGGAGCCATCAAGCGCCTGCGCGAGATGAACACGCCTCAAGAACTCGAATACCAGCTTGAGACACGTGACGGTGTCTTGCGCCACTTCGAGGCACGCATGACCCCCATGCCTCATGGAGAGATTCTGTTCCTCACTCGGGACATCACCGACAAGAAGGAGTCGGAAGACAAGCTGCGAGTCAGTGAAGAGCTCTACCGATCCGTGGCATCCACGATCAGCGACGGATTGCTCATTGTGGATCTGATGGGGCATATCTTGACCCTGAACCCCGTTGCCAGCCGCATGCTGGGCGTCAGGGTACCGTCATCGCCAACTGAGCCGCCCCTGCAACTCAGCGAGCTGCATTTGCTGGCACCAGACTTGGTTAACCCCCTTCCGATTGAACAATGGCCTGTTTACGAAGCCATTCACACCGGCGAGCGAGTGGTCGACCGCATCCTGCCCATGCGACGAGGCGATGGACAAGTCATCTGGATTCAGATGTCAAGCAACGTCTTGCGCGTCGGACCAGACGAACCGCCCTTCGCGGCCATGGCATCTTTCCGCGACATCACGCTGGAACACCGTGCACTGCAAGAACTGGCGATCAGTGAGGAGCGTTGGAAGTTTGCGCTGGAAGGTGCCGGCGACGGCGTTTGGGACTGGAACATCACCACCGGCGAAGTGTTCTACTCCCCCCGCTGGAAGGCCATGCTGGGCTACCAGGATCACGATGTGCAACCGCTGGCAGAGGAGTACCTCAGCAGAGTCCACCCGGATGATCAGGAGCGCGTTCGAGACAGCTTCATTCGTTACGCCGCGGAGGGGCATGGCATCCATCAGATGGAGTTCCGCATTGCTCATCGGGACGGACACTACCTGCATGCGCTGTCGCGCGGGAAAGTCGTCAGCCGAGATGCATACGGTGCCCCGCAGCGTATGGTGGGCACGCTCTCGGACATTTCGCCCGTCAAGCACGCCGAGCATAGCCTCAGAGAAAAGCATGCGGCAGAGGCTGCAAGCACGGCCAAGAGCGAGTTTCTGTCGCGTATGAGCCATGAGATGCGAACGCCACTGAACGCAGTGAGCGGATTCGCACAATTGCTGCGGCTCCATATGGCCAAACAAGGTGCGGCAAGAGAACAAACGAACTACGTTCGACAAATTCTGCACGCAGCACGCCACCTCACCTGTCTTGTGAACGATGTACTGGACCTCCAGCAGGTGGAGACCGGCATGCTCACCTTCCACCCGGAAGACCTCTGCTTGCGTGAGATTGTGCTGCGCTGCATCAGCATGCTGAATCCACTGGCAGATCAACGCGAGGTTCAGTTGGTACCCGATCTGGATTGGCGCTGGTATGTCCAGGCGGATCGGCAGCGTTTGAGTCAGGTGATCATGAACCTGGCCTCCAATGCAATCAAGTACAACCGTGCCGGAGGCCGTGTCACCTTCAGCGCTAGTCCCTTGATGGACGACAGTCGTCTGATCCTGCGGATTCAAGACACTGGCACAGGGATGAGTGAAGCACAACTGTCCAAGCTCTTCCAACCCTTCGAACGACTTGGAAAAGAGACATCCAGCATCGAAGGCACAGGGCTGGGTCTTATCATTACACGCTCGCTGGTCGAAGCCATGGGTGGTCAGTTGGACATCCAAAGCCAGTTAGGAGCAGGGACATGCGTCAACATCAACCTGCCACTGGTGATTCAACCCTCTTTGTTGCCTGACTCTGATACCGACTACGCTACAGCACCAGCTGATAGCTTGTTTGCACCACTCATGTCCGCCCCTTTGTCTCCCACCGATTCGGCTGTTGTCAAGGCGCCGCTGCGGGTCCTCTATGTTGAGGATAACCGCATCAATGCAATGTTGTTCGAAGAGGCCCTCCGCCCCTACGAACAGCTTCAGCTCGAAATTGCGGAAGACGGAGAAAGCGCGATCGCACTGTCCCGTCGCTGGATGCCGGAGGTGCTCGTCCTGGATGCGCATTTGCCCGGCATGACAGGCTTTGAGGTGCTGGCCAGCTTGAGAAAAATTCCTGGTCTGGAAAGCGTGCCTGCCTACATGTGTTCCGCAGACGCCATGCCCGAAGACATCGCCAAGGCCAAGGATGCCGGCTTCACGGGCTACTGGACCAAGCCGATTGACATCATGACCGTCACCAACGAGTTGTGCCGCTTGGCCGACAAGGGTGACAGCCCTACGATCACATGAGTTTCGCCAAAGAGCCCGCCTACAAACACGGCCAATTGCCACGCACTGGTGTGCTGCTGGTCAATCTCGGCACGCCCGATGCACCGACGCCATCGGCACTGCGCCGCTATTTGGCGCAGTTCCTGAGCGACCCGCGTGTGGTCGAAATTCCGCCACTGGTCTGGAAGGTGATTCTTCACGGCATCATCCTGCGTGTGCGCCCTGCGAAGTCTGCAGAGAAGTACGCCAGCATCTGGACGCATGAGGGATCCCCGCTTCGGGTCTGGACAGAAAAACAAACGACGTTGCTGCAAGGCTTCATCGGCGAAGCGGGTCACCACGTTGTCGTCGAGCACGCCATGCGCTACGGAACGCCATCCATCGCGCAGACACTCGACAAGCTCAAAGCGCAGGGCTGCAACAGGATTTTGGTGGTCCCGATGTATCCACAGTACTCTGGCGCGACCACAGCCAGCGTCATGGATGAGGTTTTCAGCTGGGGGCGAAACATTCGTGCCTTGCCAGAGCTACGCTACATCGGTCGCTTCCACGATGACATGGCCTACATCGATGCTTTGGCAGGCTCCGTGCGCGAACACTGGCAAGCCAATGGGCAAGCCGACAAATTGGTCATGAGCTTCCACGGCATGCCTCAGCGTACGCTTGAACTGGGTGACCCATACCACTGCGAGTGCCTGAAGACGGGGCGACTGGTTGCCGAACGCCTGGGCCTGACCTCAGAGCAATATGTGGTGACATTCCAAAGCCGTTTTGGCAAGGCCAAGTGGCTGGAGCCTTACACAGAGCCGACACTCAAGCAGTTGGCGAAAGCCGGCATCAAACGCGTGGACGTCATCTGCCCAGGTTTCGTTGCAGATTGCATTGAAACCCTGGAAGAAATCGCCATGGAGGGTAAGCAGGCATTCCTGTCTAACGGTGGGCAGGCATTCCATTACATCCCCTGTCTGAATGACCGCGCTGACTGGATTCGTGCGTTGACCAAATTGGTCGAAACCCACCTTCAGGGATGGCCGACCCAAAGCGCCCAACTGCCAGGCAATCACGACCTCATTCAGCAGCGCGACCGTGCGTTGGCGGCTGGCGCCAAGGTTTAACTCTCGTCGTCGCCCAAGGACAAGACGCCCGGAAGCAGCGTTTGCGCTTGCTGCTCAGGCATGGCTTCCACCTGCTTGAGCGCGCGCCCCATCACGCGGGTGCGTGTTTCGACGCTGGAGATGGTGTTACTGGCCTCATCAAGCTTCTTGCGAGTACGAGCCAGCACCTCACCGAACTTGGCGAACTCGGTCTTGACCGCCCCCAGAACCTGCCACACCTCACTTGACCGTTTTTCCAGCGCCAAGGTCCGGAACCCCATCTGCAAGCTGTTCAGCGTTGCCAACAAAGTAGTCGGGCCAGCCAGCATCACGCGACACTCCCGCTGCAGGGCCTCAACCAAACCAGGGCGTCGAAGTGCTTCGGCGTACAAGCCTTCGGTGGGCACGAACAGGATCGCAAACTCAGCGGTGTGCGGAGGGGCAAGGTACTTCTCGTGAATGCTGCGAGCTTCACTGCGCAAGCGCGCCTCCAGTGCCTTGGCCGCCTGTTCGACGCCAACGGCGTCAGCCCGGTCTTGCGCATCCAGCAATCGGTCGTAGTCTTCGCGAGGAAACTTGGCGTCAATGGGCAACCAAACCGGTGCCTGCTCAGCCCCGCCCTGCCCCGGCAAGCGAATCGCAAATTCGACACGCGCACCGCTGCCCGGCACCGTCTCGACGTTGACAGCATATTGCTCAGGGGTGAACACCTGCTCCAACAGCCCAGCCAACTGCACCTCACCAAAGATCCCTCTGGTTTTGACGTTATTGAGCACACGGTTCAGTGAGCCGACATCACTGGCCAGTCGCTGCATGTCGCCCAAGCCTCGGTGAACCTGTTCCAGGCGCTCGGCCACCTGCTTGAAGCTTTCACCCAGTCGAGCTTCCAGCGTGGCATGCAGCTTTTCATCGACGGTTTGCCGCATCTGCTCCAGCTTCTGCTCGTTGTCAGCCTGCAAGGCCCGCAAACGCTGTTCGACGACCTGGTGCAAACGTGCCATCTGCTCGTTGTGCGTACGCGTCGACTCGCCCTGTTGCGCCAGCACCGTTTGCTGAAACAGGCTCAGGGCTTGCGTCAACTCCTGCCGCGTCAGCGCGGCCTGGCGCGCCACATCGTCCCGCAAGGAGTTGCCCTGAAGTTCCAGCAAGCGGTGTTGTTGATCCTGCAAATCATCCAGGCGCTGTTGCAACGCTTCCGTAACGTCGCGCTGCGGACGCAAGACCAGCCACAACAGCAGCAACACGATCAAACCCGACAAAATCCAGTTCAGCCACATCATGCTTCGATTGTCTCAAACGCCCATGAAAAAGCCGCCCTGAGGCGGCCTTGTTGCAGGCAGCACGAAGCCGTCAAGCAACCTGCAAGGCGAACTCGACGTGCGCGCCCGTCTTCATGCGGATCTCTTCTTCGGTCACGCCTTCAGCAATCTCTACGCAACGGAAGCCCGATGGGGTCACGTCCAGCACACACAGTTCGGTGATGATGCGATCAACCACACCCAAACCGGTCAGCGGCAGCGTGCACTTCTGCAGCAGCTTGTGCTCACCGTTCTTGGCGCTGTGCTCCATCAAGACCACCACGCGCTTGACGCCGGCCACCAAGTCCATGGCGCCGCCCATGCCTTTGACCATCTTGCCCGGGATCATCCAGTTGGCCAGATCGCCCTTCTCGGACACCTGCATCGCGCCCAGAATCGACAAGTTGATCTTGCCGCCGCGGATCATCGCAAAGCTCTCGTGAGAACCGAAGATCGACGAGCCTGGCAGACAGGTCACGGTCTGCTTGCCCGCATTGATCAAGTCTGCATCGACCTCTGCCTCGGTCGGAAACGGGCCAATGCCCAGCATGCCGTTCTCGGACTGCAGCCACACATCGATGTCCGGACGCACATGGTTGGCCACCAGTGTCGGCAGACCAATCCCCAAGTTCACGTAGAAACCGTCTTCCAGTTCCTGTGCGGCACGGGCCGCCATTTCGTCATGGGTCCAAGGCATGATCAGGCTCCTGCAGTTTCACGAAGGGTGCGCTTTTCAATGCGCTTTTCTGGCGTGGGGTTGTGCACGATGCGGTGCACGTAGATCCCAGGCAGGTGCACGGCATCGGGATCGATCTCACCAATCTCCACGATTTGCTCCACCTCCACCACCGTGATCTTGCCTGCCATGGCGGCTGCCGGGTTGAAGTTGCGCGCCGTGCGGCGAAAGATGAGGTTGCCCGATTTGTCAGCCTTCCAAGCTTTGACCAAGGCGACTTCGGGCAGCAAGGCACGCTCCATGACGTACACCTCGCCGTCGAATTCGCGGGTTTCCTTGCCTTCGGCCACGATGGTGCCCACGCCAGTCTTGGTGAAGAAGGCCGGAATGCCCGCACCACCTGCACGCAGTTTTTCAGCCAGGGTGCCTTGTGGTGTGAATTCCAACTCCAGTTCTCCGGCCAGATACTGGCGCTCAAACTCCTTGTTTTCGCCCACGTAGCTGGAGATCATTTTCTTGATCTGACGGGTGTTCAGCAGCTTCCCCAGACCAAAACCGTCGACGCCGGCATTGTTGGAGATGACGGTCAGATCCTTGACGCCCGACGCCTGCAAGGCGTCAATCAGCGCTTCCGGAATACCGCACAGGCCGAAGCCCCCCACCGCGAGCAATTGCCCGTCTTTGACAATCCCAGCCAACGCACTGGCAGCGTCGGGATAGACCTTGTTCATCCACTCACTCCTTGGCAAAAGCGATTCTTCGCTGCACTGCAGCATGGAAAGCGTACACCGGAGTGTGCGCGCAAATCCAGCGAATTCAACGCAAAAGACGCGCCAGCTTGCACTGAGCGCGTCTTTAGGGGGGCGGTAAATGCCCCAAGTGTTGTTTTACCCTTGCCTCAGGGTGACGTATACGTCAGCAATCCATCACTTTTCAGGCAATGCGGGAGGTTGCTCACGCCCGGGCAGGGACTGCATCGCCCCCTCCAGCGCCCGAATCGGCGCTGGCAATGGCACGGGACGACCATCGGTGTTACTGATCCAGACCAACGTGGCGCCACCAGCGGCATATGGCGAGCCAGGCTCGTCTGTGCGCTCAATGGTGACAAAGGTGTCGATGCTGGTACGCCCCGGATGAGAGACATACAACTTCACCACCAACTCGCCGGGGAAGACAAGCGGGCGGTAAAAGTTGAAAAACGCATTGGCAATGACCGGGCCGTCAGGCTTGTTGGCCATTTCGCCATTGATGGACTCGATCCAAGTCACACGAGCCTGCTCCATGTACTTGAAGTAGACCGTGTTGTTGACGTGGCCGATCGCGTCCATGTCGCCCCACATGATGGGGAGTTTCAGTTCGTGCACAAGGATCTTGTGCTCAGGGATATCCAGTCGCATGGGTCACCGTGAATTCAAAGCGCAAAAGCGCACCGGAGCCTCAGATGCGGCTCCAAACGCGCATTTCAAGGCTGACGCCGACGGACAACAGGTCAGACCGCAACCACACCGTCATCGGCGGAGATCACTGCGCCATTGATGAAGTCGCTTTGCGCCGAGCACAACATGACCACCAGCGCATCGAGATCCTTCGGTTGACCGACACGTTTGCGGGGCAGCATGCTGATCAGCTTCTGACCTGCCTCGGTCTCCCAGTGATGGTGGTTGATCTCCGTGTCGATGTAACCGGGGCACACCGCGTTGGTCGTGATGCCAAAGCGGCCCCATTCGGCGGCCATCACCTTGGTCATGTGAATGACTGCAGCCTTGCTCATGCAGTAGACGCCGATTTGAGGCATGGTCCGCAATCCCGCTGCCGACGCAATGTTGATGATGCGACCGCCTGTGTATGTGCCGGGAGCTGCGCCTCGTGCACGGGCCAACATCCGCTTGGCGACCTCCTGCGCAACGAAAAATGCGCCCTTGGTATTGGTGTTGAACACATGGTCGTAGCCCTCTTCCGTCACATCGACCAAACGCTCGGTGGTGCTCACGCCGGAGTTATTGATCAGGATATCGATCGGGCCCACTTCAGTTTCGGCGTGTGCCACCGCAGATTTGATGCTGTCGATGTCTGTCACATCCAAGCCGACAATGTGCGCATCGCCGCCTTCGGCTTCGATTTCAGAACGCAAGTCCTTCAAGCGCTCCACACGGCGCCCCGCCAGCACCACCGCCGCACCAGCCTTCGCCAACGTGCGGGCAAACTGCGTTCCCAGGCCACTCGATGCGCCAGTAATCAGTGCAACGCGGCCAGACAGGTCAAGGGTGTAGCTCATGTGTGTAATCTAGTGACTGGTTGAATAACCCATCAACCTTAGCACGGCGGTGCCCTGGCTGAATCGAATTGGAGTCAGATCAAGGACATGCATCAAAACTGACCGCCCATCCAGGCGATTTTCGAACGGTCGTGCTTTTTTCTGCGAAAATTTGTCGCACTTCCCGCATAGAATCCCGCCTTTGATCCAAAACAACCGAACCCTGTTTTGTCCGAACAGAAGGAATCACGATGACGCCCCAGGAAATCCTTGAGCAGTTTGGCCCCCGCGAGTCGATGGAATACGACGTCGTGATCGTCGGTGCCGGCCCCGCTGGTCTGTCCACTGCCATCCGTCTGAAGCAACTGGCTGAGAAGGCCGGCAAGGAAATCAACGTTGTCGTGCTGGAAAAGGGCTCTGAGCCTGGCGCGCACATCCTGTCGGGCGCCGTGATGGACCCGATCTCGATGAACGAACTGTTCCCCAACTGGAAGGAACTGGGCGCTCCGCTGAACCAACCCGTCACGGCCGACGAAGTGCTGGTGCTGACCGAGACTGGCGCCATCGCAACGCCTCAGGCTTTGATCCCCAACAACTTCCACAACGAAGGCAACTACGTCATCAGCCTGGGTAATGTGGTGCGCTGGCTGGGTCAACAGGCTGAAGCCCTGGGCGTGGAAATCTTCCCTGGCTTCGCAGCCGCTGAAGTGCTGTTCAACGAAGACGGCTCCGTCAAGGGTGTGGCCACCGGCAACCTGGGCATCGACAAGAACGGCGAACCCACGGACGAATTCCAGCTGGGCATGGAACTGCACGGCAAGTACACCATCTTCGCTGAAGGTGCGCGCGGCCATCTGGGCAAGCAACTGATCGCCAAGTTCAAGCTGGACGAAGGCAAGGATCCACAAAGCTACGCCATCGGTATCAAGGAACTGTGGGAAATCGATCCTGCCAAGGCCAAGCCTGGTCTGGTCGTGCACACCGCCGGCTGGCCCATGGACACCCAAACCTACGGTGGCGGCTTCCTGTATCACCTGGAAGACAACAAGGTCACCCTGGGCTTCGTGACCGGTCTGGACTATCAGAACCCCTGGCTGTCTCCTTTCGAGGAAATGCAGCGTTGGAAGACTCACCCCAGCATCAAGCCTTTGCTGGAAGGTGCCAAGCGCCTGAGCTATGGTGCTCGCGCCATCACGGCCGGCGGCATCCTGTCGCTGCCCAAGGTCGTGTTCCCCGGTGGTGCACTGGTGGGCTGTGACGCAGGCTTCCTGAACGCTGCCCGCATCAAGGGTTCGCACGCCGCCATGAAGACCGGCATGCTGTGCGCCGAAGCCATCTTCGACGCTGTGAATGCTGGCCGCCAGAACGACGAGCTGAGCGCCTACCCCGCCTCGTTCGAAAAGAGCTGGCTGAAGGAAGAGCTGGACACCTCCAAGAACTTCAAGCAGTGGTTCAAGAAGGGCATGTACGTCGGCATGATCATGACCGGCATCGAGCAATGGCTGCTGCCCAAGCTGGGTATCAAGGTCGCACCTTGGACCATCCATCGCACCGAAGCCGATCACACTCGCCTGCTGCCCGCCGCACAGTGCGCCAAGATCGACTACCCGAAGCCCGATGGCAAGATCACCTTCGATCGCCTGAGCTCGGTGTTCGTGTCCAACACCAACCACAATGAGCACCAGCCTGCTCACCTGACACTGAAGAACGCTTCGGTGCCCGTGGAGACCAACCTGGCCAAGTTCGCAGGCCCCGAGCAGCGCTACTGCCCTGCCGGCGTGTATGAATTCGTGAAGAACGAAGACAACACCGATCGCCTGCAAATCAACGCGCAGAACTGCGTCCACTGCAAGACCTGCGACATCAAGGACCCCACCCAGAACATCAACTGGGTGACGCCTGAAGGCGGCGGTGGCCCGAACTACGCTGGCATGTAATTCATGCCTCAAACAAAAAGGGAGCCCTCGCGGCTCCCTTTTTTATTGCCCGCACGTGGCTTGAGCAAAGGCTTGCTCAGCCGGGCAAATCACCCGGTATCTCGATCACCTGAGCAATCGGCAAGAACTCGTCCTCCTCGATGACATCCATGCCGTGCAGAGCCTGTCGGGCTGCGGCCGCTTTTCTGGCATCCCGATCGGCCTTGATCTGAGCACGGCGCTCCGCAAAGAACTGCTTGAGCACTTGACTGGCTGGCTCTGCCAAAACGCCCCCAACGATCTGGGTGTGGTGATTCAGCTGGCGATTGGCAAACAGGTCCATCACCGAACCTGCAACACCCGTTTTGGGATCCATGGCTGCGAACACCACTCGCTTGAAACGTGCGTGCATCAATGCCATGGCACACATCGCACAGGGCTCCAGGGTCACATAAAGCTCACACTCTGGCAGGCGATAGTTTTCGAGCAACTGCGATGCATGGCGAAGCGCCACGATCTCTGCATGGGCCGTTGGGTCGTGCGTGGTGATCGGACGGTTGTAGCCCGTGGCAATCACCTGCCCATGGCGCATGATCACGGCGCCAACGGGGACTTCTCCGGCCAACCACGCGTTGTGCGCCTGATCCAGCGCGATGCGCATGGCGAACTCGTCTTGGCGCAGGCTTGCCTCATCCATCACTGCTGGCGCTCCGCCATGCCACGATCTACCTGCGACGCGCGCTCCTGCATCAAACCATTCACCTCATTCTGAATATGGTGCTGCACCGATTGGGCCGCCGATGCCGATTGAGGCGAGGCAACGCCACTGCTATCCGTCGCACCTTGCACATGGCTCAATTGCTTCTTCGCCAACACGCCAACGATCACCAATGCAATCAAAATCGACAACAAACTGAATGCCCGCATGGCACACCTTTCGTACAAGAAAACAATGCCCGCGCACTCTCACAGCGAGCATCCCACATTGGATCTCAATATATGCCACCATCGGCGGCGTTGATTGTGCAACGAGCCCGCATTCAAGGCGCAGAAAATTGACAGCCAGACCTACCCCACCGAGCGAAGCCTGGGTCATCCATTGCGACGGCGGCGCTCATCCCAATCCCGGCAAGATGGGCCTAGGCTACGTCGCCACGGCACCAGATGGTCAGACGCACCGCCACGCGTGCACCTTGCCTGGCACCGGCTGCAACAACGAGGCAGAGTTCCAGGCGGCGATACACGCCATGCAGTTCGCACAGCAGCAAGGGGCCACCAGCGTCCACCTGTTCAGCGATAACAGCATTGTGGTTGAGCAACTGAGCAACCGGGTTTGTGCGCCCATTCAGCGTCTTGCTGGTTTGATTGATGCCGCGAGAACCGTGCAGGCTACGTTCGAGTGCGTGACATGGACCTGGGTGCCTCGCCACCGCAACGGTGAGGCCGACGCCTTGGCGCGCCAAGCATTGGGACTGCCCGCCAAGGCCTCTGTGTGCCCAGGCAAGATCCGTCGCAAGCAGCAGAAGGTACATCGCCCATGAAAAAGGCCCACGCACTGGCGTGGACCCGTCTACGGCGGCGCCTTGGCACCTCTGAGAATCATTCCCACTCGATCGTTGCAGGCGGCTTGGAGCTCACGTCGTAGGTCACGCGGTTGATGCCGCGCACTTCATTGATGATGCGACCCGAGGTGCGCTTGAGCATGCTGTAGGGCAGTTCAGCCCAATCGGCCGTCATGAAGTCAGACGTTTGGACGGCGCGCAAGGCCACGACGTAGTCGTACGTACGGCCATCACCCATCACGCCCACGCTCTTGACCGGCAGGAACACCGTGAAGGCTTGCGAGGTCAGGTCGTACCAGCTCTTGCCGGTTTCCGGATCGATGGTGTTGCGCAACTCTTCGATGAAGATGGCATCGGCGCGGCGCAGCAGGTCGGCGTATTCCTTCTTCACCTCACCCAGGATGCGAACCCCCAGACCGGGGCCTGGGAAGGGATGGCGGTAGACCATCTCGGGCGGCAGGCCCAGGGCCACGCCCAGCTCGCGCACTTCGTCCTTGAACAGCTCGCGCAACGGCTCCAGCAGCTTCAGGCCGAGTTGCTCTGGCAGGCCGCCCACGTTGTGGTGGCTCTTGATGGTGGTGGCCTTCTTGGTCTTGGTGCCGCCGGACTCCACCACGTCAGGGTAGATGGTGCCTTGCGCCAGGAAGGTCGCGCCCTTGTGGCCTTGGCCGCTGGCCTTGAGCTTTTCGGCTTCGGCCTTGAACACGTCCACAAACAGGCCGCCAATGATCTTGCGCTTGCGCTCGGGATCGGTCACGCCCGCCAGTTGTCCCAGGAACAGCTCAGAGGCATCCACGCGAATCACCTTGGCGTGCAGCTTGCCCTCGAACATGTCCATGACCATGTCGCCTTCGTTCAGGCGCAGCAGGCCGTGGTCCACGAACACACAGGTGAGTTGGTCGCCGATGGCGCGGTGACTCAGCGCGGCTGTGACCGACGAATCCACGCCGCCGGACAGGCCGAGGATGACTTCCTCGTCGCCGACTTGCTCGCGGATCTTGGCCACAGCCTCTTCGATGTAGTCGCCCATGATCCAGTCGCCCTGACAGCCAGCGATCTCACGCACAAAGCGGTTGAGCATGGCTTGGCCCTGCACCGTGTGCGTGACCTCGGGGTGGAACTGCACCGCGTAATAGCCCTTCTCTTCGTTGGCCATGCCAGCGATCGGGCAGCTGGGGGTCGAGGCCATCAGCTTGAAACCCTCGGGCAGCTTGGTGACCTTGTCACCGTGGCTCATCCAGACCTTGAGCATGCCGTGGCCTTCAGCGGTGGTGAAGTCGGCAATGCCGTCGAGCAGCTTGGTGTGACCATGGGCGCGTACTTCGGCGTAACCGAACTCGCGGGTGTCCGACCAGCTCACTTCGCCGCCCAATTGCACGGCCATGGTCTGCATGCCGTAGCAGATACCCATCACGGGCACGCCCAGGTCCCACACGGCTTGCGGGGCACGCAGTTGGTGGTCTTCGTAGGTGGAGGCGTGGCTGCCCGACAGGATGATGCCCTTGGGGTTGAACGACTTGATGAAGTCATCCGACACGTCGTTGGGATGGATCTCGCAGTAGACGTGGGCTTCGCGCACGCGACGTGCGATCAGTTGGGTCACCTGGGAGCCGAAATCGAGGATCAGGATCTTGTCATGCATGGTCAATTCTCTGGATATCAAGTCTGACGCGAGGATGCGAGGCCTGCTGATTCAGCAAACAACTCAGGCGCTCGCACGCCCGACCAGCGTGTCGTCATCCGCATGACGAGGCTGGCTGAAATAACGGAAACCGATGATGGCCGCCACCAGCTGAATGGTGGCACACAGATAGAACGGTGCACCAATGCGCCAGTCACCAAGCGGGTAATGTGACACGGTCGCCAGCACCGGTGCGCTGAGGATGGGGCCCAAAACTGCGGCCACGCTGTTGAGCGATGACACGGCCCCCATGGCTTCGCCTTGGCGGCTGGGATCCACCGAGTTGGACACCACGCTCTGCAAGCCAGGCTGAACCATGTAGCCAAAGACATTGGCCACGATGACCACATACATCAGCCAACCCACTGGAACCAAGCCGTAACCAGCGTACGCCAGCGTCGCGGACACCAAGCCGATGCGCACGATGCGGTCCAGCGCCATGCGCTTTTGGATCTGTCGCAGCAAACCGCCCTGCACCAGCACAGCCATCAGGCCGACCACAAACAACGAAATGCCGTTGTCCTTGGGCGTCCAGCCGAATTTGAACTCGGTGTACAGGAACCAACTGGTATGCAAGCAGCCTTGGGCCAGGATCGACAAGCCCAAAATCCACAACAGTTGTTCCAAACCATGCAGCTTGCGCAGACGAGACAGCACGCTGAACGGATTGGCGCGCACCCAGTCGACGGCACGACGACGTTCTTGTGGCAAAGACTCTGGCAGCACGAAGAAGCCGTACACGGTGTTGACGAGGCACAGCGTACCCGCCAGGAGGAACGGCCAGTGCACGTTCATGTTGCCCAGCAAACCACCAGTGACCGGCCCCAGAATGAAACCCATGCCGAACATCGCCCCCAGCATGCCGTAGTTACGGGCGCGATCCTTGGGCTGCGTGATGTCCGCGACATAGGCATTGGCCACGGCGATGTTGGCACACACCGCGCCGCCCATCACACGCACCGCCAGCAGCATCCAGAACTCGGTGGCCAGAGCCGTCACGAAATAGTTGACTGACATGCCGAGCAAGCCCAGCAGCAACACAGGCCGGCGCCCGTAGCGGTCTGACAGCGCCCCGAGGATCGAGGCACTGAAGAACTGCGCAATGGCAAAGGCCGCTTGCGCGGCCCCGTATGCGAACGATGTGTCCTCGCCTGACCCCATGAAGGAGCCAATCAGCTTGGGCAACACCGGCGCGATGATCCCGATCGACATCATGTCGAGCAGGACCGTCACCATGATGAATGGCATGGCCGCTGTGCGGCCGCTTGTAGAACCCTTGGTCATGTTCTCAGTGGTTCAGTGGCGGCCGACAAGGGCCCGCACCCCTTACTCCATGCGGTAGTTGGGTGCTTCCTTCGTGATCTGCACGTCGTGCACGTGGCTTTCACGGATACCGGCGGCCGTGATTTCGACGAACTCGGCCTTGTTGCGCATGTCTTCGATGGTGCCGCAACCGCAGTAACCCATCGACGCCTTCAAGCCACCTGCCATCTGGTACAGGATGGTGAGGACCGAACCCTTGTAAGGCACGCGACCTTCGATGCCTTCTGGCACCAGCTTGTCAGCGTTGGGGTTGGTGGTTTCGTCGTTTTCCTGGAAGTAACGGTCGGCCGAACCCGCCTTCATGGCACCGATCGAGCCCATGCCGCGGTAGCTCTTGTAGCTACGGCCTTGGTACAGGATCACTTCGCCTGGGGCCTCTTCGGTACCGGCAAACATGCCGCCCATCATCACGCAGCTAGCGCCGGCAGCGATGGCCTTCGCAATGTCGCCGGAGTAACGGATACCACCGTCAGCGATCAAGGGCACGCCCGTGCCTTGCAGCGCGGTTGCCACGTTGTCGATGGCGGTGATTTGAGGCACGCCCACGCCAGCAATGATGCGGGTGGTGCAGATGGAGCCAGGACCGATACCGACCTTGACGCCGTCGGCGCCGGCTTCGACCAGCGCCAGTGCAGCCGCGCCGGTGGCAATGTTGCCGCCAATCACGTCAACGTGAGGGAAGTTTTGCTTGACCCAGCGCACGCGCTCGATCACGCCGTGGCTGTGGCCGTGAGCGGTGTCAACGATCAGCGCATCCACACCGGCCTTGACCAGCAGTTCCACGCGCTCTTCGGTGCCCTCACCCACGCCCACCGCTGCGCCCACGCGCAGCTTGCCTTGAGGGTCACGTGCGGCATTGGGAAAATTGGTTTGCTTGGTGATGTCCTTGACGGTCATCAGGCCCTTGAGCTCGTTGGCATCGTTGACAACCACCACACGCTCCAGCTTGTGGTGGTGCATCAGGGCTTTGGCTTCGGCTGGCGAGGCGCCATCCTTCACGGTGATCAGACGCTCACGAGGGGTCATGATCTCGCGCACAGGCACGTCCAGACGGGTTTCAAAACGCAGGTCACGTCCCGTGACAATGCCAACCACCTTGCCGTCATCGACCACCGGGAAACCGGAGATACCGTGCTGCTTGGACAGCTCGATCACATCACGAACCTTGACACCCGAGGAGATCGTGATGGGGTCGCGCAACACACCCGACTCGTAACGCTTCACGCGCGCCACTTCAGCAGCTTGCTGCTTGGCTGTCAGGTTTTTGTGGATGATCCCGATACCGCCTTCCTGGGCGATGGCAATCGCCAGACGGGCTTCCGTCACGGTATCCATTGCAGCGGACACCAGTGGCAGATTCAGTTGAATGTTGCGGGACAGACGGGTGGCCAGCGAAGTGTCGCGAGGCAACACTTGAGAATACGCGGGCACCAACAACACGTCATCAAACGTGAGGGCTTTACCAAGCAGGCGCATGAACAGGCTCCGGACGCAAAAGCGGATTATACGCGGAGACGCGTGCCGATCGTAATGTTGGCCTCACCGGCAGAAATCCGCACAATCCAGATATTTCACCGTAGGCGGCTTGGCTACACTGTTCAACATGAAATACGTGCGTTTTGCCTCTCCTCTGCTTCTCGGCTTGCTGGCCGTGGGCGCGCTTGTTTCCACTCCGTCCATGGCGGGTTCGCAATGGAAGTGGCGAGATGCCAACGGTGCCATCCAGTACAGCGACCGCCCGCCACCTGTCGGCACGCCCGAGCAGGCCATTTTGGCTCGCCCGACCCCGATCAGTGCCAAACCCGTCGTAGCGGCCGCATCGGCTGCAAGCGCCGCGCCGGCCAGCACGGCCGCCAGCAAGCCCGGCAGCGAACTCGATGCCAAGAAGCGCAAATCCGATGAAGAGAAAGCGCTGCAACAAAAAGCCGAGGAAGAGAAGCTCGCCAAGGCCAAGGCTGAAAACTGCGAACGCGCCCGGTCTTACCAGCGCACCCTGAACGACGGCATTCGCATCGTCCGCTCCAATGCGAAGGGTGAGCGCGAGTTTCTGGACGACAAGGCTCGCGCCGAAGAATCACGCAAGACGCAAGAGTCGATCAACGCGAACTGCCGCTGAACACTGCGTTCGGGACGCGGGTGAACCACGTCCTCTATCTCGCCGGTTAGACCTTGTCTGCCGGCTTGATTTTTTTGGGGGACCGGTGAATGCCTTTTGGGAGCTTCTCGCCGTGGGCTTGGTACCGCACCCGGCGTGCCTCTTTGGGGTCCACCTTCAACTGACGCACGACCTCAATGCGATCACGATCTCGTAAGACGTGACCCGGCCGTTCTTTGCGCCCCCACACCCCGACGGACCATGTGCCCGCCGCTATCGCATCCAACGTCAGCCCATCAATTTGCCCCAGCAGCCCCGACGCTTCCAGCGCCTGACGCACGGTTGCACCAACGGGCAGCGTAAGCGGCACACTGCGAACCTCGCGAGGCGCCACGCTCACGGCGACGTCCACCGACAGCATGGATGAGGCCTGCGTTTCAGCGTGGACCATAGACCTGCTCCGCGCGCTTGACGAACGACTCGACAAACGTGTTGGCGATGCGATCGAACACCGGACTCACCACCAAGGACAGCGCCTTGCTGGAGAACGCGTACTTCAACGAAAATTCAACCTTGCATGCAGGAGAATCCACCGGATCGGCCCCATCCTGCAGCGGCACGCCCGGCTTGTTCAACGGCAAGAATCGCCATGTCCCCTCCAGTGTCGAGAACGGGCCATCCACCAACTTCATCGTCACGCTGCGCCCTTCTTCGTGGGTGTTGCGTGTGGTGAACGCCTGGCGAACGCCTGCAAAGGCAATGTGCACGCGGGCGGTCACACCGTCTTCGTGCGTGTCGATCACCTCGGCACGGTCGCACCAAGGCAGGAATTGAGGGTAGTCTTGAACACCAGTCACCAGCCCATACATTTCACGGGGCGAGTACCAAAGCAAGACAGACTTTTGTACGTGCTTCATAGAATGTCGGTATTTTAAAGAAGCCGGCGACCACGCCGAGCCAAATCATGTCCATCGCAGAAAATAGAAAAGCCCATTTCAACTACCACATCGAGGAACGCTTTGAAGCAGGACTGGTGCTGGAAGGTTGGGAAGTCAAGGCCATCCGCGAAGGACAGGTGCAGATGACCGATGGCTATGTGCTGATCAAAGACGGTGAATTGCATTTGATTGGCTTGCGGATCAATGCGCTGCGCTCGGCCTCGACCCACATCAAGCCCGAAGCGGACCGCACCAAGAAGTTGCTGATGCACCGCCAGGAAATCCGCCGACTGATTGGCAAGACCGAGCAAAAGGGCTACACCCTGGTGCCGCTGAACCTGCACTGGAAGGGTGGCCGGGTGAAGGTTGACATTGCGTTGGCCAAGGGTAAGGCCGAGCACGACAAGCGCAACACCATCAAGGACCGTGACTGGGAACGCGAAAAGGGTCGCCTGATGCGCCACAAGGTGTCTTCCAGCGGCAACAAGGACTGAGTACACACTCGGCCCTCGCTCGTCGCGCCGTCAGGACATCAGGCCAACACCTGAAAGGCCTGCTCCAGATCGGCCATCAGTACAGCCGGGGACTCCAGGCCAATGGCCAAGCGTACGATGGTGCCGCGCCGGCCGGCGAGATGCCCATGCTCGCGCATGCCATCCAGTCTGTATGGCATGACCAAGCTCATGGGGCCACCCCACGAATAGCCAATTTTGAACACCTGCAGCGCGTCAACAAAGGCGTGGACACGCTCGGTGCTGTAGCGGTCGGCATCCAACACCATGGACACCAACCCACCGGCGGCCTGACACAACTCAGCCCACCAAGCATGGCCCGGTGAGTCAAGCAAGGCCGGATGCAGCACCTGTGAGGGCTCGGCACGGCTTTGCAGCCATTGTGCGATCTGGCGTGTGGCTGCGTCGTGGGCGGCATAGCGCAGCGGCAAGCTAGGCAGGCCACGCAAGACCAGCTCCGCATCGTTGGCACCCACACCCAGCCCCAGACGCATGTGCGTCATCAAGACTTGATGGTGCAGTTGCGGGTCACGTGTGATGACCGCGCCCATGAGCACGTCTGCCCCACCGGAGGGGTATTTGGTGAGTGCGTGCACGGAGAGGTCGACACCCCAGATCGCCCCCGCCGCATCCTGTGGATCCGGCAACTGGAAGGGGTTGAACGCCAGACCGGCGCCCCAGGTGTTGTCGAGCGCCACACGCAGATGCTGATGCTGACGCGCCACACGCAGCAGGCCCAGCAAATCAGGGAATTCCAATGTGACCGAGCCCGCCGCTTCCAGCCAGAGCAGTTTCGTGCGCTCGGTGATCAGCCCGGCCAGTGCCTCGGCATTTTGCGGGTCGTAACTCCGGTGCGTGATACCCCATCGTGCCAATTCGACACGGGCAAAGTCTTTGCCGGGTCCATAGGCGTTGTCCGGAATCAGCACCTCGTCGCCAGCGCGCAAAAGGGCCATGTCCACCAGTGAAATGGCAGAGAGGCCAGAAGGTGCCAACACAGTGTGCAAGCCGCCCTCAAGTGTGGCCAGACGCTCTTCCAGCGTAAAGGTGGTGGGGGTGCCGTGAAGGCCGTAGGTGTAGCCGCTCTTGTCCTGCCACTGGCGCGTGTGCAGCGCCGACGTGTTCTCGAAGATGACCGTCGAGGCCTTGTGAACACCCGGCGGAACGGCGTCGAACCCGCCAGGGGCCTGGTATGGGTGATGAATCAGCGCGTTCGCTGTGCGCGCCAGATGCGCTGGCAGAGTCGAAATGTCTTGGGGCTTGCTCATGCGGGCATGCTACTGCAAGCGCCGCATGAGCCTGGCCGGTCAATCAGATCGGTTGCGCGATCAGGTCGTGGCCTTCCACCGCCACGATGTGGGCTTTGGTGAACTCACCGACCTTGAGGGTCTTGCTGGCCTTCTGGGGCGGCAGCAGGCGGACGATACCGTCGATTTCAGGGGCGTCGGCGTAGGTGCGCCCCACACCACCCTTGCGGCCCATGGCGGGCGCGCTGTCGACCAGCACCTGCATGGTGGCACCCACGCGGCGAGCCAGCTTAGCAATCGACACCTCTTCAGCGACCGCCATGAAGCGGGCGCGGCGCTCTTCGCGCACCTCGTCGGGCAAGGCGCCAGGCAGTTCGTTGGCAGGCGCGCCTTCGATGGGCGAGTAAGCGAAGCAACCGGCACGGTCGATCTGCGCTTCACGCAGGAAATCGAGCAGGTATTCGAACTCTTCTTCCGTCTCGCCGGGAAAGCCGGCAATGAAGGTCGAGCGAACAACGATTTCGGGACAGATCTCGCGCCAACGACGCAGACGATCGAGGTTCTTCTCGCCGCTGGCTGGACGCTTCATGCGCTTGAGCACGTCCGGGTGCGCGTGCTGGAACGGCACATCCAGATACGGCAGGATGAGGCCTTCGGCCATCAGGGGCACGATTTCATCAACATGTGGATAGGGGTAGACATAGTGCAAACGCACCCAGGCGCCATACTCGCGCGCCATTTCCCCCATCTGCTGAACCATGTCGAGCATGCGGGTCTTGACGGGCTTGCCATCCCAGAAGCCGGTGCGGTACTTGACGTCGACACCGTAGGCGCTGGTGTCTTGGCTAATGACCAGCAACTCCTTCACGCCGGATTCGAACAGCGCCTTGGCTTCGCTCAGCACCTCACCAATGGGGCGAGACACCAGGTCACCACGCATGCTGGGGATGATGCAGAAGGCACAACGGTGGTTACACCCTTCGCTGATCTTCAGGTAAGCAAAGTGCTTGGGCGTGAGCTTGATACCAGCCACGCCGCGTGCTTCGGGCACAAGGTCAATGAACGGATCGTGAGGCTTGGGCACATGGATGTGCACGGCATCCATCACTTCCTGCGTGGCGTGAGGGCCAGTCACGGCCAGCACCTTGGGGTGCACCTCTTTGATGAGGTTGCCGCCATCCACACCCGCCTTCGCCCCGAGGCAGCCGGTCACAATGACCTTGCCGTTTTCAGCCAGGGCCTCACCAATGGTGTCCAGGCTTTCCTTGACGGCATCGTCAATGAAACCGCAAGTGTTGACGATCACCAGATCGGCGCCGTCAAAGGTTTTACTGGTTTCGTAGCCTTCGGCACGCAGTTGCGTCAGGATCAACTCGGAGTCGGTCAATGCCTTGGGGCAGCCAAGGGAGACGAAACCAATTTTGGGCGCCACAGCGTTGGCGACAGCGCTAGGAGAATTCTGTTCGGAGCTCATGGGGCGTGATTGTCCGGCAAATCACACCACCAGGATGCGAAAACATCCACATCCTGGGGCCTTCCGCGCACTTTGCTGCTTAATCAGAGCAGAAGATGCGGCACTTGGGCTTGAGCTTGAGGTCCTTCAAGAAGCCATCGAAGGTGGCTTGGTCGCGCTGCGCGTAGTGCAACTTGGGCGCCAGATAGCGCACCAGCCAGTATTGGTTTTCGTGGATGAAACCCACGGCCTGGCTGCTGTATTCCAGCCCCCAGGCGTTGTAGCTGCGGGTTTCGAGCCGGAAGGCATCTTTGCCATCGACCGTGAACGGGCGAATCGAGACGCGCTCAACCGATCCCGCCAAGGGCTTGGCATTGCTCACAGGAAACAGGGCCAGCACGCCCTCTTTTTCCTTCTTGTCGTAACGTGCCAAGTCGGGTTCGTCGTCACGAAACTTCTTGAATTGCAACTGTGCCAGATCCAATGGCGCCGCATCTGGCGCGAGTTTCACGCCGCTGAAGGCCTCATCCAGGTCGAAGCGGGTGATGCTGATTTGCTGCAAGAACAAGCCGTCTCGCGTGATGAGGAGGACATCGCTGTCCGTCGGCGCACGCTTCCAGCCCTCTGGCAACATGGCCACGTAGGCCCGCGCAGGCCCCTTGAAGGGTTCGGTCTTGCGAACGTTTTGCCAAGATGGCGAACATCCGGCAGCCAGCAATGCAGCCAACAGCAGGCTGCCAAGGATACGAGTCTTCATAGTGCGCTGAGTTTCTTGTCTGCCTGACGGATGTACTGATCAAGGAAGCCGCGTTCGTCGTCGGTTGACACATGCTCACGCGCCTTGGACAACAGTTCTTTGGCTTGGGCTGCCTGACCACGTTTCAGCGCCATCAACCCCATGAGTTTCAACATGCGTGCGTCATCGGGCTTGGCTGCCAAGATTTCTTTGGCCAACGCTTCACCCTTTGCCACTTTGGCCGGATCAGCCATGGATGCATAGCCCTCGGCCAGCAACTCCTTGACCTGCTCGGGGAGTTGGGTGGCCTCGCGCTTGCGCTCGATGTTGTAGGACAAGCGCCCCAATCGGCCTGACTCCAACTCGACCTCCAGAACAGGCAAAGCCAGCGGCTGCAAGGCCGTTGAATACTGGAGTGGGCTGTCCTGTTTGACGCCGAGCGCAGCAGTTTTGATCACCGCCGCACTGGCCGTGGCTGGCTCGGCGTTGGCGACAACAGGCTGGGCCGTCGGTTGAGCGGCTGTGCTGCCCTCGCCTGCCGGCACGTCATCCACCACCACGGCGGCGACCATCGGCGCAGCGTCGAGCACCACCGCA
Source organism: Aquabacterium sp. (assembly GCF_049317225.1). Classification (GTDB taxonomy): domain Bacteria; phylum Pseudomonadota; class Gammaproteobacteria; order Burkholderiales; family Burkholderiaceae_C; genus Aquabacterium. The sequence continues at coordinate 32,679 of NZ_JBMOIR010000008.1, read as the reverse complement.
TCAGGCGCCAACTGCACCACGGGTGTCACAGGCGCCTTCGCTTCCGGTGCGGCCGCTACAGCCACAGAAGGCACTGCAACAGGCGGCTGAGGCACGGCGGCGGGCGAAGTTGCAGCCAACGCGGCTGCCGCGCTGGCTCGACGCGCTTCCAACCGAGCAGCCTTCCCCTCGTCAAAGGCGGAAACTCGCTTCAGTCGGCTGTAGAGGCGCTCACCACTGGCATAGAAGGCCGAAAATTTCTTCTCGTCCAGCATGGCTTCGTCCAGCAAGCGTTGCATGACCTGTCGATAAAGATCGCTGGAGCCGAACTTGTCCTCGATGTACCCCATGGCGTACTCATCGGCCTCGGACTCCAATGACTCCGAGTAACCGAACAGCGACGACTTCACTACCGCACTGAAGCCCGTCGACGACACGCTGCGAAGCAGCGAATCGGCCAAATTTTCTTTGAGCTTGTTGATTTGGTCCTGCAGCATGCTTTTGCCGGTGCTCAAGAGCATTTCCGGCGAAACCTTGAACATCTGCACGCCCACCTTGGCCAGGTCAGCCACACCGGCCACACCCGATACCGTCGATGCCAAGTCCGCCGCATCCGTGGCCAATTCGAACACCGTCTTGGCGCCTGCCGCCATGCGCGCGAAGTACACCGAGCGCACCGCATGTCGGTGCGTCACGTGGGCGAGTTCACGGGCCAGGATGACCTGCAACTCATCCTCGGAGTCCAGGCGCATCAGCATGCCCGTGCTAAGAAAGATGTCGCCATTGGCACTGGAAAACGCCAAGACATCGGCGTTGTCGATGACAAACACCTTTAGCTTGGGCGCCAGGTCAGGCCAGTTCTTCATCACCACACCACGCACGATGCGCTGCATGGTTTCTACTGCGGGACTGGGTTTGCCGCGCACAAACTGAGCGCGCATGGTCTCGGCCTCGTCCCACAGGCGCTCTTCCAACTCATCGACAGGCTTGATGGCCGCGCCGTCCACGAACGGGTCATAGATCAGGGCCTGCGCCTGCAGCGCCCCCAGCGACAACAGCGCGGCCAGAACGACCGCCTTCAGCTTCGGCGCACGCATCATTTGCTCCCGTCACGCGGCTTGATCGTGCGACGGAAATCCGTCAGCACTGCTTCGGCCATGGCCTTGACATCATCGTCATCGGTCAAAGCCTTGCGTTTGGCCATGTCGCTATCAAACATCAGGATGTTGCCGGTTTGCAGTTCCACCACACCCAGCACCACCGCAGCGGGCTGAGAACTGAGTGACTCACCAATGGGCAAGACCGAGGTCACCGCATCAAATACCTTGCGAGACGTGCTGCGGACCTTGTCTTTGCCGACCACAAACAAGGCGCGGTCCAGTTGGTGGGCCTTCGCCAGATCTGCCATGCCTGCGCCCAAGGTGTAGTCAAAGTACTTGGCCTTGGTCGCCCATGCGTCTACGGCATCCTCTTTGACCAGCAACATCTGGCTGACCATGGTCGCAAACAAGGCGCGATGCTGCAGCACGGTCTCCTGCTCGTCCTGCGTCAGCTGGTCGAAATCGATCAGATCGAAGGACCGCTCCTTGCCGTTCTCTTTGCTGACGCCCAGATCCTGAACGTGTTGCGTGAACGTCTTGGACGCCTTCCGTTCCGCTGAAACGACACGCTCCTCGGTTTTACCGAAGGTGATTTCCGTGATCACAAAGTCAGCAGGCACCACCAGCACCTGTTTGGGCGCTTCTTTGTTGTTGCCCGCCAAATCCGGACGAACCAAACCTCGCGCACCACAACCGGCCAGCAAGGCCACACACGCAGCGCTCAACAACAAGCGCCGGCCTCGGTTCAAATGACGTGTCAACACCCGTTACTCCAGCTTTACTTCAACCTGACAGAAGCAAAAGTTTTGAACTGCCATGTCTGCATTTACGGCAGCTGGCGCACAGTTTTTGATGCTGACAAATGTAAAGGAATGCTACAAGCCGTTTTTGACAATTGACCCACTTGTGGGGGAAACCTTTGCGCGGAATCAAGGGCCGGCCGTTGGGAAATTCACACCCTTTCAGGGGAGGGGCTGATACACTGGCCACATTGTCAGGAGAGAGTCGCCCCTTGAAGCGGCCGCCGAAGGCGCAGGACTGTCGCATCGCAAGATGCCCGCCCGAACGCTCAGGCAAAAGGACTGGCAGACATGGCCGCTCAGGCAGCCATGATCCTCACTGGAGAGAGCTTGTGACTGGACGTATCCAGTGAATCAAGCCACCGAAGGGGCAAGCCCATAACGCTGCAGCCATGCTGCGGCGAGGGGTCAATCTCTCAGGTAAAGCGGACAGCGAGGGCAGCACCGAACGTTCGATTCCGGTTTTCCGGATGGTTGACGCCGGATCTCACAAGATTGCCCTCCCGTCGATGCCCTGCATCGCGCCACAACATGTCCGCAGAACTGCTCAAAACCCCGCTCCACGCCTTGCACATCGAACTGGGCGCCAAGATGGTCCCGTTCGGCGGCTATGACATGCCTGTGCAGTACGCCACCGGCATCATTGCCGAGCACAAGCACACCCGCACCGCCGCAGGCCTGTTTGATGTTTCCCACATGGGCCAAGTACTGCTCAAAGGTGCTGGCGCCGATGCGGCACTGGAATCCATCGTGCCGGTGGACATCGTGGATCTGCCCAAGTTCAAGCAGCGTTACGCCCTGTTCACCAATGATCAAGGTGGCATCCTCGATGACTTGATGGTGACCCGCCGCGAAGACGACTTGTTCGTGGTGGTCAACGCCGCCTGCAAGGCACAAGACATTGCCCACATGCAAGCCAAGATTGGCGCACTGTGCGTGGTCGAGCCGTTGCCCGAGAAAGCACTGCTGGCCCTGCAAGGCCCTCAGGCTGTGACCGCACTGGCCCGCCTGAACGCCGACGTGCAAAAGCTGGTGTTCATGACCGGCGGCCACTTCTCCCTCGATGGGATTGATTGCTTCGTGACCCGCTCGGGCTACACCGGCGAAGACGGTTTTGAAATTTCCGTACCCGCAGACCAGGCCGTTCAACTGGCCCGCGCCCTGCTGGCTCAGCCAGAGGTCAAGCCCATTGGCTTGGGTGCGCGTGACACCCTGCGCCTGGAGGCCGGTCTGTGCCTGTATGGCCACGACATCGACACCGCAACCACCCCCGTGGAAGGCAGCATCACTTGGGCAATCCAGAAAGTGCGCCGTGCCGGTGGTGCCCGCGCTGCTGGCTACCCAGGTGCTGAAGTGATCGACACCCAGCTGGCCAACGGCGCTGCACGCAAGCGCGTGGGCCTCATCAGCACCGAAAGGATGCCCGTGCGCGAAGGCGCCAAGGTCGTCTCGGCAGATGGCACCGAAATCGGCGTGGTCACCAGTGGTTCGCCCAGCCCCAGCCTGGGTCAGCCCATCGCACTGGCGTATGTGGAGGCGAACCAGGCCGCACTGGGTACGGAAGTCTTCGCCATCGTGCGCGACAAGCGCGTCGCCATGACGGTCACCGCACTGCCTTTTGTGCCAAACCGCTACTACCGCGGTTGATCTGTCGTCAAAACACGCGTGCGGGCTGAGATACTCACGCCCGTTCGGCAAATCTCTAATTTTTTCTGTTTTCAGGACGTTCACCATGACCATCAAGTACACGCCCGACCACGAATGGCTGCAAATCAACGCTGACGGCACCGCCACCGTCGGCATCACCCAACACGCTCAGGATGCCCTGGGTGACGTGGTGTTTGTGGACCTGCCTGCAGTCGGCACCACTTTCAACCCCAAGGACGTGGCTGGCGTGGTCGAGTCCGTGAAGGCTGCTGCGGACGTGTACATGCCCGTCACCGGCGAAATCGTGGAAGTCAACGAAGGCCTGCGCGATGACCCTTCGCTGGCCAACACCGACCCCACCGGCGCAGGCTGGTTCTTCAAGGTCAAGCTGAGCAACACCGCCGAACTGGACGCCCTGCTGGACGCCACTGCGTACGACGACCTGCTCAAGAACGCCTGATCTTGAGTCACTGAGCAGGCGTCCTCGCGACGCCGTGCCCCACGGTCGGCCTCATGCAGGCTGACCGCGCCTTGATTGCCCGATGCTGCCGAACACCATGCCGAACACCACCCTGCACTCACTCGCTGAACTCGAAAACGCGACCGAATTCCGCGCACGTCACCTGGGCCCTTGCGATGCCGAGCAAGCCCAGATGCTCAACGCGATTGGCGTCGCCTCTCGTCAGGCTCTGATTGACGGCATCGTGCCTGCCAGCATCAAGCGGACCGCGCCCATGGATCTGCCCGCGCCCATCACCGAAGCGCGTGCCCTGTCCGAACTGAAGGCCATCGCTCAGCAAAACAAGCTGATGCGCAACTTCATCGGACAAGGCTACTACGGCACCCTGACGCCGGGCGTCATCCTGCGCAACATCCTCGAGAACCCCGCTTGGTACACCGCGTACACGCCTTACCAGGCTGAAATCTCGCAAGGCCGCATGGAAGCCTTGGTCAACTTCCAGACCATGGTGACCGATCTCACCGGCATGGCCATTGCCAACGCATCCATGCTGGACGAGGCCACCGCAGCGGCGGAAGCCATGACCCTGGCTGCCCGCGGCGGCAAGAGCAAATCGACCCGCTTCGTGGTCTGCCATGACGTGTTGCCTCAAACGCTGGAGGTGATCCAGACGCGTGCGAAGCCTCTTGGCATCACCATCGATCTGGTCCACGCCGCCAACCTGGTGGAACACCTGGCCGCCAACGACTGCTTCGGCGCGTTGCTGCAATACCCTGGCGTGAATGGCCAGATCCGTGACTTGCGTCCGCTGATCGATGCGCTGCACGCCAAGGGTGCCCTGGCCATTGTGGCCGCTGACCTGCTGGCCCTGACCTTGCTGACGCCCCCGGGCGAGCTGGGTGCAGACATCGCCTGCGGCACAACCCAGCGCTTTGGCATGCCCATGGGTAACGGCGGCCCACACGCCGCCTACCTGGCCACCAAAGATGAGTTCAAGCGTTCCATGCCAGGCCGTCTCGTCGGCGTGAGCGTGGACAGCCATGGTGCGCCCGCCTACCGCCTTGCACTGCAAACCCGCGAGCAGCACATCCGCCGCGAAAAGGCCACCTCCAACATCTGTACCGCTCAGGTGCTGCCCGCCGTCATCGCCAGCATGTATGCGGTGTACCACGGCCCTGAAGGCCTGAAGCGCATCGCGCTGCGTGTGGCGAGCTACACCGCCATCCTCGCAGAAGGCCTGAAGGCACTGGGCCGCAAGCTGGTGCATGACACCTACTTCGACACCATCCAGGTTCTGGCAGAAGACCGTGAGGCCGTACTGGCCAAGGCTCGTGCCCTGGGCATGAACCTGCGCGACGCATCGGCCGACAGCATCAGCATCTCGCTCGACGAAACCACCACCCGCAACGACATCATCGACTTGTGGACCGTGCTGGCCGGCGACAAGGCACTGCCTTCCTTCGCAGCGTTCGAGTCTGGCGTTCACTTGGGTCTGCCCGCTGACCTGCGCCGCACCAGCGCTTACCTGACGCACCCGGTGTTCAACACTCACCACAGCGAAACCGAAATGCTGCGCTACATCCGCGCCCTGTCCGACAAGGATCTGGCGCTGGACCGCACCATGATCCCGCTGGGTTCTTGCACCATGAAGCTCAACGCGACCAGCGAGATGATCCCCATCACCTGGCCCGAATTCGCCAACGTGCACCCCTTCGCCCCTCGCGACCAACTCAAGGGCTACGAGCTGCTCAACGAGCAACTGTGCGCCTGGCTGTCGCAAGCCACCGGCTATGCCGGCATCAGCCTGCAACCCAATGCCGGCTCGCAAGGTGAATACGCCGGCTTGCTGATCATCAAGGCCTACCACGAAGGTCGTGGCGAAGGTCATCGCGACATCTGCCTGATCCCCGAATCGGCCCACGGCACCAACCCCGCGTCAGCTCAGATGGTTGGCATGAAGGTGGTTGTGACCAAGTGCGATGCCGATGGCAACGTCGACCTCGACGATCTGAAGGCCAAGTGCGAGCAATACAGTGCCAACCTGGCTGCGGTGATGATCACCTACCCGTCGACCTACGGTGTGTTCGAAACCCGCGTCACTGAACTGTGCAAGCTGGTTCATGCACATGGCGGCCGCGTCTATGTGGACGGTGCCAACATGAACGCCTTGGTCGGCTTGGCCGCCCCCGGTCAATTCGGTGGTGATGTCAGCCACCTCAACCTGCACAAGACCTTCTGCATTCCTCACGGCGGTGGCGGCCCAGGCGTTGGCCCTGTCTGCGTGGTGGAAGACTTGGCCCCCTACTTGCCAGCACACCGCTCGGCTGGCATTGGCGCCGATGTGCAAGTAGGCGCTGTGTCGGCCGCACCGTTGGGCAACGCTGCGGTGCTGCCAATCAGCTGGATGTACATCCGCATGATGGGCGCCGAAGGCCTGAAGGCAGCCACCGAAGTGGCCATCCTCAACGCCAACTACGTGGCCGCCCGACTGGCTGACCACTACGACATCCACTTCAGCGGCGGTAGCCAAGCCATCAAGGGTGGCGGCGTGGCGCACGAGTGCATTCTGGATCTGCGCCCTCTGAAGGACACCAGCGGCGTCTCGGCCGAAGACGTGGCAAAGCGTCTGATCGACTACGGATTCCATGCTCCCACACTGAGCTTCCCCGTAGCCGGCACCCTGATGGTCGAGCCCACCGAAAGCGAATCGCAGTTCGAACTGGATCGCTTCTGTGACGCCATGATCGCGATCCGCGAGGAAATCCGCCAGGTCGAAGAAGGCAAGCTGTCCAAGGAAGACAACCCGTTGAAGCACGCCCCCCACACCGCCGAGTGCCTGCTGAAGTCCGACTGGACCCACGCATATAGCCGCGAAGTGGCCGCCTACCCGGTCGACAGCCTGCGCAAGCAGAAATACTGGTCGCCCGTGGGTCGTGTCGACAACGTTTACGGCGATCGCAACCTGTTCTGCTCGTGCTTGCCCGTGAGCAACTACAACAACTGATCTGTTTCAGATCCGTTCGTCAAAGGCCCCTCCTGAGGGGCCTTTTTCATGCCTGAACGACGCTACCGTTCTCAGACCCGCAAGGCCATCAGGGCCTGATTTCGCAGGGTGCGCAGCAACTTCATGCTCTCGTCGTCGATCACAAACGTTTCACCGTCATCCCGATCCAGGTAGATCATCCCGACCGGTCGCTCCTTGAAGGTCATGGGCAACACAACGAAGCAGTTGGGGCGCCCCACGCGCAGGAAGCCCGGCGGTAAGTGCGACTGAATTTCCGGACGGTTCGCATCGTGGATCAAGGTGTCGGTCCCCCTTGCGCACAGACGGGAGAACAGATCCCGCCCCTGTGCGGGGTCAACCACCCAGGCGGGGCCAACAGAGGTCAACTCATCACCCACCACGTTGGCAATCTGGAATGGCACGTTCGGCCGAGCGGCCAGAAACAGCACCGCACGCCTGGCCCCTAAACCCATGAACATGGCAGACAAGGCTCGCTCAGGCACCACCTTCGCGGCCGACGCATCCAGCAGCGCCTCACTGAGGTGCAAGGCCTCTTCTTGCAGCATGGCGCGATCCACCTGCCCTGGTGCGGGCCGCTCCGCCGACGAACGAGCTTGTGCAGGCAAAGCGCGTGGCAGTGCCCCTTCAGTCCCCTGAGCACCATCGACCGCATCGGCCTCGTGCCAATCCTCCAACTGAGACAAAGGAATGCCCAATGCTTCCGCAATGTCTTCCAGATCCATCCGGGTTCTGGCAAGGGCCTCCCGCAGATCCTTGGCAGCGTGCTTCGTCGCCCTGCCCGCCCTTATGGCCAAGTCCGCGCACACGTCTTCCCATTGCGCTGGCGACATGTAGACCAGCACATCGGCCAACTCATTGGCCAACCATCCCACCCAACGAAGTCGGTCATGCACATCGGCTGGCGGGTGAGCAGGCCAAGCACCACGCATCATCGACAGCCTCAATGCTTCCGGCCAACCCCACTGCTTGCAAATTTGCACACCAATGTCGGCGTACCCCAGGCCGAACCGTTCCTTGGCGGCGAGGTCTTCTTTGGCCCCAAGCGGAGTTTCGTGCCGTCCAACCTGACGGCGAATGGCCAACGCCTCGTCCGGCAAATGTGCTGCCACCAGCATGCGACCCAAATTCTGAAACAGCGCCGTCACGCACGCCTCCTCCAGCAGGCGGGCCTCGTGACACAACTCTCTGGCCAAGCGTGCTGCCAGCAGCGCCCGCAAAAAGTCTTCACGAAGCACGCGACCTCGTCGATCGCTCGGCAACTGCTCCAGCAGTCGCAAGCTCACGGCCAGATTGCGGACGGCATTGAACCCCATCACAGCCACGGCACGAGGCACGTTGACGATGGTTCCGCCTCCGGCGCTCTTGTAGTAAGCCGCGTTGATCAATCTGAGCAGGCGACCCGCGAGGCCGGCATCCTCCGTCACGGCATTCGCCACACATTGCGTACGCGAGGTGTCGTTGCTCAACAGGCTTTGAACACGACGGACCGACGTCCTGATCGCCTCGAAGTCCGGATGCTTGGCGAGTCGTTCTTGTAGACGCACAAAGGCGTCTGACACGGGGTCCTGTGTGGCGGTTTCGGTGCTCATGGATGCTTGAGCCCGAGCAAAAGATCGGACCCGGGCGCAACCTTAGCGCGCGGCCCGCCCCTCCGAGCGAAAACGTAACCAATTGCAACCGCGTTTCGTGAATGAGTCACACGGGACGCATTCAATTCATCCCGTGCACCTTCGTTCTCAGCGCCGCTTGCGCTGACCACCTCGGTTTCCGGACGACTGACCGGAATTCCGAGATCCGGGGCGATTCGTTGCCGCTCGCACCTTTGGCATCCACGGCTCCAACTCTTCTTCCAACACTTCTGGCAAACCATCCAGCATCTCACGATGCACCGGCAACAGTTGCGACCAGCGCGCGCGCAGATCGGCCGCACATGCTCGGAACACTGCGTCGCTGGCCGCCAGCACAATGCGATTCCCACCGCACTCGACTTCCAACGGCAACACCGACTCGCCAAACACCTGCCAGATCCGGCCAATCAGTCGGCTGCATAGCGGCTCGGCGTCCAGCAAATTCACCAACAGCACGCCGTTGTCCTTCAAGGCTGCACGGCAAGCCTTGTAAAACGCCATGGTGGACGTCTCTTCTGGCTGCCCTGCCTCATCAAAGGCATCCACCACGATCACGTCGTATTCAAACGGCAGCGATGCATGGATGAAGGCCGCCCCATCACCGCACACCACCTTGAAGCGGTCACCGTCTGGTGGAAGCAAAAAGGTTTCACGCAACGCGATGACATTGGGGTCCAGCTCCACCACCGTCAGCTTGGACTGCGGAAAGTGATGCAACAGGTGTCGCACCATGGAACCGCCCCCCAAACCCAGCATCAGGATGTGCTGGGGCTTGGGCACGAACATCGTGAACGCCATAGCGACTTGGCTGTAGGCCAGATCCAGCGCCGTCGGATCGTCGGTGTTCATGCGACTTTGAATCAACGCATCGCCGAAGGCCAGCGTCACGGTATCGTCGTCGCGCTCGACGCGCACATCATTCATCGGCGCGTCCATTAGTAAATCAACCGATCCGGACGGATGTCGCGCAAGATGGTGGTGGCGATTTCTTCAATCGACTTGTGCGTGGACGACAACCAAGCAATGCCCTCACGGCGCATCATCGACTCGGCCTGATTCACCTCCAGGCGGCAATTCTGCAGGCTGGCATAGCGGCTACCCGGACGGCGCTCATTGCGAATCTGACTCAAGCGCTCAGGGTCAATGGTCAGCCCGAAGCACTTCTTCTTGTAAGGCTTGAGCATGGTCGGCAAGAAGCCTCGGTCAAAGTCTTCCGGAATCAGGGGCACGTTGGCGGCCTTGATCCCGTGTTGCATGGCCAGATACAGCGACGTGGGCGTCTTGCCGCAACGACTCACGCCCACCAGCACCACGTCCGCCAATTCCAGATTGCGGGAAGATTGACCGTCGTCGTGTTCCAACGCGAAATTGATCGCTTCGATGCGATCGTTGTACTCCCGGTCCACGCTGGGATCACTGAAGCGCCCCACCCGGTGGTTCGACTTCATGTTGAACTCTTCTTCCAGCGGCGCCACGAAGGTCTGGATCACATCAAAAACTCGCCCTTGGCATGTTTTCAAGATTTCCAGCACATCGTCGTTGGCCATGGTGATGAACACCACCGGCCGCTTGCCCTCGCGCACACCGGTCGAGTTGATTTCCCGCACGACTTGGTGTGCCTTGTCGACCGTATCGATAAACGGACGTCGGACATGCCGCGGTTTGATGGCGAACTGCGCCAGGATGGAGTTACCCATGGTTTCGGCGGTGATGCCGGTGCCATCAGAGATGAAGAAGACGGTACGGTCTGACATGTCGAGCGAACTGGCTGCGCGGATGACGGTGATATGACACGAGGTCACCCGCGTGTGAGTCCGGGAAATTGAATGACGGGAATCAAGATCATAGGCCTGACCCTACAATGCATTCAATCGAGTTCGATCCTCGCCACAGCAAAGGCCCCAAACAAATCCAACAGGCCACCGCGATCGGCTGAGCCGAGCTCACCCCATTTTTTTATCATCCTGGAGCTTTTGTATGACTGATCGCTTTGAGCCGACCGCCCTGGTCGTCCCATTCGAGCAACTTCGCATGTCCGACGTTGAAGTCGTCGGTGGCAAGAACGCCTCGCTGGGCGAAATGATCTCCCAACTGCCCAACGGCGTCCGCGTACCAACGGGCTTTGCCACCACGGCCCACGCTTTCCGCGAATTTCTGAAGCACGACGACCTGACCGAACGCATCAGCCAGCGTCTGGCCACGCTGGACACCGAAGACGTGCGCGCCCTGGCCGCCGCCGGTGCCGAAATCCGCGGCTGGGTCGAAGCCCAGCCCTTCCCCGCCGACCTCGAGCAAGCCATCCGCACGGCTTACGCCCAACTGGCCGGCGACAACCCCAACGCCTCGTTCGCCGTTCGCTCGTCGGCCACGGCTGAAGACTTGCCCGACGCGTCGTTCGCAGGTCAACAAGAAACCTTCCTGAACGTCGTCGGCATCGAAGACATCCTGCACAAAATGAAGGAAGTCTTCGCATCGCTGTACAACGATCGCGCCATTTCCTACCGCGTGCACAAGGGCTTTGCCCACGACGTGGTGGCCCTGTCGGCTGGCGTGCAACGCATGGTCCGCTCCGACCTGGGCGCTGCCGGTGTGATGTTCACCATCGACACCGAGTCAGGCTTCTCCGACGTCGTCTTCATCACCTCCAGCTATGGCTTGGGTGAAACCGTGGTCCAAGGCGCCGTCAACCCCGACGAGTTCTACGTCCACAAGCCCGCACTGAAGGCTGACAAGAAAGCCGTCATCCGTCGCAACCTGGGCTCCAAGCTCATCAAGATGGAGTTCGCCTCTGCTGAAGAGAAGGCCGCCACCGGCAAGCTGGTGCGCACCGTCGACACCACTGTCGAGGCCCGCAACCGCTACAGCCTGACCAATGAAGACGTGACCGAACTGGCACGTTACGCCGTGATCATCGAGGAGCACTACGGCCGCCCGATGGACATCGAGTGGGGCAAAGACGGCACCGACGGCAAGCTCTACATCCTGCAAGCCCGTCCTGAGACGGTGAAGAGCCAGCAGCAAGGCAAGGCCGAGCAGCGCTACAAACTCAAGGGCACGGGCACCGTGCTGGCTGAAGGCCGCGCCATCGGTCAGAAGATCGGCACCGGCCCCGTGCGCATCGTGCACTCGATCACCGAGATGGACTCCGTTCAACCCGGCGACATCCTGGTCACCGACATGACCGATCCCAACTGGGAGCCAGTGATGAAGCGCGCCAGCGCCATCGTCACCAACCGCGGCGGTCGTACCTGTCACGCTGCCATCATTGCGCGTGAACTGGGTATCCCGGCCGTGGTCGGCTGCGGCAACGCCACCGAGCGCCTGACCGACGGCACGCTGGTGACCGTGGCCTGCTCCGAAGGCGACACCGGCTACATCTACGAAGGTCTGCTCGAAACCGAAGTCACCGAAGTGACCCGTGGTGCCATGCCCGAAATCGGGCTGAAGATCATGATGAACGTCGGCAACCCCCAACTGGCGTTCGACTTTGCCCAAATGCCCAACAGCGGCGTGGGTCTGGCTCGCCTCGAGTTCATCATCAACAACAACATCGGCGTCCACCCCAAGGCGATTCTTGACTACCCGAACATCGACAACGACCTGAAAAAGGCCGTCGAGTCGGTGGCACGCGGTCACGCATCACCCCGCGCTTTCTACGTCGACAAGCTGGCTGAAGGCATTGCCACGATTGGCGCCGCGTTCTGGCCCAAGCCCGTGATCGTGCGCCTGTCCGACTTCAAGTCCAACGAGTACAAGAAGCTGATCGGCGGTTCGCGCTACGAGCCCGAAGAAGAAAACCCGATGTTGGGCTTCCGTGGTGCGTCGCGCTACATCTCCCAAGAATTTGGCGAGGCTTTCGCCATGGAATGTGAAGCGCTCAAGCGCGTTCGCAATGACATGGGCCTGACCAACGTCGAAATCATGGTGCCCTTCGTGCGCACCCTGAAGCAAGCCGAGCGCGTCACCAACATGCTGGCAGACCACGGTCTGGTGCGTGCAGCCAAGGGCGGTACCGACGGCCTGCGCGTCATCATGATGTGCGAAGTGCCCTCCAACGCCATCCTGGCCGACCAGTTCCTGGAGTTCTTCGACGGCATGTCCATCGGCTCCAACGACCTGACACAGTTGACCCTGGGTCTGGACCGCGACTCCGGCCTGGAGTTGCTGGCTGCCGACTTCGATGAACGCGATCCGGCCGTGAAGGCCATGATCTCGCGCGCCATTGCCGCGTGCCGCGCACAAGGCAAGTACGTCGGCATTTGCGGTCAAGGCCCGTCCGATCACCCGGACTTCGCCGAATGGCTGGCTGACGAAGGCATCGCGTCGATCTCTCTGAACCCCGATACCGTGGTGGACACCTGGCAGCGTCTGGCCGCTCGGTAATCCTTCCTCGTAAAAAGAGGCTGAGCGCCGCCCACGGGCGGCGTTTTCACTGCTACAATCACGGGTTTTCCGAATGTTGCCCTTCTTGGGCAGCCCTTGCCGTCTGCGGGTTTGACGCTTCGCGACGGCTTCCATCAACTGGAATCCACAAGGAGTTTCCATGCGTCACTACGAAATCGTCGTGCTGATCCACCCGGATCAAAGCGAACAAGTTCCAGCCATGCTGGAGCGTTACAAGACCCTGATCACCTCCAACGGTGGCCAGGTGCACCGCGTTGAAGACTGGGGCCGCCGTCAACTGGCTTACCAGATCAACAAGCTGGCCAAGGCTCACTACCTGTGCCTGAACATCGAAACCAGCAAGGAAGTCCTGGCTGAGCTCGAAACCGGCTTCAAGTTCAACGACGCCGTGCTGCGTCACCTGACCGTGCAGAAGGACAAGGCTGAGACCACTCCTTCCGTGATGATGAAGCAAGTTGAGCGTGAAGAGGCCCGTAAGGCCCAGCAGGAGCAAGCTGCTGCCTGATTGATGCCGCAAGGCATTCTCAGGCGCTGCCTCCCGTCGTTCGTGAACCGCGATGAATCGCGTCCAGCTTTCAGCCCGGATCATCGAACGCAAATCGATGCGTTACACCCCTGCCGGCGTTCCGGCCCTCGACTTGGTGCTTGAGCACGAGTCAACGGTCACGGAAGCCCAGCAAGCCCGCAAGGTCAAGCTGGATATCAAGGCAGTTGCACTGGGCCCTGTGGCCGAGCAACTGAATCGGCAAGACACCGGCACCACCTTCGGGTTGGTCGGTTTTCTGGGGGCCACTCGCACCGGTCGAGGTCTGCTGCTGCACATCACCGAACTCAACGACATCGTTTAAACACATCCAATCGGATACTGAGAGGTCATCATGGCTGCTCCACGCTCCAAGAACGGCAAGTTCTCCAAAGACCGCAAGGGCAAGCGCAACACGCAATCCCTGCTGTTCCGCCGCAAGCGCTTCTGCCGCTTCACCGTCGCCAACGTCGAACAAATCGACTACAAGGACGTTGATACCCTGCGCGACTTCATCGCTGAAAACGGCAAGATCATCCCCGCACGCCTGACCGGCACCCGCGCGATCTACCAACGTCAGCTGACCACCGCCATCAAGCGCGCTCGCTTCCTGGCCCTGCTGCCTTACAGCGACCAACATCGCGTCTAAGGAGTAACCGACATGCAAATCATCCTCCTCGAAAAAGTCGCCAACCTGGGCAACCTGGGTGATGTGGTCAAGGTGAAGGACGGCTACGCCCGTAACTTCCTGATCCCGACCGGCCGCGCTCGTCGCGCCACCGAAAAGGCTGTGGCCGAGTTCGAAGCTCGCCGCGCTGAACTGGAAAAGGCTCAAGCTGAGAAGCTGGCCGCTGCTCAAGCCACCGGCGACAAGCTGAACGGCAAGACCGTTTCCGTGACTCAGAAGGCTGGCGTTGACGGCCGTCTGTTCGGTTCCGTGACCAACTACGACATCGCTGAAGCCCTGAAGGCTGCCGGCTTTGAAGTGGCCAAGCATCAAGTTCGTCTGCCTAACGGCCCTCTGAAGACCACTGGCGAACACGCTGTGTCCGTGTCCCTGCACACCGACGTGGTCGTGGACGTGACCGTTGCCGTCGTTGGCGAAACCGCCTAAGGTTTCCCCACAGGCGCGATCCCACCATCGCCCTTGAGCCAGCTCTCGCAGCTGGCTCACAAGCAAAGCCGGCACCTCGTGTCGGCTTTGTCGTTTCTGGCACGAATGGACTTTCTCTGCACCTATCATTGAGCCATGGCTGCAACCTTCCCAACCCCGTTCTCTTCCTCTGGCAACACCGATGCCATCTCGTCTGACGAGATTGCCAAACTCCGTGTCCCGCCCCACTCCATCGAGGCCGAGCAAAGCGTTCTCGGGGGCTTGCTGTTGGATAACAGCGCATGGGACCGTGCGGCAGACTTGCTCAACGATGGCGACTTCTATCGCCACGAGCACCAACTCATCTTCCTGGCCATTCAAGGCCTGATCAGCCAATCCAAACCCGCTGACGTCATCACGGTGTACGAGCACCTGCAAATGCAGGGCAAGGGCGCCGAAGTGGGCGGACTGGCCTATCTCAATGCGCTCGCCCAGTCCGTGCCCAGCGCGGCCAACATGCGCCGCTACGCTGAAATCGTGCGTGAGCGTGCCGTGCTGCGCAAGCTGGTGACCGCCAGCGACGAAATCGCGACCAACGCCTTCAACCCCAACGGCAAGTCGGTGTCCGACATCCTCGACGAAGCCGAAGCCCGCATCATGAAGATCGGGGAAGAAGGTAGCCGCAACAAGCAAGGCTTCTTCTCGATGGATGGTCTGGTGGTGGACCTGCTGGATCGCGTCACCGAACTGGCTGACAACGGTGCCGAAGACGTCACCGGCGTGCGCACCGGCTTCATCGACATGGACAAGATGACGGCTGGCCTGCAAAAAGGCGACCTCATCATTCTGGCTGCCCGCCCTTCCATGGGGAAGACAGCGTTTGCACTGAACATTGGCGAAAACGTGGCAGTCAACGAGGGCTTGCCGGTCGCTGTGTTTTCGATGGAAATGGGCGCCTCCCAACTCGCATTGCGGATGGTCGGCTCGATCGGCCGCATCAACCAGCAAAACCTGCGTACTGGTCGCTTGACCGATGACGAGTGGAGCCGTCTGAGCGAAACCGTCGAGAAGCTGCGCACCGCCAACGTCTTCATCGACGAAACGCCCGGCTTGTCCCCCAACGAACTGCGGGCGCGCGCGCGCCGACTGGCACGCCAGTTCGGCGGCACCTTGGGCCTGATCATCATCGACTACCTGCAGTTGATGAGCGGCTCGGGTGGCAACGAAGAAAACCGTGCCACCGTGATCGGTGAAATTTCCCGGGGCTTGAAGGCGTTGGCCAAGGAACTGCAATGTCCCGTCATCGCCTTGTCGCAGTTGAACCGGTCGGTGGAAACACGCCCGGACAAGCGCCCCATGATGTCTGACTTGCGGGAATCCGGCGCCATTGAGCAGGATGCCGACGTCATCATGTTCATCTACCGCGACGAGTACTACAACAAGGAATCGAAGGTTCCGGGCACCGCCGAAATCATCATCGGCAAGCAGCGTAACGGCCCCGTGGGTAGCCTGCACCTGGCCTTCCTGAAATCGAACACACGTTTCGAAAACCTGGCGCCTGGCACCTACATCGGCGAAGGCGATCAGTACTGAAACCAGCCACCCACGCACCACGAGGGGCCAAGTTGGGCCCCTTCACTTTTACAGGCCGTGACGCGCCAGCCAGGCACGCAACTGCGTTCCTGGCAAGGCACCCGAGATGCGATCCACTTCCTTTCCACCTTTGAACAGGGCCAAGGTAGGAATGCTGCGGATCTGATGCCGGGTGGCCGCACCCGGGTTGACTTCCGTGTCCAGCTTGGCAAAACGCACCCGGGCAGCGTATTCGGCGGCCCCTTGCGCAAACACAGGCGCAAAGCTCCGACAAGGGCCGCACCATGGCGCCCAGAAGTCCACCAAAACCGGCAACTGGTTGCGACCGACAAACCGATCAAAGGTGGCGTCAGTCAAGTTGACCGGGGCGGCAGGCAACAGCGTCTGATGGCAATGACCACATTGGGGGCCTTCCGCCAGCCGGTCTGAGGGTACGCGATTCAAGCCTGCACAGTGCGGGCACACCAGTTCGAGTGCATTCGACATCACAACTCCTTGGAGACTAATACCCCACATGGTATCAACACACCAAAAAACAAGCCCGCCAGACGAGCGTCTTGGCGGGCTTGCAGGCTGAGACAGAGGGATCAGCAGGTGTCAGTCGTCGCTACCACCAAAAGCCGTCAGCAGTTGCAGCAAGGAGGTGAACACGTTGTACACATCCAGATAGATGGCCAAGGTCGCCACCACGTAATTGGTCTCACCACCATCGATCACACGCTTGAGGTCGTACAGGATGAAGGCCGAAAAGATCACCACGGCCAAGGCAGAGATGGTCAAGGCCAGTGCCGTCATGTGCAGCCAGATGTTGGCCACTGCGGCCAGCACAATCACCAGCGCGCCCACAAACAGCCACTTGCCCATGCTGGACAGGTCGCGCTTGATGGTGGATGCCAGCGTCGCCATGGCGCCGAATACCACCGCTGTTCCACCGAAGGCTGTGGCAATCAGCGAAGCACCGTTGGACAGACCCAGCACAGCCCCCAACATGCGGGACAGCATCAAGCCCATGAAGAACGTGAAGCCCAGCAACAGCAACACGCCGACGCCCGAATTCTTGAACTTTTCAATGCCGAAGAAGAAGGCAAACGAAATACCCATGAACAGCGCAAAGCCGAGCATGGGACTCCCGGCAAAGAAGCTGAAGCCCATCGAAACACCCAGCCACGCGCCCAGCACCGTGGGCACCATGGAGAGCGCCAACAGCGCATAGGTGTTGCGCAACACGCGCTGACGGGCGCTGCTGTCCAGCACCGTGCCGTAAACAACATCCAAAGGTTTCATCGAACGATCCATGATCTTCACGCTCCAATCAGTGTGATGGCTGGTTTGATCCCGCCATCATAGTCAGGTTCCACTGCCACGCGCGCCTCACAGGCGACGACGCATCGATTCATACAGACACACAGCCGCCGCGGCTGCCACGTTCAGGGACTCTTCTCCCCCCGGCTGAGGAATGCCCACGGCCATGGCACAACGGGCCATGATCACCTCACCGACACCCTGCCCTTCGTGCCCCATCACCCAGGCGCATGGGTCAGGCAAAGCGGCTGAATGCAACATTTGGTCGGTGTGCGAACTGGTTGCAACCAAGGGCACCGCCAGCACATCCAGATCCGTGGCCGCCACCTGCTCGACCAAGTGTAAGGCGAAATGTGCGCCCATCCCTGCACGCAAAACCTTCGGTGACCACAGCCCAGCCGTCCCCTTGAGGGCCACCACCTGCGCCACACCCATGGCAGAGGCACTGCGCAAGATGCTGCCCACATTACCAGCGTCTTGCACCCGATCCAGAACCACGGTGCGCACGCCAGACAGCAACCGCGACGACTCCTGCTCTGCCGCTGGACAGGCCAGCAGGAAACCCAGCTTCGCTGGCGACTCCAGCCCCGTGAACGTCTTCCAGAGCGACTCGGGCACCACGACGACCTTGTCGGCTTGTCGAGCCAAACCACTCAGCCGGCGCGCCATCACATCGTCGCCAGACGCCTGACCATGCTCACCCAACCACGCCGTATCCGTGATCACGGCCTGCCCAACCTGAACACCGCGCGACAGGCACGCCTCGCAGAGATGGTCGCCCTCCAGCCAGACCTCGCCTTGCTTGCGGTAGGCAACCGGGTCTTGCCCCAGGCGACGCAAGCGCTGGACCAGCGGGTTGTCGCGCGACGTGACCAGCTGCGTGACCCGCACACGGGACGGACGCTGCTCAATGGTTTCACTCATGATTCAATTCTGTGATTCAAGAACGGCCTTGACCGGACCAAAACTGCGACGGTGCGCAGGCGTGGCGCCATGTTCGCGCAAGGCAGCCAGATGCACGGCCGTCGGATAGCCTTTGTGCACGTCAAAACCGTAGGCAGGATACGTGTCGTGCATGACCTCGCACAAGCGGTCACGATGCACCTTGGCAAGAATCGATGCGGCAGAAATGGCCTGCACCTTGGCATCCCCGCCCACCACAGCCTGCACCGGAATGCTCAACTGAGGTGTCCGGTTGCCATCCACTTGCACGCGGGCGGGCCGAAGGCGCAAGCCCTCCACCGCTCGCCGCATGGCCAGCATGGTGGCATGCAGGATGTTGAGTTCGTCGATCTCTTCGACCGTGGCCTCGGCAATGCTGAAGCACAGCGCTTTGGCGCGAATCTCGTCAAACAAGAGGTCACGCTTGCGGGCGGTCAGCTTTTTCGAGTCATTGAGCCCCTGGATGGGATTCAGATCATCCAGGATGACCGCAGCAGCCACGACAGGCCCCGCCAGCGGGCCACGTCCGGCCTCGTCCACGCCGGCCAACAAGCCGACATCGTCACCAGGCCACAGCAAGTCCAATTGCTCTGGCGGGCGGGTGTCGCTCACCTTAACGCGCTTCAAGGACTTGTGCGATGGCATGGCTCGCGGCGCGTGCAGTGTCGCGCTTCAACAGATGATGAAGTTCCATAAAACGCTCCTGCACCGAATGCGCCCGAGCGGGGTCATCCAGCCAGGCCAGCACATCAGCGGCCAGTTGGGCGGGATTGGCATCGTCCTGCAACCTTTCGGGCACTGCAAAATCCCGCAACAGGATGTTGGGTAGACCCACCCAAGGCAAATACGCCATGTGCTTCATGATGTGCCAACTCAGCGTGCTGATGCGGTAGGCAATCACCATGGGACGCTTGAACAACGCAGCCTCCAGGGTGGCAGTCCCACTGGCAATCAGTGTGACGTCGCAGGCGGCCAAAGCCTCGTGCGATTGCCCATCCAGCAATGTCAGCGGAGCATCCGGCGCGTGCTCCCGCACCATGGGCTCAATCAGCTCGCGCAAGCCGGGTACAACCGGCAGCACAAACCGCAGATCGGTGCGCTGTTTGGCCAGCAAAGCCACAGTCTGCAAGAACGTGGGCGTGATGTGCTGGATTTCGCCGCGACGACTGCCCGGCAGCACCGCCACCAGCGGCACCGCATCGTCAAAGCCAAGCTTATGACGCGCCTGCGCACGCGGCACCTCCAGCGGAATGGTGTCCGCCAATGGGTGCCCCACAAACGTCGCATCAATGCCTTTAGCGTGATACAGCTCCGGCTCAAACGGAAACAGGCACAACATGTGGTCCACCGACTGGTGGATCTTGTTGATGCGGCCACCCCGCCAGGCCCAGATGGATGGGCTGACGAAATGCACAGTCTTGATGCCAGCGGACTTCAGGCGGGCTTCCAGGCCCAGGTTGAAGTCCGGGGCGTCGACCCCCACAAACACGTCAGGGCGGTCCTGCAACAGCCGGTCGCCCAGGTGCTTGCGGATCATCCAGATTTCGCGAAACCGGCGCAGCACTTCCATGTTGAAGCCATGCACGGACAGCTTTTCATAGGGCCACCAGGCCTCAAAGCCATGCACAGCCATGCGCGGCCCGCCGATCCCTGCCGAAGACAAGCCTGGCCAACGCTGGCACAGTCCCCCCAACAGCAAACCGGCCAGCAAGTCGCCAGACGTCTCACCGGCCACCATGGCCACACGGGGAGCCGAGCCCCCGAGGGCGCTCATGCTCGTCTCGGAATCAATCATGCGCTCAACGAACAATGCCGCGATTGGCATCAGCCAGGAAGGTCAACATGTTGTCGATGTCGACCTCTGCGCCCGGGTTCTGCCCGCGCAGCGCGGCAATCTCGGTCTTGGAGGCCTCCAAGGTCAAGCCCTTGCGATACAGCAGTTTGTACATCTGCTTGAGCACGCTCAGACGCTCAGGCGAAAAACCTCGGCGACGGGGCCCTTCCTGGTGCACGTTTTGCGCTTCGGCAGGATTACCGGCCGCCATCACGAACGGAGGCAAATCCTGCGACAGGCGCGTCTGGAAGCCCAGCATCGCAAAGTCACCAATCCGCACAAACTGATGGATGCCGCTGATGCCACCGATCAGGGTAAAGTTGCCCACCGTGACATGGCCTGCGAACTGCACAGAGTTGGCAATCACGTTGTGATCGCCAATGATGCAATCGTGCGCCACGTGCACGTAAGCCATGATCCAGTTGTCGTTGCCCACCTGGGTTAGGCTCTTATCCTGCACCGTGCCGGTGTTGAACGTCGTGAACTCGCGGATGGTGTTGCGGTCGCCGATGATCAGTTGCGTGGGCTCACCCTTGTACTTCTTGTCTTGCGGGTCAGCCCCCAAGGACGCGAACTGATAGATGTGGTTGTCACAACCAATCGTGGTGTGACCTTCGATCACACAGTGGGCGCCAATGGTCGTGCCCTCACCAATGCGCACGTTCGGACCGATGGTCGTGAACGCACCCACAGTGACGGAATCAGCCAGCTGGGCCTGAGGATCAACAATTGCTGTCGGATGGATGTTCGCCATCTGAGCCTCAGGACACCTTGCGAACGGTGCACATCAGCTGAGCCGACACGGCCAGCTCTTCACCCACGAATGCCTGGGCATTGAACTTGTAGATCCCGCCCTTGTTGCGGTCCATCTGCACATCCAGGAACAACTGGTCGCCAGGCTCAACGGGACGCTTGAAACGAGCGCCATCAATGCCCACGAAGTAGTACACCGAGTTGTCGTCCACGCCCTGCCCTTGAGTTTCAAAGGCCAACAGCGCTGCAGTTTGTGCCAAAGCCTCCAGCATCAGCACACCCGGCATCACCGGACGGTTCGGGAAATGCCCCTGGAAGAACGGTTCGTTGATCGTCACGTTTTTCAGCGCACGGATGCGAACGTTCTTTTCGACTTCCAGCACACGGTCCACCAACAGGAAGGGGTAACGGTGCGGGAGCTTTTGAAGAATCTTGTGGATGTCCATCAGCTTTTCACTTGCTTCTCTAGAGTACGGATCCGATCGCGCAAGGCGTGCAGTTGACGCAGCGTTGCCGCGTTCTTCTCCCACGATGCGTTCTCGTCAAACGGGAATGCGCCGCTGTACAAGCCAGGCTTGAGCACAGAGCGCGAAATCAGGGTGCCAGACGACACATGCACATTGTCCGCCAGGGTCAGGTGCCCCAGGATCATGCCTGCCCCCCCCACTGTGCAGTGCTTGCCGATGTTCGCGCTGCCTGCGACACCCACGCAGCCAGCCATGGCGGAATGCTCACCAATGTGCACGTTGTGGGCGATCTGGACGAGGTTGTCGAGCTTGACGCCCTGCTCGATCACTGTGTCGCCCAACGCACCACGGTCCACGCAGGTGTTGGCACCCAGTTCCACGTCATTGCTAATGCGCACAGCACCCAATTGTTCAATCTTTTCCCAGCGCCCCTTGTTGGGTGCGAAGCCGAAACCATCGGCCCCAATCACCACACCACTGTGGAAAATGCAGCGGGCACCAACCGTGCAGTCAAAACCGATGGTCACGTGCGGTGCCAACTTCGTGCCAGCACCAATGCGCGCACGCGCGCCAATGCTGCAATGCGAACCAATGATGACATCGTCTTCGACGATGGCTCCCGCTTCGACCACCACCAACGGGCCAATCACAACCCCCTGCCCGATCACCGCCGCTGGGTCCACCACCGCAGACGGATGGATGCCCGCAGCAGGACGGGGGCGCACCCGCGCAGCCCACCACTGCGTAAGGCGGGCAAAGTACAGATAGGGATCGCCCGTCACGATCGCCGCCCCGCGAGCCAAGGCTTCGTCCTTGACGGCTTCGCTCACGATCACACAACTGGCTTGACTACTGACCAGTTGGCTACGGTACTTCGGATTGGACAGAAACGCGATGCCACCTGACGTCGCGGTTTCCAATGGCTCCACGCGCGAGATCAAGGTGGCGGCATCGCCATGGAGTTCTCCCCCCAGCGCGGCCACCAACTCACCCAAGGTGACGGTCAATGCAGCAGAGGGGGCAGTATTCGAAGCGTCATGCACGGTCACTTGATCGATCCGCTGTTCAAAGCTTTGATGACCTTGTCTGTGATGTCGACACGAGGCCCCGCAAACACGGCTTCCTGCAGGATCAAGTCGTACTTCTCTTGATCAAAAATTTGCTTGACCACGCGATTGGCCCGGTCCAGCACCGACGCCAACTCTTCGTTCTTGCGTTGATTCAGGTCTTCCTGGAACTCACGACGCCGGCGCTGCAACTCGCGATCCTGCTCCATGAGATCGCGCTGACGGCGAGCACGCTCAGACTCACCCAAAGCCGGTGCATCCTTCTCAAAGCGATCAGATGCACTTTTCAGGCGCGCTTCACTGTCGGCCAAATCCTTTTCGCGACGCGTGAACTCCCCCTCCAGCTTCGCTTGAGCTGCCTTCGCTGGCGCAGCGTCACGCAGCACTCGATCGAGGTTCACAAACCCGATCTTGAGTTCCTGGCAATGAACGGTTGCCGCAGCGCACAACAGTGCGCTGACCAGCACGGTCTTGAAAATCGAAGTCATGGTCAGAATGCGGTACCGATCTGGAACTGGAGTTTCTGGATTTTATCTTGGTCCTTGTAGCGAATGGGCTTGCCGTAGCTCAGCTTCAGCGGGCCCACAGGCGAAACCCAGCTGATCCCAAAACCGACCGACGCACGCATGTCGCTCAGCTTCAGCTTTTCATCTTCGCCCCACACATTACCGGCATCTGCGTATCCAAACATGCGCAAAGTACGGTCGTTACCCGCCCCCGGGAACGGCACATACAACTCGGCATTCAGATTGACACGTCGGTTGCCACCAACATAGGCGCCTTCGATGTCGACGGGCCCCAGCGAGCTCTGCTCAAAGCCACGCACCGTACCCAAGCCACCCGCATAGAAGTTCTTGAAAACAGGGTACGGCTTGCCAGCCAAACCGCGACCGTACCCAACTTCACCATTCAACCCGATGGTGAAGCGGTTCGTCAGCGGCAAGTACTGCTGTGCCTGATAGTCACCGCGCACATAGCGGGTGTCACCCGCAGCACCGACCTCCAGGTTCACACGCTGATATCGCCCTTGCGTGGGTGCGATGGTGCTGTCACGGGCGTCACGGGCCCAGCCCACCGTCAACGGCACAGACAAGCTTTGCTCACCAAAAATATCGCGGTGACGACGGTAGCTCACTGGCAGGCCCACATCCCCCTTGATCTCCGTCTGCTCAACCCCAGCGCCGAAGAACACGGTGTCGTATTCGGTGAAGGGCACGCCAAAGCGAACGGCCGCGCCTGGCGTCACGATCTTGTAGTCACCGCCCTGCGTGCTCAGCGGACGGGACGTGCGATAGAACACGTCGTAAGAACGAGAGACACCGGCATCCGTGAAGTACGGATCCACGGTGCTGACCACAACAGTGCGGTTGTACTTGCTGGTGTTGACTTCCACACCAAGGTAGTTGCCGGTTCCGAAGACGTTGTCTTGCTTGATCGAACCGGTCAGGGTGAACTTCTCGGCACTCGAGAAGCCCGCACCCAGCATCAGGTTGCCGGTCGGTTTTTCTTCCACCGTGATGGTCAGGTCCACCTGGTCTGCGGTACCTGGCACCTCAACGGTATCAATGTTGACCTGCTTGAAGTAACCCAAACGATCCACTCGGTCGCGAGACAGCTTGATCTTCTGGCCGTCATACCAAGCCGCTTCGAATTGGCGGAACTCGCGACGGATCACCTCGTCGCGCGTGCGAGAGTTGCCGGCCACGTTCACACGACGCACATAGACTCGACGCTGAGGCTGCGCCACCAGCACGGCCACAGCCTGCCCCTTTTCACGGTCCAGTTCAGGACGGAAATCCACACGTGCGAAGGCATAACCGAAAGCGGCAAAGCGCTCGGTGAACGCCTTGACCGTGGCAGCCACGGTATCCGCACGATACGACTCACCAGGCTTGATCGAAACGAGTTGGCGGAACGCGCCTTCCTTACCCAGGTAATCACCTTCCAGCTTGACGCCCGTCACCACATAACGAGGCCCTTCGGACACGTTGATGGCAATCGAGATGTCTTGCTTGTCGGGAGAGATGGCCACCTGCGCGGACTCGATCTTGAATTCGAGGTAACCGCGGTTCAGGTAGTAAGACTTCAGCGTCTCCAAGTCCGCGTTGAGCTTGGAGCGAGCATATTGGTCCGACTTCGTGTACCAAGTCAGCCAGCCACCTGTCGTCAGGTCCAACTGAGACAGCAGCGTGCTTTCAGTGAAAGCCTGGTTGCCCGTGATGCGGATGCTCTTGATCTTGGTGATCTCGCCTTCCGTCACGGTAAACGTGACGTTGACGCGATTGCGCTCGGCCGGGGTGATGGTGGTCACCACTTCCACACCATACAGGCTACGGGTCAGGTATTGACGCTTCAGTTCCTGCTCCGCGCGATCAGCCAGTGCGCGATCGAACGGCTGCCCCTCACCGATGCCAACATCCTTCAGCGCTTTGACCAGCGCTTCCTTGTCAAATTCCTTGGTCCCCACGAACTCCACGCGAGAGATCACAGGGCGCTCTTCCACCACGACCACCACGACGTTGCCATCAATCTGGATGCGGACATCCTTGAACAGCCCGGTCGCGAACAACGAACGCAAGCCCGCGGCGCCCTTGTCATCGGTGTAGGTATCCCCGACGCGGAATGGCAGAGACGCAAAAACGGTCCCGGCATCGGCGCGCTGCAGCCCCTCAACACGAATGTCCTTCAGGACGAAAGGCTCAACAGCCCAAGCGGACTGGAACACGGAAGTGGCCACCAAAGCAGCCAGCAGAGTCGGCTTGAACCGCAGAGCAGTCATGGAAATTTGCATGCAGAGAACTCAGTGCGCGCCCAAAATGCGCGCCAGGTCGTTATAGATGGCCAGTGACATCATCACCAGCATGATGGCCAAGCCACCACGTTGCAGACGTTCCAGCCATAGTTCGGAAACTGGCCTTCCCGTGACACCTTCGAAAAGATAATACATGAGGTGCCCGCCATCCAAGACGGGCAACGGCAGAAGGTTCAAAACACCGAGACTCACGCTGACCAGCGCGAGGAAGCCAATGTAGTGAATCCACCCCATTTCAGCGGATCTGCCTGCGTAGTCTGCAATGGTCAGCGGGCCACTCAGGTTTTTGAGTGACGCTTCTCCGATGACCATTTTGCCCAACATGGCAACACTCATGGCCGAAACGTCCCACGTCTTGCGCAAAGCGCGTGCAAAGCCTTCGACCAGACCGTAACGCACCGTCACCATGGCGGGAGGATTGCCCAGAGCCGCCTCAATTCGTGGCACCGGCTGTCCCTGGACGTCCTTCATTACGGGGGTGAGCTTGACCTCCAAACTCTGGCCTTGCCGTTCGACAACCAGAGACAGGACTTGCGCGCGGCCTTGCTTTGCGCTGGCCCGAATCAGTTGCCTCAGATGCGCAGCATCCAGTGGCACCGTACCGTTCACCGACAGCACTCGATCGCCGTGAATCAACCCAGCCTTGGCGGCAGGCCCCTCAGGCACGACGTCATCGATCACCGGCTGGGCATACGGGCCGGCAAACCCCACACGATCCAACAAGCGGCCATCCACCTCGGAAGCAGGAATTTGGCTCAACGGTAGCAGCAGCTCGCGGGTGCGTTGAAAGGTCTGAGACGCGTCCGTGCGCGATGCCACCTGGATCCGCACATCCTGACCGGACAACGCCGCTTGCGTGAACTGCCAAGCCAGATCACTCATCGAACGCACCTGGATCAGGCTGTCAGAGACATCAGCAGAAACCAACGCCACGGACAAAATCTCATCCCCTGCTTGCAACCCTGCGCGTGAAGCCATGCTCTCTGCACGAGGTTGACCCATCCATGGGCGTAACTCCTGAACACCTGTCCAGTTCACTGCGGCATAAAGCAGCACAGCCAACAACAAGTTGGCCATTGGCCCCGCCGCGACGATGAACGCCCGCTGCGCCAACGGCTTACGGTTGAACGCACGCGCCAACAATTCGTTTGAAACAGGTGCTTCGCGCTCATCCAGCATCTTCACGTAGCCCCCAAACGGCAACGCAGACACCACAAACTCGGTCTCACCACGCTGGGTTCGCCACAACACTTTGCCGAACCCAACAGAAAACCGCAGCACCTTCACGTCACATGCGACAGCGGCACGGTAATGGCCGTACTCGTGGATCACCACCAGTACACCGATCGTCACCAGAAACGCCAGAATCGTCATCATTCAATACACCTCTGGGCCAGCAACAATTTCGCCAACAACTTCAAGCACCCAGACGCTGGACAACGCGTCCGGCGACATCTCGTGCCAGACGATCCAGTGTCAACAGTCCATCCACAGACGCACTCGACTCACGTGGGATCTCGCAATCCGACAAGGTCTGAACGTTCACATGGTGAATTTGATCAAACCGAATGCGCTTGTTCAAGAATGCGTCCACTGCGATCTCGTTGGCGGCATTCAAGACACATGTCGAGCCAGGCTCACCCAGCAGCGTATCCCACGCCAGTTGCAATCCGGGATAGCGGCCGGCATCGGGCTCGAGGAAGGTCAACGATTGCAGCTTGGTGAAGTCCAACATGTCTGCCCCGGACACAATTCGCTCTGGCCAAGACAGCCCATACGCAATCGGCACACGCATGTCTGGTGTCCCGAGTTGAGCCAGAACTGAACGGTCACGGCACACCACCATGGAGTGAATGATGCTTTGAGGGTGCACCACCACCTTGATCTGATCCGGTTGCAAACCAAACAACCAACGGGCCTCAATGACCTCGAGTGCCTTGTTCATCATCGTGGCGGAATCCACCGAGATTTTGCGGCCCATGACCCAGTTGGGGTGGGCACACGCCTGCTCAGGGGAAATGTCCGCAAAAGTCGATGGGTCCCGCTGGCGAAACGGGCCACCAGAAGCTGTCAATACGATGTGATCGACTCGCTGGGACCAGGTCGCTGAGTCTTCGGGCAGACACTGAAAAATAGCAGAGTGCTCACTGTCAATCGGGAGCAGTGTTGCCCCACCATCCTTGACTGCCTGCATGAACAGGGCGCCACCGACCACCAAGGCTTCCTTGTTGGCCAGCAGCAATCGCTTCCCCGCCCGCGCTGCCGCCAAGCATGGCGCCAAACCTGCAGCGCCCACAATTGCGCCCATCACCACATCCACATCCGGATGCGCGGCAACGTCGACCAGTGACTGCTCACCGCTGAGCACTTGCGTTGGCAAGCCCGCAGCGTGAATCCGTCCACGCAACTGATGGGCTGCAGCCTCAGCAGGCATGACTGCAAACCGAGGCTTCCAGCGCACACACTGAGCAAACAACTCTTCGACGCGATTCGCGCCAGTGATGGCCCACACATCAAAGCGATCGGGATGGCGAGAAATGACATCCAGCGTGTTGGTGCCGATCGATCCCGTGGCACCCAACACGCAGACGCGTTGCAGACGATTCATCATCAACTCAGGCATGGCACAAGGACATCACAGCCAAAGACAAAGGCAGCACCGGCAACAACGCATCAATGCGATCCAGAACACCACCGTGCCCCGGCAACAACTGGCTGCTGTCTTTCGCTCCGGCCTGGCGCTTGATCAATGACTCGAAAAGGTCGCCGACCACACTCATTGCAGACAAAAACACCAAGGCCAGCGCCATGCCAATCGGGCCAAGTCCAAACAGAAGCCGACTGTAGAGGCTGGGCGAGTCCACCGATGCATGACGATCCACCAACACCCAAATCACAGCCAAAACGCCGACAGCGACCATGCCACTCCAGACACCCTCCCAGCTCTTGCCCGGGCTGATGGACGGGGCCAGCTTACGTCGACCAAACGCACGACCACCAAAGTAAGCACCGATGTCCGCTGCCCAGACCAGGCAGAAAACAGACAACAGGTAATTCAAACCTTGAGCCTTGCTCTCAACGAGCGCCACCCACGCCAGCACCAGCAGTGCAAGCCCCAGAAGGCGACGCCACAACTGGGGAACCGTCTTCCAATGCGTCGTCCCGTACTTCAGCGCGGCGGCACCGCCCAGCACCCACAGCATGACAGCGAGTTGCCAGATCCACGCCGGAACGGAAAAGCCCGCCAGCGGCAAACCCACGCCATGTTCGTGAGGATGCAAATTGGGTGTCGAGAGCACGGCCGCTGCCTGCGTCCAAACTGGCAAATCCAATACCTGCGCCAAATAAACGCAACCGCCTGCCACAGCGGCCCCCATCAACATCGCACGCGCACCAGGTGCCTCATTCAAGCGGGACCACTCCCAGCCGGCCGCAGAGATGAACAACAACGTCAAGGCAGCAAAAGGCCACGCAGCCTCAGCAGCAAGACACGGAAGAAGAATGGCCACCAACACCAAAGCGGTGATCACGCGCTGCTTGAGCATACTCAGTTCCCCTGCGAAGACGGCTGAACGTCCTCAATCACACCGATCGCACCGTCGCCCTCACCGGACGTCCCCACATCACCAAAACGTCGCTCGCGCGCATAAAAGCTTGCAAGGGCACGATCCAGCTCTGCACCGTCAAAATCTGGCCAGAGGCAGTCAGTGAAAAACAACTCTGCATACGCGCTCTGCCAAAGCAAGAAGTTCGACAGTCGAACCTCCCCGCCCGTTCTGATGAACAGATCCGGATCTGGCGCGTAGTTCATGGTCATGAATTTGGCGAGTGCCTGCTCATCAAGTTGATCAGGCCGAAGTCCAGCAGCCATCGCACGCTGACATGCTTGCACGATGTCCCACCGACCACCGTAATTGAACGCCACCGTCAAAACCAAACGGCTGTTGTCCTGCGTTTCTCGCTCTGCCCCACGC
The DNA here is from genome assembly GCF_049317225.1 of Aquabacterium sp. GTDB lineage: Bacteria > Pseudomonadota > Gammaproteobacteria > Burkholderiales > Burkholderiaceae_C > Aquabacterium. The sequence continues at coordinate 3,276 of NZ_JBMOIR010000008.1, read as the reverse complement.
AAGGCCTCACGCACCTTGTCTGACACGGAATCCAGATCGCCCGCAATTCGAATCCGTACGCCATCGTCTTTCAACTTGGCCAGGTACTTCGACAACGCAACGATGAGCAAACTCATCAGGCCAGAGACCTCTTCCTCTGGTCGCTTCCAGTTTTCGGACGAGAACGCAAAGACTGTCAGATAGCCAATGCCGCGGTCGGCCGTGGCCTGAACCACTTTGACCAACGCATCCACACCGGCCTTGTGCCCCATGCCTCTGGGCATGAAGCGCTTTCGAGCCCAACGCCCATTGCCATCCATGACGATGGCCACATGCCGAGGTGGCGATTGCACTGCTTGAGAAGAGGATGCCATCTGAGGTCGTGAAGCGAACATACAGCAACGGGCCGCCGTGGCAGCCCGCTTGACTACAAACAGAACGAGGCGGCTAAGCCGCCTCGGACTGCGTCGCGATTATGACAAAAGCTCAAGCCTCAAACGGCCAGAACTTCTGCTTCCTTCGATTGAACCAGCTTGTCGATCTCGGCGATCGTCTTGTCGGTCAACTTCTGGATGTCATCTTGCGAACGACGATCTTCGTCTTCAGTAATGTCCTTGTCCTTGAGCAGGCGCTTGGCATGTTCGTTGGCATCACGACGCAGGTTACGAACAGCCACCTTGGCGTCCTCACCTGCATGCTTGACAACCTTGGTCAGTTCCTTGCGACGCTCTTCCGTCAGCGGTGGCATCGGCACGCGGATCAGATCCCCCTGACTAGAAGGATTGAGACCCAGATCCGACTCGCGAATAGCCTTTTCAATCTTCTGGCCCATGCCCTTTTCCCAAGGCTGGACGCTGATGGTGCGCGCATCCAGCAAGGTCACGTTGGCAACCTGGCTGATGGGCACGGGTGAACCGTAATAGTCCACATGCACTTGATCCAAGATGCCTGGGTGCGCACGACCGGTGCGGATCTTGGCCAGTTCGTTCTTGAAAGCCTCGATGGACTTGAGCATCTTCTGCTCGGCGTTCTTTTTGATGTCTGCAATGCTCATGAAAAGCTCCGTGCGCTAACCGTTTAGGTCAACCAACGTTTGGGACGGGAAAACAGAGGACAAACCGTGGATCAGACATGAACCAGCGTGCCTTCGTCCTCGCCCAGCACGACTCGCTTGAGGGCGCCGGGTTTGAAAATGGAAAAGACCTTCAGCGGAAGATTCTGATCGCGGCACAGTGCGAACGCCGTTGCATCCAACACTTGCAGATTCTTGATCAGCGCCTCATCAAAAGTGATGCTCGCATAGCGGGTCGCGGAAGGATCCTTCTTGGGGTCAGCGGTGTACACGCCATCCACCTTGGTGGCCTTCAGCATGACTTCCGCGCCGATTTCGGCACCACGCAGGGCCGCAGCCGTGTCTGTGGTGAAGAACGGGTTGCCCGTACCGGCGGCAAACACAACCACCTTGCCTTCTTCCAGGTACTGCAGCGCCTTGGGGCGAACATAGGGCTCGACCACTTGATCAATGCTGATGGCCGACATCACGCGGGCCGTCATGCCTTCTTGCCGCATGGTGTCCGCCAAGGCCAGCGAGTTCATCACGGTGGCGAGCATACCCATGTAGTCTGCCGTGGCACGGTCCATGCCAACCGAACCACCTGCCACGCCACGGAAGATATTGCCGCCGCCGATCACCACGGCAACTTGCGTACCCAGGGCGGTGACCTCCTGGATTTCCTTGACCATGCGGACGATGGTGGCGCGGTTGATGCCGTAAGCATCGTCACCCATCAGGGCTTCACCGGAAAGTTTCAGGAGGATGCGCTTGTAGGCGGCCATGCGAACGTCCTTGTGTATCTTCGTTGTAGGCTGGGCCAGCAGACATCCGTCTACAGATCCAACCCGCCATCTATGGCTTTGTATATCGTAGCGCGCGAAGGTTCCCCTTGCGGCTTTGTCATTATGGAGTCTGAGTCCCGCAGTGGACGAGACATAGCACAAGGGGGCCGAAGCCCCCTTGTTGTTAGCGTCGGGTTATTGGCCCTTGGCTGCGGCCATCGTAGCAGCCACTTCAGCAGCGAAGTCGTCTTGCTTCTTCTCGATGCCCTCACCCACCACGAACATGGTGAACGACTTGACGGTCGTGTTCGAAGCCTTCAGGTAACCTTCCACGGTTTGCTTGCCGTCGGCAGCCTTCACGAACACTTGGTTCAGGAGGGAGACTTCCTTCAGGTACTTCTGAACAGCGCCTTCGATCATCTTGGCAGCGATGTCAGCAGGCTTGCCGGATTCAGCAGCCTTGGCCGTCGCCACGTTGCGCTCGGTTTCGATCAGTTCAGCAGGCACGTCAGCCGAGGACAGCGCCACAGGCTTCATGGCAGCAATGTGCATCGCCACGTCCTTGGCGGCCACGTCTTCACCGTCGAATTCGACCATCACGCCGATGCGAGCGCCGTGCAGGTAGTAAGCCAGCTTACCGCCGTCAGCGTAACGCTTGAAGCGGCGGATGGACATGTTTTCACCGATCTTGCCGATCAAGCCCTTGCGGACTTCTTCAACGGTAGGACCGAAACCGTCTTGCGACAAGGGCAGTTCGCCGATGGCGGCGACGTCTGCAGGATTGTTCTTGGCGATCAGTTCAGCCACAGACTTGGCGAATGCCAGGAACGAATCGTTCTTGGACACGAAGTCGGTTTCGCAGTTGATTTCAACCAGAGCGCCGACATTGCCGTCCACAGCAGCAGAGACCACGCCTTCAGCGGTCACGCGCGAAGCGGCCTTCGAAGCCTTGCTACCCAGCTTGACACGCAGGATCTCTTCAGCCTTGGCCATGTCGCCGTCGGCTTCAGTCAGAGCCTTCTTGCACTCCATCATGGGAGCGTCGGTCTTGGCGCGCAGGTCGGCAACCATGCTGGCGGTAATAGCAGCCATGTGATTTCTCCGTTTGAGTTGATTGGTGGCTTGATCACCACCCAACAAAAATAATCTGTCTGAAAAAAAGGGGCTGATCGTCAGCCCCTTCTCATGAAATCAAGAAGGCTTAGGCAGCTTCGTTGACTTCCACGAACTCGTCGTCGCCAGCAGCAGCGGCAACCACTTCGTTCACAGCGTTGGCCTTGCCTTCCAGGATGGCGTCAGCCACAGCCTTGGCGTACAGAGCGACAGCCTTGGAGGAGTCGTCGTTACCAGGGATGACGTAATCGATGCCGTCAGGAGAGTGGTTGGTGTCAACCACGCCGATCACGGGGATGCCCAGCTTCTTGGCTTCGGCGATGGCAATCTTGTGGTAACCAACGTCGA
>NZ_JBMOIR010000007.1:0-131274 GCF_049317225.1 Aquabacterium sp. | reverse complement strand
CCTTCACCAGGGTGCCGGCGGTGTCGATCATGTCGTCCATGATCACGCAGTTGCGGCCGTCGATTTCGCCGATCACGTGCATCACTTCAGACACGTTGGCCTTGGGGCGACGCTTGTCGATGATGGCCAGATCGCAACCCAGTTGCTTGGCCAGTGCGCGCGCACGCACCACGCCGCCCACGTCCGGCGACACGACCACCAGGTCTTCGTAGTTCTTGGCTTGCAGGTCAGACAGCAGCACGGGCGAAGCGTAGATGTTGTCGACGGCGATGTTGAAGAAGCCTTGGATCTGGTCAGCGTGCAGGTCCATGGTCAGGACGCGGCTGACGCCCACGGCTTCCAGCATGTTGGCGACGACGCGGGCCGAGATGGGCACACGGGTCGAGCGCGGGCGACGATCTTGGCGGGCGTAGCCGAAGTAGGGAATGACGGCGGTGATGCGGTTAGCCGACGCGCGCTTGAGGGCGTCAACCATGACCAGCAGTTCCATCAGGTTGTCGTTCGTGGGGGCGCAGGTGGACTGAATCACGAACACTTCGCGGCCGCGAACGTTTTGCTGAATCTCGACAGTGGTTTCACCGTCGGAAAAGCGGCCCACCATGGCTTTGCCAAGGTTGATACCGAGTTGGGTTGCGATTTCTTGAGCAAGAGCCGGATTGGCGTTGCCTGTGAACAAAACGGTATCGGATAGCATGGTGGGTGCGTCTGGCTGATGGCAAAAATAGCATCTGCCCAGCACCTTGCCCTTTAGGGAGTCCCTGTGTGTTGCCAGGGATAACAGCCTTCGCGGAAGGTGTAGGGCAGGTGACGCTCAGTCAGGTGACTGAGCAAGAAATTTGGCAGGGGAGGAAGGATTCGAACCCTCGCATGTCGGAATCAAAATCCGATGCCTTAACCAACTTGGCGACTCCCCTACACAGGTTTCGTTGCAGTCAGACTTGCGTCTTGTTTGCATCGCAACCTTGTAAGCTGCACTCTTGATCAGAGCCTCACATTGTAGCCAGTTTTTTGCGCTGTTTGCAAGCCTGTTGTATTTCAGCACTTCGTCGAAGTCAATCAGAAATCTGATCCAGAACTTCGAGCAGTGGGTGCTGAGACAGGCCGCGACATACGCGACTGACCCATGCGGCGTCATGAATTCCGATGTCAACTGCGCTGAACGAGGGGAGGGTGCTTGTGTCTGTGTGATCATCGATCCACGAAAACACGGTGCTGCCGGATCCCGTCATTCGGCTGTTGCCGAATCGTTTCTTCATGACTTCAAGCGCTTCGTTGATTTGATTGCTGGATCCGTCTGCTGGCTGGTAGGCCTTGGCCGGATCTTGCAAGTCATTTCTGCCGAATTGCTTGGGCGCTGCAAGAAAGAACGCTACTGTAGCATGCTCGCTGTCGCGTTTTAACGTTGGGCTGCCGAAAATTGCATTGGTTGGGGCAGACAGTGGTGGTTTTAGCAACATCAGGGGTGTTGTCAACACCTCATCGGGCAGCGCGATCGGGGTGATGCGTTCGCCAATGCCTTCAACCCAGGCGTTGTGGCCCCGCACAAAGAACGGGACATCTGCGCCAAGTTGCACGGCCAGTGCTTCCAGTCGGTGTCGTGGCCAGTGAAGCCCCCACAATTGATTGAGCGCCAGCAACACGGTGGCGGCGTCTGAACTTCCTCCCCCCAGTCCTGCGCCCCAGGGGATGGTCTTGTGAATGCGAATGTCGCAGCCTTGTGCCGTTCGGCTCTCGGTTTTCAGCAAGCGTGCAGCCTTGATGCAAAGGTCTTCTTCGGGGAGGGCCACATTCAGGTCGTGGCGCCGCACGTGCCCATCCTGACGCGTATCAATGTGCAGGGTGTCTTGCCAGTCGATGAGCATGAACACCGATTGCAGCTGGTGATAGCCGTCCGTTCGTCGTCCGGTGACATGTAGGAACAGGTTGATCTTGGCGGGTGCTGGCAGGTTGTGCAGGCTGGGCATGTTCGAAAAACCGAGGGTGATGCGGCGGCGTCAATAGGGTGTCAGCGATCCAGGAAAATTTTGACCACGACCGCGCGCTGAGATGACGATGCGGCGCGCTGGACGGTCAATTTCCCTTCTTTCAGATGGCTGGTGTCAACACGCCACCCTGCTTGCGAGAAGACGTCCGTGCTGTCTTCTGATGCATAGGGCAGGTCCTGACATGGCGTGCCTTGCATCCAGTCCACCAACGCGCGCAATGGCAAGGCTTCCCCGAGGGTCTGTTCGCTCAATGCGTCCAGTGAATCGAATTGCTGCTCGCCTTTGGTGTCTGTCAGCGTGACCCGGTTTTGTTGCCAGGCGAGTCGGGCCATCTGGCTGCCCAGCGGTGTCATCAAGTCAAGCTGCCCAGCATCTCGGGTGCCCAGAAAGAAAAAGCCCAGGCTGACGCCTTTGGCTGGTGTGTCGTTCCAGGCTTGAAGCTTGATGCTCAGCTGGCCTTGCAGTGAGATGGGCTGGATGACGCCCGGCACTGCGAGGGCCGATGCGTTGTCGAGGGCCGCAGGCGTGAGTTTGGGCGGCAGTGGGGACTGGCAGGCGCTCAAGCAAGACAGCGCGAATGCCGCGGGCAGGCAGCGCCAAAGGCCTGCATGAAGCAGGCCGCTGGTGTGATCAGGCTGATGCATGGTGCTCAGAGATGCACGCGCAGGCGTTGCAGGGTGCTTTTGAGTGCGTCATTTTCGGGCTCTTGCTGGATGCCGGTGCGCCAGACTTTCCGCGCGTCGTCTTCCTTGCCGGTCAGCCACAAAACCTCACCCAGATGGGCCGCAATTTCCGCATCGGGGCGCGCTTGGAATGCCTCTTTGAGCAGTTTCAGGGCTTCGGCCTTGTTGCCTTGTCGGTATTCCAGCCAGCCCAGGCTATCGGTGATGAAGGGGTCGCCAGGGCGCAGCGTCAGGGCTTGTGTGATCAGTTTGCGAGCCTCTTCCAGCCGGATGCCACGATCTGCGAAGCTGTAGCCGAGCGCATTGAACGCATTGGCATGGTCCGGTGCCAGTTCAATGACTTTGCGCAGCAGGCGCTCCATGTCATCGAGTTTGTGCAGACGGTCAGCCAGCATGGCTTGGTCATACAGGAGATCGGTGTCTTCCGGGAAGCGATCGGTGGCTTCGCTCAAGACACGATAGGCCTCTGGCCACTGCCGCAGGTCGCGCAGCAATTGCGCTTCCGCCTGGTATTTCAAGACCGCATCACGAGGCTCGGACTCCGGCAGTGCACGCAGTGCCTGGCGAGCTTCTTTCAACTTGCCCTGACTGCTCAGCAGCCGAGCACGCTGCGACTGGATGCCGATCTTTTCATGCTTGGGGTCGGCTCGGTCGAGCCACTCAAGTGCCTCTTGAGGGCGCTTGCGCAACTCGGCGACCTGCGCCATCAGCAGGCTGGCCTGCTCGAATTCCCCGGCAGGCAGTGCGCTGCGACGGTCGTTGGCCTTGCCATCTGCCCTGGGAACGTTTTCAAGAATGGGTTTGAGAGCGGCTTCTGCCTGGTCTGGCTGACGCATTTCCAGGCGGATGGCGGCCAGCAACATGCGGTTGCCATGTTGCTCCGGATGCTTGGCAATGAGGAGGTCCAGTTGCTGCGCAGCTTCGTCATAGCGCTGTGCCAGAGTCAACTTGCGGGCATAGGCCAGTCTCACGACATCGGACGCGTCGGGCTTGGTCAACTGGGCTTTGACGAGATGTTCTGCTTCGGGCCATTGGTCGCTCAGGTCGATGGCGAGCAGGCCGGCGGTTGGCAGAGATGGGTTCAATGCAAGTGCACGTTGCACGGCAGTTTGTGCACGCTGTGGATTTTTGGCTTGCAGCCAGCCTTCACCACTTGCTGCCCACGCCTCCGCCAGTTCCAATGGGGCTTGGCGCCAGGGTTGTGTGGCTTCGTCAATCACGGCGGCGGCGGCTTGACGGTCACTCAGGCGATTCAGACTTCTGGGCAGGCTGGCAATGACTTGTGGCTGCTGGGTGGCCGGCGTCAGTTGGATGAGTGTCCGCAAGGGGGGCGCCAATTCATTGGCCCGTCCCAGCGCCATGAGGATTTGCGCGGTGAACTCAGAGGCTTCGCGTGATTGCGGCAAAGCCTGGCGCCACGCTTTGGCTGCGGTCAGCGCCTGTTCTCCTGCTCGTGCGCGAAGGGCAATTTCAACAGCCCGCTGATAAAGTTGTCCGCTTTGATGGCGACGTGCTGCGTCCAGGTAGAGCTGGTAAGCCGTGCCTGCCTCGCCTGCGTTAACCTGAATCTCGGCAATCAGCAGTTGATAGAACAGGGGCGCGTCCAGGTCCGAGTTCTGAATCGTGACGGGTGTGCTGGGTGTTGTCTGTGAGGTGCTGGCCGGTGTCTTGGGTGCGGCCCATGCCAAGCTGCTGCTGATGAGCGCCAGGGCCATGACAGCAGAGGGGATCAAGGCGTGCCGAGGGAAAATTTGCCGACTTTGGGCATTCGAGGACGTGGACACGCGAGAGATATGAACGGGCATGAAGACTCCAGCAGATGCAGCCATTCTATTGAGGCTTTGGTAGCGTTTTGGTTTCGTGGGTATCCGTATCATTTGGGGTATGCCAGAACTGCCCGAAGTTGAAGTCACCCGCCAGAGCTTTGCGGGCCAGATCGTGTCTGCTGAAGTGGTGGATGTGGTGCTGGGTAAGCCGCTGCGTTGGCCATTGGGCGTGGATGGCGACGAGTTGCGAGGTTGTCGAGTCGGTGAGGTTGTTCGCCGGGGTAAATATCTTTGGCTACCTCTGAGCGCCCATTCCGGGCAGTTGACCGGAGGGCTCCTGATTCACTTGGGGATGTCGGGCAGCTTGTCGTTTGAGGGGCGTCCCGGGGCGCCGGGCAGGCACGATCATTTCGATCTGGTGACCACGCGAGGGACCTTGCGGCTTCACGATCCACGGCGTTTCGGTGCGGTGGTCTGGGGTGCGTCCATGCACGAAGGGATGCCGGGGAAGCTGTTGTCGGGCCTGGGGCGTGAGCCTTTTGGGGATCCTGAACTGACGCCGGAGTGGATGCGCAAGCAGCTCAAGGGACGATCGGTGTCCATCAAACAGGCCTTGCTGGCTGGCGATGTGGTGGTCGGGGCGGGGAACATCTACGCCTGTGAGGCGCTGTTTCGAGCGGGGATCGATCCCCGGTTGGCGGCGGGGCGTGTCAGCGGTCCGCGATGCGAGCGGCTGTTGCGGGAGGTGCGTGCAGTCCTGGGTGAGGCGGTGGCGCTGGGTGGCTCAAGCTTGAAGGACTTCAAGGATGCGCAAGGCAATCAAGGCCATTTTCAGCTTTCGACCCAGGTCTACGGACGAGAGGGGGCGCCGTGTCGTGCGTGTGGTTCGTTCATTCGGCGCATCGTTCAGGGGCAGCGGGCCACTTACTACTGTCCGATATGTCAGAAAAGGTGACGATTGCAGACACTCCGGTCTTAACGGTGTACGTTTTGTCCCAAATCCGTTTTTGCCCTTGTTACAGAGCGCCGGGCTTGCGCTAGGATGAATCCCATGTTGCCTACTTTTGCCAGCCATCTGGATGCCTTGGGCCAGTGGCGTGCCGATACTGACGCTCGCCTGGGCGCTTTGGCACGTTTTGCCCGAGAACACGATCTGCTTGACGATGCTTCGGCCGAATGGTTCGAGGCCATGCGCCATCGCCTGTCGGGCGAAAAGTTCATGGTGGCGTTTGTTGCAGAGTTCTCGCGCGGCAAGTCTGAGTTGATCAACGCGATCTTTTTCTCGGACAAGGGGCGACGCATGATGCCCGCTTCAGCAGGGCGCACCACGATGTGTCCGGTGGAATTGGGCTATGACGCCGAAGAGCCGGTTGGCTTGTCCTTGTTGCCGATCGAGACGCGTCTGGAGGCGGCATCCTTGGCTGACTATCGTCGTCAGCCTCGCGCCTGGACGTGGGTTGACATGGATTTGTCGAACCCGGATGGCATGGCGCAAGCATTGGCCGAAGTCATGCGGACGCGTCATGTGTCCACACAAGAGGCGGCACGACTGGGGTTTTGGGACGAAGAGCGCCCGGCAGACAATCCTGCCATCCTGTCCGACGGCATGGTGGAAGTGCCGGTGTGGCGTCACGCACGGATCAATTTGCCGCACCCACTGCTCAAGCGTGGCTTGGTGGTGCTTGATACCCCTGGCCTGAATGCCATCGGAACCGAGCCTGAACTGACGCTGGGCTTGTTGCCGCAAGCTCATGCCACGGTTTTCATTCTGGGTGCCGACACGGGCGTGACCAAGTCTGATCTGGATATCTGGCGTGACCACCTCTGTGGTCCGGCCTTGGCGCGATTTGTGGCCCTCAACAAGATCGACGCGTTGGCGGATCCATTGAGTACGCCAGCCGAGGTAGAGGCTGTGATTCAGCGTCAATGCGAGAGCGTGGCGCAAACGCTGGAAATCCCGGCGGATCATGTGTTTCCGATTTCGGCGCGGCAAGCGTTGGCAGCGCGCTTGTCTGGGGACGAGGCTGGCTTGGCCACGAGCCGGATGGAGGCGTTTGAAAACGCCTTGTCCGAGGGTTTGTTGCCGCGTCGTCGGGAGAATTTGGCGGAGGCTGCCATCTTGGGCGCCACGCAGTTTCAGTCGCAACTGAATCGCCGTTTTGGCGAGATGCGTCGCTTGTGCGCTGATCAGTTGCTGGAACTGCGGAGCCTGCGCGGCAAGAGTTCGGGCAAGGTGCAGTTGATGCTGCAGCGTGTGCAGGCCGAGGCGGCCGAGTTCGAGTTGTGCACGGCTCGTTTACAGGCCATGCGAACGGTTCATGCGCGCATGATGAAAGAGGCCTTGAGCGATCTTTCGGCGGAATGCCTGCGCAAGGAAGTGGAAGTCCTGCAGCAAGTGTTGGGGGCTTCGTGGTTGCCGCTGGGCGCACGCAAGGCATTCGTGGAGTTGTGTGGACGGTTGCGTGAACGCATTGATCAGGCGCAGCGGCGCAGCGATGAAATTCACGCGATGTTGGTTGCCTCGTTCGCCAAGCTCAACGCCGAGTTTGGTTTCAGCTTGGTGGCGGATACACCACTGGACATCCGCAAGTACCACGACGATCTCAATCTGATCGAGCGCAACTATGTGCAGTACTTTGGGTTGAGCCAGGCTTTCCGTCTGGCACAGCCAGCGTTCCAGGAGCAATTCCGCCGCATGCTGATTTCGCGTTTGCGTGTGGTGTTCGAGACGGTCTGCAACGACGTGGAGTTGTGGAACAAGACGGCGTCTGCGCAGGTGGACAGTCAATTGCGCGAGCGTCGTCGCAACTTCAAGCGTCGCTATGAATCACTGGATCGGATCCAGTCGGCTTCGAGCGAGCTGGATGCACGGGTGCAGGAAGTACAGGCGCAAGATGAGCGCGTGCTGCAGTTGCAAACTCGACTCGCCACGCTGGTGGATGAGCTGACTCGGCAGGCCAATTTCGACAGTCTGCACGAACCCGAGGCAACTGAGCCTGAGACCAGCCCGTCATGAGCGAGATGACAGCGGATGACCTGCTGTGTCGTGCGCAGTGGGTGACACCGCTGTTGGCCGACCGGTTGGTGGCCTGGCAACGCCAGGATGGGCGCCATCATCTGCCTTGGCAGAAGGTGCGTGATCCGTATCGGGTGTGGCTGTCGGAGATCATGTTGCAGCAAACCCAGGTCACGACCGTTCTGGGCTACTTCGACCGATTTCTGAAGCGATTTCCGGATGTGCAGGCCTTGGCGGCCGCACCGCTGGACGAGGTGCTGACGCTGTGGGCCGGCCTGGGCTATTACAGCCGGGCGAGGAACTTGCACCGTTGTGCCCAGGCCGTGGTGAGTACGCATGGCGGCGTGTTTCCCGAGACGGCGCAGGCTTTGCAAACCTTGCCGGGCATTGGCCCGTCGACGGCTGCGGCCATTGCTTCGTTCTGTTTTGACGAGCGTGTGTCCATCATGGATGGCAACGTGAAGCGTGTGCTGAGTCGAGCGTTGGGTTGGGGGCAGGATCTGTCGGTTCGGGCCCATGAAAAGGCGCTGTGGGCAGCCGCCGGTGCGTTGGTGCCGTCCCGCGCGCAAGACATGCCTGCGTACACCCAAGGCTTGATGGATCTGGGCGCCACCGTGTGTACGCCCCGCAAACCATCGTGCCTGATGTGCCCGTGGTCAGACTTGTGTGTGGCGAGGGCGGCTGGGCAGCCAGAAACCTACCCGGTCAAAACGCGCAAGCTCAAGCGCGGCGTGCGCGAAAGCTGGTGGATGTGGTGGCAGTGGCAAGACCAAGTCTGGCTGCAACCCATGCCGGACAAGGGTGTGTGGGCAGGCTTGTGGACTTTGCCCTTGCTCGACAGTGAAGCCGATGCGGCGGCCTGGGTCGATGCGATGCCCACCGACGCCTTGTCGGTGGAACGCCAACCTCGCCTCAAGCACGTGCTCACCCACCTGGACTGGTGGCTGACACCTTGGCATTGCGTGGTGCAGACCGAGGCCCAACGACAGGCGCTCACACAGCGCTTGCTGGCGGCGGGGGGGCAGGGCACCTGGGTGCCCTTGACCGAGTTGACGCAAAAGGCCCTGCCTGCGCCGCTGAGCAAATTGCTGCTGGGGTGAGGTCGGCGTGGGGCTGCGGCGTCAGGCCAGGGTGACGATCACTGGGGCATGGTCGCTGGGGCGTTCGTTCTTGCGCGGTGCCTTGTCGATCACGCAGGCGCTGACCTGGGGCTTGAGTGCGTCGCTCACGAGGATGTGATCGATTCGCAGTCCTTGGTTTTTGCGGAAAGCCAAGTTGCGATAGTCCCACCAACTCCAGGGCTTGGGTGGCTGATCAAACAGTCGGAAGGCGTCCACCATGCCCAGCTGCAGCAGTTGCTGGAAGTGGGTGCGCTCTTCCACCGTGCAGTGGATCTGATCCTTCCAGCCGACGGGGTCGTAGACATCGTCGTCCGTCGGTGTGATGTTGAAGTCCCCCATCAGCACCAAGTGAGGATGTTGCGCCAGTTCGTTCTTGAGCCAGGCTTGCAAGGCGTCCAGCCATGCCATCTTGTAGGCAAATTTGTCGCTGCCTGGGGCCTGACCATTGGGGAAGTAGCCGCCAATCACGCGCACCTGACCGTGCACGGCATGGGGAACGGTGCCGGCGATCACCCGGGCCTGATCGTCTTCAAAGCCCGGAATGTTCTTGACGATGTCGGTGCTGGGTTCGCGCGTCAGCAGGGCAACGCCGTTGTAGGTCTTTTGGCCAAACCATTGGGCGTGGTAGCCGGCAGCTTCGAGGTCCGCGTGCGGAAACTTGTCATCGGTGAGTTTGGTTTCTTGCAGAACCAGCGCATCGACGGGGTTGGCGGCCAACCAGTCCATCAGTTGAGGCAGACGGACGGACAGGGAGTTGACGTTCCAGGTGGCGAGTTTCATGACTTTGAATGAAAAAAGCCCGCGGTGCCATGGTCAGCACCGCGGGCTCGTCATTGTGCCTAATCAGGCTTGCTTTTGCTGACTGGCCAGGCGTTTGCCACGTGCCCGGATGTTGAGGGCCTCCACAGCCAAGGAGAAGGCCATGGCGGCATAGATGTAGCCCTTGGGGATGTGCATCTCGAAGGCCTCGCCGGTCAGGGCCATGCCCACCATCACCAGGAAAGCCAGGGCCAGCACTTTGACGGAGGGGTGACGGTCAACGAAGTCACCGATGGGCTTGGCGGCAAACAGCATCACGCCAACGGATGCGATCACGGCGGCAATCATCACGGGGAGCTTGTCAACCATGCCGACGGCGGTGATGACCGAGTCCAGCGAGAAGACGATGTCGATGATGGCGATCTGGCCGATGATGCTCCAGAACAGCTTGGCACCGGCCGACTTGAGCACCGCAGGATCGGTGTCGGGCGCATGGTCTTCTTCACGGGCCTCGACTTCGACGAAGATCTCGTGCGAGGCCTTGTACAGCAGGAACAGACCGCCCAGCAGCAGCACCAGGTCACGGCCACTGATACCTTGGCCAAACAGGTGGAAGAGGTCGGCCTTCAAACCCATGACCCAGCTCAGCGAGAAGAGCAGCAGCAGGCGGGAGATCATGGCAAAGCCCAGGCCGAGGCGACGTGCCTTGTCGCGCAATTCGGCGGGCAGACGGCCCACAAGGATAGAGATGAAGATGATGTTGTCCACGCCCAGGACGATTTCAAGGGCGGTCAGCATCGCGAAGGCGATCCAGATGTTGGGGTCGAGCAGGAAGTCCATGACGTTGTTTTGTTTCAGGTCCTTGCCGAGATGGCAAAGACCCAAGCTTAGAGGGAACGGTGGACGGAGTAAATCCGAATTGTCTGGGTTGACGATTCGGGAAAACCGAAGTGTTTGACGCTCAGAGGTGGAACCAGGCCGCTGCCCCCAAGGCCACGCCGACACCGCCCAATGCCAAGGTGCCCCATTCCAGCCAGCGACGCTTGGTCAGTAGAGCGATGGCGGCCAGCGCAATGGCCACTTGCAAGACGGTGGTGGCCTGAGCCCAGCGATGGTGCTCGTGCATCTGGGCTTCGCTTTTTTCGTCCCATTCCCTGGATTCGTCTTCCAGTGCCTTGGCCTTGGTCTGGATGGCCTCTTTTTCCGACTTGTAGCGGTCGGCTTCCTGGCGGTAATAGGCTTGCTTGTCGGCCGGGGCCAGCATGGCACCTAACTCCGACAAACTTTGCTTGCTGCTCTTGGCCTGGTAGAAGTTCCATTGGTCCGAGGCTTCGGTCTTCTTGATGGCCGCGTTGTTCTTGTACAGGCCGGCGTTGGCCTGGGTGGCCCCGCCCATGTACGAGAACATGGCGCCGACTGTCGCCAGCACGGCCGTGATCACCGCCAGTTGCCCAGCCATGCCCTTGGGTTCGTGCTGAGATTGATGTTCCAGTTCGTGGTCGTGGGGGCCGTGAACGTGAAAACCGTGGCCAGACATCTCTTGAAGCTCCTGTGAATCGCGGATCAGGTCGCGTTGCGTTGGTAGGTGACGAAAGCGTAGGCCAAGCCAGTGTCGGTCTGGTGACGCTCGCGCGATGTTTCGGTAAAGGCGTGGCGGTCCCAGTCGGGGAAGAATGCATCCCCGTCGTAATCGGCATCGACCTCGGTCAGCACGATCTCTTGAACCAGCGGCAAGGCCTGTTCGTAAATCTGGGCGCCGCCGATGATGAACACCTTGTCGGCGTCGGCCACCAGGCTCAGCGCGGCGGGCAGCGACGAGGCCGTTTCGATCCCGTTGGCGGTCCAGTCCGCTTGCCGGGTGATGACGATGTTGCGACGACCGGGCAGGGGGCGCCCGATGGAGTCATAGGTCTTGCGGCCCATGATGACCGGGCAGCCCAGCGTGGTGCGCTTGAAGAATTTCAGGTCTTCGGGCAGGTGCCACAGCAGGGCGTTGTCTTTGCCAATGGCGCCGTTGCGGGCCACGGCGGCGATGAGGGCGATGCGAGCGGAACTCATGTGAAGCAATCAGACGGCCATGGGGGCAGTGATCGGGGCGTGGTGTTGATAGCCTTCGAGCCAGAAGTCGGTGGGCTCGACCTTTTCCAGCCACTCGGGCTCGTACTGGCCTGTGACGGCGAAGTCGGGGATACGGTCGGAGAGGACCAGCTTGGGTGCAGGGAAGGGCTCGCGCTGGAGCTGTTCTTGCAGCATGTCCACGTGGTTTTCGTAGATGTGCGCGTCACCAATGAAGTAGGTGAACCAGCGAGGCTTGTAGCCCGTGAGGCGACCCATCAGGGTCAGCAAGGCAGCGCCTTCGGTGAGGTTGAAGGGGGTACCCAAACCGATGTCGTTGCTGCGGATGTAAAGGCACAGCGAGATTTCGCCCTTGGCCTGGTTGACCAGGAACTGGTAGAGCAGATGGCAGGGGGGGAGGGCCATTTCTTCCAGCTGAGCCCAGTTCCAGCCGTGGAAGAGGATGCGGCGGTTGCCGGGATCCTTGTGGATGGTGTCCAGGCACTGGCGCAATTGGTCAATGGCCTTGTAGAGCAGAACTTGTTCGCCCTGGCCGTCGGTGCTGTCGAACTGACCGAGGACCTGGTAGCCGCGCGCGGTGGCATCCTGAATTTGCGCGGTGGCCGTGGCCGGCAGCATTTTGTAGGCCGGCCAGTTGCGCCATTGCACACCGTAAACGGGGCCGAGGTCGTCCTCTCCCAGTCGATAGGGATTGGCCAGCCAGGCCTGGTTTTCGTTGGCGTTCTGGTCCCAGACTTTGCAGCCGAGGGCACGGAACTCGGCCGCATTGCGGCTGGCGCGAAGGAAGCCCACCATCTCGCCAATGGCGGATTTGAATGCCAGCTTTTTGGTGGTGACGGCCGGGAAGCCCTCTTGCAGGTCAAAACGCATCATGGCGCCGGGCATGCTCAAGGTGCGCACGCCGGTGCGGTTGTCTTGCCAGCTACCGGTGTCGAAGATGGTTTGAACGAGGTCGAGGTACTGTTTCATGGCCGTCCTGTAAAACGCAACAGCCGGCTGGAAGGCCGGCTGTCGATATTGTCGCCTTGATTACCGGCGACATGGCGGGCGCAGACTTACTGCTGAACCGGTGCCGGGTCGCGCAGGAAGATCTCGACGCGACGGTTTTTGGCCTGACCGTCAGCGGTGTCGTTGCTGGCGATGGGCTCGCGCGAGCCACGGCCCACGGTTTCGATGCGCGAAGCAGGCACGCCACGGTCTTCCAGGAAGTTCTTGACGCTTTCGGCGCGTTGCAGCGACAGCGGGTTGTTGATGGCATCGGAGCCGGTGCTGTCGGTGTGACCCACCACGCGCACGATCATGCCGCCACCGTTGCTGGTGAGGCCATGGGCGAAGGTTTCGAGCACCGAGCGCAGTTCAGGCTTCAGGGCTGCGCTGTTGCGGGCGAAAGAAATGTCGCTGGGCACGTTGAGCTTCAGTTGGTTGTCGGCGGTACGGGTGACGTCGATGTCGGTGCCGCGGGTGGCTTGCTCCATGGCTGCTTGCTGTTCTTGCATGCGCTTGGACCACAGGTTGCCAGCGATGGCGCCGGCCGCAGCGCCCAGTGCGGCACCGCGCACGGTGTTCTTGCCGCCGGTGGCACTGCCGATGGCGGCGCCCAGCACGGTACCGATGGCGGCGCCGGTGGCGGTGCCGCGTTGGGTTTCATCCATGTTGGCGCAACCGGTGATCAGGAAAACGCCAGACAAGGCAGAGATCAGCAGCGAGCGGCTCAGACGGGGATGGGTAAGGGTAGACATGAACAATTCCTTGATGACGATGGCGTGGGGCGATGCATTTCGCTCCCCGCACGAGTAGAACGCGCCAGGTACACAACGTGATGACAGCACGTTGGCGTTACGCGGATGAAACTTGATCGAATTGCATCGAGGCCAGTTTGGCGTAGAGCCCATTTCGGCTCATGAGTTCCGTGTGGGTGCCGACATCCACGATGTGGCCGCCCTCCATGACGACGATGCGATCCGCGTTCACCACCGTACTGAGTCGGTGGGCGATGACCAGCGTGGTGCGGTCTTTCATGGCTTCTTCCAGTGCGGCCTGAACGGCGCGTTCGCTCTCGGTGTCGAGAGCGCTGGTGGCCTCGTCGAGCAGCAGCAGGGGCGCATTCTTCAAGATGGCTCGCGCGATGGCGATGCGCTGACGCTGCCCGCCAGAGAGTCGCACGCCCCGCTCACCCAAGTAGGTGGCATAGCCTTCGGGCAGTTTGCTGAGGAAGTCGTGGGCGTGCGCAGCTTGTGCGGCTGCGATCACTTCGTCGTCGGAGGCCTCGGGGCGACCGTAGCGGATGTTTTCCAAGGCGCTGGTCGAAAAAATGGTGCTGTCTTGCGGGACGATGCCGATGCGTTGCCGGAGGTCGGTCAATGACAGGGACTGGATGGGGCAGCCATCTATCTCGATCTGACCGTGCTGCGGATCGTAAAAGCGCAGGATGAGTTGAAAGACGGTGCTTTTGCCTGCGCCGCTGGGGCCAACCAGAGCAATGGTCTCGCCCGCGCGAATTTGGAGTTGCAGGTCGGACAAGGCCGCTTGCCCGGGGCGGGACGGGTAGTGGAAACTCAGGTCGCACAGGTCCAGGCGTGCGCCGTGGCGAGGCGTTGGGAGCGCCTTCGGAGATGGCGGGGACTGGATGGGGGAGTGCGCATGCAGCAACTCCATCAATCGCTCGGTGGCACCAGCCGCACGCAGGATGTCGCCATAAACCTCGGACAGCGCTGCGACAGCGCCCAGCAAGAGGATGACGTAGACGACGGTTTGCCCCATGTGTCCCGCCGAAATACGTCCATCCAGTACGGCCTGCGTGCCTTGGTACAGGCCCCACAGCAAGGCGCCCGTGGTGGCCGAGATGATGAACGCAACCAGGAATGCGCGGGCGCGAATTCGCCGCTCGCCGGTACGGAAGGCTTGGTCTGTGGCCTCGTCAAACCGATGGGCTTCGCGGTGCTCGGCGGTGTAGCTTTGCACAACCGGGACAGCGTTGAGCACCTCGGCCGCGATGGCGCTGGAATCGGCGATCTTGTCCTGACTGACTCGGGACAGGCGTCGCACCCTTCGGCCATAGACGATGGCGGGCAAGACCACCAACACGAGTCCCCCCAGAACCTGGGCCATCACATAGGGGTTGGTGGCCACCAGCATGACCAGCGCACCTGTGGCCATGATCAGGTTGCGCAAGCCGAGCGACACGCTGGTCCCGACGACGGTCTGGATGAGCGTGGTGTCTGCCGTCAGGCGTGACAGCACTTCGCCGGTTTTGGTGGTTTCAAAGAATTCAGGGCTTTGCTGCAGCACGTGGCGGTACACCGCGCGTTTGATGTCGGCGGTGATGCGTTCACCGAGCCAGGTCACCATGAAGTAGCGGGATGCCGCAAAGACGCCCATGGCCACGCCCACGGCAAACAGGGCCAGAAAGTGCGAGCGCATGGCCATGACGCGCTGACCAGGGTCGACAGACACCAGCCCTTGGTCGATCAGGGTACGCAAGGCCAAAGGTAAGACGAGCGTCGTGAGGGCGGCCAACACCAGGAAGACGAACGCCCAGGCCATGCGCGCGCGATAGGGGCGCAGAAATGGGATGAGGTCTCTCAACGCCCGCACGGATTTGGGTGAGGCGGTGTCTGGGCCAGTGCGTTCAGTCATGTGGCGGAGTGGGTGCAAAGACCCACGGATTATGAGGTGAGGGTATTCCTTGATTTGACAATGTTTGACTAAGCAAATAAATTTCGCGCCATGCCAAATGCCAATCATCCAACCCTAAAGGATGTCCCTGTCCCTGCTGACTTTTACAAGATCGGCAAGTTCTCTCGCGAGAACAGCGTGGGCTACCTCATGCGCCGCATCGTGCAGACCATGGTGCAAACGGTGGACCGACGCCTGGAAGGCCACGGACTCACGCAAGCGCAGTGGACGCCCATGTTTTTGATTCACCGCGGCCAGGCTTCGACCCTGGCGGCGCTGGCCCGGGATCTGGATGTGGACCCGGGGGCTGTGACGCGCACGCTGGATCGGCTGGAGGCCAAGGGCCTGTGCCGACGCGAGCGATCCACAGAAGACCGACGTGTGGTCAACCTGGCGTTGACGCCAGAAGGTGAAAGATCCATTGAGCCCGTGCCCGAGGTGCTGTGCGATGTGGCCAATCACCTGTTGGCAGGCTTTTCACAAGAAGAGTGGCAAACCTTGATGGGCTTTTTGCGCCGCATGGCCACCAATGCAGAGCAACTGCGCGAGCACACCTGCGGAGCTGCTGACAAGCAGACGAAATAAATGAAGTACTTGCACAAACTGGGCTCTGCGCAGGCCGCGCATCCCGTGAAATGGGTGGTGCTGGCCGCGATGGGGTTGACGCTGTCAGCCTGTTCGACGCATGGCGACATTCAGGGTCGGTTGTCGGCGTTGGCGTCAGGCAAGCTCGGCCTTCAGCAGGCGCCCCTGACCGAGGTGGATGCGGCGCCGCAAGCGTGGTGGACCGCCTATGGTGATCGTCAGCTTGCGAGCCTGATTGAGCGCGCGCTGGCCGACAACCCGTCAATTCAGGTGGCCCAGACACGCTGGCAGCGTGTGCAGGCGCAGGCCGTGGCAGTGCAGGGCGAGCACGAAGCCAAGCTGCAAGCCAGTGGGGAGATTGACCGGCAGCACTTCACAGCGCATGGTTTGTATCCCTACCCGGTGGCTGGCGCTTCGTTGACGTCCGGGACGGCTCAGCTCGCAGGCAGTTGGGAGTTGGACCTTTTTGGACGTCAGCGTGCCGAGATGGACGGCAGCATTGGTCAAACCAAGGCTGCCAGTGCCGATTTGCACGCCGCGCGCTTGCTGCTGTCGACCCAAGTGGCGCGCACCTATGTGCAACTGGGCCGCTTGCAGAGTCAGCGCACCGTGGCGCAGCGCACCCTGTCGCAGCGCGAGGAAATGCTGGCGCTGGTGAAGCAGCGTGTGCAGGCCGGTTTGGACACCAAGGTGGAGTTGAAGCAGGCTGACGGCGCTTTGCCTGAAACGCGTGTGCAACTGGAGGCGCTGGACGAACAAATCGCGCTCACCCGCCATGCGCTGGCGGTGCTGACGGGACAAGCGCCACAGGCACTGGATGGCCTGACCGTGACGCTGGATGCCTTGCCGGTTCAGCAGGCACCTGACAACGTGCCGGCGGACCTGCTGGCCCGTCGTGCGGACGTGATGGCAGCGCGGTGGCGAGTGGAATCGTCCGGCTTTGAGGTGGACGCGGCGCGGGCCTTGTTCTATCCCAACGTGAACCTCACCAGCTACGCTGGCTACAACGCCATCGGCCTGGAAAACCTGTTCAAGCCGGCCAGTTGGCAATGGGGGTTGATGCCCGCTGTGCATTTGCCCCTGTTTGACGGGCAACAGCGGCGCGCCAACCTCATGGGTAAGGTGGCTGAACAAGACGCAGCCATCGCCACTTATAACCAGGCCGTGTTGCAGGCCGCGCAGGACGTGACGGATTTGCTCGCCAGCGGTCAATCCTTGACGCGTCAGCAGCGCGAGCAGCAGGCTGCGCGCGCCAGCATCGAGACCGCGTATGACCTGGCCATGCAACGTTATCGCGCCGGCATGGGCACCTACCTGATCGTGCTGAATGCCGAGTCCAGTGTGCTCAATCAGCGCCGCCTGGCCATTGATCTCCAGGCCCGCGTGCTGGACAGCCAGTTTGCCTTGTATCGCGCCTTGGGTGGCAGCTTGCAAACCATGGCCGCAGCACGTCTCCCCACATCTTCTTCGAGCCAACCCACCATCCAGACCCGCGGAGACCGCACATGAGCAGTAACGCCAACACCGTAGACAACGCCGCCCTCAAGATGGATGCCCAGGCTCGTCGCAAAAAGGGCCTCAAGGCCGTGGCTTTGGTTGTCGCGCTGGCTGCAGCCGGCTACGCGGCTTACTACCACTTCGTGAGCAGCCATTACGAGCATACCGACAACGCTTATGTGCAGGCCAACATCGTGCAGATCACGCCATTGGTGGGCGGCACGGTGCTGACCATCGGGGCCGATGATAACGACCGCGTCAAGGCGGGGCAGGTGCTGGTGAAGCTGGATGCCGCCGATGCCCAGGTGGCGCTGGATCAGGCTCAGGCGCAACTGGCACAAACCGTGCGCGAGGTGCGCACCTTGTTCGCCAACAATGCCACCTTGTCGGCGCAGATCAGCCTGCGTCAGGCCGATGTGGAGAAGGCGCGCACCGAGGTGGCGCGCTTGCAGGAAGACGTGACCCGCCGCACCCCCCTGTTGGCCACAGGTGCCGTGGGCAAGGAAGAGTACCACCATGCGACCGCGCAGCTGAATGCCGGGCGCAGCGCTTTGGCGGCTGCCGAGTCGGCCTTGGCGGCCGCACGTGAGCAACTGGCATCAAACCAGTCGCTGACCGAGGGGACGTCGGTGGCGCAGCATCCCAATGTGGCCCGTGCTGCGGCACGGGTGCGCGAAGCCTATTTGGCCTTGCACCGCGTGGACCTGGTGGCACCGGTGGATGGCTACATCGCCAAGCGCAGTGTGCAGTTGGGGCAGCGCGTGCAAGCGGGCGCACCCTTGATGGCATTGGTCACGCTGGATCAGCCCTGGGTGGATGCGAACTTCAAGGAAAGTCAGTTGAAGAACGTGCGCATTGGCCAGGAGGCCACCTTGACGGCCGACGTGTATGGCCAGAAGGTGGTTTACCACGGTACGGTGTCGGGCCTGGGTGCCGGCACCGGTGCAGCGTTTTCACTGCTGCCTGCGCAGAACGCCACAGGCAACTGGATCAAGATCGTGCAGCGCGTGCCCGTGCGCAT
The DNA here is from genome assembly GCF_049317225.1 of Aquabacterium sp. Classification (GTDB taxonomy): domain Bacteria; phylum Pseudomonadota; class Gammaproteobacteria; order Burkholderiales; family Burkholderiaceae_C; genus Aquabacterium. The sequence continues at coordinate 113,090 of NZ_JBMOIR010000007.1, read as the reverse complement.
TGCCCTGGATGCGGCCGAGGTGAAGGCGCACCCACTGCGCGTGGGCTTGTCGATGGAAGTGGAGCTGGATGTCAGCAAGCAGGATGGCCCCATGCTGGCGGCTTCGCCGCGCCAAGGCGTGGTGGCGCAGACCACCGTGTACGACAACCAGCAGCGTGATGCCGAGACACTGGTGCACCGCATCATTCAGAGCAACCTGGGTGCCGCAGCCCGGTCGGCCAAGGGGGCTTGAGCATGAGTCAACCTGCAGCCGGTGGGGCGGGGCACCTGCCGCACCCGCCGTTGACCGGGGCGCCGCTCAAGTGGGGCACGGTGGCCTTGTCGTTGGCCACGTTCATGAACGTGCTGGATTCGTCCATCGCCAATGTGTCTCTGCCAGCCATCTCGGGTGATTTGGGTGTGAGCACCACACAAGGTACCTGGGTGATCACCAGCTTTGGTGTGGCGAATGCCATCTCGGTGCCCTTGACCGGCTGGCTGACGCAGCGCTTTGGCGCGGTCCGCTTGTTCACAGCCAGTGTGCTGCTGTTTGTGTTGGCCTCGTGGCTGTGCGGCTTTGCGCCGTCGCTGGAGTTGCTGATTGCCTTTCGCGTGCTGCAGGGGTTGGTGGCGGGTCCCATGATCCCGCTGTCGCAAACGCTCTTGTTGTCCAGTTACCCGCCGGCCAAAGCGGGGACGGCGCTGGCCTTATGGGCCATGACGACCTTGGTGGCGCCTGTCACCGGACCGTTGTTAGGGGGCTGGATCACCGATAACGTGTCGTGGCCGTGGATCTTCTACATCAACGTCCCCGTGGGCTTGGGGGCCGCGTTCGTCACCTGGCGGATTTATGCCAAACGGGAAACGCCGACCCGCAAGTTGCCGATTGACTCGGTGGGCCTGGGGCTGCTGGTGGTGTGGGTGGGCGCTTTGCAGATCATGCTCGACAAGGGCAAAGAGCTGGAGTGGTTCGAGAGCTCGCAGATCGTGATCCTGGGGCTCGTGGCCTTGATCGGGTTTGTGGTCTTTCTCATCTGGGAGCTGACCGCCGAGCACCCCATTGTCGATTTGCGTCTGTTTGCTGGCCGTAACTTTGCTGTGGGCGTGGTGGCGCTGTCGGTGGCGTACTGCCTTTTCTTTGGCAACGTGGTGCTGCTGCCGCTGTGGTTGCAGCAGTTCATGGGCTACACGGCATCGGCTGCCGGGATGGCCGTGGCGCCTGTGGGCTTGCTGGCCATTTTGTTGTCGCCGGTGGTGGGGCGTAACGTGACCCGTGTGGACACGCGGGCGCTGGCCACGGTGTCCTTCCTGGGCTTTGCGATGGTGTTGTGGATGCGCTCGCACTTCAACGTGCAAGCGGACTTTGCCACCATCATGGTCCCGACGATTCTGCAGGGTGCCGCACTGGCGTTCTTCTTCATCCCGCTGAGTGCCATCACGTTGAATGGCCTCACACCAGACCGCATTCCGTCTGCTTCGGGCTTGAGCAATTTTGTGCGGATCACGGCAGGCGCCATGGGCACTTCGGCGGTCACCACCATCTGGGACAACCGAGCGACCTTGCACCACGCACACATGGTGGAGCACATCACCCTGACCGATCCGGCTGCAGTGGGCGCACTGGCGTCGTTGCAAAGCGGTGGGTTGAGCTACGAGCAAGCTGCGGCTCAGATTTCGCGTCTGATTGATCAGCAGGCGTTCACGCGCGCAGCAGACGACGTGTTTCTGGCCTCAGCCTGGTTGTTCTTGTGCCTGATCCCGATCATCTGGCTGGCACGACCACGTCGAGGTGGCGCCGCCGTGGATGCAGGCGGCGCACACTGATCTATCGATTTACTCGGGAATGGCGTAGTCGGCGTCGCTCATCAGATCGATGCCGCACGACAAATCGCTGACCCATTCGATGAACTGCTTCACGGCCGCACCTTCCAGGGGGGCTCCGTGTTGCGGCACGATCATGTCGATCTTCAACTGGCGCACCATGCGTGCCCAGAAGCGCAGGATCTTGCCCGACACCATGTAGCGACGGTGGAACGCGTCCATGCCGGGAGGCAGCGGGTCCAGCGAGCTGAAGGGCTTGGTGGCATCTTTGCCAGCAATGAGCGACACGCCCAAGTCGCCCGAGAACAGGATGCGGCTGAGCGGATCGTAGAACTGGAAGTTGCCTTCGGCGTGCATGAAGTGCGCCGGCAGGGCAACCAGTTCGCTGTTACCGATCTGGATGCGCATGCCCTTGTCCGGGATGCCCACCACACGGCCTGTGGTCTTGCCGGGCTTGCAGAAGTGGGGCACAAAGCGTTCCCACAGCTTGGACACGTAGAGCTTGGCGTCAGGCGTGGCGGTCATCCAGCGGTCGAGCGACGCAATGATGTCCGGGTCGGCGTGCGAGGCCAGGATGGCCGACAGGCGTGAGGGGGGGAAGTAATGGGTCATGCCCAGATACAACTCGCTGTAAGCGAGGTTGCCACCTGGATCAATGATGGCACCGGTGTCGTCATTGACGACGAGGAACTGGTTGGCCTGAACTGCCTCACCCCCCTCCGAGCTCATGTCAGAAAACATCAGGCAGACATGGCCGCCGTGGCGATACAGTTCGTAGGACATTGGGGACCTGGTTACAGCTACTGCAAAAGGGGGGAAGGATAGGGTTTTACTGTAGCTGTGGGCTTAACTTAGATCAACTCTGTCTTTCTTCCACGAGGTATAAGGCCGGCATTTTTCGGCATCAGGCCGACAGTTGCGGGGTGCGGGCAGCGCCCAGCGCACGCGGGGTCTCTGCAACCTCCCATTGGCCTGGTGTGGATTGCTCGAACTTGAAGACCGAAATCATGTGCATCAGGCGTTCGGCCTCGACGCGCAAACGGTGGGCGGCCTCAGTCGATTGCTCCACGAGGGCGGCATTGCTGCTGGTCATGCCATCGAGTTGCTGTGTCGCCTGGTTGACTTGAGAGAAGCCGACGGACTGCTCTTTTGTGGCATGCGAGATGGCACCGATGATGCGGCTGACTTGCGCATTGCTGTCCAGGATGGCCTGCATGTTGGCCCCGGCTTTGTGGACCAGTTGCGTGCCGTTGTCGATCTTGGCCAGGCTGTCGTTGATCAGTGACTTGATTTCGCGGGCCGATTGCGCGCTGCGTTGCGCCAGACTGCGCACCTCGCTGGCAACCACGGCAAAGCCACGTCCAGACTCGCCGGCGCGCGCCGCTTCCACGGCGGCGTTGAGCGCCAGGATGTTGGTCTGGAAGGCGATGCTGTCGATCACCCCGATGATGTCGGCAATGCGCTGGCTGGCTGTGGTGATGGTGTCCATGTTGTGGACAGCCTGCGTCATGACGTCCTGACCCTGACGTGCGGTTTCACTGGCGCTGTGTGCCAGATCATTGGCTTGCTGAGCAGAGTCGGCCGTTTGCTCCACGGTGCTCGTCAGCTGATAGATGGCGGTGCTGGTTTCTTCCAGGCTGGCCGCAGCAGACACCGTGCGTCCATGCAAGTCTTCACTGCCCACCGCAATCTGGATGGATGCGCTGGACACCATGTCGACGGACTTGCGGACGTTGTGCAGGATCTGGACCCAGCTTTGGCGCGCGGTTTCGAGCGCGTTCATGCAGTCACCGATTTCGTCACGTTGATGGGTGGCGCAACTGCGTGTGAGGTCACCCTCAGCCAGTGATTCTGCCAAGGCCTTCATGCGATGCACCGGTTTGAGAATGCCTCGTATCAACGTCGTCATCAGCCACAAGCCGAAGCCGATGAGCGCCACGATGACGATGCCCAAGATCACCACCTTGACGCGGATGCCGTGCTGGCGGGCGGCCAGGGCCTCGACCACGCGCTCGGTGACCTGAGTGGTGACTTGCGTTTGTGCATCAATGAAACGGCTTGCGTGCTCGAAATAGGCCTGCGGCGTCATGCTGCTCAACTGGGATTCTGTGTCACCTTCCAGCAAGGCTCGTGTTTCGTTGGACAGGCGGCGCAGGTCTTCCAGCTTTTTCAATGCCGGGCCAACCAGGGCGTCCTGCAAGTCGGCCTGACGGCGCGCGGAGGCCTTCAGGTGTGTTTCCAGACTGCCGAGGCGCTCCAGCAACCGGCCGTGCGTGTCTTGTGCCAACTGCAGGTTCTGTGACATGCCGGTGGGGGATGCCAGGAAGCTGGTACCCAGGCCACGCACGCGCGCTGCCAGTTCGGTGACCCGCGGCCCTTCCTGGAAGCCGCTGATGATCATCAGATAAGGCACTTCCTCCGGGTCGTACAACAGGTTGCTGGATGCGGCCACTTCAAACATCAGGTCCAGCATTTTGTCGATCAACTCGGTGTGGCGCCGGAAGCTTTCTTCTACAGCGATCTGACGTTGGGTGACCTGAACCACCAACTCGACGCTTTGCCGGTGCAGATCTTTGGCCAGTGTCAGCACGTGCTCATCCAGGCCCGTGTCTTGCCATTGCGTTTCAAAGGTCTTCCACTGCTGATCCAGCCCATCAGCTGCCTGCAGGCGCGCCGCATTGGTGCCTTCGTTGTTCTGCAGCCAGGGGCCAGAGAGACCTCGGTGACGTTGCACTTGCGCAATCGTCTGAACAAGGGTGTTGGCGGGTGTGATGCCTCGCTGCTCGTGGTCGTTGAAGAACCAGCTGACGCGGAGGTCTTCAAACAGTGCGTAGAGGGGAATGAGCGAGATCAGGCTCAGGAACAGGCACAGGCCAATCAGACGGAGTCTGAGGGGCAAGTTATTGATGGCAGACATGTCGGAATCAGTCGGGGAAAGCGCCCCTCTTCGCTAAATCGACGCGCATCATGCCCGTTTCACCGGAGTGCGATCAGCGAATCAAAGGGGGCTGAACCAGCCAGCTTGGCGGCGGGGACCGATTTTATGAACGAGAATCGTTCTTGAAGATTGCCAGCACCTGATCCAACGCATCAGAGCGGTCACAAGTCACGATATGGCGTTGGGGCATGCTGCGCAGCCAGGTGATCTGCCGTTTGGCCAACTGCCGCGTGGCGGCAATGCCTTTTTCCATCACCTCGCGCAACACGGCGGGCTGGCTGAGGTCGAGTCCGGCATCGAGGGCTTCCCACACCTGGCGGTAACCGACACAGCGAATGGACGGCAGGCCCACGTGCAGATCGGGTCGTTCGCGCAAGCGCATGACTTCGTTGATGAAGCCGGCGGCCATCATTTGCTCAAAGCGCAAGGCGATGCGGTGGTGCAGCCAGGCGCGATCACTGGGCTCCAGCGACACCAGCACGGCCTCGTGTGCAAGAGGGCGCTCTCCGGTTTGACGACTGTGGAAGCTCGACAGGGGCTTGCCCGTGCTGTGCCAAACCTCCAGCGCACGCTGGATGCGCTGAGTGTCGCCGGGCGCCAGTCGGGCTGCGGTGACCGGGTCTACCTGTGCCAACTCTGCGTGTAGGGCAGGGCTGCCCAGCTCGGCCATGCGGGCATCGAGCATGGCGCGGATGGCCGGGTCGGCGGGCGGCATGTCGTCCAGCCCTTCGAGCAGGGCCTTGATGTAGAGCATCGTGCCACCGACGAGCAGGGGGGTGCGTCCGCGGGCGCGGATCTCGCCGATCAGGCGTTCGGTGTCTTGCACAAAGCGGGCGGCGCTGTAGCTTTCGGTTGGGTCGAGGATGTCGATCAGGTGGTGGGGGACCTGTGCCATCTCGGCTGACGTGGGCTTGGCGGTGCCAATGTCCATGCCCCGGTAGATCAGCGCCGAGTCCACGCTGATGATTTCGATGTCGACCTTCTGTGCCAGCGCCAGGGCCGCGGCGGTCTTGCCGCAGGCCGTGGGCCCGGCGAGGATCCAGGTGGGCGCAGTGGGAGTGGTTTGCGTCATGCGGGTTCCTCGGGCAGGCCATCGCGCTGTACACGATGCAGGGCGACCCGGGCGGTGATCAGGCCCCCGATGCCCATGCCCAGTGTCATGGGGTGAATGGTGCCAGACCAGCCGGGCTGGGCCGTCCACCAGGCCAGCGCAGCACCGACGACAAAGGCCGTGCAGGCCAGGATGAATCCGGACAAGGCAGATGCCGCACCGGCGCGCGTCGGGAAGGCCGCAACCACGCCTGTTTGGCCACAGGGCTGGTGGATACCGTGGCCCATGCCATACAGCCACAGGCCCGGAAACATGGCCCAAACCGGGATGGACCATCCCAATGTCCATTGCAACAGCGACAGCACGGCCAAACTGAGGCCGCCTGTCAGCGACAGCCATCCAGCCAGACGAACCGTGCGGATCAAACCTCGGGTGTGCAGCGCGCGCCGGCACACCAGGGTGCCCAGCAGATAGGCCAGCGAGACCGTGGCCATGATCAGACCGCAACCGGTGCGTGTGCCGCCCAGCACATCAATGAAGACGAAGGACGACAGGGCCAGATAGACATAGAGCCCACCATAGGTGGACGAGGTCAGCATGGTGTGCGCCCGGAAGGTGGGGTGCCGGGAAATGTCCCACCAGTTCAGCAGCATGGTCTGCAAGGGCTGCGGTGCCTGTCGCCTGTGGGCCGGCAAGGTTTCCGGTAGCTTGAACCACACAAAACCCAGGATCAACAGCGACGACAGCAGCAACATGGACATCGTCACGCGCCAGCCGCCATAGGTGGCGGTCAAGCCCCCCAGTGCCGGACCGACCAGGGCCAGCACGCCCAGGATGCCCAACCCCTTGGTCATGACGCGCGCGCCATCTTCCGGGTCGTACAGGTCACGGATCATGGCGCGGCCGCACACCACGGCGGCGGACAGGCATGCGCCTTGGGCAATGCGGGCCACCAGCATCATCGACAGGTCTTGGGCCAGAGTGGCCATGATGCTGGCCAGGACGTACAGGCCCAGACCCCATCGCAAGACGGGGCGGCGACCCACCCGGTCGGCCACCGGGCCCCAGATCAGCTGCCCCAAGCCGAAGGCGAGGATGAGGACCGACAGCGTCCACTGGGCCTGAGACGCGCTCAGGTGCAAGTCCTGCTTCATTTGAGGCAGAGCTGGCAAGTACAGATCGGTGGTGATGGGCTGCAGCCCAGTGAGCAGGCCCACGGCCACCACCGCCACCCACGCAGGGACGGCGGCGGAGCGATCAGAAGCGTTCATCGGGTCGCAGGAAGCGCCATTGGCCCGCAGGCAATTTACCCAGCGTGATGCGACCCATGCGCACGCGCTTGAGGCCCACCACTTTCAGTCCCACCAGTTCACACATGCGGCGAATCTGGCGCTTGCGACCTTCGCGCAGCACAAAGCGCAACTGGTGCTCGTTTTGCCAGGACACCTGGGCGGGCTTCAGTTGGCGTCCATCGAGTTCCAGCCCGTGACGCAGTTGGTCCAAGGCCTCGGGTGGCACCACGGCCGACACGTTTTCGGCGTCGGGCTGCGGCATCCATTGCACGCGGACCAAGTATTCCTTTTCGATGCCGGAGTCTTCACCAATGAGCTGCTTGGCGATGCGCCCGTCTTGCGACAACACCAGCAAGCCGGTGGAGTCGATGTCCAGGCGCCCGCAAGGCGCCAGGTTGCGCAGGTGACCGCGTGTCAGCTTGATGGGCAGGCGGTCGTCGCGCCAGCGGTTCTCCGGGGTGATCAGGGTGACGGCGGGCTCGTACCCGTCTTCGGCCTGACCGCTCACGAAGCCCATGGGCTTGTGCAGCAGGATGGTGACCCGCTGCGCCTGCTGCGTGCGGGCTTCCGGGTCAATGGTGATCTCTTGATCGGGGCGCACTCGGGTGCCCAGTTCGCTGACCACCTCGCCATCGACACGCACCCAGCCGTGCTCGATCCACTCGTCGGCCTCACGGCGCGAGGCCAAGCCACGTTCGCTCATCAGCTTGGACAGGCGCACGCGGCCATCGTGATCCTGCTCACTGACCACGGGTGCAGGGCGCGGCGAGCGTGGGGCAGCGTAGGACCGGTCATCACGCGCCGGGCGTGCGGGGGGACGAGCAGGGCGTTGGCCTTGGCGGTCGTCACGACGTTCATCACGTCGGTCAAAGCGGTCATCGCCACGGCGAGGGGCGTCCTGACGCGGACTCCGTCCAGCAGCATCAGTGCGCTGGCGTGCTGCGGGGCGGTCACCCCAGGCATCCGGATCGCTGCGTTGCGAACGCGGGCGTTGGGTCGGCCGCTCGTCACGTGCCTCGTAGGGGCGGCTGGGCCGTTCATCGCGGTAGCGCGATTCGGCGGGAGGGCGCTGCGCGGCCTCTTCGCGTGCCTTGGCGGCCTCGGTGGCGCTCATGCGCGTGCGGGGCGCCACACCGCGCACCGGCGGTTTGCGGAAAGGCTTGTCTTGGGATTCGGGCTGAGCGGCCTTGTTCAGGCTGAGTTTCTTGCGTTCGGTCATGTGTGTGTCTCGCCCGTGCTTAGCGGCCGCGCAGGAACAGCGCGTCCAGGTCTTTCAGGGTCAGTTGGCGCCAGGTGGGGCGGCCGTGGTTGCACTGGTCTGCGCGCTCGGTGGCTTCCATGTCGCGCAGCAGGGCATTCATTTCGGTCAGGGTCAGTCGGCGGTTGGCGCGAACGGCGCCATGGCAGGCCATTGTGGCCAGCAGTTCATGCTGCGCGCGCTGGATGACGTTGCTCGCATCCAGTTGTGCCAGCTCGGCCAGCACGGAGCGGGCCAGCTCCACCCCGTCGGCCTGTTTCAAGGCCAGGGGCAGGGAGCGCACCGCCAGCTTGCCGGGGCCAATCGGGCCCACGTCCAGCCCCAGCGTCATCAGGGTCTCGTGCTGGGTTTCGGTTGTGGCAATTTCTTGTGGGGTGGCGGCAAAGGTCAGGGGGATCAGCAGGGGCTGACTCTCCAGACGTTCGTGCGCCATTTGTGCTTTCAGGCGTTCGTAAACCACGCGCTCGTGCGCGGCGTGCATGTCCACGATGATCAGGCCTTTGGCATTTTCGGCCAGCACGTAGATGCCACCAATCTGCGCGATGGCACGTCCCAGCGGCCACTCGTGTCCGTCGTCCATCTCGGCGGCCGGCACGTGGCGGGTCCAGTCACCCTCTGACTGACTGGTGGTGGGATGCTGAACTTGCAGGGGGGCCAACGCATCGTGTGCACTGTCGTCATCATCGGTGCCCGATGCCGCCACCACGCGTGGCAGGTTGAGGCCGGCAAATGCATCCACGCTGGCGGGTGCCGTGGCGCCGGGTTCAGGCCAGCCCGCCCAACGGCGTTCTGGTGCACTGTCGCGCACGGTCCAGGGCAGGGGAGATTGCTGCGAGGTAGGAGTGGGCCAGCTGGGCGCCGTGGCGGCAGAGAGCGTGGTATTGGCAGACTCGGTCGTCGATGACGCGGAAGGCGTGGCGGCGACGGCCTGGCCCGCATCGGTTGCGGGCCGACCCGCTTCGCCGGCACGCGAGATGGCCAGTGCGGCATCCACGGCTTTGCGTACAGCTTGGTGGACTTCACGCGAGTCACGGAAGCGCACCTCGATCTTGGTGGGGTGCACGTTTACATCCACCAACTCGGGCGCAATGTCGATGAACAGCACGTAGGTGGGCTGGCGCGACCCATGCAGCACGTCTTCATAGGCCGAGCGCACGCCATGGGCGATGAGCTTGTCGCGCACGTAGCGGCCATTGACGTAGCAGTATTGCCAGTCGGCACGCGAGCGTGCGGCATCCGGCAAGCCGGCGCGACCGTGAATGCGCATGGGGCCTATCTGCAGATCCACCTCGCGGCTGGTGCGGACGAATTCATCGCCCAGCACGTCTTGCAGGCGCTGTGCGGGTGTGCCGGCTCGCAACTGTTCCACCAGCTTGCCTTCGTGCCACACGGCAAAACCCACATCCGGGCGGGCCAGCGCATGGCGGCGCACGGACTCCAAACAATGGGCCAACTCGGTGGCGTCGCTCTTCAGAAACTTGCGGCGCGCGGGCGTGCTGAAAAACAGTTCGCGCACCTCGACACTGGTGCCCACCGCACGGGCGGCCGGGCTGACTTCACCCGAGCGGGCGTCCAGGCGGTGTGCGTGCGGGGCATCGGGTGTGCGGCTGGCAATCGACGCGTCGGACACCGAGGCAATGGCGGCCAGGGCTTCACCCCGAAAACCCATGGTGTTGACGTGCTCCAGATCGTCCAGCGAGCGGATCTTGGAGGTGGCATGACGGCGCAAGGCCAGGGGCAGTTCATCCAGCGGAATGCCGCAGCCATCGTCTTCAACCAGGATCTGACGCACGCCACCGGCCAGCAGCTTCACGGTGATCTGGCTGGCGCCCGCATCCAGGGCGTTGTCCACCAGTTCGCGCACCACCGAGGCCGGACGTTCCACCACCTCGCCAGCCGCAATCTGGCTGATCAGTTCATCAGGGAGTTCTTGGATGTGGCGGCGCGCCACGGGCTGGCCATGGCCAGCGGGGGCGTAATCGTCCATGGAGGCTTGCGTCATCGGCGTATTGTAGAAGGGCAGGGGGGGCCGTACCTGGGTGTTGGTGCAAGTCCATGGCGAGGCAGTCAAGGATTCCACGGGATAATCGCGCCCCATGGAACTCGCAAGCTTTCTGATTGATTTCATCCTGCACGTCGACAAGCATTTGGCCGAATTCGTGCAGGCCTACGGAACCTGGGTCTATGCCTTGTTGTTCCTGATCGTGTTCGTGGAGACCGGGCTGGTGGTCATGCCATTTCTGCCGGGCGATTCACTGTTGTTCATGGTGGGCGCCTTGGCAGGTACCGGAGCCATGAGCCTGCCGGTGAGCATGGTGGTGCTGTTGCTGGCGGCCGTGTTGGGTGACCAGTTGAACTACACGATCGGCCGCTTCATCGGGCCCAAGGTGTTCCAGTGGGAAAACTCCCGCTGGTTCAATCGCAAGGCTTTTGATTCGGCGCATGCGTTCTACGAAAAGCATGGTGGCATCACCATCATCCTGGCGCGTTTCATGCCGTTCATCCGCACCTTCGCGCCATTCGTGGCGGGCGTGGCCGAAATGAACCGTGCCACGTTCACTGCCTTCAACGTCATCGGGGCCCTGATCTGGGTGCTGGGCTTGACCACCGTGGGCTACCTGTTTGGCAACATTCCGCTGGTGCAGCAGCACCTGAGCAAGATCATCTGGGCGCTGATCCTGGTGCCGGGCCTGATCGCCTTGTTTGGCGCATGGAAGGCGGGCCGCCAGAACAACGCCGCCGAGTGAACGCGGTGTTGCGTGGCGTTTGAAAAAGGGGCCTGCAGGCCCTTTTTGCATCACAGCGCGCGGTTGCGCGCCAGCGGCGGGTTCTTCTCGAAATACCGCTGGATGCCTGACAGCAATGCATCGGCCAATTGGCCTTGGTAGCCGTCGTCCTTGAGCTTGGATTCTTCTTCCGGGTTGGAGATGAAACCGGTTTCCACCAGGATGGACGGGATGTCCGGCGCCTTGAGCACCGCAAAGCCGGCCTGTTCGACGCGGCCCTTGTGCAGCCGACCAATCTTGCCGAGGTGGCCTAGCACCGCGCTGCCCAGCTTCAGGCTGTCCTTGATCTGAGCGGTGGTCGACATGTCCAGCATGGCGCGCATCACCGAAGCGTCTTTGACTTTCACGTTCACGCCCCCGATCAGGTCAGAAGCGTTTTCCTTCTTGGCCATCCAGCGTGCGGCGGCACTGGTTGCGCCCGTCTCTGACAGGGCAAAGACCGATGCGCCCCGGGCCTCGGGGTTCATGAAGGCATCGGCGTGGATGGAGACGAAGAGGTCGGCCTCCACCCGGCGTGCCTTGTTCACCCGCTCATGCAGCGGGACGAAGTAATCGGATTCGCGCGTCAACATGGCACGCATGCCCGGCATGGCATTGATGCGCGCTTTGAGCTTGTGGGCCACTGCCAGCACCACGTCTTTTTCATACAGTCCGCTGGGGCCGATGGCGCCAGGGTCCTCGCCGCCATGGCCCGCATCCAGCGCCACGATGACCAGCCGCTGCGCACTGGCGCGCGGATTGCCTTCGGCAACAGTGGTGCGGTCCTCATCGCGATCGGTCGTCGGCTTGTCGGCGCCTTTGTCGCCACCCTTGTCACTGGGACGAGGTGTTGCCTTGGCGACAGCCTTGTCGTTGCCCGGCGCCGGGCGCTTGAGGGCGCCAATGAAGTCGCCCAAAGCGTCGTTCATGGCCTCGGCAGCCTGCTCGGACGAACTGCTGGAGGGCAGGGCGGGCTTGATGGCCGCCACCGCCTTGTTCACTGGAACCGGTGTGGCAGACATGAAGGCACCCGGGCTGCCGCTGCCCGCATGACTTGCCACAGCCGCCGCTTGCGACGCGGACGTGCTGGGCTCGGTCAAGGCCGCCGACGATTGCAGGGCCAGTTTGGGATCACTCACCAGCGACGGGTACAGGTCAAACACCAGCCGGTGCTGGTAGGCCGCAACTGGCGGCAAGCCGAAGACCTGGGGCTTGGTGGCTTGCTTGAGGTCAAGCACCAGTCGCGCCACGCTTGGGCGGTTCTGGCCCACGCGCACCCCAGCAATGTAGGGGTCATCCGAGCGGATCTTGCGAACCAGCTCGCGCAAGGCGGGGCTCAACTCCAGCCCTTCGATGTCAATGACCAGTCGATTGGGCTTGTCGACCGCAAAGAAGGTGGCATTGAGGGCCGTGTCCGATTCCAGTGTGACGCGGGTGTAGTCATTGGCGGGCCAGACGCGCACGGCCAGCAGCTGCGCCCCCCAGGCCAGCTCCTTAGGGCCGAGTGCCAGAATCAGCGTGCCGCCCAAGGTGTGCTTGAGCAGCTGGCGGCGCTGACGTTGATGCGGATTCTGAGGTGTGCTCATGGTGCGGCCTCCTCCATCATCAGGGTCTGACCCAGCGGTGTACCGGCCTGCAACTTAACACGGCGCTCGGTTTCGGACGCAGGCTCAATGTGCAGGCGAAGGTCGGGGCGGGGCAAGAGCCCGGCCGCTTTGTCTGGCCATTCCACCAGCTTCAGGCCGGGGGCCGCGAACAGATCGCGAAAGCCAGCGTCTTCCCATTCCTGCGGGTCATTGAAACGGTAGAAGTCAAAATGATGAACCGCGAGGTCGGGCAGTTCGTGCGGCTCGACCACGGCATAACTGGGACTCTTGATGCGCCCTTGCACGCCCAAAGCCCGCAGCAAATGACGGGTGAAAGTGGTCTTGCCCGCGCCCAAGGTGCCGTTCAATTCGATGAAGACGGTCTGACCGCTTTGCAGGCGCGGACGCAAAACCGCAGCCAGGGACTGTGCCGTGGCCGCGCAGGCTGTTTCATCAGCCCAGTTGAACTGGCGTTCGATCAAAGGGTTCGGGCTTGCTACGATCGTCACATGCGTCATCAAGAATTGTCGACCCCGGCGAGCCCCGGCGGGCACGCGTTGGACCCGGATCAGGTCATGGGGGCATTGCGCCAATGGGCATCAACATTGGGATTTTCTCAGATTGGCGTAGCCCATGTGGACTTGTCAAGTGCTGAGCCCGGTTTGCTCGCCTGGTTGGCGCGTGGTTTCCACGGTGAGATGCATTACATGGCCAGCCACGGCCTGAAGCGCGCGCGACCGGCCGAACTGGTGCCGGGTACCGTGCGCGTCATCACGGCGCGCATGGATTACCTGCCAGCCAGCGTGCCACCGGGCTGGCAAGCCATGGAGTTTGATCGTTTGAAGCAGCCTGACGTGGCCGCCGTGTCTTTGTATGCCCGCGGGCGGGACTATCACAAGGTGCTGCGCGCACGCCTGCAAAAGCTGGCAGACCAACTGGCGGGCGCCATCGGTCCGTTCGGGCATCGTGTCTTCACCGACTCGGCCCCTGTGCTGGAAGTGGAGTTGGCCAGTCGCAGTGGCTTGGGGTGGCGTGGCAAACACACCTTGCTGCTGTCCCGCGAAGCCGGGTCCACCTTCTTTCTGGGTGAGATTTACGTCGACGTGCCGTTGCCGGTGACAGAACCCGAGTCGGTGCACTGCGGCTCATGCCGTGCCTGCATGGAGGTGTGCCCGACGCAAGCCATCGTTGGTGAACGGCAGGTGGACGCGCGGCGTTGCATCTCGTACCTGACGATTGAGCACGCCGGGCCCATTCCCCTGGCCTTGCGTCCGCTGATGGGCAATCACGTGTACGGCTGTGACGATTGCCAGCTGGTTTGCCCGTGGAACAAGTTTGCGCAGCGGGCCAGCCTGCCTGATTTTGATGTGCGGCCCGCGCTGGACCAGCCCACCTTGCTGGGGCTGTGGCGATGGGATGAAGCCACCTTCTTGCGTTTGACCGAAGGCAGCCCCATTCGTCGCATTGGCTTTGCACGCTGGCAGCGCAACCTGGCGGTGGCCATGGGCAATGCATTGCGAGCGGGCGAACACGCGGCCATGCGGGAGGCCTTGCAGCAGTGGCTGGCGCTGCCACCGCTCAACGGGGACGACCACGCCCTGGTGGCCGAACACGTTCAATGGGCGTTGGCGCAGATCAGTCGTTGACCAGCACCACTTTGCCGCGAACCTGACGGGTGCCCATCAGCGCGAAGGCTTCCTTCAGGTGCGACATGGGCAGCTTGTGCTCGATGACGGGTTTGATCTTGCCTTCCATGTACCAAGCGGCCAGTTGCATCAGGCAGGCTGCATTGTTTTGCGGCTCGCGCTTGGCGAATTCACCCCAGAACACCCCCAGGATGGACGCCCCTTTGAGCAGGGCGAGGTTCAGCGGGATGGCCGGGATCTGGCCATTGGCAAAGCCCACCACCAGCAAGCGACCCCGCCAGGCGATCGAGCGGAATGCCGCCTCGGTCATGTCGCCCCCAACGGGGTCATAGATGACGTCCGGCCCCTTGCCTTCAGTGAGTGTTTTCAGCTCGTCGCGCAGGTTCTGGGTGCTGTAGTTGATGGTGGCGTCTGCGCCCAGTTCCAGACACAGCGCACATTTTTCATCTGACGAGGCTGCGGCGATCACGCGTGCGCCGGCTGCTTTGGCGATCTGGATGGCTGCGGTGCCCACGCCACCCGATGCGCCCAGCACCAGCACGGTTTCACCCGCCTTGAGGGCCGCGCGGTCCATCAGGGCGTGATAGGTGGTGCCGTAGGTGCACAGGAAGGCCGATGCATCTTCAAACGAGAAAGCCGGTGGCAGGGGCATCAGCAAGGCAGCAGGGGACAGGGTGTGGGTGCCGAAGCCGCCCGTGCCTGCAAAGCCAGCCACATGGCTGCCCACGCTCAGGTGCTTGACGCCTTCGCCCACGGCCTCGACCACGCCGGCAAACTCGGCGCCTGGCACAAAAGGCAGGGGTGGCTTGACCTGGTACTTGCCTTGCACGATCAGCAGATCCGGGAAGTTGAGGCTGGCTGCCTTGATGGCCACACGAACCTGGCCTTTGCCGGGCTCGGGCGAGTCAGAGGTTTCCCAGGTCAGGGCGTCAGGGCCCTCAAAGGCGTTGCAAATCCAGGCTTGCATGGGGTGATGTCTCCGTTCTTCGTTGGGGACGCCTCACAGGGCGTTTTTGTCAAAAGTATTGCATTGGCGGATGTCCCCGCTGTCCATGCCGCGCTTGAACCAGGTCACACGCTGCTGGCTGCTGCCGTGCGTGAAACTTTCAGGCGAGACGTGCCTGCCAGCGTTGCGCTGCAGCGTGTCGTCGCCAATTTGCGCGGCCGCATTCAAGGCTTCATCCACGTCGCCAGCCTCAATGATCTGGCGGCTTTGATTGGCGTGATAGGCCCATACGCCGGCGTAGCAGTCGGCCTGGAGTTCCAGCCGAACGCTCAGTGCGTTGTATTGCGCCTGGCTGACGCGGCCCCGCATGGCTTCCATCTTTTCGGATGTGCCCATGAGGTTCTGCACATGGTGACCGATCTCGTGGGCGATCACGTAGGCTTGTGCGAAGTCACCCGGGGCGCCCAGACGGTCTCTCAGCACATCATAGAAGTCTAGGTCGATGTAGACCTTCTGGTCTCCCGGGCAATAAAACGGACCGGTGGCCGACTGGCCCTGACCACAGGCGGTGGCCACCGCACCCCGGAACAAGACCAGCTTCGGGTTGTGGTACTGCGAACCCGCGTTTTGAAACAACTGCCCCCAGACATCTTCGGTGTCGGCCAGCACGGTGCGCACGAACCGGGTTTGCTCGTCATTGGCCGGTGGCTGGTGTGCGGACGGCGCGGACTGTGTGGCATGGGGCGCAGACTGCCCGCCACCGAGCATGTTGAGCACGGTGAGGGGGTTCACACCCAGGAAGTAGCTGGCCACCAGTGCGACCGCCACGCCACCAATGCTCAGGCCCCCTCCGCCAATGGGCAAGCCGCCGCCACTGCCACCGTTGCCGTCGCGGATGTCTTCAACGTTGTCGCTTTCTCGGTTGCCTTGCCAGCGCATCGCGCGTCCTTCCTCAGAGGATGGGGGTGACAGGTCGCCCCGTTGCGGGGCATGTTAGCAGCGCGCGCCTAAAATCTCCGGTTTGCCTGTTGTGCGTTGCGGGCAAGTCCTGTTTCAGCTTCTCACGACAACATGGTCAACCTGTCTGCTTCCTCGTCGGTACCCTCTGCAGCCGACCGTCTGCCCGATCCCACACGCTGGTTGTGGGTCGTTGCATTGGCGTCACTGGGGTGGCGTCTGTGGATGGCCGCTGCCATCCCCTTGACCGGTGACGAGGCCCTGTTTTACTGGTGGTCCCGATTTCTGGACTACGGCTACTACGACCATCCTCCCATGGTGGCCTGGTGGATGGCGGCCACGCGTGCCGTGCTGGGTGATGCCGTCTGGGCTGTGCGGATGCCGGCGGTGCTGTTGCCCCTGGGCGTTGGTGGGGCCATCTGGTGGGCCTGGTCGCCAGTGGACCGCACCCGTGCGGCTTGGGCCGTGCTTTTGTATTGGCTGGCACCCGTCAACTGGCTGAATTCGCTCATCGCCACCGACTCCCCCTTGATTCTGTGGGCCGCCTGGTCGGCCGCGGCCATGGTGCGTGCCGAGCAGGCTGCCTTGGCTGGTCAACGTGCCTGGCGGCTGTACGCGCTGAGTGGCGTGTTCATGGGGCTGGCCTTTTTGTCGAAGTACTTTGCCGTGCTGCTGGGCGTGGCTTACGTTGTTTACTTTGCGCTGAAGGCCCGTCAGCGGTGGTTGGGCTTGGTGTGGATGGTGCTGTGGTCGCTGCCGGCGGTCGCCGTCAATGTGGTGTGGAACCTCAACCACTGCTGGACCAACATCATGTTCAATGTGTTCAACCGCAATGAAGGGGCGCAGGCATCGTGGGACACCGTGGTGACCTATCTGGTCATGATGGCGTACCTGATCAGCCCAGTGTTGCTGTGGTTGGGCTGGCGTCATCGCCAGGCTTTGCGCCAAACCGTCCGAGGGCATGTTCTGCTGGCATGCATGGCCGTGGTGCCCCTGTTGCTCTTCGGCGTGATGTCGCTGAAGAAAGAAATCGGCCTGCACTGGGTCATGGGCTTTTACCCGTTTGTGTTCGTGCTGTTGGCTTTGGCCGTACCGGCTGCGGGATTGCGTTCAGCGCAGCGGGGGCTGACCGTGTGGCTGGCCTTGCACCTGCTGGCCTCGGCTGGCATGGCGTTTTCCAGTCTGGAGCAGTGGCACGGTCTCAAGTACTACCACCGACTGGTCGAAGCGGCACGCGCGCAAGACATGGTGCGCCAGGTCGAAGCCCCCGGTGTGGTGCTGGCGTCCAATGGCTACTCGTCGGCATCTATTTTTGGCTATGCGGCCGGCAAGCACGTGCCGGTGCTGGGGCCGGGCAGTTTCCATGCGCGGCAGGATGATCTGATCGTGGACTACAGCGCGCTGGAAGGCCGCACGATCCGTGTCATGGCCACCCGCCCGATCTCTGCCGAGTCGTACCAAGGCTACTTTGATAGCACCCGCTTGCTGACCTTCCAGCAAAGCGGGGTGAACTTCTACGTGGTGGAAGGGGTGAACTTTCACTACCAGGCCTACCGTGAACAGGTCATGGCCGAGGTGAATCGTCGGTACTACGCTTTCCCATCGTGGCTGCCGGTTTGGCATTGCTCGTTCTGCCAAGCGTATTGCGGTGCTGCGCGCTGTACCCCTTGAGTGAACCCCGTCATTGGGGGGGAGCGGTAAAATCGCGCCCTCGACCCTAGCTGAGGCCATTTGCGACTGTTATGTCTGGTGTATCGGAATCTACGCTGCCTGTTGTGATCATTGGGGCAGGCCTGGCAGGCCTCACCGTGGCTTTGCATCTGGCAGAAACGCAACCAGTCATCGTCCTGGCCAAGCGGCATCTGGAAGAAGCCGCTACAGCTTGGGCCCAAGGCGGCATCGTCGGGGTGTTGGGCAGTGATGACAGCATCGAGTCCCATGTTCGCGACACGCAGGAAGCCGGCGCCGGTCTGGTCGACGAACGGACGGCCGAGTTCATCGCACGTCACAGCGCCGAGGCCGTCGAATGGCTGGTGGCACGCGGCGTGCCGTTTTCACCTGATCCGGAAGGCCCCCTGGGGCTGCACCTGACGCGTGAAGGCGGTCATGCCGTGCGCCGCATTGCGCACGCGGCCGATGCCACGGGTAAGGCCATTCACGACGTTTTGCTCGATGAGGTCAAGCGCCACCCCAACATCGTGTTGCGCGAAAAGTGGATGGCGGTGGACCTGATCACCCATCGGCACCTCAAGAAGGGCGCGCCGGAATTGAACGAGCTGCCGCGTTGCCATGGCGTCTATGCCCTGGACATCGAGTCTCAGCGTGTGGAAACCCTGGCGGCTTCGGCGGTGGTGCTGGCGTCTGGCGGCGTGGGCAAGGTGTACCGCTATACCAGCAACCCGGACACCTCGACGGGGGACGGTATCGCCATGGCCTGGCGGGCAGGCTGCCGTGTGGCGAACATGGAGTTCATCCAGTTCCACCCCACCTGCTTGTACCACCCGCAAGAACGCAGCTTCCTGATCACCGAAGCGCTGCGTGGCGAGGGTGCACACCTGAAGTTGCCGGATGGCACCCGCTTCATGAAAGACCATGACGAGCGCTGCGAACTGGCGCCGCGTGACATCGTGGCCCGCGCCATTGACTTCGAGATGAAGAAGCACGGTCTGGACCATGTGTGGCTGGATGCGACCCATCTGGGCGAAGACTTCCTGAAGGAACACTTCCCCACCATCCATGCGCGTTGCCTGTCTCTGGGTATCGACATCGCCCGTCAGCCCATCCCCGTGGTGCCCGCAGCCCACTACACATGTGGTGGCGTGGTGACCGACCTGCATGGCCGCACCGACTTGCCCGGCCTGTATGCCGTGGGCGAAACCACGTACACCGGCTTGCACGGCGCCAACCGTCTGGCCAGTAACTCTCTGCTGGAGTGTGTGGTGCTGGGGCGCACCTGTGCCGATGACATCACGGCGCAGATTCCGGCCGCGCTGCCCAAGGTGCCCGCTTGGGATGAAAGCCAGGTCTCGGATGCCGATGAAGAAGTGGTCATCGCTCACAACTGGGACGAATTGCGCCTGCTGATGTGGAACTACGTGGGCATTGTGCGCACCACACGCCGGCTGGAGCGGGCGCTGCACCGCATCAAGTTGCTGCGCAGTGAAATCGACGACTACTACGCGGCCTTCCGGGTGACGCGTGACCTGCTGGAATTGCGCAATCTGGTCGATTGCGCAGAGTTGATCGTGCGTTCGGCCCTGTCACGCCAGGAAAGCCGTGGCCTGCATTTCAGTCGCGATTACCCACGGACCTTGCCTGTCAGCTTCCCGACGATCCTGTGCAAGAAGGCGAAGAAGAAAGACGCCTGGTTGCCTTGAGTTAAACCCCGCGGGTGGTTTCAGCGCCGTGTGCGCATGGCATGCCGGCTTTGAACGAACTCGAAGGCGTAGGCGATGGATTCGCGGATCAGTCGCTCGTTGTCTTGATGCTCCTGATCGGTCATGTGGAAGGCCAAGTCAACCTGGTGACGGATGTAGCGGGGTGGCAGTCGATTCAGCGCCACGCAGACCACATCCGGCAAATGCTCGGGGTTGAGCGAGGGATATTTCCCCTGGGCTTCAATAACGGCATGAACGACCAAGGGCTCGTAGTAGTTCTGGATGTTGGTGAAATCGATCGACATGGCGAGTCCTCACTGCGAAGTCGAGTTGTTGGGCTGTCAGCGGACATTGTGTGCGCGATTGCCCTTAAAACCACGCGATCCGCGCAGTCAGCTCGCTTAACGATGTGTCAATTGACGCAGTTTGATGAAAGCCAAAGCCGCCATCACGGCATCGTTCACGGCGTCGTGCGCCTCGCGTTGAGGTAAATCCAAGTCTTTCATCAGCGATGCAAAACGCAGGTCGATGTGCGTGAGACCTTGCTGGTGGTGAGGCAGCTGCTGGAACTTGTAGTCGTAGTACAGCCCGGATACCTCAATCTTGGGCTGAGGTAGTTTCACACCAATCAAGGGCACCAGTGCCCGATTGATCATGGCCAGATCGAACTCCAGGTAGTAGCCGACCAGCGGACGGCTGCCGATGAAAGACATCAGCTGCTTCAATGCCTCTTCAATCGGCATGCCTTGCGCGACGTCTTGCTGGCGTAGCCGATGAACCTTGACGCTCTCTGCCGTGAGCTTGCGTCGCTCAGGTTTGACGGTCAATTCCAGCCGTTCGCTGGTCATGACGGTGTTGCCGCGAATCCGGACGGCCCCGATGGTGATGATCTCGTCCAGATTCACATCCAGCCCGGTGGTTTCGCAGTCGAGCGAGACCCACTCGTCGTCAGGGGGCGAGGCCCACATGTAGCGATAGCGCTTGTCCTTCAGGCGCGAGAGCATCCAGGCACGCTTCAAGCCGTGCCAGATCTGAACAGGTGGGAGTGGCTGCAAAGGGTCTTTCATGCGGAGACGCCCCTCACATGGCTTCCAGGTGGAACTGGTGGCGCAGGACGCTCTTGAACTGCTTGATGACGCCCAGTGCATCTTTGAGCAGATCGCGATCCAGGGGGCTCAGCCGATCGGGAAAAATGTGCGAGGACGCTTCTCGGCCTGCCTCCAGTTCGTGCAGCCCGGCTGACAACTTCAAGCTCATGAACAGGTGCAGGCAGTCTTTCAGTTCATTGCCCATTTCTGCAGAGAGCTTGCCGGCGGCAATGAGGGCATCAATGCGATCGACCGTACCCACCGCTTGAATCTGTGAAGCCAGCGCCATGCTGCGCACGCCGTGAACCAGCGGGAACAAGCCCGCTTTCTTGAGGTTGAGGCGTTTGGGATCTTGATTGTTGAGGTGCAGCAGCCGATTCCACCAACCGCGTGAGGTGTTGAACGCGTCCATGGCCGAGGCAAAACGGGCCAGGACCGCATCGTTGCCGGCCACCTGATTGGCGATTGCATTCTGGATGGCCTCGCGGATGTTGTCCAGCAAGGACGTATCCCCGGCCACAGGGTGGGAGTCCATGAACACCGCCAGCGAGATCAAGGTGTCTGCATCGGGCATCATGAGCCACGCCTTGATCATGTGGACGAAACCGTCTTCATCGTGCCGCCACAGCGGGTTGTTGATCATGATCTGGCCAGGGCATTCCGGGTACCCAAAGTCCATCAAGGCGTTCGAGAAGCGCGCGCAGATGTCGGCCAGGTCATCCGGAGGCTGGTAGCCGTTGCGCCAGACCAAACCATTGTCCTGATCGGTTTTGAGCAGCTGTTCGCCCCGGCCTTCGCTGCCCATCACGAACAGGCAGCTGTTGGCTTGCAGCTCGGCCGGCGCAATCAATTGCCAGGTGCGCTCAAACAAGCGTGCGTTCAGTTCTTGCACCAGCCGGGCGATCTGCGCCACGCGCGTGCCACCGCGGTGCAGCAGGGTGATCAGGCGCGTGATTTGCTCGGCGGCCTTTTTGAGCGCTGTCAGGTCCTGGGCCTCGGCAATTTGCAGCGAGATCAGGTGCGAGTGGTTGGACAGAAAGCTCAGCAGATCGAGCTGCTCCAGCAGCCCAAGGATGCGGGGCTCGGTGGATTCGCCATCGACCACCACCAGTCGCCGCACCTTGTGGCGGATCATGGCGGTCAGGGCGTCGAACACATGGGCCTTGGGCGACACCGTGATCAGCGGGAAGCTGGCCAGTTCGCGGATGGGTAGCTGGTCGAGCGGTGTTCCACTCAAGATGGCGCCTTGCAGCCCGCTGTTGCTGAACAAGCCCATCCGCAACGGGGTGCTGGCATGGTCTTCCACCAGCACGGCATCCAGGTTTTGCTTGGCCATTTGCCGCACCACGGTCACCACATCCGACCCGGCATCCACCACATGAACCGGTCGCATGAAGGCCTGATGCACTTCGGCCATGGTCAGGGACTGGAGTTCGTGCTCGTTGTGTCGCTTGGACAGTGCATTGAGCTTGTTGGACAGGTCCGAGAAGAGCAGGGCGCCAAAGGTGGCGTTGGTGTGGATCAGGTTGGTGACGGTGTCCTTGGCCAGCTGATAGGCCACCACTTCTTCCGCCGCCACAAAGCGGTCGGCCACCTTGCCGGTGACCAGCCCGCGGCCATCAAAGCTGTCATCGGGGCCGAAAGTGGCCACGACTTCATCGTCTTCGATCTGCTGGACGTAACCCTTGATGACGATGAACAGGTGGGTCGGCTGTGTGTCCGTGTCCAGAATCGCGGCGCCCTGCGGAAAGTAGGCCACGTCGACGCTGTCACGCACCAGCTGACGCTCGGAGACGTTCAAACAATCAAAGGGGGAGGCATTGAAGTTGAAGGCACTTGGCATGCCTTCACTCTATGCGTTTCGCCTGAGCTTGAGTAGCGGGTGCCGCACACAGGGTGTGCGGCAGATCAAGGGCGCGCTGCCCTTGAACACCCTGGCTGCATCCCGCAACCTATGGAAACTACCCGGTCAGGCTTGATGTGTGCGAAGAAAGACGGCTTCAGCCGCCGATGCGCTCCAGCACGCGCAGCGAGAAGTCGACGGCCTTGACGTCTTTGGTCAGTTTGCCGATCGAGATGCGGTCCACGCCGGTGGCAGCGATGTCGCGCAATTGGTCGAGGGTCACGCCGCCGGAAACTTCCAGCAGCGCTTCGCCTTGCGCCATCTCTTTGTTGATGGCCACGGCCGCACGCATCATGTCGTAGTCGAAGTTGTCCAGCAGGACACTCAGGGCGCCGGCAGCCAGGGCCTCGCGCAGTTCGTCCAGGTTTTCTACTTCGACCTGAATGGTGATCTGCTCGCGTTGGGGCGAAGGCTGTGCGGCCACCAGGGCCTGGGCATTCTTGACCGCGGCCGTCACGCTGCCGGCCGCAGCAATGTGGTTTTCCTTGATCAGGATGCCGTCGTACAGGGCCAGGCGCTGGTTGGCGCCGCCACCGACGCGCACGGCGTACTTCTGGGCCAGACGCAGACCGGGCAGGGTCTTGCGGGTGTCCAGCACCACACAACCGCGTGGGTTGGGCGAGGCGCCTTCGATCGCCTGCATGTGGCGGTGTGTCAGGGTGGAGACCGCAGACAGGGTTTGCAGGAAGTTGATGCCGGGGCGCTCTGCCGTCAGCATGGCACGGCCATCGGCCTCGATGGCGCACACCTCGGTGTTGGGAGCCATCAGGGCGCCTTCTTCGTAAGCCCAGGTGATGCGTGCCTGTGAATCGAGCTGGCGCAGGCAGGCTTCAAACCAGTCGCGGCCACACAGCACCGCTTCTTCGCGCACGATCAGGCGGGCTTTGACGCGCTGGTTGGCCGGAACCAGTTGCGCGGTCCAGTCGCACACGCCAACGTCTTCAAACAGGGCGTCCCGCACGTTACGGTCGCGGGCTTCTTGCAGGGTTTCGTTGTGATCAAACATGACAAGACTTTCGACAATGCAGTGAAACGGACCGCGCTCAAGCCGCGCCAATGTTGGGAACAAAGCCTTGTGCCGGCTTGGTGATGGCGGCCGGATTTTGGGCTACGAAGTTCAGCATGCGGTCGATGCAGCCGTGTGCCTTCACGCGGGTGGCTTCGTCCACAGTGATCTCGCCCACGCCTTGTTCCAGGCAGTCGAGCACGCCTTGCAGGCCGTTCATGGCCATCCAGGGGCAGTGCGCGCAGCTCTTGCAGGTGGCGCTGTTGCCGGCCGTGGGGGCCTCGATCAACACTTTGTTGGGTGCCATCTGGCGCATGCGGTGCAGGATGCCGTTGTCGGTGGCCACGATGAACTCGGGCGCATCGGACTCGACTACGGCCTTGAGCAGTTGCGAGGTGGACCCTACCACATCGGCTTGGGCCACGACGCTTTCTGGTGACTCGGGGTGCACCAGCACCAATGCCTTGGGGTGATCCTTCTTGAGCAGGTCCAACTCCAGGCCCTTGAACTCATCGTGCACGATGCAGGCACCGTTCCACATGAGCATGTCAGCACCGGTTTCGCGCTGGATGTAGCGGCCCAGGTGGCGATCGGGCGCCCACAAGATCTTTTCGCCTTGCGCTTTGAGGTGGTTGACGATGGACAGCGCGCACGAACTGGTCACCATCCAGTCGGCACGGGCCTTCACGGCAGCGCTGGTGTTGGCGTAGACCACGACCTTGCGGTCAGGGTGCGCGTCACAGAACTGGATGAAGTCGTCGGCCGGGCAGCCCAGGTCCAGCGAACAGGTGGCATCCAGATCGGGCATCAGCACGCGCTTTTCGGGGCTGAGGATCTTGGCCGATTCGCCCATGAACTTCACGCCCGCCACGATCAGGGTCTGGGCGCTGTGGTCGCGGCCAAAGCGGGCCATCTCCAGCGAATCCGACACGCAGCCGCCGGTTTCCATGGCCAGGTCCTGCAGGTCGCCGTCCACGTAGTAGTGAGCCACGAGCACCGCGTTGCGCGCTTTCAGCAGCGCCTTGATGCGGTCCTTGACGCGTGTCTTTTCGTCAGCGGCCAGCGGTGCCGGCACCTTGGCCCAGGCATGGGCGGTGCAGGTGGCGCCACTGGCATCCTGGAGGTCGTAATCGTAGGAAACGGTTTGGGTGGAACTCATGGTGTGTGGTCTCCTGCAGAGGAGGGGGCAGTCGGTGCTGCGGCGAGTCGCTGGAGACGCTTTTTGTCGACCCAGCTCACAAACTCACAGGACAGCCAGACTGCGTAAAACGCGAAGATGATGTCACTCAGGAAGTGGCCGCCTTGCATGATGCGGCCCAGGCCGACCACGCCCCCGGTGACGATCCCGATCAGCAGCCAGCGGCGGCGCCAAAGGGGGCCACAGGTCAGGCCCAGACTCATCAAGGCAAAGCCTGCCGCAGCGTGACTGCTGACAAACGATCGATTGCGGTCTGGCGTGGCGCCAATCGCGAAAGGACCTTGATAGTGGTCGGTGCCGCCGAATTGCTCGACCTGCACCGGCCGAGGACGGCCCACTGTGTTTTTGAACACGCCTTCAATGATCAGACCGGGACCGAGCAAGGCGCAGCACACCGAAACCGTGGCCAGATGGCGCCAGGGGCCTCGGACCTTGTCAGCCAGATCCTGGCGGCCCCGCGCAGCCAACAAGCGGCTGATGCGCGGTGCCTGCAGCGCGAGCAAGGCGAGGGCGACCACCAGACCACGACCGAGCCAGGGCGTCCAGTCGTACAAGGCCATCACCACCGGATGGCTCTTGTTGAAGAAGCCCAGTTCGGGGCTGTAGTAGTGCGCGGAGACCAGCAAGTCGAGCCCCGGGAACTTGGCATAAATGGCCAGCGAGAAGAAGAACAAGGCCCACAGCAACATGGTCAGTCGCTCGTGGTGTTCTTCGTGCCTGGCCAACTCGTCGTGATCATGCGGCGCGTGCATGGGCATGGCGTTCAGTCCTCGTTGCCGTGGTGGCCGGGCTGCGCCCCGTTGGCGGTCGTGTCATAGCCCTTGAAGCCCCGCAGCACAAAAGCATGCAGTTCAATGAACCGGTCAGGACCCACCGCCACCTTGGCCGAGCGCAACAGGGTGCTGGAGACAAAGCGCTGCGCAATGCCCGCTGGGTTGCTCGATTCGGTCACCAGCACAACATCCGCGCCGGCTTGGTTGGGCAGGCTGCGTGTCAGCTCGTAGTGGTTGTTGACCGTGCGTTGGGGGTTCCAGATCACAGTTTGAACACCATGCTGACGCCAGTTGTAGGCGGCATGGGTGATCAACAAACGAGATTCGGTGAGCACCGGTAGCCCTTGGGTGTCGGCCTGTTCAATGGCCGGGGCCAGTTGGGTGAACACCTCATGCCAGCCGCGCATGCGCACCATGGCATCCAGGCGAGACGGCAGGCTAGGGCCGGCGATGTCGCGAGCTTGCAGCACCGCCGAGGTCAGAACAATGTTGCTGGCCAGTGCGGCGATCAGCCAGCCACGGGAGCGGCTGGCTGACAACGGCAGCTCAGGGCGGCTCAGACGGGAGGCAATCAGCAGGCAGAAGCCGACCATGGATGGCGCGGCCCAGTTGACGTGCGCATCGGCGTGAAACGCTTGCACCACGGCAATGGCTTGCAGCGGCAAACTCATGGCCCACAGGAAGTGGTAGCCGGCTTTGGCAGGCGCGGTACCTGCAACGTTGTCATTCGCTGAGCGGCGCAGCAACCACAGCCCTGCCAGCACGGCCACCGGGCCCAACATCAAGGCTTGCCCGGCCAGAAACACCAGGGTGGGCACAACGCCGCCACCACGATTGGACGACGTGGTCAACTCGGCCGTGTGATGCAGGGTGGGGAAGCCGTTGTGGGCATTCCAGATGAGGTTGGGCGACAGCATCAGCGCGGCCATCACGATGGCCACCCAAGGACCGGCGCGCAAGATGCCGCGACGTGGGCCGGGTACACCCCAAAGGGTCCACAGGGCGGTCAAGGCAAAGGCCGCCATGGTGTACTTGCCCAACAAGCCGATGCCACACACCACGCCCAAGGCCACCCAGTAGCGCAACTGGTCGGTGGCTTGTGCGCGCCACAGGGCCCACGACGCCAGCGTCCAGCACAGGATGAGCGGCGCGTCGGTGCTGGCAAACAGGCCCATCAGGGCCACGGTGGGGATCGTGGCAAACAGGGCTGCGGCCACCATGCCTGTGCGCACGCCGCCTTCGGTGGGCCACAGGGCGCGGGCCAGCCCCACCATGCTCAGGGCGGTGATGGGGTAGAGCGCCATCACCACGGCTTTGACGCCCAGCACGCTGTCGCCAAACAAGTGGGTGCTCAGCCAGATGAGGCCGGCAATCAGCGGCGGCTTGGAGAAGTAGCCCCAGGCCAGATGCTCGGACCAGTCCCAGTACTGGGCTTCGTCAAAGAAGAGCGAGATGCCGCTGTGCGGCACCAGCCACAGGCGGTAAGCAAACAGCGCGCCGACAAAAGCCAGCAGCATCCACATGGATGCGCCTCCCACACCGGGCCAATGGGGCGCGGTGGTGGTTTTGGAGGTGGTGGTTGGAGTCGTCATGGGCAAGTCGTCAGACAGGCTCAGGCCTGGCGGTGCCAGGCCGCGTCAGAGGCCAGATCGGCCGGCTTGTCTGTGTGGTACGGCGCGATGTCGCCGCGGTTGTAATAAATGCGGATCAGCAGTTCAGCGATCACGCCAGTGGTCAGGAATTGCAGACCGCCCAGCACGCAGAAGAAGCCCAGCCACAGCAGAGGGCGTCCACCGATGTTCTGCCCCGCCAGTTTCAGGGCGGCCAGGTACGTCAGGATCAGGCCGCCAATGAGGCTCACGCCCAGGCCCACACCGCCAAAGAAGTGGCCCGGACGACCCGAGAACCGCAGGAAGAAGTTGACGGCCAACAGGTCAAGGATCACGCGCAAGGTGCGCGAGATGCCGTACTTGGATTCACCCCGGGTGCGGGCATGGTGGCTCACGGGCTCTTCGGCCATGCGGGCCGGGGAGGTCACAGTGGCCATCCACGCAGGGATGAAACGGTGCATCTCACCGTACAGGCTCACGCGTTTGAGCACGCTGGCACGGTAGGCCTTCAAGCTGCAGCCCAGGTCCTTGAATTCCAGTTGGGTGATCTTGCGAATGATGCGGTTGGCAATCTTGGAGGGCACCTTGCGCAGCCACAGGCCATCCTGGCGGTTCTGACGCCAGCCGGCGACCAGATCCAGGTCTTCCTTGAGCAGGCGTGCCACCAGCTTGGGAATGTCCTTGGGGTCGTTTTGCAGGTCACCATCGAGGGTGACGATCACGTCACCGCGTGCGGCATCGATGCCGGCTTGCATGGCCGCCGTCTGGCGGAAGTTGCGCCACAGGTGGATGGGGCGCACATGGGGGCCACGCAGGCGGGCTTGCTCGTCCAGGGCCTCACGGGTGCCGTCGCGGCTGCCGTCGTTGGCGATCAGCAGTTCCCACTCGAAGGGGTAGTCCTTCAGAGCGTCATGCACTGCGGTCACGAAAGGCTCGACGTTCTCGACCTCGTTGTACATCGGCACCACGATCGACAGGCGGTGGGTCGGGACATCGGCGAGGAAGGCTGCGGTGGCCGTGGAGGGAGCAGTCATGACTTCACTTTCTTGGATACGGGTGCGATCAGTCGTCAGAGCGGGCGTTGAGCTTGCTCAGCAGCAAGGCCACCGCGCCGGCCAAGACCGCGCACAGCAAAAAACAGACGTGTAGGGCGAGCGCCGCGCTGACTGCCAGAGCCAGTGCGGGCGATTGTGAGGGGAGATGGGCGGCCATGCCTGCCCAGACGCCAGCTTCGTAGGTGCCAAAGCCGGCTGGGCCTTGCAGGGGCACCACCGCAGCCAGTTCACCCCCGAGGGCGCCGGCCCAGGCGGTGGACCACGGGCTACCTGTGATGGAGGCCAGCAGGCAGGCACCGGCAGCGAGTTTCACGCTCCAGTTGGCCAGGGTCAGCAGCCAGGCCGCGGGGCGATGGTGTGCCGGCTCGAACAAGGCATGGCGCAGTTTGTGCAAAACGCGGCGCATGCCGCCGGCCTGGGCATCGGACGGGGCTTCTGCATGCTGCTCAAACCATCGGCGCATCACCGCGTTGGCGACGAACCAGCCCGCCCACATGGCAAGCAGCGCGGCACCACGCCAGGCCAGTGGCACGCCCGGCCACAGGCAGATGCCCAGCATCAGCAAGATGAGCAGGTCTTGCACGCGCATCCACATCAGGCACGCCACTGCGCGCGGCAGCGACATGCCCAACTCACGCGATGCCAGCCAGGGAAAACTCAGCTCGCCCGCGCGCATGGGCAAGAGGTTGACGGCGGCGTTGTGCATCAGGATGACGCGCAGGGAGTCGGTGCGCAGCCCCAGCCAGCGATGGGGCGGACGATGGTGTGCATCCAGATCCAGCACCACCTGCAGGCGGGCCGCACGCAGGCCGTAACTGAACAGCAAGCCCGCCAGCGTCAGGGCCCAGGTGCCCAGACTCGGTTGTTGCAGGGCCTGCGCCACCTCGGACAGTGGCGTACGATGCAGTAGCCAGGCCAGCAAACCCAGGCCGAGCGCCCACGCCACCAGCATCTTCATGCGGGCGGCCAAGGTGGGGCGCGGAGTGGTTTCGAGTGGCTGCGTCACGACAAGTCGGGCGGACAGGGTTCAGGTCAACCCGATATTGTCCTGCATCTTGCTCAAAGCCGCTGCGGACAGGGGTGACAATTCCGTGTTTGCATGCTTTCCATGACAGTCAGGAGCCATTGAGATGACAACCCATTTCGCAACCTGCGATATCTGTGATGAACATAAGAACGACAGCGACGGCAGCTTCCGCGTGTTGCCCCCTGTGTTCAAGGACTACGGCAAGCGCATCAAGTTTTTCGGTCAGGTCAGCACCGTCAAGTGTTTTGAAGACAACACACTGGTGAAGGCCGCGGTCGACTCCGAAGGCCATGGTCGCGTGCTGGTGGTCGATGGCGGTGCCTCGCTGCGCCGCGCCTTGGTGGGCGGCAACCTCGGCAAGGCGGCGGCCAAGAACGGCTGGGCGGGCGTGATCGTGGACGGTTGCGTGCGTGACTCTGCTGAATTGGCTGAATGCAATGTGGGCATCCGCGCCCTGGGCCTGATGCCCTTGCCGACCGAAAAGCGCAACGAAGGCCAGAAGGACGTGGCTGTGCAGATCCAGGGCGTGTGGGTGCGCCCCGGTGACTGGGTTTACGCCGACGAAGACGGCATCGTGGTGATGGACAAGCAGCTGGCTTGACCCGTTGCTCTCGTTGTCAGAGGGCCGATGACGGGGCCCACAGGGTGCCCGTCATCACTTGCCAGGTCCAGCGGGCAAGCAGGTGATCGACCTCGGCTTGCGCCGCGACCTGTGCTTGGTCGTTGGCCAGGCGCCGGGCTTGCAGCAGCTCGTTCAGACTGCCTTCTCCCAGCCAGAATCCCTTTTCAAGGGACATGGCCACGTTCTGCAGTTGTTGCCAGGCGGCGTGAGCCAGTTGCCAACGCTGCAGGCTGTCGGTGACATTCTGTCTGGCTTGGGTGTAGCCCTGTTGCGCCTGCGTGTGCGCCCATTCCGCGCGTTGGCGTGCCGCCTCGGCTTGCGCAGCGCTGGCTTGTGCCGAATGGCTGCGCGCCGCGCCGCCGATGGGCCAGGACAGCGTCACGCCCAGCATTTTTTCAGCGCTGTTGCGTGACTGGGCGAGCTTCAGCCCCACGGTCGGATCCGGGGTCTGTTCACGCTGATCCAGTCTGGCCAGGGTGAGGGCTTGGTCCGCCTCCAGCTGGGCTGTTCGCCACTCTGGGTCGTTGGCCACCAGAGCATCGGTCACAGCGGGCACATCCAGCGCATCGGTGGGGGGCTGCTGAGGCGCGGTGGGCATCGTCAACGGCCAGCCTGGGAATTGGCTTTGCAGTTGGCGCCCGCGTGCCTCCTTCCGTTGCTGCGCCGCCTGCGCCTGCCATTGGGCTTGGCTCAGCGCGGCCTGAATCTGGGCGCTGTCGACCCGCGAGGCATCACCGAGGCGCTGGCGTTTGTCGGTGGCTTGTGTCTCCCGTGTCAGCAAGTTCACCTGGGCTTGCCACAGCGTGGTCAGGCTGGCTTCCCTTAACCAGTCGCTGTATTGCGTCAGTGCTTGCAGGGCCAGTTGTCGCCAAGTCTGCTGCATGCGTTGGGCTGACAGACGTTGCTGTTGTTGCGAGGCTTGTTCGGCGGCCAGTTGTTTGCCAGGCAGTCGGATGCCGCGCTCCAGCGTGGCTTCCCATTCGCGCTCACGGGTCGAAGGCGTGGCGGCTTCTGCGGCGACTTGTCGTCGGCCGACCATCAGCGAAGGGGTCCACTCATGGGGGCCGGCACGGCGTTGCTCGGCTTGCTGTTGTTCAGCTTGCGACTGTGCAGCCTGGGCCCGCCACAGCGGGTGTCGCTGCACCCAGGTGGCGAAGGTTGCGTCCGTCGGCAGGATGGACGCGATCTGCGCGTGCGCGGGGGCGGTCATCGAGCCCATCAGCGCAGTCATGGCCAGGGCGAGCGCGGTGCGCCGCAGAGATCGGTTCAGCATGAAAGTCTGAGACATGTTGTGCTTTCAGAGCGCCGTGGCATCGGCATCGACAGGGCGAACACCAAAGCGTTCGTACACCAGGGGCAACAGCAGCAGCGTGAGGGCGGTGGAACTCACCAGGCCACCAATCACCACGATCGCCAGCGGCTTTTGAATTTCACTGCCTGGTCCGGTGGCAAACAGCAGGGGGATGAGCCCGCCTGCGCTGATCGAGGCCGTCATGAGAACAGGGCGCAGGCGTCGCTTGGCGCCTTCCAGCACCGCTTGCCGGGGGCTGCGGCCCTCCTCAATCAACTGGTTGAAGTAGCTCACCATCACGACACCGTTGAGCACCGCGATCCCCAGCAGGGCGATGAAGCCCACCGATGCCGGCACCGACAGGTATTCCCCGGTGATGGCCAGTGCCACCACGCCACCAATCAGGGCCAACGGGATGTTGGACAGCACCAGCGCGGCTTGCCGCACCGACCCAAAGGTGGAGAACAGCAGGAAGAAGATCAGCAGCAGTGCCACCGGAACCACCAGCCCCAGACGTTGGGCTGCACGCTGCTGGTTCTCGAACTGACCGCCCCAGGTCACCTGATAGCCCTGCGGCATGGGCAGGGTCTGGGTCAGTTTGGCTTTGGCCTCATCCACGAAGCCCACCAAGTCCCGTCCCCGCACATTCGTTTGGATGACCACGTAGCGTTGGGCTTGTTCGCGGTCGATCTTGACCGGGCCGTCACGGTTGTCCAGGCGGGCCACGGCGCTCAGTGGCACGGCATGCCCTTCGGGGGTGACGAGGCGCAGGGCCTCAAAGTCCGCCGGGCTTTGGCGCAACGCACTGCTGCCCCGGATGACCAGCGGCGTGCGGCGCCCGTCCTCCTGGATCAGGCCAATGGGCTGGCCTTCGACCCAGCGGCGCAGATCGGCCTGAATGGACTGGGCATTCAAACCCAGTCGACCGGCGGCCTGACGGTCGATGGACACTTGCAGGTATTGCACGCCATCGTTGCGCAGGGTCAGGGTGTCGGTGGCGCCCGGAATGGCCCCAATGATCTTTTCCGCCTTGGCGGCCAAGTCATTGAGCGTGTCCAGCTTGGTGCCGTAGATCTTGATGGCCACATCGCCACGAACGCCTGTCAACATTTCGGACACGCGCATGTCGATCGGTTGCGTGAAACCGGTGTCCACGCCGGGAAAGTCTTCCATCACCTGGCGCAACTCACCAATCAGCCATTCCTTGTCGGGCTGGCGCCATTCGCTCATGGATTTGAGCACCATGAAGGTGTCGGTCTGGTTGAGCCCCATGGGGTCCAGCCCAAGCTCGTCCGAACCGCTGCGGGCCACGATGGACGCCACCTCGGGTACCCGTTTCAGAATGGCTTGCTGCACGCGCGAATCCAACTCAGCCGTGGCGCTCAGGCCAATGGCCGGCAGCTTTTCCAGCTGCATGATGATGTCGCCTTCGTCCAGCGTGGGCATGAAGGTCTTGCCGATTTGCGTGAACAGCACGCCAGCCAGGGCCAGTGCGGCCAGTGCCCCGCCTATCAAGGCGCGCGGGTGGCGCAAGGCAGTGGACAAGGCACGGTCGTACACCCCATCGAGCTGGCGCATCAGCCAGGGTTCCTGATGGTTGCCCACGCGCAGCAGCCACGAGGCCAGCACCGGAACCAGGGTCAGCGAGAGCAGCAGGGACACCGTGAGCGCGAAGACGATG
Organism: Aquabacterium sp.; assembly: GCF_049317225.1. Taxonomy (GTDB): domain Bacteria; phylum Pseudomonadota; class Gammaproteobacteria; order Burkholderiales; family Burkholderiaceae_C; genus Aquabacterium. The sequence goes on along the minus strand of NZ_JBMOIR010000007.1, from coordinate 80,220 downwards.
GTCAGCGCCACAGGGCCAAACAGCTTGCCCTCCAGCCCTTCCAGACTCAGCAGGGGCAGGAACACGATGATGATGATGGCGATGCCCGACGCCACGGGGGTGACGACTTCGCGCGCCGCACGCATCACGACTTGCAGCATGGGCATCTTGGCGGCATCGCCGTGGGCAAGGTGGCTTTCGATGTTTTCCACCACCACCACGGCGCCGTCGACCAGCATGCCAATGGCAATCGCCAGCCCCCCCAGGCTCATCAGGTTGGCAGAGAGACCAAACTGGCGCATCAGCACAAAAGTGCCCAAGGCGGACATGGGCAACATCACAGCCACGACCACAGCAGCGCGCAGATTGCCCAAGAAGGCCAACAGCAGCAGCACGACCAGCACCACGGCTTCCATCAGCGCCTTGCTGACCGTGTGCACGGCGCGATCCACCAGTTTGCCGCGGTCATAAAAAGGCACGATCTGCATGCCTTGGGGCAGGGTGGGGGCCAGTGTGTCCAGTCGCGCTTGTACGCTGGACACCAGTTGGCGGGCGTTGGCACCGCGCAAGCCCAGGACCAGTCCTTCCACTGTCTCGCCCTGGCCATTGCGGGTCACCGCGCCATAGCGGGTCAGCTCGCCAATGCGGACATCCGCCACATCGCTGATGCGGGTCACGCGGCCGTCGGTAGCCCGCACCACGGTGTTGCGCACGTCGTCCAGGGTTTGGATGGCGCCTTCGGCCCGAACGATCACGGCTTCTTCACCCGCTTGCAGGCGGCCCGCACCATCGTTCGCGTTCGCGGTGGTGAGTGCCTCTTGCACCTGGTTGATGGTCAGGCCTTGCGCCAGCAGGGCTTGTGGATTGGGCACGATTTCAAAGGTGCGCACAAAGCCACCCAGGCTGTTCACGTCTGCCACGCCGGGCAAGCTGCGCAGCGCGGGACGAATCACCCAGTCGAGCACGCGTCGGCGTTCTTCCAGCGATTGCGGGCCCTCGATGGTGAACATGAACATCTCACCCAGCGGGGTGGTGATGGGGGCCAGTCCGCCGGAAACCGAGGCCGGCATGTCTCCCATGACGCCACCGAGGCGTTCGCTGACCTGCTGGCGTGCCCAGTAGACGTCGGTTCCGTCCTCAAAGTCCAGCGTGATGTCGGCCAGGCCGTATTTCGACGTCGAGCGCAGCGACTTCTGCTTGGGAATGCCCAAGACCTCTTGTTCAATGGGCACGGTGATGCGTGCCTCGACCTCTTCGGGCGTCATGCCCGGTGCCTTGAGGATCAACTTCACCTGGGTGCTGGAGACATCCGGAAAGGCATCAATGGGCACCGCGCGCCAGGCGAGGATGCCCGCGGCCCCCAGCATCAGCATGAGCAACATCACCAGCAAGCGCTGGCGCAGCGAGAATTCAATCAGTTTGGTCAGCATGGCAGCCTCATTCCGCCATCAGGCTCTTGAGCGCAGCGGTGCCGCGCACCACCACCTGGCTGCCCGCTGGCAGGCCGGACACCACGGCCGAGGCGCCCGACTGGCTGTGCACCTTGACGGGGGTCCACACAAAGCGGCCTGGGGCTGATGCCACGAACACATGGTGCGTGCCGCCGGGGGCACTCACCAAGGCCTGGGCGGGCAGGGTGCTCAAACTCACGCCGTCTGAGCCGGGAACGCTGACGCTGGCTTCCACCAATTCACCCGGACGCAAGCGCCCTGCCTGGCCTTTGCTGTGCACGCGGGCACGCACCAGACTGGTCTGCGTGGTGGCGTCCACCGTGGCGCCCAGGCTGATCACCTCACCGGTTACCGTGCCGCCGTCCGGGGTCACTACACTGACGGCATGGCCCAATCGAACCTGGCTGGTGAGCTTGGCGGGCACCTGAATGTCTATCCACAGCGCTTCCAGGGCGGCGATCCGGTACAGCGGGGTGGCGGCTTCCACCCGTTGTCCCACGGCGACCAGTTGCTCCAGCACGCGTCCGCTCAGGGGGGCCGTCAGGCTGATGCTGCCGTCGGCGTTGGGGCGGGCCACGCCACCGCTCATGGCCAGGGTTTGTCGACGCTCCTGCGCCAGCGCTTGCTGTTGCGCGAGTTGCGCGCGGCTGGCTTCCAGTCGCGACAGGGAAATCAACCCCTCCTGATACAAGGCCTCATCCCGGCCAGCGATGCGCTTGGCCAGATCCAACTGGCTGCCACTTTGGCTGACATCGCGCTGCAATTCTTGAATCTGGGGGCTGCGCAAGCGAACCAGTCCTTGTCCGGCCTTGACCGCATCACCGGTGCTGACGGCCAGCGCTTCAATGACGCCGGCCACCGGTGCCGCGACTACCCGTTGTTGGGCCGTTGGGATTGTCACTTGAGCCGGAAAACGCTGACGGGCGGCGTCCTGAGGCTGAATCGTCGCCAGTTGGATGCCCAGGCTGCTGACCTGGCTGGCCTTGAGCGAAATCGGCTCGGTGGCCCAGACGGGCACGGTCACGGCGAAGGCGCACAGGGTGGCAAGCAGGCTGCGGGTCAGGCGGTTAGAAGGCAGTTTGGCGTGCATGGGGTTCATACCATCATGAGGTTGACCGTGAGTCTGACGTGCCAAGCTGAAGCCATCCTTAAGACACGAGGGTGTTGGCGGTGCTATGGTTGCCGCACCAACACAACGCCGGGTTCAAGATGAGATTGATGCTGCTGGAAGATGACGCGACCCTTGGCGAAGGCTTGCGGGACTTTCTGCAGGCAGAGGGGCACCATGTGGACTGGCGTCGCACCCTGCACGAAGCGCGCATTGGCGATGACGGGGCCTATGACGCCCTGCTGGTGGACTGGCAACTGCCGGATGGCTCCGGTGTGGACTGGGTAAAGGCCTTGCGACGACAGGGCGATGTGCGCCCGATCGTGGTGCTGACCGCCCGCGATCTGCTGGCAGACCGCCTGCAAGGTCTGGACGCAGGGGCTGACGACTACCTCGTCAAGCCGTTTGAGCCCGAAGAGCTCGTGGCCCGTCTGCACGCCATTCGCCGACGTGTGGGTGGGGGCATGGCGGTTCAACAGGTATTTGGCAAGCTGGTGGTGGACGTGTCCGCCAAGGCCGCATCCCTGCGGACGGCGGATGGCCTGCTCGACAGCGTGATGTTGACCGCGCGCGAGTGGGCGGTGCTGGAAGCCCTGGTCACCCGAGCGGGTCGCATCGTTTCCAAAAGCGACCTGGAGTCGCTGGTGCTGGGTTCTGCGATCGATGTGGCCAGCAATACCCTGGAAGTCCATGTGGCTAACCTCCGGCGCAAGCTGGGTCGTCACGTGGTTGAGACGGTACGAGGGATGGGCTACAAGATGGGGCAGGCATGAGCACACCGACCGCTGTGTTGCCCTCTATTCGCACCCGGCTGGCCCGAACCGTGTTGCTGATTGCCGCGGCCTGGGGGCTGTTGCTGGCGCTGACCGTCGGCACGGTGTTGCACCGCTCGCTGGATCGGCTGCTGGATGCGGGCTTGCAAGAATCGGCCGAGCTGGTCTACGGCGTGCTGAGCATGAGCCATGGGCAGGCACTGCCCGACGATGGCAGCTTGCCGGCGCCCCCTCATCGCGAGGGGCTGGTGTGGCAAGTCGTGCGCCCCAGCGGTGGCGTGGGATTGCGTTCGCACAGCGCACCCGTTCAACCTCTGACCCTCATTCGAGAGCCGGGCTTCAGCCACACAAGTGATTGGCACCTTTACACGCTGCCCCTGCCAGATCAGCAAGGTGTCTTGCACGTGGCGCAGCCTGATCTGGCACGTACCCACGCTCAGCGCTCGGTGCTCGGTGCCAGCATGGGGGTGGCGCTGATCATCGGTTTGTTGTCGGCGTGGTGGCTCAATGCCCGCCTGCGAGCCGAACTGCAGCCGCTCAACCGGCTTTCACTGAGCGTCACCCGGTTTGATCCCCTTCATGCCGAGGCGCGTTTGCCTGCCGCTGACCGGGCCGAGTTGCTCCCGCTGCAAGAAGCCCTGGATGACCTGGGGCAGCGCTTGCACGCCCGGGTGGCCCATGAGCGTGCCTTTGCCGCGCATGCTGCACATGCGTTGCGCACGCCCCTGGCCGGTCTGGATGCGCAATTGGCCGTGGCCATCAAAGAGGCTGACGAAGCACGGCAGCCCCGCTTGAGGCAAATCCGGGCTGCCGCGGCCAAACTGCGCAGCGTGGTCTCAGCCCTCATCAGCTTGTTCCGCGCAGGCGGCGAAGTGCACTGGCAGTCCGTGGAACTGGCTGACTTGCTCGCGCGCATGCCCGTCAAAGGCGTGTCAGTGCGGGTGTCGGGGCCATCCGTGGTGCACGCCGATCCGGACTTGCTGGCCGCCGCCATGCTCAACCTGCTGGACAACGCCGCACGGCATCAGGCCACCGAGGTGCGCGTTCAGATTCAGTCTGATGAGCGGGGCGTGCGCATGGACGTGCAAGACAACGGCGCGGGCTGGTCGGCAGACCGCCTTGCGCAGGTGCAACAGGCACTGGCCTCCGGGCAGGGCGAAGGCGTATTGGGACTGGGGTTGACGCTGGTGGACTTGGTCGCCAGAAAGCACGGTGGCGTGGCCACGGTATCGGCTGGCGCTGCGGGTGACACATCGGGTCAGGGCTGCATCGTCAGCATGACGATCGCCCCGCCGCCCAGCGAAGCGTGAACGCGATCAGGTCATCAAGGCCAGCACGCGGTCCAAGCCACCTTCATTGATGGCGACCATGGCTTGTTCGCGCACCTTGGGTTTGGCGTGATAGGCCACGCTCAGGCCGGCCACACCCATCATCAGCAGGTCATTGGCCCCATCGCCCACTGCGATGGACTGGCGAGGGTCGCAGCCAATGCGCTCGCACAGACGCAGCAAGTGCTGCTTCTTGGCTTCGCCGTCGACGATGTCGCCCAACACGCGGCCGGTCAGCAGCCCGCCTTCAATCTCCAGCGTGTTCGAGTGCGCCTCGTGCATGCCCAGACGGTCACGCACGCGGTCGGCAAAAAAGGTGAACCCGCCTGAGACCAACAGTGTCTGCAAGCCGGCGGCCTTGGCGGCGTTGATCAACTCCGGTGCGCCGGGGTTGATCTTCAGGCGCTGGTCGTACACCTCTTGCAGGGCTTCGGCCGGCACGCCTTGCAGCAGGGCCACGCGGCGACGCAGGCTGTCCTTGAAGTCGGTGATCTCGCCGCGCATGGCCGCCTCGGTGATGGCAGCCACCTCTGCCTTCTTACCCACGGCGTCGGCAATCTCATCGATGCACTCGATGCTGATCAGGGTCGAGTCCATGTCAAAGGCGATGGCCTTGAAGTCGCTCAGGCGTAGGGGCGGAGCGAAGTGTTGAATCACCAGACCGGGAGCAAATTCTTGTGCAGACATGGAAAGACCTTGAGGCGAGCGCCGAGGGGATCATGAAACCCGCGATTATCCCAGTTTGAGATAATCCCGCACTATGCTGCGAATCACCGAACTGCGTCTGCCCCTGAACCATGCTGAGGACGAACTGCGTCCTGCGGTGGTGGCCAGACTCGGCATCAAGGATGCCCAACTCCAGAATTTCACCGTTTTCAAGCGCAGTTACGACGCGCGCAAGAAGGCGGCCATCGTCCTGATCTACACGATTGACTGTGAGTTGGCCACGCCCGAGCTGGAAGCCAGCCTGCTGCAGCGACTGGCCAAAGACCAGCACATTCGCCCCACGCCTGACACGTCCTACCAGTTTGTCGGACACGCCCCGGCCGATTTCCGCCAGCCCGACGACCTGCGCCCGGTGGTGGTTGGCTTCGGTCCCTGCGGCATTTTTGCGGCACTGATCCTGGCCCAGATGGGTCTGCGCCCCATCGTGCTGGAGCGCGGCAAGGAAGTGCGCGAGCGCACCAAGGACACCTGGGGCCTGTGGCGCAAGAGCGTGCTCAATCCCGAGTCCAACGTGCAGTTTGGCGAAGGTGGCGCGGGTACCTTCTCGGACGGCAAGCTCTACAGCCAGATCAGCGACCCGCGTCACCTCACGCGCAAGGTGCTGACCGAGTTCGTCAAAGCCGGCGCCCCCGAAGAAATTCTGTTCGTGAGCAAGCCGCACATCGGCACCTTCCGTCTGGTCAGCATGGTCGAAAAAATCCGTGCCGACATCATTGCGCTGGGCGGGGAAGTGCGCTTTGAGCAGCATGTCACCGATGTCTTGATCGACGACGGACATGTGCGCGGCGTGATGCTGCAAAACGGCGATCAGATTCGCGCCGATCACGTGGTGCTGGCGCTGGGCCACAGTTCGCGCGACACCTTCAAGATGCTCTACGAGCGCGGCGTCTTCATGGAAGCCAAGCCGTTCTCGATTGGCTACCGTGTGGAGCACCCGCAAAGCATCATCGATGCGGCCCGTTTCGGGCCCAATGCCGGCAACGAACTGCTGGGGGCGGCCGACTACAAGCTGGTCCACCATGCCAAGAACGGCCGTGCGGTCTACAGCTTCTGCATGTGCCCCGGGGGCACGGTGGTGGCGGCCACATCCGAACCCAACCGCGTGGTCACCAATGGCATGAGCCAGTACTCGCGTGCCGAGCGCAATGCCAATGCGGGCATCGTGGTGGGGATCTCGCCGCAGGATTACCGCCAGGACGGCAAAACCGAAGGCCCGGTCAGTCCGCTCGATGGCATCGCCTTCCAGCGTTTCTGGGAGTCGCGCGCCTATGAACTGGGTGAAGGCGACTACAAAGCGCCCGGCGCCCTGGTCGGCGACTTCATCAAGCGCCAGCGCAGCAAGGTGCTGGGCAATGTCGAGCCGTCTTACAAGCCTGGCGTGACCCTGACCGATCTGCAGCAGCCTGGCTTTGGCAGCCTGCCTGACTACTGTCTGGATGCCATCCGCGAGGCCTTGCCCGCCTTCGAGCGCCAGATCAAGGGCTTCTCCATGAAGGACGCGGTCTTGACCGGTGTCGAAACCCGGACCTCGTCACCGCTGCGCATCACCCGTGGCCGTGACTACCAAAGCCTCAACACCAAGGGCTTGTACCCAGCCGGTGAAGGCGCGGGTTACGCCGGCGGCATCATGTCCGCCGGGGTGGACGGCATCGAGGTGGCCGAGGCCGTGGGCGCCGCCATCCTCGGCGTCAAGGCCCCCAGCATCAAGGACTGAGGCCTCAGCCCTTCAGCGGCTGACCCAGATGCCGCAGCAGATCGCGCACGTACTGTGCGCGGTCTTTCGGGTCGGACAAGGCCTTTTCAATGCGCAGCTTGTCGTTGCCCGCCAGCTTGATGTGCTTGTTCTTCTGAACCAGCTCAATGATGCGCATGGGCTCCACCGGCGGATTGGGGCGGAAGGTGATGTTCATGATGCCCGGCGCGGCATCGATCTTGATCACCCCATAGGGCTTGGACTGCACCCGCAGCTTGTGCGTGTCGAACAAGGCTTGCGCCTGCGGGGGCAGCTTGCCAAAGCGGTCCACGATTTCTTCCAGCATCTTCTCGATCTTGTCGAGCGAGTCGGCCGTGGCCAGCCGCTTGTACAAGCTCAGGCGCACGTGCACGTCACCACAGTAGGCGTCGGGCAGCAGGGCGGGGGCATGCAGGTTCACATCGGTGTTGCTGCCAAACATGCCCAGTGGTGAGAGCAGGTCTGGCTCCTTGCCCGCCTTCAGCGAACGCACCGCTTCGGCCAGCATCTCGTTGTAGAGCTGGAAGCCCACTTCCATCATGTTGCCGCTCTGGTTGTCGCCCAGCACTTCGCCGGCGCCACGGATCTCCAGATCGTGCATGGCCAGGTAGAAGCCGGAGCCCAGCTCCTCCATGTTCTGGATGGCATCCAGACGTTGGGCTGCCTGCTTGGTCAGCCCCTCGACATCGGGCACCAACAAATAGGCATAGGCCTGATGGTGAGACCGTCCCACACGACCGCGCAACTGGTGCAACTGCGCCAGACCGAACTTGTCCGCGCGCGAGATGATGATGGTGTTGGCACTCGGCACGTCAATGCCGGTCTCGATGATGGTCGAGCACAGCAGCACGTTGTGGCGCTGGGCCACGAAGTCGCGCATGACGCGCTCCAGCTCGCGCTCGGGCATCTGGCCATGGGCAATGCCGATGCGGGCCTCGGGTAGCAACTCCTGCAGCTTGTCGCGGCGGTTCTCGATCGTCTCCACCTCGTTGTGCAGGAAGTAAACCTGCCCGCCGCGCTTGAGCTCCCGCAACACCGCCTCGCGGATGATGTTGCTGCCCTCACTGCGCACAAAGGTCTTGATGGCCAGGCGTCGCTGTGGCGCGGTGGCGATCACGCTCAGGTCGCGAAGGCCTTCCATCGCCATGCCCAGGGTCCGGGGGATGGGGGTGGCCGTGAGGGTCAGGACATCGATGTCCGCGCGCATGGCCTTGATGGCCTCTTTGTGACGCACGCCAAAGCGGTGTTCTTCATCGATGATGAGCAGGCCCAGGCGCTTGTATTTGACCGACTCGCTCAGCAGTTTGTGCGTGCCCACAACGATGTCGATCGTGCCGTCTTCAATGCCCTGCATTGCCGCCTTGATCTCTTTGGCCGAGCGGAAGCGCGACATCTCTGCCACCTTCACGGGCCACTGGGCAAAGCGGTCGGCAATGTTCTGGTAATGCTGCTCGGCCAGCAGGGTGGTGGGCGCCAGCAACGCCACCTGCTTGCCGCTGGTCACGGCCACAAACATGGCGCGCAAGGCCACTTCGGTCTTGCCAAAGCCCACGTCACCGCAGACCAGACGGTCCATCGGTTGCGGGCTGACCATGTCCTGAATGACCGCATGGATGGCCGCGCGCTGATCGGGCGTCTCTTCAAACCCGAAGCTTGTCGCAAATGCCTCGTAGTCCTGTGGTTGGAAGCGGAACGCATAGCCTTCCCGCGCCGCACGGCGGGCATACAGGTTCAGCAGTTCGGCAGCGGTGTCGCGCACCTGCTCGGCGGCCTTGCGCTTGGCTTTGTCCCATTGAGGCGAACCCAGCTTGTGCAGTGGCGCCTCTTCTGGGCTGACGCCGGTGTAGCGGCTGATCAGATGCAGTTGAGACACCGGCACGTACAAGGTCGCCTTGTCGGCGTATTCCAAGTGCAGGAATTCGGACGGACCATCGCCCAGATCCAGATTGATCAAACCCTGATAACGCCCGATGCCATGGTTGCTGTGCACCACCGGGTCACCCACATTCAGTTCGCTCAGATCCTTGATGAGCGAATCCACATCCGTGGCCTGCTCGGCCTTCTTGCGGCGGCGCGTGGTGGGCGTGGCATCAAACAACTCCGTCTCGGTGACGAAGTGGATGCCCGTGGCCGTGTTCTGTGCGTCATGCCAGATGAAACCCGCGGCCAGAGGCGCCGCCGTGATCGCATGGCGATGGTCGCTCTCCAGAAACGCCTGCAGCGAATCGATGCTGGGCAGGTCAATGCGATGGTCTCGCAGCAACTCCATCAAGCTCTCGCGGCGGCCGGCACTCTCGGCCACCACCAGCACGCGCTGCCCTGACAGGTCTGTCTTGTCGATGTGCTGTTCCAGCTTGCGCAGCGGGTCTTGTCCCCCGCGTTCCACAGCCAGGCTGGGCAGAGGCCGCGCCCATTCCGTGGGCTCGGCACCGCGCACCGCCAACTGCGCATGGTTGCCCATGGCCGTGAAAAACTCGTCCGTCTTCAGGAAGATGTCTTCCGGCGGCAGCAAGGGCCGCTCAGGGTCATGCTGCAAGAAGCGATGGCGTTCACGCGTCTCGGTCCAGAAGCGTTCGATGGACTCGTTGATGTCACCGTGCAGTACCACCGCGGCTTGCTCACCCAGATGCTGGAAGAACGTGGCCGTTTCATCGAAGAACAAGGGCAGGTAGTACTCGATGCCTGCCGTAGCCACGCCGGTGCCAATGTCCTTGTAGATGCGGGATTTGGTCGGATCCCCTTCGATGCGCTCACGCCAGCGGTTGCGGAACTCCGCGCGCGACGCTTCGTCCATCGGAAACTCGCGCCCCGGCAGCAAACGCACTTCAGGAACGGGGTACAGGCTGCGCTGGGTGTCCGGGTCGAACGTGCGGATGGAGTCCACCTCGTTGTCGAACAGGTCCACCCGGTAGGGCACAGGCGAGCCCATGGGGTACAGGTCGATCAATCCGCCACGCACTGCATATTCACCCGGTGACACCACCTGGCTCACGTGGTTGTAGCCCGCCAAGGTGAGCTGGGACTTCAGCGCCGCTTCATCGAGCTTCTGCTTCTGCTTGAAGTGAAATGTGTACGCCGCCAGAAAAGAGGGGGGTGCCAGACGCGTCAGGGCCGTGGTGGCGGGCAACAGCACCACGTCCACTCCAGTGTCTGCCGCCACGCCTTGCTGGATCCGCCACAGCGTGGCCAGCCGCTCGGAGATCAGATCCTGGTGAGGCGAGAACGTGTCGTAGGGCAGCGTCTCCCAGTCCGGGAACACCGCGCAGCGCAACATCGGCTGGAAGAAAGCCATTTCGTCCAGCAGGCGCTGCGCATCCGCCGCATCTGCCGTCAGGATGGCCGTGATCTGCCCCTGGCTTTTGCGGGCCTCGGCAAAACGAGCCAGCAGCAGCGCATCGCCCGAGCCCGTCGGGCGTGGGACGGTGTAGCGTTTGCCGGGGGTGATGGAAGGCAAGGGCAGAGCAGGCAGCATGGCGTTCAGAAATGACAAAGCGCCCGGACAAGCGCTGTGCGGGCGTGAGAAACCTGAAAACAGCCATTTTAGGTGGGGGACAATCTCCCCATGGCTCTCTCGATTGCTTCACACGAATACAAGCCCCGCGCCTTTGCCTTGGTGCCCTGCGCGGGCGTCGGGGAACGCGCCGGCGTGGGCGGCCCCAAGCAATACCACCCCGTGGCCGGCAAGGCCGTGGTCGCGCACACGCTGGATGCCCTGTTGGCCGTACCTCGACTCGACGCTACGCTGGTGGTGCTCTCCCCCGAAGACACTCAGTTCGAGCAACACGCCCCGCACTTCCAATGTTCACGCGCCTGGGTGGCCCGCGTGGGGGGGGCGACGCGGGCAGAGAGCGTCGCCAATGGCCTTCACGAATTGCTCGCCCGAGGGGCGAAGCCCCAAGACTGGGTGCTGGTGCACGACGCGGCCCGATGCCTGATCCAGCCTGACTGGGTGGAGCGCCTGCTCGACGCCTGTGAAGACGATGAAGTCGGCGGCTTGCTCGCCTTGCCTTTGGCGGACACCCTCAAGGCGGCCGTCAAAACCGAGAGTGGCGCCATGCGTGCCGAGTCCACCGTGGATCGGGCCGGCAAGTGGGCCGCACAGACCCCACAAATGTTCCGGTTGGGATTGTTGCGTCCAGCGCTGGTTAGCGCGCTGTCTGATCCTGACACCGCAGCCGCCGTCACCGATGAAGCCAGTGCCATCGAGATGCTGGGGCATCAGCCACGCCTGGTGCCCGGCGCCTATGACAATTTCAAAGTCACCTGGCCCGGCGACTTTGCGCTGGCCGAGCGTTTGCTGACCACGCGCCCCTGATCGCGCGTTGCTTTTGCGCATGAAAAAAGCCCGCCATTGGCGGGCTTTTGTTTGGGGCCGACTTTCGTCTTACCAGGACACTTCCTGCTCGGGCGAGGCCTTGATGCGGTGCAGAGACAAATCGGCACCTTCAAACTCTTCCTCGTGTGTCAGGCGCAGGCCCGCGATCTTGTTGAGGATGCCGTACACCAGGCCGCCTGTGACCAGCGCAAAGGCCACCACACACAGGGTACCCACGACTTGGGTCAGCAAGTTGATGCCACCCGCACCACCCAGCGCCGTCTGGCCGAAGATACCGGCTGCGATGCCGCCCCAGGCGCCACACATGCCATGCAGCGGCCAGACGCCCAACACGTCATCAATCTTCCACTTGTTTTGAACCAGGGTGAACATCACCACAAAGATGGCGCCTGCGATGGCGCCAACCACCAGCGCACCAGCGGGGTGCATGATGTCGGAGCCGGCACACACGGCCACCAAGCCTGCGAGAGGGCCGTTGTACGCAAAGCCCGGGTCGTTCTTGCCCATCAAGACGGCGACCAGCGTGCCACCCACCAAGGCCATCAACGAATTCACCGCCACCAGACCAGAAATCTTGTCGATGGTCTGGGCGCTCATCACGTTGAAGCCAAACCAGCCCACGGCCAGAATCCACGAACCCAGCGCCAAGAAGGGAATGCTGGACGGTGGGTGGGCTGACATTGCGCCATCCTTGCGATAACGGTTACGACGTGCACCCAGAATCAGCACGGCGGGCAAGGCAATCCAGCCACCGAAGGCATGCACCACGACCGACCCGGCAAAGTCATGCAACTGCGCACCGGTCAAGGCCTGCAGCCAGTCTTCAAAGCCAAACTTGTTGTTCCAGATCGCACCTTCGCACAGCGGATACGCCACACCCACGATCACGGCCGTGGCGGCTAACTGGGGACCAAACTTGGCACGCTCTGCAATGCCGCCCGAGATGATGGCGGGAATGGCCGCCGCAAAGGTCAGCAGGAAGAAGAACTTCACCAGCGCATAGCCATTGTTTTGTGCCAACGTGCCGGCGCCTGCGTAGAAGTCCACGCCATAGGCAATCGTGTAGCCCGCAAAGAAGTACACGATGGTGGACACACAAAAGTCCACCAGGATTTTCACCAGAGCATTCACCTGGTTTTTGCCGCGCACCGTGCCGAGCTCCAGAAAAGCAAAGCCTGCGTGCATGGCCAGCACCATGACGGCGCCAAGAAGAATGAAAAGCGTGTCAGCGCCTTGTTTGAGTTGATCCATTGTTGTCATCCAAAAGAACAAAGACGCACCGATCTGAGTCGTTTGCGCCTTTATGGGTCCGCGTGCACTAATGGTAAGCAATTCTCGTGCCCGCTATGGGTGCGCAATGTTTTTGTTTTGTGCAAAAAACAAACCTGTCACCGCGTCGATTTGGTGCAATAGGGTCGGTACATTGACTGTGTGCACCATCGTGGTGCGCGCTTGGTGCGGGGCGCGTCACTGCCCAGCACAACGAGTCAAGCGACAATATCGGCTGGTCACTTGAATCGGAAATTCATCTCATGCAAATGCCACAGATGCGCGTGGGCGAGGGTTGGGATACCCATGCGTTGGTCACCTGTCGCCCTCTGGTTTTGGGTGGCGTGGTCATTCCTCACACCCATGGCTTGCTCGGTCACTCAGATGCCGATGCCTTGCTGCATGCCATCACCGATGCGCTCTTGGGTGCGGCCGGACTGGGCGACATCGGGCGTCACTTCCCAGACACCGATCCGCAGTTCAAGGGTGCTGACTCCGTGGTGTTGCTCAAAGAAGCGTGTCGGCGGGTGCGTGAGGCGGGCTGGGGCATCGTGAATGTCGACAGCACGATCGTGGCCCAGGCCCCCAAGATGGCACCGCACATCGGGGCCATGCGTGAGCGCATCGCTCACACCCTCAATGTGTCGGTCGATGTGGTCAACGTCAAAGCCAAGACCGCAGAAAAAATGGGGCCCGTTGGCGAGGGGCGAGCCATCGAGACACGCGCCGTCTGCCTGCTGTTCAAGGTGCCCGCTTCAGCTTGATGTGAGCCACCAGGCCGCCGCCTTGGGCGTTGCCGAGTTCCAGTTCGCCGCCCATGCGGTGCAGGGCCTTGTCCACAATGGCCAGCCCCAAGCCGGCACCGGTCGCGGCGGTTCGCGCCGCATCCCCGCGGAAGAAGGGGGTGGTCAGTTGCGGCAGCTTTTCCGGGGCCACGCCGGGCCCATGGTCCCGCACACTCAAAATCACCCAAGACCCTGAGCGGGTGTAGCTGACTTCCACATTGGTCACGCCGGTGTAGGTGTTGCGACCATAGCGGCGAGCGTTCTCAAAAAGGTTGGTCAGCACACGGCTCAGTTCGGTTTCATCCGCCATCACCTTAGTGTCAATCGGGAGCTTGGCAGCGATGCGGATACGCTTCGTGTCACGGAACTGGCTGATGGCCTTGTCCACCACAGACGAAACGTTCACCGGCACCAACTCCACCTCACCGGGGCGGGCGTAGTCCATGAACTTGTCAATGATGGCGTCGAGCTGATCAATGTCCGAGGCGATGTTGCGCTTGGCCTCCTCATCGACCACGCTCATTTCCGCTTCCAAGCGCAAACGCGCCAGTGGGGTGCGCAGATCATGAGAAATGCCTGCGAGCATCACTGCACGGTCTTCTTCCACCTTGGCCAATTCGCGGGCCATGCGATTGAAGCCTTGGTTCACCTCACGGATTTCGCGCGTGATCATCGATTCGTCCAGCACCGAGTCGTATTCGCCCTCGCGAATCCGGCTGGCGGCAAACGACAACTCTTTCAGCGGCTGGTTGATCAGTCGGGCGATGATGACCGAGCCCAGCATCGTGGCGATCAAGGCAATCCCAACCCACACGAACCATGTGCGACCGGTCATCGGTTCAATGCGACTGCTGTCGGCCTGAAGCCAGTAGTTGTCCTTTTCGATTTGAAAGCCCACCCACAAGCCAGGCGTGCCATTGACGCTGCTGGCGACCACCGTGGTAGGGCCCAAACGTGACTTCAGCTCGTTGCCGATGGCCTGGGTGAAGCGGCTGACTTCATAAGGCTCGAACTTGTCAGATGGCTCGCGCGGCTTGAGTGTGATGGCCTCCTGATCCGACAGGGTCTTGATCAGGGTGACGCGGTTGATGGCGTCGGCATACCGCAGGCCTGCACGAGACAGATTGACCAGACTGGCGATCTGCTGTGCGGCTTGCACGGCGCGGGGCTCGAATTCCAGCGCACGAAAGGTTTGCACCCATGCCGCGATGCCTGCAATCAACAGCAGGCCCAGCAGGATGAACGTGCGCCAAAAAAGACTCAGCCCAAATAATTTGCGGGGCATGGGTCAGTTCCCGCCGTCCGGCACGAACACGTAGCCCACACCCCATACCGTCTGGATATAGCGTGGCTGAGCGGGATCAGGTTCAATCATCTTGCGCAAGCGAGAGATTTGTACGTCCAAGCTGCGATCAAACGGCTCGAACTCCCGGCCGCGCGCCAATTGCGCCAGCTTGTCGCGAGACAACGGTTGGCGTGGGTGGCGCACCAGCGCCTTCAGCATCGAGAACTCGCCTGTGGTCAGTGCGATGGGTTCACCATCCTTGCTCAGGCGGCGAAGCGCCAGATCAAACTCGAACGGACCGAAGTGAACAGTCTGGGCGTCCTTGGCGGGCGCGCCTGGTGCCTCTTGAGCGGGGCGGCGGCGCAGCACGGCATGGATGCGGGCCAGCAATTCGCGGGGATTGAACGGCTTGGGCAGGTAGTCATCTGCGCCCACCTCCAGACCAACGATGCGATCCACATCTTCCACCTTGGCAGTCAGCATGATGATCGGAGTCAGGTCATTGGCTGCACGCAGACGGCGGCAGATGGACAGGCCATCCTCGCCAGGCAACATCAAGTCCAGGACAATCAGATCGACGGTTTCTCGCGTCAGCAGACGGTTCAGTGCCTTGGAGTCTTCGGCCAACAGCACCTCGAAGCCTTCTTGGCTCAGGTAGCGGCGCAGCAAATCCCGGATGCGAGCATCGTCGTCCACCACGAGCACACGGTCGGGTCGCTGGTTGGTTTGAGTGGGCGTCATCTGCATTCCTCGGAATTTGTAACAAACAAGATTGTGCGTAGTTTCGGGACTGCAAATCCGAACCGCTGACCACCTGTTACAAATCTTGCGGCTGGATGAAATTCACGTCAAGTGCCTGATCCGGTCCTCCGGGCGCGTGCCTGCTGCGTTCAAGTAAGCTCTTGCCCAACAAAAGGAAGGTTGCATGGCATTTCAACACCCACGACGGATGGCGGTGCGTACCGCTGCATGGATGCTGCTGGCTGCCGCCGCGGCGCCGAGCATGGCAGACACCTCTCCCCGCAATGTCGTTCAGTTCAGCACCAGTGCGACGCAGGAGGTCACGCAAGACTTGATGACGGTCACCCTTCAAATCACCAAAGAAGGGGCACAAGCCACCGAGGTGCAGTCCGCCGTCAAGCAAGTGCTGGACGCTGCGTTGAGCGAAGCGAAATCGGCGGCCTCGGCCTCTCAAGGGGGGATGTCGGTTCGCACGGGGCAGTTCTCCATCCAGCCTCGCTACACCAATGGTGGGCGAATCAATGGCTGGCAGGGGAGTGCGCAGTTGCTCTTGGAGGGGACGGACACCACGCGTATCTCCCAAACGGCAGGGAAACTTGCGCAACTGAACATCGTGAATGTTCAGTACGGCCTGTCGCGTGCCTTGCGCGAGCAGCATGAATCCGCATTGACCGAACAGGCAATTTCACGCTTCCGTGCACGTGCTTCGCAGATGGCCGTGGCGTTTGGGCTGAAGGGCTATTCACTGGGGGAAATCAGTGTGTCATCGACCGAACCGGGTTTTGAATCGCGCCCCCCTGTGCTCATGGCCATGCGTGCCAAGACCATGGAGTTTGCCGACGCAGCCTTGCCTGTCGAGCCCGGCAAAGGCCAGTTGTCGGTAACCGTCAGCGGTCAGGTGATTCTGACGCCGTAACACCCATCTGGGGGGCGTCCGGCGAGGGCAGCATGCTGCGCCAGGTGCCATCCACGTAAACCTCGTTGGGCGTGAACTTGGCCTTGTAAGACATCTTGCGGGATTGTTCGATCCAGTAACCGAGGTACAGGTGCGTCAGCCCCAGTTTCTGCGTCTGCTTGATCTGCCACAGTACGCCAAACGTGCCGTAACTGGCCTTGGGGTCTGGATCGTAGAACGTGTAAACCGCAGACAAACCATCGTTCAGGATGTCGACAATCGACACCATACGCAGTGTCCCAATCAGTTGCCCTGTCGCGGGTGGATCGCGGAACTCGATCAGGCGCGAATTCACGCGACTCTGCAGTAGAAACTGCGCATATTGCTCGATGGAGTCCTGATCCATGCCGCCGCCGTGGTGGCGTGACGACTGGTAACGCAGGTAGAGGTCGTAGTGCTCTGCGCTGAATGACAGGCTGCTGACCCTGGCCTCCAGATGCTCATGCTGGGACCAGGCTCGGCGCTGGCTGCGTGTGGGCTGGAAGATGTTGACCGGTACGCGAATCGGGGTGCAATCACGACACCCGTCGCAATGAGGCCGGTACGTGAACAGCCCGCTGCGACGAAACCCCGTGGCGACCAAATCCGAATAAACATCAGCGTTGATCAAATGACTTGGCGTTGCAACCTGTGACCTCGCTGTGCGGCCATCCAGGTAGCTGCACGGGTAGGGTGCGGTTGCGTAAAACTGCAGCGCTGCGAGAGGGAGTTCTTTCAGGTGCGTCACACGCCAATGTCTGCTTCAGGTTTGTCGAGGCCGAGGTGTTCCCAGAGTTTGTCATCATAGAACCACTGTGGCGGTGCAAGCAGATCTCGTACCTTGTCGAGATGCCGCTCAAACTGTTCACGAGGCCAGGGCCGCGCACCCAGCGAAGCAAGGTGCCGCGTTTCTTGCTGGCAGTCGATGACCTCGATGTGGGCCTCTCGGCAAAAGCAGATCAAGGCTGAAAGGGCGATCTTGGATGCATCGGTCCGATGCGCAAACATGGATTCGCCATAGAACATGCGGCCAATGTTGACACCGTACAGGCCGCCCACCAGCTCGCCATCCATCCAGGTTTCCACGGAATGGACGAAGCCGCGTTGGTGCCACATTGCGTAGACCTCTTGCATCTCGGGCACGATCCAGGTGCCTTGCTGGCCCACTCTGGGGGTCTGAGCGCAGGCTCGCATCACGTCCTGGCATGCCGAGTCAATTCGGATTTCGCAACCCGGTGTCCTTCGGAACCGCTGAATGGTCTTCCGCAACGAACGGGAGAGCTTGAACGCATCGACAGGCAGCACCATGCGCGGGTCGGTCGACCACCACAGCACGGGCTGGCCGGGGCTGAACCAGGGAAAGATGCCCTGACGGTAAGCCTCGATGAGTCTGTCGGGGCTCAGGTCGCGGCCAGCCGCCAGCAGGCCAGGCGCCTCGGACTCGGGGCCCAGCGCTTGACTGGTGGGGGGGAGCGGGGCGTCCGGTTCAATCCATTGAATCATGGGCCCAATGATAAAAAAAGCCCGATGGCAAACACCACCGGGCTTGAAAGGTACCAGGAAAACAGTTCACGAGGTACCGAGGAGACAACCTTTCAGGGAGTACCGCTTGTCCAGGGCGGTGATTCTCCGAGTCGAACAAGCGCGCAAAGTTCAAATTTTGTGCGCTTGCTCCATGCAAAGTTTTGTAAGGCGGGACATTTGCCTTACTGCGCCGTCCGCTTAAGCAGCCTTGCGAGGTGTCTTGGAAGCTGCTTGAGTAGCCTTCACAGCGGTGCTGGTGATGGCTTGAAAGTTGGCTTCAGCGACGTCAGCAGCTTGCTTGGCAGCCTTTTGAACGGTGTCAAAAGCGTTGTTGGCGGCGGCCACAGCCGACTTCACCAGCACAACAGCGTTTTCGGTGCCAGCAGGCGCGTTCTTCACGGCGTTATCGACCACCGACACAAACTTCTTCTGGGCTTCGGCCAGTTGTGCTTCAGCCAGCTTGCTCACTTCGGAGCCGGTGGAAGAGGCGATGTCGTACAGATGACGGCCGTAAGCGGCGGCCTTCTCGGCGGAGGGTTGCAGCAGAGCAGTTTGCAGTGCCAGCAGCTCTTGAGCATCCTTGACAGCCATGACAGCCTTGGCGTGCTCGGCCACTTCGTCCATCGAAGTCTTGGCGACTTGCAGATTCAGTTCAACCATCTTTTCGACGCCTTCGAAAGCCTTTTGGCCCAGGTCGAACAGGGTGGTCAGGTTGGCTTTTTGAGCGGCCAGCAGTTGTTCAGCGGTCAGCATGTCGTTTCTCCGTCATTTGATTGGGTGGATTGCCTGCAGCGCCTTTCGGGTTTTGCTGCGTTGCAACATGGTTCGAAGTATAGGGATCTTCCGAATGATTGCAAGTGTTTTTTGTGCGCTGCAGCAAAAAAGTTGGCGCCAAGTTGTTAACGGATGTTGTTGGTCTTCGTGAGCGATTCATGTGTGCCGTTCAAGCGCTTCGCCTACACTTGCGCATCCTCAGTTTTCCAACCTTGTGATCAATCCATCATGAGTCTGCTCAACGTTCCTGCAGGTGCCAAGGCGCCGGACGTCTTCAACGTCATCATCGAGATCCCCGCCAACGCTGATCCGATCAAGTACGAGATCGACCACGAAACCGGCGCCGTGTTCGTCGACCGTTTCATGGGTACGTCCATGCACTACCCTTGCAACTATGGTTATGTGCCTCAAACCATCGCGGCCGACGGTGACCCGGTGGACGTGTTGGTCGTGACCCCGTTCCCTCTGCAGCCTGGCGTGGTGATCCCTTGCCGTCCTCTGGGCATCCTGAAGATGGAAGACGAGGCCGGTGGCGACTCCAAACTCGTGGCCGTGCCGACCGAAAAGATCTGCGCCATGTACAAGGGCATCCAGAAACTGGAAGACCTGCCTGAGTTGCTGGTTCAGCAAATCAAGCACTTCTTCGAGCACTACAAGGACTTGGAGCCCGGCAAGTGGGTGAAGGTCGTGGGCTGGGAAGGCATTGATGCCGCCAAGGCTGAAGTGGTGACCGGTCTGGAAGCCTTCAAGAAACAGCACTGATCGCTGTTCAGCGCCGATCAAGCCGCCGACCTGAAAAGGTCAGGCGGTTTTTTTGTGCCGACTGTTTCTTGTTCGTGTTGTCAATTAACGTCACTCTCAGAGGGGCTTATCCGTGCATCGGGTGATTTGCCAAGTCTTATATAAGACATAAGTCTTTACGTCTGAGGTGAAAACAAGGTAGACTTCGGGTTTTCAAGTACTTCCCACCAACCCGGAGATCTCGTCATGACGAACCTCACCCGTGAACAGCAAATCGCTGCCCTGGAAAAAGACTGGGCCGAAAACCCCCGCTGGAAGCTTGTCAAGCGCGGCTATTCCGCTGCTGACGTTGTGCGCCTGCGCGGCAGCCTGCAGCCCGAGTACACCCTGGCCCAGCGCGGCGCTGAAAAGCTGTGGGAAAAGGTCAACGGCGGTGCCAAGAAGGGCTACGTGAACGCTTTCGGCGCGATCACTGCTGGTCAAGCCATGCAACAGGCCAAGGCTGGTCTGGAAGCTGTGTACCTGTCTGGCTGGCAAGTTGCTGCCGACGGCAACACTTCCGAAACCATGTACCCCGACCAGTCGCTGTACGCTTACGACTCCGTCCCCACGATGGTTCGTCGTATCAACAACACGTTCAAGCGTGCTGACGAAATCCAATGGTCGCGTGGCGTGAACCCTGGCGATGAAAACTTCATCGACTACTTCCTGCCTATCGTCGCTGACGCTGAAGCCGGTTTCGGTGGCGTTCTGAACGCTTTCGAACTGATGAAGAACATGATCGCCGCTGGTGCAGCTGGCGTTCACTTCGAAGACCAGCTGGCTGCCGTGAAGAAGTGCGGCCACATGGGCGGCAAGGTTCTGGTTCCTACCCGTGAAGCCGTTGAAAAGCTGATCGCTGCTCGTTTCGCTGCTGACGTGATGGGCGTGCCCACCATCGTTCTGGCTCGTACCGATGCTGAAGCTGCTAACCTGCTGACTTCTGACTGCGACGACAACGACAAGCCTTTCGTCACTGGCGAACGCACTCAAGAAGGTTTCTACCGCGTCAAGAACGGTCTGGAACAAGCCATCAGCCGTGGCGTTGCTTACGCTCCTTACGCTGACTTGGTGTGGTGTGAAACTGGCGTGCCTGACATCGGCTTCGCTCGTGAATTCGCTCAAGCCGTTCACGCCGCTTGCCCTGGCAAGCTGCTGTCGTACAACTGCTCGCCTTCCTTCAACTGGAAGAAGAACCTGAACGACGCTCAAATCGCTTCGTTCCAGGAAGAGCTGTCGGCTCTGGGCTACAAGTACCAGTTCATCACCCTGGCTGGTATCCACGTCAACTGGTACAACACCTTCCAATTCGCCCACGCTTACGCTCGCGGCGAAGGCATGAAGCACTACGTCAACATGGTGCAAGAGCCCGAATTCGCGGCTCGCGACAAGGGTTACACCTTCGTGTCGCACCAACAAGAAGTGGGTGCTGGCTACTTCGACGACGTGACCACCGTGATCCAAGGTGGTTCCTCTTCCGTGAAGGCCCTGACCGGCTCGACCGAAGAAGAACAATTCCACTGATCTGCGATGTGAGGTCCGCTCTGGCGGATCTCCCGTCCACTCAGCAAGGCCACCCTCGGGTGGCCTTTTTCTTTGTCTGGCGAAACTCTGTGACTCCAGTTCAGAACTTGAGTTTGACTCCCGTGCCAATTGCCCATGCCTGTCGGCGGGGTTCGAGGGGGGATGAACGTGGCCAGAAGTGGCCGACGACGACCTCACCGATCACAAAGTCTTTGTGAACGGGTTGCGACCATTTGGTTTGTAGTCCGTAGTCGGCAACTGTGACATCGTTGCCAATCACGCCGCCCATCAGTGCTTCGAGGGACAGGACGCGTTGCTCGCCAAATGACTTGTAGGTGCCTACGCTGCTCGACCAGGCCGCGTCTTTGCTGCTTTGTGTGACAGTGATGGCGTTCAGCCACCGGAAGTTCAAAGTGTTGGATAACGCATGATCGTACGAGATGGCTGTGGTCGAGCCAATCCGATCAGCTACGCTGTAAAACACGGTTTCCCTGAACTCCACGCGGTCGTCCGGTGATAGTTGCCAGGGGTGTCGATAGCGCGCTTGACCATACGGCTTGAGTCCGCCTCTGAAACCCAATCGCAAATCGACTGACTCTCTGATGGTCGTGCCAATTCCGGCAAAGAAGGTGTTGTCTCGGTTGTCGTTTCTCAATAGTTGTTGCTGACGTGAGAAGGTGTCAGGTTGGTCGGTCACGATCTCTCGTCGGTCATCGTTTCCGATGAAAAGGTAAGAGTGTGATTCGAGGTTGGGTAGCTTGAACCGAGCTTTGAATCTGATGCCGGTTGTGGAGGGTTGGTCTTCACGCTTGTAGACCGTCCAGCCCAATTCCCCGTTGCTCACCTTGCCGCCCTCTGAGAATGGTTTTTCGCCGAACCAACTGTCCACACCGCTGGCCAGCCATTCAACGGATGATCGAACGTGTTGCTGTGTGGTGGTCAGTACGGTGTCGGTTGTGCTTTCAGTGCTGCCTGATTCGCTTGTATATGTCGCCTCTTGCGCTGCCGCGGGCTGGCTGAATGCGACGAACAATGCGGCGCAAATGGCAGTCAGTTGGTGCGTGGATGTGGGGTGGTATGCGGGCATGCCTGGCAAAACGGGGTGAAGAATGGTTTGTGTGTCAGCATACCCCTGAAGCGGTCATTGGCGGGTGTGATGTTGGCAGCGCTACAATAGTGCCCCAGCACTTAGACGGGTGCGTACCTTTACTTGCCAGTAAGAAAAGTAGAAAGGCGCAGACGGTTATGACACCGCGAACGACGAAAGTCACCTCCAGTTTTGTCGAGGTTTAGTCGGCGGGCCGCTGCTTTCGCATTTCTCTCATCTGACAAGAAAGCGCGGCGAACCCCGCGCTTTTTTTGTTGCCTGTCGCTTCTGGTGGTGGGCGCATCAAGATCCCAAGGTTGAAACAATGATCTCTATTCAGTTGCCTGATGGCTCCAAACGCGAATTCCCGGGTCCTGTAACGATTGCTGAGGTGGCCGCCTCCATTGGTGCAGGTCTGGCTAAAGCCGCGCTCGCAGGTCGCGTGGGGCAGGGCGATGGTGCTCGTCTGGTGGATACCAGTTTTCTGATTGAGGCTGACACGCCTCTGGCCATCATCACCGAGAAGGATGCGGACGGTCTGGACATCATTCGTCACTCGACGGCCCACTTGTTGGCTTATGCGGTGAAAGAGTTGTTCCCGGATGCGCAGGTCACCATTGGCCCAACCATCGAAGACGGCTTCTATTACGACTTCGCTTACAAGCGCCCCTTCACGCCGGAAGATCTGGAGGCCATCGAAAAGAAGATGGCTGAGTTGGCGAAGAAGGATGAAAAGGTCGAGCGCAAAGTCTTGCCGCGTGATGAGGCCGTGGCCTACTTCAAGGGGTTGGGCGAGCACTACAAGGCCGAGATCATCGAAAGCATTCCGGCAGACCAGGATGTGTCCCTCTACAGCGAGGGTGCATTCACCGATCTGTGTCGCGGCCCCCACGTGCCGAGCACGGGCAAGCTCAAGCATTTCAAGCTGATGAAGGTGGCGGGCGCCTACTGGCGTGGCGATCATCGCAACGAGCAGTTGCAACGCGTCTACGGCACGGCCTGGACGTCCAAGGACGATCTGGCTCAGTACCTGCATCGCCTGGAAGAGGCTGAAAAGCGAGATCACCGCAAGCTGGGTCGTGAATTGGATCTGTTCCACATTGACGACCATGCGCCTGGTGTGGTGTTCTGGCACCCCAAGGGCTGGACCGTGTGGCAGGCGGTCGAGCAATACATGCGTCAGGTTTACCGTGACAACGGTTACGACGAGGTCAAGGGTCCCCAGATCATCGACAAGACGCTGTGGGAGAAGACCGGTCACTGGGACAAGTACCGTGACAACATGTTCACCACCGAGTCGGAAAAGCGTGACTACGCGCTCAAGCCGATGAACTGCCCGGGCCACATCCTGATCTTCAATCAAGGCATCAAGAGCTACCGTGACCTGCCGCTGCGTTACGGTGAGTTCGGTCAGTGCCATCGCAATGAACCCACTGGCGGTCTGCACGGCATCATGCGCGTGCGTGGCTTCACGCAGGATGACGGCCACATCTTCTGTACCGAAGATCAGATCTTGCAAGAGTGCGTGGACTTCACGGCCTTGCTGCAGAAGGTCTACCAGGATTTCGGCTTCACCGACATCATCTACAAAGTGGCGACCCGCCCCGAGGCGCGTATTGGCTCGGACGAGATCTGGGACAAGGCTGAAAACGCCTTGATGGAGTCGCTGCGAGCCACGGGTAGTGAGTTCACGATTGCGCCGGGTGATGGTGCGTTCTATGGACCGAAGATCGAGTACACCTTGAAGGATGCCCTGGGTCGCCACTGGCAGTGCGGCACCATCCAGGTGGACTTCTCCATGCCTCAACGCCTGAATGCCGAGTACGTGGCGGACACCAGTGAACGCAAGCATCCCGTCATGCTGCACCGCGCCATCCTGGGTTCGTTGGAGCGTTTCATCGGGATTCTGATCGAGCAGCACGCGGGTTCGCTGCCCGTTTGGTTGTCGCCTGTGCAGGCTGTGGTGCTCAATATCACCGATGCGCAGGCTGATTACGCGCAAGAAATTGCCAAAACGCTCCAGAAACAAGGACTTAGAGTCCAGCTGGATTTGCGCAACGAAAAAATCACGTATAAAATCCGCGAGCACTCGTTGCAGAAGGTGCCGTACTTCATCGTTGTCGGTGACAAGGAGAAGGCCGATGGCACCGTCGCCGTGCGCGCTCGGGGCAACCAAAACCTCGGCGTGATGTCGCTGGCAGACTTCTCCGCGAAGATCGCACAGGACATCGCCAGCAAGGCCTGACGCATGAAGCGCTTTGTACTGCATTCGCAGTCAGGGCGCTTTTGTGCTGGGTTGTTTGAGCGCGGATTCATGGTTAACCGGTGCGGTGGCCCAGTGGGCGCCGTGGCCTGAAGGAATTTGACATCGCTAACTTTTTTGACCGCCGTACGCGCAATGATGAGCGCAAGCATCGGCTGAATCGTGAAATCACTGCTCCCGAAGTCCGTCTGAACGGACCCGAGAACGAGCCCCTCGGTATCGTCAGCATTCAGGAAGCCCTGCGCCTGTCCGCCGAACACGACGTGGACTTGGTTGAGGTGGCTGCCCAGGCCGATCCGCCTGTGTGTCGCCTGATGGACTACGGCAAGTTCAAGTATCAGGAACAGAAGAAGGCTCACGACGCCAAGCTCAAGCAGAAGGTCATCGAAGTCAAGGAAATCAAGTTCCGTCCCGGTACTGACGATGGCGACTACAACATCAAGGTTCGCAACCTGCGTCGCTTCCTTGAAGAGGGCGACAAGGGCAAAGTGACCCTCCGTTTCCGTGGCCGTGAAATCACGCACCAGGAACTGGGGATGAAATTGCTGGAGCGTGTGCGCGATGATCTGGCTGATTGCTCGGTCGTCGAGAACATGCCGAAACTGGAAGGGCGCCAGATGATCATGGTGCTCGGCCCGAAAAAGAAGAAGTAATTCTTCTGAGAGAATGCCGCTTCGGTCAAACGAGGCGACAACCGGGGTGGTGGTTTGGTCGCCGCTACTCACGGACCAAGTGCCTGCAGGCTATCAAGACACGGAAGTGGTATCCGTGGCGCCTGGCAGGAACAACGTAAAAGGAGCAGAACATGCCCAAAATGAAGACCAAGAGCAGTGCGAAGAAGCGTTTTCGCGTGCGTCCAGGTGGCACCGTCAAGCGCGGTCAAGCCTTCAAGCGTCACATCCTGACCAAGAAGACCACGAAGAACAAGCGTCAGCTCCGCGGCGCTGTGAACGTGCATGAGACCAACATGGGCCACATGGCTCAGATGCTGCCTTTCGCTGGCCTGTAATCGGCTACGCAAAAGAACAGTAAGTCTCGAATCTGGTTTAGATAGTCAACGCCGAAGGAGTCACACATGCCTCGCGTCAAACGTGGTGTAACAGCCCGCGCTCGTCATAAGAAAGTTCTCGCCCTGGCCAAGGGTTTCCGTGGTCGCCGCAAGAACGTATACCGCATCGCCAAACAGGCAGTCATGAAGGCAGGCCAATACGCCTACCGTGACCGCCGTGCCAAGAAGCGCGAATTCCGCCGTCTGTGGATCGCTCGTATCAATGCCGCTAGCCGTGCTCTGGGTCTGACCTACAGCAAGTTCATGGCTGGCATCAAGAAGGCATCGATCGAAATCGACCGCAAGGTGCTGGCTGACCTCGCCGTCAACGACCCTGCCGCTTTTGCTGGCATCGTTGAAAAGGCCAAGGCTCAACTGGCTGCTTAATATTTAAGCGGGCAGCAAGATGCTGCGCCAGCCATGCTGCAACGGTTTGCCCGTGGCGGCAGGCTGGTGATCTAAAGGCCAACAGTTTGTTGGCCTTTTTTTTCGACATAAGACCATGAACGATCTCGACGCACTGGTGCTGTCGGCCCAAGAGGCCTTCGCAGCCGCCGCTACCCCCGCAGACCTGGAAAACGCCAAGGCCCGATTTTTGGGCAAGTCCGGCAGCGTGACCGAGTTGCTCAAGGGCATGGGTGCCCTGAGCCCCGAAGAAAAGAAAACTCGTGGTGCGGCCATCAACCAGGCCAAGCAGCGCGTCGAGGCTGCTTTGAACGAGCGTCGCCAGGCGTTGGCCGATGCCGAGCTGGCGCAACAACTGCGCGCCGAGAGCCTGGATGTGACCTTGCCCGGTCGCCGTCGAGGCGAGGGTGGTTTGCATCCTGTGTCTCTGAGCATTGAGCGCATTGAAGGCATCTTCGGCTCCATGGGGTTCGATGTGGCCGATGGTCCCGAAATCGAAGCGGACTGGTTCAACTTCACGGCCCTGAATACGCCGGAAGACCATCCCGCCCGCTCCATGCACGACACCTTCTATGTGGAAGGCGGTCATTTGCTGCGTACGCACACCAGCCCGATGCAGGTGCGTTATGCCGTCCAGCACGTCAAGCGTCACGCCGAGTTGCTGGCCAAGGGCGAGCGCATGCCGGAAATCCGCGTGATCGCTCCCGGTCGCACCTACCGTGTGGACAGCGATGCCACGCACTCGCCCATGTTCCACCAGTGCGAAGGCCTGTGGATTGGCGAGAGCGTCAGCTTTACAGACCTGAAGTCTGTGCTGGGGAATTTCTTCAGCACCTTCTTCGAGACCGACGACTTGGACATCCGTTTCCGTCCGTCGTTCTTCCCCTTCACCGAACCTTCTGCCGAAGTGGACATCGCCTTTTCGTCAGGTCCGCTGAAGGGGCGCTGGCTGGAAGTGGGTGGCGCCGGTCAGGTGCACCCGAACGTGGTCCGCAACTTCGGGCTCGACCCCGAGCGGTACATCGGCTTTGCGTTCGGTTTGGGCCCGGATCGACTGACGATGCTGCGCTACGGCGTCAACGACCTGCGCCTGTTCTTTGAAGGCGATCTGCGTTTTCTGCAGCAATTTCAGTAACGGGCACTGAATCATCCTGCTGGAGGATCGACATGACCACTGCCACATCCATTCGTGCTTGGGCGGCGCAAGCGGCCCACAAACCACTGGTGCCGTTTTCGTATGAACCTGGCCCTTTGGGCGCTGAAGAGGTGGAAATCCGTGTCGAGCACTGCGGGGTGTGTCACTCTGACCTGTCGGTCATCGACAGCGAATGGGGGCCTGCAGCGTATCCGACCGTGGGTGGCCACGAGATCATTGGTACAGTGGTCGCCACGGGTGCTCAAGCGCGAGGTTTGCGCCTGGGGCAGCGTGTGGGCTTGGGCTGGAACTGCAGCAGTTGCATGAGCTGCCCAAATTGCTTGGGCGGTCAGCCGCAATTGTGCCGTGTGGCGCAACCGACCATCATGGGTCACCACGGCGGCTTTGCCGAGCGGGCGCGTGCCCATTGGCTGTGGGCGTGCCCGATCCCCGATGGGCTGAGCGCAGCCAAGGCGGGCCCGCTGTTGTGCGGTGGCGTGACGGTGTTTTCTCCCTTCCTCAATCTGGACATCAAGCCTACGCATCGCGTGGGGGTGGTGGGTATCGGCGGGCTAGGGCACCTGGCCCTCAAGTTCGCGCGGGCTTGGGGCTGCGAGGTCACGGCGTTCACATCGAGCGATGCCAAGCGGGATGAAGCCCTGCAGATGGGGGCGCACCGTGTGGTCTCCAGCGTGGATCCGGATGCCATGAAGGCCATTCGTGGCCGCTTGGATCTGGTTCTGGTGACGGTGAATGTCATGCTGAACTGGAAGGCGCTGATGAGCACGCTGGCACCGAAGGGGCATCTGCACTTGGTGGGCGTGCTGCCGCAACCCATGGAGGTGGATGCCTTGCCGCTGATCAGCGGGTTGCGCAGTGTGTCGGGCTCGCCCACGGGTTCTCGACAAGACATCGACACGATGCTGGAGTTTGCTGCTCGCCACGGCATTGAGCCGCAGACCGAACATTTCCCAATGAGCCGCATTAATGAGGCGCTGGACCATGTCCGCGCCGGCAAGGCTCGTTACCGCGTGGTGTTGGACGCCGATTTCGATCAGGCCTGAGACCCACCACGTCACACCGAATATCTGATTCCAAGGATCTAAGACATGCAATTCCCCGAGTCCTGGCTGCGTCGTTTCTGCAACCCTGACCTCACCAGCCAGCAACTGGCTGACCTGTTGACCATGGCCGGTCTGGAGGTGGAGGAGTTGGATCCGGTGGCCCCACCGTTTACCGGTGTGGTTGTGGCGCATGTGCTGGAAGTGGCCAAGCACCCGGATGCTGACCGTTTGAACGTCTGCAAGGTGGATGCTGGCACGGGCGAGGTGCTGCAGATCGTGTGCGGCGCACCCAATGTGCGTCCAGGCATCAAGGTGCCTTGTGCCACGATCGGTGCCGAGTTGCCCCCTGGCCCGGACGGCAAGGTGTTTGTCATCAAGAAGGGCAAGCTGCGCGGTGTCGAGAGCCACGGCATGCTGTGCTCGGCCAAAGAGCTGGGGGTGTCAGAAGAGTCCAACGGCTTGCACATCCTGGCGGACGATGCACCTGTCGGTCAAAACATCCGCGAGCACCTGCGCCTCGACGATACGCTGTTCACGCTCAAGCTCACACCCAACCTCGCGCACTGCTTGAGCGTGGCGGGCATCGCGCGTGAAGTGTCCGCCCTGACCGGGGCGCCGTTCACCTTGCCCGCCATTGAGCCGGTCAAGCCGACGGTGGATGCTGCCTTGAAAGTCGCGGTGCAGTCGCCGGATCTGTGTGGCCGTTTCGCCGGCCGCGTCATCTGTGGCGTGAACCCGCAAGCCAAGACGCCCGACTGGATGGTGGAGCGCTTGGCCCGTTGTGGTCAGCGTGCCGTGTCGGCGTTGGTGGACATCTCCAACTACGTGATGTTCGAACTGGGTCAGCCCTCGCATGTCTTCGATCTGGACAAGATCCAGGGCGATCTGCAAGTGCGTTGGGCCAAGGCCGGCGAAACCTTGAAGCTGCTCAACGGCAACACGGTGACGTTGGACGAGCAGGTGGGCGTGATCGCGGATGGTCAGCAGGTGGAATCTCTGGCGGGCATCATGGGCGGTGACGCGACCGCCGTGGGTGACGACACCCGCAATGTGTACCTGGAGGCCGCGTTCTGGTGGCCCAAGGCGATTGCCGGTCGCGCACGTCGCTACAACTTCTCGACCGATGCGTCGCACCGTTTCGAGCGTGGCGTGGATGCAGCGCCCACGGCGCAGTATCTGGAGCGCATCACGCAACTGATCCTGGAGATCTGCGGCGGTGAAGCCGGTCCCGTCGATGACCAGATCATTCAGCAGCCTGCACGTACGCCCGTGACCCTGCGACTGACGCGTGCGCAGCGCGTGATCGGCATGCCGGTGACGCAAGGCGAATGCGAAACCGTGTTCCAGCGTCTGGCCTTGCCGTTTGAGGTGCTGGAAGTGCAAGGCGATGTGCATTTCGTGGTGACGCCGCCGAGCTGGCGTTTCGATTTGCAGATCGAAGAAGACCTGATCGAAGAAATCGTGCGCGTGGTGGGCTTTGACAAGCTGCCCAAGCGCGCCCCCAAAGCGCCGGTCACTCCCTTGGTGCGTCCGGAAGGTCGCAAGAGCCTCTACGCTGTTCGTCGCGGTGTGGCTGCACGCGGCTACCAGGAAGTCATCACCTTCAGCTTCGTGGAAGAGCGTTGGGAAGCTGAGTTGGCGGGCAATACCAACCCCATCCGCGTGCTCAATCCTATTGCCAGCCCTCTGGCGGTGATGCGCTCGTCAATCGTGGGCAGCCTGGTCGACATCCTCAAGAACAACTTGGCGCGCAAAGCCGAGCGCGTGCGCCTGTTTGAGGTGGGCCGGGTGTTCCTGCGCGATGCGTCGGTGGTCGACGGCGACCAAACCGTGGGCGGCTTCCATCAACCGGTTCGTGTGGCGGGCCTGGCTTATGGCCCCGCCGATGCACTGCAGTGGGGCTCGGCCTCGCGCAACGTCGACTTCTTTGACGTCAAGGGTGACGTGGAAGCGCTGTTGGCGCCTCGTCAACCCAGCTTCGTTGCCACCGAGCATCCTGCGTTCCACCCAGGCCGTTGCGCTCAGGTGGTGATCGACGGCAACGCTGTGGGCTTTGTGGGTGAACTGCATCCCAAGTGGCGCCAGTCTTACGATCTGCCTCAGGCCCCTGTGCTGTTTGAGCTGGATGCCGATGCACTGACGCAACGTGTGGTGCCTGCGTTCACCTCGGTGCCCAAGATGCAGTCGGTGTACCGCGATCTGGCCCTGGTGGTGACCGAGTCGACAGCCCATGACGCCCTGATCGCTGCCATCACCCAAGCCCCGACCGATGGGCTGGTGCGCGGTGCCCGCCTGTTCGACATCTACAAGCCCAAGTCTGCGGTAGCCGGTATCGCAGACAACGAGCGCAGCCTGGCTGTGCGCGTGGAGTTGCGCGACGACGAACAGACCCTGACCGACGAGCGCATCGAGACAGCCATGCAGGCCGTGTTGGCCTCTTTGGCTGAGCGCGTCGGTGCACGGGTGCGCGGATAAGACCCTTTGGGAGGGCCAGCAACATGAACGACAAGATCCGAGACCTGACGGTCTTGCTGCCAACCATCGAAACACCAACGCTGACCAAAGCAGAGTTGTCCGAGATGCTGTTCGAGCGACTCGGGCTCAACAAGCGTGAGTCGAAGGACATGGTTGAAGCGTTTTTCGAGCTGGTTCACGACAGCCTGATCTCGGGCAGTGATGTGAAATTGTCTGGTTTCGGCAACTTCCAGATCAGGCAGAAGGCGTCACGGCCAGGCCGAAATCCCCGTACCGGGGAGGTGATTCCCATCAATGCTCGGCAGGTGGTGACGTTCCACGCCAGTCAGAAACTCAAAGGGATGGTGCAGGGCGACATTCCCACCGAAGAGGACTTGGAGTAAAGTCTCAAACCCTTGCCAGCTGTCACTTTGCAGGTGAGGGCATGCAGCCAGTTTCGTGCGGCTGCCACGCAGAAGGGGAGACGATCGGGGCCATGGTCACCGCATCGTTGAAAAAGACGTCAGGACAACATGGAACGCGTTGATAGCGCTTTGCCGCCAATTCCCGCCAAACGCTACTTCACCATCGGTGAGGTGAGTGAACTGTGCCTGGTCAAGCCATATGTGTTGCGTTACTGGGAGCAAGAGTTCGTTCAACTCAAGCCTATGAAACGCCGCGGTAACCGCCGCTATTACCAGCACCATGAAGTGCTGCTGATTCGTCGCATTCGTGAGCTGCTGTATGAACAAGGCTTCACGATCAGTGGCGCGCGCAATCGTCTCAGTGAGATGGGGGCGCAATCTTCGCAAGTCGAATGTGAAGACGACGATGCGCTGGATGGCATGGCGGCTGGCAACGGATTTGGTGCTGGTGTGCATCCGGGGGTACTTGCTTCGCAAGCGGCCTTGACCGCAACCTCGGTGACACGAGCGCTGCAGGCCAGCTCTCCTGTTGCGGTGCTGGACGCTGCGTGGGCAGGACCTGATGTTCGTGCTCTGCAATCTTTGAATGGCGACGCTGCGGCTTCGTTGCGAGAGGCTTTGTTGTCTATCCGCGACTTGCTTGTTTGATGTTGTCAAAAAGCGAGTCGGCTTGCAAAACAGCTCCAATGTGTGCCATAATTTAATTCTTGTCGGGGCGTAGCGCAGCCTGGTAGCGCACTTGCATGGGGTGCAAGGGGTCGCGAGTTCGAATCCCGCCGCCCCGACCAAGAACGACATCGAGCCCAGTAGCGAAAGCTACTGGGCTTTTGTCATTTCAGATGTGATTCACGCCATCCACATGGATTCACACATGATGCAAATCGACCCATCCGCTCACTTGGTGCCTGTTGAGCTCGCCAAGGCGTACCGGTTGATCAACCACGGTCCAACCGTGTTGATCAGTGCAGCCCATGCGGGGCAGCGCAATGTCATGGCTGTTGCCTGGAACATGCCACTCGACTTCAATCCACCCAAAGTTGCCGTGGTGATCGACAAGGCAACGTTCACGCGCGGTTTGGTCGAGGCTTCTGGCGAATTCGTGCTTCAGGTGCCGACGGTGGACATGCTGTCGACCGTGATGGCTGTGGGGACGCAGTCTGGCCGAGAGGTCAATAAGTTCGATCAATGTGGCTTGGAAGCGCTGTCTGTGCCGCAAACACCTGCGCCTTTGATTGCCGGTTGTGCGGCCTGGTTGGTCTGCAAGGTGCTGCCGGAAGAGGCCATGGCGCAGCGGTACGACCTGTTTCTTGCAGAGGTGGTTGCGGCTTGGGCCGATCCGCGCGCGTTCAAGGACGGGCGATGGTTGTTCGGTGCCTCGGACGAGGCTGGCGCCAGCCCCAACCTGCGCAGCCTGCATCATGTTGCCGGCGGAGCATTTTTTGCGACCGGCAAGCCCTTACGAGGATGAGCGTGTGTTGTGCGATCAGCCGGTGTGGCTGCGCTTGAGTTGCTGCTGGATGGCTTGATCAAATTCTTGCTGCAGCACGACAGGAAAGGCGGCGCTGATCGAGCCGACCGCCAGTGGACGCAGTCGCTCGAACATGGCGGTTAGCGGTGCGATGGCTGCCGGATCAACCGGGATGCCCTTGGCCTTGGCTTCGGCTTCGGCTGCTGCAATGCCTTCTGCCAGAGTCAGAAACAACTGCTCGACATAGGCCCGCGCAATGATGCGGGTGTGTTTGATGAGTTCGTCTTGCAGGTCCAGTACCGTGTCCAGCGGGACATTGAGTTCTGCCAGTTGAATGCCGATGCGCTCCAGCGCCGGGCTGAGCATTTCGACTTCGTCTGGGCCAATTCGACGGTAAAGGCCGTTGCGTGACAGTCGCTCTTTCTGTTCCGGGGTGGCTGACGTTTGCCAGTGCGCGGCCATTTCCGACAGCGCTTTGCGTTTGGGGGCCTCCACCGTGAAAAACGTGGTGGAAAAAAGGTCGCTGATCAAGGAGTACTCGGACCAGGCTCCTTCCGGAGTTTTGTCCAGCATGTCCTTGATGGCCTCCAGCCTGAAACCCTGCTGACGCAGGTCGCGGATCAGCTCAAGTTTGCCAAGGTGCTCGTGATCGTAAATGCCCAGCCGCCCTTTGAGTCGGGGAGGGGGCATGAGCCCTGCCGTCTGGTACGCGCGGATGTTGCGTACGCTGACGCCGGCTTGCTTGGACAAATCCTCCACTGTCAGTTCAACCTCCGTGTGGCTGGTGCTGACTTTGGGGCGGGATTTTTTGGCGGATGAGCTGGACATCATCGTGACTGACACTGAATGCCTCGCATGATACCGGCGGGCATCTTGCAGAGTTAATGTAACATCCCGCTGTTGTGTTGATGCGGCTCTGCACTGCAGGTGTGGGGTCGCCTGAAGGACCCCATGGAAAAGATCTGGTTGAAGAATTACCCTGCCAACATGCCGCAGGAGATCGATGCGACTCAGTATTCGTCGCTGGTGCAGTTGCTGGATGAGGCCATGCGTCAGTATGCTGACCGCGTGGCTTTCCGTTGCATGGGGGCGAGCCTGACTTATGGCGAGATGGATCGTCAGTCCGCCAATCTGGCATCGTGGTTGCAGGCGCAAGGCCTGACCAAGGGCGCTCGTGTTGCCGTGATGATGCCCAACATCCTGCAATACCCGGTCGCTGTGGCCGGTATCCTGCGTGCCGGGTGCGTGGTGGTCAACGTCAATCCGATGTACACCCCCCGTGAGTTGGAGCATCAACTTCACGACAGCGGTGCAGAAGCCATCATTATTCTGGAGAACTTCGCCAGCACGTTGCAGGCTGTGCAGGCTCGCGGTCACCTGAAGCACGTCGTGGTGGCGTCCATGGGTGACCTGATGGGTACCCTGAAGGGGGCGTTGACCAACTTCGTGGTGCGTCGTGTGCGCAAGATGGTGCCTGCTTGGTCCTTGCCCGGTCACGTGTCGTTTAACAGCGTGCTGAGCAAGGGTGCAGCCAAGCCTTACACGCCCCAGCAAATTGGTCTGGACGATGTGGCCTTCCTGCAATACACAGGTGGCACCACGGGTGTGTCCAAGGGGGCGACGCTGCTGCAGCGCAACCTGCTGTCTAACGTGTTGCAGTGCGAAGCCTGGCTGACTAACGGCCTGGATACCAGCAAGATCCAGCAGCTGAACGTGGTGTGCGCCTTGCCGCTGTATCACATCTTTGCCTTGACGGTTTGCTGTCTGATGGGCATCCGTAACGGCGCTTGCATGCTGCTGATTCCTAACCCGCGCGATATCGCTGGGTTCATCAAGGAATTGTCGAGCTTCCGCTTCCACATGTTCCCGGCCGTCAACACGCTGTACAGCGGTCTGATGAACAACCCCGACTTTGCCAAGCTGGACTTCTCCAGTCTGCTGGTCACCATCGGTGGCGGCATGGCGGTTCAAAAGGCTGTTGCAGAGCGCTGGAAGGCGGTCACAGGCACCCCCATCATCGAGGGTTACGGCCTGTCTGAAACCTCTCCGGTGGCCACCTGCAATCCCAACAACATTGATTGCTACACCGGCTCGATTGGTATGCCACTGCCTTCTACCGAAGTGGCCATCCGCGATGACGACGGCAAAGACGTCGAACTGGGACAGTCTGGCGAGATCTGCATTCGTGGTCCGCAAGTGATGGCCGGCTACTGGCGTCGCCCTGAGGAAACGGCGAAGGTCATGACCGACGACGGCTTCTTCAAGACAGGCGACGTGGGCGTCATGGACGAACATGGCTTCGTGAAGATCGTGGACCGCAAGAAGGACATGGTGCTCGTGTCTGGCTTCAACGTTTATCCCAACGAAGTCGAAGACGTGGCCGTGCAGCACCCGGGTGTGTTGGAGGCTGCGGTGATCGGCGTGCCAGACAAGCATTCTGGCGAAGCGGTCAAGCTGTTCATCGTCAAGCGCGACCCTGACTTGACCGTGGAAGACGTGGCTGAATTCTGTAAGCAGCAATTGACTGGTTACAAACGTCCCAAGTACATCGAATTCCGTGATGAGCTGCCGAAGTCGAATGTAGGTAAGATTCTGCGACGCGAACTGCGCGATGCGGACCAGAAGAAGGCGGCTTAAGAATGATTCACGGTATGAAAAAGTGGGCGGCGGCAGCGCTGTCGGTTGCTGTGTTGACAGCATCGATGGCGGCTCATGCTGCCCGTGAGGTGGCGGGTGTCCAGTTTGAGGATCAGGTCACTCTCGCAGATCAGCCTTTGCAGCTCAATGGTGTGGGCCTGCGCGTCAAGATGATCATCAAGGTGTATGCGATGGGTCTGTATACGCCCCGCCGCGACACCTTGCCGGCCAACCTGATGAATCAGGTGGGGCCAAAGTCCATCCGCATCGTCATGCTGCGTGATGTGTCGGCCAATCAGTTGGTCGAGGGATTGATCACGGGTATCACCGATAACACGTCCACGGCAGAAATGGCTACGTTGCGCGCTCGTGTGGACGAGTTGGAGGCGGCCATGATGCAAGTTGGCGAGGTGCGTCGTGGGTCTGTGATTCAGCTGGACTATGTGCCGATGCAAGGGACTCGCATCACCGTGGCGGGCAAGCCCATGGGGCGTAATATCGCCGGTGATGATTTCTACCGTGCGCTGTTGCGCATCTGGTTGGGCGACCGTCCCAGTGACAAGGATCTGAAGCGCGGCCTGTTGGGTACGTCGTGATTGCTTGCGACCACGCCTACTATGGCGTGCGCAACTAAAAAGGCCGGTCACTGACCGGCCTTTTTCATGGGGACAGACTGCTCAGCACTTGATGCCCAGATGCAGGGCCACCACTCCGCCGGTCATGTTGTGGACGTCCACATGGCCGAATCCAGCTTCCTTCATCATGGCCTTGAGGGTGGCCTGATCAGGGTGCATGCGGATCGATTCAGCCAAGTACTGATAACTCTCAGCATCGCCTGCAACGAGTTGCCCCAGTTTGGGCAGGATCTTGAACGAGTACCAGTCGTAAGCCTTTTCCAGAGGCTTGGCCACTTTGGAGAACTCCAAAACCAAGAGTCGTCCGCCAGGCTTCAGGACGCGGCACATCTCTTTCAGTGCGATGTCCTTGTGGGTCATGTTGCGCAGGCCAAATGCGACCGTGACGATGTCGAATGTATCGGTCGGGAAGGGCAGTTTCTCGGCGTCGCACAGTGTGGTCGGCAGGGCAATGCCGCTGTTGAGCAGGCGGTCTCGGCCCGTGCTCAGCATTGCCTCGTTGATGTCGGTGTGGACCACCGTGCCTGACGTGCCAACGCGCTTCAAAAATGCTTCGGACAGATCCCCTGTACCGCCTGCGATGTCCAGCACTTTATGGCCTTCGCGCACGCCACTGGCGGCGATGGTGTAGGCCTTCCAGATGCGGTGAAGGCCCATCGACATCAGGTCGTTCATGATGTCGTATTTGTTGGCAACCGAGTCAAACACACCACGAACGTGCTGTGCTTTTTTTGTCTCGTCAACCTGCTTGAAACCGAAATGCGTGGTGCTCATGGTGTCATCTTACCCTTGCTCAAAGTGCGTCACTGTCTGACACGGGTGTCAGCGCACGCGCGCAGGCCATGGCGCTGGACCAGGCCCATTGGAAGTTGTATCCGCCCAACCAGCCGGTGACGTCGACGACTTCACCAATGAAATACAGGCCGGGGACCTTCTTGCTCTCCATCGTTTGCGAGCTCAGTTCGGCCGTGCTCACACCGCCAGCGGTGACTTCTGCCTTGGCATAGCCTTCTGTGCCGCTAGGGGTGATGTGCCAGGCATTGGCGGACTGCCCCAGTGACTCCAGATCCTTGTCTCTCAGCTCGGCGATGGCCGCATCGGTGCGCAGACTCGGTGTGGCCTGCTGAATGTGGTCAAGCCATGTTTGAGCCAAGCGTTGGGGGACGTCACTTCCCAAAGCGTGCCCCCACTCCGTCGAGAGCTGCTTGCGTGAACCGACCTTGGCAGATTTCAGTGCGGCAGCCAAATCGCGGCCAGGCGCAATGTTCAATGTGATGGGCGTGCCCGGCTGCCAGTAACTGGAAATCTGAAGAACGGCGGGGCCGCTCAATCCTCGGTGGGTGAACAGCAGGTCTTCCAGAAAGTGCGTGGTGGTGGTCTTTTTGCGCTTGCCGGGGGCCT
The DNA here is from genome assembly GCF_049317225.1 of Aquabacterium sp. Classification (GTDB taxonomy): domain Bacteria; phylum Pseudomonadota; class Gammaproteobacteria; order Burkholderiales; family Burkholderiaceae_C; genus Aquabacterium. The sequence continues at coordinate 43,149 of NZ_JBMOIR010000007.1, read as the reverse complement.
CGTGGTTGGTGGAGACGTCCACCTCCAGCGAGATGCCGGCCATCGGCACAAATGCTGCCCACGACTCCGGGCTGAATGTGAGTGGCACCAGGGCGGGGCGCAGTGGCACAAGTGTGTGTCCCAATCGCGTAGCCAGGCGCTGTCCAAAGTCTGTGGCGCCGATTTTGGGGATGGACAGTCCGCCTGTTGCGATCACAACCTGGTGTGCTTCGATCAGGCCTCGGTCAGTGTCAACGCAAAACCGAGCCTTCCTTTCGACTGCGTCAACATGGTGGCGGACATCATGCACGGCACAAGGCTGCCAGCGCGTGACACCACCAGCATCACACTCACTCAACAGCATCTGCACGATGTCGTTGGCACTGCGATCGCAAAACAGCTGGCCTTTGTGCTTCTCGTGCCAGGCAATCCGATGCTTTTCAATCAGTGCCAGAAAGTCCTGAGGGGTAAAGCTGGCCAGAGCCGAGCGACAGAAATGTGGGTTCTCGCTGATGAAATTGGCTGGTGTGACTTCTCGATTCGTGAAGTTGCACCGTCCGCCGCCAGAGATCCGAATTTTTTCGGCCACTTTGGCGGAATGATCCAGCACGAGCACGCGCAAGCCTCGCTGGCCAGCTGCACCCGCACAAAACAGACCAGCGGCGCCAGCGCCAATCACCACGACATCGAAGATGGAAGACATGGGTTGAATTGTCGCTGACGCGCTTGGGTTTCTGGCGTGTGGTGGGCCATGCGCAGGGGAACTCGTCCACAATGCCTTTGATCGAATCTCGCGGTGTATTCAATCGACTGGCGTTGTGTGGCGGCTGGTTGAGTGAGTAACTGCATCACTCTTCAGAAGGAAACAGATCATGGCCATGGACGTGGTGGACTACGAAATCAAAGGCTCCGAGATGCAGTTTGTGGAGGTCGAGCTAGATCCCGGCGAGGCGGCCATCGGCGAGGCGGGTTCGATGATGTTCATGGAGTCCGGCATCGAAATGGACACGGTATTTGGCGATGGTTCGCGCCAGGAGGGCGGCTTGTTTGGCAAGTTGCTGGGGGCGGGCAAGCGGTTGATTACGGGCGAGAGTCTTTTCACGACCATTTACACAAATCAAGGTTCGGGCAAGAAGCGTGTTGCGTTTGCTGCCCCGTATCCGGGCAAGCTCCTTCCGATGGAACTCAGCAAACTGGGTGGGACGTTGATTTGTCAGAAAGACTCATTCTTGTGCGCGGCGCGCGGGGTTTCCCTCGGGATTGCATTTCAGCGCAAGCTGGGGACAGGCTTTTTCGGCGGTGAAGGCTTCATCATGCAGAAGCTGGAAGGCGACGGGTTGGCCTTCGTGCATGCCGGCGGCACGGTTGTGCGCCGCGAGTTGCAGGCAGGTGAAACCTTGCTGGTGGACACCGGGTGCGTGGTGGCTTACACCGCGGGTGTCGATTTCGATATCCAGTATGTAGGCAAGATCAAAACGGCGCTGTTTGGCGGCGAGGGCTTGTTCCTGGCTCGTCTGAGCGGGCCGGGACAGGTGTGGTTACAAAGTCTGCCGTTTTCCAGAATGGCGTCTCGTATTTTCGCTGCGGCACCTCAGGCGGGTGGGCGCTCGCGTGACGAGAGTTCGCTCATGAGCGGTGTGGCCGGCGGTTCGCTGTTGGGTGGTTTCCTGGGCGCTGACGACGAATAAGCGAGACGTGATGATCGCGAGCCCATTGGCTTTGTTGGTGTCGTCGTTTTGGCGTGCGCTGGCCTATTGTCTGTTGCCGAGGGTGATGCTGCTCTCCCTGATGCCGTTGTTGCTGGCTGCGGGCGTGTTGGGGGGCTTGGTCTGGTGGGGATGGACGGATGCCGTCGCGGGTGTGCGTGCCTTGCTGGATCACTGGTCCCTGTCTGCGCACCTTTTGTCGTGGTTGGACGCCATGGGGTGGACCCACTTGAGGTCCGTTGTGGCGCCCATGGTGTTGGTGCTGGTGGCAGTCCCGGTAGTGGTCATGGTGTGCATGTTGCTGGTATCGGCCTTCATGGTCCCCGCGATCACAGCCTTGGTGCGGGATCGACGGTTTCCTCACCTGCAAGCGCAGCACGCGGTGACGGTCTGGCAAAGCGTGCTCTGGTCTGCCAAGGCCACGCTGATCGCCTGTTTCGCGCTGGTGCTCACGCTGCCACTTTGGTTTGTCCCGATGATCGCCGTGCTGTTGCCGCCGTTGATATGGGGGTGGCTGACCTACCGGGTGATGGCATTTGATGTTCTGGCAGACTGGGCTGCAGACAGTGAGCGGCAGCAAATCCTCGCGGAGCACCGTCGCGTGTTGCTGGTCATTGGGGTGGCATGTGGTGCGTTGGGGGCAGTGCCTGGTGCGCTGTGGGCCATTGGGGCATTGGCTGTGGTGTTCGCACCGATCCTGATGCTGATCTCTATTTGGCTCTACACCTTGGTCTTTGCGTTGGGTGCGGCCTGGTTTGCTCACTATTTGTTGTCGGCGCTGGATGTTGTTCGTCGCGATGGCGGCGTGGTGTCGGGTGTGCGCCTGGATCTTGATTATTCGAAGGTGGAGACATGATTGGACTCATCATCATTGGCGATGAAATCCTCAGTGGACGTCGTCAGGACAAGCATCTCGTGAAGGCCATCGAATTGTTGTCCGAGCGTGGGATGGCCTTGAGTTGGGCAAGGTATGTCGGGGACGACCCGGATCGCATCACGGCGGAGTTGAGCGCAGCACTCAATAGTGGCGATGTGGTGTTTTCGTTCGGCGGCATCGGGGCGACACCCGATGACCACACGCGCGCATGCGCCGGACGTGCCGCTGGCGTCGAACTGGCGTTGCATCCGCAAGCCAAGGAACTGATTCTTGGTCGTTGCCAAGCCATCGCCCGAGAAGAGGGCGTTGAATTTGATCCGGCCTCCGCAGACACATTGCGTCGTCTGGAGATGGGGGTGATACCGGTTGGCGCCGACATCATTCCCAACCCCTACAACCAGATTCCGGGCTTCAGCTTGGCTGGGCGGGTTCACTTTCTTCCTGGCTTCCCGGTGATGGCTTGGCCCATGATGGCCTGGGTGTTGGATCACTGGCATGCAGCGTTACACGGCCAAGGTCGATTGGAAGAGCGCTCTGTGATCGTTCAAGGTGCCATGGAGTCTCACCTGACGCCATTGATGCTCGAGATTGAGGCTCGCTACGCACCAGTGAAGGTCTTCAGCCTGCCCAGTGTGGATCACCCGGAGCTTGGCCGACACATCGACTTGGGCGTCAAAGGTGCCGCGGGCGACGTCGAGCACGCCTTTGCCGCACTCATCGAAGGGTTGAACAAAATTGGTGCAAGCATACGCACCAAGTAAGTGCGCATTATTTTGTTAAGCTTTTTGTGCACCATTGTTGTGCGGGCGGGTGTTTGAATGTCTTTATTTCGGTTTCCTGCAGCGACATTGACCTGACATCGGTAGGCGGCACGCTTTCTGCTAGTAAACTGTCGGCTGTTTCTGATCTGGAAACAGACATTTTTTTGCACTTACACCATTAAGCCTCTGGCTAGGAGCAACTGATGGCCAACAAGACCGTCGCCGACGTGATGAAGCTGGTGAAGGACAACGAAGTCAAGTTCGTTGATTTCCGCTTCACCGACACCCGTGGCAAAGAGCAGCACGTTTCCGTGCCCGTTTCCCACTTCGACGAAGACAAGTTCACTTCGGGCCACGCCTTCGACGGTTCGTCCATCGCAGGCTGGAAGGGTATCGAAGCATCCGACATGCTGCTGATGCCGGATCCCAATACCGCCAACATCGACCCCTTCTTCGAAGAGCCGACCCTGATCCTGACTTGCGATGTCATCGATCCCCATGACGGCAAGCCTTACGAGCGCGATCCTCGCTCGCTGGCCAAGCGCGCTGAAGCCTACCTGAAGGCTTCCGGTCTGGGTGACACCGCTTACTTCGGTCCAGAGCCCGAATTCTTCGTGTTCGACTCGGTCCGTTGGGGCAACGAAATGTCGGGCAGCTTCTTCAAGATCGACTCTGAAGAAGGCGCTTGGAACACGGGCACCAAGTACGAGCACGGCAACTCCGGTTACCGTCCTACCGTCAAGGGTGGCTACTTCCCCGTTCCTCCCGTTGATTCCGGCCAAGACATGCGCTCGGAAATGTGCCTGATCCTGGAAAGCCTGGGCATTCCAGTTGAAGTGCACCACCACGAAGTGGCCAACGCTGGTCAAATGGAAATCGGCACCAAGTTCAGCACGCTGACCGAGCGCGCTGACTGGCTGCAGCTGCAAAAGTACGTGATCACCAACGTGGCTCACGCTTACGGCAAGACTGCGACCTTCATGCCTAAGCCTATCGTGGGTGACAACGGTTCCGGCATGCACGTTCACCAGTCCATCTGGAAGGACGGCAAGAACCTGTTCGCTGGCGACGGCTATGCTGGTCTGAGCGAATTCGCTCTGTACTACATCGGCGGTATCATCAAGCACGCTCGTGCTCTGAATGCCATCACCAACCCTGGTACGAACTCGTACAAGCGTCTGGTGCCTGGCTTCGAAGCCCCTGTGAAGCTGGCTTACTCGGCCAAGAACCGCTCGGCCTCGATCCGTATTCCTTACGTGGCTAACCCCAAGGGCCGCCGTATCGAAGCTCGCTTCCCCGATCCTTCCGCTAACCCCTACCTGGCCTTCGCTGCACTGATGATGGCTGGTCTGGACGGCGTGGAAAACAAGATCCATCCGGGCGAAGCCGCTACGAAGGACCTGTACCATCTGCCTCCCGAGGAAGATGCGCTGGTGCCAACCGTCTGCCACAGCCTGGATCAGGCTCTGGAATACCTGGACAAGGACCGTGCGTTCCTGACCAAGGGTGGTGTGTTCACCAACGAATACATCGACGCTTACATCGATCTGAAGATGCAAGAAGTGACTCGCTTCCGTATGGCGACTCACCCCGTCGAATTCGACATGTACTACGCTCTGTAATCCTTCTTGGGATTTCGGATCGGGTTCATTCGAACTCACAAAAGGGCGACGCGAGTCGCCCTTTTTTTGTTGTCGTTTGTTTCTCGCCTCATGTGCCTGCAAGGGGTGGGGCATACTGCCAAAACCGTCAGTAGACGCTGCATCCGTGCAGTACAGGAACGCATCAAAATGAAGTCGTCGAAGAAGTCTCTTCGTTGGGGTATTCAAGCCGTGTGCGCACTGGCTTCTTTGGTTGTTGTGCCTGTTCATGCGCAACAAGACAAGCAGGTGTACCGTTGTCCTGGCAACCTGTATACCGATGCCCTGTCTCCCAAAGAGGCCTCGGCGAAAGGCTGCAAGACATTGGATGGTGCACCCATCACGGTGATTCAGTCGGTCGTTCCGCGTGGGGCGGCGCCTGCAAAGACCTCCGGTGCTGGCAGCGAATCCAAGGTGCAGTCGGAAGATCAGAAGGCGCGTGACGCCGATGCTCGTCGTATTCTGGAAGCTGAGTTGCGCAAGGAAGAGGAAGCCTTGGCTGCTCTCAAGAAGGAATACAACAACGGACAACCCGAGCGCAAGGGCGATGAGCGCAACTATCAAAAATACCAAGAGCGAGTGGAAGCCATGAAGGCATCCGTGACACGCAAGGAAGCCGATGTGGCAGCCTTGAAGCGAGAGTTGGCGAAGTTTGGTGTGGCCCCTTGATTTCACACTCGCGACACAGGTAGTACCCAATATGAGCGCTGTGAAAGCTTCGAACGCAGAAATAGAGATGAGTGATGGCCGCGATGGCTTGCCGCCGGGCATCGACGCGTTCGATTACTTGGGCACCATGGTGCTGGTGGTGGACGAAGTGGGTCGTTGCCGCTTCGCCAATGCAGCATTTGAAGAGGTTGTTGGCGCCTCTCGCCGGTCAGTGCAGGGGGTGTCCTTGTATGACTGGTTTGTGGATCAACCCACCATGCGAGACGTTGTGGCGGGTGTGATGCAAAAGGCTTACGCCACAAGCCGTGTGCATGCTGAGTTGAAGCGGCACCCCCATGTGACGGCGGGCGACCCCTTGCCGGTTCAGGTCATCGTGACACATTTGAATCACGGTGATCTGATCTTGGTGGAGTTGGTCGAAGTCGAACAACAGACCCGTCAGGAGCGCGAAGAGCGTGTGCTCGACCAGGCGCAGGCCAACAAGGAATTGATTCGCAACTTGGCCCACGAGATCAAGAACCCTCTGGGGGGGATTCGTGGTGCGGCGCAGTTGCTGGAAATGGACTTGGAGTCGCCCAGTCTGACTGAATATACCCAGGTCATCATCCATGAAGCGGATCGGTTGCAGTTGCTGGTGGATCGTCTGCTGGCGCCACATCGACGGCCGCATGTGGTCAGTGATGTGAACATCCACGAGGTGTGTGAGCGTGTGCGCTCGCTGATCCTGGCGGAGTTTCCCAAAGGCATTCGTGTCCAGCGTGACTACGACACGTCGCTGCCGGATTTCCGGGGTGATCGTGAGCAGTTGATTCAGACGGTGTTGAACATCGCGCACAACGCGGCGCAGGCCTTGGTCGATCGCATGGCGTCGGGCGACGCCTTGTTGATTTTCCGAACTCGGGTGGCCCGGCGCGTCACGATCAACCGGCAACTGCACAGGTTGGCACTGGTCTTGCATATTGAGGACAACGGCCCGGGAATCCCGGAGTCCATCCGTGATCGCATTTTTTACCCGCTGGTGTCGGGGCGGGACGGTGGCTCTGGTCTGGGTCTGACTTTGGCGCAAACTTTCGTTCAACAGCACCAAGGCACCATCGAATGCGAAAGCGAACCGGGGCGGACGGTCTTCAGGATCTTGTTGCCCCTGCTGTGAAGGCGAGGTCGCGCGGCGCAGGCGGATGGGTGCCACACACAGTAGGCCAGCATGAAACCCATCTGGATCGTTGACGACGACCAATCCATCCGCTTTGTGCTTGAGAAGGCACTGGCACGTGAGAACCTGCCGGTTCGCAGCTTCACCAATCCCCGCGATGTGCTGGCGGCGTTGGATGAAGACGAGCCTCAGGTGCTTGTTTCCGACATTCGCATGCCCGGTGGCTCCGGCATTGACTTGCTCAGCAAGGTCAAGGCGCGCCTGCCTGGTTTGCCCGTCATCATCATGACGGCGTACTCTGACTTGGACAGCGCCGTGTCGGCCTTCCAGGGCGGCGCGTTCGAATACCTGCCCAAGCCATTCGATTTGCCCAAGGCGGTCGAGTTGATCCGCCGTGCGGTCGAAGAGAGCGTGCGCGAGGAGGTCAACGACGAGCGCGTGACGCAGATGCCCGAGATGTTGGGGCAGGCGCCTGCCATGCAGGACGTGTTCCGCGCCATCGGGCGCCTGAGCCAGAGTAACGTCACGGTCTTGATCACTGGTGAGTCGGGGGCTGGCAAGGAGTTGGTGGCACGCGCACTGCACAAGCACAGCCCGCGAGGCAATGGCCCGTTTGTGGCGATCAACACGGCGGCGATTCCCAAGGATCTGCTGGAATCGGAGTTGTTTGGTCACGAGCGCGGGGCGTTCACGGGTGCGCAGACCATGCGACGGGGACGCTTTGAGCAGGCCGATGGCGGCACCTTGTTCCTCGATGAAATTGGCGACATGCCGTTCGATTTGCAGACGCGCTTGCTGCGTGTGCTCAGCGATGGGCAGTTCTATCGGGTCGGCGGTCATCACCCCATCAAGAGCAATGTGCGCGTTATTGCCGCGACGCACCAGAATCTGGAAGAGCGGGTGCGTTTGGGTGGCTTCCGTGAGGACTTGTTCCACCGCTTGAACGTGATCCGTCTGCGCTTGCCACCGTTGCGCGAGCGCCGTGAAGACATTCCGACCCTGGCCAAGTTCTTCTTGCAGAAGAGTGCCAAGGAGTTGGGGGTGGAGGCCAAGCGGATTTCGGATCCAGCGTTGGCCAAGTTGACCATGTTTGACTTCCCTGGCAACGTTCGCCAGCTTGAAAACATCTGCCACTGGCTGACCGTGATGGCGCCTGCGCAGGTGATCGAGAGCAAGGACTTGCCGCCTGAACTGCTGGAGGGCAAGGTGGCGGCGACTTCCTACGCTGCACCAGAGGCGGCGCCTGTGGTCGCCCATACTGAGCCCGAGCCGGCGCATGCCCCAGACGTCTCCGCACCCGTTTCACAACCTGTCTTTGCAGGTTTGAGTGGTGCGCAGCATGATGCGTCGACAACATCCGTCGTTGCGGATGGGGCGTCGGCCTCTTGGTTGCAGGACCTGGAGCGTGAGGCTCGCAGCCGACTGGAAGCCGGGCAGACGGATGTGTGGGACGCGCTGACTCGACAGTTCGAAGCCAGCCTGATTCACACAGCACTGGATTTGACGCGTGGGCGTCGCATCGAAGCGGCTCAGAAGCTGGGCATTGGCCGCAACACGATTACACGCAAGATCCAGGAACTCGGTATAGATGAGTAAAAGCGCTTCAGGGAACTTGGCTCTGGGCTAAAGTGTCAAAGATGACAGCCACCACTTCATGGGTGAGGTGGTGGTGAGCCTTAAGCAAGAGGTTTTCGAGAATGAAGCAAGCGATGCAACTGGCAGCCAAGGGGCTGACCGTCCTGTCTTTGTGTGTGTTGGCGGCGTGCTCAACCACCAGTCCTGACGTCATCAAGCCGGGTGATGCACAGCGCATGTCCCAAGTTCAGGATGCGGTGGTGCTGAACGTGCGTCCTGTGGTGGTCGAAGGTAGCCAGAGCGGTGCTGGTGGTGCCACGGGTGCGGTCATCGGTGGCATCGCCGGGGCCGGTTCGACGGGTAACAGCCGCGGCTCAGCCATGGCAGGTGTGGCCGGTGCAGTGGTCGGTGCCGTGGTGGGGAATGCCGTGGAGCGTTTCGGCACCCGCGAAGATGCGGTTGAAATCCTGCTGCAACTGTCCAATGGTGAGCGCCGAGCCATCGTTCAGGCCAAGGGCAATGAAACCTTCAACCCGGGTGATGCCGTCATTTTGGTGACCACCGGCGGCAAGACCCGTGTGATGTTGGCACCGAAAGTGACCAAGCCCTGATGTGATCAGGCTTGCATGGTGTTGACGGCGGTACGGAAGTGCCGCAGCGCACCGGTATAAAACACCGCGCCAATGACGGCAATGGCCGCAAATTGTGGCCACACGATGCTCAGGTCGGCACCTCGGTAGAGGATGGCCTGAGCAAAGCTCACAAAGTGTGTGGTGGGCGCGGCGTTCATCACCCAGCGCACGATGTCGGGCATGCTTTCGCGCGGGGTCATGCCGCCTGACAGGATGTTCAGGGGCAGCAAAACCAGAATCATCAGCAGCCCCAGTTGCGGCATGGAGCGCGCCACGGTGCCCATGTAGATGCCCATGGATGTGGTGGCAAACAGATGCAGCGCACACCCGGTCAGAAACAGGCTGACCGAGCCTGTTACCGGCATGGCCAGGGCGTCTCGCAACACAAATTGCAAGGCCAGTGCGGTGGCCAACATCACCACAGCCCCCATGGACCAGATCTTGGCCAGCATGATCTCCGAGGGTTTGAGGGGCAGCACCAGCAAGTGTTCGATGGTGCCGTGCTCACGTTCACGGATCAGCGCTGCCCCCGTCAACACGATGGAGAGCATGGTGACGTTGTTGATCAACTCCATCACGCCCATGAACCAGGTGTTGTCCAGCGATGGGTTGAAGCGCATGCGCATCGCCAATTCGATGGGCATCGTGGTGTTGACGCGTTCTCGCTGCAGAAATTCGTTGACCTCGCCCAGTGCCATGCTTTGCACGTAGCCCGATCCCAGAAAGGCCTGGCTGAGTTGTGTTGCATCGACGTTCAGCTGGATGGCAGGTGACTTTCCGGCCAGTACATCGCGCTGGAAGTCCGGCGGGATGTCCATCACGAAGGTGTAGCGCCCGGCATCCATGGCCGGGTCGACGTCGGTTAGGCTGATGGCGTCTGGCAGTTTGAACGTAGGGGGGTAGAAGGCGCTGACGATCCGCTGCGACAGCATGGACTGGTCTTCGTCCACCACAGCAATGGGCGCACGGTGCAGGCGGTCGGGGGCACCTTTGGCGGCGGTGTACAGCGCCCCCGAAAACGCCCAGATGACGAAGAGCAGCAGCAGACGGTCACGCCACAAACTGCGCAATTCCTTGATGCCCAGCGTCCAGACCTGGCTGATGGAGGGGAGGCTGTGGCGCTTCATGTGTCTTGCTTTTTCAGAAGAATCACACACAGCATGGTCAGCACCGGAATGATGAGCAGCAACGGGATGAAGTAGGGCCACAGGTCGTTCATGCCCAGGGCTTTGGAGTAGGTGCCTCGGCTGATGAGCAGGAAGGGGCCGGTGGGGTAGATGCGGCCAATCAGGGAGGCAGGCCCTTCGAGCGAGGACACCGGGTTGATGATCCCCGAGAACTGAATGGCTGGCAGCATGGTGGCCAGCGAGGTGCCGAAGATGGCCGCAATCTGGCTGGACACGAAGGTAGACATCAGCAACCCCAGCGCCGTCGATGCCGCCGAGTAGGCCAGGGCGCCCAGCGTGAGCGTCAGGAAGCTGCCTTTGAGGGGGACGCCAAACAGCCAGATGGCCATCACGGTCATCAACGCATAGTTGATCATGGCCGTGCCGATGTAGGGCAACTGCTTGCCGAGCAGAAACTCCAGCTTGGTGACCGGCGTGACATACAGGTTGATGATGGAGCCCAACTCCTTTTCACGCACCACGCCCAGGGCCGTGAGCATGGCGGGGATGAAGATCAGCAGGATGGGGATCACTGCGGGCACCATGGCGTTCAGGCTTTTGACGTCCGGGTTGTAGCGGTAACGGATTTCCACCGTGGCAGGGGATGGGGTGCTCATACCAAGCCGGGTGAATTGCTCTTGCAGGTACGTGGCGTGCAAGCCCTGGATGTAGCCGGAGATGGTCTCCGCGCGCTGAGGCATGGCGCCATCGACCCATACGCCAATGGTGGTCGGGCGGCCGCGGCGCAGGTCGGCCGCGAAGTTGGGGGGGATTTCCAGTGCCACGCTGACGTCGCCATTGCGCAGTCGGCGGTCCATCTCGGCTTCGCTCTGGATGGGGGCTTGCTCAAGGAAGTACGGTGAGCCTGAGATGTTGAGCACATAGTCTCGGCTGACGCTGCTTTGGTCGCGGTCGAGCACGGCAAAGCGCAGGTCTTGAACGTCCATGCTGATGCCATAGCCCATGATGATCATGAGCAGGGCCGTTCCGATCAGGGCCAGCGTCAGGCGGATGGGGTCGCGCCGCAATTCCAGCGATTCACGGTGTGCGTAGCTGAGCAGGCGCGACCAACTGAAGCGCGAATGGACCTGGCGAGGCGAAGGCAGGGGCGCGCTGGGTGTGGCGGGGGAACGAGTTTCCGCTACGTCCTCTGGTGTGGTGGTGGGTACAAAGGGGGGCGCGTCGCTGTCTTGCTGCGCCGCTTCCAATAGGGCAATGAAGGTGTCTTCCAAGCTGGTGTGGCCATGGCGTTGCATCAGGCGATCCGGGGTGTCGCTGTCGAGCACCCGGCCTGCGTGCATCAGCGAGATGCGGTCACAACGCTGTGCCTCGTTCATGAAGTGCGTCGAGATGAACAGGGTCACGCCGTCTTTGCGTGACAGCTCGATCATCAACTCCCAGAACCGGTCACGCGCAATCGGATCCACGCCCGAGGTGGGTTCGTCGAGGATCAGCATGTCGGGGCCATGCACGACGGCCACGGCCAGCGACAGGCGTTGTCTCACACCCAGAGGCAGTTTGTCGGGCAGTTCGTTTTCGACACCGAGCAGGTCGAAGCGCTGAAGCATGTCGTGCACACGCGCCGGAATGCGCTCGGCAGCCACGTGGAAAATCTTGGCGTGCAATTCCAGGTTTTGCCGCACGGTGAGTTCGCCGTACAGCGAGAAGCCTTGCGACATGTAGCCCACGCGTCTGCGCACGCTCAGGTCTTGTGCATCGACTGGGCTGCCGAACAGCGAGGCTTGCCCTTCCGTCGGGGGCAGCAAACCGGTCAACATCTTCATGGTGGTGGTCTTGCCGCAACCGTTGGAGCCCAGAAAGCCGAAGATCTCGCCACGCTGGATGGACAGGTTGACGTGATCGACCGCCGTGAAGTCACCAAACCTGCAGGTCAGATCTTGGGCCTCGATGGCAATGACGTCATACCCGGTCGTGCGTGGCGGTACGACCAGTGCCTGGTGTCCGGTGCGGCGTTGTTCGGGCAAGAGCGCGATGAAAGCGGCTTCCAATGTGTCGCAGCCCGTTTGCTGGCGGAGCATCTGCGGGCTTCCGGTGGCCAGCACACGTCCATCATCCATGGCCACCAGATGCTCGAACCGCTCGGCTTCTTCCATGTAGGCGGTTGCGACCAGCACGCTCATGCCCGGGCGTCGGGTGCGGATATGGTCGATCAGTTCCCAGAACTGGCGGCGTGACAGCGGATCTACGCCGGTGGTGGGCTCATCCAGAATCAACAAGTCAGGGTCGTGGATGAGTGCACAGCACAACCCCAGCTTTTGCTTCATGCCGCCGGAGAGTTTGCCTGCCGGGCGATCGGCAAAGCGGGACAGCCCGGTGCTGTGCAACAACTCGGCGATACGCTGTCGACGTTCCGCTTCGCTGTGGCCGAACAAACGGCCAAAGAAATCGACGTTTTCCCAGACGGACAGTGTGGCGTAGAGGTTCTTGCCCAGTCCTTGGGGCATGTAGGCAATGCGAGGGCAGACCAGCCTTCGATGCGCTGCCGATCGCATGTCTCCTCCCAGGACGTCCAGTTGCCCAGTCTGGAGGCGCCTTGCCCCAGAGATCAATGCCAGCAGGGTGGACTTGCCTACGCCGTCGGGCCCAATGAGCCCGATCATGCCGCCCTGGGGAATGTCCAGCGAGACGTCATCCAGCGCCGTCACGCGCTTGTAGCGGTGACTCAGCGAACGGATGTGGATGACCGAGGTTGTCACGGCTGAGAGGCTGCTGGGGATGCCGGCAGCTTCACTTGCAGCTTGTCGGGCCAAGTCGCGGCGGCGTCTGTTTTGACGTATGCCATGCCGGGCATGCCGGTCTTCACATGACTGCGGTATTTGGCGAGCAGCGCCGCGTCAACCTGAGCGCGAACTTTGAAGACCAGCTTTTGTCGTTCTGCGGTGGTTTCAACCGTTTTGGGCGTGAATTGCGCGACATCGGCCACGTAAGACACCTTGGCAGGAATCACGAACTGAGGGGCCGCGTCCAGCACCAGTCGGGCCTCGGCGCCGATCGCAACCCGGCCAGCGGACGCTTCGGGGAGGAAGAAGGTCATGTAGACGTCGCTGAGATCCACCAACGACAGCACCCGGCCGCCACCGCCCAGCACTTCGCCAGGTTGTGCGGCACGCAATTGCACCCGTCCGGATCGGGGTGAGTGCAGCGTCGCGTCGCTGATGTCAGCCTGAATCCGCTTGACAGACGCTTCAGCGGTCTCAATGGCGGATTGCGCCTCAATGCGTTGCGATTCCGTCGCCGTGATCGCGGCCCGAGCTTCTGCCACCTGAGACTGCGCTGCGCTGAGGCCTGCCCTCACGCTTTGAAGTTGGGCCTGTGCTTCGTCCAGTTTTTGGGGAGGGAGGAAGCCTTTGATGACCAGTTCATCGGTGCGCTGATACTGCTTTTGGGCCAGCGCCAGTTCGGCTTGGCGTTGAGCGACCAGGGCAGAGGCTGTGCTCACAGCTTGATGCCTTTGCGCTAGCAAGGCGTCCACCGTATGGCGTGCCTGCTGCGCTTGTCGTGTCTGTGCTTGAGCCCGAACCAGGTCCGCATCCAGCGTGGCCGTGTCCATGATGGCGACAACCTGATCTTGCTGTACGTCATCACCTTCTTTGACCAAGATGGCTTTGATGCGGCCACCAGATTTGGTTGCCACGTCAATGTCCGTGGCTTCCAATCGACCGTTGCCACTGCTGATGCTGCTGGGCAGACCTTGCGGCTTCAGCTTGTTCCAGCCCACGACAGCCCCGATGGCTACAGCGGCGCAGAGCCCCCACACCAAAGTCCGGCGAGTCTGAAAACCTGTGGTTGGAGTGGGTGTGCTCATGGCGTCCTTGGTCACAACAGCGTCTTAGTGTTTGTACCACGTTGCTCATGCGGGTACCTGTGCGTTGATCAAGGTAAAGCCGCAGGCGTAATAGGGAACCTTTTTTGTTGCGCCAGACACTCAATCCGATCGGTTGCTGCCCGATGATGGCAGCGTGTGCCGTGGAACCTACTGAGTCATTCATGCGTTCATCTCAACGTTTCTCTCGCTCCGTTGTCTCGTTTTTGGTGGTTTCGGCGTTTTGTGTGCCGGTCTGGGCGGCAACGCCCTCGGGCGGTCCACTACGCACCCAGCAGGTCGCCGCGACAGTGCTGTCGATGCACGCGGATGTCGAGGGCATTCACGAGTACCGTTTGCCCAATGGTTTGCAGGTTCTGTTGATTCCAGATGATGCCAAGCCCACCACAACGGTCAACATGACCTATCGCGTGGGATCGCGCCACGAAAGTTATGGCGAAACGGGCATGGCGCATTTGTTGGAGCACATGCTGTTCAAGGGAACGCCCCGGCATCCACAGGTGTGGGCAGACTTCAACAAGCGCGGTTTCAGTGCCAATGGCAGCACTTGGTATGACCGAACCAACTACTTTGCGAGCTTCGCGGCCAACGAGGAAAACCTCCGCTGGTATCTGGCGTGGCAGGCCGATGCCATGGTCAACAGTTTCATTGCGCGCAAGGACCTTGATAGTGAGATGACGGTGGTCCGAAATGAGATGGAAATGGGCGAGAACAGCCCTGATCGCATCTTGATGGACAAGACTTTGGCCGCCATGTACCAGTGGCACAACTATGGCAAGTCCACCATTGGTGCACGAGCGGATGTTGAGGGTGTCGACATCAGTCACTTGCAGGCTTTTTACAAACGGTATTACCAGCCCGATAACGCAACCCTGATCGTGTCAGGCAAGTTTGATGAGTCCAAGGTGCTTGCCTGGGTGCAACGCTACTTTGGTGTCTTGCCCAAGCCCAAACGGGCGTTGCCACCTTTGTATACGCTGGACCCGGTGCAGGATGGTGAGCGCAGCGTCACCCTTCGTCGCGTTGGGGGCGTACCGCTTCTGTATGCCGGTTATCACGTGATGCCTGGCGCCCATCGCGACTTTGCGGCGGTGGAGTTGCTCTCCATCATTTTGGGTGATGCCCCATCAGGGCGTTTGCATAAGCAGTTGACGGAAAAGCAATTGGCCGCCTCGGTGTTTGCGTTTGCACCAGGGTTGGCCGATCCGGGTTTCCTGCTGATGGGGGCGCAGCTGGGTTCGGGGCAGGATGCCGAGGCCGCAAAGAAGGCCATGCTGGATGCGGCAGAGTCGATCGCGCGTCAACCCATCACGGCAGAAGAGCTGGATCGGGCCAAAGCCAAATGGCTCAATGCCTGGGAGCAAGGCTTCTCCGATCCTCAGCATGTCGGGGTGGCCTTGTCCGAGGCCGTGGCCCTGGGTGATTGGCGGCTGTTTTTCCTGACCCGCGATCGTGTCAAAGCCATTGCCTTGTCTGATGTGCAACGAGTGGCTGAGCATGTTTTGCTGGCATCCAATCGCACGACCGGGGAGTACGTGCCGACCGCTGCACCTGTGCGGGCAGATGCGCCGGCGCGCGTGAATGTGTCGGAGGCCATGAAGGACTTTCAAGCTCAGCGTGCGCAGAGCAAGGTTGCGGCATTTGATGCCAGCCCGGCCAACATTGACGCCTCGACCGAGCGGTTTAAGTTGTCTTCGGGCATGCAGGTGGCATTGCTGAGCAAGCCGACACGGGGGGAAGCCGTGAAGGGCGCTTTGACCCTGCACTTCGGCAATGTCCAAAGTTTGACCAATTGGGGCAGTGTCCCCGGCATGATGGCGGCACTACTGGACAAGGGAACCACCACGTTGTCTCGTCAGCAGGTGCAAGACAAACTGGATGGGCTGCAAGCTGAGGTGGCCTTCTCATCCGGGGCGGGCACCCTCACGGCCCAGTTCGCCACGCGTCGAGCACATGTGACTGCCGTCCTGGCGTTGCTGGCAGACATGTTGCAGCACCCGGCATTCCCGGCTGACGCGCTGGAAGAGGTGCGAAGGCAGGCTCTGGCAGGCTTGGACGAGCAGCGAAAGGAGCCAGAAGCCGTGCTGGCGGAGGCCATGGCGCGTCATGGCAACCCGTATCCCAAGGGGGATGTTCGCTATGCCGAGACATTTGACGAGTCTGAGGCCGACCTGAAGGCCGTCCAGCTTGATCGCGTTCGGGCCTATCACCAGCAATTTTTGGGAAGTGAGCACGGGCAGTTGGCGCTCGTGGGTGACGTGGACCGTGCCGCAACGCAAAAGGTACTGGAGGATAGGTTTGGTTCATGGCGCAGCGCAACGGCCTATGAGCGAGTCCCTTCGCCTCTCGTGTCGATACCGCCCGCTCAGATCCAGTTGATCACGCCCGACAAGCAAAATGCGACCCTGTCGGTCGTGCAGCCTTTGGCGTTGAATGACCAGGATCCGGATTACCCGGCGCTCATGCTGGCCAATCACCTGTTGGGCTCTGGCGGGGATTCGCGCTTGTGGAATCGCATCCGTGAGAAGGAAGGCCTGTCCTATAACGTTTTCAGCGCCGTGCAGTGGAATCCGCACGAGGCGCATTCTGTGTGGTCGGCGGGGGCCATCTTTGCGCCCCAAAACAAAGACCGAGTGCTGGCGGCATTCAAAGAAGAGGTACAACGGGCCTTGGAGAAAGGTTTTACTCAGGCGGAGTTTGAGGCTGGTCGGCGCGGTTTGCTCAATTTCCGCAGATTGGGTCGTGCACAGGATGCAAGGCTGGCTGCCGGTTGGGTGAACAACTTGTTCCTTGACAGAACTTATGCACTCTCGGCGCAAGTGGATGCCGCGCTCGAGAAGCTGACCGTGCAACAGGTCAATGATGCTTTACGCCGCTATTTGAAGCCGGATCAGTTTGTGATGGGCGTGGCGGGGGATTTCAAAGCCAGCAAATGACCGGTGATCGGCCATAAAAAAACCGACGCAGTGTGCGTCGGTTTTTTGATTGGATCAAAAGCGATCAGATGGCAAAGTCTTCCAGAGTCTTGCCGGCAGCGATGGCGGCTTGAATCCACTTTGGCTTCAGGCCGCGCCCGGTCCAGGTTTCGCCCGTAGCGGCGTTACGGTACTTGGGGGCAACCTTTTGACCAGCAGCACTGCTGCCACCCGTCTTGCCACCAGCCTTCACGCCCAGGTCTGCCACGGTCAGACCGTTTTCAGCCAGCAGTGTCTTGATCTGGGCGATCACGTTGGCGCGCTCGGCACGGCGGGCTTCAGCGACTTGCTTTTCCAGTTCGGCGGCTTGCTTGATAAGGGCAGATTGTTGAGCGAGGAGTTCTTGCAGATTGCTCATGGCGTTCCTTTGAGGCCCGGTTGTGAGGGCTTAATAATTATCACGTTTCTGCCAGGTCGGCAGCGTTAAGGCATAACAGCCGAATGATGAGTCATTCGGTCAGGGAACGAATTCTAAACACGAAATAATTGACCGTGCAAATCAGGTGATTTGGGTCAATTTAACACCGGTGATATTGCATGCGCAACGGGCCTTGCCCACATTTAGCGCGACGCGTCCCGTTTGACGGCCTCACCCAGCTTGATGACGGCGAGCGCGTAATAGCTGGACTGGTTGTATCGAGTAATCGCATAGAAATTGGCGGTGCCCGCGATCAATGTGGCCGTTGCGCCGCCGTTCTCCAATTTCACCAATGCCAACTTGCCCGGGTGATTCAAGGCTGGCTCGGCCAAAGTTGCCCCCAGTGCTTGCATATCTTCAGCAGAGAAGCTGGGGCGGATATCTGGCGCCAGCAGTTTGTTCAGCGCCCAGGTGTCTTCCGGCGGCGTGATATCGAAATAGCTGGGCCACTCGGCGCGCCATCCGTGCTCGGCCAGGTAATGTGCAACACTGCCGATGGCATCGACCGGGCTGTTGCGCAAATCGACCTTGCCGTCGCCATCGAAGTCTACGCCCCACTTCCGGATGGAGCTGGGCATGAACTGAGGCAGGCCGATGGCGCCCGCGTAAGACCCCAGCACGCTGGCTGGTGCCACATTTTGCTCGTGGCAAAGGGTCAAGAATTGCCCTAACTCTGATCGGAAGAAGACGCTGCGATCGCTGCGCCCCTTCGGAAAATCGAGGCTCAAGGTGGTCAGCGCATCAAGTACCCGGAAATTGCCCATCTGACGTCCATAAATGGTTTCAACGCCTAAGACGCCCGCGATGATGTGCGCCGGCACACCGTAGATCTGTTCGGCTCGTTGCAAGGTGGTCGCGTGTTGGCGCCAAAAAGTCACGCCGGCTTTGATGCGGATGGGTTCGACAAAGCGGCTGCGATAAAGCGCCCAGTTTTTGCCGGTGGCTGCGGGCGGCGGCATCATCAACTTGGCCACGCTTTCTTTCAGGCGCGCTTCCGACAGGGCGGCCCAAACCCATTGAGGGTCCAGTTGATGTTCTGCGGCGAGTGCCTGGGCCAGTTCACGTGCATCGTTGCGTCGTGCGTAGCTGTCAGCTGGTGCAGCGTTGTTGAGCGCCAGGTTGCTCTGCGGCTGCTGAAGGGCGTCGGTCGAAGCCTGGGGCGGGACGGCGGGCAGGGGGGATGCCGTGGGGGCTGACGCTTGCTGAACTGGCGGGGTCGAGCAGCCACTTAACTGATGCAGGACCAGGCAGGCCAGTGCAGTGCCCAGGATGGCGCGCATGGTTGCACGCTGAACAATACGAAACATGAGACGGAACTCGAAAGACTCGCGATGCCGGTGGCAACCGGCTTGGTTGTCAGTGTGCCTGATCTGCGCGGCGCGACGGGGCCGTATTGGCGTGCGCTCGCCACGATTTGACCAGTTTGCCGATGGATCGAATTTCGGCTTGCGCGGCCTTCTGCGATTGTTGCGCAGACAGGTGGGGTAAGCGGGCGTAACGGAGTCGATCCAACTCATGCAGCCGATCGACCAGCTCGCATTGAATGCCCTGCGTGGTCGGATCCGTTTTCAGGCCTTCGATGAGCCGAGCCCAAGCGAGTGCCGGTGCTGGATAGGGCATCTGCGGGGGCGCTCGGCCAGACAGTTTAAGCATGGTCTGGTGCAACTGCCACATCCGCTTATGCCATGGCGATTGGCGTCGGACAGGGCGTTGCCACCATAGCCAAATGCCACCCACGACGCTGCTCAACACCAAGCCAGCAGCACTGAGTCGCAACAGATCTTGCCAGTCTGGCTCGCTGATGCCCCACCCCTTGAGCATGGCCAACTGCTGTTGACGTGAATAGCTTTGCACCCACATGTTCCAACGGTGGTTGGCAGCCTCCAGATAGGCTCTCGCGGTGTGCCAGTAGGCCGCATCAAGACCGGGCAGGGTGTCATTGACGTTGCGCGCCCTTGTGTCAAAGCGTCGGGGGCGTTCGATGCGTTCAGGTGCCACGGCGGCGGTCGGGTCGACGCGAACCCACCCGTGCGTGTCAGACCAGTATTCGGCCCAAGCATGTGCATCGCTGTTGCGGACCACCAGCCAGTCGTCAAAGGGATTTTTCTCTGCCCCTTGGTAACCCGTCACGATGCGCGCGGGCACCCCCATGTTGCGCAGCACCACCACCATGGCACTGGCGAAGTGCTCGCAAAATCCTGCCCGCTGATCCAACCAGAACCGATCGATTTGGTGTGGGGATGGGGATGCTCCCGGTGGCAAATCGGCGTCAGGGGACAAGGTGTAGCGAAAGTTTTCCTGGCGGATGTAGCGCAACACGGCCAGAACCTTCTGGTCCGCACTGGCTGAGACCAGGCCGGCCCGTGTGGAGAAATCTCGCGTCCAGACCATCGTGCGGGGGTTGAAACCCTGGGGTAGTGCGACGAGCCGGAGCCGATCCGCATCAGTCAGGCTCACATCCTCCTCAGATTCCATCAAATTGGCTTTGGCATTGATCTGCGCGCGTTCTGTCAGCGGCTGCACAGCCAACCAGTTGCGTCCGAGTCGAACCAATTTAGGCTCATTTAGGGGCGGGGCGGGGCTCGCCTGGAATGTGCCTTCCAACAAGGCAATGCTGCGCAAACGGGTGGGCTCGATGGTGGCCTGATAGCTCACGCTGTTATTCAATGGCGAGGTGCCTTGGGGGGATCGCTCTGGCCCGGTTTGGAGTGCATCCATCCGGGTGCTGTCCCGGGGTGCTTGTGTCCAAGTCTGGCCATCAAACTGCTCTAGCACAGGCCCTCGGAAATACAGCTTTTGCGGCGGAGGCAGCGCGGACGCAAAGCGCACGCGCATGGCAATCGAGTCGTCCAGCGCCAATTCGGCAACGTGGCCGAGCTTCATGTCGTCTGAAAGTCCCGTTCTTGGCCCGGCGTCACCGGGCAAGCGCCACAGTGGTCCAAACCGCGGGAAAAACAGGAACAGCATCACCATCAGAGGCAACCCGAGGAGCATGCTGAGGCATGCTGTACGCCAGGCTGACCAGATGGAGGGGCGCCCAATGGGGCGCTGCGCCAAGATCAATGAAATCAGCCAAGCCACTGTGGCCAGCAACATGAGCGCTGCAATGACGATGCTTTGCGAGTACAGAAACTGCGTCAGTACCAGGAAAAAACCCAGGCAGGTGATGACCAGCGCATCGCGCCGAGCGCGCAATTCCAGTGTTTTCAGTGCCGCCAGCACGGTGACCAGGGTGATGCCAGCCTCACGCCCCATCAGCGAGTGATGGGTGCGCCAAGTGAGAGCCAGGCACGCAGCCAGCGCAAGCCAATTGACCCACCGAGGCGGCAATGGGGCATCTCGCCAAGCAAGTTGGGCTCGCCAGGCGATGGCCAGCACCACGCCACTGGCGCACCACCAGGGCAGGCGAGGCAAGTGAGGGGCCACGGTCATAAGTAACGCAGCCAGTAGCCACAGCGTGTCACGTCCCTCTCGACTGAGCCTTGTTGTCGACCACAGCAGGCGGAGATGCGCGGTCATGCGTGACGCTCCGCAGGCGGAGTGGCCCACGTTCCCAATGCGTCCAGGCAAGTCTTCAGGTGATGCGGGCCGCTGTCGCAGTCCACTTGCACACCCGGCAAACGAAGGCCGTAGCGGCCACCCGTGTCGCAAGCGACCTGTTCTGCGATCACCAGCCACGTGGCCAAGCGCGACAGGCGCGATTCCAGCGCCAATCCTTGCATGCCAGGCGAGGCATCGAAATCTAGCCACAGGTCAGGGGAGCGCCCGCGAACCGGCTCGCGCGTCACAAGGCCTGTGCCGGAGGCCAAGGCGTGGCTGGACTTCTTCCATGCAATCCACCGCAATGGATCGCCTCGGCGGTAGTCACGCAATCCATCCGGAATGTCTGCATGCCGCTGCGCTGCACTGGGCATCACGGCCTGATTCTGATCTGGGGCGCTCTCGGGGAGTGCGGGAGGGTGAGGCTCCAGCGCCGGCCAAATCAGCACCCGACTGTGAGGGCGCCAATAGGCCCAAACTCTGAAAAAGCCCATGGGGAAGCCCGTTTCAATGACCACCGTGGGCATGTCCATCCAGCCGCGACGAGTTGCGGGCGTTTCAAGCTCAACGGTGGTGTCTCCGCCCGCCGTCACCTCAAAGGGTGTCAGGTCCTGCAACACAGAGGTCTGTTTGTCAGCCAGGAAGCGCGCACTGAAACCCAGGCGCAGGCCTAACCGATGCTTGCGCCCCTGATCATTGTGAGCCAGCACCGTCAGTCGTACCGCTTGACCGGCATGGACGCCATGAGGCGCCAGCAAACTCATCCGCAATCCCTGCAGGTTGCTGTGCGTTTGGTACATCACGGCCAAGCCTGTGCCCGCCAGCAGAAATGTCAGCGCGTAACCCAGATTGATTTGCTCATTGATGGACGCCGCCAGCAAGATCAGGATGACGGCGGCAAAGCCCCAGCCTGCACGGGTCGGCAGGATGTAGACGTTGCGTTGCGTCAGTCGAAGATCGTCTTTGCGGGGCAGCCGTGCGCTCCACCAGGCTTGCCAACGAGCCGACCAACTGTCACGCCAGCGATGCAGCAACGTCATGGAACGGGCGTCGCTTCCAGCAATGCACGCGCTTGCGCCGCACTGCTGCGGTTGGACTGCGGCAAGACCTGCAGGCGATGGGCAACGGCTGGCACCCACAGTGCCTGAATGTCTTCTGGGGAGACGTGGCCCCGACCCAAGACCAGCGCGCGCGCGCGCGCCAGTCGCAGCAGCGACAAGCCTGCTCTGGGACTCAAACCCAAGGCAAACCAGCGCCCATCGCGCGTGGCGCTGATCAACGCTTGCAGATAGTCCAGCAACCCGTCCGAAATATGCACCGACTCAATGGCCCGTTGTAACGACAGCCATTGTTCTGGCTGCATCACGGGCAGCAGGCTTGCCAGAAGGCCGCGCCGATCTGCGCCCGTCAGCAGGGCTCGCTCCGCTTCCTGAGAGGGGTAGCCCAGCGATAAACGCATGGCAAACCGATCCAGTTGAGACTCGGGCAGAGGGTGGGTGCCCAACTGATCCGATGGATTTTGCGTGGCGATCACAAAAAACGGTGAGGGCAGGGGGCGGGTCTCGCCATCGGCCGACACCTGCCGCTCCTCCATGGCCTCCAGCAGCGCACTTTGGGTCCGTGGTCCGGCCCGGTTGATTTCATCGGCCAGGAGCACCTGCGCAAACACCGGCCCTGGATGGAAGACAAACGCCTCCTTTTGCCGCTCGTACACGCTGACCCCGATCAAGTCTGAGGGCAGCAAATCGGCTGTGAACTGGATGCGCGCGTGCGTCAACCCCAGGCAATGGGCCAATGATTGCGACAAGGTGGTCTTGCCCACACCGGGTACGTCTTCAATTAGCAAATGGCCGCCAGCCAACAGACAGATCACGCTCAGCGTGACCTGCTCTCGCTTGCCCACGATGATCGTGCTAACCTGATCGATTAGCTGCGTGACCTGCGATGGACTGGCCGAAGTGGCGCCCCCCGTGTGCGCCTGAAGAGGGTTTTTGTCGTTGCGGAGCATGCCGCCACATTACCTGAAACCCGTCTGACGTGCAGAGCAGGACTGAATCATGACGACCGGCTACTTTTCCCATCCCGACTGTCTGTTCCATGACATGGGGGAGGGGCACCCGGAGTGTCCGCAACGGATCGAAGCCATCGAGGCCCGACTGAAAGAAGAGGGCCTCGATGCTCGCCTCGACCATCGCGACGTTCCCATGGCGGACAACAGCGACCTGGCGCTGGCCCATGAAATGAATTACGTCCTGACGCTGGACGATTTCCTGCAGCAACTGGAAGCCACGGGCGACACCCGTGCACTGGACCCGGACACCTGGGCTTGCCCCGGCACCCGGTCTGCCGCCTGGCGCGCCGCGGGTGCCGCCATCGCAGCAACCGACGCAGTGATCGACAGGTCGGTCAACAACGCTTTCTGTGCCATTCGTCCGCCCGGACACCACGCGTTGCGTGGGCAGACCATGGGTTTCTGCTTCTTCAACAATGTGGCCGTGGCCGCGCGGCATGCGCTCGACGTCCGAGGCCTGCAGCGCGTGGCCATCGTTGACTTTGACCTGCACCACGGCAACGGCACCGAAGACATCCTCGCAGGCGACGATCGCGTGCTGATGCTCGGTTTTTTCATGCACCCCGCCTATCCATACTGCGGGGCCGAGAGTCGCGCAGGCAACATGGTGAACGTGCCCGTGCCTTCTCGCAGCAACGGCTCCACCATCCGCGATGTGGTCGAAAGTTACTGGCTCTACCGCATTGAAGACTTCAAGCCCGACATGATTTTCATCTCGGCCGGTTTCGATGCGCACCGTGAAGACGAAATGGGGGGGCTGGGTTTGGTCGAGGCTGACTACGCCTGGATTACCCAAAAAATTCTGGATTTGGCGCAACGCTATTGCCAAGGCCGCGTGGTGTCCTGCCTGGAAGGGGGCTACAACCTGGACTCGCTGGCGCGCAGCGCTGCCACCCACGTTCGCACGCTGCTTGAGTATTGATGTCTGTTTCCATGAATCCGTCCAGTTCCGTCACCGCCACCCACCCTCTGACCGCGACCGAACTTGAACACCTGATCGGCCAGTTGGGCGAGGCCCCCGCGTGGGCTGAAATGGGTGTGCTGCTGGGGTGCCTGGGCTTGTCTTGGGCGCTGGTTCGCCTCTGGCGCGGTCGTCACGTCGATCCCAAGTCCATCTGGTTCGGGCGCCGCATCATCGACGGGGTGCTGTTTCCGGTGCTGGCGCTGTTGCTGGCGCTGGGCGCGCGCCGCTTGTTCCTGGGCGACCTGCCCATGGTCGTCTTCCGGGTCGCGCTGCCGGTGCTGATGTCGCTCACGGTCATCCGATTGACCGTCAAAGTGTTGCGAGCCGTGTTCCCCGACTCTCAGGCCGTGCGCGTGGTCGAGCGGACCGTATCTTGGCTGGCCTGGTTGGCCACTGTGATGTGGATCACCGGGGTGTTGCCCATCATCCTCGACGAGATGGAGGACGTGCACTGGAAGATCGGTGCGGCTCGGGTCACCCTGCGCAGCCTGGTCGAAGGTTCGCTCAGCGCGGTGCTCGTGCTGATCCTGTCCTTGTCGCTGTCGTCTGCCATCGAGGCGCGCCTGCTCAAGGGGGCGACCGACAACCTGTCGCTGCGCAAGATTGCCGCCAATGCCATCCGGGCCTTGCTGCTGGTTGTGGGCCTCATCCTGGCCATGTCGACCGCTGGCATCGACCTGACGGCGCTGTCGGTGCTCGGTGGTGCGGTGGGCGTCGGTCTGGGTTTCGGCTTGCAAAAATTGGCGGCCAACTACGTCAGTGGTTTCGTGATCCTGGCCGAGCGCAGTCTGCGCATAGGCGACCTGGTGCGGGTGGACAACTTTGAAGGCCGCATCACCGACATCAACACCCGGTACACCGTGCTGCGTGCTTCGAACGGACGCGAGTCGGTGGTGCCCAACGAGTTGTTGATCACCCAGCGCGTGGAAAACGCGTCGCTGGCCGACACCAAAATGGCCATGACGACCCTGGTGCAGGTGGCATACGGCACGGACATGGACTGGCTCATGCCGCAACTCCTCGAAGCCATCCGGCGGGTGGATCGCGTGCTGCCTGATCCTGCACCGACGGTGTTCCTCTCCAACTTTGCCTCCGATGGCTTGGAATTAACCGTCACGTTCTGGATTCGTGATCCGGAAAACGGCCAATTGGCAGCCCGATCTGCGGTCAATCTGGCGATCTTGCGGACCCTGAACGAGTTGGGGGTCGAGATTCCGTTTCCCCAGCGCGTCGTTCACCAGATCCCTCATCCCAATGAGGTATCCTCCAGCGCAACCTGAGTTTTCTGCCTGCTTCGGCGGGCTGGCCACCGCATGACCCAATCTTCCCAATCGCCCAAGGCCGACGATCTCGTTGTGGACGTCGCCGATGACGTGGATGACGCACCGCGTCCGCGTCGCAAGGGCATCTACATTCTTCCTAATCTGTTCACCTTGGCCGCCCTGTTCGGTGGGTTCTACGCCATCGTCATGGCCATGAATGGTCAGTTTGAGCAGGCGGCCATTGGCGTGTTCTGTGCCATGGTGCTCGACAGCCTGGATGGCCGTGTCGCTCGCATGACCAATACGCAAAGCGCGTTTGGCGAGCAAATGGACAGCCTGTCTGACATGGTGTCGTTTGGCGCCGCACCGGCGCTGATCGTCTACGAATGGGCGCTCAAGGACATGGGCAAACTGGGCTGGATCGCCGCCTTTGTCTATTGTTCTGGCGCTGCTCTGCGTCTGGCGCGCTTCAATACCAACATTGCCGTGGTCGACAAGCGCTTCTTCCAAGGCCTGCCCAGCCCTGCAGCCGCCGCGCTGGTCATGGGCCTGATCTGGGTCGTGACCGACATGGGTGAAAACGCCACCTCCTTGCCCTGGATGGTCTGGCTGGCTTGTGCGTTCACCCTTTACGCCGGCTTGACCATGGTGACGAACGTGCCTTTCTACAGCTTCAAGGACGTCAATTTCCGCCGCACGGTACCGTTCATTGCCGTGGTGGCCATTGCACTCGGCATCGCAGTCATCACCATCCATCCGCCCATCGTGCTGTTTGGTGTGTTCGTGGTGTACGGCCTGTCGGGGTACGGCGTCTACATCTGGAAGCGCATGAAGGGCAAGCCCGTCAGCGTCATTTCCACCTCGACCGACGAGCCTGACGAAGCCGGCTTGCATCGCTGAGCGCGAGCAGCCTGAACGACTTTCTGCCCCCGGAGGCACACCATGACCGACAAGCTGATCATTTTCGACACCACCTTGCGTGACGGCGAACAGTCGCCCGGCGCTTCGATGACCCGCGAGGAAAAGCTGCGCATCGCACGCCAGCTCGAGCGCATGAAGGTGGACGTCATGGAGGCGGGTTTTGCCGCGTCGTCCAATGGCGACTTTGAGGCCATCAAGGCCATCGCCGACGTCATCAAGGATTCGACGGTGTGCTCGTTGGCCCGTGCCAACGACCGCGACATCAGTCGTGCGGCTGAGGCCCTGAAGGGTGCCAATTCCTGGCGGATTCACACCTTCATTGCCACCAGCCCATTGCACATGGAGAAAAAACTCCGTATGTCGCCCGAGCAGGTGCTGGAGCAGGCCAAGTTGGCCGTGCGTTTCGCCCGTAACCTGACCTCGGACGTGGAGTTTTCTGCTGAAGACGGTTACCGCTCTGAACTCGATTTCCTGGCGCGCGTCTGCGAAGCCGTGATCGCCGAAGGGGCCACCACCATCAACATCCCTGACACGGTGGGCTATGGCATCCCCGAGTTGTACGGCAACTTCATCCGCGAACTGCGTCAAAAAGTGCCCAACTCCGACAAGGCGATCTGGTCGGTGCATTGCCACAACGACCT
Organism: Aquabacterium sp.; assembly: GCF_049317225.1. Lineage (GTDB taxonomy): Bacteria > Pseudomonadota > Gammaproteobacteria > Burkholderiales > Burkholderiaceae_C > Aquabacterium. The sequence goes on along the minus strand of NZ_JBMOIR010000007.1, from coordinate 16,355 downwards.
AGGCATGGCCGTGGCCAATTCCCTGGCTGGCGTGAAGATTGGTGGTGCCCGTCAGGTGGAGTGCACGATCAACGGTCTGGGCGAGCGCGCCGGCAACTGCGCCATGGAAGAAATCGTCATGGCGATCAAAACGCGTCGTGACTACTTCGGTCTGGATGTCGGGGTCGACACCCGTCAAATCATGCCGGCGTCCCGTCTGGTGTCTCAGACGACGGGCTTCGTGGTGCAACCCAACAAGGCCGTGGTCGGCGCCAACGCGTTCGCGCACGCATCCGGTATTCACCAGGACGGCGTGCTCAAGGCGCGCGACACCTATGAAATCATGCGTGCCGAAGACGTGGGCTGGGCCGCCAACAAGATCGTGCTGGGCAAGTTGTCGGGGCGCAATGCGTTCAAACAACGTCTGCAAGAGTTGGGCATCGATCTGGACTCGGAAGCCGAAGTCAATGCCGCGTTCGCCAAGTTCAAGGAACTGGCTGACCGCAAGAGCGAGATTTTTGACGAGGACATCATTGCTCTGGTGGGCGACGAAAGCGTGACCAGCGAGCAAGAGCACTATCGCCTGGTGGCCTTGTCGCAAGGCTCCGAAACGGGCGAACGCCCCCACGCCCGGGTTGTGTTCGCGGCTGGCAATGTCGAGCACAGCGCCGAAAGCCAAGGCAACGGCCCGGTCGATGCCAGCGTCAAGGCGATTGAATCCGTTGTGAAAAGTGGCGCGGAAATTCAACTTTACTCGGTGAATGCCATCACGTCGGGAAGCACAGAATCTCAAGGTGAGGTGACCGTGCGACTGCAATTGGGCGGTCGCGTGGTGAACGGGGTGGGTGCAGACCCGGACATCGTGGTGGCCTCGGCCAAGGCCTATTTGTCGGCCCTGAACAAGTTGCACAGCAACGCCGAACGCGTCGCAGCCCAAGGCTGAACCAAGGCGTGAGTGGCCTGCTTTTGCGGGTTACTTGATAAAGGACGCGTAAGTCTTTGATCTTGCGCGTTTTTTATTTACACTTTAGGTAAGACGAAAGGGTTGTACTGTGACTCGCACAAACTGGAAGCAAAACTGGTTGATCTTGGCGCTCGCCGGGGTGCTGTCTTTGTCCCTGGGTGTCTCGGCTCAGGCTGCGACCAAGAAGGTTGCCTCAGCCAAGACGAAGGCCGTTGCAGCGACAAAGTCCAAGGCTGTTGCATCGAGCAAGGGCAAGAAAAATGCCGCCGAAAAGCGGGACGTGGCCAGCAAGTCGGACAAGACCAAGAAGGTTGCGTCTGCGAGCAAGCGCAAAGCCGAAAAGGTGGCAGATCGTCGTGCCCGCGGTAGCAAGGCCGAGTCTCGTCAGGCTCGCGCAGAGCAGCGCGCACCTCGCGTCGCAGCCGTCGCGCCAGTGAAGCCTGTGGTCCTGCGTCAGTCGACGACCCACATGCCGGTGGCCGGCATGGCCAACGTGGCTGCGGCATCCAGCGCATCGGGCGCTTCGTTCGGTCAGCTGTACGGCTTACACCACACGCCGGATCCCCTCGATCTGAAGTCCAGCGTTGCCTTGGTCCTGGATCAGGATACCAACGAGGTGGTGTTCGACAAGAACTCCAACGCTGTGCTGCCCATCGCATCGCTGACCAAGTTGATGACGGCCACGGTGGTGGTTGACGCGCATCAGCCTTTGGATGAAGAAATTTCCATCACGGCCGACGATGTCGACACCGAGAAGAACAGCAGTTCGCGCTTGGCGGTTGGCACCACCTTGACCCGTGGTGAGGCTCTGCATTTGGCTTTGATGTCCTCAGAGAACCGCGCGGCACACGCCTTGGGCCGGACCTACCCGGGTGGTCTGGGGGCGTTTGTCAATGCGATGAATACGAAGGCTCGTGCCTTGGGCATGCATGACACCCGTTATGTCGACCCCACTGGCCTCAGCAGCCGTAACCAGTCGAGCGCTCGTGATCTGGCGTCGCTGGTTCGATCGGCGTATCAGCAACCTTTGATCCGCGAGTTGTCGACATCGCCTGAGTATGCAGTTCGCCTTGGCGCGCGGCAGGTTCAGTTCCGTAACACCAACAGCTTGGTGCGTAATCCTTCGTGGGACATCGGTTTGCAGAAAACGGGCTACATCGTTGAGGCAGGCCGCTGCTTGGTGATGCAGGCCCGGATGGCTGGCCGCAAGTTCATCATGGTGTTTCTGGACTCTACCGGCAAGTACTCTCGCCAGGCTGACGCCGAGCGTGTCCGTCGCTGGATTGAAAATGGTGGGCAGACTCGTCGCACCGTGAGCGCCTCAGCGCAGGTCAACAACGCTTCTTGATGCGTTGTGCAAAGCGCCGACAAGTAGTGGTGCTGGCATCCATCCCAAACGAAAACGGCGCCTCCCAATTTGGGGCGCGGTTTTCTTTTTGGATGGGTGTGTGCTCAACTGTGCTGCCAGCCTAAAGAGTTTGACACCCTCTGCGCACAGCCGCGCAGAGCATCCAGCCACTCAGGCTGAAGGGGTTGGTTGGCACTGGTCAGGCTCAGGCTTGCACAAATGTGCCCCATGTCATCGAGCACGGGCACGGCCGCACTGTAGCCACCAGCATCGCGGGCATCTCGGTCTTGTGCCAAACCGCTTTGGCGAATTTGCTGAAGCTCCAGTTGCAACAGATCCGGGCGCGTGCCGATCGGGACCAAGGCTTGCAAGCTGCTGGCCGAGTCGTTCAGCAGCAAAACCTTGCCCGCTGCGCTTGAAATGAGCGGCAGTCTCAGGCCCATCACGCGGGTGACCTGTACCCCAGCGCGTTCACTCACGGTTCGCTCGACGCACAAAGCCTCGTCATCTTGTCTGACAAACAAGGCAATGGGCTGCCCAGTCAGTCGATGGAGGTCTTGCATGGGTCTGACAGCCAGTTCGCGCACATCCAGCCGAGCCTTGACGAGGTTGCCAAGCTCCAGCAAGCGCATGCCCAGTCGGTAGCTGCCCGGGCCGCAACGCTCCACCATGCCTCCCACGGCCAAATCGTTCAAGATCCGGTGCGCGGTGGATGGGTGAAGGCTGGTCCTCTCGCTGATGACCTTAAGCGAGACAGCATCGCCTTCCTGCGCCAGTGTGTCCAGCAGCGAAAACATTCGGCTGAGCACTTGGATGGACGTCGAGTTGTGTGGGGTGTCGCTCATCTGGGGGGCATCCTCTTGGGAACCAGGTTTCGAAACATGGGATCTACCCTCAATCGGCGAAATAATCCTGGGCTTGAGCTGTTTTACGAACCTTCTTGGTGCGAATGTTCGGGTTCTCATGACATTCATGTACTTTTCCCGCTTCTTCGGCGCCATGCGAGGCGTGCTTGTGCTGTGGTGTCTCTGCTTGCTTGGCGCCGGGCAGAGCTTGGCTGTGCCTGACTCGCCGGCTGCAGCCGCCAGCGGTGCCACGCCTGCGTCTCAAGCTCAGCCCGCTCGACGGTGGATGACGGTGCCCCGTGTGTATGGGCAGCTTCAGTCCAAGGACCTGGGGGTGGTCATCAACGATGACGATCCTTATTCCGTGCAGGTGGGGGCCTACTACCTCAAGGCTCGTCATATTCCTGAAGGCCAGGTCTTGCACGTGCGCTTGCCGGTCAAAGGCACCTTGACGTCAGCGGAATTTGAGGAGCTGCGCAAGAAAATCGACTCGCACTTCGGGGAGCGGGTTCAGGCGCTCGCTTTGATCTGGCGCTTGCCTTACGCCGTCGAGTGCAATGCCATCACGGGGGCGCTTGCAATGGGTTTTGATCCCAAGGTCTGCAGCAACACCTGCGCACCGACACGTCCATCTTCTTATTTCGGCTCGGCGTCATCTCGCCCCTATTCAGAGCATCACATGCGTTTGAGTATGCTGCTGGCCTCCAAAGACATTCCGGCAGCCAAAGCCTTGATTGACCGAGGTGTCAGCGCTGATGGCACTTTGGGACTTCGGGGCGGTTTGCCGGTGGCAGCCCACTTTGTCACCACCAGCGATGAAGTGAGAAGTCGTCGCAGAAGCTTGTTTCCGCCTGCGGGACTCCAGCCTAAATTGGGGGTCGACGTTGTACTGGATCAGGCTGACGCCTTGCGCGATGCCGACCGTGTACTCATCTATCTGACAGGGCGAACCATGGTCGACCATCTGGAGACCGTGCATTTCCTGCCCGGTGCGCTGGCGGATCATCTGACGTCGTTTGGCGGTGTGCTCGACAAACCTCACGGGCAAATGACGGCACTGTCGTGGATCGATGCTGGTGCAACGGCCAGCTATGGCACTGCCAGTGAGCCGTGTGCCCATTTGCAGAAGTTTCCCCACCCTCAGGCCTTGCTGCTGTTTTATTTGCAGGGCGCCACGGCCATTGAGGCCTACTGGAAAAGCGTTCTGTGGCCGCAGCAAGGACTGTTTGTCGGTGAGCCTCTGGCTGCGCCATTCGCCCGACGGGTGACAGGGCCTACTTCAACAGTCCCCAGCGGACCTTCTGACTGATCCAGCTCTTCATGAGTGGGGTGAGGACGATGCGCTGATGCAACACCAGATCGCCACCATTGGCGACTGCCGCCATTTGCGCCAATTGAATGTGGGCCAACACCATCAGGGGTCTCAACGCGCGCTGCTCGGAGCGTGGCAGTGCTCGAATGGCTGACAGCCCCTGATCGAGGCTTGCATGGGCCTGTGCGTGCAAATGCCCCAGCAGGGCGGACCAGCCCGCGGGCACTTGTTGGGCGTCCGGTCGGGTAAGTTGGTGAGCCTTGACGTCGTGGGTCTGCAAGACATCAATGGCCACATTGACCCAACCTGCGCGTGCATCCTGTCCCAATCGACCCAGTTGATGGGCTTGACGCAAGCCGACGCCCAACAGATTGGCTGCCGAGCGGGCAGCGTCGCTCGTGGCGCCCAGCAGGACCGCAGCACTTTCTGCCGCAGCACCGGTGGTTTGTCGTGCATGTCGCTGCAGGCTGCCATCGTCCAGCCAGCGTGTTTGATGGACCAACTGAATCAGACCCTCGATCTGTTGTGACCACAGAGGCCACTCCGGCCATGTCGGGGAGTTTGGCAGCAGGGCGAAGGCCTTGATGCGCTGCAACAGCGGGTGTTGCGCTTGCCCTTGCTCGACACGCTTGAGTTCACTCAGCCACCAAGTCAGCTTTTGCTCGGCAACACCGGGGTCTCGCACCTCATAAGGAATGAGGGCGGTCTCGTGCCACCACGTCAGCCAGGTTTCGAGGGGGGCGCGCTGTTGTGCTGGCACCACCTTCAGTGCGTGATAAAGACTGCTGCCGGGGCGAGGGAAGGTGTGTGCGAGCCGCTCCGGCCGAGCGTCCTGGGGGGGCGCGTCGGTTGCGGGAGAGGGGGCTGAGGGCGGTTGTGAACGGTCGGTCATGGCTCAAAGTCTGCTGCGGGCCCTATTGTCCATGTGTCGGGAAGCAGGCAAAGGAAGACCTTAAATTTCTTACTGACCCGCGAGTCAGTTACTATGGCGGCCTGTGATGTCGGGAAGAGGCATGCCGAGGGCGTGAGCCAGGCAGCTTTCCGGCCCCATTTTTCTATGACGACAAGAATGAACACCATGCGCTGGACCAAGGCCTCTGCCTGTGTTGTGATGCCCCTTTGCCTGAGTTTGCTGGTTGCTTGTAGCAAGCCGCAGCCAACTGAGGCGCCGGTGCGCGCTGTGCGCACCATGGTTCTGACCGACGCGGGGGGCGTGCTGGAGCGTGAGTTCGCGGCAGACATCCGTGCGCGACATGAGTCCCGACTGGGGTTCCGCGTGGGGGGCAAGGTGGTGCAGCGTGCGGTGGTTCTGGGGCAAGCCGTCAAGGCAGGGCAGGTACTGGCGCAGCTTGATCCGCAGGATTTGCGTCTTGTTCAGGATGCGGCCCGTGCAGGTGTGGCAGCTGCAGAGGCCAATGCGGCACTCTCGGCCTCCAATCTGAAGCGTTTCACCGAATTGCGCGCACAAGGCTTCATCAGCTCGGCAGAGCTTGAGCGTCACGAAACCGCCAACCGTGCGGCACAAGCCAGCTTGCAGCAGGCACGCGCCCAGGCCGGTGTCCAGACCAATCAGGCCAATTATTCGGCATTGGTGGCAGACGCAGCGGGTGTCATCACCTCTGTGGATCTGGAGCCTGGCCAAGTTGTCGCTGCCGGCCAGCCGGTGCTCACCTTGGCTCATGATGGTGCCCGTGATGCGGTGTTTTCCGTGCCGGAAGACATGGGGGCAGCGGTGCGCGCGCTGATTGGCAAGCCCGGTGCCTTGAAAGTTCGCCGTTGGGGCAGCGCCGATTGGGCGCCGGTGACCCTGCGGGAAATGGCGGCCGCAGCGGATCCGGTCACACGCACCTACCTGGCGAAGGCGGATGTGGGCAGCGATCATTTCGGCCTGGGTCAGACGGCGACGGTCATGCTCAACACCACGGTGCGAGCCAACGGTGGCTTGCGTGTTCCCCTCAACGCACTGGTCGAGAAGGGCGGACATTCAGCGGTGTGGGTGCTTGATGGGCAATCCATGACCGTGAAGACCGTGCCCGTGGTGACTGCAGACATCAGCGGCAATGTGATTCTGGTGAGCAAAGGCCTGAATCCTGGTCAGGAAGTGGTGACCGCCGGCGTGCATGTGTTGACCGAGGGTCAAAAGGTGCGCCGCTACCAACCAGATGCTGTCACGCCCGCTTCGGTGCCAGCTTCTGCGGCATCCAAATAACCAGCGCACGGAGAAACACCGGTGAGTAACGGTACGAACACGTCCTGGTCTGGCAAGCAGCGCTTCAACATCTCGTTGTGGGCGTTGGAACACCCGGCGCTGACCCGCTATCTGATGATCGTTCTGATGGTTTTGGGGGTTGCGGCTTACTTTACTTTGGGTCAGGACGAAGATCCTCCCTTTGCGTTTCGCGCCATGGTGGTGCGAACCTACTGGCCCGGCGCCACCGCTCAGCAAGTGGCTGAGCAGGTGACGGACAAGATCGAGCGCACGCTCCAGGAAGTGCCGTACGCCGACAAAATCCGCTCTTACACCAAGCCGGGTGAATCCTTGACCATCATGATGGTCAAGGACAGTTCGCCCCCCAAGGAGATTCCCAATCTTTGGTATCAGGTGCGAAAGAAGGTCGGCGACATGCGCTACACCTTGCCGCAAGGCGTGATGGGGCCGTTCTTCAATGACGAATTCGGGGATGTGTACGGGTCGATTTATGCGATCTCGGCAGACGGCTTCTCGCATGAAGAGTTGCGTCAATTTGCCGAGCGTGTGCGCTCCGACATGCTGCGTATTCCCAACGTCGCGAAGGTCGAGTTGTGGGGCGTGCAGCCGGAAAAGGTTTTCATCGAGATTCCTCAGCGCCGCCTGGCTGAGCTGGGCATCGACATGAACCAGGTGATTGCGCAGCTGAATGCTCAAAACGCCGTCGAAGGCGGTGGGGTCTATGCTGGCGAGCAGGCCAATGTGCAGATGCGCGTCAATGGCGCATTCCAGTCGGTCGATCAACTGCGTGTGTTGCCGATCCGCGTGATGAATCCGGTTACTGGCCAAGCTCGCAGCGTCAAGCTGGGTGACATCGCAACGGTTACGCGTGCCTACCAGGATCCGCCAGCGACCAAGGTTCGCCATCAAGGCAAAGAAGTGATCGCGCTGGGTGTTTCCATGGCCAAGGGCGGGGACATCATTGCGCTGGGCAAGAGTTTGTCCGAAGCGACTGAACACATTCGCCACGATCTGCCCGCCGGTATCGAACTGGATCAGATTCAAAACCAGCCCGCCACAGTGTCGAGTTCGGTGGGCGAGTTTGTCAAAGTGCTGATTGAGGCTGTGGTGGTGGTGCTGGGTGTGAGCTTCCTCAGTCTGGGCCTGCATACCAAGCCCTGGCGCCTGGACGTGTGGCCTGGGTTGATCGTGGCCATCACCATTCCTTTGGTGCTCGCCTTGACCTTCCTGGTGATGAAGTTCTGGGGCGTGGGGCTGCACAAGATCTCGCTTGGGGCGCTCATCATCGCGCTGGGCCTGCTCGTGGATGACGCCATCATCGCCGTGGAAATGATGGTCCACAAGCTGGAAGAAGGCTATGACAAGGTGCACGCCGCGACGGCGGCTTACAACCTGACGGCCATGCCCATGCTGACCGGCACGTTGATCACCGCCGCTGGTTTTCTCCCCATCGGGATGGCCAATTCAGCGACAGGTGAATACACCTTTGCCATTTTTGCGGTGACTGCTGCGGCCTTGGTCATCTCCTGGCTGGTGTCGGTGTACTTTGTGCCTTACTTGGGGCAGCAACTGCTGCGAACCAAGCCCAAGATCGCGCATGGCAGCGACGAAGATCTGTACGACACCCCGTTCTACAGCCGTTTCAAAAAGCTGGTGAACTGGTGTGTGGAACACCGCTGGATCACCATTGGCTTGACGATCGGGGCATTGGTTCTGGGTGTCATGGGGATGGGGAAGGTGCAGCAGCAGTTTTTCCCGGACTCCAACCGTCCGGAAATTCTGGTGGATCTGTGGCTGCCGGAAGGCAGCAGCTTCCAGGCTACCGAAGACATGGCTCGGCGATTTGAGGCACGTCTCCTGAAGGAGCCGGGCGTCAAGTCGGTCAGCACCTGGGTGGGCTCAGGTCTGCCGCGCTTCTATCTGCCGCTGGATCAAATCTTCCCGCAAACCAACGTCAGCCAGGCGGTCGTGTTGCCGGAAAGTTTTGCGGCTCGTGAGGCGTTGCGTCATCGCTTGGTGACGGTGATGGCTGAGGAGTTTCCGGAGTTGCGTGCCCGGGTAAAGCTGTTGCCGAACGGGCCACCAGTGGCCTATCCGGTTCAGTTCCGCCTGGAGGGGCCTGACGTTGTGACCTTGCGCCGCTTTGCAGACGAGGCCAAGGCCATCATGCGGGCTCACAAAGACATGCATGGCATCAACGACAACTGGAACGAGTCGGTCAAATCCCTGCGTCTGGAAGTGGATCAGGACAAGGCCCGTGCCTTGGGTGTGACCACGCAGTCGATTTCCCAGGCTTTGCGCACGCAGACCTCCGGCACGATCGTGGGCCAATATCGCGAGAGCGATCGCCTGATCGACATCGAGTTGCGTGCGCCGCAATCCGAGCGTGTGACCCTGGAGTCGCTGGACAGCGCCTATGTGCCTTCTGCCACCGGTCGCATGATTCCCTTGTTGCAGGTGGCCAAGCCTCAGCTGGTTTGGGAGCCCGGCGTGCTGTGGCGTGAAGGCCGCTTGTTTGCCGTCACCGTGCAAGGGGACGTGCGCGATGGCGTGCAAGGCCCGACAGTGACCACTGCCTTGTGGCCCAAGATGCAGGAACTGCAGCAACGCATGCCGGCAGGCTATCGCGTAGCGGTCGCGGGGACGACCGAAGAGAGCAGCAAGGGGCAGGGCTCGATCATGGCCAACCTTCCCACCATGCTGTTCATCATCTTCACGCTGCTGATGCTGCAGTTGCAGAGCTTCTCGCGCGCGCTGTTGGTCTTCCTGACCGGGCCCATGGGGATCGCGGGCGTGGCGATGGCCTTGCTGGCTTTGGATCGCCCCTTCGGCTTCGTGGCACTGCTCGGCGTGATCGCCTTGATGGGCATGATCATGCGCAACTCGGTGATCCTGATCGACCAGATCGAGCAGGATCGTGCGCTGGGCGTGGCCGCTTGGGATGCCATCGTGGATGCTGCGGTGCGTCGTTTCCGCCCCATCGTCCTGACGGCAGCTGCGGCAGTCCTCGCCATGATTCCGCTGAGCCGCAGCACCTTCTGGGGCCCGATGGCTGTGGCCATCATGGGTGGCCTGATCGTGGCGACGGCGCTGACCCTGCTGGCATTGCCGGCCATGTACGCGGCTTGGTTCCGAGTGCGACGAGAGGGTTCGACACCCGCTTGAGTGCTCAAAACTTGGTCTGAGCCGCGCTAGAATCTACGGTTTGGACCAAATTGCTATGTTCGGTGGTCGGCTCGTCCGGCTCGCCGGGCAAACTTTCTAAGTCAGCGCGCGGGTGGCGAAATTGGTAGACGCACCAGGTTTAGGTCCTGACGCCAGCAATGGTGTGGGGGTTCGAGTCCCCCCCCGCGCACCAGACGATTTTTCTTAAATACTCATTCTGCGAGTTCAAAACATGGCTATCACCGTGGAGACCCTCGACAAGCTGGAGCGCCGCATCACGCTGTCGCTGGCAGCCGACGCCCTCAAAAACGAAGTCGACGCTCGCCTCAAGAAGCTGCAGCGCACCACCAAGGCCGACGGCTTCCGCCCTGGCAAGGTGCCGATGAATGTTGTGGCCCAGCGCTACGGCTATTCCGTGCAGTACGAAGTCGTGAACGACCAACTGGGCGTTGCCTTCGCCAAGGCTGCTCACGAAGCCGGTTTGCGCGTGGCTGGTCAGCCCACCATCTCCGAGAAGGAGGGTGATGCAGCTGAAGGTCAACTGCAGTTCGACGCCACCTTCGAGGTCTATCCTGAAGTGGCCATCGGCGATCTGGCTTCGGCCGAAGTCGAGCGCGCGACTGCTGAAGTCAACGACGCTGCCATCGACCGTACCGTTGAGATCCTGCGCAAGCAACGTCGCACGTTCGCTCAGCGTCCGGCCTCCGAAGGCGCTGCTGACGGCGACCGCGTGACCATCGACTTCGAAGGCAAGATCGACGGCGTGCCTTTCGACGGCGGCAAGGCTGAAGGCTTCCAGTTCCTGGTGGGCGAAGGCCAAATGCTCGAAGCGTTCGAGAAGGCTGTCCGCGGCATGAAGGCTGGTGAGTCCAAGACTTTCCCTCTGGCCTTCCCCGAGGACTACCACGGCAAGGATGTCGCTGGCAAGGAAGCGGATTTCCTGGTCACCGTCAAGAAGGTTGAAGCCCAGAACCTGCCCGAACTCAACGAAGAGTTCATCAAGAGCCTGGGCCTGGCCGATGGCTCCATCGATACCCTGCGTTCCGACATCAAGCGCAACCTCGAGCGCGAAGTCAAGTTCCGCATCGCTGCCCGCAACAAGGCTGCCGCCATGGAAGCCCTGCTGAAGCTGGTCGACTTCGACCTGCCTAAGGCCCTGGTTGATGCTGAAACCGAGCGTCTGCTGGAAGGTGCTCGCGCTGACTTGAAGGCTCGTGGCATTCCTGACGCGGACAAGGCTCCGATTCCTGCCGAAATGTTCAAGCCTCAAGCTGAGCGTCGCGTGCGCTTGGGCCTGACTGTGGCTGAACTGGTGAAGGCCAATGACCTGGCTGCCAAGCCTGAGCAACTGCAAGCTCACATCAACGAACTGGCACAAAGCTACGAGCAACCCGCTCAAGTCGTTGCTTGGTACATGAGCGACCGTCAGCGCATGGCGGAAGTGGAAGCTGTTGTCATCGAAGGCAACGTGGCTGACTTCATCCTGTCGAAGGCCAAGGTCACCGACAAGCCGATGAGCTTCGAAGAACTGATGGGCCAACAAGGCTAATTGGGTCTCGCACCAGGGCGTAGCCAACAGGTTGCGCCTGACAAGGCACCTGCATCCCCTTCAGGGGCAGGTGCCTTTTGTTTTGTGCGAATCTTTTGTATGCATGCATACAACGGAATGACGTGGGCCGGCGCAGGGCGGCTTTTCCCGCCTTAGAGTCGGCCTTTTCGCACGTCATAATCGTCCGAAACTCAATAAACGGGTCTTGCCCCTCAGGCAGGGCTGCACCGAAGGAAGCTTATGAGCGCACTGGATATTCAGAACCTGGGCATGGTCCCCATGGTGATCGAGCAATCGGGTCGTGGCGAGCGCGCCTACGACATCTACAGCCGTCTGTTGCGTGAGCGTGTGATCTTCCTGGTGGGGCCGGTGAACGATCAAACGGCCAACTTGGTCGTCGCACAGTTGCTGTTCCTGGAAAGCGAAAATCCTGACAAGGACATCTCGCTGTACATCAATTCGCCCGGTGGCAGTGTGAGCGCTGGCATGTCGATTTTCGACACCATGCAGTTCATCAAACCCGATGTGTCGACACTGTGCATGGGCATGGCGGCTTCGATGGGGGCCTTCCTGCTGGCGGCAGGCGCCAAGGGCAAGCGCTTTGCGCTGCCGAACAGCAAGATCATGATCCACCAACCTTTGGGCGGTGCGCAAGGTCAAGCCACGGACATCGAAATTCACGCACGTGAGATTCTCAAGACGCGTGAGCAACTCAACAAGATTCTGGCGGAGCGTTCCGGCCAGCCTCTGGACAAGATCCAGAATGACACTGAACGCGATTACTACATGTCGGCAGCCGAAGCTGCCACTTACGGACTCATCGACAAGGTGATCGAGAAGCGTCAGTAAGTTGCTCGCCCTCACCACATCAAATGGTGTCCGGTAAAAGTAGTGCCACAGCGCACCAATTTGGTGGATTAGACGTGGGGGCTCTTGACTTATGATGCCCTTGATTTTCTTGCCGACTCTCTGACAGGCCTGCTCTATGCCCGATAAAAAAGGCTCCTCTAGCGAAAAAATCCTTTACTGCTCTTTCTGCGGAAAGAGTCAGCATGAGGTGAAAAAGCTCATCGCCGGCCCGTCCGTCTTCATTTGCGATGAATGCATTGACTTGTGCAATGACATCATCCGTGACGAGGTGGCGGCCGAAGCCGAGGCCTCCCGCCCCGCACGCAGTGACCTGCCGACGCCCTCCGAAATCAAGTCCAGCCTGGACCAGTATGTGATCGGGCAGGACATTGCCAAGCGTACTCTGTCGGTGGCGGTGTACAACCACTACAAGCGCCTCAAGCACATGGGGCAGGGCGATGGCAAGAAGCCCGACGTCGAGTTGGCCAAGAGCAATATTTTGCTGATCGGCCCTACCGGCTCGGGTAAGACCTTGCTGGCTCAGACCCTGGCTCGCCTGCTGAACGTACCGTTTGTGATCGCCGATGCGACCACACTGACCGAAGCCGGCTATGTGGGTGAAGACGTCGAAAACATCATCCAGAAGTTGCTCCAGAACTGCAACTACGAGGTGGAGAAGGCGCAGCGCGGCATTGTGTACATCGACGAAATCGACAAGATTTCTCGCAAGTCTGACAACCCCTCCATCACCCGCGACGTGTCGGGTGAGGGTGTGCAGCAGGCCCTGCTCAAGCTGATCGAGGGCACGATGGCGTCGGTGCCACCCCAAGGTGGTCGCAAGCATCCGAACCAGGATTTCTTGCAGATCGACACGACGAACATCTTGTTCATCTGCGGTGGCGCGTTCGATGGTCTGGAAAAGATCATTCAGGCCCGCTCCGTGAAGTCCGGCATCGGTTTTGCAGCAGAAGTCCAGAGCAAGGAAGAGCGCAAGGTGTCCGAGGTATTCCGCGAAGTGGAACCCGAAGACCTGATCAAGTTCGGCATCATCCCCGAACTGATCGGTCGGATGCCGGTCGTGGCCACCCTGGGCGAGTTGACCGAAGATGCGTTGATCCAGATCCTGACCGAGCCGAAAAATGCGCTCGTCAAGCAGTACCAGCAACTGCTGGATATGGATGGTGTGGAACTCGAAATCCGCCCGGCCGCCTTGCATGCCATCGCCCGCAAGGCGCTCGCCCGCAAGACCGGGGCTCGTGGATTGCGCTCTATTCTGGAACAGTCATTGCTGGATACGATGTTCGAACTGCCCGCACAGGAGGGCGTGCAGAAGGTGGTCATTGATGAGTCCACCATTGAAGAGAACGCCAAGCCGTTGTTGGTGTATCGGGAACAGGCCAAGGCCAGTGCCTGAGCGCGCGTGAAGCGCTCGAGGGGGCATCGCTGAAAACCTGTCTTTTGGTTTTCGCGGTGCCCTTGTGTTTTGTCGATGAGGCCCCAAGTGGGCGTCAGAGAAAGTGAGCCCTATATGTCTGGACATCCGATTCTTCCATCTGACCCCATTAAGCTGCCGCTGCTGCCGCTGCGCGATGTGGTGGTCTTCCCGCACATGGTGATCCCGCTGTTCGTGGGGCGCCCCAAGTCCATCAAGGCCCTGGAAGCTGCGATGGAAGCGGGTCGACAGATCATGCTGGTGGCTCAAAAGGCTGCAGGCAAGGACGAGCCCAAAGCCGAGGACATGTTCGATATCGGTTGCGTGTCCAGCATCCTGCAATTGCTGAAACTGCCCGACGGGACCGTCAAGGTGCTCGTGGAAGGCGTTCAGCGTGCCAACACACTGTCGATCGATGACACCGGCGAGTATTTCACCGCCGAGGTGTCGCCCATCCAGCCCGAAGGCGATGTGACCCCAGAGGTTGAGGCCCTGCGCCGTGCGGTTACGCAGCAGTTTGACCAGTACGTCAAGCTCAACAAGAAAATTCCGCCTGAAATCCTGACGTCGATTTCGGGCATTGATGATCCCGGTCGTCTGGCTGACACCATTGCGGCACACCTGCCTCTGAAGCTGGAAGCCAAGCAGTCGGTGCTGGATCTGTTCTCGGTGTCGCAGCGTCTCGAAAAGTTGCTGGAGCAACTGGAGCACGAAGTCGACATCCTGCAAGTGGAAAAGCGCATCCGTGGTCGCGTGAAGCGCCAGATGGAGAAGTCGCAGCGCGAGTACTACCTGAACGAACAGGTCAAGGCCATTCAGAAGGAGTTGGGCGAAGGCGAAGAGGGTGCAGACCTCGAAGAGCTGACCAAAAAGGTCGAAGCCGCGCGCATGCCCAAGGAAGCACGCAAGAAGGCTGAAGCCGAACTGAAGAAGCTCAAGCTGATGTCGCCGATGTCAGCAGAGGCTACCGTGGTGCGCAACTACATCGACACCTTGGTGAGCCTGCCATGGAGCAAGAAGTCCAAGGTGAAGCACGATCTGGCACATGCCGAATCGGTGCTGAACGAAGAGCACTATGGCCTCGACAAGGTCAAGGAGCGCATCCTTGAGTACCTCGCAGTCCAGCAGCGCGTGGACAAGGTGAAGGCGCCCATCCTGTGCCTGGTGGGGCCACCCGGCGTCGGCAAGACCTCGCTGGGGCAGTCGATTGCCCGCGCCACGGGGCGAAAGTTCGTTCGCATGGCCTTGGGTGGTGTGCGTGACGAGGCTGAAATCCGTGGTCACCGTCGCACCTACATCGGCTCGATGCCTGGCAAGGTGTTGCAGAGCCTGAGCAAGGTGGGTGTGCGTAACCCTTTGTTCTTGCTGGACGAAATCGACAAGCTCGGCATGGACTTCCGTGGTGACCCTTCGTCGGCACTGCTGGAGGTGCTCGACCCTGAGCAGAACCACACCTTTGGTGATCACTACATCGAAGTGGATTTCGACCTGTCGGACGTGATGTTCGTCGCCACATCGAACTCGCTGAACATCCCGCCCGCGCTGCTGGACCGGATGGAGGTGATTCGTCTGGCTGGGTACACCGAGGACGAGAAGGTGCACATCGTTCAGACGTATTTGCTGCCCAAGCAGATCAAGAACAACGGCGTGAAGGATGGCGAGTTGGAAGTGGCGGAAAGCGCCATCCGCGGCATCATCCGCTACTACACCCGCGAGGCAGGGGTGCGTTCGCTGGAACGCGAGGTTTCCAAGATCTGTCGCAAGACGGTCAAGGGCTTTGCGCTCAAGCAGTACACCGACAAGGTGGTTGTGACAGACGAGAACCTGAATGATTTCCTGGGTGTGCGCAAGTACAGCTATGGCGAAGCCACGAAGGAGAACCAGGTGGGTCAGGTCGTGGGCTTGGCATGGACCGAAGTGGGTGGCGATCTGCTGACCATCGAAGCCGCGATCATGCCCGGCAAGGGCAACATCATCCGTACCGGGCAACTGGGCGACGTGATGAAGGAATCGGTGGAAGCCGCTCGCTCGGTGGTGCGCAGCCGTGCACGCCGTCTGGGCATCAAGGACGAGTTGTTCGAGAAGCGCGACATCCACATCCACGTGCCGGATGGCGCCACACCCAAAGACGGTCCGTCTGCGGGGGCGGCCATGACGACGGCCTTTGTGTCGGCCTTGACAGGCATTCCGGTGCGTGCGGACGTGGCCATGACGGGTGAAATCACCCTGCGTGGCGAGGTCACGGCGATCGGTGGCCTGAAGGAGAAGCTGCTGGCCGCGCACCGTGGTGGTATCAAGACCGTGCTGATCCCTGAAGAAAACGTCAAGGATCTGGCTGAGATCCCTGAAAACGTGAAGGGGTCGATTGAGATCGTGCCCGTCAAATGGATCGATAAGGTGCTGGAAGTCGCCTTGGAGCGTCAGCCTGAGGCCCTGCCAGAGGAAGAGGCCAAGGTGGAGGCTCAGCCCGAGGCGGCAGCAGTGTCGGCATCGAACAACGAGACGCTGAAACACTGAAAAAAGTTCGAGCGCATTGACGAAGCTGGCAAAAATGCGCTATAGTTCAATTCTTCGCTGATCACTGCTTCCGGTGGTGATCGACGCAGCAAAGCAGGCAGCAATGCCAGAGCATCTGCGTAAAGCGAATCAATGCGGGATTAGCTCAGTTGGTAGAGCGATACCTTGCCAAGGTATAGGTCGAGA
>NZ_JBMOIR010000006.1:0-132344 GCF_049317225.1 Aquabacterium sp. | reverse complement strand
TGTTGGTGCGGCTGGCAGGATTCGAACCCACGACCCCTTGGTTCGTAGCCAAGTACTCTATCCAACTGAGCTACAGCCGCCGAGAAGTGAGACTATAGCATGCTTTTATTGTTTGTGTGAAGCTGTGTTGTGTTTTTTCTAATTCAGTCGCGCTCTGGGACGGCTGAGAGTCGGAAGAAACGTGCGGCCTCCTCAGGACGGTGCTCACGTTCTGAAAGTTCGCCGAGCTTGGCCCAAGCGGTGCGGCGACGAGAGAGGTCGAGTTGCAGGTCGTTGGCTGCAGACAAAAGCATGCCGCGTGCCTTGCCCCACAATTGGCGCTCAGCCAACGCTAGACCCAAGGTGAGTGCAATGCTGGGGTTGCGCAAAGCCAATGGGGTTGTGGCGTCCAGTCGAGGTAGCCACTCGGCTTCCAAGCCCAACAAATTTTCGCTGAGTGCCCCGGACAAGGCTTCGATTGCGTCAGAAGGCAGTTGTCCCAGCTTGTCCCAGAATGGTGCAATCCACTGTCTGGCCTCAATGTGTGCGCCCAACATGCCCATGCGGTGCGCGGCGTACGCCACGATCAGCGGGTCCTGCTTGTCCTGCTTGTCCAGCATCTGCCAGAGTTGACGCAGTTGATCTGCGTCCCTGGCTGCTTCCAGTGTCTCGGTTGCCAGGGTGCGGAGCAATCCTTCTGCTGCGGTCGAAGTGAACCCTTGGTGCTTGGCCAGAAGGCGCGCTGTCCGCAAGGCTTCCACAGGCTGTCTCGCCAGTCGAGTCGCTTGCAACTTCAAGCGCAGCGCCTGCGTTCTGCGTGCCACGCCAGGTGGCAGTTCGCTCAAATCTCGCAGAGCCCGGTTGGCATCGCGATCTTCCAAGGCCCACTCTGCACCAAGCAGTCGGGCGCCTTCCTCTGTCGCGCGGGGCTTGCGCGTCAACTGTGACATGTCCAGCGCGCGCACCAGTTGCTCATCTCGGCGGGTGCGGTCCTGCAGGCGATGTAGGCTGCCGGCAGACAGAAGGTGTGCCAGCGCCGTGAATTCTGCATCCAATGCCAGATCAGGTGTGTCCGCCTGAATGGAAATGGCTTTTTGGCAAGCCTTGTGTGAGCGCGTGTAGCGCCCCGCAAGATAAAGGGCCAGGCCCTCTCGCAGTGCGGCCTGCGCCAGGCGGTCTCGTTGTGCAGTCCGCCATTTCTTGGCGCGCTCGGGTAAGGCCAGCAGGCTGTCCAGGCCGCGGATCAGTGTGTAGATGGCCAGGAAAAAGAGAATCAGGCTGAGCAGAAACAGGTTGAGCGAGATATCCGCCCTCCAACCCAACCAATAGATCATGACCAGGCCGTCGTTCGCGCCGAGCGCGGTGGCACCCACGACAGCAACGACAGCAAGCAGGAGTAACCAGACGATGGAGCGCATGAGAGGAGCTGTCCTTTTGTCCGTTCAGCGGCCACCAGACACGGCGGCCAGTGCTGCCAATGTGTCGTCAGGGCGAGGCAGGGCAGTCTGCTGACACTGGGCGACCACATCTTTCACCATGGATTGCAACAACTGGGTCTTTCTGGACTCCGTGTCGAAATAGCGCGGAATGGCTTGTGACACCTGCTGGAGATCAGCGGTCGCCAGAGCTGTCTGACGACTCAGAATCGCCAGGCGAGCATTCAGCAGGCGCAGTTTGATGTTTTCGCGCAGGAAAAAGCCTTGTTCCGGGGACACCAGCATGCCTTCAGGTTGATTGACGCGCGTCAGGCGGATCAGTGTTCTGGTTTCCTGCCAAACCGTATTGGCTGCACTCTTGGTCCAGTTCAGGATGCCTTGCGCCCAAGAAGGCTCTGCATCCGACGCATCGGCGGTTGATGCAGCGATCGTCGGCTGATTCACGGCGCCTGGCTTGGCCTTGGGCATGGTGGTGAGTGTTTTGCCAGATGTGGGTGGCGCTACCGTTGTTGGCTGATTGAGCAAGGGGACCTCGTCAAGCAGTCGAGTGGCCTCATCCAGGTGAATACTCAATGCACTCAGGTCGGCAATTCGCGTGGCCTTCACGCGATCCAGATCTTTGGCGACAGCGCGCCTGACGTTGTCGAGGCGGGGCTGGTTGGCCCGACTGAGGCGCGTGTCAGCCGACTGAAGTGCGGTGACCAAGGGCTCTGCACTGCCTGTCAGTGTGGCTTGCTGAGTGGCCACACGCAGGCTGGCATCGATGTCAGCCAAGAGGTTTTCATCCCGGGATTGGCTGAGGGTGCGGATCAGATCCTCCACCTGTGTGCGTTGCAGCGCCACCTCCGCGAGACGTGTTTCGAGCAGAGCAGTGCGTGCGGCGGACTCGCGAGACAACTCTTGCGCTTGCTTGGCAAGCACGTTCGCCTCGGCTGCTCGTGTCTGTGTGTCCTGCTGCCGGCGTACCAACTCCTGTTCGAGACCCTGTACGCGCTTTTGTGCTTGCCAGGCTACCCAGGCGCTGCAGCCCGTGGCAACGCACAAGGCGGCCGCCGCCCAGCGTACCCAGTTGGCGGTATGGGGTTGAACCGTCACGCTCGAAACAGCTGCGGGCGCAGGTGTCGGCGTGGCTTCGGGGGAGGGGGTGTTTGCGTCGCTCACAATGAATTCATTGTATAGACGTGCCGCATTGATGCCATCTCAGTGAGACGTGGGGTGGCCTGCACCATGCTGGCGTAGTGCCTGAACCACGGCATCAAGGGTCGGTCTGCATTGGATGATGTGGTCGATGCCCAATTTCCGGGCACTTTCCGCGATTCTCGGGTGTGTGCACAGTGCGGTGGCCTTGTGCCAAAGCGAATCGGTGGCTTCCGCGATGGCTGGCAGGTGCGTGTGCGTGAGGTGATCAATCGCTTGTGAACTGCTGAAGAGCCACAGATGTTGATCCGGTGCCCGAATGGCTGCATGTGCCAGTGCTGACTCACGGGGGGTCCAGGTGCCGGCGCCTCGCGTGTAAGTCAAGAGTGGCAAGACCTGTGCGCCGCACTGGGTGAGTTGATCGGTGAGCCAGTTTCGGCCTTGTGCTTCTCGGGCATCGCCACCGCTGATGATGCGGACGGACTGCTGTGGCCACGCTAATGGACGCAGCAACGGCCACAGTGACTCGGAGTCAAACTGTTCGGCGTTCACGTCCGGGCAAACAATGGCCTCGCGTGCCAAACCGCATGTGGCGCCCAGTTCCGAGAGCGTGCGTGCCGTTCCGGGGCCAGGGCAGGCCGCGAGGGTGGTTGCGGGCCAGTGGCAGTCTGCCGGCCGAAGGCGGAAAAACCACTCTGCCGCCGCAGGGCTGACGAACATCAACAGGCGATGGGTATGCAGTTGCCGCCAAGTCTCCACCACGGGCGCGGGATCAGTCGGGCCCGAAATTGCCATCAGCGGCAGGGCTTGCGCGTCAAAGCCTTTCGCCTGAAGGTTTGCGACCCACGCCGACGCTTGTGGTTCGGGCCGGGTCACCAGCAGGCGCATGTCCTTGACCTGCTTCAAAGTGTCAGTGCGGCCAGCCATTCGGGGCCAGCCTGCTCTTTCAGCGCGGCGGCCACGCGGCGCCCCATCGCGTCCGCATCGGCGTCGGACTGCGGGCAACTGCTCACTTCTGCGCAGATGATTTGGGCATGCTCAGGGTGTCCGAGCAGTGCGCGAAGATGCAGCGTGTCGCCGTGCCATTCCGCAAAGGCGGCCAGTGGCATGGAGCAACTGCCCCCCATGGCCCGCGATACGCCGCGCTCTGCCAGTGTGGCCAGCCATGTTGGCTGATGCGCGAGCAACTGCAGGGCGTTCAGGAGCTCAGGGTGGTTACTGCGGATCTCGATGCCCAGTGCACCTTGTCCGGCTGCGGGCAGCATGACATCGGTGTCGATCACTTGTTTGATGCGTGCGGCCAAGCCCAGGCGCTTCAGCCCCGCTGCGGCGAGGATGATGGCGTCGTATTGCCCGTCATCGAGCTTGCGCAAGCGGGTGTCCAGGTTGCCGCGCAACGCTTCGATTTTCAGGTCTGGCCGCTGCGCCCGAAGCTGCACCAGTCGACGCAGGCTGGATGTGCCGACGATGGCGCCCTGGGGCAACTCCTCAAACGTGTTAAAGCGGTTGGACACGAAGGCATCGCGAGGATCTTCGCGTTCCATGATGGCTGCCAGGACAAAGCCCTCGGGCAACTCCATGGGGACGTCTTTCAAGGAGTGCACCGCCAGATCGGCTCGGCCTTCCTCGAGTGCGACTTCGAGTTCTTTGACAAACAAGCCCTTGCCACCGACCTTGGACAATGCCCGATCCAGAATCTGGTCACCCTTGGTGGTCATGCCCAAGAGGTTCACGGTGCGTCCAAAGCGACGTTGCAGGATGTCGCGGACGTGCTCGGCCTGCCACAGGGCCAGGCGGCTTTCGCGGGTGGCAATCACCCAGGGAGTAGATGTAGACACGGTCATGAGCCCGATGCTATCAGCCGATCGGGCTCATGAATGCGATCAAGGTCAATCCTTGCGCGGAGCGAGGGCCAGATGACGCTTTTGTGTCTGATTGATGTACTGCTGGAGGCTCCGGTCGCCGGGCTCCAGGTCGTGGATCTCGCAACCCAGCCGGAAACCTTTGATCTCCGGTAGTGGCGTGGCGTGATGGATCACCAAACTGACGTCCAGCCAGGTCTCTTCGTCCAGTCGCAACTGGCAGTTGGGAACCTTGGTGCCTGAGGCGATGGCAGGAACGTTGTCGGGCAGCAGCAGTGCAACACCGCTCAAGCTGACGTCCAGCACACGCAATGCAACCATGTTGTCTGGGCTGGCTGGGTGCTGGAAGCTGGCGACGGGGCCTGTGCTGATGAAAGGCTTGACCCGAAACGCCGAACGTCGCTGAAAGCGGTACAGCTCGCGCGGATAGCGGGCGTTGATGATTTCGTGTTGTCCGCCGTGGACTTGAATGAGACCATCAACCTCGAACTGCACCTTGATGCTGTCAAGGTAAGCCACGGCCTGCACTTCGCCTGAGGCAAGGAGTGCGCGGAGTCCCGCGTTGCGGCTGTCGCCGCTGAAACTGATGGTGCCGCGAGGTTCGTCAACGCTCCAGAGGAGGGTGGTGTAGCTGTGACCTTCAGGCCCGCTGAGGGTGATCAGCGTGTTGCTGCTTTGCATCTGGCGCAAAAGGCCGTTCACCTCCACGGAGGAGGTGAGGCGGAAATCATCCAGCGCTGTGTCCGCAGCGCGAGAGGTCAAGGCATTGCTCATGGAAACACGAAGATCAGTGCATCTTGTGCGGCTCTGTAGGGGCGCCCATCATACGACCAAGGTCGTTGATCCATGGCTCAGCCAGATTGCGAATCTCGGCATCGTTCACGAGAATTCTTTGCATGATCCTCGTCTTGAGTGCCATTTCGTCCTGCCCGAGGACGCGAGACTCGGACGCATGCTTGAGTTGGGCGATCAAGACGGCGCAAGCGCCTTCAAGTTTGACAACCGTATCCCAGTCGCCGTTGCGGGCGGCGTTGAGCATGTCGTGGCTCGCGTGCTCGATGGCCTCGTAGTAACTCAGAAGGTTACTGGTCAGCACATCGTCTTCTGCTGTGGAGATGAGTTCGGGGGCGTTCATGCTCGGATCTCCATGGCTGCGCGAGGGGCATCGTTGTGGCCGGGGGCGACAGCATCCCAGGCTTCACGAATCGGAGAGAGCAGTCGGACGCATTCATCGAGTGCATCGACATCATTGCGGAGATTGGCTTGCGTCAAGCGACGTGTCACGTATTCGTACAGATCGTTCAACTGTTGAGCCAGCTCGCCGCCTTGTTGCAGATTGAGACTGGCCTTCAGCCCTTCATCGACGATGCGAACGCATTTGGTGATCGCGGCACACTTTTCCGGAATCTCGCCCTTTTGCATGGCGACACGAGCCTGCCCAATGCTTTGGAAGAATCCGTTGAAGAGCATGCTGATCAGCTGGTGATCAGACGCGCCGTTGACCCCGGTCTGGACGTCAATCTGGCGGTATGCGTTGCTCACATTGCGCGAACTGAACATGCTGACTGATGAACCTGTGGCGGTGGCGTACATCTTGAGACTCTTGCGGTTGGTGCTGATAACAGCGTTGATTTGTTATCGGCATCAACGTGTGCAGCTTGAACGCTAAGGGTGCTCAGGAACCGTTGAATTGGCTGGGAATCAGGGTGCGTTTTCGGGGATCGAGGCTTCGGTGTAGCGCTCGATCAAGCGCTGCTTCGCCAAGGGGCTCGTACCTTGATCCTGACTGCCAGGGGTAGGCTGAGACGGCTTCGCCGCAGCATTCTGTGCAGACGTCTGAATGGAGTTGTTGCTCACCATTTGCGCCATTGCTTGCAGGTTCACGCCTTCAGATGGCAGCTTTGCCAGCGTGGCATCCAGCTTGCGCTCATCCAGTTGCAACGCCCCTTGATCATCCATTCGGATGCCGAGTTGGCTGAGCTGTCGCTTCAACTCGGGGTGGTCGGAGGATTGCCAGATATTGGCCAGGTTCGCCTGCACGGCTTGCGCATCATCGCGAACCGGTGAGTCGTTGCGCGGACGGTCTTCCAGTTGCTGCTGGAGTTCGTTGAACGACGACACGAAATCACGAGCCAGGCTCTTGAGGCTGGCGCGGTCGGTGTCGACTTTGATTTCGACAGGCTTGTCGCTGATGGCTTTCAGGGTCAGGTCCACGCCTGCAACCGCATCTTGGACCAGATTGGACGATGACGTCACGGCCTGTCCATCAATACTGAGTTCGGCGTCTTGCGCAGCCTGCGCGAGCTTCATGCCCTCCGCGCTCGCGGCTGGATTGAATCCCAAAGATTGAAGGGCAGCGGCTTGCGTGGGCTCAGCAGTTGCAGCGGTGTCGACGGAAACTTTGAATCCGTGGTGTGCGCCCGATCCTGATGAGCGGAGCAACAGGTAGGTGCCTGTTGCGTCACTGATTACATTGGCAACGACACCCACACCTGCAGCGTTGATGCGATCGCGCAGCTTTTCAACGCTGACGTCCCCGGGGCCGGCCGTGACGCTGGCCTTGGGCCAGTTAGGGTTGGGCGTGAAGCTGCTGAGGCTTGAATTCCACTCACCCAGAGACAAGTTGATGTTGCCAATGCCAACGGTGGTGGAGAACGGCGCGAACATGGTGGCGGTGGTGACCTGGGGCGATGCCAACTGATCAACCTGAACCGAGAACTTGACGGACGGTGCATCCACCTTGCTGGTCGCGCTGACAACATCGGGCTGGCTGCTGAAAGCGGCCTTGCTCTGCCAAGTTGCAGGTTGCGCCATGCGCATGCTGCTGTCCACAACCGCCGCCAAGGCGTTCTGGAGCATGCCGTCTGACGAGATGCGCGCTTCCGTGTCAACGGAGGTCACTGCATCCGACATTTCGGATTTCGGACGAGACGCCTGCGCGACAGCACCGACCATCAGACCGGGGTCGATGCCATCTACTGTTGCTGAGGGGGTGACCGAAGCCATGATGCAGTCCTATTAACCGCGGTGTTGCTTTTCATGAATCGAAATAAGACTGGTTTTACTGCTTATTTCGATGGATTTAAGCTCACTATCGGCAGGAGTTGCGAAAACTTAAGGCCTTCGGGGGCGATCAACTGCTGCTTTTATTCGACGCGTTCAACGTATTGATCATCTGCGTCACATAGTTGCTGGTACTGCTGATCTGGGACATCTTGGTGTCCAGTGCCGAGTACTGTGCGCGCAAGCGCTTCTCGTACAGCGTGGCCCTTGCATCCAACTCGTCCTGACGCTTGCTGTTGTTCTTGACCAGTGTGTTCAAGCCGCTCGTGCGACTGGTCAGTGGCCCTTCTGTGCCGAGCAGTTCGTCGGCAAGCGAACGAAAGCGGGTTGCGAAGCCGTCCGCACCACTGCCTGTGGTATCCGCCGCCGCAAAGGCCTTTTTCACTTCTGCCAGATTGCTCAGTGCACTGGTCAATTTGGTGCTGTTGACGGTCAGTGCGCCGCCGCTTTGAACCTGGAGGCCCAAACTCGACAGCGATGAGAACACGCTTGAGGCCGCGCTGCTCGCCCCTAACATTGTCCTGAGGCGATTACCCATGCCGACCGCAGTCGTGTCGCCCTGAAGTGCTGCTGCAGTCTTGGTGCTGTCGTCGTATTTGGTGTTGGACTTGATGGTGCTGTAGAGCGAGCTGTAAGCCGTCGCAAACGCCTGAATGGCGGCGGTGATGGTGGTGTTGTCTTGATCGACATTGACACTGACCGCAGTGCCGCTGACTTTACTGACTTTGATGTCGATGCCAGTCAATGCACCGGAGATGGTATTGGTCTCGGAGTTGACCGAAATGCCGTTGATCGTGGCCGAGGCGTTGGTGGCGGCCTGTGTGCGAGTGGTGCCAGTTGTGCTGTTGGCAGGATCAAAGGCGAGCGCTGCAACGCCAGCGGTACTGCTGGCATCCGCCTGAATCCGGAAGCCGTTGGATGCCCCTGTTGCTGTCGAGTTCAGAGCCAGTTTGGCAGCACCCGTGCTGGCGTCTTTGACAATCGACGCTTTGATGGCCGCGCCACTGCTGTTGATTTTGTCGCGGATACCTTCCAGCGTATCTGTGCTGGCAATCGTGATGCTGACCGACGAAGTGCCGGACTTTTGCGTGAATGTGTTGTCTGCGGCCCATGAGCCAATGTCGATGGTCAAAGTGCCGGAGCCGACGGTGGCGGTTGACGAGGCAACGGAGGCGGCGGTGACGGTGGTTTGTGCTGCGGCGAGGCTGCTGACCACGACCGAATAGTTGCCGGTTGCTGCACCGCTGGAGGTCGTGACTTTGGCAATGGTCTCGTCTGACGATGTCGCTGCAGTGCTTGACCAGAGGTCGGGTGACGTCAGTTTGGCCGCTGCATCTCGCAGCGTGGAAACAGCAGACTGAATTTTTCCGAAAGCCGAAATCTTGCTTTGTATCGTGCTTGCTTCGGTCTGCAGTTTGGTGATCGGCTGGCGCTCCAAGGCAACCAGCTTCGTCACGATGCTTTCCGCATCCAGGCCGCTGCCCAGTCCGAGGGACGTCAGTGTTGCGGAAGTGGTGCTGGTCATGATGCGCTCCAGATGCGGCTACGAGCCGAGCAGATGTGCAAATGGCTGACTCTGCCAATCGCAGACATCAGCCATTTCGACGCTGCGACTCGAAACTTAATGGTATCGAGCCTGGCGAAGATGTAAAGATCCGAAATCAACCGCCCAGCAGTTTGAGAACCTGTTGTGGCAACTGGTTGGCCTGGGCCACCATCGCATTGCCTGCTTGTTGCAGGATCTGTGCTCGCGACAGGTTCGCTGTTTCTGCGGCGAAGTCCGCGTCCATGATGCGGCTGCGTGCAGCAGTCTGATTTTCTGCAGCCACCTGCAGGTTGGAGATGATGGCGTCGAAGCGAGACTGCGTTGCGCCGAACGTCGCCCGGGTGTCATTCACGAAGTCGAGCGCTTTGTCGATGCCGTCAATGACCGTCGCGAGCGAGCCGACGGTAGCCGTGCTGTCGATCACGTTGCGACCGGAGCCCGTGTTGTCTGTACCGGCGACGGATGAGATCAATGCCGCAGCACCCATGTTGGTGGTGGCCACATCAATGGTGTCGTCGCCCGATGTGTTGGCACCAATCTGGAAGGTCAGCGTGCCAGCATCGCTGCCGATGATGTGTTTGCCGTTGAAGGTGGTGCCGCCGATGACGCGCTGAATTTCCTTGGCCAGTTCGCCAAACTCCTTGTCCAGCGAATCCATGTCGCTGGAGGAGTTGCTGGCGTTGCGAGCCTGAACAGCCAGTTCACGCATACGTTGCAGCGAGTCGCCAATCTTGCTCAGTGCGCCTTCTGCCACCTGAGCCAGCGAGATGCCATCGTTGGCATTGCGTGCGGCCACATTCATGCCACGGACCTGGGCGTTCATGCGCTCAGCGATGGCCAGGCCGGCGGCATCATCCTTTGCAGAGTTGACGCGCAGGCCGGAAGACAGGCGCTGCATGGCGGTCGACAGGGATGACTGGGATGTATTGAGGTTGCGCTGCGCATTGAGCGAAACCAGATTGGTGTTGATCGTTTGTGCCATTTCGAACACTCCACAAGAAGCCGGTGACTCCCGGCGGAAGCGCCTGCGGTGTTGTCATCAACACCCGACCCTGAGCCGGACCACAGGTCCTACGGTTTGAAACCTGTTGGAGTGATTGTCGGCAAGGCGTTCGGCTGGCAAAACCGCGATAAGGGGTTGAAATGACGGTCAAATCTCAGTCGAGCAATGAAAAAGCCCCGCCAGGGCGGGGCTTTGTTGGGTGCTGGCTGATTAGCTCAGCAGCTTCAGCACTTGCTGTGGCAGCTGGTTCGCTTGGGCGACCATCGCATTACCGGCTTGTTGCAGGATCTGAGCGCGAGACAGGTTGGAGGTTTCTGTCGCGAAGTCTGCATCAGTGATGCGAGCCTTGGCGGCGGATTGGTTCTCCACCGAAACCTGCAGGTTCGAAATCACGGCGTCGAAGCGGTTCTGCGAGGCACCCATGGTGGCGCGCTCACCGTTGACCATGTCGATGGCCTTGTCGATGTTGTCGATCACGGTGGCGATCACGCCTGCGGTGGCCGAGCTGTCGATCACTGCGCGACCGGAGCCGGTATTGTCAGTGCCTGCCACGGAGCTCAGTGTTGCTGCGCTGCCCATGTTGGTGGTCACCAGGTCGATGGTGTCATCGGAGGTGGTGTTGGCGCCAACCTGGAAGGTCAGGGTGCCGGCATCGCTGCCAATGATGTGCTTGCCGTTGAAGGTGGTGCCGCCCACAACGCGCTGGATTTCCTTGGCCAGTTCGCCGAATTCCTTGTCCAGGGAGTCGCGGTCGCTGCTGCTGTTGGTGGCGTTACGGGCTTGCACAGCCAGTTCACGCATGCGTTGCAGCGAGTCGCCAACCTTGGCCAGTGCGCCTTCAGCTGTCTGAGCCAGCGAGATGCCGTCGTTGGCGTTGCGAACGGCGACGTTCATGCCCTTGACTTGAGCATTCATGCGCTCGGAGATGGCCAGGCCGGCGGCGTCGTCCTTGGCAGAGTTCACACGCAGACCCGAAGACAGGCGCTGCATGGAGGTGGCCAGAGAAGATTGAGAGGTAGAGAGGTTGCGCTGTGCGTTGAGCGAAACCAGGTTGGTGTTGACAGTGGATGCCATGGTAAAACTCCTTTGGGTCGATCACTAACCGGCGACAGCCGGACATTCATCAAGCAGACGCGAGCGGCCTGATGGCCATCCGGCGTTAGTCAACCTCAGGGATCAATGGCGATTGCCTTGTTGAGCCATTGGCCGGCTAACCGGACCACGAACACGCATTTGCTAGCTCGTTGAACCTGTTATCGGGAGCACCTCACGAAAACTTTAGGGCTGGTGCTTGACAACTTTTGCAAATGTGGTGCGTCGCAATCTGTGCCGGCTTTGCCTGTCTTATTCGAGCCTTGCTGCAACACCAGTCACCTAGAGTCGGCAGGGCGCGGATCACTGACTGAACCGGCAACCCCTTATCGGTCACTTGATCGCACACTTGAAGGAGAAATGACATGGCGCGTGCCTCGCGAAACTTGATCCCTCATTCAAGGGGGGGTGTTTCTGCATCGACTTCAAATGCGAAGCGCGCACATCAGTTGTGGAGCGATGGCCTTGCCTACAAGAAGGCAGGGAAGTGGCTCAAAGCATGCGCCTCATTCAAAGAGGCTGTGAAACTGGAGCCCCATGACGCGCTGTACTGGTTGAATCTGGCGCACGCATTGAACAAGCTGGGGCAGCGTGCGGAAGCAATGGATGCTGCACGCACCTCACTGAAGCTGGATCCGGCAAACCTGGTAACCAACCATTTGTTGGTTCAACTCTATCGAGATCAGAAGGATCCTGCCGAGGCGCTGGCAGTGTTGAATGCACTGCCACCGGATGTGACGCGAGATGAACGGCACCATGTGTTGACCGGTGCCTGTCTGGCAGAGATGGGCAAGCATCAAGAGGCGATTTCGCATTTCTTGAATGCGCTGCAGATCAAGCACGACGACAAGGAGGCCTACAGCCAGTTGGGCTTCAGCCTCATGAAATTGCGCCAGCACGCACAAGCCGCGGAGTGCTTCAGAACGTTGGCCGTGCTGGATCCCACAGCCCTGGATGTGGCCATGTACGCGGTGCACTACAGTGCGTGGGCATGTGACTGGGACATGGTGGATCACGACAAAGGTCGGTTGGCCGACACCATGGATTTGCTGACGGAAGCATCCGTCACGGAGCCCATCAGTCCGTTCTGTCTGCTGTCCATTTCGGATGATCCGGAACTGCAGAAATGGATGGCGATGTGGGACATGAGGCGTTATCGTCATATCCATCCGCAGGACCCAGGTCACTATCCCAAGCGTGATACGCAGGCTCGGATCAAGGTCGGCATGGTGTCATGCGACTTCCATCACCACGCAACCAGCATGCTGTTGGTCGAGGTGCTGGAGCGACTGGACAGGCAGAAGTTCGAGGTGTTCCTGTATTCGCACGGTCCGGATGATGGGAGTGCGCTTCGTCGGCGTGTGGTGGCTTCAGCAGATCACTTTGTAGAGTGCGCCAAGATGCTGCCGAGAGAGCAGGCCGACCGCATTCGAGCAGATGGCATCGACGTGCTGTTTGAATTGAAGGGCTTTACGCAGGACACGCGCCTGGCGACATTTGCTTTTCGGCCTGCGCCCATTCAGGTCGCATGGCTGGGCTATCCAGGAACCTGTGGCGCTCCCTTCATTGATTACATCATCGGTGACCCGATGGTGACCCCTTTGTCGTCTCAGTCGGCATACACGGAGCACATTGCGCAAATGCCGATTTGCTATCAGCCTAATGACAGCAGCCGACACCGTGAGGTCACTCGCACGAGACACGAGTGCGGCTTGCCGCCAGATGCCATCGTCATGGCTTGCTTCAACCAGTCCTACAAGATCACGCGCGAATTGTTTGATTCGTGGTGCCGCATCTTGCAGCGGGTACCCGCTGGGGTCTTGTGGTTGCTGGTGCCGGATGATGCTGTGCGTCAGCGCTTGCGGCTGGAGGCAGCGCGACGCGGCATTTCGCCGGATCGGCTGTACTTTGCCGATTTCGAGCAGATTGACCGGCATCGTCAACGCATTGCTTTGGCTGACTTGGCGCTCGATACGTTCCCATGCGGGGGGCACACGACCACCAGCGACACATTGTGGTCGGGTGTGCCGGTTGTGAGCCTGATGGGGCAGACCTTTGCCTCACGCGTTGCAGGCAGCTTGCTGTCCGCCGTGGGGTTGCCAGAACTCATTTGCCAGAACTTTACCGAGTACGAGAACAAGGCAGTGGCTTTGGCTCAGGAGACTGAGCTCCGAGCGGCAATGCGCCAGGCATTGCTGGATGCACGAGACAGCGCCCCCTTGTTTGACAGCTCGCGCTTTGCCTCAGATCTGGGGCACTTGATGCAGCGCATGGTGGAGCGCGTGGATCAAGGCCTTCCTCCCGCTTCGCTGCCCGCAGAGAAAGAACCAGTATGACGACACTGCCGACGATCCATGTGTGCATTGTTCAGCCCGCAGGCTACATCCACTCTCTGGGCTTTCTTGATCAGGCGCGGTACTTCAGGCACCAGTTTCGACGCATGGGTGCTGAGGTCACACTGGCGAAGAATCGCTTGCGCCATGATGCAGTCAATGTGATCTTTGGTGCGCACCTTGGATTTGATCCGGGCTTGCGCCAACGCTACACCTGCATCTTCGTGAACCTGGAGCAATTGGGTGCGGGTGGCGCCAACGTCACGCCGGACTACATGTCTTTGCTGGGTTCGTCAGCCGTCGTGGACTATGACGAACGCAATGTGCCGGCTTACACGCCTCATGTGGACGATGTGCCGATTGTTCCCATCCTGCATGCGCCGTATCTTCAGCGAGCTGACCTGATTCCGCTGGCCGATCGCCCGATTGATGTGCTGTTCATCGGCAGCCTCAACGAGCGGCGCAAGGTGATGCTGGACCAGATTGAATCGACCGGCGCCCGTGTCGCGATGTTTGATGCACCGCTGTATGGGCCCGAGCGGGATCTGTTCATTCAGCAAGCCAAATGCGTCTTCAATGCGCACTTTTACGAATCCAGTCGATTCGAGCAGGCGCGTGCATCGCTTTGTCTGTCGCTGGGAACACCTCTGGTGTCGGAGCGGTTGCCGATGTCGGGGCCGCACCCCGCCTATGAAGACAGCGTGTTCTGGGTCAATGGCGACACACTGGTGCCGTTCTTCTCCGAGGTGTTTGGTACCCCAGCCTATTTCGAAGCCGCACAGCGTCAGCTCGACAACTTCAAGGCGTTTGACCCGATCGAGTCCTATGCAGATGTGCTGGCATTTGCCGTCGGATATGGTCCGACCCATCAGGCAAGACGTCCCCAAGAGGCGTGGTCGCCGGAGGGGATCAATCTGAGTGCCGGGGACGAATACATCCCGGGTGTTCTGAATCTGGATCGCACCGTCTCGACACAACCCGATGCCTTGTTGGATCTCAGTGAGCAGATTGACTGGCCTTTGTGCTTTGAGACCAGCTACGCCGGTCCTGTGCAACTGGCGCCTGAGTCGGTGTCGGTCATCAAGGCCAGTGGTGTGCTGGCCAAGACACGAGACATTCGACTGTTGATGAGCAACTGCCTGACCCTGCTCAAAGTGGGGGGGCAGCTTCTGGTCGATGTGCCGCATGAAAAAGCGAAGGCCGCCTGGCAGGACCCCGAGAATGTGCGCGCCTTCAATGAACGCTCGTGGCTGCACTACACGGATTGGTTCTGGCACATGGATTGGCTTGAGCACCGATTTAGCGTGGGCAGCATGAGCTACCTGGATGAACGCATGCAGCCTTGCCAGGCCGAGTCCGCGTCGTACATGCGACTGGTTCTGACCAAAGTGGAGACGACGCTCCAGGAGCGCACGCATGCGCGGGTCAAGCGAGCAGACTTTGGATTGCCAGAAGACCTTGACTTGATGTGATCGCCTTGGCGGTTGCGGATTGAGTCGGGTTCAATAGGCGTTGATTCAACGGTTTGTTTCCGGGATTGGCCATGTGCCAGGTCCGCTAATGTGAGCGCATTGCAGCCTATTGTCTGTGGGTCTTCACATGAGCACCAACCCTGTCTATCTTGTCGTGGCCTTTGACCACCCTCTGAATGTGGTTGAAAGCGTGGCCGAACGCATTGCCTTTGGCTTGAGTTGCCAGGGTTTGCATGCGGTCGCATGTTGCCTCCCGCGCGATGCTGACAAGATGGCCCGTATGTCGCCAGACATGATCTCCGGGATCATGTCCTTGGGCAGCCCCCCATTGTCTTGCAGGGTGGGCAACAAGCGCCTTTGGGAGTGCACCCATGGGCCGGTCACCATGTACTTCCTGGATGCCATCATTTATGACATGGCACGCGTCCCGGCCATGTCCGAGTACATCGTTGCAGCGCAGGCCGATCATCGACTGGGCTTTGCGTCACCCGAGCGAGGCTATGCGCAGTGGCTGGGCCCCAGCCTGGGCGTGCGCTGGGACTACATGCCGTTTGGGCACTTCTCTCAACTCAATACCCCTGTTGAGCAAGCCGAAACGCAGAACAAGCTGTGCGTGGTGGGGACGGTGGGCAGTGAGCTGGGGTTCAGTCCCGCACACGAATCACTGGCGGACTTGTTCGCGCGCTTCAATGTTGGCGTCGCGCAGCGTCGTGATGAACTGACAGACCGACTCTTCGCGGCAGATGCCAAGCAAATTCCTGCCTTGACCTTGTGTGAGCACTTTGGCTGGCATGCGAAAGAGGCCTTGTCGAATCTTTCACTCATCATCGCCGTTGACTCATGGATCAAGCGCAACAAGCGCATCGAAGCCATGAAGAGTCTGGCGGGGCACGCTGTGGATTTCTTCGGGTTCGGCTGGAAGGAATTGCTCGGTGATATCGACGGCTTCCGCTATTTTGGTCAAGTCAAGCACCAGGACATTGCCCGACTCATGCCGCATTACCGTGGGTTGCTGAACTTCGATCCCAACTGGGAGGCTGGTGTTCATGATCGCGTGTACACGGCCTGTGCACTGGGCGCTGTGTCCCTGACCAATACCAATGAAGCCTTGCCAGAGGCTCAGCTGCCATCAGAGTTGGTGGTGACTTACAACGCGAACAAGCCCAACCTGGGTGAGCTTGTGGAGGCGCATGGCATTCTGGATCCCACGCCCCGGATGAATGTGCCTCGTGCTGAGGTGCTGACGGCACACAGTTGGTCTGCACGCGCGGCGCACTGGATCACCTTGTCGCAAGGCACGCGCTTGTTCAATTGAGGATTCGGAGTTTCGTATGTTGAACGTGGTCGTCATCAACGGTGGGCGGGGCGCTGGAACTTTGATCCCTGCGCTGCTGCGTCGGCAAGGTCTGCATGTCACGTCGATCGTGAATGCTTATGACGATGGCAAGTCGACGGGTGAAATCCGCAAGTTTTTCGGCATGCTGGGCCCTTCCGATCTCCGTAAAGTGCAGGAGTTGATGCTGCCAGAGGATGATCCGGACTACGCAGCCAACTGCGAAGTCTTCAGCTACCGCTTTCCTGATGACGCGCAGCGGGAGACTGTTCTGGCGCAACTCAACGCGTTTGCCAGCGGGGAAACCGACAAGCTGCTGCACATCCAATTTCAGCAAGCCAAGATTCGGTCAGCATTGCGCTCGTTCGTCAGTGAGTTCCTGGCCGGGTTGAACGTGATCGAAAAGATCCGGGGTGAGCAACTGAAGTTCGCAGACTGCTCCATCATGAACTGCATCTATGCTGGTGCGTTCCTGGTCTTCCAGCGCAACATTGAGTTGGCCACGCTGTTCATCGATCGCTTGTTCAAGCTCAAGGGGACGGTTCTGCCCACCAGCATCGAAGACAAGAAACTGGTTGCCTTGCGCGAGAACGGTGAGATTCTCTACAGCGAGGCAGAGATTGTCGAGTTGCGTTCCAGCGTGCGTGTGGAGCGCGTCTACCTGCTCGATGAGTCCTTGGACAAGGCCCGCTTCGAGACGCTGTCGGCCGCAGAGAAGCGTTATTACCTGGAGCGGCACCACTGTCGCGTGCCGGCATCGCCCAAGGTCGAGTTGGCCCTTCAGCAAGCCGACATCATCATTTACGCAGCAGGGACGCAGCACTCATCGCTGTATCCCACTTACATGTCTTCGGGTATTGCGCGCAATATCGCAGACAACAAGCATGCACTGAAGGTCTTTGTGACCAATATCGGCGCCGACTACGAGACACCGTCGTACCACGCCTCCGACTACATCAAAGGCGCACACAAGTACCTCAACCTCTCGGATGCGCGCTTTTACGGCATGCACGAGTTGTTTGACTGCGTGCTGGTCAACCAGTCTGGCGAGGGGGAGAACTACGTTGATTACGATGAAGCCGGCTTCCAGGACGTGCCTGTACGTCGCATCGTGGATGTGTTCGAGAACCTCGATGCCAAGGGTCGACATGATGGTGACAAGGTCACGCAACTCGTGATGAGCTTGCATGATGAACGCACCGTGCCGTTTGGCGGGATGCATTGATGCGCGGGTGAGGTGATATGTCCTCGGCCTTGATGCGTCTGCTGCAGTCCAGGCAACTGCTGATCTTTGACTTTGATGGCACGATCGCGGACACCTCGCCCCTGCATGCACAGGCATTCACGCAAGCGCTGTCTGGCAAAGGACTTGCGGTTCACTACCCCGACATCGCAGGACTGAAGACCGCAGATGCGGTGCGGTTTTGCGCTGAGCGTGCGGGCGTGATGTTGCGCGAGGACGAGGTCCAGTCACTCGTTCAAGCCAAGCAAGGTTTGGTGCGAACCCTCATGGCCAGCAACCTGCAGGCCTTGCCAGGGGCGGGTGACTTTCTCCAGCGCGTTGCTCGCACCCACCGATTGGCCATGGTGACTTCGGGGTCACGCGGAACCGTCTCACTGGGTTTGAACAAGTTGGGACACACCGATTTGTTTAACCCCTTGATCTGCGCGGACGACGTGGCACATGCCAAGCCGTCACCTGAGGGCTTTCTGAAGGCCTTGGACATGGTGGGCGTGTCTGCAGATCGCGCGCTGGTGTTCGAGGACTCGGCGGCCGGGCTGACAGCGGCCCATCAAGCGGGCATCGCGACGATCAAAATCGAAACTGACACTTGGACTGCGTTGTTGAAGGATCTGAAATGAGCGAGACACAGCGGGACAAGATCGGGGCGTTGATTGTGGCTGCGGGTCGCGGCACGCGGGCAGGCTTGCCTTACCCCAAGACGCTGTACCCCATACAGGGCAAACCCATTCTCTGGCGTTTGCTGGATGTGTTGAGGCCCCATGAT
This sequence comes from Aquabacterium sp., assembly GCF_049317225.1. Classification (GTDB taxonomy): domain Bacteria; phylum Pseudomonadota; class Gammaproteobacteria; order Burkholderiales; family Burkholderiaceae_C; genus Aquabacterium. Next base: position 114,079 of record NZ_JBMOIR010000006.1, on the reverse strand, counting down.
CCGCAGCCCACGGTGGTGGTCAGTCCAGGTGGTCAAGCGGATGTGGCCGCCAGCCTTCAGTTGGGGGGCTATACGGCACACCTCGTGGTGCAGCCCGAGCCCCGGGGCATGGGGCATGCGGTGTCCTTTTTCAAGGATTCACCCGCCTATGCCTGCGTCGAGCATGTGATTCTGGTCTGGGGTGATATCCCGTTTGTGCAAGCGGAAACGATCAGCGAGATGGTGCGCGTGCATCGGACACATGTCAATGATTTCACCTTCGTGACGCGGGTCGTTGATGAGCCGTACACCATCGTTACGCGCGATGCGCAGGGGCAGGTGAGGGGCGTTGTCGAAACGCGCGAGGCCGGCAGTGAGAAGCAAGCGCATGGCGAACGTGAGATGGGGCTCTTCCTGTTTCGCAAGGAGGCCGTCATGTCGTTGCTGCAAGACGAGCTGCCAGGCAAGTGGGGCGGCCACACGGGTGAGCATGGCTTCCTGTACCTGATCGGCCACCTTGTGGCGAAGGGCTACAAGGTGGAGGCCATTCCTGTGGCCACCGACATGGATCTGGTATCGCTCAACAGCCTGAGTGACATTCGCGACTATCTGTGAGTTCGCAAAAGAGGATCAGCTTCCCAGTAGCTGATCCAGCAGGTTGAGGTTCTGACGGGCGAGCACGCTGCCTCGTCCATGCACAGCGCCCTCCAGCGATGGGTTCTCGCCGATCGCCACGCAGCGTTCCCAAGCTTGACGAATCATGGGGACCAAGTGCCCGGCTTGTTCCGGGTTGGCCACAACGAAGTCCAGCAACACATCGCCCAAGACAAAGTAAAAGTCGGGCGAATCAGGCCAGGTGGGCATTTCTGTCTCGGCGTATTGCACCGCTTCAGACAGATGGCCCAATGCCTTGAGCGTGAACAGTCGGCGCAACACCAGGTCGTGGCGCCAACTGGGTTCACGGCTTGTCTCCGGGGGCAGCAACGACAGCGCCTGGTCGTAAGCTGTCAAGGCTGGCTCAAAGCGGTCGTGCACTTCATGGTCCTTGCCCAACTGGTAGTGCAAATAGGCGTTGTGAGGGGCTTGCTGTACGGCCAGTTCAAGTAACTGGCGGTTGCGGTCGCCCTTGGTACGCATCTGCTCTGGCAGGTAGCCATCGTGGTCGAATCGGATGGGCAGATTGCGCTTGGGCAGCGTGGAAGATGGCTGCTCGTGAATCCGACCTTCAAAGCGGACGCTGTGGGGCAGCACACGAGGCAACCAACTGGATGCCTCCTGCGACGAACCTGAGGTGCCTGTTGCACCATAGCCGCTACACACCTCCACCCGTCCCACGAAGTCGGGTTGCCGCTCACGCAGGTCCAGCAATTGTTCGCCACCGTGCTGAAGGACTTCGTCGGCATCCACGATGATGTTCCAGTCCGCGTCGCTCAGATCCAGTGCCGCATTGCGTGCGGCCGAAAAGTCGTTGACCCAAGTGAAGTGGGCCACGCGAGCGCCTGCCGTCTTCGCGAGCACGACGGTGTCATCGGTGGACCCGGTGTCGAGCACGATCATCTCATCCACCCATGGCTTCATGCTGTGCAGCACGGCCGAGATGAGGCGGGCCTCATTGCGCGCAATCATGACCAGCGCCGTCTTGAAACGACCGTGGGAGGCAGTCATCGTCAAAACACCTTCCGCCCAGTCAGCCGCTCGTGCTCGCGCACGGCAAAGCGGTCTGTCATGCCAGCGATGTAGTCCGCTACGGCGCGATGCAGGTCGTCGCGGCGCGCGAAGTCGTCGCGCATGGCCGATGGCTGTTCGACATAGGCGGCAAACAACTCCGACAGCACCTGCTTGGCTTTGGCGGTGGTTTCATTCACCTGCGGATGGCGATACAACTCTTTGAACAGAAAACGCTTCAGTGCCGTACTGGCTTCGCGCATGGGCTGACTGAATCGCACAAGGGGTGGGCACTGACGCGCCTCGTCGGCCGATGTGGGCCGATGCTGATCGAGGTTGGCTCGGGTGGCGTCAATCACGTCGTACACCTGTTGCGAGAGCATGCGGCGGATGGTGTCGAACAGCAAGCGGCGACCCTGGAGGTTCGGATACTCGGACAGGGCCTCGTCCCGGAATCGAGTGAACAAGGGCACGGCCTCCAGTTGAGTCATCGTGATCAGTCCTGACCGGACTCCGTCATCAATGTCGTGTGCGTTGTAGGCAATTTCATCGGCCAGGTTGCACAACTGTGCTTCAAGGCTGGGTTGCGTGCCATCCAGAAAGCGTCGGCCCACGCCACCGGGCTCGCGGGCGTCCAGCATCTCTGCGTGCTTGCGAGAGCAGTGTTTGAGAATGCCTTCTCGCGTTTCGAACGCCAGATTGAGGCCGTTGTAAGCGGGGTAGCGCTCTTCCAGTTCATCCACCACACGCAGCGACTGCAGGTTGTGCTCGAACCCGCCGTGGGTCTGCATGCATTCGTTGAGGACATCCTGACCAGCGTGCCCAAATGGCGTGTGGCCCAGATCGTGAGCCAGTGCCACGGCTTCGACCAGGTCCTCGTTGAGGCCCAGTGAGCGTGCAATGGACCGGCCGAGCTGCGCAACTTCCAAAGAGTGGGTCAACCGTGTGCGAAACAAGTCGCCCTCGTGGTTGAGAAAGACCTGCGTCTTGTAAACCAATCTGCGGAAGGCCGTGCAGTGCACGATCCGATCTCGGTCGCGCTGGAAGTCACTGCGGGTGGGGGCGGGTGACTCGGGGAAGCGGCGCCCCCTTGTCTGCGCTGAATGGCTGGCGAAGGGAGCGAGTGTCATGGGCTGTCGACTGGATCAGCAGGTATGTGCGGCGATCACGTCGCGCACCACAGACTCGGGTGCTGGGCGCATGCCGGCTTGCCCCAGCGGCCCGATTACCACGAAGCGAATTTCTCCGCCCTCGGCCTTTTTGTCGACCTGCATCAATTCCAGATAGCGGTCGGCGCCGAGATTGGGGCCCTTGGTGGGCAGGCCTGTGCGTTCGATCAGGGCCGTGATGCGTGTCGCAGTGGCGGCATCGATCAATCCCAGGCGTGCAGACAGGTCTGCAGCCATGACCATGCCGCAGCCGACCGCTTCACCGTGCAACCACTCGCCATAACCCAAGCCTGCCTCGATGGCGTGCCCAAAGGTGTGGCCGTAGTTCAGGATGGCGCGCAGTCCCGACTCCTTCTCGTCCTGGCCCACCACCCACGCCTTGATTTCGCAGGAGCGCTTGATGGCGTGTTTCAACGCTTGGCGGTCGCGGGCCAGCAGGCGATCCATGTTGACTTCCAGCCAGGTCAGGAACTCGGCATCGGCGATGGGGCCGTACTTGATGACTTCAGCCAAACCAGCCAGCAGTTCGCGCTGGGGCAGGGTATCGAGCGTCACCAAGTCGCAAATCACCCGCTGAGGCTGGTAAAACGCACCGATCATGTTCTTGCCGGCGGGGTGGTTGATGGCGGTTTTGCCACCCACGCTCGAATCCACCTGGGCCAGCAGGGTGGTGGGGACTTGCACAAAAGGGACACCGCGCATGTAGCAGGCCGCGGCAAAGCCGGTCATGTCACCTACCACGCCGCCGCCCAGTGCATACAACACGGTCTTGCGGTCGGCGGCTTCTTCCAGCAGTTTGGTGAAAATCTGGTTCAGTGCAGGCCAGTCCTTGTACTGTTCGCCATCTGGCAATTCAACGTCCAGCACTTCTTTGTGCAAGGGCGCAATGGCTTCGCGGAGACGGGCTGTGTACAGCGGGCCAACGGTGGTGTTGGTGACGATCAGGCCCTTGGATGATTTGGGCAGGCCAGCGAATGTTGCCGCTTCTTGCAGCAACCCCTCACCGATCAGGATGTCGTAGCTGCGATCACCCAAGTCGATGGCGACCGTGGTGTGGCCGGCGCTGGGAGCTGTCGCGGGAGAGAGGGGAGTCGATGCCATGAATAGACCGTCGCTGAAAGAGAGGCGTGGCGCCCCGAACTTCGCGGAAGTCCGGTCCCAGCCGCGACGCGTGGGGCATCAAACAAAATAAGGTGACGAGCCTTGACCTGGCACTGTTGGCTAACGGTTAGGGCTGCTTCGTTCCCGACCTGACCCGGTTGGCCGCGCCCCCATGCAGGGAGGCCCGTCAACGTCGATTGTACGCGAAGTACTTACGACTTGTCGGCGGCCAACCACACTGCCAGTGCTTCCAGATGGGTTTGTAACGCCGCCTGGAACTGATGGAGTGCCGAGCTAATCTGGACGGCATCGCGCAGGACCAAGGCTTCCTCCAGCACGCCAGCTTGTGTGGACAGCGCAGCCATACCCAAGTTGCCTGCCGAGCCCTTGATCGTGTGAGCTTGTCGACGCGCTAACTCAGGATCTTGTGCGACCCATGTCGCCCAATTGGGCAAGGACAGGCGCTGTTCGTCGTGGAACCGTCCCAACAACTTGCGCAGCAAGGCGTCCTTGCCCGCGCAACGTGCCAGTGCGGCGGGGATATCCAGCAGGGGGGAGTCGGTGACTGTCGGTGTCGATGCGAGCACGCGGGCGGCGGGCTCGGAATGCGGTGGGACCTCATCCAGTGCACCGCTGATCGTGTCTTGTGCTCTGCTGCGTGACCACTTCAATACCATGCGGATGACATCCTCTGGCTCGAATGGCTTGGGCAGATGGTCGATCATGCCGGCATCTTTGCAGCGCTGGGTTTCTTCCGGCATGGCGTGTGCAGTCAGTGCCACCACGGGCAGGTCCGGATCACGCATCTGCAGCAACTCAGTGGCCTGCAAGCCGTTCATCACGGGCATTTGCACATCCATCAGCACGATGTCGTAATGACCCTTGCCATGCTGTTTCAGCAATTCGACCGTGCGCTTGCCATCTTCCACGCAGTCGACGATGGCCCCTTCTTGCTCCAGCAGCGTGGCCACGATGTCGCGGTTGATCTCCACATCATCGGCAGCCAAGATGTGCAAGCCCCGCAGGCGTGGCCCTTGCTCCTTGGCCGCCAGCGGCGTGGCGGTGGGTGCTGGGGCATTGGCCAATTCCAGCGGGATGCACAACGTGAAGGTTGCGCCCTCTGCCAGCGCGCTCACCAGTTCAATGGTGCCGCCCATCAATTGCGCCAATTGCTTGCTGATGCTCAGGCCCAAGCCCGTGCCACCATACCGACGCGATGTGGAGCCGTCCGCCTGTTCAAAAGGCTCAAACACACGTGCCTGGGCGTCAGGGTGCATCCCAATGCCAGTGTCTTTGACCGCAAAGCGCAGTTGCCGCTCGTTGGCAGAAATGGTCAGTGAAACTTCGCCCTGCTCGGTGAACTTCACCGCGTTGGACAAGAGGTTGATCAAGATCTGATTGATGCGGAGCGGATCACCCATCACAGCTTGAGGTGCTGCTTCGCAATGCAGGGTCAGTGCCAGCCCCTTGTCACGAGCCCGCTCGGCGATCACGGCGATTGCGTCTTCTGCCAGTTCTTGCGGTGACAGGGGGGTGTGCTCAATTAGCAGTTTGCCAGCTTCAATCTTGGTGAAGTCAAGGATGTCGTTGATGACGCCAAGCAAATGCTTGCCAGAGTGACTGATGCGCTCCAACACCGTTTTCACCTGGGGATCGCATGGTGGCAAGTTCAGACCCAGTTGCGCCAGACCCAGGACGCCATGCAGGGGCGTACGGATCTCGTGACTCATGTTCACGAGGAACGAGCTCTTGACCTTGGCCAGTTGCTCCGCCTCGACCTTGGACGCTGCCAATTCTCGCAACAGGGCGTTTTGCTCGGAAATGTCGACGGTCAGTGACATGATGGCAGCGGGGTTGCCATCGCGATCTGGCAGGGTAATGGATGTGGTCAGGTAATCTTTGCGTGAACCATCCGGCAAGAAATTGGCGATTTCGTAACGCAGCAGCGGGGTGCCACTCAGCAGTTCGTGATCGTGCTTGATGATTTGCTCGGCCACCGCGGGTGCGAACACATCTTCCACGCGCTGGCCAATCAGCTTGTCCATGCTGGACCCTGCCAAGCCCGCAAACACCCTGTTGCAAAGCTGATAGCGATTGTCCAGTCCGCGGATGCTCATGCTCAGGGGCATGGCTTCGATGATGGTTTGCAGGTGTTGCTGCTGCAGGGCCAACCGTTCGGTGCGTTCCAGCACCAGCTCTTCCAGTTGCTCTCTGTGTTCGATCAGGGCTCGCTCACTGGCCAGCAAGCGGGCTTGTGTCTGATCCTGCATCTCCACTTTTTTTTCAAGCTCCATGCGAGCTTGCTCAATCGTGGTCATCGCATTCCAGAACAACCGGCTGAAGTGCGCAATCACGGTTCCGATGGTCATGAACACGATGACCTGAACCACTGCGTAAGACAGCGACGGCGGCGCCGCCCCCTGGCTGATGCCTTTGATCCACCCGCCGAATTCCAGCCCGAACAGCGCCAGGCTTCCCAGTACGGCCACACGTGTGGTCCAGATGGCGGCTCTGGCACTCAGTACAAAGCCGGCGACCACGATGAGGCATGCTGGGACGACCGCCGCAGAGGAGCCGACCCCTGACCCCAAGTAAATGCTGATGCCGACGATCAGCACATACACGGCAATGCCAAAGAAGGCGATGGCTCGCCGGATGCCCAGGTATCGCTTGGTCACGAGTGCCCCGAGGGCAATCAGTGTCAGCAGCAGGCCGCTCCCCATCCGCGCAATGCGCACTTCGTCCGACTGATGCGGAATGAATGCCAGTGCGATGTTCAGGAAGATGCCGCCCAGAGCAGCCACCACCAAGACAGACGTGACGGTCGCAGTCAGCGCATCTTTCAGCCCTGAGCGAACGTGCTCAAGCGTGGGGGGAGCGTCGGCGTGGTTTGCCGTGGGCGCACTCATCTGGGCGATTAGCCGTTGGACGCCAGTTTGGCGATCAGTCGAGCCATGTGCTGATCAATCTGGTTGCTTTGGTCAAAGACGCTCATGGCTTGATTAATGTGCCGACGCAATGTGTTGGAGAGTGTCTCCTCCTGCGTTTCGCTCAGTCCAAGGTGAATGAACGACTCTTCGACTTCTGCATGCATGTGCTGGAGGATTTGTTCGAGTTGAACGCGAATGGCGTGTTGCTGCGCCGAAATGTCCACCAGTGTGTCGCGGGTGAGGTCGACAAGTCTTTGCGTGTGCTCAAGGTCAGTCTTTTCGCTTTCAACATCCAGGGATTGCAGCCGGGCGAGTAGCCCTTCTGCCATCAGGGCGACGTTGTCACGCGCGCGCGCCAAACGGTCAATTTCTTCACTGCTGTATTGGTTGGGATCGGGCGCCTGGGGCAGTTTGCGCACCAGCATGATCACATTGCCGTACTTGTAGCTGGTGTTGTCTGTACCGACGGGCTGAATGCTGACGCCGTTCTTCACCTCGATGTGATCAAGGATCGAATTCTCCAGGGCGCTGCATTCGGCTCGCGCCGTGCGAGACAAGACGCCTTGGCGGCCAGATAGCCGCAGGCAGCCATCAAACCCCAATCGCTCCAGCGAGTTGAAGAAGGCGTTGGCCAGTTCGGGATAACTATGGCAACTGGAAAGTTGCCGCTGAAACTCCAGCACCAGCCCCACTTCGCCATACATGTCTGCCGTACTCAAGACGGTGTTCATGGCCTCCTCGAACTGTCCGTTCAAGGCTTGATGGCGTGCGCGTTGCTCGACCGCACGCTCAATCTTGGCGGTCAATTCCGCCACATCGAATGGCTTGGTCAGGTAATCATCCGCGCCGACCCGGTAGCCGCGAAGTCGCTCGTCGATGTTGACGCGTGCGGACAGGAATATCACGGGCAGGTCTGGGAACTGGCCCTTGATGGACTCGCAGGCTTCATAGCCATCCATCTCAGGCATGTCCACATCCAGCAAGACCAGATCAAAGGTGTCTTGCTGCACGTTCTCAACAGCGGGGCGTCCGCCCGTCACGGTGCACACGTCGTAATGATCCTGGAGTGCTGCATCCAGCATTTCCAGGGTCAATTCATCGTCGTCTGCAATCAGGATCTTGGCTCGATTCATGGCCTGCTTCTGTTTCAGGCAAAAAACCTCTCAGGACCATTCATGGTGTCCAAAGAGGGCCTGAAGCTCCCTAGCGACCTTATCGGCGATTCCTGGCAAAAATTGAGTACTGAACACATGCGGGACACGGCTTGTGCCCCGCTGCCCAGTGTTCAGCGCAGTTGCAGTTCTTCTGCGCCGTAGGTGACGTTCAGGGGCTCGATGACCACCTGCTTGGGACCCTCTTCCACGCGGCCGGCTACCAACGCAGGAATGCCCAGACCTTGTGCCACTTCGACCACGCGCTGCGCCTGATCGGCCGCCACGTACAAGGCAAAGCCCGCGCCCATGTTCAGGGTGCCATAGGCTTCGTGATCGTCCAGGCCACATTCCTGTTGCATGAATGCCAGCACGGGCGTCTTGTCTGGCAGGGCGGTGATGCGGTAGGTCAGTGCCTTGGGGTGACGCAGCAGCTTGCGCCAGCCGTGACCGGTCACGTTTGCGCAGTAGTGAGGAATGATGCCTTCCTTGGCCAAGGCTTCGGTCACGGGGGAGTACAGCACCGTGGGGGCCAGCAGGGCTTCACCGTAGGTCTGCCCGTTGCCGACGTCGGTCAGGTAACCCTTGGGCAGGCGCTCGGCCAGCTTGCGGGCCAGCGACAGGCCGTTGGCGTGGATGCCGCTGGAGGCCAGCAGCACGATGGCATCGCCTGCGCCCAGCTTGTCGCCCACCGACAGGCGCTCCTTCGGGCTGATGATGCCGGTGCACGATGCGGCCAGGTCGACACGGTTGTCTGCCACGATGCCGGCCAGTGCGGGTGTTTCACCACCGCCCCAGGCCACATTGCAGATTTCGCAGGCCTTCTTCCAGCCCGCGACCAGTGCATTGGCGCGGATCTTGTCGCCGAACCAGTCCGAGCCGCCGGCAGCCCAATAAGCCTGCACCACCAGCGGGGTGGCGCCGACGGTGATCAGGTCGTTCACGGCCATGGCAATCGTGTCTTGCGCAATGCCGTCGTAATAGCTCTTGCCCGTCAGCGTGGCCATCTCGTCGGCCACCAGGGTCTTGGTGCCCAGGCATTCCACGATCGAAGCCAGGTACATCGGGCCCACGTCCACCACATAGGCCGATTCGCCGCGCGAGGCCAGCACTTCCGAGAAGCCGTGGCTGGCCAGGTTGGCCCCCGTTTCAGCGGCGGCGCGCTGGGCAGCGACCTTCAGCGGGTCGATCAGGTCGTAGTTGACACCGGCCTGGTCATAGGTGAGGGGCGCGTTCGGTTGGGTGGGCGTGGTCATGGCGCGTCGGTAAGCTGAGGGTTCGCAAAACCCGGGATTATCCGGTATGGGCGAGCGGATGTCGCCCCCTCTTGGCAAGGTGTGTGCAAGGTTACATAGACTGTGCTCCATGAACAGCCTCTTCTCCAGCCTTTCGTCTGCCTTGCCCATCCCGCTGCAAACCGCGCTGTTGCTGGTGGCGTCCAATGTGTTCATGACCTTTGCGTGGTACGGCCACCTCAAAAACATGGCCAGCAAGCCGTGGTTCGTGGCTGCGCTCGTCAGTTGGGGTATCGCGCTGTTTGAATACTTGCTGCAGGTGCCCGCCAACCGTATCGGCGCGCAGTCGCTCAATGTGGGACAACTCAAGGTCATGCAGGAGGTGATCAGCCTGAGCGTGTTTGTGCCGTTCGCCGTGTTTTACCTTGGGCAGCCCTTCAAGCTGGACTATGTGTGGGCAGCGTTGTGCCTGGTCGGGGCGGCGTATTTCATGTTTCGAGCTTGAGGCTCAGGCAAAAGCTGCACAAAGCGATCGACTTGGCTCTATAATCCGCGGTTTTCCGGCCCGAGTTGGGTGCTTTCACCTGCGTGAGAGTGGACCAACGCGTATCTAGGCGGGGCGGATCGCGGTCTGAGCGGGTGAGTGCCTGTTCGGCCTATGGCTGTTTAACCCTGAGTGTCTCCCGGGGAGATCAGCCGCTCAACACCATTTGAAGGACACATCATGGTCGTGATTCGACTCGCACGTGGCGGCTCCAAGAAGCGCCCTTTCTACAACATCGTCGTCGCTGAACAGAAGAACCGTCGTGACGGTCGCTTCCTGGAGCGCGTGGGTTTCTACAACCCCGTGGCTTCTGGCAACGCTGAAACCCTGCGCCTGTCGCTGGATCGCGTTGACGCATGGGTGAAGAACGGTGCTCAACCTTCCGACGCCGTGAACCGCCTGATCGGTCTGGCCCAGAAGGCTGCCGCTCCTGCTGCTTGATTGAAGCTGCATGAACGATCGCTCGACACAGTCGCCGGTGCTGGAAGACGGAGTCGTCTGGCCCGAGGATGCGGTAGAAGTCGGGCGCATCGTTGACGCCTGGGGTGTCAAAGGCGGGCTCAAGGTTCAACCTTTCTCGGCCGACCCTCAGGCGCTCTTTTGCACCAAGAAGTGGTTCTTGCGTCCAGCCGAAGCGGCTGCCGGTGCAGTGACCAAGCCTGGTGTGGCAGAGGCTGCCAAGCCTGCTGCTAGCAAAGTGCCTCCTCGTTTGTCTGCGCCTCGTTTCCTCAAGGTCAAACAAGCGCGAGAGCAGGGCGATGTGATCGTGGTGACTGCAGAAGGTCTGGACGATCGCAATGCCGCTGAGGCGTTGAAGGGCTCGCGCATTTTTGTGTCGCGTTCCGCCTTCCCGACTCCCGACAGTGATGAGTTTTACTGGGTGGACCTCATTGGTCTGGCTGTGGTCAACCGCGAGGGTGAAGCCCTCGGTCAAGTGGTGGATCTGATCGAGACCGGCCCCAACTGCGTGTTGCGTTGCGAGGCAGAGGGCACCGAGCGACTCATTCCTTTTGTTTCTGCGTACATCGACAGCGTCAGTCTGGCCGACAAGCGCATCGTGGCCAACTGGGGCCTCGATTACTGAGCCCGGCGTTGAACGGGTCCGATCATGGCCGTTCGCTTCGACGTCATCACTCTCTTTCCCGAATTGTTCGCCCCGTTTCAGACGGTGGGTGTGACGCGTCGCGCGTTTGAGTCGCGTGCTGTGGACGTGCGGTTGTGGCCGCTGCGGGATCACGCTGAAGGCATGTACCGTCGTGTGGATGACCGTCCATTTGGTGGCGGGCCTGGCATGGTGATGCTGGTCGAGCCCTTGGTGCGCTGCATGCGTGCCATCCGGGCGGATCAGTCGGCCGGTGGCGCCCCGCGTTTGCCGGTGATCCTGTTCAGTCCGGCGGGCAAGCCGCTCACACAACAACGTGTCCAGCAATTGGCCGAAGGGCCGGGTGCGGTCCTGTTGTGCGGTCGTTACGAAGGCATCGATCAGCGATTCATTGATGCCCATGTGGACGAAGAGGTCAGCTTGGGGGATTACGTGCTGTCAGGCGGTGAACTGCCTGCCTTGACCCTGATGGATGCGGTGGCTCGATTGCAGCCTGGTGTGCTGCATGACGCGGCCTCCCACGAGCAAGACAGTTTCTCGGATGGTTTGCTGGATTGTCCGCACTACAGTCGCCCGGAGGTGCTGAGCGTGCCCGCACAAGGCGACGAACCGGGGGGCGAGGCGGCGGTGCCGGATGTGCTGTTGTCGGGACATCACGCGAAGATTGCCCGCTGGCGCCGGGAGCAACAACTGGCCATCACGGCCCGTCGTCGTCCTGAATTGATCGACGCTGCGCGAGCTCGTGGCGAACTATCGAAAAAAGACGAAGACTTTTTGTCTCAACTCACGCTATAATCTGCGGTTTTCCGATCCTCTACCCGGCTGTATTCTTTCATCCCGGTCATGTCGACCGATTTTGAGCGCGGGCAAGATCATCAAGGAGCTTTTGATGGCCAACATCATTCAACAGCTCGAGCAAGAAGAAATTGCTCGTCTGAACAAGAACATCCCTTCGTTCGCCCCTGGCGACACCGTGATCGTCAGCGTGAACGTGGTTGAAGGTACCCGTAAGCGCGTTCAGGCTTACGAAGGCGTCGTGATCGCCAAGCGTAACCGCGGTCTGAACTCCAGCTTCATCGTCCGCAAGATCTCCAGCGGCGAAGGCGTTGAGCGTACGTTCCAACTGTACAGCCCGCTGATCGCTTCGATCGAAGTCAAGCGTCGTGGTGATGTCCGTCGTGCCAAGCTGTACTACCTGCGTCAGCGCAGCGGCAAGTCTGCACGTATCAAGGAAAAGCTGGCCTGAGCCCCGCTCGGTTAACAGCCTTCCCAAGCCGCCTGTTGCGAAAGCCAGGCGGCTTTTGTTTTGTTATGGTGGCACCATGGCTTTGATATTTGATCCCCATGCGGCCGATTTGCTGGGCCATGACGTGCACCTTCCGGCGGTCTCTGCCGAGGCTTGGCGCCGAGATGCGTTGGTGCAGCGTTTCCTGCAGCCTCCGGTGTGGACGCCTGAGGTCCGGGTGGACCGTGCATTGCCTGTGCAGGGCAGCACGCCCGCTGCGGTGCTGATCCCCTTGGTGATGCGGCCACGGCCCACGGTGCTGCTCACGCAGCGGACCTCTCACCTGAGCAAGCACGCGGGGCAAATCAGCTTTCCGGGTGGACGCAGCGAGCCGGATGACGGCAGCCCCGAAGCCACGGCCTTGCGAGAGGCGCAGGAAGAGACCGGCTTGGCGCCAGATCGGGTGCGCATTTTGGGTCAAATGCCCACCTACACGACGATCACAGGCTTTCTGGTCACGCCCGTGGTGGGTTTGATCACGCCCGAGGCCCATGAGCAGCAGGGGTTAGCCTTGCAGCCCGATCCGGGGGAGGTTGCGGAAGCCTTCGAGGTGCCGCTGGATTTTTTGATGGACCCACGGCACCACCAACGGCGGGCGTTCACGGTAGGGGATCGGCAGGCCGAGTTTTTTGCCATGCCCTGGACGGCACCCGGGCGCACGGAGCCGTACTTCATCTGGGGTGCCACGGCTGCGATGTTGCGTAATTTGTACCGCTTCCTCTCCGCATGAGAGGCTCTGCGCAATTCCGCCTGTGTGGGCCTGACGAGGCAGCTATCATCTGCATATGAGCTTCTTTGCCGTGCTGTTCGCTTTGCTGGTCGAACAGCTCAAACCCCTTGCCAACCAGAACCCCATCCATGACTTGTTGTCGGGCTGGGTGCGTTGGGCCGGTCGCAACTTCGATGCCGGTGCCCCGGTGCATGCTCGGGTGGTGTGGGCCATCACGGTCGCGGCACCTGCGGTGCTGATGGGTGTGGTGTATGCCTTGGTGAATCGTTACAGCACGGTATTGGCCTTGTTGCTGGATGTGATCGTGCTGTATTTCACCTTGGGCTTTCGGCAGTTCAGTCACCACTTTACCGACATCCGTGATGCCCTCGAGGCCGGTCGGGAAGACCGTGCGCGTGAGTTGCTGGCACATTGGCGTCATCTGGATGCCAGCGAACTGCCCCGCACCGAAATCCTGCGTCACGTGCTGGAGTATTCGCTGCTGGCCGCACACCGCCACGTGTTTGGGGTTTTCTTCTGGTTTGTGGCTTTGTCGACCGTTGGACTGGGGCCAGCGGGTGCCATCTTGTATCGCATGGCTGAATTTGCCAGCCGCTATTGGTCGTATCGCAGCCAGGTGACCGGAGCGGCCACGCATGATCGCCTGATGAACCTGTCGCAAACCTTGTTTGCCTGGTTGGACTATGTGCCGGCGCGTCTGACGGCATTTGGTTTTGCCGTGGTGGGCAACTTTGAAGATGCGGTGGACGCTTGGCGCCGTCATGCGGTGTTGTGGGTGCGTCCGAACGAGGGCACGATCTTGTCGGCGGCCGCCGGGGCACTGGGGGTCCGTTTGGGCGGTCAAGTGGCGCCGACGGTGGACGGCCCCGATGTGAGCCGTACCCTGAGTCGGGGTGAAGACGCCGAAGTGATTGAGGCCGAAGGCAGCACTGCGGGCGCCGAGCCGCAAATGGCCCACCTGCGCAGCGTGGTGGGTTTGATCTGGCGTTCGGTGGTGCTGTGGATGTTGCTGCTGGCGCTGCTGTCCTTGGCCAACCTCATCGGCTGAGCAGATCACTACGCAGACGAAACAAGGGCCGGATGATCCGGCCCTTTTGCTTTTCAGTCGCCCGGTGAGGGCGATGCCGTGTGGCTCAGAGTGCGCGCGCCCGGCTCAGCCAGTCTGCCAGCGCACCGACCATGTCGGACTGGCTGAACGAGCAGCTTTCCTCGGTGAACAGCGCGGCACTTTCCATTTGGTTCAACACCCGCTCCAGCACATCGAGGTAGCGCTGGGGCAGGGCGGGCTCGTGGCCATGGGCAGCGTCGCGCCAGGCCCAGACCAGATCAGGCAAGGGCATGCTGCCTTGTTGGTAGGCTTCGAGCGTGGCGGGCAGGTCGGCAAGGCGATCGGTCATGGTGTCAGAAGAGTTGCTTGTTCAGATGAGGTGGCTCACCAGCGCGGGCGGCTGAGTTCGTCAAACAGATCGGTGTACAGACTCAGTCGAATGGGGCTGATTTCGCCTCGTTCGACGGCAGCTTGCACCGCGCAGCCCGGCTCTTGCCGGTGCGTGCAGTTGTGGAAGCGGCAATCGTTCATGTGCGCGGCGATGTCTGGCATCCAGCGTGCCAAATCGGTGGGGGCAATGTGGTGCAGCCCGAATTCCTGGAAGCCTGGCGAGTCGATGATGGCGCTGTGATGGCTGTCGTCCAGCCAATACCAGAGGCTGGTGGTGGTGGTGTGCCGGCCCGAGTTCAGCGCTTGGGAGATCTCACCCACCTCGGCACGGGCGTGGGGCAACAGGGTGTTGATCAGCGTGCTCTTGCCAGAGCCGGACGGCCCCAGTACCAGCGTAGCTTTGCCTTCCAGCAAGGGCATGACCTGCTCGCGGGCCACCTCGGTATCGGACTTCAGCGACAACTCGACCACGGGGTAGCCCATGGCCTTGTAGGGCGCGAGGCGCTCGCGGGCAGCGGGCGCGCCGGGCAGGTCAACCTTGTTGAGCACGATGGTGGCGGGGATGTCGGCAGATTTGGCCGCCAGCAGGGCACGAGTGAGCTGTGCTTCGCTGAACACGGGCTCGACGGCAATCCACATCAGCATCTGATCGAGGTTGGCTGCGAAGGATTTGCTGCGCCACTCGTCTTGGCGATAGAGCAAGTTGCGGCGCTCTTGCACCTGAACGATCAGGCCTTCGTCGCCGCCTTCCAGGGTGTGTTGCCAGTGCACACGGTCGCCGACCACGGCTTCGCTTTTCTTGCCGCGGGGGTGGCAGATCAGCCGCTCACCGTCGGACGATTCGACCACCACGTGTCGGCCGTGGGTGGACACCACCAGCCCCTCGTGGCACTGACTGGTGTCGACGTCACGGGACTTGTTCGGGCGCCGCTGGGGCGCGTTGTGGCCGTGGCGCTTCATGCTGTGGCCGCTTGGGTGAGCTGTTGCATGGCGCTCAGTCGCTCTAGGGCAGGG
Source organism: Aquabacterium sp. (assembly GCF_049317225.1). Lineage (GTDB taxonomy): Bacteria > Pseudomonadota > Gammaproteobacteria > Burkholderiales > Burkholderiaceae_C > Aquabacterium. The sequence goes on along the minus strand of NZ_JBMOIR010000006.1, from coordinate 98,736 downwards.
GGGTGAGAGTAGTAAAAGCTCACGTACACGGGGTCGGGCGTCAGGGTGGCTGAGTTGTCTTTGTACAGCTTGATGAGCGCCTGAGACAGATCCTGCCCGCTGGATTGCGCGCAGGCGTACGCGTCGGCTTCATATTCGTCGCGGCGCGAGAGGTAAGCGAACACCGGTGAGACAAAGAACATGAAGGGGGGCAGGGTCAGCATGAAGAGCAGCAGGGCCACGGCATCGTTGGGGGCACTCAGGTTGGGGCGCACACCCAGGCCGGTGTAGAAGAACATCTGTTGCGTCAGCCAGCCCAGCAGCGCAAAGCCCAGCAGGCTCATGACGAACATCATCACCATGCGCTTGAGCACATGGCGGTGCTTGAAGTGGCCGAGTTCATGGGCCAGTACGGCTTCGACTTCACCGTGGGTGAGTTTGCTCAGCAAGGTGTCGAAAAACACGACGCGCTTGGCCGCGCCCAGACCGGTGAAATAGGCGTTGGCATGGGCCGAGCGGCGGCTGCCATCCATCACGAAGAAGCCCTTGGCGGTGAAGCCGCAACGGGCCATCAGCGCATTCACGCGTTCAATCAGAGCCAGGTCTTCCAGTGGGGTGAACTTGTTGAACAAGGGGGCGATGAAGATGGGAAAGATCACCATCAGCAACAGCGTGAAGCTGACCCAGGCACCCCACGCCCACAACCACCATTGCGGCCCCGCTGTGCCCATGATCCACAGGATGAGCGCGGCCAGGGGGGCGCCCAGCACCAAGGTGAGCAGGATCTGTTTGACCTGATCGCCCACCCACATGCCCCAGGTCATGCGGTTGAAACCGTGGCGTTGTTCCAGCTTGAAGGTGTTCCAGGCCTCCAGCGGCCACTCCAGGACGGCGCCGATGAGGGCAAATGCGCCCAACAAGGCCAGCTGGTAGGGCAGCGCCCCCCAGCGTGGCAGAACGGCTTCACGCACGACGGTGTTGAGCAGGTCCAGACCGCCCAGCAAAGTCCAGCCGATCAGGATAGCGGTGCTCACGCTGGTGCTGATCAGGCCAAACTTCAGCTTGTCGAGGGTGTACGCCGCGGCCCGTTGGTGGGCGCTCAGCATCACGTCTTGGGCGAAGGCGGGCGGGACGGCATCGCGGTGACGCGCCACGTGGCGGGTCTGGCGGCCATCAAGCCACAGCTTGGTCAGCAGGGACGCAACCACGAAGGTTGCAAAAAGCAGGGTGAGAGAGCTGGATTGCATGGTGCGAAGTGTACGTTTGCCCGCACAATCGGCCCGTTCTGGTTGCGACAAATCCTTGTCGACAACCGTTGTTCCCCCGCGATGCCTTCACGAGTGTGACCTTGAGTGACTTGCCCGCCGATTTGACGACCGATGTGTCAGCGCCGCCCAGCCTGGCCAAAAGTGACCTGAACTTGATCTGGATCGACCTGGAAATGACGGGGTTGAAGGTGGACAGTGACCGCATCATCGAGCTGGCCGTGGTGGTGACCGACCCGCAACTGACGGTTCGGGTCGAGGGGCCGGTGTTTGCCATTCACCAGTCGGATGAAGCGCTCAACGGCATGGACAAGTGGAACAAGGGGGTGCATGGCCGCAGCGGTTTGATCGATCGGGTCAAGGCATCGACCGTGACCGAAGACGAGGCGGCCAAAGCCACCATCGCCTTTCTCAAGCAATACGTGCCGACCAACAAGTCGCCCATGTGTGGCAACTCGATTTGCCAGGATCGGCGCTTTCTGGCGCGCTACATGCCCACGTTGGAAGCCTTCTTCCACTACCGCAACCTCGACGTGAGCACCTTGAAGGAGTTGGCGCGTCGCTGGAAGCCCGAGCTGGTGAGCGGCTTCAAGAAGGCGCAAAAGCACACGGCGCTGGCCGACATTCACGAATCGATTGATGAGTTGGCGTACTACCGCCAGCATTTCCTGTTGCCTTGATCATGACTGCGCCTCACATTGTTCGCCTGGATCCACCCGTGACACCCGGAGCGGTGGACTTTCCGCGTCCGGATCGGCTGGAGCAAGGCAACCCGCGTCGGGAGACCTGGTCCTTGTATGCGTCGGCAGATGGACAGATGACGGCCGGGATCTGGGCGTGCGAGGTGGGCCGGTGGCGCATTGTGTTTCCAGCCGACAAGGACGAATACTTTTTTGTCCTGGAAGGGCATGTGCGCTTGCATGACCAGCAAGGCGGGTTCACCGACGTGCTGGCCGGGCAAGGTGCTGTGATCCCCGGCGGCTTCGAGGGAGCGTTTGAGGTGCTGGAGCCCGTTCGCAAGCACTTCGTGGTGGTCGAACGTCGCTGATCAGTTCCGCCAGGGCCAGGCCTGTGTGGCGGCTTGCAGCCACTCACTCACGGTGCGGGCCTGGATCTGCAGGCCCAGGGCTTGGCCGGCGGTGTGCAGAGCGGCCAACGGATCGGTGAGGTCCAGCGGCGTGGCCCCGTTTTGTTTGGAGAGCTTTTCGCCATTGGGGCCGAGCACCAGTGGTGTGTGCAGGTAGCGAGGGGTCTGGATGCCCAGACACTGTTGCAGCCATTGCTGGCGTGGGGTGTTATCGGTGAGGTCTTCGCCGCGCACGATGTCGGAGATGCCTTGCGTTGCATCGTCCACCACCACGGCCAATTGATAGGCCCACAGCCCATCGGCACGTCGGATCACAAAGTCACCTACCTCGCGGGCCAGACACTGGGTTTGCGGTCCCAGTCGACGGTCCTGCCATGACCAGACTCCGGATTCGGGCACCAGCAGACGCCAGGCGCGCGCGGGCTTGCCCTTCAGCCCGCCTTGGCTGGGGCGGCAGGTGCCGGGGTAGACCAGGTCGCCGTGGCGTTCTTTGTTGAGTCCCAGCGCAGCATTGGCTTGCGTGATGTCCGCACGGGTGCAGCCGCAGGGGTAGGCCTGCGCACGGTCCACCAGGGTGTCGAGCGCAGCCTGGTAGGCCGTGTGGCGCTGGCTTTGGTAGAGCACCGGGCCATCGGACGTGAGGCCGACTTGCGCCAGTTGTTGAAGGATGAGGGCGTCTGCCCCTTGGATGCAACGCGGCAGGTCTACATCTTCGATGCGGATGAGCCAGCGTCCCCGATGGGCGCGGGCATCCAACCAACTGGCCAGTGCCGCGACCAGCGAGCCCGCGTGCAAGGGGCCGGTGGGGGAAGGCGCAAAACGTCCGACGTAAGTCGACATGATCCTTGGGCTATTGCAGCAGGTCGCCATGAGACGACAGCAGGGCCTGGCGCGTCTTGTCGCTGCCCAGTTGCTTGATCCACCAGGATAAAGCCAGCCCTGGTTGGGATTCGCCCTGACGCCAGGCGTAGTGCAGGCGAATCGTGCGGGGCGAGCCGGCCACATCCTTTTGGATCAGGCGTCCTGTGGCCAGATGCGGGGCCACCATCGGGTGAGGCAGGAAGCCGCAGCCCAGTCCGCGCAGTTGTGCTTCAAGTTTGGCCGACATCGACGGGACGGTCAGCACATCTTGCCCGGGCACGATGCCGACGGTCATAGGCTCCAGCCGACGTGCCGTGTCGGCGACCGCGATGATGCGGTGCTCGGCCAACGTGCCGGTGTCAATCGGGTTGGGTGCCTGGGCCAAAGGGTGGTGCGGTGAGACGGCCAGGGTGAAGGGTAGGTCGCCAATCAACTCGGCCCGCACGCCGGCATTGCTGAGGTGCTGGCCGGGTAGGCCGATCGCCAGATCGGCGGCGCCACTGGTGAGTGCTTCCCAGGTGCCATTCATCACCTCGCTGAGGATGCGCAGGCGCGTGGGGGACTGCTGCGCGCAGAAGGCTTCGACCAGATCCAGAATGGCCTGGTGGCCGATGACCTTGTCGACCGCGAGCGTGAGTTCGGTTTCCCAGCCGGAGGCCACCCGTTTGACACGGTTGGCGACGGCATCCATTTGCAGCAGCAGCAATCGACCTTCGCGCAGCAGTTCTTCGCCGGCGGCGGTCAGTTTGGCCTGACGGCTGCGGCGGTCAAACAGCAGCACATCCAGGCTTTCTTCCAGCTGGCGTACGCCATAGGTCAGGGCCGATGGCACCTTGCCCAACTCGCGTGCGGCCGCTGCAAAGCTGCCCGTGCGTGCGATGGTGTCCATCATCTGCAGGGCTTCCGGCGAGAGGGCGAGTCGTCGCTCCGTCATCTCGGTGCGGGAGGTCAGCTTTGCTGCGCTTCCAGTGTGTAGGCCGCGTGGTCGTCCTGACCAATCGTCTCGACCAGCCAAGGCAGGGCCTTGGCCAGGCGGTCGTACAGGGTCCAGGGCGGGTTGATGATGAACATGCCGCTGCCATACAGGCCCACGCCATCCCGCTCGGCGCCCTTGACGCGCAGAGTGGCGTGCAGCCAGTCCACCTTGGGCATGTCGCCCGCCAGGCGCTTGAGTTGGGCCGGGAACTGCAGGGACTCGCGACGGGCCACTTCCGGATACCAGATGGCGTAGGTGCCAGTGCTGAAGCGGCTCACGGCATCCTGCAGGGTTTGCAGCACGCGGCGGTAGTCTTCCTTGATCTCGTAGGGCGGATCAATATGGACTAGTCCGCGACGGGGGGGGGGCGGCAGGCAGCCACGCAGGCCGGCAAAGCCATCGGCGTGCTGGATGCTGACACCGCGGCGCACCGAGTCAAAGTGCGATTCGAGCAGTTTGATTTCGGAGGGGTGCAGTTCATACAGGCGCAGGTGATCGCCCTCGCGCAACATTTGCGCTTCAATTTGCGGGGAGCCTGGATACCACTTGAGCTCATCGCCCTCGTTCAGGGCTTGCACCTGTTTGAGCAGGCTGCGCACGGCTTCCGGGATAGACTTGTCCTTGCGCATGGGCCACAAGGTGGCGATGCCGGACTCGAATTCGCCACTCTTGGTGGCGTAGCCGCTGGTCAGGTCGTAAACGCCCCCGCCCGCGTGGGTGTCGATCACCCAGAAAGGTTTGTCTTTGTGCAGCAGGTGCTCAAGCACCTGCACCAGCACCATGTGCTTGAGCACATCGGCGTGGTTGCCCGCGTGAAAGCCGTGTCGATAACTGAACATGGCCGAAGGGTAGCCGGTTTATGGGCCAACGGGCAGGTAGCAGGCGCAGTTTTTAGTGGGAAATGCTGCTTTTTGTTCAGGGCGTGACCAAGAAGGCGCGCAGGGGGGCCAAGGTGGCGGGCGGATCTTCTTCTTGAGGGATGTGCCCCAGATCCTTGAACATCACCAGCTTGCAGTGGGGGATGTCGTGGCAGAACTGCGCGCCCTGATCGGACGAGATCATGCGATCCCGCTCGCCCCACAGGACCAACGTGGGGGTTTGAATGCGCCGAATCAGCACCGAACTGTTGCCGAACTGCGCCTGATCCATGCGCTGAAACAGCGCACGTCGATTACCGACGCGCAGGTTCAGTTCGAAATAGCGGTCGATCTTGTCGGGGGTGGCCTTGCTGGGGTCTCCGTACACGCTGCGCACGCTGGAGGCCATCAAGCTATGGGGCATGACGCGCTCGGCGATCCAGCGCAGACCGCGCATGCTTGCAAACCGAAAGCCCAGGGGCATGGATTGCACCGAGGGCTGGTAGCCATCGGCATCGATCAGGACCAGCTTGCTGACGCGCTCGGGTGCCAGCACCGCGGTTTGCCACGCGATTTCGCCGCCCAGGGCGTTGCCAATTAACACGACGCGCTTGAGGCTGAGTACATCCAGCAAGCGCAGCACGAAGCGGGTGTAGGCGTCAATGCGGTAGTCGCCTTGAGGGCTGGGGCCGGTCAGGCCAAAACCCGGCAGGTCCACGGTGATGACGCGATGCTGGCCTTGCAAGGCCGATTGCCAGTCTTCAAAGGTGTGCAGGCTCGACGACATGCCGTGCAGCATGAGCAAGGGGTGGGGGTCGTCGCGCGGGCCGGTGTCCCGGAGGTGGACCTGCATGCCGTCCAGCTCTAAAAAAGTGGAGGGTTCAGGCGCCCAGCGTCCCACCAACTGGCCCAGTTGCCGATCGGGCTGCCAGGTGGCGTACACCCCGACGGCCACCAGCAGCCCGAGCAGGACCGCACTCCACCAAAGACGTTTGAGCCAATTCATGTGCAAATGATGCCGTGCTTTCCAAGGCTTGGCCGCACGGCAGCCCTGCTTCAGGGTGCGGGAGCGCGGCTGGGGGTCACCTGACGGGCAAATTCGCCACAGTGCTTCAAGGTTTCCCGGGCCTCCGGGAGCAGCAGCATGGTGGGCCAGACGTGCGGCATCTTGGCTTTCAGGTGCAACTCGCTGCGCACGCCTTGCTGTTGCGCCCGGTTGTGCAGGCGCTGCGAGTCATCCAGCAGGATTTCGTGTGTGCTGGCGTGGATCATCAGCGGGGGCAGGCCTCGCAAGTCGGCAAACAGGGGCGATGCCAGCGGAGTGTCTGTGGGCTGTCCGTTCAGGTACAGCGCAGCGGCTTCGGGCAGCGAAGCAGGGTTGAACATCACGTCCACATCGGCCAGGGTGCGCATGGTGTCCCCCGAGCAGGACAAGTCGGTCCAGGGGGAGAACAAGATGGCGCCCGCAGGCATGGGCAGGCCACGATCACGGGCGGCGACCATGCACGCCAGCGCCAAGCCACCGCCGGCCGAGTCCCCGGCGAACAGCACCTCGGTGGGCGAGGTGCCATCGCGCAGCAGTTGCTGCCACCAGGCCACGGCATCGTCCACGGCCGCCGGGAACACATGCTCCGGTGCCATGCGGTAGTCCACCGACAGCACCCGGGCCTGCGCCACGCGTGCCAGGTAGCCGGCTACCGGGCGGTGTGTGTCGAGCCCGCAGAAGAAGTAGCCGCCACCGTGGAAGTACACGATGGTGCGCTGAGGCTGGTCCACGCTCAGCCACTCGGCGGCACACAACTGTGCATCAGGGCGAGCCGGCACGGGCGTGTGGCGGATGTCCTTGGGCAGCGGCGGGGCCCGCTTGGCCATTTTGTTGACCATGTACCGGGCCTTCTGGACGTTCAAGGGGCCGCGACCTGCGCGTTTGAACTGGTGGCGCAGGATCAGATTCGTCAGAAAGGCCTGGATACTCATGTTGGGGGGGAGGTTGGGTGTGACAATTTTTGTTGTCACACTATTGTTGACAAGACTTCATGTCAATATAGTGATCCCTATGGACCACCTCACGCCAGAACCCTCTCAACCCAGTCGTCGACGGTACGGCGGTGTGTTGCCCGAAGAGCGGCAGCGCCTGCGTCGTGCGAAATTGATCGAAGGCGCGATCGAGGTGTTCGGCACCAAGGGCTTCCACACAGCCACCGTTCGCGAGATCTGCGTGGCGGCCCACTTGACCGAGCGTTACTTCTACGAATCGTTCAAGACCTTGTCGCAACTCTTTTTGGCCACTTATGCTGAGTTGCGCGAGCAGTTGATGGGCTTGACGCTGTCGGCGATGAAGCAGTCTCAGGCCACCGGGCCGATCGACATGCTGGAGTCGGCCATGCGGGTCTTTCTGGTGTTCATTCGCGACGATCCGCGGCGCGGGCGCATCATGCTGGTGGATGCGCTGGCCGTGAGCGACGAGGTGGCGGCGCTCAGCGGGGCCACGGCGCGGGACTATGCAGCCCTGCTGCGCCAATACCTGGTTCACATTCTGTCGCCCGAGCAAATGGATCGCATCAACCTGAATTTGCTGGCCGACGGCATGATTGGCCTCAATGTGCTGCTGGCCGCCCGGTGGATGCAGGACGGGTTTGAAGAGCCCATTGACAAGGTGGTGCGCACCAACATGCTGCCGTACCACGGCTTGCTGGCGCTGCTGCCGGGTGCAAAAAACCGCTGACGCGAAGGGGTAAGTCCGCTGGCATTCATACAATGCCCGGATGCCTTTCGTTCACCTGCGCTCTCACTCCGAATATTCGGTCGTTGACGGTACCGTCCGCATCGACGATCTGGTCAAGGCGGCGGCCAAAGATGGTCAGCCCGCCGTGGCCGTGACCGACCTGAGTAACCTGTTTGGTGCGATCAAACTTTACTCATCTGCGCGTAAAAGTGGGGTTCAGCCCATCATCGGCGCAGATGTCTGGCTGGAGCCAGAGGAGCCGGGCAAGGCGCCCACGCGTCTGTTGCTCATCATCCAGAACCGACAAGGCTACCTGCGTTTGTGCGAGTTGCTGGGCGAGGCCTGGACGGCGCCGGGGCACCGTTCGCATGCCTGGGCGCACTGGCAGTCGCTAACCGAGCGCAACGAGGGGCTGATCTGCTTGTCGGGGGCCGAAGGCGGCCACATCGGCCAGGCCTTACAGATGGGTGATGAGGCCAAGGCCGAGACCTGGGCCCGCAAGTTGGCCGAGGTGTTCCCCAACCGCTTCTACATTGAACTGCAGCGTGCGGGGCACAACACCAACGAGCCCTACATCCGTGCGGCGGTGCCGCTGGCGGCCAAGCTGGGCTTGCCGGTGGTGGCCACGCACCCCATCCAGTTTCAAACCCCGGCTGACTTTGAGGCGCATGAGGCGCGTGTGTGCATTGCCGAGGGCGAAACCCTGGGCAACCCCCGTCGCATCAAACGCTTCACGCGCGAGCAGCATTTCAAGACCACGGCCGAGATGGAGGCCCTGTTTGCCGACATCCCCTCGGCCCTGGCCAACACGGTGGCCATCGCGCGCCGGTGTTCGCTGACGTTGGTGCTGGGCAAGCCCCAGTTGCCCGACTTCCCCACGCCCATCATGCCGGACGGCAAGCCGCAGCCGATGGACGAATTTTTCCGCCAGTTGTCGCACGAGGGCTTGGAAGAACGTTTGCTGCACCTCTTCCCCAACGAGGAAGAGCGCAACGCCCAACGGCCGCACTACGTGGATCGACTGGAGTTCGAGATCAACACCATCCTGAAGATGGGGTTCCCGGGCTACTTCCTCATCGTGCAGGACTTCATCAACTGGGCCAAGAACAACGGCTGTCCCGTGGGACCCGGCCGGGGCTCAGGGGCCGGTTCGCTGGTGGCGTATGCGCTGAAGATCACCGACCTGGATCCGCTCAAGTACAACCTGCTGTTCGAGCGCTTCCTGAACCCGGAACGGGTGTCGATGCCAGACTTCGACATCGACTTCTGCCAGGGCAACCGCGACCGTGTCATCGATTACGTGAAAGAGCGCTACGGCCGCGATGCCGTGTCGCAGATCGCGACGTTCGGTACCATGGCGGCCAAGGCCGCGCTGCGTGACGTGGGCCGGGTGCTGGGCATGGGTTATGGCCATGTGGACAGCATCGCCAAGCTGATCCCGGCGCCACCAGGCAAGACCGTGACCCTGGCGAAACTGCCGCCCGATTTCGATCCTGCCAAAGCCAAGGTGATTTACGCGCGCCATGAAGCGCCCGAACTCAACGAGCGCGAGAAGGCCGAAGAGGAAGTCGCGGCGCTGCTGGAGTTGGCCGAAAACGTGGAAGGCATGGTCCGCAACATCGGCATGCACGCCGGGGGGGTGCTGATCGCGCCGGGCAAGATCACCGACTTCTGCCCGCTGTACCAGCAGCCCGGCAGCGAATCGGCTGTGAGCCAGTACGACAAGGACGACGTTGAACAGATTGGCCTGGTGAAGTTCGACTTTCTGGGCCTGGCCACGCTGACCATTCTGGAAACGGCCAAAGAGTTCATCATGGCCCGCCATCCGGACCAGAAGGACTTCGACTTTGCCAAGATTCCGCTGGATGATGCACCCACGTACCGCTTGCTGTCAGAGGGCAAGACCGTGGCCGTGTTCCAGCTGGAATCCCGCGGGATGCAGGGCATGCTGCGCGACGCCAAGCCCAGCGTGTTCGAGGACATCATTGCCCTGGTGGCGCTGTATCGTCCGGGCCCCATGGACCTGATTCCTTCCTTCTGTGCGCGCAAGCACGGACGGGAAGAGGTGACCTATCCGCATCCGCTGATGGAGGCCGTGCTCGCCGAGACCTACGGGATCATGGTGTATCAGGAGCAGGTGATGCAGGTGGCGCAGCGGCTGGGCGGCTACTCGCTCGGTGGCGCCGACTTGCTGCGCCGTGCGATGGGCAAGAAAAAGGTCGAGGAGATGCAGCACCACCGCGGCCTGTTCGCGGAAGGGGCGGCCAAGAACGGCATCAGCGCCGAACTGGCCAACGAAATCTTCGACTTGATGGAGAAGTTCGCGGGCTACGGCTTCAACAAGTCGCACGCGGCCGCGTATGCCTTGCTGGCATATCACACCGCCTGGCTGAAGCACCACTACACGTCCGAATTCTTCGCAGGCAACATGACGATTGCCAGCGATGACACGGACAAGCTCAAGATCTTCCACGACGACGCCGTTGCCAACTTCGGCATCACGTTCACGCCGCCCAATGTGAACGAAGGCCAGTGGCGCTTCATCCCCACGGGTGACAAAACCATCTGCTACGCGCTCGGTGCCGTCAAGGGCACGGGGCAGGGGGCAATCGAAGCCATCGTGCGCGAACGCGAAGCCAATGGGCCCTTCACCAGCTTCTTCGATTTCTGCGCGCGGGTGGACCGCAAACAAGTCAACAAGCGGGTGGTGGAGGCACTGATCAAGGCGGGCGCTTTCGATGCGCTCAACCCGCATCGTGCAGGCCTGCTGGCCTCGGTGGCGCTGGCGTTTGAATATGCCGACAACCTGGCAGCCAATGCCGACCAAGGCGGCTTGTTCGACTTCGGTGACAGCCATGCCGCTTCCACGAATGAGCCCGATCTGGTCATCACCGAGCCGTGGACGCTGAAGGAGCGCCTCAGCCTCGAGAAAACCGCCATTGGCTTCTACCTGACAGGCCACCTGTTTGACGAAGCCGAAGGCGAGGTGCGTCGCTTTGCCAGGCAGCGCATCAGCGATTTGCGCGACAGCCGTGACATTCAGGTCGTGGCGGGCATCGTCAGTGGGATGCGCATCATCAATGGCCAACGCGGCCGGGTCGCCATCTTCAGTCTGGATGACAAGAGCGACACGATCGAGGCCGTGGCCAACCAGACCACGCTGGATGCCAACAAGGATCTGCTCAAGGATGACGAACTGGTCATCATTTCCGGCAAGGTCCAGACGGATCGGTTCTCGGGGGGCTTGCGCCTGAATGTGCAAGACGTGATGAGCCTGGCGACCGCACGGTGTCGCTATGCGCGCTTCATCCGCCTGATGGCGCGTGGGCAGCAGTTGCCCATGGAGGAGTGGCTCAAGGAGCACGCCGCCAAGCGCATCGAGTCAGAGGACCCCGGCCTGCCCGACACCTATCAAGGCTTGGGCGTGCGGGTGGTGATCGAGCGGCATACCGAAGCGCTGAGTGCGCGTGGTGAGCTCGACCTTGGCGACCGGGCGCGTGTCTACCCGACCGACGAGGCCCTGCAGCGCATCAAGGAGTTGATGCCCGATGCGCAGGCCATGGTGGTGTACGGCGAGGGCTGAGGCCCCCGCGTTCAACTCCCGCTGACTCAGAACTGCTCGTCGTTCAAAGTCAGTGTCGATTGCGCACCGTTGACCACGCGGTCACGCCAGGCCGGGGCTTCCACCAGCATGTGCAGATGGAAGTGTTGGGCCGTGACCACCTTGGCCTGCAGGAAGGCGTCATCGGAGCCGGGGCGCCCCTTCTGAGTATGAGCGGCTTCGGCTGCGCGGCTCATGAGCCAGGCGCCCATCACGGTGCCGCACAGTTTCAGATAAGGCACGGCACCCGCAGCGGTCGAGGCTGGTTGCTGTGCCGACTGGACGAGCAGCCAGTCTGTCGCCTGTGCCAGGGCATCCAGACCGCGTTGTAGGCCTTGCCCCAGTTGCCGCAGGATGGCGTCAGAATGATCGCTCAATCTTTGAGCCTCGGCCCACATTGTGCGTTGCAGGGCCTTCATCGTGGCACCTTGATCGCGGGCAAGTTTGCGGCCGATCAGGTCGTTGGCCTGGATCCCGGTGGTGCCTTCGTAGATGGTGGTGATGCGCGCATCGCGCACGTACTGTGCCGCGCCGGTCTCTTCGATGAAGCCCATGCCGCCGTGGATCTGGACGCCATCGGCCGTCACGATCTGGGCCGTTTCCGTGCACCAGCCTTTGACAATGGGGATCAGCAAATCCACCAGAGCCTGGCTTTGCACTCGGGTGGCTTCGCTGTCGTGGCCATGCGCGCGATCCATCTGGCCGGCGGCAAAGTAGGCCAGCGAGCGCATGGCTTCCACACGGGCCTTCATGTCCATCAGCATGCGACGCACATCGGGGTGGCCGATGATGCCCTTGCTGCCCGACAAGGTTTTGCCTTGCACACGGTCTATCGCATACGCTCGGGCACGCTGGTAGGCACGGTCGGAAATGGCCACGCCTTCCAGACCCACGTTCAGGCGAGCGTGGTTCATCATCGTGAACATGTAGCCCAAGCCCTTGTGGGCTTCGCCCACCAGGTAGCCCACGGCGCCAGGGCCATCGCCAAACGACATCACCGCGGTGGGGCTGCCGTGGATGCCCATCTTGTGCTCGATGGACGTGCACAGCAGGTCATTGCGAGCCCCCAGCGAACCATCGTCGTTGACCAGGTACTTGGGGCACAGAAACAGCGAGATGCCTTTCACGCCGGGAGGCGCATCGGGCAGGCGGGCCAGCACCAGATGGACGATGTTCTCGGCCATGTCGTGCTCACCCCAGGTGATGAAGATCTTGGTGCCGCTGATGCGGTAGTGATCGCCTTCGGGGACGGCCTTGCTGCGGATGGCAGACAGGTCCGACCCTGCCTGGGGTTCGGTCAGGTTCATGGTGCCGGTCCAGCGGCCAGACACCATGTTGGGCAGAAAGCGTTGTTGCAGCGCAGGACTGCCGTGCTGTGCAATGGCTTCGATGGCGCCCAGTGTCAGCATCTGGCACAGCGAAAACGCCATGTTCGATGCCTTCCACATTTCCAGTACCGCGGTCGAGACCAAGGTGGGGACACCCTGGCCACCGAACTCGGGTGACGCGGGCATGCCATTCCAGCCTGTTTCGCAGAACTGCTCGTAAGCCTGCTTGAAACCGTCGGCACTGCGGACCTCACCTTGGTCCCAGCGCGCGCCTTGCTGATCGCCAGGCCAGTTCAGGGGGTCCAGAACGCCAGTGGCGAAGCGGCCGGCTTCGTCCAGAATCGCTTCGACCAGATCGGGCGTGGTCTCTTCGTGGCCAGGCTGGGCGCAGATGCCATCCAGTCCGGCCACCTCTTGCATCGTGAACAACATGTCACGAATAGGGGCTTGGTAAGTCGACATGGTTTACTCGTCTGTGAAGGTCAATGTGCGTTGGCGGCAGCAGCACCAATGCCGGTTTGCGCCCGCACGTTCTGGTCATGGAAGCCCGCTTTGTCCAGCGCGGCGCGTTCGCTCTTGTCCGTGACCGAGAACAGCCAGGTGAAGAAGAAGGCCAGTGGCATCGAGAACAGGGCCGGGTGTTCGTAAGGGAAGACCGGCTTCTCAAAGCCCAGCACAACCACCCACACTGCCTTGGACAGCACCACAAAGGTCACGGCCGACAGCAAACCGACGATGCCGCCAATCAGTGCACCACGTGTGGTCAGGCCCTTCCAGTAGATGGACAGCAGCAGCACAGGGAAGTTGGCCGAGGCCGCAATCCCGAAGGTCAGCCCCACCAGGAAGGCCACGTTTTGCTTCTCGAACAAGATGCCCAGGACCACCGCCACCACGCCCAGCACGATGGACGCGATCTTGGAGACACGCATTTCCTCGGCCTCGCTGGCCTGACCTTGCTTGATCACACGGGCATAGATGTCGTGCGCAATGGACGACGCACCGGCGAGTGCCAGACCCGACACCACCGCCAGGATGGTGGCAAACGCCACCGCCGACAGGAAGCCCAGGAACAGGTTGCCACCGACTGCCTTGGCCAGGTGCATGACCGGCATGTTGTTGCCGCCCACCAGCTTGCCGGCCAGATCACCCTTTTCAAAGAACTGCGGATCTTGCCCCACGATCACGATGGCGCCCAAGCCCAGCAGGCACACCACGATGAAGAACAGGCCGATGAAGCCACTGGCCACAAACACGGACTTGCGGGCTTCCTTGGCGTTGGGCACGGTGAAGAAGCGCATCATGATGTGCGGCAAGGCAGCCGTGCCAAACACCAGCCCCAGCGACATGGACACCGCAGTGACCGGGTCTGCCAGCAAGGTGCCTGGGCGCATGATGGCTTCGCCATCCTTGTGGGCTTCGACGGCGCGAGCCGCCATCGTTTCGATGTTGAAACCGAAGTGACCCAAGGTCAGCACCAGCAGAAGCAGCCCACCGGCCAGCAGCAACACGGCCTTGATGATTTGCACCCAGGTGGTGGCGATCATGCCGCCAAAGGTCACATACATCACCATCAACACACCCACCACGACCACCGCAATCGGGTAGTCCAGACCGAACAGCAGTTTGATCAGTTGGCCCGCACCGACCATTTGCACGATCAGGTAAAAGCAGACCACCGTCAGCGAGCCAAAGGCAGCAAAGGTGCGGATGGAGCCTTGGTGCAGGCGATACGATGCGATGTCAGCAAAGGTGAAGCGCCCCAGGTTGCGCATGCGCTCGGCCAGCAGGAACAGGATCACCGGCCAGCCGATGAAGAAGCTGATGGTGTAGACGAAGCCGTCATAGCCACGCAGGAACACCATCGAGCTCAGGCCCAGCAGGGTGGCGGCCGACATGTAGTCGCCTGCAATGGCCAGGCCGTTCTGGAAGCCGGTGATGCCCCCGCCTGCAGTGTAGAAGTCTGCGGCCGAGGTGGTGCGCTTGGCAGCCCAATAGGTGATGCCCAGCGTGGCCAGCACAAAAGCGAGGAACATGCCAATGGCCGTGAAGTTGATGGGTTGCTTTTGGGCTTGGCCCACATCGCCCGGTCCGGCCATGGCCACGCCTGCGGTCAGCAGCAGCGCGACGGCGCTCAGTTTCACAAATTTGTTCATTGATGGCGCTCCACCAGGGATTGGGTCAGTTGGTCAAACTCGGTGTTGGCTTTGCGGACGTACCAGCCCGTCAACAGCCAGGATCCGAGGATCAAGGTCACCCCCATGGGCACACCAATCGTCAGCGTTCCGCCTTCGAACATGGTGGTGTGCAGGGACTTCGGGGCGAAAGCCACCACTGCCATGAAGGCGTAATAGCTCAGCAAGGTGATGAAGGACAGCGCCAGGGCGAAGCGGCCCCGGCGTTGGGTGAGTTGCTGGTAGGCAGGGTCAGCCTCCACGCGGCGATAAATGTCCGTGGTCATGGTCTTTCCTTGTGGGAGATGCAAGAGATGCGGGCGCCAGGGGTGCGGCGCCCATTCGGGATCAGCGGGCGGGCTGGTGCTTGCGCCGCGCTTACTCGATCGCGCTGGCCGACTTCATCTGCTGGCGCAGCATGTACTTCTGAATCTTGCCGGTCGACGTCTTGGGCAGCGTGCCAAACACGATGCGCTTGGGCACCTTGAAGCGAGCCAGGTGCTCGCGGCAGAAGGCAATCAAATCTTCCTGGCTCACATCGTGATCCGGCTTGACTTCCACAAACGCGCAGGGCACCTCGCCCCACTTTTCGTCGGGCTCGGCCACCACAGCGGCCGACATCACGGCGGGGTGGTGGTACAGCGCATCTTCCACCTCGACGGACGAGATGTTTTCGCCACCCGAGATGATCACGTCCTTCGAGCGATCCTTGATCTTGATGTAGCCACTGGCATCGCGCACTGCCAGGTCACCCGTGTGGAACCAGCCACCCGCAAAGGCCTCTTCGGTGGCTTTCTCGTTCTTCAGGTAGCCCTTCATGACGACATTGCCGCGGAAGCAGATTTCGCCAATGGTCTCACCGTCACAGGGCACGGGCTGCAGGGTCAGCGTGTCGAGCACGGTGACGTCTTCCTGCAGTGCATAAGGCACGCCTTGACGCCCATTGAGGCGTGCACGCTCTTCCAGGGGCAGGTTCTGCCACTCGTCGTGTTTGGCGCAGACGGCGGCCGGGCCGTACACCTCGGTCAGGCCGTACACGTGGGTGATGTTGATGCCAGCGGCCTCGCAGCCTTCGATCACGGCAACGGGCGGCGCCGCGCCGGCGATCAGGCCATTGACCGTGTGCGTGAGGCCTTCACGCAAGCCTGCTGGCGCACTGATCATCAGGTTGTAGATGATGGGCGCACCGCACATGTGGGTGATGTGGTGGGCTTTGATCAGTGAGAAGATCGCAGCGGGGTCGATGCGGCGCAAACACACGTTGGTGCCGGCGATCAACGCCATGGTCCAGGGGAAGCACCAGCCATTGCAGTGGAACATCGGCAGCGTCCACAGATAGACCGTGTGCTGTGGCATGTTCCAGGAAATCACGTTGCTGGCCGCATTCAGGTACGCGCCACGGTGATGGGTGACAACGCCCTTGGGGTTGCCCGTGGTGCCGGAGGTGTAGTTCAGGCTGATGGCATCCCATTCATCTTCGGGCAGCGACCAGACGTACTGGGGATCGCCCTCGGCCAGCAAGGCCTCATAGGTGAGGGTGCCGACGCGGTCGCCGGGCGGGGCGAGCTCGTCTTCCACGTCGACCACCAGCAGATCGTGCTTGCCCAGCAAGTCGAGGGTGGCGCGGATCACGCGTGCATATTCGCGATCGGTCAGCAACACCTTGGCCTGGCCGTGAGTCAGTTGAAACGCGAGGGCTTCTGCATCCAGACGGGTGTTGAGCGTGTTGAGCACGGCGCCGGTCATTGGCACGCCAAAGTGGGCTTCAAACATGGCCGGCACGTTGGGCAGCATCACCGCCACCGTGTCACCCTTGCCGACGCCATGCTTGATCAGGGCGCTGGCCAGGCGGCGGCAGCGTGCGTCGGTCTCAGCCCAGGTCTGGCGCAGGTCGCCGTAGATGATCGCCACGCGGTTTGGATAGATGCGTGCGGTGCGAGTGAGAAAGCTCAGTGGCGACAAACTCACATAGTTGGCTGCATTTTTGTTTAAACCGATCTCATAAGGGTTTACACTGATCATCATGGTCTCCGTGTGTCTCGCTGCAGGCACCACAAAAGGGTCGCTTGACCCACCTGCGCGACGTAGGGCCGGATGATCGGGGAGGACTTTTTCACCACCTCCCAGCAAATGTGACGAATGTTTGCAAGCCCGTCACAGGTCTGCTGTATCAAGGGCGCCTGCCTAGAATCCCGAAGCTTTGTGTTTCATCGGCCGTTGTGGGCCGAGCCGGGAGACCCATGTGACCGACCCCATTCCAGTGCCTCGCCCTGACAACGGCAATTGGCGCCAGCTCACCTTGCAAGCGGGATTGGACCTGCTGGACCAGGGACTCACGGTGTTTGATGCCAACCTCAAAATGGTGGCCTGGAACCGTGCCTTTCTGGCCTTGCTGGCCTTTCCGCCTGAGCTTGCATACGTTGGAGCCCCCTTCGAGAGCTTCATCCGATTCAACGCCCAGCGAGGGGAGTACGGTGAAGACGATGTGGACGAAGCCGTGCGCAAGCGCGTGGAGGTGGCGCAACTGTTTGTGCCGCATGACATCGAGCGGGTCCGGCCCGATGGCCGCATCTTGCGCATCACCGGTCAGCCCTTGCCGGGCCACGGTTTCGTGACCCTGTATTCCGACATCACGGAGCAACGTCGGGCCGAGCAGGCCTTGCGTCAGGCCAATGCCGAGCTGGAAACGCGGGTGTCGGCCCGCACGGCGGAACTGCAGGCCAGCAACCAGCGTTTGCTGGAAGCCTTGCAGGCCAACGAGGAGATCACGACGTCCTTGCGCCGCAGCGAACACCAGATGCGGCTGGTCACCGACTCCATTCCAGCCCTCGTGGCGTACTTCAAGAGCGATCGCAACTACACCTACATCAACCGCGGCTACCGAGACTGGTTCGGGCTGGACCCCTTGCGGCCCGAGGCGGTCAGCGCGAGGGAGTTTCTGGGCTCTGAGGTGTATGAGCGCATCAAGCCCAATGTGACGCGGGCCTTGGGCGGCGAAGCCGTGACCTTTGATTACGAGCTTCAAACCCAGGCGGGGCAGGTGCTGTCGGTGCGCACCTCGCTGATCCCGGATCTGGGGCCCGATGGCGAGGTGCTGGGCTGCTTTGAACTGACCTTCGATGTCACGCAAGAACGACAGTCCCAGGCCTTGGTGGTGCGAGCGCAGAAGATGAAGGCCATGGGGCAACTGACCGGGGGCCTCGCGCACGACTTCAACAACATCCTCACCGTCATCATCGGTAATCTGTCTGCGCTGGCCGATGCACGCCCCGGCGACCCCATGGTCAATGAATTTACAGGGCCCGCCATTGCCGCGGCACGCCGTGGGGCTGAGCTGATCCGTGGCTTGATGACTTTTGCCCGCCAGCAACCCTTGCAGGCAGGTGCTGTGGACAGTTGCGCCTTGGCCGCGTCGGTCGTAAAGCTGGTGCGCCCCGCTTTGCCGGCCACCTTGACCCTGGCCTGCGAGGTCGCGCCCGAGTCCGTGTGGATCTGGGTGGACCCACCTCAACTGGAGAACGCCCTCGTCAACATGATGCTCAACGCCCGCGATGCCACGGAGGGGCAAGGGCATATCGAGGTGCGCGTTCGCACCGCCTGGCTGGATGCCAAGCAGGCCGAGCGCCTGCAGATTCAGTCAGGCGCCTATGCCTGCCTGTCGGTGCAGGATGATGGGGTCGGGATGGACGCGGCCACGGTGGCCCGTGTATTCGAGCCATTCTTCACCACCAAGCGCCCGGGCAGTGGCACGGGCTTGGGCATGTCCATGGTGTACGGTTTTGTGCGTCAGTCCGGTGGCAGCGTCGAGGTGCAAAGTCAGCCCGGCGTAGGCACCACCGTGTCCCTGTGGCTGCCCCTGGTCGACATTCCCCCAGAGGTCACGTCGGCTGCTGAGCCCGGTATCGCCCCGCATGTGCCCCGTCAGGGCGTGGCCTTGCTGGTAGAGGATGATCCGGACGTGCGGCGCGTGGCGCGGCGCAACCTGCTGAATCTGGGCTACGCAGTGATCGAGGCGGCGAACGGGCAAGAGGCGCTGGACATTCTGGGCCAGATGTCTGACATCAATTTGCTCTTGACTGACATCGTGATGCCCGGTGAGGTCGATGGCGTCGCGTTGGCGCACTTGGCTCGCCTGCATCATCCGCACATGAAGGTGCTGCTGATGAGCGGCTATGCGCCGGATGTGGATGCCCTGGCGGACCTGCCCGTGTTGTCCAAACCCTTCACCGCCAAGGAGTTGGCCGCAGCCGTGGCAGGATTGATGCCATGAACGCGCCCACCCACGCATTGATTTATGTGATCGAGGACGATCCCTCCATCGCGCGGCTGGTGTCGTCGGTGTTGCAGGAGTTCGGTTTTCAGACCGAGTCTTTCCAGACGGGGGCGTCCGCCCTGCGGCGCCTGCAGACGCAGGGGCCGGACCTCTGCATCGTGGATCTGGGCTTGCCGGACATGGACGGGATTGAACTGGTCCGGCAAATCAGCCTGCAAAGCCATGCGGGCCTGTTGATCCTCAGTGGCCGTGGGCACTCCGTGGATCGCATCATGGGCCTGGAGTTGGGTGGGGATGATTACGTTACCAAGCCTTTTGAGCCGCGCGAATTGGTGGCCCGTGTGCGCAGCATCTTGCGGCGGCGGGCCGTGGCACCTGGCGCGTCACACGGTGAGGTCCGGCGGCAGGCCCGATTCCTGAACTGGACTCTGGACTGTGCGGCCAATGCCTTGCGATCCGACGACGGGGCCGAACACATTCTGGGCGTGGCCGAAGTGCAGGTCTTGCGTGCCTTCCTGGAGCGCCCGCATCAGATCCTGACGCGGGAACAGCTGGTGGGCCATCGCAACCTGTCGCCCATGGACCGCAGCATCGATGTGCGCATTTCCAGATTGCGACGCAAGATCGAATCCGACCCCATGGACCCGCGCATCATCAAGACGGTGTACGGCGCTGGCTATGTGTTTGCCGCAGCGGTCGAGTGGTCTTGAACTGAAAGGCGTTTGGCGCCCAGATTTAAAATACTGTATAAATATACAGTTATGAGTGCCGTGCCAGATTGCCGTGTGGAAGCCGCGCCTGTGAAGGGGCGAGGTACGGCCACGCAGGTCATCCACCGTTTTGTCAGGCAGTCGCGCGAAGCCGTGGATGACGGCTGGATGCGGGCCGAAGTCGAGGCGGGTGATGAAGGGCTCGCTCCGGTTACCCAGGTGACACCCGAGCAGGCGCGCAGCATCCTCTCGCGCAATGACTCGCCTGACATTCCGTTCACCTGGTCCATCAATCCGTATCGAGGGTGTGAGCACGGTTGCATTTATTGCTATGCCCGCCCCACGCACAGCTACCTCAATCTGTCGCCGGGGCTGGACTTCGAAACCCAGTTGGTTGCCAAAGTGAACGCGGCGGCATTGCTGGAAGAGGCCTTGTGCAAGCCCAGCCATGTTTGCAGTCCCATCAACATCGGCTCGGCCACCGACCCATACCAGCCCATTGAACGCGAATGGGGCATCACGCGCAGCGTCTTGAGTGTGCTCGAGCGATGCCAGCATCCCTACACGGTCATCACGAAAGGCAGTGGCATTGAACGAGACCTGGACCTGTTGGCGGAGTCGGCCGCGCGGGGGCAGGCGTGCGTGACCATCAGCCTGACCACGCTGGACGGGCGCTTGGCGCGAACCTTGGAGCCGCGTGCGGCCGCACCATTTCGCCGGTTGGAAACGGTTCGGCGCCTGGCGCAGGCGGGCATTCCGGTGGGAGTCAATGTGGCGCCCATCATCCCGTTTCTCAACGAGCCTGAAATCGAACACCTGATTGCCGCCGCGGCCGAGGCAGGGGCCCGCAGCGTGCACTACACCGTGGTGCGCCTGCCGTGGGAGGTCAGGCCCTTGTTTGAAGAATGGCTGCAACACCATGTGCCGGACCGCGCCGAGCGCATTCTGGCGCGCATTCGTGAGTTGCGTGGCGGGCAGACCTACGACGCAGACTTTCGCTTGCGCATGAAAGGCGAGGGTGTGTGGGCCCAGTTGATTCAGCAGCGTGTGCGCAAGGCTGCGGCACGTCATGGCTTGGACACGACCCTGCCGTTGCTGGATGTGTGCTCGTTCCGTGCCAGTGCTCTGCGTCGGACCTCAGATGCCCCACAGCCTCAATTGAGTTTGTTTGATTGAGCCACTGAGGGGTGACGGTCAGATATCAATGCCAGTGACGCGGGCCCCGCGGGCGCTCCCAACGGTCATCGTCGTCATACATGACCGCCGGTGGCGCTGCCCAATAGTTGGGCTGGCCCACATAGCCGCTGGACTGCGTCGGGGTCGATACCATGGGCGTCAAGGTGACCTGCAGCGGGATGGTGGCGCCGGGTTCCTGCGACATCTGGGTGCTGTAGCGCTGGCCTCCGAACTCATACGTCACGTTGTAGGCCACCACACGGTTCTCGTAAGCGGCCTGTTGCTCGCAGCGGCGAACCGGCGTGGCCGTGCCCGGGCGGCCATTCGTTTCAATCTGGTTGCCCAAGATGGCGCCGGCCATGATGCCAACTCCGGTGGCCAAGGCCTTGCCCGCCCCTTTGCCGACCGCGTTGCCGGCGGCGCCGCCAGCAATGGCCCCCATCAGCGCACCGGCGCCAGATCCTTGTGCGGCGCCTTGCTGCCATTCGTCGCGACACACCTGTGCGGGCACGCTGACTTGCGCCACCACGGGGGTGGACGCCACCACCCGGGCTTGCACCACCGTCGTGGTCACGCTGGGGGTCCCCATCACTTCACCGACGCGAGGGCCTGCACAGGCGGCGGTGCCCAGCACCGTCAGACCTGCTGCACCCAAGGTGGCCACGCGTTGAACAAGATGGCGAACCGTCATGAAAGACTCCTGTGACAGGGCTGCCCATCACCGTGAGGGCAGTTGTCATGACATAACGCGGCGACACGCCCCGCGGCAGACAGCGCACTTGTTTGCACGCGTAAAGATCCGTGAAGCGTGCAGGCGACTAAAATCGGAGGTTTCGTCTCTCTCAACTGATTCGACCATGTCCAAAACTGCCAAGCCCGTGAAGGCCGCCAAGCCTGTCAAGGCCACCAAGGCTGCCGCTCCTGCAGCCCAACCGGTTGCCGCTCCTGCTGTTGCCGCCGACAAGGCCCAGAAGATCAAGAAGGTCGTGCTGGCCTACTCGGGTGGTCTGGATACGTCCATCATCCTGAAATGGCTGCAAGACGAGTACAACTGCGAAGTCGTCACCTTCACCGCCGACATCGGTCAGGGTGAAGAAATCGAGCCCGCACGCGCCAAGGCTCTGAAGATGGGCATCAAGCCCGAAAACATCTTCATCGAAGACCTGCGTGAAGAGTTCGTCCGTGACTTCGTGTTCCCCATGTTCCGCGCCAACGCGCTGTACGAAGGTGAATACCTGCTGGGCACCTCCATCGCTCGTCCGCTGATCGCCAAGCGCCTGATCGACATCGCCAAGAAGACCAAGGGCGACGCCATTTCGCACGGCGCCACCGGCAAGGGCAACGACCAGGTTCGTTTCGAGCTGGGCGCTTACGCGCTGATGCCCGGCGTGAAGGTCATCGCCCCATGGCGTGAGTGGGACCTGCTGTCGCGCGAGAAGCTGCTGGCTTACGCTGACAAGCACGGCATCCCTGTGGACTTCAAGAAGCGCAAGGGCGGCGCCCCTTATTCGATGGACGCCAACCTGCTGCACATCAGCTACGAAGGCGGCGTGCTGGAAGATCCGAACTTCGAGCCCGAAGCCAATATGTGGCGCCTGACGGTGTCGCCCGAAAGGGCCCCCAACAAGCCCCAGATCATCGAGCTGACCTATGAAAAGGGTGACGTGGTCGCGATCGACGGCGTCAAGATGACCCCTGCACAAGTGCTGACCAAGCTCAACGAGCTGGGTGGCAAGCACGGCATCGGCCGCCTCGACAAGGTCGAGAACCGTTACGTGGGCATGAAGAGCCGTGGCTGCTACGAAACCCCTGGCGGCACCATCCTGCTGTCGGGTCACCGCGCCATCGAATCCATCACGCTGGACCGCGAAGTCCTGGCGCTGAAGGATGACCTGATGCCCCGTTATGCACGTCTGGTCTACAACGGCTACTGGTTCAGCCCTGAGCGCGAACTGCTGCAAGGCCTGATCGACAAGAGCCAGGAAACGGTCAACGGTACCGTCAAGCTCAAGCTGTACAAGGGCACGATCATGTGCGTCGGCCGTGCGTCGGAAACCGACAGCCTGTTCGACCCCACCATCGCCACGTTCGATGATGACGGCGGTGCGTACAACCAGGCTGATGCCGCTGGCTTCATCAAGTTGAACGCCCTGCGTCTGCGCATCGGTGCCAACGTCAAGGCCAAGCGTGCTGCAGCCGTGAAGACGGCCAAGGCGGCGACCGCCAAGCCCGCGGCGAAGCCTGTCGCCAAACCTGCGGCCAAGCCCGCTGCGAAGCCCGTCGCCAAGAAGGCCGTTGCCAAGCCAGCTGCCAAGAAGGCTGCAGCCAAGTAATTGCTGCCATGAAAGGCCGGTGCCAAGGCGCCGGCCTTGTTTCATTCCGGAGATTCATACATGACCACCACCACCCTGGCCGGCACCGTTGCCACCCAAGCCAACGTCTATTTCGATGGCAAGTGCGTGTCCCACACCATCACCCTGGCTGATGGCGTTCGCAAGTCTGTTGGCGTGATCCTGCCTTCGACGCTGACCTTCAATACCGGCGCCCCTGAAATCATGGAAACCGTTGCGGGCAAGGCCACCATCAAGCTGGCCGGCTCCGACGAGTGGAAGACCTACGCCGCCGGCGAAAGCTTCAACGTGCCCGGTAACTCGTCCTTCGAAATCAAGGTCGAGGGCGAGCCCTACCACTACATCTGCCACTTCGGTTGATGACAGATCGGGCCCTTCCAGCAAGCGGCCCGCAGTAAGCAAAAGGGCGCCTCATGGCGCCCTTTGTGCGTTGTGCGGCAAGCGTCAGATCACCACCGGCTCGGGTTCCAGGCGGATGCCGAAGCGGCCGTACACCGATTCCTGAATCGCGCGCGCCAGGGTCACCACTTCCGCGCCGCTGGCGCCGCCACGGTTCACCAGTACCAGGGCCTGTTTCTCATACACGCCGGCGCGGCCAATCGATTTGCCCTTCCAGCCGCAGGCATCAATCATCCATCCGGCCGCCAGCTTGAACGTGCCGTCTTCCAATGGGTAGTGCACGATCTCCGGGTCTCGGCCGATGATGTCGCGGCATTGCTCGGCCGTGACCACGGGGTTTTTGAAGAAGCTGCCCGAGTTGCCGATGACCGCCGGGTCCGGCAACTTGGCTCGGCGCACCTCGCAGATCCACTGAAAGATCTGCCGTGCATCCGGGGCCGCAGTGCCGGTCTCTGCCATCTTGCGTTCCAACTCGAGATAGCCCGTGACGGGCTGCCAGGGGCGTGGCAAGCGCAGTCGGACACGCGTGATCACGCTCTTGTTGGTCAGCTCTTGTTTGAAGACGCTGTCGCGGTAGGCGAACCGACACTGTGCAGCGTTGAGTGTGACGCTGCGCCCCGTGATCAGGTCCACGGCGTCCAGGGACTCAAAGCGGTCCTTCAATTCCACCCCGTAGGCGCCAATGTTCTGAACCGGCGCAGCCCCCACCGTACCAGGTATCAAGGCCATGTTTTCCAGGCCTGGCATGCCTTGATCCAGGCACCATTGCACCGTATCGTGCCAGGATTCACCGGCCCCCACTTCCACAATCCAGGCATCTTCCCGCGATTCGACGACTCGCCGACCCTTGATTTCCACCTTCAGAACGCATCGGTTGAGGTCTTGGGTCAGCACCAGGTTACTGCCGCCGCCCAGTATGAATTTGGCAGCAGGTCCCAGTTCCGGGTCATTGACCACCCGCTTCACATCGGCTTCGGAGTGGATCCGCACCAGGCAAGAGGCCGTCGATGGCAGCCCAAATGTATTGAATTCCCGCAGGCTGGCACCACGCTGCAGGTCGAGCGCGGAAGAAGAAAGCGATGAAGAAGCGGCTGCGTGTGTGGTGTGCATGGCAGAATTTTCGCAGACAAAGGAGAACAACACCCATGCCAAGTTTTGATACCAAGCTCGATCCCAATCTGGAAGCCGTCGGCAACGCCGTGGACACCACGTCCAAAGAGATCGGCACCCGCTTCGATTTCAAGGGCACCAGCGCCGCCGTCGAGTACAACAAGAAGGACAAGCAGGTCACCGTCTTCGGTGACAGCGATTTCCAGATCGACCAGGTCCGCGACGTGCTTTACAGCAAGCTGACCAAGCAAAAGGTCGACATCCGTTTCATGGACATCGGTAAGGTCGAAAAGATCGGCGGCGACAAGGTCAAGCAGGTGCTGACCGTCAAGGCTGGCATCGAATCCGATCTGGCCAAGAAAATCGTCAAGCTGATCAAGGACAGCAAGATGAAAGTCACCGCCAGCATCCAGGGGGATGTGGTGCGTGTGCAAGGCACCAAGCGCGACGACCTGCAGGCCGCCATGGCGCTGATGCGCAAAGACATCGACGACGTGCCGCTGTCGTTCGATAACTTCCGCGATTGATGACCACGGAGTCTGTTCATGCACTCATCGCATTTCGTTTGGCTCCGGTGGCTGGTGTGCAGTCAGCTGGCTTTGGCTCTGGGGTCAACGTTTGCACAGAGTGTGGCCATGACAGGCTCCATGGGCAGCAAGGCACTGTTGGTCATTGACGGTGGGGCGCCCAAGGCCCTGTCTGGCGGTGAGAGCTACCAGGGCGTGAAGGTGGTGAGCGTGACCTCGGATCGCGTGGTGGTTGAAACGGCCGGCAAGCGTCAGACCGTGTTGCTGGGCGGTGCGCCTGTCAGCATCGGCGGGGGCAGCGGTGGCGCCCAGATTGTGCTGGTGGCCGCGGAAGGCGGGCATTTCCTGGCGCAAGGCACCATCAATGGCATGAGTACCCGCTTTGTCGTGGATACGGGGGCCACGTTGATCTCGATGGGGGTCGATGAGGCGAAGCGACTGGGTCTGAATTACGAGTCTGGCAAGCGCATTCAGACCAGTACGGCCAACGGGCCTGCGTTGGGCTGGAAGTTGTCCCTGACGTCTGTTCGCATACAGAACGTGGAAGTGAACCAGGTGGATGCCGCGATCTTGCCTATGTCGATGCCTTTTGTGCTGCTGGGAAACAGCTTTTTGCAGCGCTTTCAGATGCAGCGCGACAATGACACTTTGACGCTCAAGCGTCGTTTTTGAAGATTGAAACCGAATGGCTCGACGCCCCCGATTACCCGCTGGTCATGAATGTCTGGACCAGATTCTCTTTGCACAAGGTTTTGGCGAGCGTCGCGTGTGTGAGGGCTTGGTCCTCAACGGGATGGTCCAGGTCAACGGCGAGGTGGTGGATGACCCTGATGCCGTCTTTCCCGAAGACCGCTTGCAGTTGGTTGTGGGTGGACAGCCATGGGTGACGCATGTCAAGGCGTTGATCATGCTGTACAAGCCGGCTGGCTATGAGTGTTCACTCAAGCCCGGGGCGTGGCCTGGTGTGCACAACCTCTTGCCCGTCCCCTTGCGCAGGCGAGGTCTGCAACCTGTTGGGCGACTCGATCAGGACACGACAGGCTTGCTGTTGTTGACCGATGATGGCCCCTTGCTCCACAAGTTGACGTCACCCAAGCATCACGTGCCCAAAGTGTATGAGGTCACCTGCAAACACCCCGTCGCGCCAGCCATGTGCCAGAAGCTCTTGTCTGGCGTGGTGCTGGATGACGATCCATTGCCCGTCAAGGCCGATGCGGCCGAGATTGTGGGGGAGGGCGAGTCTACGCACCTTCGCCTGACCTTGTTGCAAGGCAAGTATCACCAAGTCAAGCGCATGGTCGCGGCAGTGAGCAATCGCGTCGAGGCGCTGCACCGCAGTCAAATTGGTCGCCTGACGCTGCCTGAGGACATGGCGCCAGGGCAGTGGCGTTGGATCGAAGACCCTGCCATCGTGCTGCCCTGAGGCGTGTCGCGTTCAGATGATGTTGTTGAAGTCGGTATCGAGCCTGACGTTCTGAACGTTGGGCGCGGTCCATTCATGGACCCAGTCTGCAAACTCTTCGGCCGGCATGGGGCGACTGATGAAGTAGCCCTGCGCCTCGTCGCAGCGCAGGCCATCCAGAATCTTCCAGCCTTTGTCTGACTCCAGCCCTTCCGCCACCACGGTCATGCCCAAGTTGTGGGCCAGATCGATGGTGGAGCGCACGATCATGGCGTCGTTGAGGTCGTTCTCCATGTTCATCACGAATGACCGATCGATCTTCAATTCCTGCACGGGCAGCGTCTTGAGATAAGCCAGAGACGAATAGCCGGTTCCAAAATCATCAATCGACAACAGGAACCCCATGTCGTGCAAACGTGTCAGGATCTGCTGCGCGTGCTGCGGATCCTCCATGGTGGCGCTCTCGGTGATTTCGAGGACGATGGAGCCACGGCGTACACCGTGTCGCACAGCGATCGCTTGAAGCTTTTGCGGCAACTCTTTGTCGATCAGGTCTCGTGTCGACAGATTGACGGACAACTTCATGTCCAGACCGGCCAAGTGCAGTTGTTTCCAGGTCATGGCCGTTTGCTCGACGACCCACAAACTCAAGGCGCGGATGAAGCCTGTCTGCTCGGCAAATGGGATGAAGCGATCGGGTGGCACCATGCCGCGACTGGCATGCGGCCAGCGGATCAGCGCCTCCGCACCAATGACTTCCTTGGTGCCCAGCTTGATCTTGGGTTGCAGGTAGAGCTTGAACTCATTGCCCTCCAATGCCTGCTTCAGTTCGGTGAGCAGCGTGAGCGATGATTCCGCGCCGGTCTCCATGCTCGGGTCGTAAATCTGCACGGGCTGGAACTGCTTGCGCGCAGACGTCAAAGCTGCCTCGGAGTGGGAGAGCACCTCGTCAGCATTGACGCCATCACGCGGGAACAAGGCCAAGCCGACTTGCGCCATCAAGTCAATGGCTTGCCCCTCAATGTCAAACGGTTCATCCATGGCGCGAAGCAAGCGCTGCGCCATTTTCAAGGCGTTGGCTTCATCGCAGTAGGGGATCAGGCAACTGAACTGATTGCCTCCCGTGCGGCCCAGCATGCAGCGCTTGTCGGGCAGCGTGCTGGCAAGACGCTGCCCCACCTTTCGCAACAGCAGGTCGCCGGATGCCTGTCCCAGCACCACGTTGACTTGCTTGAACCGCTGGATGTCGAGTGTCAGCAAGGCGCCAGAGCGGTTCTTGCGTTGGGTTTCACGGATGTCCTTGCTCAGACGCATCCGGAAGTAGGCGCGATTGGGGAGGTGGGTCAGGGAGTCGCGGAACGCCGTTTGACGGATTTCTGCTTCGCGCTCCTGGTAATAGTTGCTCAGACGCGTCAGCAGCGCGGTCAATCGTTTCATCTCGGAGGCGCCCCGAATGGCAGGGACCTCCGGAAACTCATCTTTGGTTGCTTGGTGTGCCCAGTTGCTGAGCCGAACCAATCCGCTTCGGATGTAGGCCGCCTCGCGCCACAGAAAAAAGGAGAGGATGGCGACGCCGGCAACCAGCAGGGCCGAGATCTGAAGGGTCGCATCTCGCCACTTCGGTAGGTCAATGCTGGACGCGGTGTGCAACCACATCACGATGCGACTGGCCCCTGGTGCCGTTGGCAGATCGAAACGCAAGTCCTCATCGGCTACCGAGTCACCGTCCAATTCCTTCGGGTGCTCGGCCGAGGGGGTCGTCAGCCAGGTCTGCATGTCGGCTGGCAGATCGGTTAGCGCGCTGGGCGTCATGGGGGTGCTGACATGTGCAGGCATGCGGCTCCAGTTACCTTGTGGGCCGTCTTGGGTAATCAGGTGTACCTCAACGTTCGGCCAGCCTTGCAGCACGTCATTGAGCGCAGGCTGGATGGAGGTCATGGCCACGTGCACCACCGGCCTGCCGTCATTGCTCAAGATTTCATTGCGCGCCCACAGCAGGTACAACTTGCCTTTGACGACCAAGGGTGTGGTGATGCCTTGTGCTGGTGGCTGAGGCGTGCCCGTGCGACGCCAAGTGATCAACACGTCTTGAGCCTCGCTGGGGAAATCCGTCAAAGGTGTCAGATCTTTGGCCAGCCAACCTCGCCACACGCTTGGCTCAACCGTCGCGGATTCACTCCGATTTGCCAGCATTTCAAGGCGGTTAGCCTGGGCCGATAGCAACAGCTTCAGCGCTTGTTCGCCCGACTGCAATTGCATTCGAGCATGCAATTCATCGGCGTGATGGCCGTGATGTTGCAGGATCAGGACTGTGCCTGCGATCAAGGTGATCAACAGCGCCAGGGTCGGTAAAACGAGCCTCACTGGCAGCGATATGGACAAACGCCTGATCCGCATGGGTTCCCAAAAGTTTTGGAGGCAAGTCAGCAACTTAGCCGGCTTTCACTTGCTAGTGTGCCAATGTTGACAGAAAGCTTTTGCTTTCGATGCGGCAAACAGTGGGCAAGGTTGCGCACTTCTGGTTACTTCGTGCGGGGGGATAATCTGTCCCCATGCAAGTCTTTCGCGGTTTTCACCACGCGGCGCTGGCACCGGCCTGCGCGCTGACCATCGGCAATTTCGATGGCGTCCACCGTGGCCACCAGGCCATGCTGGCGCTATTGCGCAATGAAGCGCAGCACCGCCGGTTGCCGACCACCGTCCTGACTTTCGAGCCGCATCCCCGGGACTACTTCGCTGCGCTGACCGGCAAGACAGACCTGGCGCCCGCCCGCATCGCTACTTTGCGTGACAAACTGTCCGAACTGGAGCGCTGCGGCATTGATCAGGTGGTCGTGTTGCCGTTTGACCAACGCGTGGCCAGCCTGACACCGCAGGCATTCATCGATGACGTGCTGGTGCGAGGTCTGAACGCTCGCTACGTTCTGGTGGGCGATGACTTCAAGTTTGGTGCCAAGCGTGCGGGCGACTACGATCTGCTGGACGCTGAAGGCAGCCGCCAGGGTTTTGACGTCGCGCGCATGATGAGCTACGAGGTCCATGGCCTGCGGGTCTCGTCGTCGGTGGTGCGCGATGCGCTGGCGGGTGGCGACATGCCGCAAGTCGAGCGTCTGCTGGGGCGTCCGTACACCATCAGTGGCCACGTCATCCACGGCGCCAAGCTGGGACGCAGTCTGGATTGCCGCACGCTCAATGTACGCTTCGGGCACGAAAAACCTGCCACCACAGGCATTTTTGTGGTCCGTACGCACGGCTTGTCCGAGCACCCCCTGGAAGGGGTGGCCAGCCTGGGTGTGCGCCCCACGGTGGAAGACGCCGGACGCGTGTTGCTGGAGGTTCATTGCTTCGATTGGCCGACCCATCTCGGGAAAGAAGGGGGCTACGGTAAAATCGTGCGCGTAGAGCTCTTGCACAAGTTGCGAGACGAGGCCCGATATGACGGCCTGGAGGCCTTGCAGGCCGCTATCCACCAAGACATTGCCGACGCGCGCGGGTTTTTCGAGGCTCAGCGGCGCGGCGCCTAAGCCGAACCCTGAGCCCCATGAGCCAAGACCAGAACGCCAA
Organism: Aquabacterium sp.; assembly: GCF_049317225.1. Classification (GTDB taxonomy): domain Bacteria; phylum Pseudomonadota; class Gammaproteobacteria; order Burkholderiales; family Burkholderiaceae_C; genus Aquabacterium. The sequence continues at coordinate 68,374 of NZ_JBMOIR010000006.1, read as the reverse complement.
GCCTGCTAACGCCAAAAAGGGCGGTGCCAAACCTGCAGAGTCGGTGCCCGAGTCCAAGTACCGTGCCACGCTGAACATGCCGGACACCCCCTTCCCAATGCGGGGGGATCTGCCCAAGCGTGAACCAGGCTGGGTGGCCGAGTGGGAGCAAAATGGCCTGTACGACAAGCTGCGTGCGGCCCGTCAAGGTGCGCCGAAGTTCGTGTTGCACGACGGCCCCCCCTACGCCAACGGCAACATTCACATTGGTCACGCGGTCAACAAGATCCTCAAGGACATGATCGTCAAGGCGCGCCAGCTCAAGGGCATGGACGCGATCTATGTGCCGGGTTGGGACTGCCACGGTCTGCCCATCGAAAACCAGATCGAGAAGACCTTTGGCCGCAATCTGAGCCGCGACGACGTGCAGGCCAAGGCCCGCGTCTATGCAGCCGAGCAGATCGACGGCCAACGAACCGACTTCAAGCGCCTGGGCGTGTTGGCCGACTGGGCGCATCCCTATCGCACCATGGACTTCGGCAACGAAGCCAACGAAATCCGCGCGCTCAAGAAGATCATGGAGCGTGGCTACGTCTACCGCGGTCTCAAGCCCGTCTACTGGTGCTTCGACTGCGGCTCATCGCTGGCCGAGTTCGAAATCGAGTACATGGACAAGAAGTCCCAGACGCTGGACGTGGCCTTCCTGAGCGCCGAGCCTGCCAAGCTGGCGACGGCCTTCGGCCTGAGCGAGCTGACGAAGGACGCCTTTGCCGTGATCTGGACCACCACCGCGTGGACCATTCCCGCCAACCAGGCCTTGAACGTTCATGCTGAGCTGAACTACGCTCTGGTCGACACCCCCAAGGGCCTGCTGGTGCTCGCAGAATCGCTGGTGGAAAAGGCCGTGGCCCGCTACGGCTTCGAAGCGGACGATTGCAAGGTCATCGCCACCACCGTGGGTGCCAAGCTGGAAGGCCTGAAGTTCAAGCATCCGCTGGCCCATGTGCACGAAGGCTACAACCGCGAAGCCCCTGTTTACCTGGCCGAGTACGTCAGCGCCGAAGACGGCACTGGCATCGTGCACGCGGCCCCCGCCTACGGTGTGGACGACTTCAACTCCTGCATCGCGCACGGCCTGAAGTTCGACGACATCCTCAACCCCGTGCAAGGTAACGGCGTCTACGAAGCCGATCTGCCGTTGTTTGGCGGCCAGCACATCTGGAAGGCCGCACCCGTGGTGCTGGAAACCTTGCGTGAGCACGGTCGCCTGCTGGCCACCAAGGACATCGTGCACAGCTATCCGCACTGCTGGCGCCACAAGACCCCGGTCATCTTCCGTGCCGCCGCCCAGTGGTTCGTGCGCATGGACGAAGGCGAGGGCGTCTTCACCGTCAACAAGGCCGAGAAGACCCTGCGCCAAACTGCGCTGGACGCCATCGACCAGACCACCTTCTACCCGGAAAATGGCCGTGCGCGCCTGCGTGACATGATCGCCAACCGTCCGGACTGGTGCATCAGCCGTCAACGCAACTGGGGTGTGCCACTGCCATTCTTCCTGCACAAGGTGACGGGCGAGTTGCACCCCAACACGCTTGCGCTGATGGACCAGGCCGCTGACCTGGTTCAACAAGGCGGCGTAGAAGCCTGGGCCAAGCTGGATCCGGCCACATGGCTCGGCGCTGAGGCAGCTGAGTACAGCAAGTCCACCGACATCCTGGATGTCTGGTTTGACTCGGGCACGACCTTCTTCCACGTGCTCAACGCTCAAAACGGCAGCCACACCAACGCGGGGCACCACGAAGGCCCCGAGGCAGATCTGTACCTGGAAGGCCATGACCAGCACCGTGGTTGGTTCCATAGCTCCTTGCTGGCCGCCTGCGCCATCTACGGCCGTGCGCCCTACAAGGGTCTGCTGACCCACGGCTTCACTGTCGACGGCCAAGGCCGCAAGATGTCCAAGTCCGTGGGCAACGTCGTGGCGCCGCAAGAGGTGTCTGGCAAGATGGGCGCCGAAATCATCCGTCTGTGGGCGGCGTCCACCGACTATTCCGGTGACTTGGGCATCGATGACAAGATCCTGGCCCGCGTGGTCGACGGCTATCGTCGCATCCGCAACACCCTGCGCTTCCTGCTGGCCAACACGTCCGACTTCCATCCTGAAACGGATGCCGTGCCGCTCAACGAGTTGCTGGAAATCGACCGCTATGCGCTGGCCCGTGCCTCGCAGTTGCAGGAAGACATCCTCGCTCACTACGAGCGCTACGAGTTCCACCCCGTGGTGGCCAAGCTGCAGGTGTACTGCTCCGAAGACCTCGGTGCCTTCTACCTCGACATCCTCAAGGATCGCCTCTACACAAGTGGCGCCAACAGCAAGGCCCGCCGCGCCGCCCAAACGGCGCTGTGGCACATCACGAACGGCATGTTGCGCTGGATGGCCCCGTTCCTGAGCTTCACCGCCGAAGAGGCGTGGAAGATCTTCAACGGCGGTGAAACGATCTTCACCGAAACCTACTGGGACTTCCACGAGGCCGACAAGGACACCGAACTGCTGGCCAAGTGGTCTCGCATCCGTGCCTTCCGCGAAGAGGTCAACCGTCAGATCGAGGAAGTGCGCACCCGCGGCGAAGTGGGCGCCTCGCTGCAGGCCAACCTGTTCGTCACCATCAATGGCGATGATGCACGTCTGCTGGCCGATCTGCGCAGCCTGGGCGATGACCTGAAGTTCGTGCTCATCGTCTCCAGCGTCGAATTGGCCGAAGGCCACAGTACGCAAATCGAGGTCAACCCCTCCAAGGCCGTTAAGTGCGAGCGCTGCTGGCACTACCGTGACGACGTGGGCGTCAACCCCGAGCACCCCACCTTGTGCGGCCGTTGCGACAGCAACCTGCATGGTGACGGTGAACACCGCGAGCACGCCTGATGGCCACCAAGAAGTCCCCGGTCGCCGCCGGGCGCGGCAGCAGCCAGGGGGTGTTGCCCTGGCTGGGCATTGCCTTCATCGTCATCTTGCTGGACCAGTTCACCAAGGTGTTGATCGTGGGCTGGATGCAGCATGGCGACAGCCGTGAGGTCTGGTCCTTCTTCAACATTGTGCGGGCCCACAACACCGGTGCAGCCTTTTCCTTCCTGGCCCAAGCCGGAGGGTGGCAGCGCTGGTTCTTCGTCGGCCTGGGCTTCGCTGCGACCGGCTTCATCGTGTACATGCTGCGGCAGCACGGCGGGCAAAGGCTTTTCGCCTGGGCGCTGTCGCTGATCCTTGGGGGGGCGCTGGGCAACGTCATCGACCGTTTGGTCCATGGCTATGTGGTGGACTTTCTGGACTTCCATTGGGCATTCCTGTCGCCCACGTTCCCGGGCGGTCACTTTCCCGCGTTCAATGTGGCCGATTGCGGCATCACCATCGGGGCACTTTTGCTGATTCTCGATGAGCTGCGTCGCGTGCGTCAGGGCGCTTGATCTGACGCAGCTTTTCCCCAAACGGGGCAGGGTGGGGTAAGGCCTCACCCGGCTCGGATCCAGCCCTGTGCTACGCTGGCTCAAACATTGACTTTGTTTGAAGACCCTATGCCCGGCCTGCTTTCCAACATCGATCCCGACGGTCTGCTCGAGTTCTCGGTCGTTTACACCGACCGTGCGCTCAATCACATGTCCAAGCGTTTCCAGGGCGTGATGACCGACATCTCGGCCATGCTCAAGCGCGTCTACAACGCGCATGCCGTGGCCTTGGTGCCAGGTAGCGGTACGTTCGGTATGGAATCTGTGGCTCGCCAGTTTGCCCACGGCAAGCATGTGTTGGTGATTCGCAATGGCTGGTTCAGCTATCGCTGGACTCAGATCTTCGACATGGGGCAGATCCCGGCCAGCCACACGGTGCTCAAGGCCCGTCGCACGGGCGAGGCAGCTCAGGCCCCTTGGGTCCCGGCACCGATCGACGAAGTGGTGGCGACCATCGCGCGCGAAAAACCTGCCCTGGTGTTTGCCCCCCATGTGGAAACTGCCGCTGGCATGATCCTGCCCGATGACTACCTCAAGGCCGTGGCCGACGCCGTGCACGCCGTGGGGGGGCTGTTCGTGCTCGACTGTATCGCCTCGGGTGCCATGTGGGTCGATATGCAAGCCACGGGCGTGGACATCCTCATCTCTGCGCCACAAAAGGGCTGGAGCAGCTCACCCTGTTGCGCCATGGTGATGTTCAGTGAGCGCGCCCGCCAGGCCATCGACGGAACCCAAAGCACCACCTTTGCCATGGATCTGAAGAAGTGGCTGCAGATCATGGAAACCTACGAGGGGGGGGGGCATGCGTACCACTCCACCATGCCCACCGATGCCTTGGCCCGTCTGCGCGAGGTGATGGTTGAAACCGAGGCCTACGGGTACGACAAGGTGCGTGCCGAGCAAATCGAACTGGGCCAGTCGGTGCGTGCTTTGATGGTGCGCCACGGCTATCCCAGCGTGGCTGCCGAGGGGTTTCAGGCACCCGGTGTGGTGGTGAGTTACACCACCGACCCGGACATTCAGTCCAGCAAGAAATTCCTGGCACTGGGGTTGCAAACGGCTGCAGGGGTGCCGCTGCAGTGCGACGAGCCGCCCGACTTCCGCACCTTCCGTGTGGGCCTCTTTGGTCTTGAGAAGTGGCATAACGTGCAGCGCACCGTTGCGCACCTCGATCAAGCGTTGACAGCGCTGGATGCTGGTCAATGAATCAGGCGCGCCAACCGCCTCCGCGGTTGCGGCCTGAAGAAAACGGCGGTTGGCCACGCCAGTAGCGAATCATCAGCCAGCCGCCCAGCATGCCCCCCAAGTGGGCAAAGTGCGCCACGCCAGACGCGGTGCCTGTCACGCCCAAGAACAACTCCAGCCCACCATACAAGGCCACAAACGTGCGGGCCTTCATTGGAATGGGGGGGAACAGCGGCATGATGGTTCGCGTGGGAAACACCATGGCATAGGCCAGCAACAGGCCAAACAGGCCACCCGACGCACCCACGGTCGGGTTGATCCAGCCGCCCAGCGCTGACATCAGCAACTGACATGCAGCGGCGGTCAAGACACTGGCCGTCAGGAACGACAGGTAACGTCGGCCGCCCCAGATGCGTTCCAGTTCCGCCCCAAACATCCACAAGCCCATCATGTTGAAAAAGATGTGGCTGAAGGAGCCGTGCAGGAACGCGTAGCTGATCACCTGCCAAGGCATGAACCGACCGCTGTCGAAGGGCCACAAGGCAAAGTACACGGAAAGCATGTGCCCGAACACTTCGTCCAGGCAGAACACGGCCACGTTGATCAACAACAGAGCCTGGGTAATCGGGGGTAACGGCGGCATGCGGCGTGGTCCAAGTTGAGGTTCTCATCATAGCGACCACCAGACTAGGCAAAGGTTCCGGAATTATTGGTCGATCGGTTGCATTTCTTGCATTTCATCGATTGATGATCGTTTAAGTTGCTGCATTGCTGGCCGATAAGCGTGAAGAAGTCGGCCGTCGGTCGTGCTGGCGTATGCCCGTTACTTTGTGAGGCTTGTATGCATTGGTTTGCCAACTTCAAACTGCGATCCAAACTGATGCTGGCATTTGCTGGCGTTCTGATGGCCATGTCGCTGCTGGGCTTCGTCAGCATGAGCAGCATGTCTGCAGTGAACGACGCGTCTCAGGAGATATCGGATCACTGGTTGGCCAGCGAAGCGCTGGTGGCCAAGATGCGGGCATCCGCGGGAGATGTGCGAGGCTTCGAGGGGCAGCACATTCTGTCCACCGAGGCCAGTGACATTGCGAAATACGATCAACAGATCAATGGCTTGGTTGATGACTTGCGCAAGAGCATCGATGCCTATGCCGCATTTGCCACCACACCGCAAGACAAGGCCTTGCTGGAGGATTTCAAATCGGCTTGGGCAAGTTTTTGGCAAGTCAGTCAGTCGATGTTGTCCTTGTCCCGGGAAAACAAGAATGACGAAGCTCGGGTGCTGATGACGGGCCCGACGCATCAGGAATACCTGCGCATCATCGAAACCCTCAACCGCCTGCAGGAATTCAATGTCAAAGGTGGCATGCAAGCCAGCGAACACGCTGACAACTTGTACCACAAGGCATTTTTGTTCAGCATGATCGGCGTAATGGCTGTTTTTGCCATTGGCTTGGTTGTCGCATGGGCCATTGCGGGGCAAATTGCCCGTCCGTTGGAGCAAACCGTCACGGTGCTGAATGCGGTCGCACAGGGTGATCTGTCCTCGCGCATTGACGTCAATCGACAAGATGAAATTGGGCACATCCAGCGCGCGCTATCGACCATGGTCGACAACTTGGCTGGCATGGTTCGCCAAGTTCGTGCGGGGGCAGACTCTGTGGCCACCGCATCCTCGCAGATCGCACAGGGCAACTCGGATTTGAGTGCTCGCACCGAAAGCCAGGCGTCCAGTCTGCAACAGACGGCTGCCTCGGTCGAAGAAATGGCAGGTACCGTTCGCACCAATGCAGACAATGCCCGTCAGGCAAACCAGTTGGCATCTGCTGCGTCCGAGGTGGCTGCTCGTGGAGGGGACATGGTCAGCGAAGTGGTGCAAACCATGAATGGCATTCAGTCTTCCAGTCAAAAGATTTCGGACATCATCGGTGTGATCGACGGCATCGCGTTTCAAACCAATATCCTGGCGCTCAACGCAGCCGTCGAAGCAGCCAGAGCGGGCGAGCAAGGTCGTGGCTTTGCGGTCGTGGCAGGCGAGGTTCGCACCTTGGCGCAGCGCAGCGCACAAGCTGCCCGTGAAATCAAAACCCTCATCAATGACTCTGTTGAGAAGGTCAATGCGGGTAGCCAGTTGGTCGGTGCTGCAGGCAACACCATGAGTGACATCGTGACGCAGGTTCGCAAGGTGACCGACTTGGTGGGCGAGATCGCCCATGCCAGCACCGAACAGAGTCAGGGCATCGGGCAAATTAACCAAGCAGTCAGCCAACTGGATCAGAGCACCCAACAAAATGCAGCCTTGGTGGAAGAGAGCATGGCTGCGGCTGAGAGCCTGAAATCCCAGGCGCAGAAACTGGCAGAGTCTGTTGCTGTCTTCCGTGTGCGAGATGACGGTAGCATGGCGCGATCTGTGACGCCGCTCCAGGCGAGTGTGGCGGCGCCAGCGCCTCAGCCTGCGCAGGCAAGCAAAGCAAAGGCGTTGACAACGCCCAAGCCGTCCGCCGCCCCCAAGCAACTGAGCAAGCCGACTTCAAGTGCGAACAAAGCTTTGCCGGCCATTCCTGCCCCACCTGCGAGCAAGCCAGCGTCGGCAGTTGACGACAGTGATTGGGAGACCTTCTAAGTTTGTGCTATCCTTTTGGTCTTCAAAGCACCTGCCCTGGTGGTGAAATTGGTAGACGCGCCGGATTCAAAATCCGGTTCCGAAAGGAGTGACGGTTCGAGTCCGTCCCGGGGCACCACCTGATCGTTCAGGTAAGCCGTAACCCGCACGTCGCCTGACGATGCGGGTTTTTTATTTGCTGAAACGAGGCTGCAATGATCTATCCAACACTCGAAGACGCCATTGGCAAAACGCCGCTCATCCGTTTGCAGCGTGTGCCGGGTGCCGAGTGTGATGCGCGCGGCAATGTCATTCTGGCCAAGCTGGAGGGTAATAACCCCGCGGGCTCCGTGAAAGATCGTCCGGCCATCAACATGATCCGGGGCGCGGAAGAGCGTGGACTGATCAAGCCGGGTGACACCCTGATTGAGGCCACATCTGGTAACACGGGCATCGCCTTGGCCATGGCCGCAGCGATCCGTGGCTACAGAATGGTGTTGATCATGCCGGAAGATCTGAGCATCGAACGTGCTCAGACCATGAAGGCCTACGGTGCTGAGTTGATCCTCACGCCAAAAAGCGGAGGCATGGAGTACGCGCGTGATTTGGCCGACCAAATGGTGCGAGAGGGCAAGGGCGTGGTGCTGGACCAGTTTGCCAACCAAGACAACCCCGCAGTGCATTACGACACCACTGGGCCTGAGATTTGGGCTGACACGCGAGGGCAGATCACTCACTTTGTGAGTGCCATGGGGACGACCGGCACAATCACAGGCGTCTCGCGATTTCTGAAAGAGCAAAGCCCGTCCGTTCGCGTTGTCGGTGCACAGCCGCAGGATGGCTCCCGCATTCCAGGCATTCGCAAGTGGCCGGAGGCCTACCTCCCCAAGATCTATGACCCGTCATGTGTGGACGAGATGATTCACGTTAGCCAAGTCGATGCCGAGGAAATGGCGCGACGTTTGGCACGCGAAGAAGGCCTCTTCTGCGGCATCTCGGCGGCAGGAGCGTGCTGGGCTGCTCTGCAATTGGCGCAGAATCTCCATAACGCCACCATCGTGTTTGTGGTTTGCGACCGAGGTGATCGCTATCTTTCCACAGGTGTCTTCCCCGCCTGACGATCAACGCCCACAGCCAGTACTGCCATGGACACTCATAAAGAAATTGATGCACGCGGCCTGACTTGCCCACTGCCTATCTTGCGAGCCAAAAAGGCGCTCTCAGACATGCAGAGCGGTGAGGTGCTGAAGGTGCTGGCAACCGATCCCGGCTCTGTCCGAGACTTTCAGGCGTTTGCTCGCCAGACGGGCAATGACCTGCTCGACCAGCAGGCACACCACACAGAAGCGGGTGACGAATACACCCACTTCCTGCGTCGACGCTAAGGCCGCCTCTTTCCGTCCTTAGCCCAGAAGGTCGCCACCTTGTGGTGCGAGCAAACCAAGGTGCCTGTACGCAGCCGCCGTGGCAATGCGCCCTCTAGGCGTGCGTTGAAGGTAGCCTTGCTGGATCAGGTAAGGCTCGATCACATCTTCAATCGTGTCGCGCTCTTCGCCAATGGCCGCTGCCACATTGTCCAGACCAACGGGGCCACCATCAAAGCGGTGGATGATCGCCTCCAGAAGTTTGCGATCCATGATGTCAAAGCCAACGGGGTCGACGTCGAGCATGGCCAAAGCTTTGTCGGCCATGTCTTTGGTGATGCGTCCCGTGCCTTTGACTTCGGCATAGTCTCGTACGCGGCGCAGCAATCGGTTGGCGATCCGCGGTGTGCCGCGTGAGCGCCTGGCCACTTCCATGGCGCCATCAGGATCGATCGGCGCCCCCAGTAATCTGGCTGATCGCGTCACGATTCTCTGCAATTCGGACGCGGAGTAAAACTCCAGGCGGGCAACGATGCCAAAACGATCCCGAAGAGGGTTGGTCAGCATGCCGGCCCGTGTCGTGGCCCCAACCAGCGTGAAGGGCTGCAAGTCCAGCTTGATCGAGCGTGCAGCAGGCCCCTCGCCGATCATGATGTCAATCTGATAGTCCTCCAGCGCCGGGTAGAGGATTTCTTCTACGACAGGACTCAATCGGTGAATCTCGTCAATGAACAGCACATCGTTGCGCTCAAGATTAGTCAGGATGGCAGCAAGGTCTTTTGGCTTCTCAAGCACGGGGCCTGAGGTCTGACGCAGGTTGACGCCGAGTTCCGTTGCGATGATGTGACTTAGCGTGGTTTTGCCCAGTCCAGGGGGGCCAAACAGCAGGACGTGATCCAGCGCTTCTTGTCGTTTACGCGCCGCGCCAATGAAGATTTCCAACTGCTCACGTGCTTTTTCCTGGCCGACGTACTCTTCCAGATCCTTGGGCCGCAAGGCGCGCTCCAACACATCCTCGCCCTGAGATGTCACAGTTGCCTCCACCATCCGTGACGCCGAAGCGTCCTCAAATTCGGCGGTCGAGGCCTTTTTCCCTCTGCGAGTAGGGTTGAAATCGTCGGTTTGGATGCTCATGCAAGCATTATCTCTTCGTAGGAGGGTGTTGCCACATGACAACGAAATGAGTCCCGGTTTGGTGCTTATGACATCGCTGTCATAAACAGGTTCATAAATTTCTGCTGCAATGAGCACGTTCTCAGCGCTCTGCTTGCACCAAAAGTGTGCGCAGATATAAACACCAGATAGCGCTGAAGCATCTGGATCAACTTTGGAGAAGTCCATGAAAAAGACTCTGCTGGCTCTGGCCGCTATCGCCGCCTCTTCTGCTGCTTTTGCTCAATCCTCCGTCACCCTGTATGGCGTGCTGGACGCTTCCGTTGAAAGCGTGAAGGGCACTCAAACGCTGACTCGCGTTGCCTCTGACAACCTGTCTTCGTCGCGCATCGGCTTCAAGGGCACCGAAGACATCGGCGGCGGCTTGAAGGCCAACTTCGTTCTGGAGTCCAACGTCAAGGTTGACACCGGTGCTCAAGGCAACACCCGCTTCTTCGACCGCGCCGCATGGGTGGGTCTGGCTGGCGGTTTCGGCGAAGTGCGTCTGGGTCGTCAAGACACCCCGATCGGCGACATCGCTGGCAACGTGCTGAGCGCCCAAGCCTATGACGACCTGAAGGTTGTGAAGACCCGCGGTGGCGATCTGTATCGTCGTACCGACAACGCCATCACCTACATCCTGCCAACCGTCATTCCTGGCCTGACCGCTTCGCTGCAATACACCACCGCTGTGGGTGCCTCGGCAACGACTGGTACTGAAGCTGTGGGCGATGCTGCCAACGGCGCCGCATCCAAGGCTTATGGCCTGGCTGTGAAGTACGCTGCTGGCCCTCTGTCCGCTGGCGTGGGTTACGAACTGGCTCGTGACGAGCAAGCTGCTGCTAGCAAGCAAAAGTCCAACGCTACGCTGGGCTACGCTGGCTATGACTTCGGCGTGGCCAAGGTCACCGCTTACTACGACACCGAAACCAACCTGAGCGCTGCTGCCACTGGTTCGCGTCGTTTGACTGTGACCGGCGCCAAGGTTGCTGTGCCCCTGTCTCCTGCCTTCACGCTGACGGCCGGTGCTTCGATCGCTCGCAACGTTGTGGCAACCAAGATTGACTCCGACGTGCAAATCGTGACCGTCAAGGGCGTGTACAACCTGTCCAAGCGTACCTCGTTGTACGGTCTGTTCACCAACGTGAACAACGACACTGGTTCCGCCATCAACTTCGGTGCAGCCGTTGCCAACGGCAAGACTGCCCGTGCCGTGGCAGCTGGCGTTCGCCACTCGTTCTAATTCGATCCTTCGAATTTCAACGTTCAAAAGGGAGCTTCGGCTCCCTTTTTCATTTTCTGAGCCACCTGTTTGGATGTCTCTGGGTCACGACAGCCACGATGCTGCGCGTGCATCCACTGGTACAACCGGCGCCACGCGTCTTGGGTTGTACCTTCGGACGCAACAGGAGGTTTTATGCAAAAGAAGTATCAAGCGCCCACGGCTCGAGGCGCATTGGCCCTGTTCATCCTTGGATGGATGGCATCCTCGGCGCATGCGGCGCTCAGCATGTATGGCAACGTTGATGCGGCGGTGGACTACGTCCATAAGGGCCAGGGGGGCATCGCTGACAACACCTATCTCAGCATTGTCGTTCCCTCTCTGGCTGCAGCGGCAGCGGCCGCACAAGGCGGCAACTACGCCGGCACCTATCAGTTGGTCTCGGGCAAGTTGCGGGCGGCCTACGCCAACCACTCATCACTCACACGCATCACGCCCAGCATCGCCTCACAAAACGCATTGGGCATCCAAGGCGCAGAGGACTTGGGTGGGGGCTACAAGACGGCCTTCGTCCTGGAAGGGCAGTTCAACACCGACACAGGCGCCCAAGGTGGCCAAGACAGCCGCATGTGGGGGCGCCAGGCGTATGTTGGGCTAACCACGCCGGTGGGTGAGGTGCGCGTGGGGCGCCAATACGCGCCGATGTTCTACACCTACGCCATGTCTACGGTCGAGGCTCTGGGTGCGTCCGATCTCATGGGTTTTGGCATGGTGGTGAACTCGCTGCAAAACCGTTTGGACAACGCCGTGAGCTACTGGATGAAATGCGGGGCGCTGACAGCTGCGGTGGCGGCCAGCCCCAATGGGGGCGTTGACAGCCGTGTCAGCAGCGCGCGAGCGCCTGCGGCCGTCGCAGGCAGCGCCAACGGTCAGATTATCGGTGGTGCCTCTGCGGGGGCAGAGAGCAACGGTACAGGTGGGCGAGGTCAAACAGCTGGCCTGTTTGTGAACTACGCCCTGTCGCCTGCCTTGAACGTCACGGCGGCGTGGCATGCGAACAAGTTTGGCAATGCGCAAGTGGTCGATGCGTTGACGGCCATGCGGTTGGTTGACCTCGATCGATTCCATTCCGTCGCCGTTGGCGCCAAGTACACCGATCCCATCGTCGGTACGACTTGGGCGATGAACATGCTGAATGGCAAGTTCCGCAACGACGCATCCAGCAATCAGCCCAGCATTCAGATCAACGTGTTTTCAGCTGGTGTGAAGCAGCCGATCCAGCAATTTGCCGTGGGTGCAGAGGTGGCGTACGGCCAGTTCACCAATTTCACCAAAGGCAAGGACATGGCGGCCATGTTCTCGGGTGACTACAACCTGAGCAAGCGCTCCAAGCTGTACGCCAGGCTGGGATGGTTGCGTGACCTTGGCGGACGCCCCGCCGGACTGGAAACGAACACCTATCCCGGCCCCATTGGCGAGATCACACCGACGGTCACTGGCGGGCCTGTACCGATCCTGACCGGCTTTGGCTCAACGGAAGTGCCGTTCTTCGCCGGAGGTGGTGCCAACATCGATGCGACATCTCGGGTGATCGCGGTTGGGGTGCGGCATCAGTTTTGATTCGTCTCACATGACCCGAACAATGCCCTCGATGCAGCGACTTTACGTGTAGACAAATTGCGACAACCTAGCAGAAACGAGGGTGTGTCGATTGAATGGCTACGGGCACTATTTCGTGGACCCTCATTCAGAGGGGTGTTTAGGAGATTTCGCATGCAAAAAACCGCACTGACCAAAGCAGTTGCGATCGCTCTGGCCACGATGGGTGCCGGTGCAGCCTTCGCCCAATCTAGCGTCACCTTGTACGGTAACTTGGACGTTGCCATTGACAGCGCGACCAAAGGCTCCGGCAAGATTGCCGGCACCGTGTGGTCGTTGAATCCCTCGGCTGTGTCTGCCGTGGGTGCGGAAAGCCACGTCGTGCGCGTGACTCCTAGCGTCTCTTCCTCTAGCGCCTTCGGTGTGAAGGGCTCCGAGGATATCGGCGGCGGTTACAAGACCAGCTTTGTGCTGGAAGGTCAAATGGGTATCGATTCTGGTGCTCAAAACGGCCAAGACTCCCGCATGTGGGGGCGCCAAGCATTTGTTGGCCTGACCACGCCAGTCGGTGAGATCCGCCTGGGTCGCCAATACGCCCCGATGTTCTATACCTTCGCGTTTTCGACGGTAGAAGCGCTGGGTGGCGCTGATCTGCAAGGCTTTGGTCTGGTGACCAACAACCTGCAAATCCGCCAAGACAACCAAATGAGCTACTGGGTGAAGACCGGTGGCTTGACGGCTGCCCTGTCGTACTCGCCTCAAGCTGGTGTGCCTGACAAGATTTCTTCGATGCGCGCTCCTGCCTCGACAAGCTCCACCGGGCAAATCCTGGGCGGCGCTACAGCTGGTACCGAAGCCGCTGATCAAGGTGGTCGCGGTCAGGCAATCGGTTTGTTCGCAAACTATGCTGTGAACGATGCGCTGCTGGTCAACGCTTCGTACCACATGAACAAGTTTGGCAATGCAACGGCCGGTTCGTACAACGCGACAAGCAGCACGTACACCGCATTGTTCAACCTGGACAAGCATGTTTCTTATGCGATTGGTGCCAAGTACACCGTGCCTGGTCTGGGTACGCAAGTGTCCGGTATCTTCCACTCTGGCAAGTACGAGATGGATGATGGTTCCGACATCAAGACCAACACCCTGGGTCTGGGCGTGAAGCATCCGATTGGTGATTTCTCGGTTGGTGCTCAATATGCTCTGACGAAGTTCACCAACTTCTCAGAAGGCAAAGACACGGCCCTGATGCTGATCGGTGACTACAACTTCTCCAAGCGCACCAAGGTTTACGTGCGTTTCGGTTTTGCTAAGGATGATGCCGGTAAGGAAGCCAACACTGGCAACGCCACACTCAACACGCTGGGGTATGGCGTGAACGGTGGTCCTCTGCCTGCTTTGACTGGTCTGGGTTCGCAAGAAACACCATTCTTCTCGGGCGCTGGCGCCAACATCGGCAACACGACCCGTATGCTGGCCATCGGTGTTCGCCACCAGTTCTGATCAGGCAACTGCTTGAGTCTGAACTCAAAGCCGCCTTCGGGCGGCTTTTTTCATTCAGTCGTCTTGACACTCTGCCTGCACAATGAAAAGCGCCTCCCGTGGGAGGCGCGATGCGTTGCAGCAAGGATCGGTCCGTCAGTTCTTGATCAGTTTTTCCAGCGCAAACAGTGCGTCGACAGATTCGCGCTCGCGGATCAACCAAACCAGGTTCCCATCGACCATCAACTCGGCTGCACGGCCACGCGTGTTGTAGTTGCTGGCCATGGTCATGCCATATGCACCGGCTGACATCACGGCCAGCACATCACCGGGCTGCACGGTCAAGCTGCGATCGCGCCCCAGCCAGTCACCGGACTCACAAACCGGGCCGACGACGTCCCAAACTTCAGGGGCACCCTCGCGCTGATGGGTATTCACAATGCCCATGTAGGCCTCATACAGCGCGGGGCGCATCAGGTCATTCATGGCCGCATCGACGATGCAGAAGTTTTTCTTCTCGCCGGGCTTCAAGAACATGACTTCCGTCAGCAACACACCAGCATTACCCACCAACGAGCGACCGGGTTCGAACACCAGTTCTCGATGGCCATGACCACGCGCATCAATCTTCGCCAGCAATTGCTTGATCAGCTCATCTGCGCCGGGCGGTGTCTCGTCGGTGTAGGTGATGCCGAGGCCGCCGCCCAGGTCGAGGTGGTGAATGGGAACCCCAGCCGTTTCGATGGCCTCAACGAGATCCAGAACGCGGTCCAGCGCATCCAGGTAGGGGGCAACTTCGGTGATTTGCGAGCCGATGTGGCAGTCAATGCCCGTCACTTCAATGCCCGGCAATGCTGCAGCACGCTTGTAGGTGTTGATGGCCTGTTCATGCGCCACACCAAACTTGTTGCCTTTCAAGCCTGTCGAGATGTAGGGGTGCGTGCCAGCATCGACGTCTGGATTGACGCGCAGGCTCACGCGCGCCGTCTTGCCCAGTTCAGATGCCACCTGTGAAAGCACTTCAAGTTCAGCAGTGCTCTCGACATTGAAGCAGCGCACGCCAGCATCCAATGCCAGGCGCATCTCAGCACGCGTCTTGCCAACGCCCGAGAAAACAACCTTGGAGGCGTCACCGCCAGCGGCGAGTACACGAGCCAACTCACCGCCCGAAACGATGTCGAATCCACATCCCGCTTGCGCAAATGTTTGCAGTACAGCGATGTTGGAGTTGGACTTGACCGCGAAGCACACCAAGTGTTGTCGCCCAGCCAGCGCCTGTTGATAGGGCGCCAGTGCTGCCAGCATGGCCTTGCGCGAGTACACATACAGCGGTGTGCCGTATTGCTGCGTCAAATCGCGCAAGCGCACGTCGTCAAGGTACAGGTCCTGGTCTTTGAAGGCGAAAAAGGGGGAGCCGGGGAGCGTCATCGTGCAGAGGTATTTTGGGGTTGCGAGGCCGCTTGAGCGGGGGCGGGCAGATACAGCGGCCCCTTCATGCCACAGCCGGCGTGAAGGGCAATTGCCAGCACGTAGGCTGCGGTCAGCAGGGCTCGTAAAATTGTCGGCTTGCGATTCATCCCCACATTCTAAGGAAGCTCAGATGTCCACAGTTGCCACGCCCTCCGGTTTGAGTGACGCGCAATACGATGCCGCGATCCGAGACGCTTTGGCGCGCATTGAGCAAACGGTGGACAAGTGGCTGGAAGACGATGTGGCGGACATCGATGCTGCGCGCACCGGAGGCATGCTGACGCTGTCGATGCCAAACCGTTCGCAGTTGATCGTGAATGCCCAGCCGCCATTGCACGAATTGTGGCTTGCTGCGCGCAAGGGCGGCTTTCATTTCCGTTTGGGCATCGATGGGCGCTGGATGGACACCAAAACGGGTGAGGAATTCTTTGCCGTTCTGTCTGCGTGTGCCACGGAGCAAGCGCAGACTCCGTTGACGTTCTAAGTGACTACCAATCAGTGCGTACCGCCGTGAGGCGGCTTGTCGCCAAACAGATCCAGAATGCCTTTTTTCTCGGCATCGGTGGTCGGTGCTGGCGCCGGGTGGGTGCCTTCGCCGGTTTCAGGCCCTAACTCGCGGACACCCGTGCCGGATGTGTACTCTTCGTAAAACCACTCGCCACCAATATTGACCACCCCTTCAGGTGGCGTCGGCTCTTCGACGGGCGCATTGCGCAAGGCTGTGGCCATGAAATCAATCCAGACGGGCAGCGCCAAGCCACCACCGGTTTCTTTGTCCCCAAGTTTTCTGGGCTGGTCGTGGCCAATCCAGACCACCGCGACGTTGTGCGCGGTGTAGCCTGCGAACCATGCATCCATGGAGTCGTTGGTCGTGCCCGTTTTGCCGTAAAGATCGGGGCGTTTGAGGGTGGCTTGTGCCCGGGCAGCGGTGCCAGATCGCGTCACTTCCTGCAGCAAGCTGCTCATCACAAATGCATTGCGCGCATCAATGGTGCGCATGCTTTCGTCCAGAGGTGTCGGGCGGTAGCTGACCAGCGTGTGGCCCCGGTTGTCTGTGACTTTCAAGACCAACTGAGGGTTCACGCGATAGCCGCCGTTCGCAAACACGGCATAAGCCCCGGCCATCTGCAAGGGTGTCACGGAACCAGCCCCTAGTGCCATGGTCAGGTATGCAGGATGCTTGTCTGCATCGAAACCAAAACGAGTAATCCAGTCTTGCGCATATTTGGCGCCGACTGAGCGCAGCACGCGAATGGAAATCATGTTTTTGGACTTGGCCAAACCACGGCGCAGCGTCATGGGGCCCTCAAATTTGCCGTCGTAGTTTTTGGGCTCCCACGCTTGGCTGCCGGTCGTGCCGGCATCGAAGAACAGTGGGGCATCATTGACCACGGTGGCGGGTGTGAAGCCCTTTTCCAGCGCAGAGGAGTAAATGAAAGGCTTGAAGCTGGACCCAGGTTGTCTCCAAGCCTGAGTGACGTGGTTGAACTTGTTGCGGTCAAAGTCAAATCCGCCCACCAGTGCGCGAATGAGTCCAGTCTGAGGGTCCAAAGAAACAAAAGCCCCCTCAACTTGCGGCAGTTGAACCACCGACCAGCGGTCATCTTTGTCCTTCAGAACACGGATCACAGCACCTCGGCGAATCTGTTGCTTCGGTGTCGCCTTTTCGGTCAGGGCGTTGCCTACAAGTTTCAGGCCTTCCGCACCGATGATCAGCTGTTCTCCAGACTGAAGCACAGCAACCAGTTGCTTCGGTTCTGCGCGCGTGACGATGGCTGCGCGAATGTCTTCACTGTCCGGGTGATCCTCCAAGGCCTCAGCGATGCGAACATCCATTTGATGGGGATCATCCGGCAGGTCAACATAGGCCTCGGGGCCCCGCCAGGATTGACGGCGGTCGAAATCCAGCAAGCCTTTTCGAAGCGCCTTGTACGCAGCGACTTGTTCCGTCATGTTGACGGATGTGTAGGCATTGATGCCGCGGGTATAGGCATCGGCGCCGTATTGCTCGTGCATGAGCAGGCGTGCAGCCTCAGCGACATACGCTGCTTCAATGGCAATAGGGGCCTTGGTCCGATAGTGAAGGACTTCGGCCTTGGCTGCCTCTCGCTGTTCAGCGTTGATGAAGCCGTTCTCATACATGCGATCAATGATGTATTGCTGCCGGATCGTTGCGCGCTTCGGGTTTCGGACTGGGTTGTAGGCTGAGGGGGCCTTGGGTAGCCCCGCGAGCATGGCCGCCTCAGCCACGGAAATATCCTTGAGCGGCTTGCCAAAATAAGTGTCGCTGGCCGCTGCAAATCCATAGGCACGCTGTCCAAGGTAGATCTGATTCATGTACAACTCAAGAATCTGGTCCTTGCTGAGCAGGCTTTCGATCTTGAGCGCGAGCAGAATTTCGTAGATCTTGCGGGTGAAAGTTTTCTCCGTTGGGAGGTAGAAATTTCGCGCCACCTGCATCGTGATCGTCGATGCGCCCTGACTCCGTGACTCGCCGAAATTAGCCAAACCGGCGCGAATTACCCCCACGTAATCGACCCCACCGTGTTTATAAAAACGCGCGTCTTCGATCGCCAGTACGGCGTCGCGCATCACTTTGGGGATTTCTGCGATCGGCAAAAACTGGCGACGCTCTTCTCCGAACTCCCCGATCAGGACTTGCTCGCTGGAGTAGACACGTAGCGGCATCTTTGGCTGATAGTCGGCCAGGCCTGTCACCTCTGGCAGATTCGGGTACGCCACAGCCAAGCCAATCGCAGCCAGACACACGCCGGCAAAAACGCCGGCAATACCAAGCCCGCCCAGCACCAACACGGGTTTGATGATCCATGTCCACCACCATGCACGCTGGGCGCGCTGAGCGCGTTCGGGGGCAGGGGTGGGGGGGGATGCTTGTTGTTCAGAATCGCTCATGGGGAGGGCGGCAGGATGGTGCGGAGATTATAGAAACCTAAGCCCAGCCCCGTTTTGACCAGGGTACGCATAGACGTGTGGCACAAATGTCGCTCAATTGCAACTGTCTGTAAGGCGTGTGCAAGGCGCAACGAGCTTGGGATTTCTCCTGCATTAACGCCTTTCATTGTCAAAACCTTTGCTGATAGCATTGAAGTGGTTTATTAACTTTCCAGCGTCAGGGACGGCGCATGGAGGACGGTGTGAGCTTTCTTGACACGCTCTTGGGCCGCAAGCATCCGCCAATGATCGGACTGGATATCAGTTCATCGAGCGTGAAGCTGGTCGAATTGAGCCAGACTGCGTCTGGCGAATATGTATTGGATCGATTCGCTTCTGAGCCCTTCGAGAAGGGCTGGATCGCTGACGGCCAGATCGAAAAATTCGACGAAGTGGCTGAGGCTGTTCGCAAGGTCGTTGCCAAGAGTGGCGTGAAGACCAAGCAGGTCGCCATGGCGATGCCTCAGTCGGCAGTGATCACCAAAAAGATCATGCTGCCTGCAGGCTTGCGCGAAGAAGAGATGGAGATGCAAGTGGAGGCGGAAGCCAACCAGTACATCCCTTTCTCACTAGACGAGGTTTGTCTGGATTTCTGTGTCGCGGGGCCGAGCCCGACATCTGCCGGTGATGTCGAGGTGATGATTGCCGCCTCACGTAAGGATCGGGTTCAGGATAGACAGGCGTTGGCAGAAGCAGCTGGGCTGAAGCCTGCTGTATTGGACATCGAGTCTTATGCATCACGATTGGCTGTGCGTCGACTGGTGGAGACCTTGCCTGGCGAAGGGAAGGATGCGTTGATCGCGCTGTTCGAGATTGGTGCTGAGAACACCAGCTTGAAAGTGTTGCGAGACGACGAACTCTTGTACGACCGCGATCAGGCGTTTGGTGGCGCTCAATTGACGCAACTGATTTCTCGACAGTACGGTTTCTCGTTTGAGGAGGCAGAAGCCAAGAAGCTCAACGGCGATCTGCCAGAAGACTACCAGTCAACGATCCTGAGTCCATTTGTTGACAGCTTGTCTCAGGAAATCGGGCGTGCACTGCAGTACTTCTTTACCAGCACCCCCCACCACAAGGTTCATTACGTCATGCTGGCCGGTGGCACGGCAGCTTTGCCTGGCCTCAAGGACCGCGTGACAGAACTGACCGGGTTTGCTGCCATGGTAGTGAATCCATTCGAAGGCATGAAGCTTGGTTCTGCTGTGCGTGAGAGTAAGTTGCGTCGTGAGTCGCCGTCTTATCTAACCGCTTGTGGCTTGGCCATGCGGAGGTTCCTCGCATGATTTTGATTAACCTTCTGCCCCACCGCGAAGAAAAGCGTCGGCTGCGTAAGCAGGCCTTTTTTGTCGGGTTGGGCATTTCTGTTGTGGCAGGAGCAGTGATTGCTGCACTCTGGTACGGGGTCCAGCAGCAGATGATTTCCGCGCAGCAGGAGCGCAATGCGTTTTTGGTGGCGGCGAACAAGAAGTTGGACGAGGAAATCAAAGACGTTTCGACCTTGAAGGGTGAAATCGAGGCGTTGAAGGCTCGTCAGCGTGCTGTGGAAGATCTCCAGACTGACCGCAACATGCCTGTCTATTTGCTCAATGAGTTGGTGCGCCAGACGCCGGAAGGCATCTATCTGACGGCTGTCAAACAAGATGGGCAAAGCGTGATGGTTTCCGGGGTCGCTCAGTCCAACGAGCGAGTGTCGGAGTTTTTGCGGAACACGAACACCAATTCGGAGTGGCTGGAGCACCCGGAACTTCAAGAGATCAAAGCGCAGGTTTCCAATGCCAAGGATGCACGAGACAACAAGCGTCTGTTTGAGTTTTCCGTCAAGGTTGGACTCAAGCGGCCTCAGGATGTCTCGGCTGCGGCCTCTGCAGCAAGTGGCGCTGCCAAGCAGGTCCCAACGGCCTCTGCGCCCAAACCTGCTGCCCCTGCAGCGAGTCTGCCTTGAGGTTTGATATGGCTAATCCAAATTTGAATATCGACCTGAATGCTCTGTTTGAGCAAGCACAGTCTCAGTTTCAGGGGCTGAATCCCAACGAACCGGGGCAGTGGCCGATTCTTCCAAAGCTGGCCGCATTCTTGTTTGCTGCTTTGGCAGTGCTTGCCATAGCTTGGACTCTGTTGTTGTCGGGGCAGAGTGACGAGTTGCAATCCGAGCGAGACAAAGAGCCTCAACTGAAGGAGGAGTACCGCTCCAAGGTTGCTCAAGCCATCAACTTGGGCGAGTTGCGCAAGCAGCGGATTCAGGTTGAAGAGTACGTGAAACAACTGGAAAAGCAGTTGCCGGGTAAGGCCGAGATGGATGCGTTGCTCTCTGATATCAACCAGGCAGGGTTGGGGCGCGGCTTGGATTTCGATTTGTTCCGTCCGGGACAAGTGGTCGTCAAGGATTACTACGCCGAGTTGCCAATCTCGATCCGTGTCACGGGGCGGTATCACGACATCGGTGCTTTTACCGGCGATATCGCCAATCTGTCGCGCATCGTGACCTTGCATAACTTGCAGATCGCCAACATCAACGCGAAAGACACTTCCGGGCAGTTGTACATGGAGGCGACTGCGCGGACCTATCGCTACTTGGATCCAGCAGAGGTTGATGCGATGCGTT
Organism: Aquabacterium sp.; assembly: GCF_049317225.1. Lineage (GTDB taxonomy): Bacteria > Pseudomonadota > Gammaproteobacteria > Burkholderiales > Burkholderiaceae_C > Aquabacterium. The sequence continues at coordinate 47,270 of NZ_JBMOIR010000006.1, read as the reverse complement.
CGGACAAGGATAAGTCCAAGAAAGGGAACAAGAAATGATGCGTAAAGCTCATTGCGTTGCCTTGATTGCAGCGGTAACTCTGGGCGCCTGTAGTGGCGAGCAGGATGAGTTGCAGGCATGGATGGATCAGCAACGGCACGAGGCTCAGCCGACTGTGCAACCGTTGTCTCCACCGCAGAAGTTCCACCCTCAGGCGTATGCGGGCATGGAGGGCTCTGAGCCCTTCAGTACCCAAAAGCTGTCGGGCGCATTGCGCCAAGAGGCGCGACAACCCAACTCCGCCGTGGCTGCAGAGTTGAACCGTCGTAAGGAGCCTCTGGAGGCCTTCCCGCTCGACGCCATGACGATGGTTGGCAGTGTGGCGCGCAAGGGACTGCCTTACGCCTTGTTGAAGGTCGATAACTTGCTTTATCAGGTCAAGGTGGGGGACTACCTTGGGCAGAATTACGGGAAGATCCTGAAGATCACCGAAACTGAAATCTCATTGCGCGAGATCGTGCAAGACGCAGCAGGCGAATGGATCGAACGTCCAACCACCCTGCAGTTGCAGGAGGGTGGACGATGAAGACGAAGCTGGAGACTATGAATATGAAATCGTGGCGTGTTGCGATGACTGGCCTGTCTTTGGCCATGGTCTCGTCCCTGACTTGGGCTGCTGCCGCCATCGAAGCGATCACCAGCGGGCAGCAGGGCAATGGCGAGGTGATTCGCATTGAGTTGTCCGAGCCCCTGGCATCTGTGCCGGCAGGCTTCGTGGTGCAGACGCCTCCTCGTATCGCCATTGACTTGCCTGGCGTGAGCAGCAACCTGCCACGCAACATGGTTGAGGTCAACCAAGGTAATGTCCGAACGGTCAACGTCGCGCAAGGCGGCGATCGCACCCGTTTGGTGTTGAGCCTGAAGCAGGCAACGACTTACCGGGCTCAATTGCAGGGCAAGTCGCTTCTGTTGGTCCTTGATCCAGCATCGGGTACCGCGCCAGAAGCCGTTCAGCAAGTTGCTGCGGTGACAGCGAAGAAGCCAGTTAAAGAGGATACGGTTCACTTCGCCGAAAACAAGAATGTCAGCACGATGGCGCTGAAGGACTTGGATTTCCGTCGTGGACAAGATGGTTCGGGGCGCGTCGTTGTTGAATTGCCGAACAGTCAAGTGGGCGTGGATATCAAACAGCAGGGACAAAACCTGGTGGTGGAGTTCTTGCGCGCAAGCTTGCCTGAGCGTCTGAAGCGCCGTTTTGACGTGACCGATTTCGGAACGCCGGTGCAGACGGTGACGGCCGAACAAGCCGGCGAAAAGGTCAAGTTGCTAGTCTCGCCCAAGGGGGACTGGGAGCATTCTGCTTACCAGAGCGACAACCAGTTCGTCTTGGAGGTTCGACCTCGCAAGCAAGACCCCAACAAGCTGACGCAGGGGCCTGGCTATGCGGGCGAGAAACTGTCGTTGAACTTCCAGAACATCGAAGTTCGTGCTTTGCTGCAAGTCATCGCTGACTTCACCAACTTCAATGTGGTTACCAGCGATACCGTGACAGGTAACGTGACCTTGCGGCTCAAGGATGTGCCGTGGGATCAGGCGCTGGACATCATTCTTCAGGCAAAGGGCTTGGGCGTTCGCAAGTCCGGCAACGTGTTGTGGATTGCGCCGAAGGACGAGATCAACACCAAGGAAAAGCTTGATCTGGAGGCGAAGGCCCAAGTCGCGGCCTTGGAGCCGTTGCGTACACAGTCATTCCAGTTGAACTACACCAAGGCGGAAGACATCGCCAAGGGGCTGACGGGTGACAGCAGTGGGGGCAGTGCAGGGTCCAAAACCCGCATTCTGTCGCCACGCGGCACGGTGATTTATGAGACTCGTACGAATCAACTGTTCGTGAACGACATTCCATCGAAGTTGGAAGAAGTTCAGCAGATGATCTCGAAGATCGACATTCCTGTTCGTCAGGTGTTGATTGAGGCTCGGATTGTGGAGGCGACTGATACGTTTGGCCGCAATTTGGGCGTTAAGTTGGGGGCTGTTGACTTGCGTGGTCTCCGTGGCGGTACGCCTGGATTTGGTGTCGGTGGTGACAACCGCGTGGCGATCACCGGTACTTATCAAGGTGTCGGTGAACAAACCTTGCAAGCCACTCAGACTTCGGGCAGTTACACGCCTAACAGTTACTTTGTGAACTTGCCCGCGTCAGGTATCAATGGCTACACGGCGTCCTCCATTGCGCTGTCGTTGTTCGGTGCCAATTCCAACCGTTTCCTGAACTTGGAGTTGTCGGCACTGGAGGCGGATGGCAAAGGCAAGATCATCTCGAGTCCACGAGTGATCACGGCAGACCAAGTGAAGGCCTTGATTGAGCAAGGTACCGAGTTGCCCTATCAAACTGCGACCTCGTCTGGTGCGACAGCCATCGCCTTCCGCAAGGCGAACATGAAGTTGGAGGTGACACCACAGATCACTCCTGAGGGAAGTGTGATTCTGGATGTGGATGTGACCAAGGACAGCGTTGGCCAGATCACGACAGCGGGTTACGCCATTGACACCAAGCACGTTCAAACCCAGGTTTTGGTGGAGAACGGCGGCACGGTCGTGATCGGTGGTATTTTCATGCAGACGGAAAACAGCACGGAAACGAAGGTGCCGTTGTTGGGTGATATTCCAGTGTTGGGTAACCTGTTCAAGACTCGTTCGGCTTCGTCTGGTCGCTCTGAACTGTTGATCTTCCTGACACCCAAGGTGGTGTCGGACAAGGGTTCTCTGCGCTGATCTGAAGAACGACTAGATTCCTTTCTAGGGGAAAGCATGAGCTGGAAAAATTGGTTGATTTCGCTCGCTTCTGCGAGTTTGCTTGCCGCTTGTGGTGGCGGTGGTGGGGCGGGGACCTCTCCGTTTAATTCTGGCTCTTCGTCTGCGGCATCACTGCAGATCGAGTTGAGTGCGGCTTCGGTGCTGAATACTGACACCGCAGGTGTGACGGCTACCGTAACCGCGCTGAACTCTTCAGGCAAGACCGTTTCTGGTGTGGCGATCTCTTATGAGGTGACTGGTGGGATCTACACCCAGACGACTTCGACGACTGACACGGCGGGGCAGAATACTGCCGTCATCAAGTTGGGCTCCAATAAGTCCAACCGGACGATTACGATCAAGGCAACCGACGGCAAAAATTCTGCTGTGGCTTACCTGTCTGTGACCGGGGCGAAGTTGAGTGCAATGGCTAGCTCGGCAGTTGTGTCCCCCGGTGCAAGTTCCAGTGTGATCTTCCGACTGTTAGACGCGCAGTCCAACGCGATGACGGGGCAAACGGTCGAGGTCGTGACGTCTGCCGGTGGTACAGCAACGGGTGCGACCAATAGCAGTGGTGAATACACATTCCCCTATACTGCTCCGTCAACGAACGGCACCTTCACGGTCACTGCTACGGCTGCGGGTGCAACTGTTTCTCAGGATGTATTGGTGCAGGCCTCTGGAACCACAATCCCAGACTCTGCGGCGCCGGCTTCTGCAACCATGGATATCAATCCGACGGTGGTAACCGTCAACTCCTCTAGTTCGACGAGTAACTCCGCTGTTGTCCGCGCCCTGTTTAAAGGTGCATCCAACAACGCCTTGGCAAACGTACGAGTCAAGTTTGATTTGGCAGGAGATCCAAACTCAGTTGGTGGCTCTTTCAGTGTGAACAACGTTTACACCGATGCCAACGGATATGCCACGACTTCGTATATTCCTGGCTCTATCCCAAGCCCGACTAATGGGGTCACAATTCGGGCCTGTTATTCAACCACTGGCGTGCCCGCTGATGTCGTGTGCGGAGGAGCCAACGCAGTATCCAGTACATTGACTGTCACGTCGCAGGCGGTGTCGGTGACCATCGGTAGCGACGAGAACGTCTATACCGATACGGATTTGGTTTACTACCGGCGATTTGTGGTCCAAGTGGTGGATGCCGCTGGGCGCGCAATGTCTGGTGTCACCATTACGCCCCAACTGGACCTGCTGATGTACGGTAAGGGTTACTTTTATGGTGACCAGTACGCTAACCGTAATGCGTACATCTGCACGAACGAAGACGCTAACCGCAATGCGACGTTGGATTCCGGTGAGGACCTCAATCACGATTTGCAACTCGCCCCCCGTAAGGCGGACGTGGCTGTCGCGTTTGATTCATCGAGTTCTACTGGTAAGACAGATGCCAATGGGCGTGTGTTGCTGAAGGTGACCTACCCACGCAGCTCTGCCTCTTGGGTCAAGTATTCGTTGAATGTGGCTGGCTCTGTTGATGGCAGTGAAGGAAGAACCTCCTGGATCGAATGGGCGCCGTTTCCTGCTGCGGCTTTGACGGCAGATGGCGCTCCCGCTTTTGTAACCAGCCCCTATGGTGTGGTTTATCAAAGCGTCACCCTGACGTCGGCTCAGACCATGCCCGATGGAACGGTGATCGCATCGGGTACCACGCTGACACCTTGCCAGAATCCAGTTCCTCCTAACGAAGTGACTGCGCCTTAACGTGGTGATCTCTCTCGTCGGCCTCCCCGGCGGTGGTAAATCCACCGTTGGGCGGCAACTGGCCAAACGCATCGGGGCGAGGTTCCTCGACTCCGATGCGGTTCTGGAAGAACGGATCGGCATGCCGATCCGTTCGTATTTCGAGCAGTTTGGCGAAACGTCCTTCCGCGACCTGGAGCAACGCGTCATTGACGAGTTGACTCAGTATGCAGATGGGCCGTTGATCATGGCAACCGGTGGCGGGGCAGTGCTTCGCCCGGTCAACCGTGAGCATCTGCGTGATCGAACCACGGTGATTTATTTGCGTTCTTCACCGGACGAGTTGTTCCGCCGGTTGCGGCATGACACGCAACGTCCGTTGCTGCAGGTTGCCGATCCGCTGGCCAAATTGCGTGAGCTGTACGACCAGCGCCATCCTCTGTACGAGGAGGTCGCACATTACACGGTCGATACCGGGCGGCCCACGGTGGCCACCTTGGTGAACATGATCATCATGCAGCTGGAGGTGGAGGGCAAACTCCCGCCATCACCCATGGCAGACAGACCCGCATCCGCATGAATGACAAAGGGGCCTCATTACTGAGGCCCCTTTTTTCTTGGGGATACTGAATAGCGTGGATCAGTCCAGCTTCAGTTTCTGGAGATAGTCGCGGAACCAGCCACCGACTTGTGGGTGGGTCAAGGCCAGTTCCACGTTAGCTTCGAGGAAGCCTTCCTTGCTGCCACAGTCGTAGCGTTTGCCTTCGTAGCGGTAGGCGTAGACCTTTTCACTGGCGAGCAGGCCGGCAATGCCGTCGGTCAACTGGATTTCGTTGCCCACGCCGCGTGGCTGGATGCGAATCTGCTCGAAGACGGCCGGGGTGAGGATGTAGCGCCCCGCGACACCCAGACGCGATGGTGCCACCTCGGGAGCCGGTTTCTCGACGATGCGGGTGACATCCATGATGTGGTCGTTGACCATGGTGCCAGCCACGATGCCATAGCGTTTGGTTTGCTCAGCCGGGACCTCTTGCACAGCCAACACCGAACCGTGCAGTTGCTCAAACTGTTCGACCATTTGTTTGAGGATGGGTTGTTCGCCCACCATCAGGTCGTCGGCCAGCAGCACGGCAAAGGGCTCTCCACGCACCAGGCGCTCACCGCACAGCACGGCGTGTCCCAAGCCCAGGCTCTTGGGTTGGCGCACAAACACGCACTCCATGTCGGCGGGCTTGATGGATTGGACCAGCTTGAGCAAGTCGTTTTTGCCTGCTTGCTCGAGCTCGTACTCCAGTTCGAAGGCCGTGTCGAAATGGTCTTCGATGGGGCGCTTGTGGCGACCGGTGACGAAGATCATTTCGCGGATGCCGGCGTTGTAGGCTTCCTCGACCGCGTACTGGATCAAGGGCTTGTCAACGACCGGCAGCATTTCCTTGGGCTGTGCTTTGGTCGCGGGCAGAAAACGGGTGCCCAGTCCGGCCACCGGAAAGATGGCCTTGGTGATGATGCTCATGGGTACAGCGATCGAGCGGGGATCAGCCCAGACGTTGGAATTGTTGCTTCACACGCTCCAGCGTGGCAGTGAAGTCAGCCACGCGGGCCTTCTCTTGCTCCACGACGGCGGCGGGGGCGCGGGCCACGAAGCTTTCGTTGGACAGCTTGCCCTGGGCCTTGGTGATTTCACCCTCAAGACGGGCGATTTCCTTGCCCAAGCGGACCTTTTCGGCTTCCACATCGATCTCGACGTGCAGCGCCAGGCGTGCATCGCCTTGCACGGCAACGGGGGCCATGGCCGTGGCGGCAGCAAACGCGGCTTCGTCCAGCACCTTGACTTCACTGAGCTTGCCCAAGGCCTTGACAATGGCCGAGGCTTGTTCGATGAAGGCTGCGTCGCCGGTGGTCAGCAAAGGCACCCGTTCTGCAGGAGACAGGTTCATTTCGCCACGCAGGTTACGGGCGGTGCCCACGAGGGCTTTGAGCTTGGCCATCCAGGCGTCGGACTCGGCGCACACCTTGCTCAGGTCGGCCTGCGGGTAGGCTGCGACCACGATGGTGTCGTCAGAATCGGCAGCCTTACGGCCGGCCACAGGCGCCACCACTTGCCACAGCTCTTCGGTGATGAAGGGGGTGATGGGGTGCAGCAGGCGCAGCACGGTTTCCAGCACGCGGATCAGAGTGCGACGGGTGGCGCGGGCGGCCGCTTCGTTGCCGCTGTCCTTGGCGGCATTGAGTTGCGCCTTGGCGATTTCGATGTACCAGTCGCAGTACTCATCCCAGACGAACTGGTAGATGGCATTGGCGACGTTGTCCAGACGGAACTCGGCAAAGCCTTGTTCGACGGCAGCTTCGACACGTTGCAACTCGGACACGATCCAGCGATCGGCTGGGCTGAAGTCCAGATAGCCGGTGGCGGCGCATTGGCCGGGTTGCTTGTCGAGGTTCAGGCCGCAGTCCTGGCCTTCGGTGTTCATCAGCACGAACTTGGTGGCGTTCCACAGCTTGTTGCAGAAGTTGCGGTAGCCCTCGCAGCGCTTGGAGTCGAAGTTCACCGCACGCCCCAGGCTGGCCAGTGCCGCAAAGGTGAAGCGCAGCGCATCGGCGCCATAGCCAGGAATGCCTTCGGGGAATTCCTTTTCAGTGGCTTTACGCACCTTGGGCGCGGTCTCGGGCTTGCGCAGGCCGGTGGTGCGCTTGTCCAGCAGCGGGGCCAGCGCAATGCCGTCGATCAGGTCAACGGGGTCCAGCACATTGCCTTCGGACTTCGACATCTTGTTGCCTTGGGCATCGCGCACCAGGCCGTGGATGTAGACGTGTTTGAAAGGCACCTTGCCGGTGAAGTGCTTGGTCATCATGATCATCCGGGCCACCCAGAAGAAGATGATGTCGTAGCCGGTAACCAGCACGGACGAAGGCAGGAACAGGTCCATTTCCTGGGTCTGCTCGGGCCAGCCCAGGGTAGAGAAGGGCACCAGTGCCGACGAGTACCAGGTGTCGAGCACGTCTTCGTCGCGGGTCAGTTCGCCTTCGTAGCCAGCGGCCTTGGCGCGGGTGCGGGCTTCGTCTTCGTTACGGGCGACGAAGATCTCACCATTGCTGCCGTACCAGGCCGGGATCTGATGGCCCCACCACAGCTGACGGCTGATGCACCAGTCCTGGATGTTCTTCATCCACTGGTTGTAGGTGTTGACCCAGTTCTCGGGGACGAACTTCACGTCGCCCGATTCCACGGCTTCAATGGCCTGCTCGGCAATCGACTTGCCTTGTGCGCCTGGCTTGGTCATGGCGACGAACCACTGGTCGGTCAACATGGGCTCGATGATCTGGCCGGTGCGGGCGCAGCGGGGCACCATCAGCTTGTGCTTCTTGACTTCGACCAGCAGGCCTTCGGCTTCGAGTTGGGCCACCAGGGCCTTGCGGGCCACGAAGCGGTCCAGGCCACGGTAGGCCTCGGGGATTTCGGTCAGATGGGACACCACCTTCGCTTCGAGCGTGAAGATGGTGATCATGGGCAGGTTGTGGCGTTGGCCGACCTGATAGTCGTTGGTGTCGTGCGCGGGGGTGACCTTCACGACGCCAGTGCCAAATTCCTTGTCGACGTGTTCGTCAGCGATCACAGGGACCAGGCGACCGGTGATAGGCAGCTTGACCAGCTTGCCGATCAAGTGCTGGTAGCGTTCGTCTTCGGGGTGGACCATGACGGCGGTGTCGCCCAGCATGGTCTCGGGACGGGTGGTGGCCACGACCAGGGTCTCATCGCTACCTTCGATGGGATAGCGGATGTGCCACATCGAGCCGTCTTCTTCCTCGCTTTCGACTTCGAGGTCAGACACGGCGGATTTCAGGATCGGGTCCCAGCTGACCAGGCGCTTGCCGCGGTAGATCAGACCTTCTTCGTACAGGCGCACGAAGGTTTCGGACACGACCTTGGACAGCTTGTCGTCCATGGTGAAGTACTCGTGCTCCCACGAGACCGAGTCACCCATGCGGCGCATCTGTTGCGTGATGGTCGAGCCCGATTGCTCTTTCCATTCCCAGATCTTGGCGACGAAGTTCTTGCGGCCCAGGTCATGACGGGTCTGGCCCTTTTCCTGCAACTGGCGCTCCACCACGATCTGTGTGGCGATGCCGGCGTGGTCGGTGCCAGGAATCCACAGCGTGTTGTGGCCCTTCATGCGGTGGTAGCGCGTCAACGAGTCCATGATGGTCTGGTTGAAGGCGTGGCCCATGTGCAGGGTGCCGGTCACGTTGGGAGGCGGCAGCTGGATGCAGAAAGAGGGCTTGGACTCGTCGAGCGTGGGCTTGTACAGCCCACGTTGCTCCCACTGGGGGCCGTATTTGGCTTCAATGGGGCCGGGTTCGAAAGATTTGGCGAGTTCGGTCATGGTGTGGGGGCGCTCTGCGCGCAAATGCTGGCACTGACAAATCAGCGGCAAACCGCGATTTTAGTTGGTGCCTGCGTGCTTGGGGCTCATTCGGTGGATGAAGGGCTTTTCTGCGATGGATCAAGCATGTTGACCTTTCTGGTGTTGCTGTCATGATCCAGTCTTGGCTGGAAGGTCAAAGTGGTCCTACGATCAAAGTGACCGCTGTGAGACGGTCTGTTTTCAGGAGTCACGCATGTACGAACATTTGCTGGTGCCCGTGGATGGCAGCGAGTTGTCCAACAAAGCGATTGAGCACAGCATTGGTTTGGCCAAGATGCTGGGCGCATCGATCACGGGGTTCACGGCCGAGCCGCCATTGCCGGTGCTGGTGGTGGAGCAGGCTGCCGTGGCGTATGACGTCGCCACGTTTCAAGATCACGAAAAGCGCTGCGAAGCGCATGCTCGCGAGCTTTTGTTGGCTTTTGCAGAAAAGGCCAAAGCAGCCGGTGTGCCGTTTGATGGGCAGTTTGTGATCACCGACAACATCCAGCAATCGATTGTGGATGTGGCGGCCAAGCAGGGTTGTGATTTGATCGTCATGGCCTCACATGGTCGTCATGGGCTGGATGCCTTGATTCACGGTTCGTTGACCAAGAGCGTGCTGGCGCACAGCCAGGTGCCGCTGTTGGTCTTGCATTGATCGACGATTGGGTTTCACCAAGGAGAGCTAAATGAGCGAATTGACCTCTGCACAAAAAGACAAGCTGATGTCTGACCTGAAGTTGGTGATGGCGGATGCCGAGGCCTTGCTAGCGGCTACCGCACACGATGCCAGCGGCAGCGTGGCCGAGTTGCGTGAGCGTGTGGCGCATACCTTGGCCAATGCCAAGAATGGCTTGATTGATGCGCAGGCTGCTGTGGTGGACAAGGCCAAGGCCGCCGCCAAGGCGACCGATGGCTATGTGCATGAGAACCCCTGGAAGTCGGTGGGCATTGCCGCTGGCGTGGGCCTGTTGTTGGGCATGCTGATTGGCCGTCGTTGATCAGCGCATTGAAGACCTCGTATCGGCATGGCGGAATCTGAGCGCGCAGGAGGCCTTGGGGCCTCCCTGCAAGGTTTGTTGGCAACGTTGATCGCCATCTTCCAGACGCGTCTGGCATTGCTGGCGACCGAGGTCGAGGAAGAAAAGCGGCGCCTGCTGGCCACTGTGGCTTGGGGCGCCGTTGCCGTTTTGGTGAGCTGCTTTGGCTTGGCTTTTACAGCTGTGTTTGTGACAGTACTGTTCTGGGACTCGCACCGTTTGGCGGTGTTGGGGGGCATGACAGTGCTGTTTTTTGCGTTGGCGGCGTGGGCCACGTGGCGTGTGCGCCAGTTGGTGCAGGCATCGGGCGACATGCTCGCGGCTACGTTGGCGGAACTGGATGCGGACCGGCAAGCATTGATGCGGGCCACATCACAGCCAGCGGCTTCGCCTGAGTCGGTGGACCCCGTCATGTCGCCTGCTGAGGCGGCCCGGGAGGCCGGGTTGTGAGCAAGCCACCGCTGGATGATTTGGCGCTGCGCAAGTTGATGTTGCAGCAGCGCTGTGCGGTACAGCGCGAAGTGTTGGCCGTGCAGGTTCGACAAACCTTTGCGCCGGCTGTGCGAACGGTGGCGCAGGTGAAGGCGGGTGGCCAATGGGTCAAAGAGCACCCTTGGTTGGTGGCCTTGGCGGGTGGTCTTTTGCTGGCCTGGCGACCCCGTGTGGCGGTGGGTTTGTTGGGCCGCGGCTGGGGCCTGTGGCAAACGTGGCGTCGGCTGCGGCCGACCGTGCAGCGCGTGCTGGAGTTGGTCCGGCAAGCACAGCCACCCCAGACCTGACGCGCGACGCGCAAAGATCAAGGAATTTCAAACATGTACGTGACGTTTTACGGTGCCACGGGCACGGTGACTGGCTCCAAGACGCTGGTGGAAGTGGGGGGCAAGCGCCTGTTGGTGGATTGCGGCCTGTTTCAGGGCTTCAAAACCCTGCGTGAGCGCAACTGGGAGCCCCTGCCTTTTGATCCGCGTGGCATTGATGCGGTGTTGCTGACGCATGCACACATTGATCACAGTGGGTCCTTGCCCCTGTTGATTCGCAATGGCTTCAAAGGCCACATCTACATGACCGCCGCGACTGCGGAGTTGTGCGAGATCTTGCTGCAAGACACGGCACACCTGCAGGAAGAAGAGGCTCGTTATCGCAATCGTCATAAGGCTACCCGGCACGAGCCGGCCGAGCCGCTGTACACCGTGCAAGACGCGCAAGAGTGCCTCAAGCGCATCAAGCGGATTCACAGCGATGGCAAGCTGGACTTGGGTGACGACGTGCAGATTGAGTTCACGCCAGCCGGGCACATTCTGGGGGCGGCGAGCATCCGCATTGCCCACGGCGGCAAGGCGATCTTGTTCTCCGGAGACCTGGGGCGGGACGACGACCTCGTCATGTGGCCCCCAGCAACTGGGCAGAAGGCCGACTGGGTGGTGATCGAGTCCACCTACGGCGACCGCCTGCATCCCAACATTGACGCCATTGACAAGTTGGGTGACATCGTGCGCCGCACCGCCGCGCGTGGCGGCTCCATCATCATCCCGGCGTTTGCCGTGGGGCGCACCCAAGGGGTGTTGTACTCGTTGTATCGCCTGAAGCAGGCCGGGGCCATTCCGGATCTGCCCGTGGTGCTGGACAGCCCCATGGGCGTGGCCGCGACCGGTATTTACGACCGCCATCGTGAAGGGCATCGCCTGACGCCGGAAGAGTGTCAGGGCATCCACCACATGACGCGCTTCGTGCGCAAGGTTGAAGACTCCAAGGCCTTGCTGGGGCAGCGTTTCCCGCAGGTCATCATTGCCGGCAGCGGCATGGTGACGGGCGGTCGGGTGCTGCACCACATTGCGCACTTCGGCCCCAATTCGCGCAACTCGATCGTGCTGAGCGGCTTCCAGGCTGGCGGCACGCGTGGGGCGTCGCTGGCGGCGGGGGCAACCTCGTTGAAGATGTTTGGCGAGTACGTGCCCATCCGTGCCGAGGTGTGCCAGATCGAAGGCTTGTCGGCCCACGGCGACCAACACGACCTGCTGAGTTGGCTGGGTGCTTTGGGTAAAAAGCCGTCTCAGGTTTTTGTCATTCACGGTGAGCCGCAGGCCGCCGACACCCTCAGATTGCGCATTGAGGAACAGTTGTGCATTAAATCGAGGGTTCCAGACTACAGAGAGACGTTCAAGCTGGATGAGGCTTGACCTGTCGCAAGCCCCTGATCACGTCAGCCGGATACCGTCGGGTCTCCTTGTGATGGATTTCCGACCATGTCTGCTGATTTCGCCTCTTCTCATCCTGAATCTTCTGCCCACATTGATGAGGCCTTGGCCCATCAGTTGCGCGACAGCGGTCTGAAGTCCATGCGCCTGGGCGGGCGTGAGTTGCTGCCCATCGTGCAAGGGGGCATGGGCATTGGCGTGTCGGCACATCGTTTGGCCGGCACCGTGGCATCCATGGGGGGCGTGGGAACGCTCTCTGCGGTGGACGCTCGCCGCCATCACCCTGATTTGATGGCGCGTACCGAGGGGCTGTCCAGCCGAGTCGGGCAAGACGAGGACACACGTCGGCAGGTCGATGCGGCCAACCGCGAGGCTGTGGCCCGCGAGGTCAAAGCGGCGCGCGAACAGTCGCAAGGTCGAGGCTTGCTGGCCATGAACGTGATGCGCGCGGTGAGTGATTACGCGGGCTACGTCAAAGCCTCGCTGGAAGCCGGGGTGGATGCCGTGGTGGTGGGGGCCGGGTTGCCTCTCGACCTGCCTGATCTGGCACAAGATCACCCGGACGCCTTGCTGATTCCGATTTTGTCGGATGCGCGAGGCGTGCAACTGATCGTCAAGAAGTGGGAGCGCAAGAAGCGCTTGCCCGATGCCATCGTGATCGAGCATCCTCGTTTGGCGGGCGGTCACTTGGGCGCGGCCAAGATTGCCGACCTGAACGACCCCCGTTTTGACTTCGAGCGCGTGATTCCGGACTCGCTGGCGTTTTTGCGTGCGGCCGGCATTGAAAAAGAGATTCCGCTGATTGCGGCTGGCGGCATTCGGTCGTATGAAGACATCCAGCGCGTGCAGGCCCTGGGCGCTGCCGGCGTGCAACTGGGAACCCCGTTTGCCGTGACCGAGGAGGGCGATGCCCATCCCGAGTTCAAGCGCGTGCTGGCCGAGGCCCGTGATGAGGATATGGTCGAGTTCACCAGCGTGGCAGGTTTGCCGGCCCGTGCCGTGGGCACCCCATGGCTGAAGGCCTATCTGAAGATCGAAGACCGTCTGCAGGCGGTTGTGCATGCCAAGAACCGTTGCACCAAGGCGTTTGATTGCCTGGCGCAGTGCGGCTTGCGCGACGGCCTGGCGGGCTGGGGGCAGTTCTGCATTGACAACCAACTGGCGGCGGCGCTGCGCGGCGATGTGAATAAAGGGCTGTTCTTCCGCGGTGCGGGGGCTTTGCCTTTCGGTGCACAGATTCGCTCGGTGCGTGAGCTGATGGAGCGTCTGATGACGCGTCAAGCCGCCCTGGGGCTGGTGTGAAGCCTGCCGAGAGGGTCCGGGGCGCCTAAAATCCCCGGATGATTGAGCACAGCGCGTCCCACGATTTGTTTTCCTCGGCTGCCCCTGGCGGCGCATCGCCTCTGCTGGCGGGTCTGAATCCCGAGCAGCTGGCGGCGGTCACGGCCCCCCCGGGGCCGTCGCTCATTTTGGCAGGGGCGGGTTCGGGCAAAACGCGCGTGCTCACGACCCGAATAGCCTGGCTGTTGCAAACCGGGCAAGCCACGCCCGCGGGCATCATGGCGGTGACCTTCACCAACAAGGCCGCCAAGGAAATGCAGGCCCGTTTGTCGGCCATGTTGCCCGTCAACACCCGCGCCATGTGGATCGGGACCTTCCACGGGCTGTGCAACCGCTTTTTGCGGGCCCATGCGCAAATAGCGGGGTTGCCGCAGGCGTTCCAGATTCTGGATACGCAAGACCAGTTGTCTGCTGTCAAACGCGTCATCAAGGCGCTGAAGTTTGACGAAGAGAAGTGCATTCCCAAGCAGACCACCTGGTTCATTGCCAACGCCAAGGACAACGGCCAGCGTCCGCAGGACCTGCAGCCTCGTGACGAGGTAGGGCGCATGCAACTGGCGGTGTACCAGGCGTACGAAGACCAATGCCAACGTGAAGGTGTGGTGGACTTTGCCGAGTTGATGCTGCGCACCTACGAGATCATGCGGGACCACCCTGCGGTGCGTGACCATTACCAACGCCGGTTCAAGCACATTCTGGTGGACGAGTTTCAGGACACCAACCGCCTGCAGTACCTGTGGCTGAAGATGTTTGCGGGCAACCCTGCTGTGACCGGCAACAGCGTTTTTGCCGTGGGCGACGATGACCAGAGCATTTACGCGTTCCGTGGTGCGCAGGTCAGCAACATGGGTGACTTCGAGCGCGAATTCCGCGTTCAGAAGGTTATCAAGCTGGAGCAAAACTACCGCAGCCATGGTCACATCCTGGATGCGGCCAACACCCTGATCGCGCAAAACAGCAAGCGCTTGGGCAAGAACCTGCGGACCGATGCTGGGCAGGGTGAGCCCATTCGCATTTACGAAGCCGCCAGCGATTTTGCCGAGGCCCAGTGGGTGGTGGACGAGGCTCGCCAGTTCAAGCGTGAGGGCCAGCCGCTGCACGAGGTGGCGGTGCTGTATCGCAGCAATGCGCAGTCGCGGGTGATGGAGTCGGCCTTGTTCAATGCCGGCGTGCCTTACAAGGTGTACGGTGGTTTGCGCTTCTTCGAGCGTGCTGAAGTCAAGCATGCGCTGGCTTACCTGCGCCTGATTGAGAACCCCAACGATGACACCAGCTTCCTGCGCGTGGTGAACTTCCCTGCTCGGGGCATTGGCGCCCGCAGCGTGGAGTTGCTGCAAGACGCTGCCCGCAGCACGGGCCGCAGCCTGTCTCAGAGCGTGACGGCCGTGCCCGGGAAAACCGGGGCCAACCTGCAGGGCTTTGTGGCCATGGTGGATGCCATGCGGGAAGCCACGCGTGGCCTGACCCTGCGCCAGATCATCGAGCATGTGATTGAGGCGTCTGGCTTGGCCGACTTTTATCGCAATGAAAAAGAAGGTCAGGAGCGCCTGGAGAACTTGGCCGAACTGGTGAACGCGGCCGAAGCCTTTGTGACCCAAGAGGGCTTTGGCAAAGATGCCGTGGCCTTGCCCATTGACGAATCTGCCGGCAGCATCGCCGCAGGCTTTCCAGCAGCCGTGGCGCCTGTGGACACCCTGCCAGATGCCGAGACGGGTGAAATCATCTCCCCCTTGCTGGCCTTCCTCACGCATGCTTCCCTGGAAGCGGGGGACAACCAGGCGCAAGCCGGGCAAGACGCCGTGCAGTTGATGACCATCCATGCCTCGAAGGGTTTGGAGTTCAACAACGTCTTTCTCACTGGGTTGGAAGAAGGGCTGTTCCCGCACGAGAACTCGTCCAATTCCACCGACGGTCTGGAGGAAGAACGCCGCCTGATGTACGTGGCCATCACCCGGGCGCGTCGACGCTTGCACATCAGCTTCTGCCAGACGCGCATGTTGCACGGTCAGACCCGCTACAACATCAAGAGCCGCTTCCTGGATGAATTGCCTGAAGCGGCTCTGAAATGGTTGACGCCTCGCAATCAGGGCTTCGGCTCGGGCTTTGGCCAGTCGTACCAGGATGCCTGGTCCAGTGGCAAGGGCATGGGCTCTATGGTGGGGGCCGGTGCGCAGCCCTATCGCTCGTCAGGCGGTGGCGCATCGTCGTCCCAGGGCGGCGGCAGTCGCGGTGGTTATGGTGGCCAGTCTTATGGCGGGTATCCCAAGCGTGAAGAATCTTTCAAGGATTTGACCGCGCCGCTTCCCAAGGCCATGGCGCAAGCCAAGTCCGAAGGGGGCTTCAAGGTGGGGCAGTCCGTGTTCCACAACAAGTTTGGTGAAGGCGTCATCCTGACGCTGGAAGGCTCGGGTGCAGATGCCCGCGTGCAGGTCAACTTTGGCCGACACGGCACCAAGTGGTTGATGCTCAGCGTGGCCAAACTCACGGCCATTGAGTGAGACCGTTTTTCAAGCAGAGAGTGTGTGTATGTTGATGTCGACCCGTTTGTTGCGTCCTGTGGGCGCTGCCGTTCTGGGCTTGGTGGCTGCTTCGGCCGCGCAGGCTTACAAGTTCAACGCGCTGGATCAACTCCAGTCGCAAGCCGAGTTCCGGCAGTTGTCGGAAGACCTCAGCGCCACGCTGGTCGATCGCCAGCACGCGCCGGCCTCGGGCCTGGGCCTCATTGGTTTTGACGTGGCCCTGACGGCCGGTGGCACCAGCATCCAGAGCAAGGCCATCGTCGAGCGCGCGACAGGTTCCAGCAATGTGCCAAGCACCTTGCCGACCGTGGCCCTGCGTGCGCAGAAGGGCCTGCCTTTTGGTGTGGACCTCGGTGTGTCCTACACCACGGTGCCCGGCAGTTCGGTTTCGGCGGTGGGGGGCTCGGTGAAGTGGGCCTTCGTGGAGGGCGGCGTGCTGACGCCTGCGGTGGCGGTGCGTCTCCATGCCAACCAGACCAATGGCCTGGGTGACATGAGCCTGCGTAGCCAGGGCGTGGACCTGTCCATCTCCAAGGGCTTTGCGTTCTTCACACCTTATGCCGGCGTGGGCGTGGTGGCCAGTCAGGCTTCGACCAAGAACGACCGCTGGGCCGCTGAGCGCTACACCCAGACACGCGTGTTTGCCGGTGCCAACCTGAATCTGTTGGTCACGAACCTGGCCTTCGAAGCGGACAAGACCGGTGAAGACACCACGCTGAGCCTGAAGTTCGGCGTGCGCTTCTGACGCCGTCAGCCGGATCAGACCAGACCGTTGCGAATCGCGTAAACGGTCAGTTCTGAGTTGTTGGTCAGCCCCAGTTTCTCCAAAACCCGTGCGCGGTACACGCTCACGGTCTTGGGGCTGAGCAGCAGTTGTTCGGCGATGTCCGACAGACGCTTGCCCGAAGCAATCATCACCAGGGTCTGCAACTCCCGGTCCGAGAGCTTCTGGTGGGCATCTTCCTGTGTGGGCGTGGTGAGGTTGTCCACCAGCATCTGCGCCATCTCGGGCGTCACGTACTTCTTGCCCTGGGCCACGGTTTTCACGGCGGCCACGATCTGGGCGGCATCGCTGCCCTTGTTCAGGTAGCCCGATGCGCCGGCCTTGAGCGCACGCATGGCGTACTGGTCCTCAGGGTACATGGACACCACCAGCACCTTGAGCGTGCTGCCTTCTTCCTTGAGCACGTGCAGCACGTCCAGGCCGCTGCGTCCGGGCAGGTTGATGTCGAGCACCAGCACGTCACACGACTTGTCGCGCATGAGGGTGCGCAACTCGCCGTAATCGGCCGCTTCGCCCACCACCTCGATGTCTTCGGCGTCAGCCAGGGTGTCGCGGATGCCGCGGCGGATCAGGGCGTGGTCGTCGCAAAGAATGACTTTGATCATAGTTTGCCCCAGGCTGTGGGGTCGTCTGCGTCTTTGTCGGTGTTCGCGGGCTCGCTGTCGAACACGGGGAAGAACTGATCGATGAAACCGTTTTCCGGTCCCGACAAGGGGACGGACAGGATCAGCGTGGTGCCACCCGCATTGCTGCTGATGTCGACCCAGCCGCCCACGGTTTCGGCGCGCTCGTGCAGGCCTCGGATACCGAATGAACGGGCTTTTGCCAGATCCTCGTTATTGAGGCCTTTGCCATTGTCGGTGACTTCAATGGACAAGACACCTCCGGCCTGAGTCAGGTCCACGCTGACCTTGCTGGCCTGTGCGTGTTTGGAGACATTGGTGAGCGCTTCTTGTGCAAAACGATAGGCGACCAGCGGGACGCCAGAGGCCAGATGCTGCAACTGCTCATGGCTGGCGCGGAACGTGGCCTCGATGCCTGTGCGTTTGCCAAAGCGGTCGGTCATCCATTGCAGCGCGGGCGCCAAGCCTTGTTCGAGAATGGCCGGGCGCAGGTTGTGCATGATGCGCTGGCTGGCCTCGTGTGCGTGCGACACCGATTCCAGCGCTTGCTGCACGCGTTCGGCAATTTGGGGTGTGGGCGCATGGCGGGCAATCCAGGCCAGATCGAACTTCACGGCCGTCAGTGCGCCGCCCACGTCATCGTGGATTTCGCGTGCGATGGCGGCACGTTCCTGCTCGATGCTGGTCTGAAGATGCTGCGCCAGCTCGCGCAACTGTTGACGAGATCTGCTCAAGGCCAGGTCGGCACGCTGCTTGGCAATGCGCGTGCGGTTGGCTTCGATGGCCAGCAGGGCGGCAGGGGCCAGACGCGTCAGGTTGCTCTTGAGCAGGTAGTCGTTGGCGCCATTGCGCATGGCTTGCACGGCAATGTCTTCGCCAATCTCCCCCGAAACCAGAATGAATGGCACCAGTTTGCCCAGCGCCCGCACTTTGTCGAGCGCGGCCAGCCCGGAGTACCCCGGCAGGTTGTAGTCCGACAGGATCAGGTCCCAGTCCTCGTGTAGTGCCTCTGACAAACTTGCTTCATCCTCCACACGGAAGATGTCGGCATTGATGCCGCCGCGTCGCAAGTGGATGGCGACCAGCGCGTGGTCTTCTTCATTGTCTTCAATGTGAAGCACACGCAGGCGAACGGGCGGCAGCGAGGCGCTGCTGTTCGCCATGACGGGGTGTTCTGAGGAGGAGTCAGTCGGGCAATCGGGCACGTGCAACCTTCAATCCCTGGATATGAACCAGCTTTTACTGTGTGATCAAGTTCACCAGATTTCCGGGAAATGGAAAAAATTCTAACAACCGGCTGAAGTTCTGCGCATTCAGGTATCAAGGATCTGCGCAAAGTGCCGACAACCTTCACAGCAAAGGGCTATCACATTGTGGGAGCCTGTTCTTCAACTGGTTGAGTGGAGCCACGATGAGCTACGACGTTTCCGTCGCGACACAGAGCCCCCCCCCTGAGATGTCGATCTTGCAGGCGGCCGTGCTTCAGGACCACCTGATGACGGCGACCAACGACCTGGAGCGCCTGCAACGCTTGCTCGACGACGCTTGCCTGGCGTTGATGGAAGGCTTTCACACGTCCGCAGGGCAGTTGGGTGAAGTGATCGACCAAGGGCATGAAATCACGCCTCATCTGATGGAAGTGCGCCAGAAGCTGTTCAAAGCAGTGACGGCTCTTCAATTCCAGGACATGGCCACGCAGTTGATTGCCCACACCAATAAACGTTTGCGCAACTGTGCGGATCAGATCGCCAGAGACGCACTTGGCGATGACGATCCCGATGGCGCGGCCGTTGTGGAAGAAGGTCCATTGAAGCCCAACCCGGTCACCCAGGACGAGATGGACGCCGGGTCCGTTGAGCTTTTCTAAAGATTTCTTCCCACCAGCCGAAATCAGGTTCGCCGCTGACTGGTTTTAACTACCCAATCCGCCCCAGCACTGTTCATTCAAGCACCGGAGAGCGACATGCATTCGATTCTTGCCGTTGACGATTCCGCATCCATGCGTCAGATGGTTTCCTTTACGCTCAAGAGCGCCGGCTACAACGTAGTGGAAGCCGTTGACGGGCAAGATGCCTGGGAGAAGGCTGGCGGCCGCAGCTTTGATTTGGTGCTGACAGACCAGAACATGCCCCGTATGGACGGCATCAGTCTGACCAAGAAGCTCCGTGAAAACCCCCAGTTCAAAACCACCCCCATTCTGATCCTGACGACCGAGTCTAGTGATCAAATGAAACAAGCTGGTCGTGCTGCTGGTGCGACAGGCTGGCTGGTGAAGCCTTTTGACCCCAACAAGCTGATCGAGGTGATTCAGAAGGTGATCCGCTAATCACGGATCCCGGATGACGCGCGCTGCGTCGTGAAGACCAATTTCAGGAGCCAGACATGGCAGAGATGAGCACAGACCACAGCAGTTCCGCCGCAGGCATTGACCTCAGTCAGTTCTACCAAGTCTTCTTTGAAGAGGCGGGTGAGAACCTCGACAACATGGAGCAGCTGCTGCTGAACCTGGACATCGAGGCCGCTGACGACGAAGAGCTCAACGCGATCTTCCGCTGCGCACACTCCATCAAGGGGGGCGCTGCGACCTTTGGCTTCAGCGACGTGGCCGAGTTGACGCACCAGATGGAGACGCTGCTCGACAAGTTGCGTCGCCACGAACTGGTCCCCACCGCCCCCATGGTGGATGTCCTGCTGCAATCTGGCGACGCACTCAAGGCACAACTGGCGCGTCACCAAGGCTCTGGTGGTGAGGTCGTGGATACGACCGAGTTGCTGGTCAACATCCGCGCGATGGTTGCCGGTGAAACGCCCATGCTGGACATTTCCTCCAGCCCTGCGCCGGCGCCTTCACCAGCTCCGGCTCCGGCAGCAGAGCCTGTCGTCGAGGTGGTTGCTGCTCCTGCGGTTACCGCCGCACCGACATCCGGGCAGCGCACGGTGGAGTTGCGTGTCGGTCCACTGAGCAATCTGTCTCAGGCGGACAACCTGCTGGAGTTGTTCAAGGAAATCACAGATTTGGGCACCATTGAGCCCTTGCCTGACGACCCCGCGTTGGCCAACATCCGCCGGTTCAAGGTGTCGACGGCGAGCGATGAAGCCGAACTGGTCGACCTGTTCACCTTCCACGTCTCGCGTGATCAAGTGGCCTTCGTGGCGCTGAGCGATGCGCCCAAAGCAGCGCCTGTTGCTGCAGCACCTGCTCCTGCCGCTGACCCCGGGTATGGTTTCTTTGACGAGCCTGAACCCGCCGCAGCACAAGCCGCTGCGCCAGCCCCTGCGCCGGTGGCAGAAGTGGGTTACGGCTTCTTTGACAATGCCCCAGGTGCGCCAGCGGCACCTGCCGCTGCGGTGGCAGCAGCGCCCGAGTTGGCAGCTGCAAAGCCTGTTGCGCCTGTCGCCCCCAAGCCCGCTGCCCCCAAGCACGACAAGCCTGCTGCGGGCGGTCTGGAAGCGTCCACCATTCGCGTGTCGGTCGAAAAGGTCGACCAGCTCATCAACTTGGTGGGTGAACTGGTGATCACTCAGGCCATGCTGGCGCAAAACAGCCGCGGGCTGGATCCGGTCGTCTACCAGCAACTGGTGACCGGTCTGACCGACCTGGATCGCAACACCCGCGACCTGCAAGAAGCGGTGATGTCGATCCGGATGATTCCGATGTCGACGGTGTTCAGCCGCTTCCCACGCATGCTGCGTGACCTGGCCAATAAGCTGGGCAAGAAGGTGGAACTGGTGACCCAGGGTGAAGCGACAGAATTGGACAAGGGCCTGGTCGAGAAGATCACCGACCCGCTGACCCACTTGGTGCGCAATTCGTGTGACCACGGTATCGAATCGCCAGCCGATCGTTTGGCCGCAGGCAAGCCGGAAGTGGGCACCATCACGCTGTCGGCGTCTCATCAGGGCGGCTCGATCGTGATCGAAGTGCGCGACGACGGCAAGGGCTTGTCGCGCGAGAAGCTGCTGAACAAGGCGCGTGAAAAGGGCATTGATGCACCTGATACGCTGACCGACCAAGAGGTGTGGGGCCTGATCTTTGCCCCCGGCTTCTCCACCGCGGAGCAAGTCACCGACGTGTCGGGCCGTGGCGTGGGCATGGACGTGGTCAAGAAGAACATCACTTCGCTGGGTGGTACCGTCGAAATTGATTCGGCAGAAGGCTACGGCATGCGCGTGGCGGTGCGTTTGCCTCTGACCCTGGCCATCATGGATGGCATGAGCGTGGGCGTGGGCGAAGAGGTCTACATCCTGCCGCTGTCGTCGGTGGTGGAAAGCTTCCAGGTCAGCACCGAAATGGTCAAGACCATTGGGGGTTCGGGCCGCGTCGTGGAGGTCCGCGACGAGTACATGCCCGTCATCGAACTGGAAAAGGTCTTCAATGTGCCCCGCTTTGACTGGGAGCACAACAGCGGCATCATGGTCGTGGTCGAAGCCGAAAGTGGCCGTGTCGCACTGCTGGTGGATGAACTGCTGGGACAACAACAGGTGGTGGTCAAGAACCTCGAAACCAACTACCGCAAGGTGAGCGATGTCTCGGGCGCCACCATCATGGGTGACGGCCGTGTGGCACTGATTCTGGACGTGGGCAGCCTCGTGCGTCGCTCGCGTCACTGATTGGTGACGAACAGCTTGGAGAAAAAAGGTAATGGGTATGATGGAACAAGTGGACGTGCAACAGACCGAACTGGCGCGCGAGTACCTGACCTTCCGCCTGGGCGATGAAGAGTATGGCATCGACATCCTGAAGGTGCAGGAAATCCGTGGCTACGAAAACCCCACCCGCATCGCCAACGCACCTCATTTCCTGAAGGGCGTGGTGAACCTGCGGGGCACGATCGTGCCCATCGTGGACCTGCGTTTGCGATTTGGCTGCAGCTCAGCTGAGTACAACTCGTTTACCGTGTCCATCGTGCTGCACATCGGCCAGCGCACCATCGGTGTGGTGGTGGACTCGGTGAGCGATGTGATGGAGATCCCGGCAGAGGCCATTCGTCCCGCGCCTGAGATGTCGTCGGCGATCGATGCCACCTACATCCGCGGTCTGGCCCAAGTGGGGGAACGCATGGTCATCCTGCTCGACATCGAAAGCATGTTGATGAGCCAGGACATGGGGCTAGTGGACTGAGAGGTCTTCCGTACCCTCAAACAAAAAGGGCGCTGTGAGCGCCCTTTTTGTCGTGGTGAGTTCAGCCGTTGAGCTTAGCTGGCGCTGGATAACACCGCCGCTGCCACCGCCTGATCCAGCTGCGCCAGCGGCACGGCCAGGCGAGCCTCGGCATCCGTGACCTCGCGTTGCTTGGTCGCCCAGATGGGGGCGGGCCAGCGGGCATCCCAGTCGTAACGGGCAATCACGTGCCAGTGCAGATGGGGCACCATGTTGCCCAGCGAGGCCAAGTTGATTTTGGTGGGCTTCAGCGCCTCGCGCAGCACGGTTTCCACCTTGGCCACGGTCTGCATCAGATGGCTGCGCTCGGCAGGCACCAAGTCCGTCCACTCCGCCACATGGTCGTTCCAGATCACGCGGTAAAAGGCGGGGTGGTCAGCATCGACCGCACGGATAACGCGCAGCTTGTCCGTGCGTGCGAGCAGGATGCCGCCATCCTGTTCGCACAGCTCGCAACCGGGGATGCGGGTGTCGGCCATCGTCACACCAGCACGCGTTCGATGCCACCGGTGTTGGCCTGGTCGACATAGTCACGCATCCAGTTGTCGCCCAGGATCTGCTTGGCCATTTCCACCACGATGTAGTCGGCTTCCAGCAGGCCGTTCTGGGTGTCTTCGCCATAGCGGTTCAGGCCTTGCAAGCAAGCCGGGCAAGACGTCAGCATCTTGACGTTGTCCTTCTCGCCGATCAGGCCCTTGTCGCGCAGCTCGGACTCACCCTTGCGGATTTCCTGTTCCTTGCGGAAACGAATCTGTGTGGAGATGTCCGGACGGTTCACCGCCAGGGTGCCCGCTTCGCCGCAGCAGCGGTCCGACTTGACCACGCCATCGCCCAGCAGTGCCTTGACCGTCTTCATCGGGTCTTGCAGTTTCATGGGGGTGTGGCAGGGGTCGTGGTAGAGGTAGCCACCCTGGTTGGGCAGGGTGATGCCCTTTTCCAGCAGGTACTCGTGGATGTCGATGATGCGGCAGCCTGGGAAGATCTTGTCGAACTGGTAGCCCTGCAACTGGTCGTAGCAGGTGCCGCAGGACACGACCACCGTCTTGATGTCCAGGTAGTTCAACGTGTTGGCCACACGGTGGAACAGCACCCGGTTGTCGGTGATCATCTTCTCGGCCTTGTCGAACTGGCCGGCCCCGCGTTGCGGATAACCGCAGCAGAGGTAACCCGGCGGCAGCACGGTCTGTACGCCAGCGTGCCACAGCATGGCTTGCGTGGCCAAGCCCACTTGGCTGAACAGACGCTCAGAACCACAACCCGGGAAGTAGAAGACGGCTTCGGTGTCGGCCGTGGTCTTCTGTGGATTGCGGATGATGGGGACGTAGTCCTTGTCCTCGATGTCCAGCAGCGCGCGCGCGGTCTTCTTGGGCAGGCCGCCCGGCATCTTCTTGTTGATGAAGTGGATGATCTGCTCTTTGATGGGCGCCGTCCCGACCGATGCGGGAGGGGCGCTGGTCTGCTTGCGTGCCACCACCTTCATCACGTCGTTGGCCACGCGCTGCAAAGGCATAGCCACGTCCACCAGGGCCGAACGGATCAGCTTGATGGTTTGTGGATTGTTGGTGTTGAGCATGGCCATGCCCGCTGCGCCCGCAGGGCGGAAACTCTTCTGACCCATCTTGGTCAGCAGGTTGCGCATGGCCATCGACACATCGCCGAAGTCAATCTTGACCGGGCAGGGCGTGTAGCACTTGTGGCAGACCGTGCAGTGGTCGGCCACGTCCTCGAACTCGGACCAGTGCTTGATTGACACGCCACGGCGGGTCTGCTCTTCGTACAGGAAGGCTTCGACCAGCAGCGACGTGGCCAGGATCTTGTTGCGCGGGCTGTAGAGCAGGTTGGCGCGAGGCACGTGGGTGGCACACACCGGCTTGCACTTGCCGCAGCGCAGGCAGTCCTTGACCGACGTGGCAATGTCGCCAATGTCCGACTGCTGCATGATCAAGGATTCGTGCCCCATCAGGCCGAACGATGGCGTGTACGCCTCGGTCAGATCGGCCGCGTGCACGTCATCACCCAGGGCCTTCAGCGCGGCGCCGCGCAGCAGCTTGCCCTTGTTGAAGCGGCCTTCGGGGTCCACCTTCTGCTTGTAGGCGGTGAAGTTGGCGATTTCCTCGTCGGTCAGGAACTCCAGCTTCGTGATGCCGATGCCATGTTCGCCCGAAATCACGCCGTCCAGCGAACGCGCCAGCGTCATGATGCGTGCCACGGCTTCATGGGCCGTTTGCAGCATCTCGTAGTTGTCGCTGTTGACCGGGATGTTGGTGTGCACGTTGCCGTCACCGGCGTGCATGTGCAGGGCGACCCACACGCGACCACGCAGCACCTGCTTGTGGATGCGCTTGAGCTCGTCCACGATGGGGTGCAGGGCCGCACCGTTGAACACCTTGGCCAGCTCGTCGCGGATTTCCTTCTTCCAGCTGGCGCGGATCGACCACGTCTGCAGCAGGTTGAAAACCGTGTCCTGACCCTCTGGGGTGTAGGTGCCATTGCGATGCTGCTCGTAGCCCAGCGCGACCAGTTGTGCATCGACCTCGCTCAGCGGCGTGTCGATGTGGTCGTACAGGAACTGCCAGCGTGCGCGAACGGTATCCAGGTGTGCTTGAGCTTGAGCCACTTTCTCGGCCAATTGCTCGGCACTGGGCAGCTCTTCTGCGTCTTCCACCTTGCCCATGGGCAGATGGCCGCTCGCGAGGAAGGCCTTCAGGGCATCGGCAATGGCCAGCTTGTTGCGCAAGCTCAGCTCGATGTTGATGCGCTCAATGCCCAGCGTGTACTCACCCATGCGAGGCAGGGGAATCACCACGTCTTCGTTCACCTTGAACGCATTGGTGTGCTTGGCGATGGCCGCGGTGCGCTTGCGGTCTGCCCAGAACTTCTTGCGGGCCTCGCTGCTGACGGCGATGAAGCCTTCACCCGCACGGCCATTGGCCAGGCGAATCACCTCGCTGGCAGCCAGTGCCACGCGATCTTCGTCATCGCCCACGATGTCGCCAATCAGCACCATCTTGGGCAACACACCGCGTTTGCTCTTGGTGGCATAGCCCACGGCGCGCAGGTAGCGGTCGTCGAGGTGCTCCAGGCCGGCCAGGATGGCGCCGCCGGGCTGCTTCATCTCGGCGAACATGAAGTCCTTGATCTCGACGATCGAGGGTACGCCTAGCGTGGGGTTGCCAAAGAACTCCAGACACACCGTGCGCGTGTGCTTGGGCATGCGGTGCACGACCCAGCGCGCGCTGGTGATCAGGCCGTCGCAGCCTTCCTTCTGAATGCCGGGCAGGCCGGCCAGGAACTTGTCGGTGACGTCCTTGCCCAGACCTTCCTTGCGGAAGACGCTGCCGGGGATGTCGAGCTTTTCCGTGCGCAGATGGGTCTTGCCATCGGCCGCGTAGTAATGCAACTCGAACTGGGCCACGGCCACGTCGTGGATCTTGCCCAGGTTGTGGTTCACGCGAACCACTTCCAGCCATTCGGCATTGGGCGTCACCATGCGCCACGAGGCCAGGTTGTCCAGGGCGGTGCCCCACAGCACGGCCTTCTTGCCGCCCGCGTTCATGGCGATGTTGCCGCCCACGCACGAGGCTTCTGCCGAAGTCGGGTCCACAGCGAACACAAAACCGCCGCGCTCAGCCGCATCGGCCACGCGCTGGGTGACCACGCCTGCGCCTGTCCAGATGGTGGCCACGGGCTGGTTCAGGCCTGGCAGGTTCACCATCTCGACTTCGGTCATCTGTTCGAGCTTTTCGGTGTTGATCACCGCACTCTTCCAGGTCAGCGGCACGGCGCCGCCGGTGTAGCCCGTCCCACCCCCGCGCGGGATGATGGTCAGACCCAACTCGACGCAACCCTTGACCAGGGCGGCCATCTCCTCTTCCGTGTCCGGGGTCAGGACCACGAAAGGGTATTCCACACGCCAGTCGGTGGCATCGGTGACGTGGGCCACACGGCTCAGGCCATCGAACTTGATGTTGTCGTGCTTGGTGACCTTGCGCAGGACCTTGTTGGTGCGCTCACGCAGCGCGCCCATGTCGTCAAAGGCCTTGGCAAAGCGATCGACCGCGGCACGCGCCATGCTCAGCAATTCACCAACGAGGGCGTCGCGCGACGCATCGCTGCCTGGCGTGCGGCGCTTGTCCACTTCGCCCAGGCGATGGTGCAGGGCTTCGGTCAGCTGACCTCGGCGCTTGGGGTTGTCCAGCAGGTCGTCCTGCAGATAGGGGTTGCGCTGAACGACCCAGATGTCGCCCAGCACTTCGTAGAGCATGCGGGCGGAGCGGCCGGTCTGGCGCTCTGCACGCAGCAGGCTCAACAGCTCCCAGGCGCGTTGGCCCAGCAGACGCTGGACGATCTCGCGGTCCGAGAACGAGGTGTAGTTGTACGGAATTTCGCGCAGGCGAGGCTGGCCGTCGTTATGGGCGTCGGCGGCCTGGGCGATCATGTGGGTCAACTCTGTGGGTGCGTTCATGAGGGCGCCAGACGCGAAAGGCCGGATTTCAGAAAAGCGCAAGGCACCTGGGTGGGCATGAAGCTCGCCCAAGCGCTGCATGTGGGGGTGGTTTTTCGCGCCTGAGGAGAGATGTTACCGCAGCACTCCATGTCCTTCCTCAGAAAAGGGGTCCTGTGACCCTCTTCAGGCGACGTTTGCGCGAGAATGAAAGCGTTAAGCTGACGTCAAGCTGATCTGGGTTGTAGTGCGATGCGACGAACGTGTCGGGGCCCCGAGCAGAAACCGGCTCCTGACATGACCACTCACGCTTCTTCCTCAGCCCTTTGGCCTTATCCCTGCTGGATTGCCCATCGTGGGGCGGGGGATCTGGCGCCGGAAAACACCATGGCTGCCTTCCGCTTGGGAGCGGAGCATGGTTTTGGTATGTTCGAGTGCGATGTGCGCCTGAGCGCAGACGGCGAGCCTTACCTGCTGCACGATGATGTGCTCGACCGCACCACCAATGGCCTTGGTCCGGCCGCCTTGCTGCCATGGGATGCTTTGTCCCGACTGGATGCCGGGAGCTGGCACGGGAGGCCCTATGCGGGCGAACCGCTGATGCGCCTGGAGTCCTTGGCCCGGTGGCTGCTGGCCTTGGGTTTGATGGTCAACCTTGAGATCAAGCCTTCACCTGGCGACGAAGAGCGTACCGGCCGTGTGGTTGCCAATCATGTGGCGCGTTTGTGGTCGCAGGCGCATGTCATGCCCTTGCTCAGTTCATTCAACGTGACTGCATTGAAAGCCGCTCGCAACGCTCAGCCCGATTTGCCGCGTGCGCTGCTGATCGATCAGTGGGCGCAGGACAGCATCCGGACAGCGCAAGAGCTGGGTTGCCATGCCATGGTGGTCAACTACCGTTACCTGGACGAGCGCAAAATTGACGCCATCCATCAGGCCGACATGAAGGCCCTGACTTACACCGTCAACAACGCGGATCGTGCTGCGACGCTTTGGCTGTCCGGGCTGGATGGCCTGATCACCGATCGCATCGATGTGTTTGAGCCCCAGGCGCGCCTGGGTGCCCATCCCGGTCGCCTCATGCTGGCGACCGATTTGATGCTGGTCTGATTCAGGCCAGCGCGGCCAGCAGCTTGGCGTGAATGCCGCCAAACCCGCCGTTGCTCATGCACAGAATGTGGTCGCCGGGTTGAGCGGCTTTGACCACTTTGGCCGCCAAACCATCGATGGTGTCGCTGACGATGGCGCGATCGCCCATCTCCAGCAAGGCTTCGTTGGCATCCCAGCCCAAACCACCGCTGTGGCAGAAAGCCAGATCCGCCTCTTCCAGCGACCAAGGTAACTGCGCCTTCATCGTGCCCAGCTTCATGGTGTTGGAGCGCGGTTCAAATACGGCGAGGATGCGGTGATCCGGGCCCACTTTGCGACGCAGACCATCCAATGTGGTGCGAATGGCCGTGGGGTGGTGAGCAAAGTCGTCGTACACCGTGATGTTCCGCGCTGAACCCTTGACCTCCAACCGACGCTTCACATTGGCGAATTGTCCGAGTGCCGCACAAGCCTGCTGAGGCGTCACGCCCACGTGCTCGGCGGCCGCGATGGCCGCCAACGCGTTCATCTGGTTGTGTTCGCCCAACAGGCCCCACTCCACGCGCCCGGCCAGCACGCCGGCCTTCAGGACGTCAAACGCATGGGGTTCGCCGCGTGCGCGGAAGCCAGGGGCGTCACCCCGCACGCCAAAGCGTGCAACGTCGCTCCAACAGCCACGTTCCAGCACGCGGTTCAATGACTCTTCGCGAGCATTGACCACCAGGCGACCGCTCTTGGGGACGGTCCGCACCAGGTGGTGAAACTGCGTCTCGATGGCCGCCAGGTCCGCAAAGATGTCCGCGTGGTCAAACTCCAGGTTGTTGAGGATGGCCGTGCGAGGGCGGTAGTGCACAAACTTGCTGCGCTTGTCGAAGAAGGCTGTGTCGTATTCGTCAGCCTCGATCACAAACGGATGCCCGCTCCCAGGGCGAGACGCCTCGTCAATGCAGCCCAGCCGAGCGGACACGCCGAAGTTCTCTGGCACACCGCCGACCAGGAAGCCGGGCTGCATGCCCACGTGTTCCAGAATCCAGGTGAGCATGGAGGTGGTCGTGGTCTTGCCATGCGTGCCGGCCACGGCCAGCACGTGCCGACCCTGCAGCACGTTCTCGCTCAGCCATTGCGGACCGCTGGTGTAGGGCAGCCCTGCGTCCAAAATGGCTTCCATCAACGGGTTGCCCCGGCTGACCACATTGCCGACCACAAACAGATCGGGCTGTAGGTCCAATTGATCAACGGAATATCCCTCGATCAGATCGATGCCCAAGGCCCGCAACTGGTCGCTCATGGGCGGGTAGACGCCCGCATCGCAACCCGTCACACGATGGCCGGCTTCGCGTGCCAGCGCGGCCACGCCACCCATGAAGGTGCCGCAGATACCAAGAATGTGGATGTGCATGGAACTCAGAGCAGTCGGAAAGCCTCTGCCGCGGCAGCCACGGTGTCAGCAATGTCTTGTTCGGTGTGGGCGGCACTGACGAAGCCCGCTTCGTACATCGCGGGCGCCAGGTATACGCCGCGCTCCAGCACCAGATGGAAGAAGCGATTGAAGGTGTCAGAGCCGCGTGCCATCACCGTCTGATAGTTCTGCGGCAGGCTTTCGGCAAAGAAGAAGCCGAACATGCCGCCTTCGCAGTCAGCGACCAAAGGGACGCCTGCTTCGCGCGCTGCCAAAGTGAAGCCATCCATCAGATTGCGAGTGCTCAAGGACAGCTTGTCGAAGAATCCGGGCTGCTGGATCAGTTTCAGCGTGGCCAGACCGCAGGCCGTGGCCACCGGGTTGCCCGACAGCGTACCGGCCTGATAGACCGGACCCAGCGGCGCCAGCTTGCTCATGATCTCGCGGGAGGCGGCAAAGGCAGCCAGCGGCATGCCTCCACCAATCACCTTGCCGAACACGCTGATGTCCGGCTTGAAACCGGGCAGGGCCTTGGCATAAATGCTCTGTGCGCTGCCCAGGGCCACGCGGAAGCCACTCATGACCTCGTCAAACACGAACAAGGCGCCATGCTGGTCGCACAATTCGCGGATGCGCTGGACGAAGGGCACACTGGCGCGCACGAAGTTCATGTTGCCCGCAATGGGCTCGATCATCACGCAGGCGATCTCGCTGCCTTGTGTGGCAAACGCATCTTCGATCTGGGTCAGATTGTTGTATTCCAGAACCAGGGTGTGCTGCACCACCTCGGCGGGCACGCCTGCACTGGTGGGGTGGCCAAAGGTCGCCAGACCCGAGCCGGCCTTGACCAGCAGGGCGTCGGCATGACCGTGGTAGCAGCCTTCGAACTTGATGATCTTGTTGCGACCGGTGTAGCCGCGGGCCAGACGGATTGCGCTCATGCCCGCTTCGGTGCCTGAGCTGACCAGGCGTACTTGCTCGGCGCTGGGGACCAACTTCAGGATCTCTTCAGCCAGTTCGATTTCGCGCTCGGTGGGGGCGCCGAAAGAGAAGCCGTCCATGGCCGCCTTTTGAACGGCTTCCAGCACGTCGGGATGACCATGGCCCAGGATCATGGGGCCCCAAGAGCCGATGTAGTCGTGGTAGCGGCGACCTTCGGTGTCCCAGATGTAGGCGCCCTTGGCGCGGGTGATGAAGCGCGGTGTGCCGCCCACAGCTCGGAAGGCACGTACAGGCGAATTCACGCCGCCGGGAATGACGCGCTGCGCGCGCTCGAACAGGGATGCATTAGTGGACATGACGGGAATGAGGTGCTGGTGGGACGGTGTCGTCCGCAGTATTGTCGGTGTCTGTGAGGTCTTCTTCACCAGAAGGTTGCTCGCCAGGAGGCAAAGCCCAGAAGAATCGGTCAGGGACCACGCCACCCATGCCGGGACGGAAGCCTGCGTCCAGGGCTTGATCCAGGAAGCTCAGCGCTTCGGCCACGGCCGTGTCAAGGGGCGTGCCAGTGGAAATGATGGCGGTCAGCGCAGCCGACAGCGTGTCGCCCGCGCCAACGAAGTTGGCTTCAAAGCGTTCAAATCGCTCGCCGGTCATCGCGCCTTGCGGGGAGGTCAATACGTTGTCAATGAACTGGTCTGGCAGCGGGATACCCGTCACCAAGACGTAATCCGTTCCGTGCTCGGCGGCCGCCACAGCCAACTCTCGTGCTGAAGGGGGGCGCTCGGCATCCCACTCAGGCAAAAGAAAGTCAGTGAGTGTTTTGTGGCTGCCAACCAACACCATGGTGGCAGGAAGGATCAGTTCGCGGAAGGCATCGAGATAAGCCATTTGCGCATCCTCTTCCATCCACGAGAGGTTAGGAAGATAGGACACCAGAGGCACGTCGCTGTAATCAGACAGAACCTCTGCTACCGCGCTGACACCTTCGGCAGTGCCCAGAAAACCCACTTTCCAGGACGCGATCGTCGCATCCTCCAAGATGGACCGTGCCTGTTCTACAACAGCGTCCGAGTCAATGTCGAAGGACTCAAAGATCTCTGCGGTGTCGCGAACCAGGATGCTGGTAACCACCGGTAAGGCATGTGCGCCCATCGCCGAGATGGTTGCAATATCCGCACCGATGCCTGATGCGCCGCTGGGGTCACTGGCGTTGAACGACAGCACGCAGGCCGGTGCGCCCCCGTCCTGATCACCGAGGTTTGCGGGGGGCTCGTGTCCGGTATGAGGCGAATTCATGGCAGAAATTGTGAAGAATGGCGTAACCTGTGCCCACAAACCCTTGGATTTGTTACTCGGAGCGGTGGCTACAATCGATCCATTGTATTCAAGCTGGTTTGAGTCGACGTGAACGAATTTCGTACCTGGATGTGCCTGATTTGCGGTTGGATTTACGATGAGGCTGCGGGTTTGCCCGAGGAGGGGATACCTCCTGGGACCCGCTGGGCCGATGTGCCGATGAACTGGGTCTGCCCGGAGTGTGGTGCTCGTAAAGACGACTTTGAGATGGTGCAGGTCTGAACAGACGTTGAAGAACGGACAGATTTGCCCCAGACTGCAAAGTGCAGTCTGAGCAGTGTGGAGGAGTGTGTACGTGTCTGAAGCTGAAAACCCTGGTGTTCAGGGGCCCAAGAAGGTACTCGTCATTGACGACAGCAACACCATCCGCCGGAGTGCGGAAATCTTCCTGAAGCAGGGTGGCTATGAAGTGGTGTTGGCCGAAGACGGTTTTGACGCGTTGTCCAAGGTCAACGACCATAACCCCGACGTCATTTTTTGTGACATCCTGATGCCGCGACTGGACGGGTACCAAACCTGCGCCATCATCAAAAGAAATCCCCGGTTTACGCATACTCCGGTCATCATGCTTTCATCGAAGGATGGCTTGTTTGATAAGGCGCGGGGGCGTATGGTGGGCTCTCAGGATTACCTGACCAAGCCCTTCACAAAAGACCAGCTGCTTCAGGCCGTTGCCCATTACGGTTCGTAAGTCTCTCCATCATTCCCATAAATAACCATCGGGGATAAATGTCTGGCGTGCGACAAACTCCGTGAAACGGTTGTGCGCTTTGAGTGATTAAAGGTTTCATATGGCCATTGAGAAAATTCTGCTTGTTGACGATTCGAAGACCGAACTGCATGTGCTGTCGGACCTGCTGACCAAGAAGGGTTATCAGGTGCGCACGGCTGAAAACGGCGAGGAAGCCATGCGTCGTCTGGCGGAAGAAAAGCCTGACCTCATCCTGATGGATGTGGTGATGCCTGGCCAAAACGGCTTCCAACTGACGCGAGCCATCACCCGTGATCCCAACTTTGCGGATGTGCCGGTGATCATGTGCACGAGCAAGAACCAGGAAACCGATCGCGTGTGGGGCATGCGTCAGGGGGCTCGCGACTATGTCGTCAAGCCAGTCAACCCTGAAGAACTGCTCGCCAAGATCAAGGCCTTCGGCTGATCGACCAATCCACAAGATGGCCAACAAAGAAGCACTTAGGGAGTTGCAGCAACGTCTGGCGGAACGCCTTCAGACGGTGCGTGAGCACGCTCCGGCACGTAACTGGCTGGCCGTTGAGGTGGCAGGACACGGCTTCCTGTTTCCGCTTGAGCAGGCTGGTGAAATTTTTCCCCTGTCGGCAACGCAGTCCGTTCCGCACAGCCATCCATGGTTCCTCGGGGTGGCCAACCTTCGCGGCCAACTCAATGGCGTGGTAGATCTGGCTGTATTTCTGGGCTTGGCCCAGCGTCCTGCGCGCAATCTCGCTGAAACCGTTGGGCGAGATGCGGGACGTCTGGTGGCATTCAATGCATCTCTTCAGACGAACGCCGCGCTGCTGGTCGATCGGCTGTTGGGTTTGCGGAACGCAAGCATGTTGAAGCCGGTCGTGGGGGATGCGCAAATTGCGAAACCCCACTTTGTCGGCCAACACATGACCGATGAGCAGGGGCGGCCCTGGTATGAGCTTGATTTGGCCGCGCTGGCGGCTGACGAAGCATTTTTGAAGATCGATGTCTGACGGGGCGGCCCGTCTCGCTGTTCGCATCTGACGTTTGGAGCACAAGAACATGAGTTTCCTCAGTCGTATCAAGGACATGGGCAAGAGCCGGGATGACGCTGAAGTCCAGGTCGAGGCCTTGAGTACGGAAGGCGCCGCCACAGCGGCGGGTGCCCAGGGTGCAGACACCCAAGCGTCACCTTCGACGTTGCAGCCGCCAGTGGCCGGTCAGGGTGATTCGATCATTTCTGAAGCCGCTCCGTCGGAGTTCCCTGCTGACTACCGTCAGCAAGTGGAAGAAGCCGAGCCGGACGTGGATGAGCCTCGTTCGGGGCTTCCGCTGATCGGGCATTTGCGCCTGGATGCGCAGCAACGGATGCTCGGTGGAGCCTTGGCGGTTGGTGTGCTGGGTCTGGTGTTGGGGGCGTTCTTGTCGGTGAACTCCGCAGACCGTCGTGCGGCGCAGACCGGCGCGACCGGTCAGGCACTGATGCAGTCTCAGCGTTTGGCGAAGTCGGTGTCTCAAGCATTGATCGGTCGTGTTCCTGCGTTCCAGGAAGTGGCCGAGAGCTCGAAGATTTTGGCAACCAACGTTCGCGGGCTGTCTTCTGGTGACAGCAGCATGGGTCTACGTGAACTTTCGGGCGGTGCACGCGAGGCACTCGATCCGCTGCTGCCTCTGGTGCAGCGCGCAGAAAAGAACGCGAACTTCGTTTTGAGCCAGAAGCAAACCCTGATTCAGGTGAGCCAGGCTTTGAAGGAAGTGAACGGTCAGTCCTCTGAACTGATGGACTTGGCTGAAGGGATTGCCGCCAGCCGCCTTGAAGGTGGCAGCGTGTCGCCAGCCGAGGCACAAGCCTTGAACCAGTTGGTGATGCTGACGCAGCGTATCGGTAAGTCTGCCAACGAATTCCTGACCGTGGAAGGTGTGTCGACCGAGGCCGTCTTCCTGCTGGGCAAGGACTTGAACGCGTTCAAGGAAATCGCAGAAGGACTGCTGAACGGCAGCTCCGAGTTGCACTTGGCTGCCGCCAAGAAGGCTGAGACGCGTGAGCAACTGGAAGCACTGTTGAGCATTTTCGAGCGCACTCGTACCCAGTCGACCTACATCCTGGGTTCGCTGCAAGGTCTGGTGTCTGCACGTGACGCGCAAGTGGCCGTGATTGACGACAGTGAACCGCTGCGCAAGGGTCTGGAGCAAGTGCAGCAGAAGCTGTCGGATGGTTCCGGCATCGGCGGGTTCAACGTTGTGTTGATTCTGATGTTCCTGGGCTTGACTGTGGCATCGGCTTACGGCCTGCTGCGCGTGTTCCTGACAGACCAGACGCATCGCCGTCAAATCGCTGAATTCCAGCGTCAGGAAGCGGAACGTCAAGAACGTGAAGCCAAGCGCGTCAACGATGCCAACCAGGCTGCGATTCTGCGTTTGATGAACGAACTGCAGTCTGTGGCTGAAGGTGACTTGACGCAACAAGCGACGGTGACCGAAGACATCACGGGCGCGATTGCTGACTCGGTGAACTTCACGGTGGAAGAACTGCGTACGCTGGTGGCCCAGGTGCAGGGCACGGTGCAACGGGTGACCGACACCACCGGTCAGGTGGAAGCCACTTCGACCGAACTGCTGGCCGCCTCTGACGAACAGCTGCGTGAAATTCGCGAAACCGGTGAATCGGTGCTGCACATGGCGGGCCGGATTAACGAAGTGTCCGCACAAGCTCAGCAATCCGCTGAAGTGGCCCGCCAATCGCTGGCCGCTGCTGACTCCGGTCTGCAAGCCGTGCAAAACGCCATTGGTGGTATGAACACCATCCGTGAGCAGATTCAGGACACGTCCAAGCGGATCAAGCGTCTGGGTGAATCGTCACAGGAAATCGGTGAAATCACTGAACTGATTTCCGACATTACCGAACAGACCAACGTGCTGGCGCTGAACGCCGCCATTCAAGCGGCGTCTGCCGGTGAAGCCGGTCGCGGCTTCTCTGTGGTGGCCGAAGAAGTGCAACGTCTGGCTGAACGTTCGGCCGACGCGACCCGCGAAATTGCGGCGCTGGTGCGTACCATTCAGACCGATACCCAAGATGCCGTGGCCGCTATGGAACGCTCCACGCAGGGTGTGGTGGAAGGGGCCCGACTCTCTGACGCCGCCGGTTCTGCGCTGGGTGACATCGACCGCGTGTCTCGCCGACTCGCTGAACTGATTGAACAGATTTCTGCACAGGCTTTGCGCGAAGCTGAATCTGCGAACGTGGTGGTGGCCAACATCCAGCACATTTTCGCGGTGACCGAGCAGACTGGAGAAGGTACGCGTTCGACCACGCAACTGGTTCGTGAGCTGTCTCGTACCGCCCAAGAACTCCAACAATCGGTGTCTCGATTCAAGATTGCTTCCTGAGCTGGATGATTCATGGACAGCCTGCACCTCGACGCCTCGTCGCCCTCGGATGACCTCAGTGCCCTGGCGTGGGTGCATGAGGAACTGCGCAAGTCTCTGGATGCCGCCCACAAGGCGCTCCATCGTTGCCTGAAAGAGGTTTCCTCTCACGGCTTGTCCGACATGGATTCGCTGGATCCAGCTGTGCTTCGCACGGCGCGCCAGCAAATTCACCAGAGTGTTGGGGCGCTCGAACTGGCAGGCCTGTCAGCCGGGGCGACTCTGCTGCGGGCCAGCGAGGCCGTGGTACAGAAGCTGGTGAATCGGCCTCAGTTCATCAACGATGAAGTCGTTCGCGAAATCGAGCGTGCGTCGTTCGCATTGCTCGACTACATCGGTCGTCGCTTGGCGGGCAAATCCGTGTCTGCGATGTCGATGTTCCCGCAGTACGAGGTGCTGGTTGCGCGATCGGGGGGGGGCATGGCTCGTCCCACTGATTTGTGGGCGCAGGAATGGCCATCCCTGTCTTTGGAAGCACCATTGGCGCCGCCTGAGGGCGTGATGCCACGTGCGGCCGATGCTGCCACCGTGAGCGAGTTCGAGCACGGCTTGCTGAAACTGCTGCGTCGCAACCAACCTGCCGATGCGGTGGCCTTGGCCAAGCTGTGTGCCGAGTTGGCCACCGATGCGACCCAGCGACAGGCTCATCGCGAGTCGGCAACTTGGATGTTGGCCAGCGGGTTCCTGGAAGGCTTGGCTGGCAACCACGTGCCGCTGAGCGTGCACGCCAAGCGTGTGCTGTCCTCCTTGCTGAGTCAGTTGCGGGTGTTGGTGAAGGGGAAGGGTGTGCCTTCCGATCGCCTCGCCAGCGAGCTGTTGTTTTTCTGCGCGCAGGCCGGTGAGGTCCCTTCAGATCACGACTCGGTTTTGGCCCGCGTTCGCCGCACCTTCGGGTTGCAGCGCCACAAGCCGGTCAACTTGTCCGCATCCAGCTTGGGCAAATACGATCCGGCATGGATCACGCAGGCGCTCAAGCGCGTGGCTGGCGCCAAGGATGGTTGGTCAGCCGTTGCCGCCGACGAATTGCTGCGTTTGGGTGGCTTGAACGAACAATTTGCTCTGGTGTGTGACTCGTTGCGCAGGCTGTTCCCGCAAGGTGAGGAGCTTGCCGATGCCTTGAGCCACGCAGCCCAGACCACGGTCACGCAGGCCAAGGCGCCTGAGCCCAGTCTGGCCATGGAAGTGGCAACCAGCTTGCTCTACATCGAAGCTTGCCTGGAAGACGGTGAGTTCGATCAGCCGGAGCAGCAACCGCGTGTGTTGCGCTTGGCCGAGCGCATTCGAAATGTGGCCCAAGGTCAACCCGCCCAGCCGCTGGAAAGCTGGATGGAGGAGTTGTACCGTCGCGTTTCAGATCGCCAGACCATCGGGTCGGTGGTGGAAGAACTGCGTGGCACGTTGACCGAGTGCGAAAAACACATTGACGAATTCTTCCGCGCGCCACAGGAGCGTTCGCCTTTGGCAGCCGTTCCTTCCTTGCTGCAATCGATGCGCGGGGTGTTGGCGGTGCTGGGCATGGATCTGGCCGCGCAAGCCACGGTTCGCATGCGCGACGATATCAACCTTCTTTTGTTGCCCGAGACCGATCTGGATCAGGCTGCACAAGACGGTGTATTTGATCGACTGGCGTCCAATCTCGGTGCACTGGGCTTCCTGATTGACATGGTGGGCGTGCAGCCAACCTTGGCCAAGTCCTTGTTCCAGTACGACGAAGCATCAGGCATTCTGTCGCCTGTGATGGGGCGTGAGAAGAAGACTGTCACGTTGCCGGAAGACCCGGTCGAGGCGGTTGCCCAACATGTCGAGCAAATCCAACTGGAAGAGGCTCAGGCTGCTGCGGAAGATGTGGTGCTGGCCCTGCAAAGCGACGAAGCGTCGCTCAGCGATGTGTCGGAACATCTGCAAAAGCTGGTCGAGACGCCTCACGTTCAGGAGCAGACTGACTTGGCGGACAGTCTGGCCGCTGCGCAGGCTGCGCTGGCAACAGCACAGTCTTCAGATGACTCTGACGCTGTTGCTGCCGCACGTGAGCAGGTCGCGCAAGTGTTGTCGGACTTTACGCAGTCGGTTTCGGACGATGCCACGCTGGATTTGGCCCCTGCCGAGTCAGCACCTGCGCCTGCCCCCCTGATGCCTGCTGCCGTCGCCGCCCCGGTCGAGACCGGGTTGGAAGAAGACGACGAGATGCGCGACATCTTTTTGGAAGAGGCGCGCGAAGTGATCGAGACCGCGCGCTCTGGATTGGGCGATCTGGTGCGTCATCCGAGCGATGTCGCTGCGATGACCTCCGTTCGCCGCGCCTTCCATACACTGAAGGGCAGCTCGCGCATGGTCGGGCTCAAGGAGTATGGTGAGGCAGGTTGGGCGTGCGAACAGTTGTACAACGCATGCTTGGCGACCCAAGAGCCTGCAGGCGAAGATCTGCTGGCCGTGACGGGCGAATTGCTGTCGCACTTCGAGGCATGGACCGATGCCATCGCCAATCGTGACGATGCGCAATGGCGCCACGATCCGGTCACCAAGGTGGCTGAGTCGCTGCGACTGCACGGTCAGCGCTTGTCGTTGGCTGACGAGTTGGCTACGGCGTCACCGGTTATCGAACTGCCAGAGGTAGATCAGGCGGTTGAGTTCGAGCTTGAGGCTGCGCCGGTTGCAGAGCCCGATGTTGTCATCGAATTGGTGGAGACCTCGGACGCGTCAGAGCCGGCGCAAGCATTGCCCGACCTGGAGCTGAGCGCGGAGCTGCCCGCCGTCGAAGAAGCCTTTGAGCCGACCACGGTGGAGCCAGAAGTTGCGCTGGATGTGTCCGAGCCTGCGGCCGAGGTGATCGAGCCCGTCGAGTTGCCTGCAGAAGAGCTGCTGGAGTTGGACTTTGACTTGGATGCCCCGCCAGTCACCGAAGAGTCTGAGTCGCCCGTTGGCGAAGTCGAGACTGCGGATGATTTGAATGCCTTGTCGCTGGATGAGCCTCTCATCGAGGACGT
The DNA here is from genome assembly GCF_049317225.1 of Aquabacterium sp. Lineage (GTDB taxonomy): Bacteria > Pseudomonadota > Gammaproteobacteria > Burkholderiales > Burkholderiaceae_C > Aquabacterium. The sequence continues at coordinate 8,385 of NZ_JBMOIR010000006.1, read as the reverse complement.
CGAGTTGGTCGAAGCATTGCCTGTCGAGGAAGATGCGATCGCAACCGTTGAATCGGTTGAGTTGGTGACCGAAGCGTTCGCGCAGGAAGTGCCTGCAGAACTGCTGGTGGCAGAGCCCGCACCCGAGTTGGTTGATTTGCCCGACTTGGTGCTGGAAGACGTCGAGCAACCTGTCGAGGTGATCGAACCCGCTCTTGACGTGGTGGCCGATTCGGGTGAGTTGCTGCCATTGGCGACGCCGGCTGATTCTGAGCTGTCCCTTGAGACGCCGGTGCTGGATGCCGACGTGGTATCTCCAGAAATCGAACTGGATCTCAACACGCTGGAATTGCGTGATGTGGTGGATCTGGACAGTGATGAGATCACGCAAGCCGGTGCACTGGATTTGGTCGAGCCAGAGGCCTTGTCTGCCGAGGTGGTGCCCGAGCTGGAAGATCAGGCGCATATCGACCTGCCTGGCGAAGAAGCCGTGGTGGCAAATGAGTTGCCAGACATTGCGGATGGCGCAGAGCCAGCAGACAGCATCGAAGTCAGCGATGCTGGGGATGTCGATGATGAGCAGGTGAAGGTGGTCGGTCCGCTGCGGATCAGCATCCCGCTGTTCAATATCTATCTCAACGAGGCAGACGAACAGTCTCGCCGTTTGAGCACTGCACTCAGCGAGTGGGCGTTGGAGTTCCATGCGCCAGTGGGTGACGATGCGGTTGCGCTGGCTCACTCTCTGGCTGGCAATTCGGCGACTGTGGGTTACTCAGAGTTGTCGCAGTTGGCCCGCCTGCTTGAGCACTCGTTGATGCGCTCCCAGACATTGGGTGGCGGTGATGAAGCCACAGCAGAGTTGTTCAACGACGCTGCTGAGGAAATCCGTCGACTGTTGCACCAGTTTGCTGCGGGGTTCTTGAAGACGCCGTCTGACGAATTGATGCAGCGTCTGGAACACTATGACCATGATGCTTCACGTCGCATCGAGGCGCAGAGCCTGGTGGGTGATTTGGATGTTCCGTCAGGGGCCATCCCGTTGGATGACGGCATCCCGTCCATGCCCGCAGGCGAGCGGCCACACCTGCGCTTGGTTCGTTCCGACGACGAGCTGATCGAGGCGTTGCCGAGCGAGGTTTTGGCTTCGGATGTGGTTGAAGAGCCTGTGTCAGACGCACCCGTTAGCGAGTTGGCACCATTGGTGCAACCGGTTGCTTTGGGTGTTGCCGAGTTCAAGTCTTTGGATGAACTGCCTCAGCTGTCATCGTCTGGTGCGGTTTCCGTGACGGCCAGTGACATTGGTCACTGGGAGGACGAAGCTGACATTGATGCCGTCGACCATGTCGACGTGGATCTGTTCCCGATCTTCGAAGAAGAGGCGCAGGAGCTGTTGCCACAACTGGCAACCGAAGTGCGTCAGTGGGCCCAACGTCCGGATGATGTAGCGTCTGCGACGGCCTGCATGCGTACGCTCCACACCTTCAAGGGCGGTGCGCGCTTGTCGGGCGCGATGCGCTTGGGCGAGTTGGCTCACCGTTTGGAGTCGACCATCGAGCGACTGTTGGCATCCGAGCAAATGACGGCTCAGGATGTCGAGCCGCTGGAAGCTCGTGTGGACCGTTTGATTGAGGTTTTCGAGGGCCTGCAAAAGCAGGACGCGCAAGCTTACGAAGCAGAGGTTCAACGCGTTGAAGCGGAAGTGGCCCACGAGGTGCCAGTGCCAGCCGCTGTGGAAGCGTTGCCTGAGCCAGATCTCGTACTGACCGATTCGCCTCTGAACGTTGACACCGATCTGCCGCTGCAAGACTTGGTGCAGGATGAGTCCGGCGAAGTGGTGGCCCTGCTGGCCGAGGCGGAGCAAGCCGCTGATGGCTCATCTGGTGATGAGTCGTCGAGAGAGCCGGTTCGTGCCGCAGGACTGCGTCAGGCGCCTGAGTTGAAGCTCAACCCGATCAACTGGGCTGCGTTGACAGCCAGCGGTTGGCAAAGCTCGCAGCGCGTCGTGCGTGACATGGCACACGCCGCTTCTCAGGCTGCCGTGCGCGTACGTCCCCAACTGCTGGATCGTTTGGTGAACCATGCGGGTGAAGTGTCCATCACCCGTACACGTCTGGAATCTCAAGTGGGTCAGATCCGTGGCTCGCTGAATGACCTGACCGATAACTTGGAACGTCTGCGTCAGCAACTGCGTGACATCGAACTGCAAGCCGAAACGCAAATGTCGACACGGATGGAAGCCGCGCGTGCTGCCAGCCAGGACTTCGATCCGCTCGAATTCGACCGTTACACCCGCTTCCAGGAGTTGACACGGATGATGGCCGAGTCGGTCAACGACGTGGCGACGGTTCAGCGCACACTGCAGCGCAACTTGGAAACGGCAGAAGATCAATTGGCGGCACAGGCACGTTTGACTCGTGACTTGCAAGACGATCTGCTGCGGACACGGATGGTGGAGTTCGAAGGCGTTTCGGATCGCCTCTACCGCGTGGTGCGTCTGGCTGCCAAGGAAACAGGTAAGCAGGTTCGTCTGGATATCGTGGGGGGCTCAACGGAAATTGACCGTGGCGTGCTCGACCGGATGACCGGTGCATTTGAGCACTTGCTGCGCAACTGTATTTCTCACGGGATTGAGGCGCCTGAGGTGCGTTTGGCTTCCGGCAAGGACGCTGCAGGTCTGGTAACCGTCTCGCTGCGTCAAGAAGGCAACGAAGTCGCGATCGAGTTCCGTGATGACGGCGCAGGACTCAACTTGCCGCGTATCCGCGAAAAGGCAGAAGCAACCGGTTTGATCTCGGCATCTGATGCGCCATCGGATAACGAACTGGCCCAGTTGATCTTCACGCCAGGTTTCACGACGGCTGATCGCGTGACCGAGTTGGCTGGGCGTGGTATCGGGATGGATGTGGTTCGTTCCGAAGTGAACGCCATGGGTGGTCGCATTGAAACCGCCACCTCGCCTGGCCGTGGCACCAGCTTCACACTGGTGCTGCCGCTGACCACCGCGGTCACCCAGGTGGTCATGCTGCGTTGCGGCGCACACACCGTGGCGGTGCCGACGCACTTGGTGGAGATCGTTCGTCGCGCTCGTCCTGCTGAGGTCGAAACGGCATACCAGCAAGGTAGTTTCGCCGCTGGTGATCAACTGCTCTCGTTTTACTGGTTGGGGTCGTTGCTGGACTTCACGCCGCGTAGCCAGGAAATGGCAGCCCGCACCTTGCCGATTGTGATCATGCGATCGGCTGCGCAGCGTATCGCGCTGCACGTTGACGAAGTGCTGGGCAACCAGGAAGTGGTTGTGAAGAACTTGGGTACGCAGTTGTCACGCATGCCTGGTCTGGCAGGTCTGACGCTGTTGGCATCCGGGGCGGTATCACTGATTTACAACCCCGTTGCGTTGGCGACGGTGTACGGCGCTCGTGCACACAGCTGGACACAGCAGGCGCTGGAAGCCAGCCATCTGCCAGTGGCAGATCTGGGCACCACGACCCAGGAGGCCGAAGCTGAAATGCTGGCGCCACTGGTCTTGGTGGTCGATGACTCGCTGACGGTCCGTCGCGTGACGCAACGACTGCTGGCGCGTGAGGGCTACCGCGTGGCGTTGGCGAAGGACGGTCTGGAAGCGCTGGAAATGCTGGCCGAAGAGCGTCCATCCGTGGTGCTGTCAGACATTGAGATGCCTCGCATGGATGGCTTCGATTTGGTGCGTAACATTCGCGCAGACGCCAAGCTGGCTGACCTGCCCGTCATCATGATCACCTCGCGAATTGCTCAGAAACATCGTGATTACGCCGTTGAATTGGGTGTGAATCACTATTTGGGTAAACCCTATGGTGAAGAAGAGCTGCTAGCATTGGTTGCGCAGTACGTTGCCGGGCAACTGGCAGCGGTGTGATAGACAAACGAAGTAGTCATCTTGTCGCCCTCGGCTCAACCGTCAGACCCCCTCGAAGGCTCCGCTCAGGAGTCGGGTGATGCCATCTCCCATCTCGCTGCGTTGACTGCGCAGCGAGACCGAGAGCTATTGGACGTTTCACTTGCTCAGAGCGTGCTGGATCTGTTGCCTGTGTCCAGTGTCGGTGTGTACCGGCTGGTTGGCAGCGAGCATGAAACACGGCGTTGGCTCTGTTGTGGCTTGGCCCGTCGGGGCCAAGTGACGGTCAACGATCCCTCGTGGGTGGACTTGGAGTCGCTGCCCACATTGGAGGCGTTCCCGCTGCGCCAATTGGTGCTGGATTCGCGACTGCTGGAGCAAGCCGAGCTACCCAGCGCCAGTTTGTTGGCGCCAGACCATCGTTTCGTGACGGTGCTGCCATTGATGGTGGAGGTCGGGCTGCCTGGAGTGCTTGAGTTGCACGCGGATCAGCCCCTGACGGCGGGTGCTTTGCGCACGATTCAGACCTTGCTTCGGGTGTTTGGCAATTTCCAGAACCTATTGGAATCCAGTCAGCGTGACGCTTTGACGGGACTGCTGAACCGCCAGACCTTCGATGCGACTTTCTTGAAAGCGTCGATGTTGGGTGCGTCTGAACCCATCAACACCTCAGACGCCGATCGCCGTGCGAACTGCTCAACCGGGTATTGGTTGGGCGTTATTGACATTGACCACTTCAAATTGGTGAACGACCGGTTCGGGCATTTGATCGGCGACGAAGTGTTGGTGCTGGTCGCACGGATCATGCGTCAATCATTCCGTCATTACGATCGCTTGTATCGCTTTGGTGGTGAGGAATTTGTCGTCTTGCTGCGTGGCGGATCCGAAGCCGACGCACTGGCCGCTTTTGAGCGTTTCCGTTCCAATGTTGAAGGCTACGCCTTCCCGCAGGTTGGGCGTGTGACTGTAAGTCTGGGCTTCACTGAAGTTCAGCCCAAGGACACACCCAGCCAGGCTTTCGAGCGCGCAGACCAAGCGGTTTACCAAGCCAAACACCAAGGGCGCAATCAGGTCCTCTGTTACGACGCACTGGTGCGTGCGGGGATCTTGGAGAGTGAAGGCCAGCACGTTGGTGACGTTGAATTGTTCTGACTGTCTTCTCCCTGGCAAGTTGATCAGCGCCGCGTCTTGGAACGCGGCGTTGTTTTTTCCGCGCCGTCTTTGACGACCGCAAAGCGGGCCAATGTCTCGGCACGTGCTTCATCGTGTTGCACGATGGGCGCGGGGTAATCTCGGCCGATCACGAAGTCGTCGCTGGCTGCGAGATCTGTGGGGCGAGCTTCCCAGGGCGCATGGATGGCGGCGTCGGGCAGTTGCGCCAATTCCGGGACATAGCGCCGAATGAACTTGCCCTGCGGGTCAAACTTCTCGCTTTGACTGATGGGGTTGAAGATACGGAACCAAGGTTGAGCGTCGCAGCCTGTGGACGCGGCCCACTGCCAGCCTCCGTTGTTTGCCGCGAGGTCGAAGTCCAGTAGTTTTTCGGCGAAGTAAGCCTCGCCACGACGCCAGTCAATCCCCAAGTCTTTCACCAAAAAGCTGGCCACCACCATGCGCAAGCGGTTGTGCATGTAGCCCGTCTGGTTGAGTTGGCGCATGGCTGCGTCCACCAGTGGATACCCCGTCCGGCCATCGCACCATGCCTGGAAATGGGCATTGGCTTTGGCCCCGTGTGCCCACTTGATCTTGTCGTACTCGCGCTTGTAGGCGTTGCCCACGACGTGCGGGTGATGAAACAGGATCTGGTGATAAAAATCCCGCCAGATGAGCTCGGATAACCAGGTTTGTGCGCCAGATGAGCCGGCTTGGGCTCGTGTCCGGGCCAGATCCACCAAGTGGCGGATCGACACCGTGCCGAAACGCAGGTGCGTCGAGAGGTAACTGGGGCCTTTGATCCCTGGGAAGTCCCGCGTTTCGTCGTAGCGGTCGATGCGACGCAGAAAGTCGTCCAGCAAGCGCTGTGCGCCAGACATGCCCGGCGGCACCTTCAGTGCGCCGACCCCCTCAAATCCCATCTGGCTCAAAGACGGGATGTGCTGCTCGCCCATGGCGTCCACGCCAGATGGGACCGGTGCGAGATGCGCAGCGTAACGGTGGACCGGATAGGGCTTGACGTAAAACGGTTCGATTTTCTTCAGCCACGCATTTTTGTAGGGGGTGAACACCCCGTAAGGCGTGTCGTTACCTGTCAGAACTTCGTTGCGTTCAAAAATAACATGGTCTTTGAGCGTGTAAAGCGCTGCACCAATGTCACTCAAGCGGCCGCGCACCGCAGCGTCGCGGGCCAAGGCCGCGGGCTCGTCGTCATGGTTGGCAAAGACGGTTTGCACGCCTAATTCAGCGGCGAGTTGAGGGATCACGGCCTTGGCGGAGCCATATCGCACGATCAGCCCGCAGTGCTCCGGGTGTTTGACACCTGCGTGCAAAGCCGCCTCACGGAGCTTTTGATCCAGCTCGACGATGCTGTCATGGATGAACGCGACGCGTCGGTCCTGGCGTGGCAAGGATTCCAGAATGTCGCTGTCGAACACGAAGGCGCACCACACCCTGCCGTTGCTCTTGAGAGCATGGAAGAGGGCGGCATGGTCCTCGCTGCGCAAATCGCGACGAAACCAGACCAAAGCGGAAGCGTTAGACACATTCATGATCGGGCATTCACATCAAGTCAGCAGGGGTGGGGCAGGGCATCTAAAATGACGGACATGTCCTCAGGCGCTTCTTCTACACCCATCAATCTGACCAACCAGTTTCTCATTGCCATGCCAGGCATGAGTGACGGCAATTTTGCCGGTACGGTGGTCTATCTGTGCGAGCACAACGAAAAAGGCGCGCTGGGATTGGTGATCAATCGTCCGATTGACATCAGTCTCAAGAATTTGTTTGAAAAGGTGGACCTGCCTTTGGACCGTGGTGATCTGGCTGAACGTCCTGTGTATCTGGGTGGACCGGTGCAAACAGAGCGTGGTTTTGTGCTGCACGAAAGCCTGGACGACGAGGGCGGGCACTACAACTCCACCTTGAAGATTGCACAAGGCTTGGAGATGACCACCTCGCGCGATGTGCTGGAGGCCCTCTCCAATGGTGCGGGGCCGCGCAAGGTGTTCATCACCCTGGGCTATTCCGGCTGGAGTGCCGGGCAGTTGGAAGACGAGATCTCGCGCAATGGCTGGCTGACGGTCAACGCGGATCCGGCCGTCATTTTCGATACCCCGGTGGAACAACGTTACGACAGGGCTTTGTCTTTGCTGGGTGTGGACCGGAGTTTCCTCATGGGCGAGGCGGGCCACGCATGAGCGGGCCAGCGTCTCGGACCTTGCGGCAGTATCTGGCCTTTGATTACGGTCTCAAGCGGGTGGGGGTGGCCACGGGTAACAGTGTGTCGCGCCAGGCGCAGCCCCTGCGTACCATCGAGGCCGAAGGCAAGCTACGTTTCGAGCAGATTGCACGCCTGATTGACGAATGGCAGCCCAATGCCTTGGTGATTGGCGTACCCTTCCACCCCGATGGTGCCGAGCACGAAAACACCGTTCGGGCCCGCAAATTTGGCGGGCAGTTGCGTGGCCGGTTCCATCTGCCGGTTCATGAGGTGGACGAGCGGTATTCCACAACCGAGGCCCATGCCTATGGTGCCAAGGATCTGGATGCGGCCTCGGCTGCCATCCTCCTGCAACAGTATTTCAACGATCATCCTGAGGATGATTCTTCTGGAGAGGCCTGAGTGAGCCATACCCTACACCTTGACGCAGAGGCCCTGTACGCCAATCTGCTGGTCGGCGTGCGCCGCATCGTGACCCCCGAGACCGTGTTGGTGGGGGTGTGGTCGGGTGGCGCCTGGCTGGCTGAGCGCCTCAAAGCCGATCTGGGACTCCAGACGCCTCACGGCGTCATCTCGTCGGCCTTGCACCGCGACGACTTCGGCTCGCGCGGCATGGTGTCGTCCAAAGACGCCACCCATCTGCCTTTCGAGGTCGATGGCGCGCACATCCTGCTGATCGATGACGTGATCTACACCGGACGCACCACGCGTGCGGTCCTCAACGAACTGTTTGACTTTGGCCGTCCGGCCAGTGTCACCCTGGCGGTCCTGGTGGACCGTGGCGGGCGTCAGTTGCCGTTTGAGCCCGCCTTGTCGGCGGCCCGCATTACCTTGCCCTCTGAAGAGCGTGTCGCCCTTGACCGCGCCGAAGACGGCCGCTTCCAATTCCATTTCGAGAGGGACTGATGGTCAGGACCAACCCCCAACTCAACAAGCACGGTGAATTGATTCACCTGCTGTCCACCGAAGGCCTGCCCAAGGCCATCATTCACCAGATTCTGGACACCGCAGAGCAGTTTCTGAGCGTCAATGAGCGCGAGGTCAAGAAGGTGCCACTCTTGCGTGGCAAGAGCGTGTTCAATTTGTTCTTTGAGAACAGCACCCGCACGCGCACCACGTTCGAGATCGCGGCCAAGCGCCTGAGCGCCGACGTCATCAA
>NZ_JBMOIR010000005.1:0-190947 GCF_049317225.1 Aquabacterium sp. | reverse complement strand
CCTTCGGCATCAACATGGTGGCGCTGATCGACGGTCAGCCCAAGCTGTGCAACCTGAAGGACCTGATCACGGTCTTCCTGGAACACCGCCGTGAAGTGGTGACCCGCCGCACCGTGTACGAACTGCGCAAGGCTCGCGAGCGCGGCCATGTGCTGGAAGGCCTGGCCGTTGCGCTGGCCAACATCGACGAATTCATCGAAACCATCAAGACCAGCCCCACCCCACCGGTGGCCAAGGCTGCTCTGATGAGCAAGAGCTGGGATTCGTCGCTGGTGCGCGAAATGCTGGCCCGCGTCGATGGCGATGCCCAGCAGTACCGCCCCGAAAGCCTGGCGCCGCAATACGGCATGCAGCCCGATGGCCTGTACCGCCTGAGCGAAGAACAAGCAGGCGAAATCCTGCAGATGCGCCTGCAACGCCTGACCGGACTGGAGCAGGACAAGATCATCGGTGAATACCGTGATGTGATGACCCAGATCGCCGATCTGCTGGACATCCTGGCCAAGCCCGAGCGTGTGTCGTCCATCATTGGCGACGAACTGGCTGTGATCCGTCAGGAATTTGGTCAGACCAAGCTGGGCGCCCGCCGCTCGACCATCGAGCACAACGCGCAAGAGTTGGGCACCGAAGACCTGATCACCCCGACCGACATGGTCGTGACGATCTCGCACACGGGCTACATCAAGAGCCAGCCTTTGAGCGAATACCGCGCGCAGAAGCGCGGCGGCCGCGGCAAGCAGGCCACCGCCACGAAGGAAGACGACTGGATCGACCAGCTCTTCATCGCCAACACCCACGACTACATCCTGTGCTTCAGCAACCGAGGCCGCGTGTATTGGGTGAAGGTGTGGGAAGTGCCGCAAGGCTCGCGCAACTCGCGCGGCAAGCCCATGGTCAACATGTTCCCGCTGGAAAAGGACGAGAAGATCAACGTCGTCCTGCCCCTGACCGGCGAGTTCCGCAGCTTCCCTGAAGACCACTATGTATTCATGGCCACCGCCATGGGCACGGTCAAGAAGACGCCACTGACCGACTTCAGCAACCCCCGCAAGGCCGGCATCATCGCCGTGGGCCTGGACGAGGGGGATTACCTGATCGGCGCAGCCCTGACCGACGGCAAGCACGATGTGATGCTGTTCTCTGACGGCGGCAAGGCTGTGCGCTTCGACGAAGACGACGTGCGTCCGATGGGCCGCAGCGCCCGCGGCGTGCGCGGCATGATGCTGGAAGAAGGGCAATCGGTCATTGCCATGCTGGTGGCCGAGGACGAAAGCCAGTCTGTGCTGACCGCCACCGAAAACGGCTACGGCAAGCGCACCAGCATCGTTGAATACACCCGCCACGGTCGCGGCACCAAGGGCATGATTGCCATTCAGCAGTCTGAGCGCAACGGCAAGGTGGTCGCAGCCACCCTGGTCCGCACCGAAGACGAAATCATGCTGATCACCGACAAGGGCGTGGTGGTTCGCACCCGCGTCGCGGAGATTCGCGAGTTGGGCCGCGCCACGCAAGGCGTGACCCTGATCTCGCTGGATGAAGGCGCCAAGCTGATTGGCCTGCAACGCATTGCCGAAAACGACGCCAGCGGCAACGATGGCGAAGAAGGCGAGACCCCTGAGGCCCCAGAAGGCTCAACCGAAGCCTGAGCCATCCGGCCAGGCGCTTGACTAGCAAACGCGAGGACACACGATGACATTCAAGAAGACCGCATGGGCCGCCGTCGTTGCCATGACCCTGGCAGCCACATCCTTGTCCGCCCATGCCGACAAGAAGGAATTGGTTCAAAAGATCCTCGCCTCGCAGCAAACTGCGCTGGACGACATGGCTCGCAACGTGGCCGAACAACCTGCTCGCCAACTGGCTGGCGGTGCGCGCAGCATCATCGTGCAGGCCGTGCCCGAGGACAAACGTGAAGCGACGGCCAAACAGGTTGACGCCGAAATCCGCAAGTACCTGGATGCCGCCACGCCCATCGTGCGCGCCAGCGCAGCCAAGCTGAGCCAGTCGGCCATCAGCCCGCTGTTTGAAGAGCGCTTCTCGGAAGACGAACTCAAGCAACTGATCGGCATGCTGGAGTCGCCGATTCTGAAAAAGTACCAAGGCATGCTGCCTGAGTTGAGCAACATGTTGCTGGAGAAGGTCGTCACCGATGCCCGTCCGCAAGTAACGCCCAAGCTCCAGTCGGCTGAAGCCAACATCCGCAAGATTCTGGACACTGCAACGGGCGGCAAGCTCAGCCAAGGCAACGATGGCAAAGCCGCCCCTGCAGGCACCAAGCCCGCAGCCAAGAAGTAATTGACTCCGTTCCTGACGCCCGCCCGATGACCCGTCCATTCAATTTCTCAGCCGGCCCAGCCGCTCTGCCTGAAGAAGTCCTGCAACAGGCCGCCAGCGAAATGCTGGACTGGCACGGCTCGGGCATGGGTGTCATGGAAATGAGCCACCGCGGCAAGGAGTTCATCTCCATTGCCCAGCAAGCCGAAGCTGACTTGCGCGACATCCTGGCGGTTCCCGCCAACTACAAGATCCTGTTCATGCAGGGCGGGGCGATTGCGCAAAACGCCATCGTGCCCATGAACCTGTCGCGCGGCAAACGCGCTGACTATGTGATCACGGGCTCGTGGTCGCAAAAATCAGCCAAAGAAGCGCACAAGTACTGTGAAGTGCACATCTCGGCCAACAATACCGAGACACACCACACCACCCTGCCCGACGTTGGCTCGTGGAAGATCAGTGACAACGCGTCCTACGTGCACGTGTGCAGCAACGAGACCATCCACGGTGTCGAGATGCACGAACTGCCCGATCTGGCTGCCCTAGGCTCCAACGCCCCGCTGGTGATCGACGTGTCGTCGCACATTGTCTCGCGCACCATTGACTGGTCGCGCGTGGGGCTGGCGTATGCCGGCGCTCAGAAGAACATCGGCCCAGCCGGTTTGACCTTGGTCATCGTGCGTGAAGACTTGCTCGGCCATGCTCTGCCGATCACACCGTCCGCCTTCGACTACAAGATCGTGGCCGACAACGACTCCATGTACAACACACCGCCCACCTACCCTTGGTATCTGGCGGGCCTGGTGTTCCAGTGGATCAAGCGTCAACGCGAAGGTGATCTGAGCGGTTTGGCGGCGATCGAAGCCCGTAACATCGCCAAAGCCAAGCTGTTTTACGACTACGTCGATGCTTCTGGCTTCTACGTGAACAAAGTCGCCCAGAACTGCCGTTCGCGCATGAACATTCCCTTCTTCCTGCCGTCGGATGCGCTCAATGACGCCTTCCTGGCAGGCGCCAAGGAGGCCGGCCTGCTGCAACTCAAGGGCCACAAGAGCGTGGGCGGCATGCGTGCCTCCATCTACAACGCCATGCCGATCGCCGGGGTGGAAACCCTGGTGGCCTTCATGAAGGACTTTGCACAAAGCCATGGTTGATCAGGCCCACTTTCAGCCGGACGGCCGTCCGGTCAACGAGCAACTGGCCGATTTGCGCGTCAAGATTGACTCACTGGACCAGCAGTTGCTGGACCTGCTGAATCAGCGCGCGCGCCTGGCTCAGGCCGTCGGCGAGGTCAAGAAGCTGGATGGTTCGCCTATCTTCCGTCCAGACCGTGAAGCGCAGGTCATTGATCGCGCCAAGAACCGCAATCCAGGCCCCATCCTGAATGACAGCATCGCGCCCATCTGGCGCGAGGTCATGTCCGCATGCCGCGCACTGGAGGCACGTCAGCGGGTGGCATTCCTGGGGCCGGTGGGCACCTTCACCGAGCAGGCCATGCTCAACTACTTCGGGTCGTCCATCGAGCCGGTGGCGTGCGTGAACATCGACGAGATATTCCGCGCCACCGCGTCGGGCTCAGCCGATTACGGCGTCATCCCCATCGAAAATTCGACCGAAGGCGTGGTGGGCCGCTCTCTGGACATGCTCCTGCAGTCCCGCCTGACCATCATTGGTGAAACCAACCTGATGATCACGCACAACCTGCTCCGCAAGGAACCGGGTCGTGATGGCATCAAAGTAGTCTGCGCCCACCCACAGGCACTGGCCCAGTGCCAGAACTGGCTGAACACGCACCTGCCGGGTGTGGAACGTCGCGCCGTGTCCAGCAACGCCGAAGGTGCGCGTCTGGCCAGCGAAGACCCCAGCATCGCCGGCATCGCCAGCGAACGTGCGGCCTCGCAGTTTGGCGTGCACGTGGTCGATCGCGGCATTCAGGACGAGGTGCACAACCGCACCCGCTTTGTCATCATCACCAACGTGGACCAGCACTCGCCGGCTGCCCCCACGGGACATGACTGCACCAGTCTGGCCCTGTCCGTGGCCAATCGTCCTGGCGCCGTGCACGACATGCTGGTGCCTCTCAAGCGCCACGGCGTGTCCATGACCCGATTCGAATCCCGCCCGGCGAAGTCTGGTCAGTGGGAGTATGTGTTCTTCATTGACCTGGCCGGCCACCCCGACCAGGACAACGTTGCTGCCGCCATCGCTGAATTGCGCGCGCAATGTTCCTTCTTCAAGGTGCTCGGCAGCTATCCGCTGGACGTGCACTGATCACGAGGTCTCATCATGTTCAATCAACTCGGCCTGATTGGCTGTGGCCTGATGGGCGGCTCCTTCGCCCTGGCTTTGAAAAAGGCCGGCCTCGTCAAGCGAGTGGTGGGCTACAGCAAGTCGCCGTCCACCGTTGAAAAGGCTCGCCGCCTGGGTGTGATTGATGTGATGGCCGAATCCGCACTGCTGGCGGTATCGGGCTCGGACATCGTGCTGATCGCCGTGCCCGTGGCCGCGAGTGAAGGCACATTCAAGTCCATTCGCCATCTGGTCAACCCGGGCGTCCTCTTCATGGATGTGGGCTCAACCAAGCGCGATGTCGTCGACGCGGCACGCCGCGTGCTGAAGGAGCGTTTGCCCTCCTTCGTGCCGGCCCACCCGATTGCTGGTCGCGAAGTGGCAGGCATTGAGCATGCAGACGCCACGCTGTACCAAGGCCGCAAGGTCATCCTGACGCCCCTGCAGCAGACCGACCCCGTGCTGGTTCAAAAGGCCACGGATGCCTGGGCCGCCGTAGGGTGCCAGGTGCTGAAGATGACCCCCGAGCATCACGACGCCGCGTTTGCGGCTGTGAGCCACCTGCCCCACCTGCTGGCCTTTGCATACATGAACGCCATGGGCGAACAACCCGCAGGTCAGGAATACCTGTCTTTGGCCGGCCCCGGCTTCCGGGACTTCACCCGCATTGCCGCCAGCGATCCGACCATTTGGCGCGACATCTTGTTGTCGAACCGCGAAGAGATCCTCAAGCAATCGGAGACCTTCCGCAATGCTTTGCTGGAAATGGAGCAACTGATGCGAGACTGGAATGGCCCTGCCCTTCAGCAGCATATCCAGTCAGCCTCGACGGCGCGCAGCCAATGGCAATTGGGCGCACCCAAGCCCTCTTCCTCCCGTTTCTGATTTGATGCACCATGCAGGCGCGCCACTAAAGCCTGCATGACGACGGTTTTCGCATGTACACCACAGCTTTCCTCGACCTCCCCCCTCTTCTGACTGCTGGCGGCACGGTTCGCCTGCCCGGATCAAAGAGCATTTCCAACCGCGTGCTGCTGTTGGCAGGTTTGAGCGAAGGCACCACGGTGGTCCATGACCTGCTGGCGTCCGACGACACGCATGTGATGCTCGAAGCCTTGCGCGTGCTGGGTTGTGCCATCGAGCAAGAGGGCGACACCGTCCGCATCACGGGCTTGGCTGGCCAACTGTCCGTCAAGCAAGCCGACCTGTTCTTGGGCAACGCCGGCACTGCCATGCGTCCTCTGACCGCAGCGCTGTCGCTGCTGTCGGCCACACAGGGTGGCGTCTTCACCCTGTCAGGCGTGCCGCGCATGCACGAACGCCCCATCGGCGATCTCGTCGATGCGTTGCGTCCGCTGGGCTGCACCGTCGAGTGCACGGGTCAAGAAGGCTACCCACCCCTGCGCCTGGCGGGTGGCACACTGAAACTGGATGCCCCCATCAAGGTACGGGGCGATGTGTCCAGCCAATTCCTCACGGCGCTACTGCTGGCCTTGCCATTGGTCTCGCAAAACCAGGCACTGACCATTGAAGTGGTCGGCGAACTGATCTCCAAGCCCTACATTGAGATCACCCTGAACCTGCTGGCCCGCTTCGGCATTGCCGTCGAACGCCAAGGCTGGGAGCGCTTCATCATCCCCCAGGGCAGTCGCTACCAGTCTCCCGGCGAGATCCACGTGGAGGCCGATGCCTCATCGGCCTCGTACTTCATCGCCACCGGCGCCATCGCAGGCATTGACAAGCCGGTGCGCGTGGAGGGGGTGGGCGCCGCCTCCATCCAAGGCGACATCCGCTTTGTCGAAGCGGCCCAAGCCATGGGTGCACAGGTCACAGCGGGCCCCAACTGGCTCGAAATCCGCCGCGGCCAATGGCCACTGCAAGCCGTCGACATGGACTGCAACCACATCCCGGATGCGGCCATGACCCTGGCGGTGATGGCTCTGTACGCCAATGGCACCACGCGGCTGACCAACATCGCCAGCTGGCGCGTCAAAGAAACCGACCGGATTGCGGCGATGGCGACCGAATTGCGCAAGCTCGGTGCCGCTGTCGAGGAAGGGGCTGACTACATCAGCATCACCCCACCGGCCACGGGCGCTTGGCAACACGCCAGCATCCACACCTACGACGATCACCGCATGGCCATGTGTTTCTCGCTCGCGGCCTTCAACCCGCTGGCACCCACCGCCATCGCAGACAAGCCCATCTCGGTACGCATCGACGACCCGCGCTGTGTCGGCAAGACCTTCCCGGACTACTTCGAAACCCTGTTCCAGGTGGTGCAAACCAACCCGGATCTGATCCCTGTCATCGCCGTGGACGGCCCGACGGCTTCCGGCAAGGGCACCCTGGCCAGCGCACTGGCCACCCGTTTGGGCTACCAGTTCCTGGATTCCGGATCGCTGTACCGCATCACCGGCCTGCTGGCCACTGAACGCGACATCAGTCTGGATGACGCCGAAGGCCTGGAAGCCCTGGCGCGCGAACTGGGTGCCACCATCCCTTTGCGCTTCGAGCACGAACACATCTGGCTGAATGACCGTGATGTGGGTGAGGCCATCCGCCAGGAACAGATCGGCCAAGCCGCATCCAAACTGTCAGCTTATCCCGGCGTCCGCCAAGCACTGCTGGAATTGCAGAAGGCGTTCCGAGGCTTGCCCGGCCTGGTGGCAGACGGTCGAGACATGGGCACCGTGGTGTTCCCGGACGCGGCCCTGAAGGTCTTTTTGACGGCAACGGTGGCCGAGCGCGCCGAGCGCCGCTATAACCAATTGATCCAAAAAGGGATTTCTGCTAACCTTGACGGGATTTGCGCAGATTTGGAGGCGCGCGACCTGCGGGATCGAACCCGTGCGGTGGCGCCTTTGGTCCCTGCTGCAGATGCCCAAAAACTCGACAACTCTGCGCTCACCATCGAGCAATCGGTGGAAACCGTGCTGGGATGGTGGGTCGAGGGCTGGCCACACGTGATTGCCGGACACTGAGTCCGACGACGCGACAAGGCCATTTTCAAAGGCTGTGACATCCAGCCCCTGCTGCCAGGCCGGGGCGTGAGCAATCAGCGTTGCCCGCAAGGGCAGCACGGGCGTCATGTTCTTCAACCCAACCCGTTCTGGTCGTTCCTGTCGACCTGAGCGTTACCGCTGGTTCACGCCAGCACAGGAAATTCCATGTCTGAATCTTTTGCCGCCCTTTTTGAAGAGTCGCTGCAACGTGCCAACATGCGCACGGGCGAAGTCATCACCGCTGAGGTGGTGGCCGTCGAACACAACTTCGTGGTTGTGAACGCAGGTCTGAAGTCTGAAGCCTACGTGCCTATCGACGAGTTCCGCAACGACCAGGGCGAAATCGAAGTCCAAGTGGGCGACTTCGTGTCCGTGGCGGTTGACGCCATCGAAAACGGCTACGGCGACACCATCCTGTCGCGCGACAAGGCCAAGCGTCTGGCTTCGTGGCTGTCTCTGGAAACCGCTCTGGAGTCTGGCGACTTCGTGACCGGTACCGTCAATGGCAAGGTCAAGGGCGGCCTGACCGTTCTGGTCAACGGCATCCGTGCCTTCCTGCCCGGTTCGCTGCTCGATACGCGCCCTGTCAAGGACATGTCGCCGTTCGAAGGCAAGACCATGGAATTCAAGGTCATCAAGCTGGACCGCAAGCGCAACAACGTTGTGCTGTCGCGTCGCGCTGTGGTGGAAGCATCCATGGGTGAAGAGCGCGCTAAGCTGATGGAAACGCTGCGCGAAGGCGCCATCGTCCAAGGCGTGGTCAAGAACATCACCGAATACGGTGCGTTCGTGGACCTGGGCGGCATCGACGGCCTGCTGCACATCACCGACATGGCATGGCGCCGTGTCCGTCACCCTTCCGAAGTGGTGACCGTTGGCCAAGAGCTGACCGCCAAGGTCCTGAAGTTCGACGCCGAGAAGAACCGCGTCTCGCTGGGTCTGAAGCAAATGGGCGACGATCCATGGGTTGGCGTTGCTCGCCGTTACCCTGCTTCCACCCGTCTGTTCGGCAAGGTCACCAACATTGCTGACTACGGTGCTTTCGTTGAGATCGAACCCGGCATCGAAGGCCTGGTGCACGTCTCCGAAATGGACTGGACCAACAAGAACATCGCTCCCAACAAGATCGTCAACCTCGGCGACGAAGTGGAAGTCATGGTTCTGGAAATCGACGAAGACAAGCGTCGCATCTCCCTGGGCATGAAGCAGTGCAAGCCGAACCCATGGGACGACTTCGCTCAGAACTTCAACCGCGGTGACAAGGTCAAGGGTCCCGTCAAGTCGATCACCGACTTCGGCGTGTTCGTGGGTCTGGCCGCCGGCATCGACGGTCTGGTTCACCTGTCCGACCTGTCTTGGAACGAGCCTGGCGAAGCTGCCGTGCGCAACTACAAGAAGGGCCAGGAAGTCGAAGCCGTCGTGCTGGCCATCGACGTCGAGCGCGAGCGCATCTCCCTGGGCATCAAGCAACTGGACTCCGACCCCTTCACCAACTTCACGACCCTGAACGACCGTGGCGCTACCGTCACCGGCACCGTGAAGACCGTGGATGCCAAGGGCGCTGAAATCCAGCTGGGTGATGACATCGTCGGTTACCTGCGCGCTTCCGAAATCAGCCGCGACCGCGTTGAAGACGCTCGCAACGTGCTGAAGGACGGCGACGAAGTCACCGCCATCATCATCAACATCGACCGCAAGACCCGCAACATCCAGCTGTCGATCAAGGCCAAGGACAACGCCGAGCAACAAGAAGCTCTGCAACGTCTGAGCGCTGACACCAAGGAAGGCTCCGGCACCACCAGCCTGGGCGCCCTGCTGAAGGCCAAGCTGGATCAAAACAACGGCTAATCCCGTCGATCCGGTTCAACTCAACCCTGCAGGCTCCGGCCTGTGGGGGTTGTGATGAGCGTGGCACGAGCCCCAGGTTCTGGCGAAATCCAGCTCTTGGGGCTTTTTGCTGATGCTGACCACAACCTCCGATTTTTTCTGCGGCCCCCACATGACACGATCCGACCTGGTTACCCGCCTGGCTGAGCGCTTCGGTCAGCTCACGCAACGCGACGCCGAGTTCGCGGTCAAGACCATTCTGGACACCATGTCAGAAGCCTTGGCCAAGGGCCATCGCATCGAAATCCGTGGATTTGGCAGCTTTTCGATCAACCGTCGCCCGCCCCGCATGGGCCGCAACCCGCGGTCTGGCGAACAGGTTCTGATCCCGGAAAAGCTGGTGCCGCACTTCAAACCCGGCAAGGCCCTGCGCGAAGGGGTCGACAAGGTGGATACTGTCACCCATGCCGAAACCTCGGCAGATCATTCGGACCAGCCTCAAAAGGATTGATCAGATGCGTGCCCTGAACTGGTTGTGGCGAGCCCTGCTGTTTTTCATCCTGTTTGCCTTTGCACTCAACAACCAGCACACGGTCGAACTCAAGTGGTTTCTGGGCTACCGCTGGCAGGCACCCATGGTGTTCATCGTGTTGGCGGTGTTCGCACTGGGTTGCGCGGTCGGTGTGACCGCCATGGTGCCCAGTTGGTGGCGTCACCGCCGCGATGCCCGTCATCGCCAAAAGTTGATGCCAGAAACCTCCGGGGTGGTCACGGCAGAAGCCCCCACATCCCCCGCCAAAGAGTCAGGTGCGAGCGCCCCTGTGTCGCTGCCACCTGAGCTGCCATTTCCGCCGGACATGCCTGCGCCACGCAAGCCTGCCAAGTAAGGCACCCACACCCCATGGAATTTGATTTTTACTGGTTGCTGCTGGCCCTGCCGGTGGCCTTCTTGCTGGGCTGGATTGCCTCTCGCCTGGACCTGCGCCAACTCAAACGTGAAGATCAGGCCTCGCCGCAAGCGTACTTCAAGGGCCTGAACCTGCTGCTCAACGAACAGCAAGACAAGGCCATCGACGCGTTCATCGAAGCCGTTCAGCACGACCCCGACACCTCTGATCTGCACTTCGCCTTGGGCAACCTGTTCCGGCGTCGTGGAGAATACGAACGGGCCATCCGCGTGCACCAGCATCTGCTGGCCCGCGCCGACCTCAAGCGGGAAGAGCGTGAACGTGCCCAGCACGCACTGGCGCAAGACTTCATGAAGGCTGGTTTGTTTGACCGAGCCGAGGAAGCCTTCAAGGCTCTGGAAGGCACCGCCTTCTCGACCGACGCTCGTCTGGCTTTGTTGTCTTTGTACGAGCGCTCACGCAACTGGCACCCAGCCATTGAGGTTGCGCGTCAACTGGAGGCTGCAGGCACAGGCTCCTTCACGCAGCGTACGGCGCATCTTTGGTGCGAAGTCGCACATGAGGCCGACGCACGCGGCCGCAGTGAAGACGCAGAACTTGCCTTGCAGCGTGCACGTGAATCTGCGCCCCAAGCGGCTCGCCCACTGGTGATGCAGGGGCAACGCTTGGTACGGCAGGGGCGGCATGCAGAAGCCCTCAAGATTTGGGATGACCTGATGGTCATGCAACCTCAAGCGTTTTCGCTGATCGCCTCAGATTACGCCCGCTCTGCACAGGCCTGCGGCGAAGCGGGCAACGCATTGGCCAAGTTACAGAACCTTTATCTGCAGGTCCCTTCGGTGGACATCCTGACCGCGCTCAACAGTTTGCAGCCAGACGCTGACGCGCGTCGCCAAGCGCTGATGAGTCACATCAGCCAAGCGCCTTCACTCTCGGCTGCGCAAGGCCTGATTCGCGAACGCCTGGCCACCCACGTCCCACTGGAGGAGGCTGAAATCGAGCGACTCCAGCAAGCGTTGGCCACGGCAGCCAAGCCACTGCAGCGCTATCGCTGCGCAGCCTGTGGTTTCGAAAGCCAACACTACTTCTGGCAGTGTCCAGGCTGCCAAGGGTGGGACACCTACCCACCCCGCCGACTGGAAGATCAGTGATGCATGCCGTGGTGGTGCCCGCCCATGGCATCACCCTTCATGGCCGGCATGGCCATGGGCATCACTTTGACTGGCACCTTGATGTCCTGAGTGACCAGCTTGCCTTCAGCCGTTTTCAACTTCAGTGTGAGCAACACCTCACTGCCCTCTTGCAACGGCTGCTTGAGCTCGGTCAGCATCAGGTGTTGTGCGCCCGGGCGCAGTGAAACGGTTTGACCTGCGGGCAGCGAGAGGGTGTCTACCGCGTGCATGCGCATGACGGAACCATCCATCACCATTTCGTGCAACTCAGGCACCCCCGGCGTCGCCATGGCAAAACCCACCAAAGTCAGATTTTGTGTGGCGGTCAGGTTCATGAAGCCACCGGTTGCCGTTTGGCCTTTGACCATCGGGCGTACCCAAGCCTGATCCACTTTGACCAGAGGCGATTCAACCGCCACTTTGGCCACGGCTTTCTGATCTGCGGCAGATGCGACATCAGCCGCCACAACCAGCGCCAGCCCAGACAGCAAGGACGCACAGGCCTGACGAATCATCATTTTGCTCATACATTCTCCACAAACATCACCGCATGAAGTGCGGCACGATCAATCTCATGGACTAGTCTAGTCTTGTTCGCGACGCGGCCAGACCTGAGCCACATCAATGGATCTGCAATACACGTCGGTATTGAATGGCTTCCGCCATGTGCGTCACATCAATGGCAGGGGCACCTGCCAGATCGGCGATGGTTCGCGCCAGTTTCAGAACACGGTAGTAGGCCCGTCCTGACCACCCCAGGCGACTGCAAGCCCCTTGTAAAAATTGCTTGGCACTCGGACTGACTTCGACACATGACTCCAGCGCTTGGCCTTGCAGGGCCGCGTTGAGTTGCCCCTGTCTTTCACGCTGCAATGCCCGCGCCGCCGCGACACGGCGAGCCACCACCTCAGAGCTTTCGCCGTCCGGCGCTTGCGCCAGCACCTCCGCAGGCACCATCGGCACATCCACCTGCACGTCAATGCGATCCAGCAGAGGTCCACTGAGACGCCCTTGATAGCGCGCGACTTGGTCGGGCGTGCAGCGACAAGCCTTCAATGGATTGCCAAAATGTCCGCACGGGCATGGGTTCATGGCAGCCAGCAACTGAAAGCGTGCCGGAAACTCATGGCGTCGCGCCGCCCGAGAAATGCAGATGTGTCCGGTCTCCAATGGCTCCCGCAGCGCTTCCAATGCAGCACGAGGGAACTCGGGCAACTCGTCCAGGAAGAGAACACCGTGGTGAGCCAGAGAGATCTCACCGGGACGCGGAGGAGAGCCGCCTCCCGCCAAGGCGACAGGCGAGGCGGTGTGATGCGGCGCAGAAAACCGTCGCTCGCCCCACCTCTGCGCGTCAAACTGCCCAGCAAGACTCAATACCGCCGCCGATTCCAGCGACTCGTCGTCCGTCAGCGATGGCAGCAAACCGGCAAACCGGTGGGCCAACATGGACTTGCCAGACCCGGGAGGACCCACCATGAGCATCGAGTGGCCACCCGCTGCCGCAATCTCCAACGCACGCTTAGCTGCGGTCTGTCCCTTCACCTCCATGAGGTCTTCGCAATGGATCTGCCGGGATGGCCGAGACTCAGGGCGCACACAGATCAGACCCGAAAAATTCGACAACGCCGCCTCAGGGCGCAGATGGTTGACCACGTCCATCAAATGAGTCGCCCCGTAGATGCTCACGCCATCGACCAATGCAGCCTCTTGTGCACTGGTGCCGGGCAGAATCAACGCGCGAGCAGTATGGGGCCCATCAGATGCACGACGCAGGGCCAACGCCATGGGCAGGGCACCGCGAACCGCGCGCAACTCGCCACCCAACGACAACTCACCAGCACACTCATACCGAGCCAGCTTTTCTGCGTCCACCTGCCCCATGGCAGCCAAAATACCCAACGCAATAGGCAGATCGAAGCGACCAGACTCTTTGGGCAGATCTGCCGGCGCCAGGTTCACCGTGATGCGCTTGTTCAGCGGGAACTCTAGTCCGTTGGAGCTCATGGCGGCGCGCACACGCTCTCGCGCTTCCTTCACCTCCGTGTCCGCCAATCCAACCAAGGTAAACGCCGGCAATCCATTGGCAAGATGCACCTCCACGGTGACTTCGGGGGCTCGCAAGCCGTCGAGTGAGCGGCTGTGAACAATGGCAAGCGTCATAAAAACAAGGCAGCAAGCGGCAAAGCGCCGGATTCTGCCGATCAACCACCATCTCCGCGCCCCCCTCTTGGGCGCCCTCATCACAAATGCCACGTGTTGCACGCACAACAATGGTGCACTAAAGTGGTGCAACGAGAAGGGATTGCTGGCTTGCACTCAATGCGTGCACCCGGACGCACAGCACGCCAAATCAGTGCACCACCCTCTTATCCACCACAACGGTCAGCATTTCTCGACCTTGGCACGCTTCCTGCAGTATTGGAAACGTCTATTCATTTTGCCAACTCACCGGAGAATCAACCATGAAAATGGTGACCGCCATCGTCAAGCCCTTCAAGCTTGATGAAGTCCGAGAGGCTCTGTCCGCCATTGGCGTTCAGGGCATCACTGTGACCGAAGTCAAGGGCTTCGGCCGCCAGAAGGGCCATACCGAGCTGTACCGTGGCGCGGAATACGTGGTCGACTTCCTGCCCAAGGTCAAGATCGAAGCTGCCGTGGATGAAGCCATCCTCGACCGCGTGATCGAAGCCATCGAGACGTCGGCTCGCACCGGCAAGATCGGTGACGGCAAGATCTTCGTGACCCCACTGGAGCAAGTCATCCGCATCCGTACCGGCGAAACCGACAAGGATGCGCTCTGATCCACCATTGATCAGAGCCTTCTGCTCACTGACTTTTTGTGGCCCACACCAGAAAGGTGTGCGTGCTGTAACCACCTTTCTGTACTTTCCAAGAGGCAATTCATGAGAAAGCTCATTGCGTCCATCGCGCTGGGTCTCGCGGCCTTCGGTGTGTTCGGCGTCTCCTACGCTCAAGACACCGCGGCCTCGGCCCCTGTTGCGGCATCGGCTGTGGCTGATGCTCCTGCATCGGCAGCTGACGCTGCACCTGCTGCTGCCCCCGCTGCGTCCGAAGCTGCATCCGATGCAGCGGCCGCCGCACCTGCGCCCGTCCCCAACAAGGGTGACACCACCTGGATGATGGTCTCCACGCTGCTGGTGATCCTGATGACTGTGCCCGGTCTCGCCCTGTTCTACGGCGGTCTGGTCCGCAGCAAGAACATGCTGTCCGTGCTGATGCAAGTGATGGTCACGTTCTCGCTGATCGTCGTGCTGTGGTTCGTGTACGGCTACAGCCTGGCTTTCACCGAAGGCAACGCCTACATCGGTGGCTTGGATCGCCTCTTCATGAAGGGCATCTGGGATAACGCTGCTGGCACCTTCTCGTTGGCCGCGACCTTCAGCAAGGGCACGCCGATGTATGAGATCGTGTTCGCTGCATTCCAGGCAACCTTCGCCGGCATCACCTGCGCACTGATCGTGGGTGCCTTCGCCGAGCGCATGAAGTTCTCTGCCGTGCTGATGTTCATGGTGCTGTGGTTCACCTTCTCCTACGCTCCGATCGCTCACATGGTCTGGTTCTGGATGGGTCCTGACGCCTACACCGGCAAGGAAGTGGTTGACGCCATGAACGCCAAGGCTGGTCTGATCTGGCAATGGGGCGCTCTGGACTTCGCCGGCGGTACCGTTGTGCACATCAACGCCGCTGTGGCCGGTCTGGTCGGTGCCTACATGGTTGGCAAGCGCATTGGCTTCGGCAAGGAAGCATTTACGCCGCACTCCCTGACTCTGACCATGGTTGGCGCTTCGCTGCTGTGGGTGGGTTGGTTCGGTTTCAACGCCGGCTCCGCTCTGGAAGCCAACGGCTTCGCTGCTCTGGCCTTCATCAACACCTTCATCGCCACGGCTGCTGCCGTCCTCGGCTGGTGCCTGGGTGAATCCCTGCTGAAGGGCAAGGCCTCGATGCTGGGCGCTGCTTCCGGTGCTGTCGCTGGTCTGGTTGCCATCACCCCTGCTGCCGGTAACGTCGGTCTGGGTGGTGCCGTGATCATCGGCCTGCTGGCTGGCCTGATCTGCCTGTGGGGTGTGACCGGTCTGAAGAAGCTGCTGGGTGCAGACGACTCCCTGGACGTCTTCGGTGTCCACGGCGTGGGCGGCATCTTCGGTGCCCTGACCACCGGCGTGTTCAACTCGCCCAACCTGGGTGGCCCATCGGCTGTCGGTGACTGGGTGACTGCTTCGGTGATCCCCGCGGCTGACTACTCCATCGCCACGCAAGTACTGACACAAGCCAAGGCTGTGGGCGTGACCGTGATCTGGTCGGCTGTCGTGTCCCTGATCGCTTACAAGATCGTTGACATCGTGATCGGTCTGCGCGTTCCTGAAGAGGAAGAGCGCGAAGGTCTGGACATCACCTCGCACGGTGAGACTGCCTATCACAAGTAATCTGGTCTTCTCCTAGACTGTTACCTCAAAGGGGGTGATCTTCGGATCACTCCCTTTTTGATTTTTTGCATCGCTGTATTCAAAACAACTCAGCGTTGGCGCCGCGTGATGTTCCTAAAATGGGTGCCGCCCATTCCTGATAAGAAAACAAGGCACGCCATGGTTCCCCACCTGATTACTGCATTGACCGGTCCGATCAACGAACTTGAGCAGCGAATGCTGGAGTCGGTTCCCGCGATCGAGCGGTGGTTCCGACTGGAGTGGATGGAGCACACGCCCCCGTTCTACTCGTCAGTGGACTTGCGTAACGCCGGCTTCAAGCTGGCGCCCGTGGACACCAATCTTTTCCCTGGCGGGTTCAACAACCTGACGCCCGAGATGCTGCCCTTGGCGGTGCAGGCAGCGATGGCTGCGATCGAGAAGATCTGCCCGGAAGCCAAGAATCTGCTGCTGATTCCCGAAAAGCACACGCGCAACACGTTTTACCTGTCAAACGTGGCCCGGCTTGTTCAGATCTTCACGCTGGCGGGCCTGAATGTGCGCCTGGGTACGCTGGATGAGAGCATCACCAGCCCCACCGGCATTGCCCTGCCAGATGGCACCACGCTGACGCTGGAGCCGCTGGTCCGGACGCGCCGGCGCCTGGGCCTCAAGCACTTTGACCCCTGCACGATCTTGCTGAACAACGACCTGTCGGCAGGGATCCCGGAAGTGCTGCAGGGTCTGCATGAGCAATACCTGTTGCCCCCCCTGCACGCAGGTTGGGCCGTGCGCCGCAAGAGCCAGCATTTCTCGGCCTACGAAGAGGTCGCCAAGAAATTTGCCAAGTTGCTGGGCATGGACCCCTGGTTGATCAACCCCATGTACTCGGTATGCGACGAGGTGAACTTCCAGGAGGGGACGGGTTTCGATTGCCTGGAAAGCCAGGTCGATGCCATGCTCAACAAGGTTCGCCGCAAATACAAGGAATACGGCATCAATGAAAAGCCGTTTGTGGTGGTCAAGCCCGACAACGGCACCTATGGCATGGGCATCATGACCGTGCGTGATGCCAAGGAGGTCGCCGAACTCAGTCGCCGCACGCGCAACAAGATGGGCGTGATCAAAGACGGTCAAGAAGTGAACCGTGTGCTGATTCAAGAGGGTGTCGCGACTTACGAGCAGATCAATGACGCTGTGGCAGAACCCGTGGTCTACATGATTGATCGTTATGTGGTGGGCGGGTTCTATCGGGTCCATGCCGAACGCGGCGTCGACGAGAACCTGAATGCACCAGGTTCCCACTTTGTGCCGCTGGGCTTCCCGGAGCCAACGCAGTTGCCGCGCCCCGGTGTCAAACCCGGCGCCAGTGCGCCAAATCGGTTTTACATGTATGGCGTGGTCGGCAGACTGGCCATGCTGGCGGCCAGTTACGAATTGGAAGCCACCGACCCGGACGCCGAGTCTTACCCCTGAACTGCTGTCAAACGGCCGAAGTGTTGCTTGCGCAGTGCAGCAATTTCCCTAGGAAAAGGGGCAAAATGGCTGCATCGTTTGATTCACGCTCAATCCTGTGCAACACCACGACTCGCGCGCCAAGCTCTCCGGCTCACAACTGGCGGCCCTGACACTGGGGGCCATCGGCATCGTCTACGGGGACATTGGCACCAGCCCGCTGTATGCATTGAAGGAAGTGTTCGCGCACGGACACCTTCAACTCAACCCTGAAAACATCTACGGCATCCTCTCGCTGATCTTCTGGACGCTGACCATCGTCGTGTCGCTGAAGTACGTGACGCTGATCCTGCGTGCGGACAACAACGGCGAGGGTGGCTTGATTGCCATGCTGGCCCTGGCGTCCACGGCAGTGAAAGACCGGCCGGCACTGCGCAACCGCCTGCTCGCAGTCGGGATGTTTGGGACAGCGATTTTCTTTGGGGACGGGGTGATCACACCGGCTGTGTCAGTGCTGTCGGCGGTCGAGGGCATGGAAGTCGCCGCCCCGGGCCTGGAAAAGTACGTGGTGCCCATCACCCTGGTGGTGTTGACGGCGCTTTTCATGGTGCAAAAGCATGGCACCAGCGGCATTGGCAAGTTCTTTGGCCCCATCACCACCATCTGGTTTTTGGTGGTGGCGGTTTTGGGTGCGATGCACATCGTCGAGAACCCGGCCGTTCTGGCTGCCATGAACCCGCTGTATGCGCTGACGTTCATTTATCAGCATCCCGGTCTGGCCTTCATCGCCTTGGGTGCGGTCATCCTGTGCGCCACTGGCGCCGAAGCGCTGTATGCCGACATGGGCCATTTCGGCAAGCTGCCCATTCGTCTTGCCTGGTTCAGTCTGGTGCTGCCATCGCTGGTGTTGAACTACTTCGGTCAGGGGGCGATGCTGCTCGAGCACCCAGAGAACGTTGAAAACCCGTTCTTTGAAATGGCGCCGCAATGGGCGCTCTACCCCTTGGTGGGGCTGGCCACCGCTGCGACGGTAATCGCATCGCAAGCGCTGATCACTGCGGCCTTCTCGGTGACCAAGCAAATCATTCAGTTGGGTTACCTGCCGCGTTTGCGCATCCTGCACACGTCCGAGCAAGAAACCGGTCAGATCTACATTCCGTTTGTGAACTGGGCGCTGTACGCCTGCATCGTGCTGGCCGTGGCGCTGTTTGGCTCCAGCAGCAAGTTGGCCGCAGCTTACGGTATCACCGTGACGATCGACATGCTGATCACCACCGTGATGACCTTCTTCGTCATCCGCTATGCATGGAAGTTGACGCTGCCCGTGTGCGTGCTGGCCACCGGCGCCTTCTTGGTCATCGACATCATGTTCTTCAGTGCCAACGCGATCAAGATCGTGGATGGTGGCTGGTTCCCCCTGCTGGTGGGTGTCGTCATGTTCAGCCTGATGATGACCTGGCGCGACGGCCGATCGCTGCTGCATGAACGCCTGCGCTCAGACGCGATTGATCTGCACCCCTTCCTGGAAGCGGTGTTCTGCAGTCCACCCACCCGCGTCGAAGGCACCGCTGTGTTCCTGAACGCGGATGCGGGCAGCACCCCGAATGCCTTGCTGCACAACCTCAAGCACAACAAGGTGCTGCACTCTCAGAACCTGTTTGTCACCGTGCGCGCGCATGAGGTGCCTTACATCTCGGCAGACCAGCGCATCGAGATTGAAGACTTGGGCAACGATTGCTGGCAAGTGATGCTGCACTTCGGCTTCATGAACGAGTTTGACGTGCCAGAAGCACTCAAATTGGTGAAAGAGCGTGGCGTTGCCATCAATGACATGGAAACCAGTTATTTCCTGTCTCGCGACATCATCATCCCCACCATTGGCAGTGGCATGGCCCCGTGGCGTGAAAAGCTGTTTGCCGGCATGCACCGCAATGCATCGGGCATCGCTGACTTCCTGAGCCTGCCGACCAATCGAGTGGTTGAACTGGGCTCGAAAGTGGAGATTTAAGGGCATGGTTCTGTCCCTGAGGCAGATCTTCAGGGACACCAGCCTGACCTCGGTGTCGTCCGGTTTCGTGGCGACGCTGGTCGCCTTCACCAGCACGATTGCGCTGGTATTCCACGCTGCAAGGTCTCTCGGCGCATCCCCGGAACAGGTAACCTCATGGGTCTTGGTGCTGGGGCTCGGCATGGGCTTGAGCTCGATCGGACTGTCGCTGTGGACGCGTGCGCCAATTCTGATCACTTGGTCCACACCCGGTGCCGCCGTCATCGCCAGTGCGGCCAACGGGGTAAGCCTGTCTGAAGCCACTGGCGCCTTCATGGTATGCGGCGTGCTGATGTGGTTGTGCGGGGTCACCGGTTGGTTTGCCCGCGTGATGAACCGCATTCCCTACGCCTTGGCGTCCGCGCTGCTGGCGGGCATTCTGGCCAAATTCGCCTTGCTGGCGTTCGCCGAGGCTGCCCCCCACCCCTTGCTGGTCATCGGCATGATGCTGACCTACCTGTTGGGAAAACGTTGGTGGCCGCGCTACGCGGTATTGGGTGTCCTGCTGGTGGGCGCACTGCTCGCGTGGCAGCAAGGTCAACTGAATGCCGAGCAGTTGACTTGGTCTGTAGCAACACCGGTCTGGGTCACTCCCAGTTGGTCATGGTTGGCAGTGATCGGCATGGGGTTGCCATTGTTCATCGTGACAATGGCCTCGCAAGCCGTACCCGGTGTGTCGGCCATTCGGGTGTCCGGCTATGAGCCACCCGTGTCGCGACTGATGAGCTGGTCCGGGCTGGTCACGCTGATCGGTGCTCCCTTTGGTGGCTACGCCTTCAATCTGGCCGCCATCACGGCGGCCATCGTGCTCAATCCCCATGCCCACGCTGACCCCAGCAAGCGCTACACCGCAGCTGTCATGGCGGGCCTGTTCTACGTGGCCATGGGCCTGCTCGGCGGCGCGGTGGCCGGCGTCCTGGCAGCATTTCCTGGCGCCCTGATCATGAGCGTGGCCGGATTGGCACTGTTGGGCACCATTGGCAACGGACTGGCCTCGGCGCTGAAGGACGACCACCACCGCGAAGCGGCGCTTATCACGTTCCTGGTCACGCTGTCTGGCGTGACCTTGATGGGCATTGGTTCTGCATTTTGGGGCTTGGTCGCCGGCACGCTGACACTGTTCGTGGAAAACTTCAGGGTTCATCCCGCTGACGACCAGACTGACGAACCATGAAATTCCTCTTCGTTGCCGATCCGCTCGACACCTTCAAGACCCACAAAGACAGCACGTTTGCGATGATGCGCGAAGCCGCGTCGCGCGGCCATGAACTGTGGGCCTGCGAGCCGCAGGACATCGTGTGGCGACGTGGTGAGCTGGTGCAGGCCCGCAGCCGTCGCATCAGCCTGACGGGCCATGCGCACAATTGGTACGCAGAACAGGAAGTGGCCACCGTGGCGTTGGCCAGCCTGGATGGGGTGCTGATGCGCAAGGACCCACCCTTCGACCAGGAATACCTCTACACCACCCACCTGCTGACCCAGGCCGAACGTGAAGGGGCCAAGGTGTTCAATCGTGCGCAAGCCCTGCGTGAGCACCCGGAAAAGCTGGCCATCCTCGAGTTCCCGCTGCACATCGCTCCCACGCTGGTCACACGTGACATGGAGACCATCCGAGCCTTCCATGCCGAGCACCGCGACATCATCCTCAAGCCCCTGGACGGCATGGGCGGCATGGGCATTTTTCGCGTGCGGGATGACGGACTGAACCTCGGCAGCATCGCGGAGACCCTGACGAACAACGGCCAGCAAACCATCATGGTGCAGGGCTTCTTGCCAGCCATTGTGCAAGGAGACAAGCGTGTGCTGCTCATCGACGGTGAACCCGTCCCTTACGCCCTCGCGCGCATTCCCCAAGGCGGTGAGGTGCGCGGCAATCTGGCTGCCGGTGGCAAGGGGGTCGCCCAAGCCCTGAGCGACAGCGACTGGGCCATCGCCCGTCATTTGGGACCGATTCTGGCCGCGCGCGGCCTGCTGCTGGTCGGCCTGGACATCATTGGCGACCGACTCACCGAGATCAACGTCACCAGCCCGACCTGCTTCCAGGAGATCACCGACCAGACTGGCTGGAACGTGGCTCAACGCTTTGTGGATGCCCTGGAAGCCGCCATCGCGCGCCAGCAGCGACAATAAGGCCCTCTTGCACGCCAACACCTCTGGCGCGCCCACTTTTTTGCGGATCCTAGTCTCATGGCTGTTTTGACCTTGAGCGACGCCTGCCTGGCCTTTGGCCACGTCGCCCTGCTTGACCACACCGAGTTCGCACTCGAAACCGGCGAACGCGTTGGCCTGATCGGCCGCAACGGCACGGGCAAGTCTTCCCTGCTCAAGATCATGGCCGGACTGGAGAAGGCCGATGACGGTCAACTGCAGATCCAAAGCGGTGTCGAAGTGGCCTACGTGCCGCAAGAGCCCAGCTTTGCCGAGGGCGCCACGGTGTTCAGCACCGTGAGTGAAGGCCTGGCTGAAGTAAAGGCCTTGCGTGAGCGCTTCGAGGCCCATGCAGAGGGCGATGACCTCGACGCCCTGATGACTCAGATCGAAGCCCGCAATGGCTGGACCTGGGAGCAACGCGTCGACGAAACCCTGCAGCGCCTGCGACTGGACCCCAGCCTGCCCATCGCTGGCTTGTCGGGGGGCACCAAAAAGCGTGTGGCCTTGGCACGCGCGCTGGTGGCGAGCCCGGACGTCTTGTTCCTGGACGAGCCCACCAACCACCTGGATCTGGATGCCATCACGTGGCTGGAAGAGTTGCTGGTGGCGTTCAAGGGCAGCATCGTGCTGATCTCGCACGATCGCGCCTTCCTCGACAACGTCTGCACCCGCATCGTCGAGCTCGACCGCGGCATCCTGCGCAGCTACCCCGGCAACTTCAAGGCTTACGAGGATCTCAAGGCCCGCGAACTGGCCGACGAGGCCCTGGCCAACGCCCGCTTCGACAAACTGCTGGCGCAAGAGGAAGTCTGGATCCGCAAGGGCGTGGAAGCGCGACGCACCCGCTCGGTGGCGCGCGTCAAACGCCTGGAAGACCTGCGAAAGACCCGCGCCGAGCGCCGCGATGTGATGGGCCGCGCCAAGCTGGAAGTGTCACAAGGCGAGCGCGGTGGCAAGATCGTGGCCGACCTGGACAACGTCAGCAAGACGTATCAGGGCCGGGACATCGTCAAGGGCTTCAGCGGCACCATTTTGCGTGGCGACAAGGTGGGTCTGGTGGGTGCCAATGGCGCGGGCAAGACCACCTTGCTCAAGATGATTCTGGGCGAACTGGCCCCGGACTGCGGTACCGTCAAGCTCGGCGCCAACCTGCAAGTGGCGTACTTCGATCAAATGCGCGACCACCTGGACCTCGACGCCACGTTGGCCGATTTCATCAGCCCGGGCAGCGAGTGGATCGAGATCAATGGCTCGCGCAAGCACGTGATGGGTTACCTGCAGGATTTCCTGTTCTCACCTGCCCGCGCCAATTCACCGGTTCGCACCCTCAGCGGCGGCGAACGCAACCGCCTGCTGCTGGCCCGCCTGTTTGCCAAGCCCAGCAACGTGCTGGTGCTGGACGAACCCACCAATGACCTCGACATCGACACCCTCGACCTGCTGGAAGACCTGCTGGCCGAGTACCCTGGCACCGTCTTCCTGGTCAGCCACGACCGGCGCTTCCTCGACAACGTGGTCACATCGACCCTCGTGGCTGAGGGCGATGGCCTGTGGCGTGAGTACGAAGGTGGCGTGGAAGACTGGTTGATTCAGTCCAAGCGCGCGCAAGCCATGGCGGCCAGCAAATCCACGCCGACCAACAAGCCTGCGGCCAGCGCCGAACCCGTGTCCGCCAGTGCCCCAGCGCCAACCACCGCAGCCGCAACCAAGCGCAAGCTCAGCTACAAGGAGCAACGTGAGCTGGATGAACTGCCAGGCCGCATCGCGGCCCTGGAAACCGAGCAGAAAATGCTCAACGACAAACTGGCAGACCCTGACGTTTACACCAAGGAAGGCGCCAACGTCGGCCCGATGCACGAGCGCGTCAACGCCATTGACGAAGAGCTGATGGTCTTGCTCGAGCGCTGGGAAGAACTCAGCCAGCGCTGAACCCGCACATCAAGCTGCAAACCGGGGCAAGTGCGTGGCCCCGGTGGCCGCTGCAAACTGTTCGAGACAGGTTGCCTCGGGATCTTCGCTGCCCAGCACCTGCGGCACCAGTGGGGCCAGACGGCGGGTGTCCGCACGCAGCACACGCTGCTTGATGGACGCCACCTGCGTGGGGTGCATCGAGAAGGTGCGCAAACCCATGGCCAACAGCAACTCCGTGAAGGCCGGGTCACCAGCCATTTCACCGCACACACTCACGCCCTTGCCAGCCGCACGCGCCTGGCTGATGGTGCTGTACAGTAATTGCAGAACGGCCGGATTCCAGGGGTCGTACAGGTGGGCCACGGCTTCATCGGTCCGGTCAATGGCCAGGGTGTACTGAATCAGGTCGTTCGTCCCCAAGGACACAAAGTCGAAGTGTTTCAAAAACACGGGCAAGGTCAGTGCCGCTGCAGGCACTTCGATCATGGCCCCCAGTTCAACTTCGCCAAAAGGCTTGCCCGCTTCTGCCAATTGCCGCTTGGCATGGGCCACGTTGTCCAGCGTTTGCTTGATTTCGCGCACGCTCGACAACATCGGGATCATGATCTTCACCGGGCCATGGGCCGCCGCGCGCAACAACGCCCGCAACTGACGGCGGAACATGCTCGGCTCGGAGAGGCTCCAGCGAATGGCCCGCAAGCCCAGCGCCGGATTCAGCACCGACTCATGCCGCAACTCACTCGACGACATGGCATCCAGCGGCTTGTCGGCACCGATGTCCACCGTACGGATGGTGACGGGCAAGCCCTTCATGGCTTCGACCGCACGACGATAGGCGTCGTACTGCTCTTCCTCGTCGGGCAGGTTACCGCCCCGGTTCATGAAGAGGAACTCACTGCGGAACAACCCCACGCCCACCGAGCCGGCTTCGAGCACGGCGTCGGCATCTTCGGGCATCTCGATGTTCGACAGCAGTTCGACGCGTTCACCATCCAGCGTGACGGCCGGCGTGTGCCGGAGGCGGGCCAATCGCCCACGCTCCAACTCGCTTTGACGCTGGCGGAAACGGTACTCTTCCAAAACGATGGGAGAGGGATCGACGATCACCAAACCCGCATCGCCGTCAATGATGATGCAGTCGTCCGACCGAATCAGGCTGCTGGCCTGGCGGGCCCCGACCACGGCAGGGATGTCCATGCTGCGTGCCACGATGGCGGTGTGCGAGGTCTTGCCGCCCACATCGGTCACAAAGCCCTTGAACACGCTGCGCTTGAAGTTGAGCATGTCGGCGGGCGCAATGTCGCTGGCAACCAGTACCAGCGGCTCGTCACCACCGAAGTCGCGCGAATCGCGGTCGGTTTCCGGCAACGTCAGGGGCGCACCCCGGCCCAGACTGCGAATCAGACGCTCGACGACCTGCTCCAGATCGGCCTTGCGCTCGCGCAGGTAGGCATCTTCCATCTCGTCAAACTGGCGTGCCAAGACTTCCAGTTGCGCGGACAAGGCCCACTCGGCGTTGTAGTGACGTTGGCGCACCCAATCGGCCGCGGCACCAATGAGGGCCTCGTCCTGCAGCAGCATGTGGTGCACATCGAGCAAGGCCGCCAACTCGGCTGGGGCGTCCGCAGGCAAATCACGCTTGAGCGCATCGAACTCGGCACCCACCACATCGCGCGCGGCGTACAGGCGGGCGACCTCCTCCTCAATCAGAGTCGGATCGATGAAAACGTGCGGCACGTCTACCCGGCTGGATGCGACCAGCACTGCGCGGCCAATCGCAACCCCGCGCGAGACAGGCAAACCGAAGATCTGGATGCTCATGACGTCATCCTAGCAGCGACCGTGCCACCTCTTCGTGAGGATTTGTCATGAGTTGCCCGACTGAAATCAGATGACGCGAAAGGGAAAACGCAGTCCGTCACACAAGTGTCATCCAGCCTTCACGGCACCGTCACCCGCACTGCCAACACTGTGCCCCACAGAGACACAGACATGAACGAATTGGAGATGACGATGCGCGACCTCCCCCTTCCTACCCTACCCTTGTCCGAACTGTCCGCCAACCACACCGGGGATGCACGCTCCGCCCGGAGGTTACTTCATCCAAGCTCGGACGCTCAGCCAAGCGCGCGTCAGCCCATTGAGGTCGTTTGGGCGCGCACTGAAGAGGATGTTCGTGCAGCGCAACGCCTGAGATACGAGGTCTTCGCCACAGAGATGGGCGCACGCCTGAGCGTGCCCGCCGGCAGCCCAGCCGAGCACGACATCGACCTGTTCGACCCCTACTGCGAGCACCTGCTGGTGCGCCTGGGTGGAACTGGCAGCGAGCCCGGTCAGGTCATCGGCACCTACCGCGTTCTGACCCCGGAGTCGGCCCAGCGCATTGGTGGTCTGTACAGCGAAACCGAGTTCGACCTGACCCGTCTGCGTCATCTGCGCGGCAAGATGGTGGAGCTGGGGCGCTCGTGCGTGCATCCCGACCACCGCAGCGGCGGCGCCATCATGGCGCTGTGGGGCGCCTTGGCCGAGTTCATGGTGCGCAATGACCTGGACACCATGATTGGCTGCGCCAGCATCAGCATGCGCGACGGTGGCCACGTGGCCGCCAGCCTGTGGGAGCAACTGCGTCAGACGCATTTGGCGCCCATCGAGTTGCAAGTGCGCCCCCGCCTGCCCCTGCCTGTGGAAGAACTGGACCGCCACCTGAACGTCGAGCCGCCCGCGTTGATCAAGGGCTACTTGCGCGTGGGCGCCAAAGTGCTGGGTGCGCCCGCCTGGGATCCTGACTTCAACACGGCCGACCTGCCCATGCTCATGCGCATCGCCGATCTGCCTGCACGCTACCGCAAGCACTTCCTCGGTGCGTGAATACTCGGTAAATCCTGACCGAGTGCGGGGCAGACACCTCGCGCAGCGCATAGACTGCGCGCCATGAGTAAAACGGTCACGCCCTTCTCTCCCTCGTCCTTGCCACTGTGGCAACTTCTGACCGGCTGCGCCGATGCGGTAGCGGCCGTTCGCCAAGGACAATCCCTGACCGACGCCTTGGCCGCTCGCCCAGCTTTGGAGCGCCCTGGCGTTCAAGCCCTGTCCTTTGCCGTGCTGCGAAGACTGGGCACCGCCGAGGCCTTGCGCAAGAAGCTCGTCCCCAAAGCCCCGCAACCATGGGTCGATGCCTTGCTGTTGTCGGCTTTGGCCCTGGCGCTGGGCACCGAATACAACGCCCACACGCTGGTGGATCAGGCGGTGGAAGCAGCCAAGCGCCGAGCCAAAGTGGCCAGCGGCCTGGTCAATGCCGTGCTGCGCCGCTTTCTGCGCGAGCAAGAAGCTTTGCTCAGCGCTTTGGACAACGACCCCGTGGCGCAGTTCAACCATCCTGCCTGGTGGATCAAACGTCTGAAGAAAGATTGGCCCGAGCACTGGCAGGCCATCCTCATGGCCAATCAGGAGCAGCCCCCCATGACGCTGCGCGCCAACTTGCGCCATGGCAGCACCGCTGCCTATGTGGGGCGACTGGTTGACGCGGGCTTGCTGCCGCAGCCCACCACGCAAATGCCCGATGCGCCGGATCAGGCGCAACCCATCGCCCTGCCATCCGGTGTCCCGGTACAACGCCTGCCTGGCTTTGCCGAGGGCGATGTGTCGGTACAAGACGCAGCAGCTCAGATCGCCGCACCGCTGCTCATCCATGCAGGTAGACACGCCCTTGCAGCAGGCGCACGCGTGTTGGATGCCTGCGCAGCGCCCGGCGGCAAGACCGCCCACCTGCTGGAATTGGCCGACTTGCAAGTCACCGCGTTGGATGCCGACCCAGAGCGTCTGGCCCGCGTGCAAGACACCCTGACACGACTGAAACTGCAAGCCCGCACCGTGGCCGCCGATGCCAGCCAGCCAGACTCTTGGTGGGATGGGCAGCCCTTCGACGCCATCTTGCTGGATGCCCCTTGCAGCGCATCGGGCATCGTGAGGCGTCACCCCGACGTGCGCTGGCTGCGCCGCGAATCCGACATCGCCGCCCTTGCCAAGACACAAGATGCCATCCTCCAAGCCCTGTGGCCCTTGCTCAAGCCGGGTGGCCATTTGCTGTACTGCACCTGCTCGGTCTTCAAGATGGAAGGGCAGGATCGCGTCGACGCATTTTTGCAACGCACGCCCGATGCTCAGGCTTGCCCGGCTCCCGGTCATCTGCTGCCTGTGGTCGAATACCTTGACCCCGCCCGGCACAACCGTGGCGATGGCTTCTTTTACGCCTTGCTGCACAAGACCCCAGCCTAGTGCTTGATGCCCTCAATGCGACGCCGAGCTTTCATGCAACGCAGTACCTCTACCGCGCTGGCCGCCATCTTGGCCCAGCCTGGCCGGCAGGCGTTGGCGGCGCCTGGTCGCAATGGCATTGAACTGGCTCGACTGAGCGCCCAACGCAGTGACGAAGGGGTTTTGCTGAGCTACGAAGTTCGGTTCGACCTGTCTCGTGACATTGAACAGGCTCTCTACAAAGGCTTGTCGGTGGTCTTCGTGGCCGAAGCCGAGGTGCACAAAAACCGCTGGTACTGGACCGACCAGGTCGTCGCAACGGCCACACGTCGCTGGCGCTTGGCCTACCAACCGTTGACCCGTCAATGGCGACTGAGCTTTGACGGCCTCAGTCGCCATTACAGCCGCCTCAGTGAAGTTCTGGAAGTGCTGCGACACGGCATTCAGTGGCGAATTGCCGATGCACTGCCAGCCAATGACAGCGAAGACTACTACGTGGACTTCGTCTTCAAACTCGACACCAGCGAACTCCCCCGCCCCATGCAGTTTGGCCTGGGCGGGCAATCCGACTGGGATTTGATCGTGCAACGCCGCACCAGCGTGCCTTTGCCGCGGTGACACCGCCCCCCCCAAAAAAAGCATGAGCACCATCAAAGCCAATCGCTGGGCCTGGATCGTGGCCGGTACCGCGATAACCGGTGCTGGCCTGGTGCTGACCTTTCTGCTGGTACTCGCCACACAGAACAGCGAGCAGCTGGAGCCGTATTACGGCTGGCTGCTGGCCATCAACGTGAGTGTGGCGGCCCTGCTGGGCATCGTCATCGTTTTCGCGCTGATTCGATTGGGCCTCCGGTTGCGGCAACGTCGCTTCGGTAGCCGACTGCTGCTCAAACTGGCGGGCATTTTTGGCCTGGTGGGCCTGCTGCCCGGCCTGCTCATCTACACCGTGTCCTACCAGTTCGTGTCACGAAGCATCGAAACCTGGTTCGACGTTCGCGTGGAGGGCGCCTTGGAAGCCGGTCTCAATCTCGGCCGCTCGACCCTCGACAGCCTGAGCCAGGACTTGGCAGCCAAGACCCGCGTCGCCGCCGAGCGCATGGGGCGCCAAAATCAACCGACGGGCACCAACCTCCCCAGCCTGCTGGACTTGGAACACCTGCGGGAACAACTGGGCGCGCAGTCGGTCAGCCTTTACTCGGAAACCGGTGCCGTCGAGTGGAGCGTCGGCACGACTCACTCACGCGCGCTCATCGCCGAACGGCTACCGTCATCCTTGCGGCAAGAAGCGCGCGGCAAGGGCGTGGTGTCCCAGGTTGAGGGCCTGGATGAGCCCGACAACATTGCGGCGAATGCCCGTGTGATGGCACTGGCCTGGATGCCCGACACCAGTTTCAGCCTGCAAGCACGTGGCCACTATCTGCAAGTCACGCAAGCCCTGCCACCGGACATGGTGACCAACGCCCTGAACGTGCAGACGGCCTACCGCGAATACCAGCAACGCGCTTTGGGCCGTAATGGCCTCAAGCGGATGTACATCGGCACCCTGACGCTGTCGCTGTTCCTGGCGGTGTTTGGCGCTTTTTTGCTCGCAGCCATCCTCGGGCAACAACTGGTTCGGCCGCTGCTGCTGCTGGCCGCCGGTGTGGGAGAAGTGGCACGCGGCGACTTGCGCCCGAAGGCCATCTTCCATTCGAAAGATGAACTCGGCGGCCTGACACGCTCGTTTGCGGACATGACGCAGCAATTGGCCGATGCGCGCGCACAGGTCGATCAAAGCGTGCATGAGCTCGATAGCGCCCGCGCGCATTTGCAGACCATCCTGGACAACCTGACGGCAGGCGTCATCGTCTTTGACGCACAAGGCCATATCGACACCGTCAACCCGGGCGCAACACGGATCTTGCGACTGCCGCTGTCTGCCTATCGCGGGCGCTCGCTGTCTGACGTGCCGGAATTGACCGGTTTCGCAGAAACCTTACGACAACGATTCGCACTCTACGCCACAGACCCAACGCCCGGCGAGCGTCAGCAATGGCAAGAATCGTACGAACTACAGCTACCCCACCACCCTGAGCCGCTGACCTTGCTGGTTCGCGGCGCCGAGCTCCCGCCGGACGAGCGTCTGATCGTGTTTGACGACCTTACCGAGGTGGTCTCCGCCCAACGTGCAGAGGCGTGGAGCGAGGTGGCTCGTCGCGTCGCCCATGAAATCAAAAACCCCCTGACCCCCATCCAGCTGTCGGCCGAGCGCCTGCAAATCAAGCTGGAAGACAAACTGGACGATCCCAGCCGTCAATTGCTCCACCGCTCGGTCAACACCATCGTGGCGCAAGTGCATGCGCTCAAGACGTTGATCAACGAATTCCGCGATTACGCACGACTGCCCTCTGCCAAGCTCATCCCACTGGATCTGAATGAATTGGTCAGCGACGTGCTGGGCCTTTACGGACAGGCGATTGAGCAAGGCCCCCTGCAGGTGCAACTGCAACCCAACTTGCCCCTCATCCAAGGCGATCCGACCTTGCTTCGCCAGGTCGTGCACAACCTCGTGCAAAACGCCCTGGATGCTCTGGCAGAACACCCGCCCGCCGATGCGCCGCCAACCGTGTTGATTCGCACGGACGGCCCCACCCACGCGGACGGTTCGGTGCGAGCCGTGCGCCTGACCGTGCGCGATAACGGGGTGGGATTCCCCGAAAAAGTGCTCAAACGCGCCTTCGAGCCCTACATCACCACCAAAGCCAAGGGCACAGGTTTAGGCTTAGCAGTTGTCAAAAAGATTGCCGATGAGCACGGCGCACTGGTTAGACTGCGCAATCTTCTCTCATCCCCCGCTCCTGAAGGGGACGCAATCAGTCCAGAACGCGTGAGAGGGGCACAAGTTTCGCTATCATTTTCAAAGCTGTCATCCCAAACTCCCGCAACGGGTTCACACCAGAGCTAGATTTCACCTGCGGGCTCCGAAAATTTCATGGCTACCATTCTTGTTGTCGACGACGAACTGGGCATTCGTGCCCTCCTGTCAGAAATCCTGAGCGACGAGGGTCACACCGTCGAAGTCGCTGAAAACGCAGCCAAAGCCCGCGTGATGCGCGAGCAATGCAAACCCGATCTCGTCTTGCTCGACATCTGGATGCCCGACGTCGATGGCGTCACCCTGCTCAAAGAGTGGGCGGCCAGCGGGCAATTGACCATGCCTGTGATCATGATGTCGGGCCACGGCACGATTGACACGGCCGTGGAAGCCACCAAGTTTGGCGCGCAGGCTTTCCTGGAAAAACCCATCACGATGCAAAAGCTGCTCCGTGCTGTGGAACAAGGCCTGACCAAGCCTGCGGCACCGCGTGCGGTCGCTGCAGCCCCTCAGGCTGTGCACTTGGCAACGGTGACCCCCATCACCGCAGCCTCGTCGTACGCCAGCGTCAGCTCGGTCGTCTCGACCATGCGTACCGACCTGTCCCACGCCGAACCAGTGGCGCAAGCCGCAACCGTGGCGTACAGCTCGGCCGTCGTCAGCACTCCCGTAGTGTCGCAATCCACCAACACTGGTCTGTCGCACGCTCAGAGCTTCGAACTGGATCGTCCCCTGCGTGAAGCACGCGACGATTTCGAGCGTGCTTACTTCGAGTTCCACCTGGCTCGCGAAGGCGGCAGCATGACCCGTGTGGCTGAAAAAACGGGCTTGGAACGCACCCACCTCTACAGAAAATTGAAACAACTGGGTGTTGATTTGGGTCGAAATAAGAAAACGGCCTCAAATTGATGCTATAGTTCAATTCTTCGCTGATCACTGCAACGCAGCAATCAAGCGAAGAGATGGCCTGGTAGCTCAGTTGGTAGAGCAGCGGATTGAAAATCCGCGTGTCGGTGGTTCGATTCCGCCCCAGGCCACCAAAATTCAAAAGCCCATCCTATGGATGGGCTTTTTCTTTTTTGGCCCGCCGCTCTTCAGCAGCGAAGACACGGACGCTGCACACGCATCAACCGTAGCAAAATCGCAACATCACTGAGCCATGAAGTCATCGATTTACCTCGTCGACGTCGATCGCCCGGACACATGGACACGCTACCGCAACGGTCTGTGCGACAACTGCATGGCCAACTGCTGCACGATGCCAGTCGAGGTCAAGCTGGCAGATCTGGTACGACTGCAGTTGGTCGACCCATTTGAAGCGGAGCACGAGGCGCCGAAGCAGATTGCCAAGCGTTTAACCAAGGCGGGGCTGATCGATCACTTCAACTTCAAATACGAGATTTACACCTTGGCTCGACGCGCCAGTGGCGACTGCCGCTTCCTCGACGCCAACACACGCCGCTGTACTGTGTACGAGCAGCGGCCCAATACCTGTCGCAGGCACCCACAGGTCAGCCCTCGCCCCAATTACTGCCCTTACGGCGCAAAGGCGCACGCGCGCTGAATCACGCCAGGCCAAGAGCTGAAGTCACCCACGCATGACACGCTCAAGGCGGCGATACGCGGCATACAAAGGTCCGCGCTCTGCCATGACCTGCTCGTCCAGACGGTCTGCATGCTGACGCACGGCCTGGGCCGCGTTGAGATACCTCTCTGGCTCCAGCATGCTTTCGGATGCAGCCAAGAGCTTGCGATGAAGCTCCCTGGGCATCCTGACATCGTCTACTGACAAGCCGGACCACAACACCAGATCGACATCCGACGCCCCCGTCAGCGTCGCGCCGGCATCGCCCGCGCGCTGAAGAATGAGATCCAACCCTCGCAGCCCAGCGGGCAGCCTGTGCCGTGCCACCAAGGTTCGGTGTAAATACCCACGCCCCCCAACCAGGGACGACATCAGCGCCACCCAGAGGCGGGGGGCGATGCCGTACCGCTTCCCCGGCCAACCCCACGTCGAGAAGAATGATCGGCGCACCACCATGGCACCGCCATGCAACGCGGCAGGTACACGCAGGCCATGTTGAGCCAGATGATCAAAATGGGATCGAGACACCCTCGCCCCATCGCCCACATCGGACCAATCATGTGTCACAACTTCATGATTGCCATCTCGCATGAAGCACACTGATGCTTCAATCTTTTCGGGATCCCACACATCCCCACGATCACAGAAAAACAGCGCATCGCCCTCGGCAAGTGCAACCGCCTCTTTGATGGACTTCACATAGCCCCGGCGTTTCTGATGCACGACAAGCCGGATTGGAAACGGTGCCTGTTGTGAGAACTCACGCAACACTTCTTTGGCTGCGTCGGTGGCGCCATCGTCCACAACGACCAACTCATCAGGCAATTTTGTTTGCGCTCCGATACTCCGCAGTTGCGCAGATAACGTCTGGTCGTCCCGACCGATGACCACCAATACCGAGCAAGTTGATACCTGCGGACGCATGACAGCAGGCTTGATCGGATGGAAGAAGCCATCACTCACAGGCATATACGGGTGCGGGTCCCATCGAATGGCGCGCTTCAGTGAGGCTGGAAATGGCGTGATCTTTAAGCCGGCCTTGCGCACAGCAGTGCCCACTCGCAACTCGCTGATCACATCCTCCACCGGCGCGTGATCTAGAAAGGCCTGTAATGCAGCGTGCGAAAAGAACATGCCAGCAAAGGGCACCAGCCCCGCCGCAAACTTGCGATCGGCTTCGGGTAGTCGTTCAATTTCCCGGAAGTGAAACCACTCCGACGCGACATAGCGCCCTTTTGACGTATCGCGTTTCTCGCCCGGCAAAAAGAGATCTCTGGCCGCAATGTCCACATCCCAGATCTCGGCATAGGCATCCGCCAGATCCACCGTGCAGAGGCAGTCCCATTCCACAAACACATAGCGCTTTGCGCTCACGGTTCGGTTAGCGAACCAGCGCAAGAGCACGGTGTCACACCCTCGCCAGCCATCGAGTGACACCCACGGCCCAGGAAAAGCCCTGACATCGACCGTACCCGGCAGTTGCTCATCAGCCGCATCGGTCAATGGAATGATGCAGTGATGCGCGTTGTGCTGAACCAGCAGGTTGAAATGTCGAACAGTGGTCTCATCCAAGCGGTGATACACGTAAAGGATACAAAGCTCATGCTCGCTGCCGGACTTCACGAACGCTCCCAATTTTCCACCCCTGGTTTAACGGGATGAAACAAGACATCCCTCGTTTGAAATTCTCGGGGACACTCATGGAAGTAGTTTGCACGAGACGGTCGCCAGACAAAGCTCCCCGGCTGCAATTGCCAGTCCAGCGGCGTATTGGTGTAGTTCACCTTTTGACAGTCCGCTCTGTCGCGGACATCTCGCAGCGATCGCCCTAGCGTGGACGCGATCGTCGGAACGGTGAACTCATAGTGCCCGCCCCATTGCCCGTCACGCACAGCACGCACATAGTCACCGACCAACGCCCTGGACAACCTCATGATGGGCAAGAACCCCCTCAGCCATCTCGCCTTGGGTAAGGCGTCTGGGGCTTTCGCATGCTGCCACCAGTACCACTCAGGGTCTTGGTCATGACGCACCATCGTCGTCATCAACAGGTCAGACACATCGCCCTCAAACTGGCGAAAAAAATCTGCCCAATGCCCCGAAAAATCCACGTCGTACTCCAACACCCAGACGTAAGGCGCCCCCAACGCCAATGCGCACGGCATGAACACTGTATCGAGGTAGCCCCCTTGAACGCTACCGTTGCGCATCATCTCACTGTGCCGGAGTCCCATCAGCACATCACACCCATGCAAAGGCAGCGCTGCAGAAGGATTAGGGTAGCGCCCCGGATTGAACACGAGATGCCAGTCGACGAGCCCTTGAGTTTCTGCCTTGAGTCGGCAGAAGTGTCGACGGACTCGTGGGGACATCACATGTGTGAGAAAGATGCCTTGCGGCACAGAGCCCAGACTCACCTCATGTCCTCCCGCGCTGAATACCAGCGCGGATTCTGCGTGGAAAAAGGCGAACGCAGTTACTTGCCGGCCACTTGGTAACTCAAGATGCCTGCATATTGGGTGGTGCCCTTGAGGATCACCGCCACATCCACTTGCCCCTCTGGCAGGCAGACCTCCGCTGTGTAGTACCCATCCACCGGCGTCAACTCGCTGATGATGTTGTTGCCTTGGAAGACCGTGACTTTCTCTGCATCCGGCAAACGCAGCTTGAACCTCACCGGTTCACCGGCACGGAGTCGACCATCCAGTGGGCTCGCCAACTCCACCTTTTGCGCGTAATAGCCGCTGTAGGCCTGAGGGAACCCATACGGGAAGCGGCCTGCTTGCGCAAACTGCACTGTGTAGTCGAGCACGGGCTCAAGTTGCGTGGCTTGCGGATCGGGTGAGCTGAAAATCGTTGCCCGATACTCATTGGGTGCCGGCGCTGCCAACAAGAGCCGAGAGCCGCCCTCTGGTGTCCGAATCTGGAACGACCAGTTCCCGCTGACGACTTGGCTGCCCTGCATCAAGGT
This sequence comes from Aquabacterium sp., assembly GCF_049317225.1. Taxonomy (GTDB): domain Bacteria; phylum Pseudomonadota; class Gammaproteobacteria; order Burkholderiales; family Burkholderiaceae_C; genus Aquabacterium. The sequence goes on along the minus strand of NZ_JBMOIR010000005.1, from coordinate 155,820 downwards.
GGCCTGGAGTCGCAATGCACTGACACCAAAATCAAATGCGTAGGTGTCGTCCGCCGACACAATGCGCTCGTCGACATGCGTCGACGGATCCACCCCCCAACGGCGCAAATCGGGCCTCAACTTGGTTCGCGCCAAAAAGCTTTCAAAACTCAAGGGTTGAGGCAACAACTGCCATTGCGCCGCACTGGGGTAATGCGTGGTGACAAACAAGTCCGGCTGTGCCAGAAAGTAGATGGGCTCGCCAGAGCGTTTGACGAATGCCCGCGTGGCGGCATCCACCCCGCCGGAATCCCAGGTGACATCGAGCAAGTACCAGCGGCCATCCAACTCCACTGCATTCCAGGCATGGTTTTCTTTGTCCTGCAGTGACGCGGTCGTCAAGCCCGGGCCAAAACCTTTGGCATGCCCCTCCACTTTCTCGATGTGCAGCCCTGCGGCCTTCCCCATTTCCACCAAAAGATCCGCATAACCGTTGCAGACGGACCTTCCTGAACGGAACGTGTTATCAGCCCCGCCGGCACCCATCAGACGCCCGCTCAGGTACGACTCCACGTCATAGTCAATGTAATGGGCCACCCATCGGTAGACCGCATACAGCCGTTCTCGGGGTGATGCCAATCCGTCAACCAGTCGCTCGGTGAAGAGCGCAATGGCTTCCTCACGTGGATGCCCGATGGACAGAACACGCGCGTCAATCTGGGACGCGCGCACTGCGTCCAACGTTACAGCCGGAGATTCTTGAGCCCGGACGGCAAAGGACACGCAGCCCGCAAGAAGCAGTGATCCGAGCAGTGTTTTGACGGTCGAAAGCATGACAAACACCTCAGCGCAACAAAGAGGCCTCCTGAGCATCCTATTCGATTCGGTTTGACCAAGGTAGCTGGCCATCGTACGCAACTCACCGGGGCGGCAAAATGCCGCATCTCCGGCCTGTCGCCACGGGTCCGTCGCCTAGGTTACAGTCTCTTTTTGCGCAAGTTCCCCTCTGCATTCATGCTTTCCACACCGCCGGCCACGCCTCCGCTGTCGATCCTGATGTACCACCAGATCGGCCTGTATCCGCGGCCCAAGGCTCATCGTGCCCTGTTCTGCCACATTGGTCGATTCAGACAACAACTGGCCTACCTGAAATACACCGGCTTCCGCGTCTTAAGCCTGGAAGAAGCTCGTCAGTGTCTGTTCGAGGGGCGCCCACTCCCTCAGCGCTCTGTGGTCATCACGGTAGACGACGGGTTCGACGACTTCCGCGAGCATGCCTGGCCCGCGCTGCAGGAATACGGTTTCCCTGCCACCGTGTTCCTGGTGAGTTCACTCATCGGGAAGAACGCGGCTTGGTTGCAAGATCGGCCTCAGCAAAGCAGGTTGATGGACGCTGCATCGATTCGTCGCTTGCATCAAGAGGGCTGCCACTTCGGCTCACACGCCATGAGCCACCCGCGCCTGACACAGTTGACAGCAGCTCAACAACGTCAGGAAATCTTTGGCAGCAAGCAGGCACTGGAAGATTTGCTGGGTGCAGAAGTCCCGGACTTTTGCTACCCCTACGGAGACTACAACGCCCAAGTTCGCGATCTCGTTCAGGAGGCTGGCTATCGCACAGGCCTGACCTGCATCCGAGGCGCGGCCAACACGGCACACAATCCGTTCGAGCTTCCGCGCAAAGCCATCTCATATGGTGACAACCTGATTGGCTACGCCTGGAAGTTGCACATGAAGCACAAGCGCAAAGACGGGCAATGAGCACCATGCGAATCGTTCACGTTTTGCACAGCCACGGCTACGGCGGCGCTGAGAACCACGCCCTGGTTCTTATGAAAGGGCAACGTGCGGCAGGCCATCATGTGATGTACGCCGGGCCACTCGACTCGTGGCTCGGGCGCGCCTGTCAGGAACACGGCATCCCCGCCACTCATCTGCGCATGTCCGGGCTGTTTGACCTGCCATCGCACTTTGCCCTTCGCAAGCTGGTCAGACAGTGGCGCGCCGACATCGTGCACGGTCACTTGGTGCGAGGTGCACAATACGCCGGCCTCGCAGGGCACCGGAAGCAGCGCCCCGTGGCCGTGTGCACCGCGCACGCAACCACCGCACACAAGCACATGGAGCGTTGCGCTCATGTGATTGCAGTGTCCAAAGCCGTGCAGGACAACTTGCTTCAACACGGCTATGCCGACCACGCCACCTCCGTGATCTACAACGGCATGCCCGACGGCCCACAGGGTGACCGCGCAGCCTTGCGTGCCGAGTTGGGCATCCCCTCAGACCAATTTGCCGTGGTCAATGTGGGTCGCTTCGTCCGAGACAAGGGGCAAGACTTGCTGGTTCAAGCCATGCGCCAGGTCCCCGCCAACAAGCTACACCTGTATCTGATCGGGGACCCCGACACGGCATATGGCCGTGAAGTGCAGGCTCTGGCGCAAGACACCGCGCGCATCCACTATCTGGGCTATCGCAGCGACGTGCAACGCATCCTGCCGGCCTTCGATGCCTACGCCTTGTCTTCCCGACGCGAAGCACTTGGGCTTTCCGTGATTGAAGCCTTTGCCGCCAAACTGCCTGTGATCGCCACTGCCGTGGGAGGGGTGCCCGAAATCGTGCGCCAAGATCAAACCGGATGGCTGGTTCCCACCGAACAGCCAGATGCCTTGGCGCAGGCCATGACACGTTTGGCGGCTACGCCCGAAGCCGCCTCGCAACTGGCCCAATCTGGACGAGATTTTTACTTGCAGCACCTGACCGATACCGCCATGGTTGAGCAAACCGTGGCCGTGTATCAGCATTGCCTTGCTTTGGCCCGCCACGCATGAGTGCCCACACAACCTCAACCCCACATCGCATTCTGATCGTGCGTTTGTCAGCGCTGGGGGACATCGTCATGGCCTCAGGCCTGATCCCCGCATTGCATACGCTCTACCCCAATGCTGAGGTGTCATGGGTCTGCGAAGCGGGGTGCGCCCCCCTGCTGAAACACAATCCACGGATCAAGCAAGTCATCATCTGGCCCCGTAGCGAGTGGGAAGCGCTGCTCAAGGCCAAGCGCTACGTTGCGCTGTGGCGTGCCATCAAGGCATTTCGCAATCGTCTGCGTGAAGAAAAGTTCGATCTGGTCCTTGATGGTCAGGGGCTGCTCAAAAGTGGCTTGGTCGCCTGGATGACTGGCGCACCACGCCGCGTCAGCATCATCGCCCGCGAAGGCAGCCACAGACTGGTGAATGAAGTGGTCACCCCACCTCCCGGCCAGGATCCAGTGATGGGCTCGGAATACCGCTATCTGGCCCACTACCTCGGCGCCCCGCAAGGCAGTTTCGTGCATGACCTGGCCGTCGGTGACGAACAGCGCCAGCGCGCCAGCAACGTGTTGAAGCAAGCCCTGGATGCCGCTTGGGGCGCCTCCGCTACAAGCCGCCCCATTGTCATCCTCGCGCCCTTCACCACGCGCCCTCAAAAGCACTGGGTCGAGTCGAATTGGTCAGAATTGGCTGGCGAGCTCCTCGCCAAGGGGTTGCAACCCGTGGTGCTGGGTGGACCGGCAGACACGGAAGCCGCCAACCGCATTGCGGCCACGCAGCCCCATCTGATCAATCTGGCAGGACGACTCAAACTGGATGAAAGCGTCGCGCTCATTGCTCAAGCCCAACTGCTGATTGGCGTCGACACCGGCCTGACGCACATGGGCTCGGCCTTGCGCATTCCGACCGTGGTGCTGTTTGGTTCCACACGCCCCTACCGCGAAGGTCCAACACCTCGCACACGCATCCTTTACGACGCACCACCTTGCTCGCCCTGCCGTCGCCGGCCCACGTGCAACGGCGCCTTCACCTGCATGACTCAACTCACCACTCAGCGCGTCCTCGAAGCGGCCTTGGGGCAATTGGAGATGACCGCATGAAAATCCTTCACGTTGAAGCAGGCATGCACCTGTACGGAGGCGCCTTGCAGGTTGTGTTCCTGCTACGCGGACTGAAAGCCATGGGGATGCAATGCATCCTGGCGTGCCCCGAGGGCAGCGCCATCGCCCGTGAAGCGGAACCTCATGCCAAAGTGGTGACGATGCCCATGAAGGGCGATCTGGACATGGGCCTGCTGGGTCGGCTGCGCCGACTGATCCGCGCCGAGCGTCCTGACCTCATCCATCTGCACAGCCGGCGAGGCAGTGACATTTGGGGCGCGCTGGCTGGCAAGCTCGAAGGGATCCCCGTGGTTCTCAGCCGCCGCGTCGACAATCCGGAGTCACGCTTTGTTGTCAATCTGAAGTACCGCCTCTATGACGAAGTCATCACCATCTCTGACGGCATCCGACAGGTCTTGCTGAGTGAAGGCGTGCCCGCCAACAAGGTGAATTGCGTTTTGAGCGCGGTCGACACTGATCAATACAGACCGGATCGCTCGCACCTGGACTGGTTTCGACATGAATTCAAGATCCAGCCCGATGAGTTGGTGATCGGCATGGTGGCGCAATTCATCCAGCGTAAAGGCCACCAGACACTGCTGGACGCCCTGCCGACCGTGATCGCACGGCATCCGCGCATCAAGGTCATTTTGTTCGGCCAAGGCCCCATCAGCGAAGACATCCAGGCACGCGTCGCAGCCTCACCCGACCTCGCCGCCCGCGTCCAACTGCCGGGATTCCGCAAAGACCTGGCCAAGATCCTGCCCTGCCTGGATGTGCTGGCCCATCCTGCCTTCATGGAAGGCTTGGGCGTCTCACTGTTGCAAGCCGCGGCATGCGGCGTGCCGCTGATCGGTGGGCGAGCAGGTGGTATTCCCGAGATCGTGCGCCCGGGACTCAACGGGGAGTTGATTGAACCCGGCGATGTACCGGGATTGGCTGCTGCATTGAACAAACTGTTGGATTCGCCAACCCTGCGTGACAGCTATGGCCAAGCCGGCCGACAGTGGGTCGAGAGACAGTTTTCCATCCCATCGATGGTCAAAGGCAACTTGTCGGTTTACCGTAGCCTGCTATCCAGCGACAAGCACAGATAATGCCGCACTCGAAAAAACAAAACAGACAGGGAATGATTGCTTCAATTTACACAACGATCAAGGCTGTTGCATACGCACACTGATGCTTGTTAGCTCATGTTGCGCGTCTTACAGATCAGCCCATTTGCCGTCCCGGCAGAGCCTCGCAGTGGTGGCGCCATCCGCGTTGCCGAGTCAGCACGCGCCTATGAGCGCGCCGGCTGCCAGGTCACACGTGCTTGCGTGGTCACACGCAAGCGTGACCTCCAGTCGCCGCTTGATATCAAGCTCTGGTCATGGCAGCGTGCCATGCGGCACCACTGGGGCAAGCCAGCACACTTGGGCCAACTGCGTGTGTTGTGGAGTGGCGATGGGCTCATGGGCTGGGGGCAAGCCCTCTGCAGCAAGCTCAATCAACTGAGCCAGCCCTTCGACGTCCTGCATTTGGAGCACCCGTGGGCCGCCTACGCCTTGCCATCACTGCTCAGCCATCCACGCCTCCACCGCGCCCGCATCGTCTACAGCGCTCACAACATCGAATCCGAGTTGTTGCATCAAATCTGGCATCGATCCAATCAGCTCACCCCCGCTGCAGAGAAGATGCTTACGGAAGTCCGTGCAGCAGAGCAGTTCTGCGCCCAACGGGCTGATCTGTGCTGGGCTGTCTCCGATGCGGACGCTGACACCTTGCAAAATTGGGGCGCAAAACAGATCGTGATCGGCCCGAACGGTTGCCGCACCTTGGGCAACAAAAGTCCGCAGGCAAGCATCCCGAAGACACCCTACGCGCTGTTTGTCAGCGGCGTGCATCAGCCCAGCATCCACAGCTTTCGCACCTTGGTCGCCCCATGGTTGGCTCAACTGCCACCTCACACCAGCATCGTGGTTGCGGGCAGCGCCGGCAGCATGCTGGCGGGTGACCCGCTCTTGCGCGCGCACGTTCTATCCAAACGATTGATCCTGGCAGGCGAAGTCAGCCGATCACAGTTGGACCAGCTGTTGCATCATGCACGAGCCGTCTTGCTCCCCATCGAGAACAGTGGTGGCACCAACTTGAAGACAGCGGAAGCGCTGCTCTCCAACCGCCCCATCATCGCCACGCACGTCAGCATGCGCGGCTTCGAGGCATGGTTGCAGACACCCGGCCTGCATCTCACCGATACGGTGGACGGCTTTCGGGAACGTTGTGTCAACATCCTCAGCCAGGGGCACATTCCAGACCATTCACGACCCGGCATCAGCGAACTCACCTGGGAAAGCACCTTGCATCACCCTGTTCAGTTCGCGCTGGGCACCAAATGAGCTTTGCGCATCGCCATGCCATTTGATACGACATTGACCATCATCTGCACTGCTTTCAATGCGGCGCAACGAACTCAGGAGCTCACCGAGCACCTGGGGGAGATCCTGACCACATCACCCAAGGTCGAGGTTGTCGTGGTTGATGACGCATCCACAGATCAGACCTGGCAGGCGCTTGAGCAGTTTCAGCGTGGGCTGAGCACCCATGATCGGGCTCGGCTCGCCCTGATTCAAAACGAGCAAAACAGAGGCTTGGCTGCTGCACGCAACACCGGCATGCAGCATGCGTCTGGGCGATATGTCTGTTTTCTGGATGACGACGACGCATTGATCCTTGCGTCCTTGCGCGGCCTGCTGACCATTCTCGCCACGACCACGAGTGACCTGATGACTGTGAACGTCGTGGAAGAGTCAGATGCGGGAGAGCGACGCCTCACGCACCCCCTTCTGTCTGATGACATGCCTCCAGCGGCGTTCTTTCAGCGTGCGGTGGAGCGAGGCACTTTGCTCACCCCCGCGTGGGCGTACCTTTACAGCCGGCACTTCATTGACCGCTGTGCCTGGCAATTCCCGGATGGATGGATTCACGAGGACTGCTGGTCCACCCCCACGGCACTTCTACGCGCGCAATCCATCTGCCAGTTTTCGCAACCTTTCTATCGCTATCGCAGACGTGCAGGATCCCTGACGCTCAACGACAGTCCTGTTCGCCTACAACAACGCGCACAGGACCTGATGAACATCTGCGAAGCATTGTTTTCCGAGCATCCAACTTGCCCGGTCTTCGCTCGATCAGCCCTGCTCGCTCGACAATTTGATCTGCTCGCGTATGCATGCTCGATCACATCGCCCGCACCGGCTTCCGCGCTGGCGCAACGTGCCCATGCCTTGAAGATCCGGCTTCTGTCCGAGCGCCCAGCTTGGCGAATCCTGCAATGGACGCCAACGTTGTTTCTGAAACAGAAACACCTGCGCCGTGTGCGTGACAGCTTGAAGGCTGTTCGCTGAGACATGACCATGCACGTGTCACATCCCCTCATCAGCGTGTACATCCCGACCCACAATCGCCAACTGCTTTTGCAGCGCGCGGTTCAATCTGTGCAGGCGCAAGACTACCCGCATCTGGAAATATTGATCGTGGACGATGGCTCCACGGATGGCACAGAAGCCGCGGTCAACGAATGGATGCGGGGCGATGGTCGCATCCGTTACTTCCGCCATGCGTCTGCGATGGGCGCCCCCACCGCACGCAACCTGGCCATCACCTCCGCAAAGGGGGAATTCATCACCGGGCTGGACGATGACGACTGGTTCGATCAGCAACGCCTCAGCCAGTTCTGGACCGCATGGCAGGCGCATCCATCCGGCAATGCGGCGCATCCGGTCTTCCTGTACGGTGCTGACATCACGCTCACTTCTGCCGGCACGCACGCACATCACAAACCCGTGCGTGTTCAGGCACGAGACTTGTGCCAAAGCAATTGCGTTGGCAACCAGATCTTTGCCCCACGTGCAACCTGGCTCGCTTCCGGCGGTTTCGACACGTCTTTGCATGCCTGGCAAGACTTGGACATGTGGATCAGAATGCTCGGGCCCAACGGCCATGGACAACTGGTTCCCACAGCCCTGCAACACATCGATGCAGGTCACGCATCCCCCCGCATCTCAGGCCTCGCCAAAACACGGCTCGCGCAGAGCAGAAATCAAGTTGTATCTTCAGCAGCCCACCTGGGAAGTAAGGCGCAGTTCCTGCTCTACTGCCAGATGTACTCCGAATACTACGGACACGTCCCCGACTGGGGCGACGTCCTCTACGCCATGCGCGCCTGGCCCAGTACTCAACACCTGCTTCATCTGCTGAGTTTGCGACGTAAACGGCTTCGCCAGCAACGTCAACAAACTACTCCGACCATCGCCTGAAACCACGCCATCATGACAACGCACCCACAGCCATCCAACCTGGTCAGCATCATCATTGAATGGGACAACGCGCGCCTGTCAGCCGCCAGTCGTGCGATCAGCATGTTGGAAGCGCTGCGACATCAAGCGTCCGAGGCTGCATTCGACGCTGAGTTTCTGGTGCTCTTCGACGACGAGCAAATCAACGCAGACGACTTGCGCGACCTGATTCATCAACACTTGGTAGCCGGCGCACTCAGTCAGGCACGGTGTGAACTCGTTCCGGCCGGACAGACCCGCTACTACGACCTCAAGAACAAAGGGGCACAAATGGCGAAGGGCGAGATCATTGTCTTCGTCGACAGTGATGTCCTGTTGGAAGCAAACTGGCTCAATGAGTTGACCGCCCCCCTGCGCAGCGACCCTCAAGTTCATGTCGTGGCGGGAGAAACCTATATGTCGACGAATAGCTTGATGGAAAAAGCATTCGCTCTGCACTGGTTCTTCCCGCTGCGCACGACACCCGCCAAGGCTAAACACCCGGCACAGTTCTTCTTTGCCAACAACGTTGCCTTTCGGCGCGTATCATTTCTGGCGCAGCCATTCCCGACAATTCCAGACGGCATGACCCGGGGAGCGTGCAACCGATTGGCCGCACAACTACTCCAAAGTGGAGAGGTCATCTGGGCCACCCCCGCTGCCAAAACGTCACATCCTGCGCCAAACGGCTTGCATCATTTTTTTGAACGAGCCTTGGCGCAAGGCCGTGACTGGGCACTCAACGAGAAAGACCTTCACGGACAAGCTGCATCGACGCTCGTCTTCACAGCCATACGCAAGCTCTTCCTGTCAAAACTGAATCGAATCCTGAAAGGCACCTTGCGGGAAGGTCGGCGCGTATCGCTCAGTTGGTGGCAGTCCCCTGCGGTGATTGCCATCATGTGGACCTACACACTGTTTGTCATGATCGGCGCCATCACTGCCGCCGTGCTGCCAAGCCAGGCCCGCAGAATCTGGCAGCTTTGAACTCTGATCAGGACGCGACGTTCTCAGCGGCGTTCGCAATCAAGCGAGCAGCGTGGTCACACACGCCTGCAAATCGTCAAATCGCGCATCAGCCCCTGCCAGCGAACCGTCAGACTCCTCGTTATCCGACGCAACGATAAATGCTTTTGCAACCCCTGCCTTGCGTGCAGCTTCGATGTCAGAGGGCTTGTCCCCCACCATGATGGAGTGCGCCAGCGAGAGTCCATGCTCCCGCGCAGCGCGCAAGATCATGCCGGGCTCCGGCTTGCGGCAATCGCAGTCCTTCGCCAGTTCAGGCACCTTGCCTTTGGGATGATGCGGGCAGTGATACACCGCTTCCACGGCGGCACCTGCCTCTGCCAAGTGCTCGCACATCCTGCGCGTCAGCTCCTGGAACTGCGCTTCGGTGTACATGCCACGCGCCAAGCCCGACTGGTTGGTGACCACAATCAGCACATAACCGGCCTCACGCAAACGACGCATGGCATCGATGGCACCCGGCACAAATTCAAATTCGTCCCACTTGTGGACATAAGCGCGATCCAGATTGATCACGCCATCACGATCCAGAAACGCCGCCTTGCGGGGCGACGTTAATGCAGACGCCTGTGCCGCCGAAGCAGCATCGGCAGCCTGCCCCGCGCGAATCCGCTTGACCAGGGACGTCGTGGAATACCCATTCACAAACGGGATGGCCAAGGCATCACCGCCCCACGACCGGATCACGCGCGTTTCTTCAAGCGTTTCCATGTCGTAGTCCCCGCCTTTGACGTACAGGTCAGGCTTGATCTCTTTGATCAATTCAACGGGGGTGCGCTCATCAAAATACGTCACCAAGGACACCGAAGCCAAGCCGGCCAGCACAGCAGCACGATCTTCTTCCCTGTTCAAAGGGCGATCCGGCCCTTTACCCAGCATGCGCGCCGACGAGTCCGCATTGACGGCCACCACCAGCGAGCCGCCCAGTTGCCGAGCCTCATGCAGGTAGTTCACATGGCCACGGTGGAGCACGTCAAACACCCCGTTGGTGAACACCACGGGGCGAGGCAACGCTGCCACTCGTGCAACCGCTTCGTCGCGGTCGCACACCTTGTCCATCAAGCTGCTCACGCGAACAACTCCTCATAACTCACCGTCGCCGTGCCAAACTTGGCCACAACCAAGCCACCGGCACGGTTGGCATGCGCCATGGCATCTTCGAGTGACACACCGCACGCCAGCATCAACGCCAGCGTGGCAATCACCGTGTCGCCTGCGCCTGTCACATCGGCGACTTCTCGCGCTTGAGCCTGCACGTGAGCCACGCGCCCAGCTTCAAACAGAGACATCCCCTCCTCGGACCGGGTCAGCAACAACGCCTTGAGGCCCAGGCGCTGGCGCAACGCTTCTGCCTTGACGGTCAACTCATCTTCGTTTTGCCATGTCCCGATGACCTGCTGCAACTCCGCGCGGTTCGGCGTGATCACCGATGCGCCGGCATAGCGGTCGTAATCACTGCCCTTGGGGTCGATCAAAACGGGCTTACCTGCCGCACGCGCCATCTCGATCATGCGGGGAATGTGCGCCAAGCCGCCCTTGCCGTAGTCCGAGAACAGCACCACATCGTGCTCAGGCAACTCGCGCTCGAAATCACCGAGCATCTGGGCCAGCACCTCATGGTCAGGCTCTCGCTCGAAGTCCACTCGCAATAGTTGCTGGGCGCGACCAATGACTCGCAGCTTGACGATGGTTTGCATGCGTAGGTCTTGCCCCAGCACCGCACGCACCCCAGCACCTTCCAACAACTGCCGCAGCATCCGGGCGGGCTCATCCTGGCCCACCATGCTCAGCAGCGTGACCTGCCCGCCAATCGTTTTGACATTCAAGGCCACGTTGGCTGCACCGCCCACGCGCTCCTGCTCCGACATCACCTTGACCACCGGCACCGGCGCCTCGGGCGAAATGCGGTCCACAGCGCCAAACCAATAACGGTCCAGCATCACATCACCCACCACCAGCACCTTCCGGCTGGCTACCACTTCACGCGCAGGACTGTTCAATTTTTTTGCCCCAGTGTCACCGTTATTGTTTTCAAGCCAAACCCAGGCGGGACTCAATCAATCCGCACAAGGTGTGCCCGATCAGGATATGAGACTCCTGAATACGAGCCGTCACGTTACTGGGAACCACAATGGGCACATCGCACATGGCTTTCAGCGCCCCGCCATCGCGCCCCAGGAAACCAATCACCTTGATGCCAATCGCTTTGGCCTCTTCCACCGCACGGATGACATTGCGCGAATTGCCCGAAGTCGAAATGGCCACCAACACGTCTCCGGCACGGCCCAAGCCGACGACCTGACGCGCGAAAACTTCATCGAATGAGTAATCGTTACCGATGCAAGTCAGCGCAGACGTGTCGGTTGACAGCGCAATCGCCGCCAAAGCACGCCGATCCTTGATAAAGCGGCCAGTTAGCTCAGCGGCAAGGTGCTGACTGTCAGCTGCGGAACCGCCATTGCCGCAAAACATGATCTTGCCCCCGGTCTGCAACGCATCCCCGGCCATCTGACCTGCTTGATCCACAGCATCGGCCAGTACTGGCAACGTTTGAAGAACGGCCATCTGGTCGGCCACGTTTTGCAAGAAGAGATGAGTCATGAATGAGTCTCTCAAAGACACAGCCGTGTATTGTCGTACCAAACAGGTGGATGAGCTTTATCCAGGTTGTGAAGAACGGTTTCCCCCCAATAAGTGGGGCCCCAGGCAAGGCAAAATAGCGCTCTGCACTCGATTGATCGTTCAATGTCCAAGCTCACAGATCCCCGCCCACGCACCGTTGTGCTTCTTCAGTACACCGGCATTGGTGACCTCATCTGGCACATCCACTACTTCAAGATGATTGCGGAGCAGAGCCAGGGCGGCCGCGTCACGGTCGTGGCTCAGCCGTCGACCTTGACCAAAGCCTTCATTGGGAAAGAGCCTTGGGTTGAAGCGGTGATCGATCATGACCACCGCCCACGTCGAGGCGAAAAGCGCAAGGGCAAGCACGCCGGCTTGGCAGGCATGTGGCGCATGGCGAACGAATTGAAGGCCGGGCAATTCGACCGCATCATTTTGTTCTCGGGCCGCGCCAGCCGTGGCTTGATCGCCTGGCTCAGCGGCATCCCAGTGCGCATGGGCTTTGGCTACAAGGGACTGCAACGCATGTTCCTGAACACGCCCCCCTACATCTCTGCCTACAAGGGTGAGGCCTTGGCGGTTTACCCAGAGGCCAGCGCCTTCATGGTCGCGCATGGGTTCTGTCAGGAAGCCATCGTGCCGCGCATGGACGTGCCGGACGAGATGGTTGCGCAGATGACACAGCGGATGGCCTCTCTGCCCCGTCCTCTGTATGCCTTTGCGATCGGCACCAGTGAACTCCACAAGCAATGGGGCATCCCCAATTTTGCTGAGTTGGCGCACCGCCTGATTCAGAAGGGCGCCGGCGTCGTGCTGCTGGGTGGCCCCGCAGAAGTGCAAATTGCCAAAGACATTGCCGCACAAGTGCCCGAAGCCGACCGTCATGCCTTGAGCATCATCACCGACGCGCCCGTACTCGGCAGTGCCGCAGCACTGAGACTGGCAGACGTCTGCGTGGGCAACGATACCGGCATGATCAATGTGGCGGCGGCAGTCGGAACAAACAGTTACGTGCTGATCGGCCCACGAGGCACACTGAATCAAGATCCGGAACTGATGCACAACGTCCGCGCCGCCAAGCTGGCGGACATCACTGTGGATCGCGTCATGGGCCTGATCTACCCCCCATCCACCACGCACACCAAGCCAGGTAACTGACCTCATGGAACTCAAAGAAACTGGTCAGCGTTTGCTCCAATACGCCAAGCCACAGTGGCGCATGCTGGGTGGTGCATTGCTGTTTTTCACGCTGGGGGCCGCTGTTGAGCCCGCTATTCCAGCCCTGTTCAAAAAGCTGATCGATTCAGGCTTCAAGGAAGGGCTGAACTATCCGCTCTGGATCGTGCCCATCGTGATCATCGGCCTGTTCATGATTCGCGGCTTCTTCAACTTTGCGGGCACCTACGTCATGACGTCGGCCACCACCGGCATGGTGCTGAACTTGCGCCGAGATCTGATGCGCTCGCTGCTCCGCGCCGACGCGAAGATGTTCACCACGATGAGCCCGGGCCTGGCCGTCACCAAGGTCATCAACGATCCCCAGCATGCATCTCAGACACTGGGCAGCTCGCTGATTTCCATCATCAAAGACGCCACCACGCTGCTCTTCCTGGTCGGATACCTCATCTACCTGAACTGGCAATTGACACTGATCTCATTCGTGTCGATGCCATTGCTGGGCATTACCCTCAAATTTGTGCGCAAGCGCCTCGAAAAAGTCGGCCAGGCGCAATACGAATCGCAGCAGCGTTTGGTCCGGACCGTGGACGACAACGCCAGAGCATGGCGTGTGGTCCGCACATTTGATGCGGCTGACTTCGAGCTTCAACGTTTTGACCACGAGGCCAACAACCACCGCCGGATGACGATGAAGCAGGTCGCGACCAGCTCACTGGTCACCCCTGCCTCGCAAGTGGTGGCCGCCATCGGCGTTTCCATCATCATCACACTGGCCATCTGGCAAGCCAGCCAGGGCTCGTCCACGGTTGGCGAATTCGTGTCGTTCGTGACAGCGTTGCTGATGACGATTTCGCCCATGCGCCACCTGACGGACATCTATCAACCCATCAACGGCGCCCTCATCACGGCGCGTGGCTCATTCGAGTTGATGAATGCCCCCCCAGAGCCTGACCACGGCACGGGGACCATGGACCGCTGCAGCGGCAAGATTGACTTCAACAGTGTCACCGTTCAATACGATGGTGCGGCCACCCCATCACTGGACAAGCTCGAACTGCACATCCCGCCAGGACAGACCATTGCGCTGGTTGGCGCATCTGGTGCCGGCAAGACCACCGTGGTGAACACGCTGTTGCGCTTCGCCCATGCGACGGGCGGCGAGATTCTGCTGGACGACACCCCTATCGAGACGCTGAAACTGGCCAGCCTGCGCAAGCACTTCGCTGTCGTGTCGCAAGACATCGTTCTGTTTGAGGGCAGCATTGCCCAAAACGTCGCCTATGCCAGCCCGCACGGACTGGATCGCGCCAAGGTTGAGCAATGCCTGCGTGCTGCCAACTTGTGGTCCCATGTCAGCGCTTTGCCGGACGGCATGGACGCCCAGATTGGCACAAACGGCAGCATGCTGTCCGGCGGCCAACGTCAGCGCCTGGCCATTGCCCGAGCGCTGTACCGAGATGCCGCAGTCTGGATTTTTGACGAAGCCACTTCAGCACTGGACTCCGAATCGGAAGCCATCGTTCAAAAGTCCATCGAGGACCTGCGCCACACCAAGACCCTGATCCTGATCGCCCATCGACTCAGCACCATCAAGAACGCCGATGTGATCTGCGTGATGTCGGAAGGTCGCATCGTGGAACAAGGCACGCACAGCGAGTTGATTGCACAAAACGGCCTCTATGCAGGCATGGTTCGCATTCAGGCTGCGGACTGACACAACCCATCTCAGAGCATTCACATGATCATCGTTACTGGCGCAACCGGCTTCATCGGCTCGAACATCGTGGCAGACCTCAATGCCAAGGGGCGCACGGACCTTTTGTTGGTCGACGACCTGGGCACATCGGGCAAATGGAAAAACATTGCCAAGCGCCGCTTCGTTGACCTGATTGACTACCGCAACCTGGACCAGCTGTTGCCCAGCCTGAAGCAGGCCGATGCGGTCTTTCACATGGGCGCCAACTCGTCGACCACTTCAACCGATGGCGATGAAATCCTGAGGGTGAATCTCCACGCCACCATGGCTTGGTGGAAATGGTGCACCGAGACACGCACACCGTTCATTTACGCTTCTTCTGCCGCGACTTACGGCGATGGAGAACAGGGCTTTACTGATGACCAAGCCCAAGACGCTTTGGACAAGCTGGCTCCGCTCAACCTGTATGGCTGGTCCAAGCATCAATTCGACAAATGGGCCGTCGAGCGTGCTGCCGAAGGCAAGGCGCCGCCGCAATGGGCCGGACTCAAGTTCTTCAACGTGTACGGCCCCAACGAGTACCACAAGGGCAACATGATGAGCCTGGTGGCCAAAAACACCGCGCTCATTGCACGTGGTGAGACGATCAAACTGTTCAAGTCCCACAAAGAGGGCTACGTCGACGGGGGGCAACTTCGCGACTTCGTTTACGTCAAGGACTGCTGCGCCGTGATGATGTGGTTGCTGGGCACACCAGCCGTCAGTGGCATTTTTAATTTGGGAACCGGCAAGGCGCGGTCTTTCGTCGACTTGATGCACGCCATTGGAGCCGCACTGGGCAAGCCTGTGTCCATTGAGTATGTCGACATGCCCGAGAGCATTCGCCCGAACTATCAGTACTTCACTGAGGCGAACATGCAAAAACTCAAGGGCGCAGGCTATAGCGCCGATTTTTACTCCATCGAATCCGGCGCGAGTGATTACGTCAAAGGCTATCTCACGCAGAACGACATCTATCGCTAACGGAAAACGTCCATGCTTCTGTCAAAAAGAAGAATAAACAAGCTCAAAACGAGCTGGAAGCGCCTGCCAGGCAAGCTGGTCACGATCAAAAACCTGGCTATCAGAAAAATTCAAAACAAGCAGGTACCAAAAGTCGCTTTCAAAATATCTGGCGGCCTAGGCGATCATATTGCGTCCATTCGTTTCATCAGAGACTTTTGCAGCGCAACAGGCATTGATCGTTACGATATTTATTGCACCAAGCCGGCGATTGTCAAATGGCTACAGGAAACGGAAAAGAAGTGCGTACTCGTTGGCGATGCCAAAGCATTTAATAAAAGCCTTGCATCTCAGTACGAACTGGCATTGAGTGTCACCACCGCACTCCATATCGACCACTACGCGCCAGGCGAATTTTCCAAAACATCCAGAAACTTCTCTTATCACATCAAAAAGATTGAGCAGAGCGTTTCCAGGATCATCCCCATCATTCAGCACCATCCGTATCTAGATGGCTATTTGGGGCACTATGCCGCCACCCTGGGGTTCAGGCGCCACAACCACCTGCACGCCATGGCTGATATTCGCTACGGCGGGCACACGCTGAACTTACCGGTGGATGACTCAGCCTTGACGGAGTTTGACCTCAAACCCAATTCCTACATCACCGTCAGCAATGGGTTTGATCAAGATTTTCATACTGACGCGCATACCTGCCCTACCAAAGCCTACCCATACCACAACGATGTCATCCGGCATCTCAGACAGCGCCTGCCTGGTGTGAAGTTCATCCACATTGGCTCTGTGGCCAGTGCACCGCTCGACCAGTGCGACTTGAATCTCGTCAATGCGACAAGCCTCAGACAAGTGGCTGCGCTGCTCAAAAATGCCCTCCACCATTTAGACAATGAGGGCGGACTCGTCCACACCGCCGCATCGCTCGGGACTCCGTGCACAGTGGTTTTTGGACCGACACTCCCTGCCTATTTTGGATACGAGAAAAACAACAACATTGGTCCCATCGAATGCGGCGGCTGCTGGTGGATGGAAAAGGACTGGATGAGTCGCTGCATCAGAGGATTTGACCGCCCTCCCTGCATGGCCACGCAAGACCCTGAGGCAATTGCCAATCGAGTCATCAAGACGATTGATGAAAGTGGCGAGCCCAACACATTGCGTAAAGTGCCCAGCGTATAGAGCGACACGGGATGAACATGACCTCAGTCCATGCGCAGGGATACCGCCCAGACATTGACGGGATGCGCGCACTCGCCATCATCCCTGTTCTGATATTTCACGCTTTTCCAACCCTCATGCCGGGCGGGTTTCTGGGCGTAGATATATTCTTTGTCATTTCTGGATTCCTCATTACTGGAATCATTCGCAAAGACATTCGACATCGACAATTCACTTTCAGCAACTTCTATGCTCGTCGTTTTCGGAGAATCCTTCCCGCCCTTCTGATTGTACTGTCGGCGACTTGGCTGATTGGCTGGTTCACACTGCTGCCATCCGAATACAAGAATCTAGGCATTCATCTTTCAGCAGGCGCCACCTTCACCTCCAATATCCAACTACTGAGGGAAGTCGGCTACTTTGACGTAGCAGCCGAGCAAAAGCCCACATTGCACCTTTGGTCGCTAGGTGTAGAAGAGCAGTTTTACATTTTCTGGCCCGTCATCCTGCTGCTCATCAGCAGAGTACGATTTGCTCTGATTCTGGGCACACTCGCGATTGCGTTGGCATCAATGTTCTTCATGCTGACGACCACTCCGTCCGCTGCTTTTTATATGCTGCCGGCAAGAATGTGGGAGTTGCTGATCGGGGCTGGAATCACATTGCTACCCAAGCCCGATGTCCTCAGTCAAAAAATTCGAAACACCTTATCCGTTTTAGCCACACTGACAGTGTGTGGATTATTCTTTTACAAACCTTCCGTAGCAGCGCTTGGACAGTTCCCCCAAACTCTGACGGCCGCACTGTGCGCTGCAATCATCATTTGGAGTACCCCATCATCATGGGGTAACAAATTCTTTCTTTCGACCAAGCCTGCGGTTTTTTTTGGAAAAATCAGCTACCCACTCTACTTGTGGCACTGGCCGCTTCTTTCCATTTACACGATCTATGCTCCTCATGCGCGTGATCAAAATGTTGATCGCATTCTTCTGTGTGGGGCTTCGGTACTTTTGGCATGGATCACATGGGTTTTCATTGAGAAACCTATTCAAAGCCGGTTCCCACTTGCTGCCAACAAGACGAGTCAAACACGTGTCTTGATCTATGCCACCTGCTCATTGATGGCGATCTTGGTTATTGGCCAGTTCACCCGTTTACAAGACGGGTTTCCGGATCGGGCGGGCCATGCGAGAGATGCTGCTCTGGATGTGGGGCAAGGCAACTTCGTCAAGTACGTCGCTGGCATGACGATTCAACGCAACGCATGTCACGATATGGACTATGCGGGTGGTCAATGCGTGGCGACCAACTCCCAAAACCCACCGGTTCTGGCCGTCTACGGCGATAGCCATACTGAGCACTACATCCCTGGCATTCTGGCTCCCGCGCATATAGCTCTGAGCAGCATTCTGCTCAGTCACTCTGCCTGCCCCCCCATTGCTGACATAGAGGTCTTCGAAGCAGGCATTCCGGTCAACTGCGCCAAATTCAATCGAAATGCATTGAATTTCATACTTGCACAGCCCAGCATCAAAACGATTGCGCTATCGAGTTTGGCAACGCCATACTTTCAGCTTGCCAAGCAAGCAAAATATCCTCGGGACAATCGCTTTGTACTGAAGTCACTCAACGGAAGCGATGGCTCACCTTACGATTTATTCCGGGAAGGGCTACTCAAAACCATCGACACTCTCCTTCATTCGGGGCGTCGGGTGGTCCTCTTGGTCGACATCCCAGAACTTCCCATCAGTGCAGAGTCGTGCCTGCGCAGTCTCGCATTCAAGCGGCAGCAAAATCCGACCGAATGTAACTTTCCGCGCAAAGCTTATGACGACCGCAACGTCCAATACCGATCGCTGATCCAATACATCACAAGGACCCGGCCAGGGGTCGTTGCGTTTGATCCAGTGCCATACATCTGTGACGGAGCTACATGCAAGATTACAAAGGGCAACCGCTTGCTGTACCGTGATTTTGACCACCTGTCACCTTTTGGCAGCCAGTACATTTCAGACGCATTTCTGAAATGGATTGCACATACACCAGTCACACAAAATGAATAACGTCGGCAAAAAGAACACCTATGCGCTGGTTGCCTGCGCCTTCCTGTTTGTGTGGTGGTACATCAATCACACTGGCGTCAGCAACAACTCACTGATCAGCGCCCACGCACAGTTGAAGATCGATCCGCCATTTGTGTTTCGGTTTTTGTTTCCCAAACTGTTGGCACTGCTGGTTCCGGCAGAGTGGCTTGACACCAAAACGCTCCGCATCACATTCGGTCTGAGTTTCACCTTGGCATCCATCTGGCTGATGCCCGCATTTTTCAGCCGAATCTTCTGCCACGCCATCGACGAAGAACAGACCCTGCGTGTGCGGGCTGCACTGTTGCTGGTGCTCGTTGCCCATTACGCCTTGCCACGTCCGCTCAAGGTCTACTACGTGTATGACCTGCCAGCCGTGTTCTTTCTGATGGTGATGTTTTTGATGCTGACCGACAAGCGGCATTGGATGCAAGGTCTGGCCATTCTGCTCGCACCGTTGATGGCCCTGAACCGCGAAACCATCGTGGTGGCCCCCTTTTTGGCTTTGGGTTGGCACTGGGCACATCGCAAACAAGTCAATCGGACTCAGCTTCAAATCAGCCTTGCCATGCTGTTTTGCACAGCACTGTGCATCGCTTTGACCCGGTCAGCCACAGCCCAAGTGCTGCACATTCCCGCCAGCAGCAGTTTCAGTTGGACAGAAGACGGCACTTTTAGACTTTTTGCCAACTTGCATCGAATCTTTACAAAGCCACAACACGCACTGGCGCTTCTTTGGTTTGGGGCTGGCGCAATCATTTGGCTACCTCGCCGGTGGCATCAGTTTTCTCCTGAACTGAAGGCCATGCTTCTCGCTTCCAGCCCACTGTTCGTTCTCTACAGCTTGGCAGGCAATATCGTCGAGTTGCGAATGTTCAGCGAATATGTGCCTGTCCTGGCCATCGGTTTTGCCTGGCGTCCAGGATGGAATCGTCATGAGATCTAGCTGCTTTTCCTTACGATGGGAGGAGCACTCCTCATTACAAAATGCGAGACTGGCCGTAAGATTGGAAATCGTGTCAAAAACTCGTAGCACCCCACATGGCCGAACTTTCCTTGGCTGATACCCCAGGCTCACTTTCTGGCGTCGCCCGCATCCTGGTCAACGCAGGCAAGATCGATGCACCGGCAGCCGAGGAGGTCGCACGCCTTGCCAAAGAGCAAAAGCGCAGCTTTGTCGCCGCCTTGCTGAGCAAGGGCACGATGACGTCCAGCGATCTGGCCCACACATTGTCCAGCGCATTGGCTGTCCCCTTGGTAGACCTGTCCGCCATTGATGTACAGCGTCTGCCCAAAGGCATCATCGACACCAAGCTCTCCTCGCAATACAACGTCGTTGTGCTGTCGAAGCGTGGCAACCGTTTGTTCGTGGCGGGTTCTGACCCGACGAACCAGGAAGCCATTGAGCGCATCAAATTCACCACGCAACTCACGCCCGAGTGGGTCATTGTCGAGCACGACAAGCTCGCCAAGCTTCTGGAAGGCATCGGTACTTCAGCAGCTGAGCAGCTGACTGCACTGGCGTCCACCGAGTTTGAGTTTGACGTTACCGAGGACACCTCTGCCCAGCCTGAGTCGACCGACATGGCTGCCGAAGTGGAGGACGCACCCGTCGTCCGCTTCTTGCAGAAAATGCTGATCGACGCCATCAACGCCGGCGCCTCCGACTTGCACTTCGAACCGTACGAATACAACTATCGTGTGCGTTTCCGTGTCGACGGTGAACTGCGAGAAATCACTCAGCCGCCCATTGCGATCAAGGACAAGCTCGCCTCGCGCATCAAGGTGATCTCCAAACTGGACATCTCCGAAAAGCGCGTACCCCAAGACGGTCGGATGAAGCTGAAATTCGGCAGCAAATCGATCGACTTCCGGGTCAGCACGCTGCCCACGCTGTTTGGCGAAAAAATCGTGATCCGTATTCTGGATCCATCGAGCGCCAAGCTGGGCATCGAAGCCCTTGGCTACGAGCCAGAAGAGAAAAAGCGTCTGCTTGAAGCCATTCAACGCCCTTACGGAATGGTGCTGGTGACAGGCCCAACCGGCTCCGGTAAAACGGTGTCGCTTTACACCTGCCTGAACATCCTCAATCAGCCTGGCGTGAATATCTCAACGGTTGAGGACCCGGCGGAAATCAATCTGCCCGGCATCAACCAGGTGAACGTCAACGACAAGGCCGGCCTCACCTTCTCAGCGGCGCTGAAGGCCTTCCTGCGTCAGGATCCCGACATCATCATGGTGGGTGAAATTCGGGACATGGAGACGGGTGACATTGCGATCAAGGCCGCGCAGACGGGTCACATGGTGATGTCCACCCTGCACACCAACGACGCCCCAACCACGCTGACGCGGATGATGAACATGGGCATTCAGCCGTTCAACATTGCGTCCAGCGTGATTCTGATTACGGCTCAGCGTCTTGCGCGACGCCTTTGCAGCAACTGCAAGGCGCCAGCAGACTATCCTCGCGAAGCATTGCTGAATGCCGGCTTCAAGGAGTCTGATTTGGATGGCAGCTGGAAGCCCTATCGGGCGGTCGGCTGCTCCAGTTGCAACAATGGTTACAAAGGGCGGGTCGGTATTTACCAAGTGATGCCCATCAGTGAAGAAATACAACGGATCATTCTGTCGCAAGGAACTGCCATGGACATCGCCAAACAAGCGAAACTCGAAGGCGTGCGAGACTTGCGCGAATCTGGGCTCGTCAAAGTGAAGGGCGGCCACACCTCTCTTGAAGAGGTTATTTCGGTCACCAACGAATAAACCTGCCCCAACAGTCACGGAGTTCTGACAAATGGCCACGGCTGCAGCCAACAAACCGCAAGAATTTGTTTACGAGTGGGAAGGCAAAGACCGCCACGGCAAGCTGGTGCGAGGTGAAATGCGCGCCGGTGGTGAAGCCGTTGTCGGTGCGACCTTGCGCCGCCAGGGCATTCTTGTTCAGAAGGTGAAGAAGCGTCGCACCAGTGGCGGCTCTTCCATCAAGCCCAAAGACATTGCCATCTTCACACGACAGCTCGCGACCATGATGCGTGCGGGGGTGCCGTTGCTGCAGGCCTTTGACATCGTGGGCCGTGGATCGACCAATCCCCGGGTCACCAAGCTGCTGTCCGACATTCGCGGAGATGTCGAAACCGGCACCAGCTTGTCTTCCGCGTTTCGCAAGCACCCGCTCTATTTCGACGCGCTGTATTGCAATCTGGTGGAGGCCGGTGAGGCAGCTGGTATTTTGGAAACGTTGCTTGATCGACTGGCCGTTTACCAAGAAAAAACCATCGCCATCAAGCAAAAAATCAAATCGGCACTGACCTACCCCATCGCCGTTCTGGTGGTGGCCTTTGTGGTCGTGGCTGTGATCATGATTTTCGTGATTCCTGCCTTCAAGGAAGTGTTCATGTCCTTCGGGGCGGATCTCCCTGCACCGACCTTGTTTGTGATGGGGATGTCAGAAATCTTCGTGAAGTACTGGTGGGCCATTTTTGGCTCGATCGGGGGCGGCATCTACTTCTTCCTCCAAAGCTGGAAGCGGTCCGAGACCATGCAGAAACGCATGGACAAGCTCTTGCTGAAGGTACCTGTCTTTGGTGATCTGATGTACAAGTCTGCCGTGGCCCGCTGGACTCGCACCTTGTCCACCATGTTTGCGGCGGGTGTGCCATTGGTTGAAGCGTTGGACTCCGTGGGCGGGGCCGCAGGCAACGCCGTTTTCGCAGAGGCGACCGAACAAATCCAGCGCGAGGTTTCCACCGGCACCAGCTTGACCGCCTCCATGCAAAACGTGAACCTCTTCCCGGTCATGGTGCTGCAAATGGGCGCCATCGGTGAAGAGTCAGGCTCGCTGGACCACATGCTTGGC
Organism: Aquabacterium sp.; assembly: GCF_049317225.1. Classification (GTDB taxonomy): domain Bacteria; phylum Pseudomonadota; class Gammaproteobacteria; order Burkholderiales; family Burkholderiaceae_C; genus Aquabacterium. The sequence goes on along the minus strand of NZ_JBMOIR010000005.1, from coordinate 132,974 downwards.
AAAGCGGCCGACTTCTACGAAGAAGAAGTGGACGAAGCCGTGAAGGCGCTGTCCAGCCTGATGGAACCCTTCATCATCGTGATCTTGGGCACCATCATTGGTGGCATCGTGGTTTCGATGTATCTGCCCATCTTCAAGCTTGGTCAAGTGGTTTAAGCGTTCATGGTTCCTGATTCGATGCTGTCGGTGTTTACCGACCTGGTGCTTACGCCGTGGGGCTTGGCCGTGCTGGGGCTGTGCGTGGGCAGCTTTCTGAATGTCGTCATCCATCGTCTGCCCAAGATGATGGAACAACAATGGAAAGCTGACGCTCGCGGTGTACTGGAACTACCCGAAGAGGGTGAGAGTCCCGACGGCGCACTGACGCTGTCCGAGCCAGCGTCTCGCTGCCCGTCTTGTGGTCACGCCATCCGCTGGTACGAAAACATTCCGCTGATCAGTTGGCTGTTTTTGCGCGGCAAGTGCTCATCGTGCGGCACCCGCATCTCGGTGCGCTACCCCTTGGTCGAATTGAGCACCGCTGTGCTCTTTGCCGCCTGTGCAGACCATTTCGGCAATCAACCGACGACCTTGCTGTGGTGCGGATTTGTGGCGGTGCTGGTTGCCGCCACCATGATCGACTGGGACACCACGCTGCTGCCCGATGACCTCACCTTGCCGCTGCTTTGGGCTGGACTGGTCATCGCCGCCCTGGGCTGGAACATCCCCCTGAAAGACGCCCTGTGGGGCGCCGTGGCAGGCTACATGTCGCTGTGGTCGGTTTACTGGCTGTTCAAGCTCACCACCGGCAAAGAAGGCATGGGCTATGGCGACTTCAAGCTGCTGGCCGCTCTGGGTGCCTGGCTCGGCTGGTCGATGATCCTGCCCATCATTCTCGGCTCATCGGTGATCGGTGCCGTGGTGGGCATCGTCATGAAGGTCAGCGGACAGTTGCGTGAAGGCGTCTACGTGCCCTACGGCCCGTTCCTGGCCGGCGCAGGCCTGGTGGTCACGTTTGCGGGCGCTCCCACCGTGATGTCCTGGCTAGGCTGGGCTTAAAACATGCCCACACCAAGGGGTTTGGTCATCGGGCTCACCGGCGGCATTGGCAGTGGCAAATCCACCGTTGCCACCATGCTGACCGAGCTCGGCGCCCATCTTGTTGACACAGACGCCATCGCACGCGCGTTGACCGCCCCGGGTGGCTTGGCCATCCCCGAGATCGCAGCGGCCTTTGGCGACGACTTCATCGACAGCGACGGCGCCATGAACCGCGATCGCATGCGTGAACTGGCGTTTTCAGATCCGGGCGCCCTGATGCGATTGCAGGCGATTCTGCATCCGCTGATCACGCAAGAGTCCGAAGTCCAGGCGAGGCAAGCCAGTCCAGGCCAGGTTGTCGTTTTTGACGTGCCCCTGTTGGCTGAGTCTGGCAGCCGCTGGAAAGACCGCGTCGACAAAGTGTTGGTGATCGACTGCCCGGCAGAAACCCAGATTCAGCGCGTCATGGCGCGCTCGGGCTGGACGCGAGAAGCGGTGCAAGCCGTCCTCGCCAAACAAGCCACGCGCGAAAGTCGTTGCGCCGTTGCCGACCACATCATCCTAAATGATGGCTTGAGCCTCGAAGAACTACGCCAAGAGGTCAAGAACATCTGGCGACTGTGGAACAATCACGGATGACCTTGACATTCAACAGCTTCAGGTGACGCGTTGATCCTTTACGAATACCCATTCGGCGAAAGCATCCGCACAATGTTGCGGCTTGAGCACCTCTTCGACCGCCTGGGCGCGCTCATATGGCGTGAAACAGCAGTGGATCACCACTACGCGTTGGCCACACTGTTCGAGATCATGGATGTGGCCTCGCGGGCAGACCTCAAAAGCGACATCTTGCGCGATCTCGAACGCTACAAGGCACAGTTTGCGGCTTATCGCGGTAACCCTGCCATTCAAGAAGACGTTCTGGAACAAGTGCTGTCGCGCATTGAGCAGGCCTATACCAAGCTGCACAATTTGAACGGCAAGGCCGGTCAATCTCTGGCCGCCAACGACTGGCTGATGAGCATTCGCAGCCGCATCAACATTCCGGGTGGCACCTGCGAGTTTGACCTGCCGGCCTATTACGCCTGGCAACACGAGCCAGCCGCCAAGCGCCAGGCCGATCTGCAGCGCTGGGTTGGCACCCTGGCCCCCATGGCAGAGGGCCTGAAGGTCATGCTTGGCTTGCTGCGCGATGCGGGCACGCCGCACATGGTGGCAGCACCCAATGGTCAGTATCAGCAGAACCTCAAGGACAACCGCAGCTATCAGTTGCTTCGCTTGCGCATTGACCCATCGCTGGGCCTGATCCCTGAAATCAGTGCCAACCGACTCATGATCTCGATTCGGTTGATGCGTCCGGATGCCGACGGCAAACTCAAGCTTGCCAGTGACACGGATGCCGGTTTCGAACTGACACTTTGCGCGTGATGCCATGACGACGGATGCAACACGCCAGGGTGATGCTGGCGACAGCAACAAGCCGCCACTGATGGTTCGCTGCCCCTCTTGCGGCACGATGCACGTTTACACCACCGAGAACCCGTATCGACCGTTTTGCAGCAAGGGTTGCAAGGCCATTGACCTTGGAGCTTGGGCGAGTGAAGAGTACCGGGTGCAGGCGAAGCCAGATCCGGTAGACGAATGATTGCTAAACCTTAAGTCACGGCAACACGACCGCAACAGCAGGTCATGGGGCATTCCCGCCACAAAAAGTACCTAGATTTCGGCAGTTTTTGCCGACATCCAGCTACGCCTTATCCTCACTTACGATCACCATTTTGGTGCGCTGCAACGTAAGTCGTAGAATGGTTCGGCATAAATTGAAGTCAGGCCAGATTACGGTCAGGACTAGCGATACCATCTAACAAACACAGTGACATCCACGAAGGTGGGCTGTAGTCGCTGTATTGTTCGTGCGCAGTACAGACCATACGCACACAATGCTGCACCTAATCTCTACTTGGTACACCGCACCACTCATCGGCTGCTTTGTTAGTCTAGCCGTATGCGTTCTCATAGTTCTGACGCAGCGCTGGCACGGGCGCCACTCGCTTGACCATGACATGGATGGTCATCAGAAATTCCACAAGGTCCCGGTTCCTCGCATTGGCGGCGTTGCTGTCTTTTTGGGCATTTGTGCCACTGCGTTGATAACTGCGATTGATGGGACATCGAGCGAACAAAAGACAACAGCGGCCGCATTGTTAGCATGCAGCCTACCCGCCTTCCTCGCTGGCACCTTAGAGGATCTAACAAAGCGAGTCTCAGTATCGCTTCGCTTGGTTGCTTCTTTTGCATCAGCAGGTCTAGCGGTTTACCTTCTTCGGGCATATCTGACAAGCGTGGACACGCTAGTGTTAGATCACGTCTTGGCAGTGAGCCCGCTGCTTGCATACGCCTTTACGTGCTTCTCAGTGGCTGGCGTGGCAAACGCCGTGAACATTATTGACGGCTTTAACGGATTGGCGTCAGGGAGCGTCATCATCATGCTCACAGGCATCTGCGGGCTAGCGTGGATCTACTCCGATCCCTTGGTAATGCGACTTTGCCTGACCGCTATCGCACCTATCGCCGGATTTATGTTACTCAACTTCCCGTTAGGGAAAATATTTCTTGGGGACGGAGGCGCATACCTCTGTGGCTTTTGGCTTGCCGAGTGCGCGATCATTCTTCTGATAAGAAACCCAAACATCTCGACATGGGCCGTACTGCTGGTTTGCATGTACCCGGTATTTGAAACCGCATTTTCGATTTGGCGAAAGGCAATTTATCGAAAAACTGGCATGGGGCGCCCAGACAAGGTGCACTTTCACATGCTTGTATACCGACGCCTGATAAGAAAAAAAATGGGGGAACGAACCCCATCATGGGTTCTTCACGGACTCACAAGCGTATTCATTTGGATGCAGGTATTGGGGTGCAGCGCCTTCGCAATCTGCCTCACCATATTGGATGCAACATCCAGCATGGTAATGCTTACGGGAACCTCGATTTTTGCCCTCTGCTATATGTCAATCTACCGACATCTAGTGAGGGCAAGCCACCCCGTTGAGCACCACCGGGCAGGAAAGGAAGTTGGCGCCCTGTGAACCTTTAGCGGCTCACCACATAGATCAGGCACAGACCTTGATCTACAACCTTTTCGTACCGGTCCACACCACCAAAAATTCGATAAAACACCTTACTGAACGTTTTCAAAAACAGGTCTTTAATAAGGGATCCTGTTTCAACACGGCCAGCAGCATACTTTTTGAATGTCCAGCCGTTGGCATTCAAGTGCTCTTCCACGATAAAATCAAAAATCGGACTGATGTGCCCCGACTCCCAATACATCGCCCTATTAAAAGAGAATAATTCCCTCTTCAAAAGATAGTGCAGATATGAAATAGACGAGCGAGTATTGGGCGTACTAAACAGAAAACAACCACCAGGTTGCAAGCGCTCCATTACCTCATCGATAAAGTCCAGAGGTGCGCGCAAATGCTCAATCAACTCAAGACTGACTGCATTTTGCAACGCAGCAGGAAATGCTGATCCGCTCAAATTATTCGCATCGACGAACGACACCGGCACTTGTCCCTGCCAGTCCTGCAAATCGAAGTCAAAGGGCTCGACATGCCAACCTCGGTCAAGAAGCCTGTTCGTAAGGGCGCCGTACCCAGCCCCGATCTCAAAAATGTGACGCCCCTGGCAAAACTCTCCTAGCAGGTCAGCAGAAAACTCATGCAGACCAGGTGAGCAACTAATCGGCACAGCCTTATAGTGCTCCCCCTTCAAGGCAGCACGGTGAATCTGATTCATTTTATCGATCCTTCAATTTGCTCACTAGGTTGAACTGCGCCAATCAAGCGAGCATCACCTCGGTGTGCCGCGAGCAAGAGCAATGCAGGCAACATTGGGATGACATGCCGGTAAATGACCGCGATGTTACCAACGAACGTCGGAATCAGAAACAGCACGAGCAACAAGAAAAGCATCAACGATGGCCTAAGGCTCCGAAAAACAACATAACAAATACCCACGAATCCAATCGCCATATAAGCAGCCAGCAAGAAGTCCAGAGCTTGAGGCGGAGAGTCCATGAACGATGGGAACCAAAAAATGCGGGCAGGACCAAAGACGTCAATATCCAACGGCCCTAAAGAAACGAGATCGGCCGCATCAACCAGCTTGTAATTCCCACCGTACGAAGACGCAAGAGCGGAACCATATTGAGACAAAAGATCTGCTTTATCCCCAAGAATCACATCGACGAAATCATCCGGTAGAGCTGCGCCGGTAAGTAAAAGAAGACCTGCGAGCCCGCCAACAACAGTGATTGGCAGTATGGCGGAGAGGAGCAGGACGTTGAGCGGATGCATCACAACGAGCGACGCAAGCAAAAGCAACGCCCATCCACGCATTTTAGGATTTACCCAAAAAATTGCGAAGCAATACCCAACAAACATCAGAAATGAAAATTTATTAAATGCATCCAGAGTATTAAAGACCGCGAATGGACTGACGAGTACCAGCAACAACGGCACTCCGTAACGATTTGCCAGACCGTATAGCACATAGCAATACGCCGCGCAGTTCACCAGCAGCAACAACAGCGGCGCCCAACCAAGCAAGACTGCCAACCAATAGTGAGGGTTTAAAAATTTGCCGCTCCCAAGAAGATTGTCGTAGTCCATCACATGGAATTTGGCAATCGATACACTGATCATTACGATCAATGCCAGAGACAACAGGCGCAATGCACTTGGACGGCTCACACTCAACTCGGGTTGTCGCAGCATTACTGTCCCTTACCCTTCTTACGGAGAGACCAAACCACCAGAAATGCAGCCAGCAACTGCATTACAGGGGGAAGAAAAAACATATGGTCCCACTCAAACCCCTTAATGAAACCCAATATCGCAGTGCAGACTAGCCAAATTGCGACGCCAAAGGCGAACATACGTACATAGTCGCCGGAACGGGACATGAACTGAGCCTGCCTAAGTGTCCCAAATAGCGCATCTGAGACAGCACCGGCAACCATATATCCATCTGCCAAATGAGCACCCAAGACCGGCAAAGCAAGCCGATCAAAGCGAGTCACCCCCCATATCGCTGGCGCCGCCAAATTTACTCGCCCAGCAAAGTCGGAAATCCAACCCCTACTTGGAACGCGAAGCAACCCCACGCCCCCTTGAGCAAGGAGGACCGCAAGTAACAGCAAAGATAAAGACTGAGCCAACAAAACCCCCAACAGGTTTCGAAAAATGACCGCAGAGAAAAATGGCACTGCCGACAACAAAAAGGCGTGAGTTGCTCCCCCGGAAAATTCACCACGAACCACCATCGAAAACCTGAAGTTGCTATAAATCTCTGAGCAGCAAATGTAGAACAGGAAAACAAGCAAGTCGATTAGGGATAGGGTTATCGGATAGAAAAAATATGCTAACAAAAAAACCAACAATGAAACGCTAACCCGCAGCGCATTTTGATACCCAACCTCTTTTTTGCTGCCAATCAAACTATCCACGTGATACTCAATCCCAAATAGATAATTCAACTGCATGGCCAACTGGATCAAGATCGAAACCTTGAAATACCATGCTGAAATCGCAACAGGGAAACATAACACTACGGCAGCAGGCATGGCCATGCCCGGCAACGCATTCAGAATCCGCTCAAACCAGATAGATCGAGTCATAGCTTCTGCTTCGCAGCCCATTTATCGCATCCAACACACACGCCGCGAGGTACGCTCCATCTCCTGTGAATGAACGAACAGTTGCTCCGTCAAACAGTGAGCTCCCACAATCAATCAACTCATCGAGCGGAACCCCATGTTTGCGATATGGATCACCAGGCCTTTGACTAGCATAATCAAAAAACTTATAGTCCCCCCCCAACAAATCGGTAGCCTCATCGACACTGATCCATTTGTTTGGCACCATCAATGTGTCCGCCAATATTAGAGGGTGCAACGCATCGGAAGCAATAGCGTCGGCACCTCGAATCCACTCAAATAGAACTTCTACCGGCGCCCCAGTAGAGATAACGAATTGATTGCCCGCACTTGCGGTGCACCGACCATCACCAAATATCTTTGAAAACGTAATATGGTGCAGCACGACAATACGCCGTTCGCCATAAGCACCGAGCTTGAGAGCTGCTTTAGCGCGATAAAAATCAGATATTTTTTTCAACAGGGGTGGGTATGCCAAGACTTGCACTGCATCGGCCAACGACACGCCTTGACGTGGAGATCTCTTGGGATTAAGCATTTTTTTCGAGTACTCGCCTCGAACAAAATAGGCCGCATCAACAGAAATTGGGTCCACTTCCTTTATAAAACCAGAACCCAAAACAACAGAATGTGCATTAGCCTGAGTAAGCAAGCTCCCGAGAAAAATCAAGTGGGGGCCACGCTGCGTTAACGGACGATAAACACCGCAGGGAGATAGCGCCGAAAAAATATCGCGCCCCAAAACATCACCAAAATTCGGATACCCGCAATAATAAAGAAGTGGAACGCCACCAATCCGTTGAAACAACTCTTGGGTCGCCACTTTTAAAATTCGAGCCTTGCTCATCATGATTGCAAAATTCTTTCCAAGGTAGCCAAGAAACTCTGACTCCCATAACGCCCCAAACCAAAATGTGACAAGGCGAGGCGGTCTTCACTCTTCAGTTTAGATGCTTGAATAACTGCGTCCGCAAAGCCCTTGATGTCACCGGCTGATACGCCATACCCTCCTGGACCGCACACCTCGTTGGGCCCATTGCCTGGAACGTTAAAAAAAACAACCGGCACACCCGCGCTGACCGCTTCAGCACAGGTCAGCGATGGTCCCTCTGTTCTTGAAGGCAACAATACAACATCCGCGTACGCATAGACGCTTCCAGGTGACTTGCAGACCCCCATGAGCGAGACACGGACATCAGGCATCTGCAGCCCGGAGATGCGTGTCTCTAGCGCACCGCGCATGGATCCATCACCCCACACCTCTACATCAAAACCTAGAGAGCCTCGCTCAGCCAGTTCCATGCATATTTCAGGCAACAGGTCCGCGCCCTTCTCATACTCAAGGCGCCCCATATAAATAAGCTTACGCCGCTTTGAACCACCCTCCGCTTTAGAGGTTTTCGCAGCGGCCATACACTCCGAACTAATGGGGTTATAAATTACCGCCTTGCAATCGCCACCTATACTCGCAATTACATCAAAAACAGTCTGATACGAAGCAAGAGTAACTCGAAAGGCAACGAGATACCGCTCAACGAGCCATGTCAACAACTTAGTGAACGACTTCGGCTTTGGCTCAAAAAATCTCACCGAATCCATTAAGAAATATACGCCACACGAAACAGGAATGAGTGCAGAAAATACTCTGGCCCTGGAATCAGGCATAACAATCCATTGAAGGTTGCGACGAACTGCTGCCATCTTGATGATGGCAAAAAAACCTCCGTACCTGACTCCTCTTAACCCGAAGTACGCCTTACTCCCCAACCAGTCTGGCGATTCACCACGGTAAAATACCGTAACCTTATAGCCACCATCAATCAATGAGCGCGCATAAACTTCTGTGAGGCGCTGCACCCCCCCGGCGCCGGTCAAAACTCCGGCGACCAAGGCTACTTCGCGTATCTTCGCCATAGCGCTTCGGTGTAGATTTTCGACTTCACACGGCGCACAGCCATTGCTGCGCCCCAATTTATCTGATCCCAGCACCGTGGCCTCACACTGTCAGATGGTGTGTCAGACAAACTAACACTCCCGTCAGGGCGAAAGTTTACGAAGACAGTGTCGGCTAGTTGGCTCCAACACCCATTCTGAGCAATGACGGATCGTTTCTGGAGGTGCAAGTAAGGAACAGTTCCGCCCCCACCTTCGCCATCCACAGTTAAATACAATTTCGCCCCACGCCGACCAACACCACGAACTGCTCGCTTGAACTGATCGAAAGGTGCAACCTTCCAATAATTAATATCCACCGCGGACCCGCTAACTTTCACATCCCACACCAACCCACCAACATCGTCTGCAGCCCAATTCGCAAAGATTTTATTCTGATAATGAAACTCATCGAATGCGTGATTTTTAGGGTGCGCCATGATCATTTTCCATGACTGGCCATAGTAAGCATCTAACTTGCCGATGAATTCAGAATAGAAAACCTCATTCCCACCCTGAAGATGCCCTCTATTTCCAATAAATACAGGCCGATCCGTGCGACGCAACACATTCAAATACCCAGACAGATCACCATAAATACAATCCACGTCACAGCAAATTGACGCCACGACCGGCCGACCGGATAGATGGGAATAAGCAAGAGGCCAGAACTGCTTTAAATCATTCAGCTTATACCCAGATAAGGTCGTTATGGAAACACCGCACAACTCCGAAAACACATCACGCAATTCTTGAGATCGCACGCAAGTCACATTAACGTTTGCGGCGAAGAACCAATCAGGCGCTTGCGGGTGATCTGTACACACATTTACAGACCTGACCTGCGTACTCAAAGTTTGAATGGAGAACCAATTGAATGGTGACATTCGACCCAGATAGAATACAAATGCATCAACACTCATTGCTGCACACCAACTTTTGAGTAAATTTGCGCCAAGGCATCAATCATCGCAGCACTATCAAATTTCTCCAGATATTGCTGCCGAGAAACTCGCCCCATCTTGCTGCGTAGAGAATGATCCCCAAGTGCAAACAACGCTTTGAGGGCCTCGCTTTCCGCAATTGATTCCTTCTCACTAATGAGATACCCATTGGAACTCACCAATTCATTTACCCCACCGACATTGCTTGCGACAACTGGAAGACCACCCCTCATTGCTTCAAGAATCGATAGTGGCAACCCCTCAAACCTAGAAAGCAGAATAAAAATATCACTTTTTGCCAACAGCGCATCCACATCAGATCTGGCCCCAAGGAATTCAACACAGGATCGCCGATCCGCAGGAATATTAGCAAGAAACGCATCCTTGAAATCGGATGCGTCTGTGCCGTGACCAACCAAGGTCAGCCGGTATTTGCCATCAAGTCTTGCAAAAACCTTTGACATCAGCTGATGATTCTTTTGGTAGCCGACTCGAGCAACCATAATGATGCGGATTTCACCCACAGCATCTCGCTCACCAGTTAATTCAACGTTTGCACGCAAGTCAGGAATACCATTATGTATCACATCCATTCTTGAGGCCAACCAGGGCAAAACTCTGACGCCCAATTCACGATCGGCCACCGACACACATACATACCTAGAGGTCGACACCAAACCCAAAACAATCTCTAACCCGTACGCCACCAACGAGTTTGTACGCGAGCGCCCTGGGCCAAACCCCCATCCATGTACAGTAAAAACAGCCTGACGCATTAGGAACACACACGCCAGACGCGTCACGAAAGACGCTTTAGTGCTATGGCAGTGAATGACATCCGGCCGACTTCGTGAAAAGAGCATTATTAGCGCCCACACCGCGGCCAATGTCTCTTTCAAAGATGAGCCGTTATCTAGCCCTGGCAAAACCACACGCTTCACATCTGGCGGCAAGCCGGAAAACGCAGCACCATCCCCGCTAAAGACAAGTGTTACGGAGTGCCCTTTGGAAATTAACTCTTGTGCAAGCAAACTCACATGCAGGGGCGCACCACTAAGATCGGACTTAGAAGACACAAGAGCCAGATTCTGGGCATCATTAGAGATCGACATTCAAACCACTTCAAGCACGACTGGCACCAGATTCCCACACATCACCCAAAACTTTGAACACGGCAAACTTGGTTTTTATAAAGGGCCACAAATAAAATATCAACGAGATCACAAATACCAGCAGAAAGCCAAACGCCGCGATATATGCACGACGAGGCCTGTCCGCACGCTCCGGAGGGGTTGCAACGTCCACCACCTGAATGACTGCACCCTCCTTAGCCTCATCCAGGCGGGCTAACTCTAACTGCTTCGCAAACAACTCAAATAGATTTTCGTAATATTTGTACTCTCTGTACTTATCAACATAGCCACTCGCGGCACCAGACTGCCCTGAACTTTCCAACCGTTTCAAATCACTTTGCAAAAAATCTAGCTGAGCTTGAGCAGCCTTGTATTCTGCAGATTGCTCCGTTAGATATGACCTCATATACTGCAGCCGAACCTTGGCATCGGTTACTCTTGCCTTCAAGGAGGCATAGGTATCAGCCAGCGCTTTGGGTTCAGTTTTCAGAACTCCCACGTTGATGCCGCTTTGCTCGAGCGCACGCTGGGCCCCACCCAAATTCTCCTTAGCCTGTCGAAGCTGGTTTTCAAACAGAACGCGCCGCTGCTGCGCCTCGGTTAGAGCCAACTCTGATGTCAGCTTTTTAAGTTGCTGCACGTAGCCGTTAGCCAGATCGGCGGCTCGATTCGGATCCCGATCCTCGACAGTCAGAAGAATCAGTCCGTCTTTCTTCCCCACTTCGACTTTCAATGCAGCTTGCAATCTTTTCCTGACTTCATCTCTCGACGACTCGCCGTACACGCTCTTCAGATCAAATTGATCGATAACTCGATTTGTAATCCGAAATGACCAAAGAAGAGACGCATACAGGTCCGCCATATTTCTACCTGCATTCGGCAACGATACCCCTGCTGCTGCGCCAAGTGACTGCATCGCCGCCGCGGCGCCAGATTGCGATGACTGAGGAGGTAGCAACAATGTTCGGCCAACGTATGTAGGCGGGATGAACGACGTGCCCCAATAAGTAATCAACGCACCAATTGCCGCAATAATTAGACTAAATGGCACCTTCCGAAAAAGGACCTGAGCAATCTTTACGAACAGCAAGTCATCTCCCGAATTGCTGGACGCTGCGGTTTGATTCAGCGAGGTTTGGAGACTCATGTTCAGTTCCTAATCGTCTTGATCGCCGCCGCACCCAAGCCCATTTGGTAAATGATTTGAGTGATGTCTTTCGCATTCCTTGTAAACACGCTCCACGCACTCTCGTGATCTGTCTTCTCAGGCAAAACAATCACATCACCAGGCATCACCTCACTCCGCTTCACGGTTGAGAACCAGCTGTTTGTGTTGTTGGACAGCACACTGCCATCCGCGCGAATCACAAAAATCTCGTCTTGGTCAGCACCGCTCGTCAGGCCTGATTGATTCAGGTAGTCCTGCACCGTGAGGCCCGACTTCCAGATCAAAGACGATTCGGTATTCACGGCCCCCAGCACATAGACAAAATCCGGGCGTGCCGGGATCACCAGGCGATCCATGCTTTCCAGCCTCAGGGTTGGCAGCTTTTGCTCTTGGTTCAAGCTGGGCGACAAGCCGAGCATGATTCGACCTGTGGGCTGCAGGTTACGCAGTCGGTCAATGGCTTGCTTTTGCGCCTGCGCCTCTGCTTGCATCCGCAATTGGGCGGTGCCCGCACTGTCTGAGCTGGACACGCTGGCCGCGCTGGTGCTCAAACGCGTTTGTGTTTGGGCTTCCATGCGCTTCACCAGTTGCTCCAGGTTGGCAGTTTGTGCGCGCCGCACTTCGTCTCGGAAGAAGGCTGCGCCATATACATAGGCATCAGGTGTCAGCCCGCCAGCTTTGTCCAGCAGGTTCGCCATGGTTTCGCCAGGCGTCATTTGATAAATGCCTGGGCGCATGACTTCGCCCTCCACTCGCACGAACACCTGGCGCTTGGCTTGAGGCACGCGCACATCGTTCACCGAGAACACTGTCACCACATCACCAGGCTGCAGCGGCAAGTTGTCAGGGCTCTTTTCGTTCTCCAATGCCTTGCCCAGGTTGAAAGGCAAGAGCTTCACCGACACATTGGCCGAATCCACTCGCTCAACCACAGCATATTCAAGGTTGACCTCATCAACCAGGCGACCAATATCACGAGCCAAGGTGTCTTGGTCAATGACGGCGGCCTTCTCGTCGTCCGCACCAGCGCCGTCGATGAACATGCGACTGCCGGCACGGCGCTTGTCGTCATCACTCAGCAGGACATCGTTTTGTCGCTTCACCGACGCGCGCGACATCAGCACGGCTTTGTTGGGAATCAGATCACGTACGGTCATGCCGTCGCGCCAGGGCGTGCGTGTGGGCTGGGCCACGTTGCCACGCAGCGTCACCGCGTTACCAAACTCGGGCACCAGTGAGGAGACGGTGAGCAAGTCCCCACTTTTCAAGGTTTTCCCAAGGCCAATGCTGTCGAGTGCAAAGACATCGACGCTACGGGCCGGCTTCTTGAGGGGGTCAATGCGCTCCAGTTGCGCGCGCTTCGGATCGGCCACCACAGGCAAGCCACCGGCCAGCGCCAGCACACCACCAATGGTGTCACCTGCACCGCTGAGTTCGTAAACGGCTGGCGTAGAGACCTTGCCGCTCAGGGCCACATAGCCCTTTGCTGCGGGAATGACGATGGTGTCGCCATCTTGAAGTTTGATGTCATTGCCCTTCTCGCCCTTGGCAATGAACGCATACAAGTCAAGCTCGGTAACAAGCTTGTCGGCACGCTTGACCTGAACATGGCGCATGCTGCCGTTCTGGTTAGGGCCACCGCTGGCAAACAGCGCCGACACCAAGGTCGATTGGCTGCTGAGGTTGTAAGACCCCGGCTTTCGCGCTTGCCCCACCACGTACACGGTGATGCCACGCAACTGGCCCATGGTGACGCTGAGTTGAAAGTCACGGTAGTACTTGCCTACCGCCGCTTTGACAACGTCTTCAACCTGCGCACTGCGAACACCAGCCAGATTGACCGTCCCGACGCGGGGAATGTGAATAGCCCCGTTTCGGTCCACCACGGCACGTACGTCGATGTCAACCGAGCCCCAGCCACGAATCTGCAACTCGTCGCCTGGCCCCACGCGATAGTCCGGCGACACGGGCGCATTGGCCTGTGGTGCATAGGTGCTACCGATCTGGTTGAAAAATCCCGAGCCAAACAAGGGCAGTGCTTGCCCCGACGACTCCAGCACAAACTTCTGGAAGTCATTGGGCGGGAGCGGCTTGAGCGCTCTGGCATCTGCCTGGGTGGGCGCAACATTCGTGCGCTCTTCGGCTTGCTGAACCTGCCTGATGACAGGCAATGAACTGGCGCCGAACTCACTGCTCAATTTGCCAGCTGCAGCAGTGGGCATGGCCAAGCCAGAGGGACGTTCATCGTCCAAGGCTTGTGCACCCCCCCCCAGAGCAGACAGCGTCTGAGCCCCTACAGGTTGTATTGCGATAGCGACTGATGCCAAAAGCAGCAGGAAACGGCTAATACGAGGCAGGCGAGGCTGAATCATGGCGCCTTAATTCATCAAATGAGATCCGTTCATTGTAGGGGTCGTAATCATGCACTTTGGTGGTGCATATGACTTTCCAACACTCTGGGCGCGTTACCGTAAGACTGACGTAAGGTTGGCGCCAAAAAATACCTTTTGGCGTCCGCAATGCCATGCCCGACCGGGCATCTGAGCCAGAATGCGGCCCGAGTTTTAAGGAATGTCATGAAAACCTATCAGTGCATCGTTTGCGGCTTCATCTACGACGAATCTCAAGGTTGGCCGCAAGATGGCATCCCGGCTGGCACCAAGTGGGAAGACGTGCCGGCTGACTGGGTCTGCCCCGACTGTGGCGTGGGTAAGGCCGACTTCGAAATGGTGGAGATTTGAACGCCATGACCGAAGCTGTCGTCATCATCGGTTCCGGACTGGCGGGCTACAACGTGGCGCGCGAGCTGCGCAAAGCCGACGCCGAAGTGCCCATCGTGCTCATCAGCCGTGACGAGGCGGGCTTTTATTCCAAGCCCATGCTGTCCAACGCACTGGCTGGCAAGAAGACCGCGGCCTCGCTGGTCATGAAATCAGCCGAGAAGATGGCTGACGAGATCAAGGCCCGTATCGTGGCCCAGGTGTCGGTGGACGCCCTGAACACAGCTGCACAGACGCTGACCTTGTCGACGGGTGAAGTGCTGCCTTACCGTGACTTGGTGCTGGCATTGGGGGCCGACCCGATTCGCTTGCCACTGACGGGCGATGCCGCCGACACCGTGCTGTCGGTGAACGACCTGAATGACTTTGCGCGTTTTGCGCAGGCGCTGGATGCAGGCCCCGCCGGCACGCCGGTCAAGCGCGTGGCCATTTTGGGCGCAGGCCTGATTGGGTGCGAGTTTGCCAACGATTTGTTGGCACGCGAGGTTCAACCCACGGTGATTGACCTGGCTGAGCGAGCGCTGGCACGACTGCTGCCCCCAGAGGGTAGCGAACGCTTGCAAGACAAGCTGGTGGCGGGCGGAGCCTGCTTCCGCTTTGGGGTGAGCGTGGCTTCGGTTGCGCGCGGTGCGCAAGGCCTGACCGTGAGCCTGAGCGACGGCAGCACGGTGGACACCGATCTGGTCTTGTCTGCCATTGGCCTCAAGTCCCGCACGACACTGGCCGCCGCCGCAGGCATTCAAACGGGGCGCGGGATAACCGTGAACCGACACTTGGCCACCAGCGCCCCGCACGTTTACGCCGTGGGTGACTGCGCCGAGGTCGATGGCACGCTGCAACCGTATGTGATGCCGCTGATGCAACAGGCTCGCGCCTTGGCTGCAACCCTGGCAGGCAAGCCGACAGCGGTCAGCTACCCAGCCATGCCTGTGGTGGTGAAGACCCCTGCTTGCCCCACGGTGGTGTGCCCGCCGCCCGCGGGGGCTGAAGGCACCTGGACGGTCACCCGCACCGACGACGCCTTGGAAGCGCACTTTGCGCCTGAAGGTCAATCTGAACCGCTGCTGGGCTTTGCATTGCAAGGCAAGGCCGTCACACAGCGCCAGGCATTGGCTGCTTTGGTGCCACCGGTGTTGGCTTGACCCGGAGAAGGTCAACGCCAAGCCGTCACTGATTTTGGATGCGCACGCGGATCGTGTTGACCTTGATCCCCTTGCGCACCAAAGCCTCCATCAACCGAGGCTGAAGTTGCCGCAGCTTGGCGGACACGGCCGAATTGGCGGCCAACAAGGTCCACCCCTCTTCATCGACCGGCCCGGCGCTGACGTAGGGTGCCATGGCCGGTGGCAGCACCACGCGAATGGCAGCCAGGCAGTCTTGCGACAAACGCAAGCGCTGCATCAGCCCCGACAGCGCATTCGAACGCGACATGACCTTGGCGACCTGGGGCACGTCAGGCACCATGGGCTTGAAGGAAATGCTGGTCGTGATGCGGGGACGGGACACTGCGTAATTACCGAGAGTTGCAAGGGCATATTGTCACCACAGTAGACTAGCACCATGCAAGGTCGTTCGTGGATGCGGATAGGCCAGTCCCTGTTACTGGCGATGGTGCTGTTGCTCATGCAACAGGCCGGGCTGCGCCATGCCTTGCAGCACGCCGCCAATGACGATGCGCACGCCGCGCACACGATCTGCTGTGAATGTGTCGCCCACCATGCCGCCGACCACCTGAGCACGCCTCATGTGCCGGTGCTGCGCATGTTGGCAACCACCCATGCCGCACCGGATGCACCCCGCATCGTCCTGGCCGATGGCGAAGTCCGAACCGCTTACTGGGCCCGCGCCCCACCCCTTCGACAAATCTGATTCCCGTTCGCTTTTTTTGCAACGACCGGCTGGCACTTTGTCTGCGTGCCCGGCTGGTAATGATTTGTCTCATCATGAAAAAACTCTCTGCACTGGCTTTGGCCGTGGGCGTCAGCCTGCCCGCATGGTCAGCCACCGACCCCACCCTTGCGCAACTCCGTCAACAAATCGACGCGCTGCGCCAAGACTACGAAACCCGCATCAAAGCACTCGAAGACAAGCTGGCACAAGCACAGAGCCAGGCTCAAACGGTGGCTTCTGCACCCGCCCCGTCACCAGAGCCCGCGCCCGAGCCGACAGGCAGCCGCCAAGGCAACAATGCTTTCAACCCGGCCATTGGCCTGGTGCTGAGTGGCGCCTATGCCAATTTGTCCAAAGACCCCAGCACTTGGTCGATCCCGGGCTTTGCGCCCAGCGGCGGTGAAGTGGGCCCCGGACAGCGAGGTTTCACGCTGGGTGAGTCGGAGCTGAACTTCAGTGCCAACATCGACAGCCTGGCATTTGGCGCCTTGACCCTGGCCGTGACGGGTGAAAACGAAGTCGAGGTGGAAGAGGCGTACATCCAAAGCACGGCCTTGCCGGCTGGTTTGACGCTCAAAGGTGGCCGGTTCTATGCCGGTCTGGGCTACCTGAACGAGCAGCACACCCACACTTGGGACTTTGTCGATGCGCCGCTGACCCATCAGGCCTTTTTGGGCGGGCAGTTCAAGCAAGAAGGTCTGCAAGCCAAGTGGCTGCTGCCAACTGAGCAGTTCATTGAATTGGGCATGGAGGCAGGCCAGGGTGGCAACTTCCCGGGCGCCCATGCCGGGCAAAACGGGTTGGGGGCACTGCTGGTCAGCGTCCATACCGGTGGCGACATTGGACTGAGCAACAGTTGGCGCGCAGGCGCATCGTGGATGCAGACCCGCGCCAAGGACCGCACCTGGGATCTGACAGACACCGGCGAGGCTGCGCGCACCTTCCAAGGCAACAGTCGGCTTTGGGTACTGGACGGTGTGTGGAAATGGGCGCCGAACGGCAATGCCCAGTCCACCAACTTCAAGCTGCAAGGCGAGTACTTCCGCCGTGTCGAATCGGGCGATCTGACCGATGTGGCCGATGCCAGCACCGGCGCCTACCAGTCCACTCAGTCGGGCTGGTATGTGCAGGGTGTCTACCAGTTCATGCCGCGCTGGCGTGTCGGGCTGCGGACCGAGCAACTGGACACAGGCTCGGTGAGCTTTGGCGCACTGGCCGACCGCCTGAGCAACCTCGATGCACGCCCTCGTCGAAACAGCCTGATGCTGGACTGGTCCCCCAGTGAATTCCACCGCTGGCGCATTCAGGTCAACGACGACCGCGTACGTCAGGACGGCAAGGACACCCAGGTGTTCCTGCAATACCAGATGAACCTGGGTGCACACGGTGCACACGCCTTCTGAGGAGTTTGCAAATGAACCATCACACTTCACATGGCGCCCTGGCCCGCACGCTCGTGGCCGGCTGCGCCCTGCTGGCCTGCGCCAGCCCCGGTTGGGCACTGAAGGTCTTTGCATGCGAACCCGAGTGGGCCGCACTGACACGCGAATTGGCTGGCGAACAAGCCACGATCTACACCGCCACCAACGCCTTGCAAGACCCCCACATGGTCCAGGCGCGCCCCAGCCTGATGGCCGCCGTGCGCAATGCCGACCTGCTGGTGTGCACCGGCGCCGAGCTGGAGGCCGGATGGCTACCCGTGCTGCTGCGCCAATCCGGCAACCCGAACGTGCAACCGGGCAAGCCGGGCTTCTTTGAGGCCGCACGCTCGGTCAAGATGCTGGATGTCCCCAGCCGACTGGATCGCGCCGATGGCGATGTGCACGCGGCCGGCAACCCGCACATCCAGACCGACCCGCGCAACATCGCGGCCGTGGCCCAAGCCTTGGGGAAGCGACTGACTGAGGTCGATGCAGCCCAGGCGTCGCTCTATCAAAAGCGCCTGAACGACTTCAACGTTCGCTGGACGCAGGCCATGCAGCAATGGAATGCGAAGGCAGCCCCGCTCAAGGGCCTGCCCATCGTGGTCCAGCACAAAGGCTTCCCTTATCTGGAAAACTGGCTGGGGCTGAAAGAAGTCACCGCACTGGAGCCTTTGCCCGGCGTGGAGCCCAGCAGTGCGCACTTGTCCAGTGTGATCAAGTTGTTGCAGCAGCAGCCGGCCAAGGCCGTGGTCCGCGCCGCGTACAACGACGGCCGCAGTTCGCAATGGCTGGCGGAGCGCAGCCATGTTCCAGTGGTGGTTCTGCCCTTCACCGTGGGCGGCAGTGAACGTGCAAAAGACCTCTTTGGTCTGTTTGACGACACCATTGATCAACTGCTGAAGGCCGCACACTAAGGAGCATTAGGATGACGCATACCGTGGACTGGTCCATCGTGGGCCCCGCCCTGGTCGCTGGCTTGCTGGTGTTGAGCACGCACGTCCCCTTGGGGCAACGGGTGCTGCAAAAAGGCATTGTGTTCATTGACCTGGCGGTGGCGCAGATGGCCGGACTGGGCGTCATCCTGGCGGATGTGCTGGGGTGGGAGCCCCAGGGCTGGGCCGTACAGGCCGCTGCGGTGTCTGCGGCCTTGCTGGGCGCGGGCATCCTCACCTGGATGGAGCGGCGCTGGCCCGACATTCAGGAAGCCTTGATTGGCGCCCTGTTTGTGGTGGCATCCAGCGCCGGCATCTTGCTGCTGGCGGGCAATCCTCATGGTGGCGAGCACCTGAAAGACCTGCTGGTGGGACAGATCTTGTGGGTCACGCCCGAGCAACTACAACCCCAGGCCTTGCTGGCGGCCATCGTGCTGACACTGTGGTTTGGCGCTCGGCGCTGGCTGGGGCAGGCCGGCTTCTACATGTTGTTTGCGGTAGCGGTGACAGCATCCGTGCAACTGGTCGGGGTCTACCTGGTATTCAGCAGCCTGATCATGCCCACGCTGGCTGTGCGTCATGCGCCCGTGCGGTGGCAGTTGCCACTGGCATGGGGCGTCGGGGCGCTGAGCTATGCGCTAGGGCTGAGCGTGTCGGCCGTGGCGGATTGGCCCTCTGGCGCCGTGGTCGTGGTGGCGATGGCTGCCTTGTGCTGCGCACTGAGCACCTTGATCCCCACCAAACAGGCCTCACATTGAGGTGTCAGAACCGTTGTGGGCGGGGGAAAGCCCCCCTGCCCTGCGGTGTGCGCGCGTCGCAGAAGCGACACCCCTGGGTGCTACACTTTTCTGTTCAGGTTGAATGGGGGTTAGTCCCTGACAACCAGGGTCAGCCAAGGGGCTGACACAAACGACCGATTGGATTGATTGCTCCATGTTGCCCAAGCTTCTTACTTCGATTTTTGGTAGCCGTAACGAACGCCTGCTGAAGGAATACCGTCGGACGGTGGCCAAGATCAACGCGCTGGAGCCCACTTTCGAGTCCCTGAGCGACGACCAGCTGCGCGCCAAGACCGAAGAATTCAAGCAGCGCGTCGCCAACGGCGAATCGCTCGACAACCTGTTGCCTGAGGCTTTTGCCGTGGTGCGCGAAGGCTCGAAGCGCGTCTTCAAGATGCGCCACTTCGACGTGCAATTGCTGGGCGGCATGTCCCTGCACAACGGCAAGATCGCCGAAATGCGCACCGGCGAAGGCAAGACCCTGACAGCCACCCTGCCCGTGTACCTCAATGCCCTGACCGGCAAGGGCGTGCACCTGGTGACGGTGAACGACTACCTCGCTCGCCGCGATGCCGAGTGGATGGGCAAGCTCTACACCTTCCTGGGCCTGAGCGTGGGCATCAACCTGCCCCAGATGCCCCGTGAGCAGAAGCAAGCCGCTTACGCCGCTGACATCACCTACGGCACGAACAACGAATACGGCTTCGACTACCTGCGTGACAACATGGTCTACGAAGTCGAAGACCGCGTGCAGCGTGGCCTGAACTACGCCATCGTGGACGAAGTGGACTCGATCCTGATCGACGAAGCCCGTACGCCACTGATCATCTCGGGTCAGGCAGAAGACCACACCGAGATGTACATCCGCATCAACACCGTGGTGCCTCACCTGAAGAAGCAGATCGGTGAAGAAGACCCCAAGACCGGCGAAGGCATCATCGAACCCGGTGACTTCACGGCTGACGAGAAATCTCGCCAGGTCTTCCTGACCGAAGCCGGCCACGAGAAGGCCGAGCAACTGCTGACGGCCGCCGGCCTGCTGCCAGAAGGCGCGTCGCTGTACGACGCCGGCAACATCTCGCTGATGCACCACCTGTACGCCGCCCTGCGCGCACACCACCTGTTCAACAAGGACCAGCACTACGTGGTTCAGAACGGTGAAGTGGTCATCGTGGACGAGTTCACGGGCCGCCTGATGTCGGGTCGCCGCTGGTCGGATGGCCTGCACCAGGCCGTGGAAGCCAAGGAAGGCGTGCACATCCAGGCTGAGAACCAGACCCTGGCCTCGATCACCTTCCAGAACTACTTCCGCATGTACAACAAGCTGTCCGGCATGACCGGTACGGCTGACACGGAAGCCTACGAATTCCAGGAAATCTACGGCTTGGAAACCGTGGTGATCCCGCCCAACCGCATCCTGGCCCGTAAAGATCAACTGGATCTGGTCTACAAGACCTCGAAGGAAAAGTTCGCCGCCATCGTGGCCGACATCCGCGAGTGTCACGAGCGCGGCCAGCCGACCCTGGTGGGCACCACCTCGATCGAAAACTCCGAGTTGATCGCCCAGATGCTGACCCGCGAAGGCCTGCCACATCAGGTGCTGAACGCCAAGCAACACGCCCGCGAAGCCGACATCGTGGCGCAGGCCGGTCGCCCCGGCATGATCACCATTGCCACCAACATGGCCGGCCGTGGGACCGACATCGTGCTGGGTGGCAACGTCGAGAAGGACATCGCTCTGATCGAGGCCGACGAGTCGCTGGACGAAGCCGCCAAGGCCGCCAAGATCGACGCGCTGCGCAAGGAACAGGTCGAGCTCAACGCCAAGGTGAAGGAGCTGGGTGGCCTGCGCATCATCGCCACCGAGCGCCACGAATCTCGCCGCATCGACAACCAGTTGCGTGGTCGTGCGGGCCGTCAGGGTGACCCCGGTTCTTCGCGCTTCTACCTGTCGCTGGACGATCCGCTGATGCGCATCTTCGCGGGCGACCGCGTGCGCGCCATCATGGACCGCCTGAAGATGCCCGAGGGCGAAGCCATCGAAGCAGGCATCGTGACCCGTTCGATCGAATCAGCGCAACGCAAGGTGGAAGGCCACAACTTCGACATGCGCAAGCAACTGCTGGAGTACGACGACGTGTCGAACGACCAGCGCAAGGTCATCTACCAGCAACGCAACGAGATTCTGGACAGCGCGGATGTGGCCGAGGCCATCGCCAACCTGCGCAAGGGTGCCCTGACCGATGTCGTGCGCACCTTCGTGCCCGCCGAAAGCCTGGAAGAGCAGTGGGATCTGCCCACGCTGGAAAAGGTGCTGCGTGAAGAATGGCAAGTGAACGTGGACCTGGTGAGCTGGGTCAGCACCGCCACCTCGGCGGACGACGAAGACGTGCTGCAGCGCGTGCTGCAAGCCGGTGAGGCCGCTTACGCTGCCAAGGTCGAGATCGTGGGGCCCGAGCAATTTGCCGGCTTTGAGCGCATGGTGCTGCTGCAGCACATCGACAGCCACTGGCGTGAGCACCTGGCTGCGCTGGACTACCTGCGCCAGGGCATTCACCTGCGCGGCTACGCCCAGAAGAACCCCAAGCAAGAGTACAAGCGCGAAGCGTTCGAGCTGTTTGGTCAGCTGCTGGACACCGTCAAGATGGACGTCAGCCGCGTGCTGTTGACCGTGCGCATCCAGACCCGCGAAGAAGCCGAAGCCGCTGCACAAGCCATTGAGCACCAGGGCGAAAGCATCTCGAACGTCACGTACACCCACCCCAACGAAGACGGTGAAGCCGTGTCGGAAACCGACCCGGCCACTGTGGCCGCCGAAGTACCCCGCGTGGGCCGCAACGACCCGTGCCCCTGCGGCAGCGGCGAGAAGTACAAGAACTGCCACGGCAAGCTGGCCTGACCGTCTTTGGAGTTTGAATTCATGCCCGTCAATCTGACTGCCCCCAACCCTGCCGATCTGCACCCCGTTCCGGGCGTCCAGCTTGGCATCACCATGGCCGGCGTGCGCAAGGCCAACCGCCGTGACCTGACCGTCATCACCTTGGCCGAAGGTTCGGCTGTGGCTGGCGTGTTCACCAAGAACCGCTTCTGCGCCGCCCCCGTGCAACTGTGCCGTGAGCGACTGTCGGCCGGCAACGAAATCCGTGCGCTGGTCATCAACACCGGCAATGCCAACGCTGGCACCGGCGAAGATGGTCTGGTGCGCGCCCGCGCCACCACCATCGCACTGGCCCGCCTGCTGAGCGTATCCCCCGAGCAGATCCTGCCCTTCTCGACCGGCGTGATCATGGAAACGCTGCCGGTGGACCGCATTGAAGCGGGCCTGCCCGGCGCCCTGGCCGACCTGAAGGAAGACAACTGGGCCGTGGCTGCCGAAGGCATCATGACCACGGACACCCTGCCCAAGGGTTATTCCAAGCAGATCACCCTGGGTGGCCAGACCGTGACCATCACCGGCATCAGCAAGGGTGCCGGCATGATCAAACCCAATATGGCGACCATGCTGGGCTATGTGGCCACCGACGCCAACGTGGCGCCCGGCCTGCTGCAAGGCCTGGTGACCGATGCGGCCAACGCCTCGTTCAACCGCATCACCATTGACGGTGACACCTCGACCAACGATTCGTTTGTGTTGATGGCGACTCGTCAGGCGCAGCACGCCGAAATCACCGATCTGTCCAGCGCAGACGGTCAAGCCTTGCGTGCCGCCATCATCGAAGTCTCGCAAAAGCTGGCGCAAGCCATCGTGCGCGACGGTGAAGGCGCCACCAAGTTCATTTCCATCACCGTGGAAGGTGGCCGCCATGAAGCCGAGTGCGCGCAAGCCGCTTACGCCATTGCTCACTCACCCTTGGTGAAGACCGCGTTCTTCGCCAGCGACCCCAACTTGGGCCGCATCCTGGCAGCCGTGGGTTATGCGGGCATCGACGATCTGGATCAGAGCCTGATCGACTTGCACCTGGATGACGTCCATGTCGTCACCAAGGGTGGTCGCCGCCCCGAGTACAAGGAAGAAGACGGCCAGCGCGTGATGAAACAAAGCGAAATCACGATTCGCGTGGGCCTGAACCGTGGCGAAGCCAAGACCACGGTGTGGACATGCGACCTGTCGCACGACTACGTGACGATCAACGCCGACTATCGCAGCTGATCGTGCCGCCAGCCTCTTGAGCTGGCTCATGAAACAGATGAAACGCCGGGTTTTGCCCGGCGTTTTGCTAGGTGACGTGCCTTGCCCCGGGCGCCATAATGTACCGAGGCGCCCCAGCAGGTGAGGGCCTGCACGATGGGCGCCGCAGAGGAGCACGTCATGAGTCTTCCCGCTGTTCAGGCCGATTTCAAAACGGCCAACCCCCACGCGCTGGCCACCATTCTGGAAGCCAGCGAAACCAAGTCGATCATCGCATCCAGCGACATCTTCGACATCAGCGGCATCAAGCTTTGGGCACGCGACCAGCCTGTGTCGCGCGACCTTCAGCGCAAGCTGATGGACCGTGCGCTGACCAAGCCGCTTGAAACCAGTCTGATGGTGGAAGACGGCGTGACCTCGGCCACCTTGGCCCAAGAAGTGGCTCGTCTGCTGAAGGATGACGGCCCGCTGCGCCCGCTGCTGATGCCTTATGCGGAGGCCCTGATCAAAGGCGCGGCCAGCGTACACCTGCACTCGGTGGTGCAATTGCTGCTGAGCACGGTCCAGACAGCACGACCTCTGGCCTTTGCGCATGCGGTAGAGGCCATGGCCGTTGCCGGAGCACTGGCCCGCGGCCGCGGTGGCGACGACAAGCTGGTCTCCATGGCCATGACCGCTGGCCTGCTCCACGACGTCGGTGAGATGTATGTGGCCCCCGAGTATGGCGAGGCAGATGCTTTGGCCACATTGGATATCGAAAGCTACCGCCAGTTGGTGGTTCACCCCCACATTGGTCAGTTGCTGCTGACACAACTGACCGACTATCCGAAAGACATCGCCCGAGCCGTTGGTGAGCACCATGAGCGACTGGACGGATCGGGTTACCCCCATCGGCTGACCGGAGACAAGATGTCCACGCTGGGGCGACTGCTGTCGGTCACCGATGCCGGCTTGGCCGCCCTGCGCAGCCCGCATGCGAACCTGCACCATGCCAGCGTGGCCCTGCGGGTGGTACCCGGCGAATTCGACATCCACCTGTCTGGCCCCTTGGCAGCCGCAGCACGCGCCGTCAAGCCCATGCAAGCCAAGGGAACCCTGTCTGATCTGCAAGTGTCACTGTCGAGACTGGACGTGATCCTGCAGGAAGCCATGAACCACATTGATGGCACCCTGCCTGCCGAGTCCAGCGAGGGCCTGCAACGTGCTGCCGAGCTGAGCCGCTATCTGCTGCACAAGCTGCGTCAGGGTTGGAACGAAAGCGGCCTCTGGAGTTTGGGCACCATCACCCCGGAAGACATGGCCGAGGCCGAAGCGGTTCAAGACGCTTTGCGCATGCGCTTGCGAGAAATCGAGCGTGCCGCACGGCTGGCAGCGGGCAAGTTGGGCGGCGACGAAGAAGAGGTGCTCAACCAGATGTGCAAGGGCTTGGTCGACCCCTCTTGAAATCTGGCCGAGCAGCACAATATCTTGAACCAAGGTCACACGGCCGGAGCGATCCGGCCTACAATGACCTTTCTTCCTGGGGCCGACCTGGTTTCGACGTGGGTGCGGATTCGGGACAGGGCATGTCGAGCACCAGTCAGCTCGTAAATCCACTGGAAAAAAACTAACTGCAAACGACGAATCGTTCGCACTCGCCGCTTAATACCGGTGAGCCTCTCAACAGTTGGCCTATGGGCTGGGCTTGAGTCGCAAGACAAGGGCTGAGAGGTCATTCACATAGGCTGGGCTTGAGCCGGGTCACTCGGTTCAGGCCAAGATTCAAGTGACTGGCTGGCTTGGTAGCGTGTCGCTGCGCGATCAGGTTGGCGAGAATCAAATCAGACGACTACACATGTAGAACTGCTCGATGATGGCTTACGGACGGGGGTTCAATTCCCCCCGGCTCCACCATATACAAAGCCCTGAATCTCACCGATTCAGGGCTTTTTCTTTGTGGATCACCAGTAACCGAACTTGCGGCCAAAGTCGCCGATGCGGCTCTGGATCTCGACCACCTCGTCGTCGGTCAGATCGTTTTTGTAGCTACCAACCCGAGCATCAGAAATGTCTTTGGTGTACATGTCCGACCAGAAGGCACCCGAGAACTTGTCGTTCAGACGCTTGTCCTTGTCGAAGTTGGCAGCCTTCTGGTGCTCGTCCGAGAACTTGATGGCTTTGTCCGGATCGTATTGAGCTCCGGTGAAGACCCCGACCTTGACCAATTGATCAGCAGGGTTAGAGACGAAGTCTTCGTACTTCACGAAGATGTACTTGCCCTTCAGTCGAACGAAATCGACCGCGTTGTAATACGACATGTATTCCCGGCAGAAGTCAGCCATGGACTTGAGTGCGGTTTGTGGCGTATGAAGACCATCCTCCATATGGCGCGCTTGGACACGTTTGACGGAGGCGATCACATCTCGCGGATCTCGAACAATGACAACAAACTTGAAGCTTGGAAAATAGTCGGAGATGTCGTTGAAGTGGTGCGTCAACTCCGGGTTCTTCAGCATGATCACTTCCGGGTCGTTGTACCGAGCAGCGATCAGCGTCAGGTACTGGCGGAAATTGCTGAAGATGACGTCCTGGAAGTTCTCCACCGATCCGAACTGGTCTTCGTTGCGCACCTCATAGCGGGCCAGATTCCATTTGTAGATCCGCATCACATCGAGAAGGTACCAACTCTCTGAGATGTAGGGATTGGTGTTATCGCCGCCACAGAGCGCTCGATGAATCGCCGTGGTCCCGCTTCGCATGGCACCACCAATGAATACGACTTGTCGCTTCTTCATATCTCAGTCTTCCCTCAAGACCGAACACCGGTCATCACGGACAACTTGTCCTTCACCATCGTTTGCACCTGAGTATTGAGGGCCTGCATGGCAGTGTGCGCCTCATCCAGACTCAGGGTGCCATCAACAGGCAGGAGCACACGCAACGCATCTGCATACTGCTCTGGCAATTTCGGCAACCGCTGCACCAGTCTTGCCCCGCCTTTTTCCAGAACAGGATAGGTGTCGTTCAGCGCGAACATCAGGATGTCGAAGAAGAAGACGAATTGCGATGACAAGGCCACCAGATATTGGAGGTCGGCATACTTATTCACCTTCAAAGCATGAATGACCGTGATGTCCATCTGCACCGAGAAGTATTGCAGCAAGGATGTCACCAGCGCAGGAGGCATGGGGGTCACGGCATCTCTGACGCGTTTGAGCGCGCCTGATCGATCGAACATGCAATCGAGATGCGCCAAATGCGCCAATGGCGTTGTACTGAGATCGCCGTGCGGAAACAGTGGCTTGATGAACCACTTGAACTTACCCTGCCTGGCTTGCTCCACATCGCGCTCGATCGATGGCAGATCCTTTAAGAAGAACTCAAATTTCTGCCCCCCCTTTTCGGCCGAAATCAAAGCAGGGGTCTTTGTAAGCTTGCAGCCTTCGCCCAACTGCTCCAACGCTTTGATCAAGTCATTGTTCGCAAAACAATTTGCATCACGTGTATGCAGCACGATGTCAAAGTCTGACGTGGCCGATGCCAAACCCAGTGCACGCGAGCCACCAATGCTGATGGCTTCAATCCCCTCGAAAGGGATCAACACAGACAAGATATCTTCCATGACTTTCAACCGTCTCAGTTATTGGCTTGGTTATCGTCGGTCTTGCTATCCCGCGCAATGACGATCCACGTCGTCGCCAAATTGTCGGCATAAATTTGATGCGACATTTTCCGCGCCTTGGGATCGACCTGCTTGGGGGCGCAATCAACGCCGTTGGACTTCAGGAACCTGCACAGCGATGCTGACTGGATGGCATAGCTCACGTTTTGAACCAGGTCACCGTTTTTCTCGGCCATCTTCAGCGCATCCAGCTTCCGCTCGACCACACCGACCACCAGGCCGTCAGGAGAAAACACCGGACCACCAGAGTTCCCCTTTTGCACCGCGGCACTCAACTGAAAAAGCATATCGGTACTGCGACGATAGCCACTGATCAACCCGTTGGTGATTTTCAGTGAACGCCCCAGATAGGTGGGACTGGGATAGCCCAAGACATAAACATCTAGCCCAATGGGCACAGAAGACCACTCGGCGATTTCAACAGGCCGACAACTGCCTTGCACTTGAAGCAAGGCCAAATCCAGGTCTGCATCAGCTTTGATCAATCGAGCCCGCAGAAATTTGTCGGCTGCCGATTGCCCCAGGAAAATGACCTCACGCCCCTTGATCACATGATTCGCCGTCGCGAACAATCCGTTTGGCGCCACGCAAAATGCACTGCCCGTGACGTACGTTGAGGCGGGCTGGACTGGCCGGACGTCCTGCGCTGAGGTCAATGTGGAGACCAGCCACAGAACGACCGCGACCACGATATGGACGCTTCGCGCCTCTCGCAGAATCCTGGCATGACAGATCACGCAATCGCTCCCTTCTGACTCTCGCCCATTCGATTGACGCCCGCATGGGCCGTCAACCTGAGGCCGGTCCGTTGAGTCAAAGCCTGTAACCGCGATGGAGGCAAGGCGTGAGGCAACACCAAGGATGATGCGCTCATGTCTCCGCCTGCACGCCATTGACCAATGCGACGAAGCCACTCCAATCGCGTGACAGCATCAAAGTCCACCAGCAATTGCGCATACAGCAAAGCCAGATACGCATGTGACCGGCGGAACACGGAGACGTGGCACGACTCGCCGCTCCGCAGCACCACAGACTCAACCTGAAGTGGCGCATCCATAAGCGTCACGCGTTGATAGATGTCCCGCAACTCGTCTTGCGCAGCCGTCCAGTCGCCCTGAATGACCACCACTTGATTGCAGCCGTTCATGAAGGCTAGCGCAGCAGCCAGACCCGCAGCAGTACCTGAGTAACCCCGGTGCCGAGGCAAGCTCATGCCCACGATGCTTGGCGAACGTGGCTCATCACATGGGTGCGGCACATCGTCTGGCAATACATAAAGATCCAGATCTGCGATCGGATGCAACGGCGTCCCACGCGACTGACGCATCCGCCAATCGACCACCACCAGACCCATTTTTTGTCGAGCACCCACACCACAAGGCACCTCGTTTTCCGCAGTCGGGGCAGCCATCCCCGTTAACTGGTGGAACGTGTTGTGATCAAAGTGCGTGGCCACACTGCGCTGAGGTGCCCTCAGCGGTGCGACGGGCACCTTGCCCTGCAGCTTGTAATGGATGGGCCAGTTTGTCTGATACCAGACGGTGGGAGTTTCGAGCGTTTCCGTCCTCAGCCCCGTCTTCTTGACCATGACCAGCATCATGCGGTCCTCGCCCACCCCGAACTCTTTCGGCCACATCAACCAGAGCGGCATCAAAAACGCAGCACGGCGACTGATGACGTAGCAGTTGGTGTCGACATGCTGCCCCGACTCATCTGTAGGGTCCTTGGCGGTCATCACCTCGCCGTCAGGAAAGACCACTCGACGGCGCGCAAACACGACATCGGCCTGTCGACGCAAGGCGTGCACTGCAGACTCGATATGCCCGGGGTCATACCAGTTGTCTGCATCCAGAAAAGCGACGGCATCAAACCCGAGGTTAAAGGCGAGCTGTGCCCCCAAGCCACGTGGGGTCCCGCCACTGTTGCCGATGTTGAATGGCAGCCGAATGTGCATCACACCCGATGGTTGCGGCACACATAGGTCTGCCCCATCAGACACCAGAATGTGCGTCACAGGATAAGTTTGCGCACGCACGGAAGCCATGCAGCGCCCCAGAATCTCGGGTGACTCTTGCCAGCAGGGTGTCACCACGGCCACGCGCAACGGCGCTGGGTCGGCATTGCGTTGGTTCGTCATGGCTTGGCGGTCACCGGTTGAGGGGGAGCACGCCGAGGTCTGACCCACAAATGATCTGGCGCCAAGCCCTTCACGGCGCGCTCGTGCGCAGCGGTGTAGGCCGCTTCCAGGTACATGGTTCGCCCAACAGCATCAAAGACCGGCAATTGTCGACGTTGCCGGACCAGATGCTGCTTGAGCGCCATGAGTCGCTTGGGGTCCCGCAGCAAACTGACACAACACTGCACGTACGCATTGGTGTCCTTTTGCACCAATCCCTGTAGTCCGGCTGCATGCAGCAGCCCACCGCTGACACGGGATGCAAAATTGCGCCCCTCCAGCGTGACCACTGGCACGCCAGCGAACAATGCGTCACTGGTCGTAGTGTGACCACCGTAAGGCCAAGGGTCCAACATCAAGTCGCACAGCCTCATGCGAGCGAGATGAAGCTCTTGCCGACACTTTGGCGCGAACACCACGCGAGATGGCTCGACGCCACACGCCTCAATTTCTTTGCGCAGAAAGTCTCGCGCTACTTCGCCAGGCTCCAGCAGCCACAGTACCGCCTCGGGTACCGAGGACAGGATTTTCATCCACGCCCGCCAGACGTCTCGGCTGACTTTGTTGATATTGTTGAACACCCCCAGCACCAAGGCACCCTCAGGCAGCCCGTCCGGGCGCCGGCGGGGCGGCGGGGGCAAATAGCGCGCGATGTAGTCGTTGACCTGGTAGGTATGCGGTAACCGGATCAGCTTCTCGGGATAGAGCGACTCCCCCCCCTCTGGCACGGTGTAGCCATCTGCGATGACATAGTCCATGAAGCGACCACCCGAGGTGCCCGGGAAGCCAAGATAGCTGATCTGAACAGGGGCAGGCTTCCAGGCGAGGATGCCGAGGCGCGTGCCTTCGGTCAGCCCATTGAGGTCGATGAGCACGTCGATCCGGTCTTCAAAGATCTTTTTGGCTGCGGCCTCATCCTTCAGGTTTGCCAGGCTTCGTACCTTGTCAAAGCGCGACAGGATGTCTCGGCGCATGGCCGAGCCATCGTCAAAACTGGTGCAATAACCATAAAGCTCAAACCGGTCGCGGTCATGGTGACGCAGTGCGCCCATGGCAAGCAGCGAGGTCGCATGCTCGCGATAGTCGTACGACAGATAACCAATCCGTAACTTGCGGCCGGCGGCATCGGCGTGCGCCTGTGTGGCCATCGGCTTTTGTGAAGGAAACGCCTTGCGTGCAAAGTTGCTGGCAACCGCGATGTTGATCGCCTCGTCATCACACCACAGCGCATGCGTTCTGGGTGTCTCGGTTGCGGCTTCCGTCTCCCCTTGTTGATGGGCTAGCAGCAATTGGCGGGTCAACTGCTCGACAAAATCCCAGTCCGCACATTGCAATGCGACTCGCAAGGCGTACGAAGCCAACCCCAATGCCTGACCAGATTGGCGATAGCCTTCTTTGACGGCGTCCAGGGCGTTTCTGTGGTCACCCATGCGTGAGAGTTGTCGGCCGATGTCGGTCAACTCGAACGGCGACGCTTTGGCTTGTCGGGCCTGAAGCAGCGCAGGCATGGCATCCTTGCGGCGGCGAGCGTCTTCGTACAACGTGGCCATGAGCGCCAATGGGCGAGCCAAATCGGGCATGCGTTCGTGCGCCGCTTCAGCACATGCGATGGCGGAGACCCGGTCTTCATACCGCAAGGCCAAGGCCGCGTGGCACAAAAGATGAGCACCCGGTTGCCTCGGGATGCTGGCGACATGCGTCAGTAGCAAATCGGCCGCTTGTTTGCTCGCGCCCGTCTTGATGAGCGCTTTGGCTTGCTCAAGAACCGGGTGACTCTCGGCGTGGGGAGGACGTGTAGAGGCGGATCGGGTCATCGGCTGTCCAGCTTAATTGAAAAAGCCCGTGCCTTTCGGCACGGGCTTTTGCGACAACGCTCGCTTGATCAGTCAGAAGACTGCATCAGAGGTTGACTGGGACCGAGTTGGTCACGTAGCCTTGCTCGAACTCGGTGAGATCGGTGAAACGGATCACATACGAGATGCCACTGTGATCGCCATCGACAGCCAAGAAGCCAGTGTCTGCAACGTGGTCACCGTTGGTGTCCACTGCACCGAAATAAACACCCACGGTGTCCAGCGCAGCATCGGCCGACGCCAAGAAGCTGGCGATCGTGTCGAACGAGCCGCCATCTTCGTAAATCGCGCTGGCAAAGTCCGCATGACTGAAGGTGATCGAATCAGCGCCCAAGCCATCAGCAAACCCGTCGATCGTGATCATGTGATCCTTCAGGAAGGCGGTGTCTTCGGACGTGACCGTCGTATCCAGCGCCGAGGACCAGTCGGTTGCGTCCTTGTCCAACAGGTCATCAGCCACGCCCAACGACAACGAGAAGTTGCCGTCATAAGCGGTCGCATCGGTACCCAGATGGATGTCGTTGGCAAAGCGGTCTGCGAACGACACACTCACCGAACTGCCGACATCACCTGTGACGCTGACGCTACCAACATGCGAGGCAACCTCAGTGGTGCCGTTGTCGTAGTACTGATCAACATCCAAGCTGACCACCACCATGCCGGTTGTGTCCCCCGACCCGGCCGTGATGTGAATGTCTTGAACATTCTCAGCGGACATCTTCAATCCGGCGTAACTTCCGTTGTATGCCGTGATCGACACGTCGCCTTGAACATCGTGCCCGACATCCGTCCACGAATAGGCGAAGCTATTCGTCCCCGTCGCTGCAATGGTCACGTCACCAACCACGTCACCCGCGATGTGCACATGACGCTGTGCAAAGTCTTCGCCGAAGACCGCGCTGCTGTTGTCACCTGTGGCCATCACATGGATGTCGCCAGCCACATCGCCGTCGATGTTAAAGCGAACAGTGGCGCGTGACGACAAACCGGATGCTTCCGCATCGATGGAACCAGCCGTGCCATGCAACCAGAATGTGTCGTTCGACAGGTAGGCACCCGCGTAGGCGTATGCATACGAGTAATCGCCAGTGGCATGAACCGCCAGCGAACTACCCTCCAGTACCCCGTCCGGAGAGCCTGGATAGGGCCGCGCGTTGAACCGTGCGTAAGCACGAGCATATTCGCCGTCAGCCGTCACTGTCACATCGTCAGAGTAAGTGCCGCCCACATAGAAGCCAGCGTAAGCACGTGACGTTGCGCCCGAGGCCGTAGCGGAAACATCGCCATACGCATTGCCTTGCGCATAAGCAAACGCATACGCATAAGAGCGCTCTGACTCTGCATGAGCACTCACGTCGCCATGCAAATCACCCTCAGCGAGGACATACCCATAAGCACGCGAACCTTGGCTATCCTCGCCAGTGACGACATACGCCCCCGACGCGACAACATCAATGCCGCCGCTGAAATCGCCGCCGACGTACGCCCCAGCCATGGCATAGCTGCCCTCGCCAGTTGCGGAAACCTCCACGCCACCCGTGACATCACCCGTAACACGGGCGCCAAAACGAGCCGCTGCATACTCGATGTTATACGGCGTGCTGACGTCGGCAGAGCCCGAGGCAACCACCGTGATACCGCCGGTGATGTCACCATCCAAGGTGACGGTCGCACCTGCCATCGTGCCTGCCGCAGAGGCGTGTACGTCAACATGATCGATGCGCCCAACCATGGTGTACGTGGGGTCAGCATCGCCTGACGAAGACACCATACCGCCCAAGTATGCGTAGGCATAAGAGTAAGCAGCAGTGGCTTCGACCGTGAGATCACCGCCGTTCAAGTAAACCACAGGTTGGGCCACATCGGCGCTCACGTCGGTAGAAGCACCCATCACCTTGATGCCACCGACGTAGTTCATCGCATACCGAGCGGCGCTGTGATCTCCACCAGCCAACACGGAGATGTCGTTCACGGTGCCCGTTGCGAACAGGCCGGCGTAAGCCGTGGCGTACTCGCCTTCTGTTCGGACGATGACATCGGCAGGCAACTTATCACTGAACTGAACTACAGCGTCGCTACCATCCAGCAAGGCGACATCGTACGAGTTGACGCCATCCACCAGCACGCCACCATAGGGGCCTGTCTCGGTTTCGAGCAAGACGCGAATGTGCTCGTAATGCGCAGGGGTTTCAGCATCTGCAGAGACCGCAGTGCCATGATCATTCGAGATAACGACCAAGTTAGGGATTTCGTCGCCTGTATCCACCGTACCGGCAGCAAAAGCAGCGCCCAAGCCACCAGCGATCCAGCCGCCTGCACCAGAGAAAATGCCACCAGCAGTTCCAGCGGATGCACCACCCGCAGCAGCACCGGACGAACCGGAGTTCAGCAACGCCGCCGCACCAGCCGCCTCGTCCCCCACAGGGTAGGTGGCATCCACCAGGCTTTCGCCGACCACCGTTGCGCCATGCGATGCGGTGACCAAATCAACGACCAAGTCGCCTTGCTGTGCAGCAGCCGAAGCATCGGCCTCAGCTTGGCGGGACTCTTCCCAAGCCTTCTGGGCATCATTCAGCCACGCCTGATCTGCGGCTTGCACAGCATCCTTATGGGCATCGTTGATCAGACCTTGTTGCGCCGCCTTGTTGTGCTTGTCCTGCTGGGCAAGCTTGGCTGCAACGGCTCCGTTTGGATGACTACTTCTTGTCGCCATGTGGCTCTCTCCTGGGAATTGAACGATCGCAAACTGGCACAGACACAGACGGACTGCGGTTACGTTTTGCAAACAATTATGCAAGGATTAGGTATTTAGGCATAGCAAAACTCATGCGCGTTGATGTAAAGCAACCACTCTCGCGGTTGGCGCAGGGCAAACCCGTCTGCCATACTGAATATGCGCCCCATCGCCTTTGCCCCGAAAAGTCGTTCAGACCCCAAGGATTACCCCGTGCTCAGCCTGAATCAAGCCCCCCGTCTGTCATTGTTCAGTTCTGCTTCTGGCACCAAATTGGTACTGGCTGTGCTGTGTGCCCTCCCCTGCACACCCCATGCCGCACCATTAACGCTGCACGATGCATTCCAGTTGGTCACAAGCAATCACCCCGTCGTAGCGGCCAAGCGCGACGAGTTGCAAGCGGCTCAGTACGGCGTTGAGGGGGCCAAGTGGCAGCGTTACCCCAGCCTCTCCGGTCAGTCTTCGGCCAACGCTGACAGCGGGTCGGTCACCACGCTGCGGCTGGAACAGCCTTTGTGGACTGGCGGGCGCATCACGGCAGGCATCCAATCCAGCGAGGCTAAGCTGACTGCGGCCGAGGCGGCACTTGCTGAAACCGAGCAGTCCATGCTGAGCCGTGTCACCGCGACGTTTCTGGAGCTGGTTCGACTGAAAGCACGAATCGAAGCCGCAGAAGAAAACGTTGCAGAGCACGAGCGACTGCTGACGCTGATCGAACGACGTAGCACACAGGGGATTGGCTCACCGAGTGAGGTCATCACGGCCAAGGCACGGCTGCAGAAAGCGCGTTCAGAGCGCCTGCAACTGCAGACAGCCGCCATGAATGCCAGGGCCGATTTGGCGCAAGCCACGGGCGCGCCGGTCACGGAGATTCGTGCACCAAAGCCTGATCTGACCACCACAGGCGATCTCGAATCAACCGTCCAGAAAGTCCTGGGCTACTCCCCTCAGATGAAGCGCCTCGGAGCAGAAACCAACGCGGTCAAAGCGGAGGTTGAAGTCAAAAAGTCAGTTTTGAATCCTCAAATTGCTGTTCGCCATGAACTGCTCTGGGGTAAGAACTATCCCAACACAGCCACCTATCTGGCGCTGACCATGCAGACGGGCAACGGCCTGTCTGCCAAGTCAGCGATTGATGAAGTCAGGGCCCAGGAAAGTGCCTCGGCCTACAAAGAACAGGCGACCATCAAGGACATTTCAGACAGCGTTCGCACAGACTGGAACAAGGTTCAGTCAGCGCGTGAGGACACCGCCATTTTGCGAGAACTGGTGAGCGTCACACGGGACATGTACGAGTCGTATGTGCGCCAATATGCAGCCGGCCGCAAGACTTGGCTGGATGTGTTGAATGCACGCAGCGAATCCATTCAGGCACGCTACTCGCTCATCGACACCGAGTGGGGGGGAGCCTTGTCTGCCATCAAGTTGCGGATCGCAACCGGTGAGCTGACCGCGAGCAGTGCTGACGATGCATTGCCTTCCGCAGAACAACAATGACAGTGAGAATCGGCCCCACAGGGGCCGTACCCCATGACGACTTCCGCCATTGAATCCGCGCACGTGGAAACCAGTAACTTTGATATCTCCTTGGCCAAGCTGCTCTCGCGCCTGGCAGGCATGCAAGGACGAGCGGTTCCCATTCACCGGTTTGGAATGACTTCGGTCACGGCTCTGGGTGCCGAAGTACAGAGTCTGAGTTCCACCCAGCGTATCTTGGAGCTATGGCTCTCGATCGTCCCCGACGGCGATGCATCCACATCCAATGAGCCCATCACCAAGGAACAGTTGCCTGCGCTGTGGGTTGGTCCGGATGATTTGACCGTGAAACTGCTGCGTGGCGTCACCAGCAGCGGCCACTATTCGTGCGAGGAAGCTGACGGCAGCATCACGGAGTTAAGTGCTGCCGTGGCACGCACCGGCACGTTCGCCATGCTGCGCACGGCGCCACAACTCAGTGAGGCCGAGGGCAAAGCGCCCGTGTCTGCGCGCGACTGGTTTTTCTATGCCATCAGCAAGCGGCGCGGCGTCTTCCTTGAAGCCATGCTGGCGACGTTCCTGATCAGCACGTTGGCGCTGGTCAGCGGCTTCTACAGCATGCAGGTGTATGACCGTGTCATTCCCACGCAAGGCTACTCCACGCTGGTTGTGTTGACGATTGGTGCCTTCCTGGCCATCTGCCTGGAAATGCTGATCTCCTACGTGCGCACGGCCATGCTGGAACGCGCCAGCAAGGCCATTGATCTGGAGTTGTCCGGCGTCTTCTTCAACCGGATGCTGCAGATTCGGATGGACGCGCGCCCCAAAGCGGTGGGCACGTTTGCAGGGCAGATTCGCCAGTTTGAAATGGTGCGCAACTTCATGACGTCGGGGACACTGTTCCTGATGGCTGATGCCCCGTTTGCGCTGTTCTTCATCTGGATCATTTTCATCATTGGCGGCCCCATCGCACTGGTTCCGCTGGCCATGCTGCCCCTGTCATTGATTGCCGGCCTGTACGCACGCTGGCGTGTTTCTCACCTGTCTGAGGAGCAATTGCAGGATGCCAACCGGAAGAACGGCCTGTTGATTGAAGCCATTGATGGCATTGAAGCCATCAAGGCTGCAGGTGGTGAGTGGAAGCTGTTCAACAAATGGCAACGCTTCACGGCGGAATCTGGCGAACGCGAGTTGCGCATTCGCACCGCTTCGATGCTGTCAAGCAATCTCTCTCAAACGATTCAGCGCCTGGGCTATGTCTGCCTGATCGCCGTGGGCGCCTATGCCATCAATCAGGGTCTGGTGACACAAGGTGCGCTGATTGCGTGCTCCATCATCAGCAACCGTGCGCTGGCTCCAATCAATCAAATCGCCAGTTTGTTTGTGCAATGGCAGCATGCCCGCTCAGCACTGAAAGAGCTGGATGCCATGATGGCGCTGCCCAGAGATCAGGAAAACGACACACGCGTCATCATTCCGGAATCATGTCAGGGCGAGATCAGACTGGAGGGCGCTTCCTTCAGCTACGAGGAAGCGGGCACGGCTCTGCAACCGACCAATCTCGTGATCAAGCCCGGGCAGCGCATTGGTTTGATCGGACCGGTTGGGTCGGGGAAATCCACGCTCATCAAGCTGCTGTCAGGGCTCTACAAGCCAACGGAGGGACGCGTCTTTCTGGATGGGGTCGACATGCGCCATCTGGCGCCGGAGTTTCTGCGTGAACAGATTGGCTACCTCACACAAGATGTGCGGCTGTTCAATGGTACGCTGCGCGAAAACCTGACGCTGGGCTTGCCTTCCCCCACAGACGCGCAAATTCTGTCTGCCGCAGCGCGCACGGGTCTGGATCGCCTGATTCGCGCCCATCCAAGAGGGTTGGAGTTGCCCATCTTCGAGGGCGGTCGCGGTTTGTCTGGTGGTCAACGCCAGTTGGTCGGCTTGACCCGCATGCTGTTGGCCAAGCCCAAGATCCTGCTTCTGGATGAGCCGACAGCCTCCATGGACGGTGATCTGGAGGCCTTTGTGATGCGCAACCTCTTCATTGACACCCCCCAGGACGCCATCATCGTCTTGTGCACACACAAGCGCAGCTTGCTGGGTCTGGTCGATCACATCATGGTGGTTGATAAGGCGCGACTGGTCATGAGCGAGCCACGCGACGCGGCCCTGGCCAAGCTCATGGCAGCACGTCCCAACCCGAATAAAACTGAACATCCAACGCCATCTGCCGGCGGTGAGACAGCATGAACAAGCTTTTCTTTTCCAATCTGTTCGGACGCAAGCGCTCCGCCGTGCGCGACGACAGCCAGCGGCCTCACCTGCTGCTTTGGATCACGCTGCTGTGTCTGATCATTTTCGTGGTCTGGGCCTCTCAGGCTGAAATTGATCAAGTGACCCGGGCTCCGGGGCAAGTGATCGCCAGCTCTCGTACTCAAATCATCCAGTCATCGGATGGTGGCGTGGTCGAGGCTGTGCTGGTGAAAGAAGGCGACCAGGTGACCAAGGGACAAACGCTGGTCAAGCTGGACACGACCAAGACCGAGGCAGCCTATCTGGAAACCAGAGCCAAGGCGACGGCATTGCGTGCGGCCAAGGCTCGCCTCAATGCCGAGATCTTTGGCGGGGAACCCAAGTTCCCAGACGAAGTCGCAGAATACCCGCAGTTCAAAGAGAACCAATTACTGCTGTTGGCCAAACGGCGTCAAGCCATCGGGTCAGAGATCAGCGCGCTTCAAGGCATCCTGGCATTGGCCAAGCGCGAGCTTCAGATGAACCAGCCCCTGCTGGCGACCGGTGACATCAGCATGGCTGAAGTGCTGAAGATTCAGCGGCAGGTCGCAGACCTCGAGTCACAGATCGTCAACAAGCGCAACAAGTACACGCAAGACACGCAAGCCGAACTGGGCAAGGTGGAAGAAGACCTTGCTGGCGTGGAGCAAACCTTGGCTCAGCGCAAGGATCAGCTGACCCGTACACACTTGGTGTCGCCGGTGAGTGGCGTTGTCAAGAACATTCGCATCAACACCGTGGGCGGTGTCGTCAAGGCATCCGAAGAAGTGATGCAGATCGTCCCGCTGGAAGACGACCTTGTCGTGGAAGCAAAAGTTCGCCCGGCGGACATTGCCTTCCTGAAGCCGGGGCTGGATGCCAACGTGAAAATTGATGCGTACGACTACACCATCTACGGCTCGCTGAACGGCAAGCTGACCTACATCAGTGCGGACACCCTGACCGAAGACCTGAAGCAGAACGAGCAGGCCTATTACCGCGTTCAAGTTCGTACCACGGGCAAGAAGTTCTCGGGACGCGCCAGTGCACACATGGAGATTCAACCAGGCATGACCGCCACGGTAGAGATCAAGACGGGCTCCAACACGGTTTTGCGTTACTTGATGAAGCCGCTGGTGAAGACGCTCAACGAGTCACTGGGTGAACGTTGAGTACTCAAGCCTCCGTGGACGAAGACATTTCATGAAAAGCTACAGCGATCTGTTTGATGTCCGCGGTTCGGCCTATGACCTCGCCATGCGTTGCCACCCGCGGGCAAGAGATCAGGAGTTTCTCCAGGCCATCGCGCGAGCCTGCTTGACCCCTGGTCAAAGCGTGGCCGATGTGCCGGCTGGCGGTGGCTACTTGGCCGATTACCTGCCGGCGGGCGTTCAATGGACTGGTCATGAGCCCTGCGCGAGCTTCATCGCATCACGGACTGCCAACTCACCCTTGCCGCCGAGTCAGCCACTGCTGCCGCTGCCATGGGCCGATGACTCCCAAGATGTGGTCATCAGCCTTGCAGGCGTACACCACATCGAAGACAAGCGTCCGCTCTTCACAGACATGCACCGAGTGACCAAGCCCGGTGGCCGACTGGTGTTGTCGGACGTTGCGGCTGGATCAGACGTTGCGTCCTTTTTGGATGGCTTTGTGGGGGCACACAACAGCACCGGCCATGAAGGGGTCTTCCTGGGCGACACCACGCTGGATGAACTTCGATCGGCTGGCTGGCAGGTTGACGCCTGCGACTTGGTGCGCTTTCACTGGTGCTTTGATCACCGAAGCCAGATGGCCGATTTTTGTCGGCAGCTGTTTGATTTGCGATTTGCCACAAACGAAGCCATCAATCAGGCCATTGATGACACGCTGGGCGTCGATCTGTTGCCCGGTGGTCAAACGGGCATGCGGTGGTCGCTGTTGACCATTAACGCGAGCAAATCAACGTGACGAACCCATCTGCCGCCAACTGGCTGTCCTTCGCACATTGCCGAGTCATACCCGGCTACTACAGAGGGCTTCGGCATCCATGTGTGGTGGCGCGACTGCGGTTCGACATACCGCCCTCCAGGCGCGCTGATTACGCAGAGGCAATTGACGGCTGCATTGCACAGTGGTCAGCCATAGCAGGCACCCCCAATGGCTTTCAAGATGCCCCTGGCAAGCTGTCTCTGACAGAGAAATGCTCACTCTGGGTCGCGCACTGGGCTTGCCACGTCCTCAAGACGGCGGGCCTGCCC
This sequence comes from Aquabacterium sp., assembly GCF_049317225.1. Classification (GTDB taxonomy): domain Bacteria; phylum Pseudomonadota; class Gammaproteobacteria; order Burkholderiales; family Burkholderiaceae_C; genus Aquabacterium. The sequence goes on along the minus strand of NZ_JBMOIR010000005.1, from coordinate 92,713 downwards.
ATTTTTGAGCCCCCCCAGTTGATCAGCTTGAAGCAGGACAGCGCGTCTGATGCCCCACCGCTTCTGATCGTGCCATCCATGCCGGGTCAATCTGAAGTCGGCAAGCGCGCGCTCACCGAAGCCGTCACAGCGCTGAGGCAGGCCATTGAAGCCCCGAACACCGAGCCATTTGACTGGCTCACCCATGTGCGGACCATCAGTGATGCTTTACGAGGCGTTGCACCCATTAGCGCGAACACCCCGCGTTTTTTGCAAGCTGCTTTTGAGGCAGGCATCCCCGTTCAGAGTTTAGGTGTCGAGGTCTATCAATTTGGCTTTGGTCGTCGAGGACGTTGGCTGGACAGCACTTTCACGGATGCCACCCCCAACATCTCGACAAAGATTGCCCGACACAAACAATGGGCAGCCAGCTTGCTCAAGCAAGCCGGACTCCCCGTCCCGCAACACAGCATCGCCCGCAGTGCCAGCGAAGCCGTTCAAGTTGCCACACGTTTAGGCTATCCAGTCGTCGTCAAACCCATGGACCTTGATGGCGGCGCGGGGGTGGCCGCGGGACTGGACAACGAAGCCGAGGTACGCAAAGCCTACGAGATCGCCAAGGCGATGTCCGGCAATGTTCTGGTTGAGAAGCACGTTCACGGTCGCGACTTCCGTCTCACCGTTTTCAACGGTGAATTGTTGTGGGCCGTCGAGCGCGTGCCGGGTGGTGTCACGGGAGATGGCGTGCATTCAATCGCAGCCTTGCTTGACACGTTGAATGCAGACCCACGCCGTGGCGTGGGCCCGGCCGCCCCGTTGAAGCGCCTGGATTGGGATGATGAGGCTCAAGCGTTGCTGGACAAGGCTGGGCTCTCGAAGGCAAGCATCCCCAAGCCCGGCGCGTTCATTCGGCTGCGCAGAACGGCCAATGTCGGGACAGGTGGGATGCCCGTTGCCGTGTTGGATCAGGTCCACCCCGATAACGCGAAACTGGCCATCCGCGCTGCACAAGCGCTCCAACTGGATCTGGCAGGCATCGATTTGCTGATTCCAGACATTGGTCGCTCATGGTTTGAGATCGGCGGGTCCATCTGCGAAGTCAACGCCCAGCCACAACTGGGCGCGGTCACCGCACCTCATTTGTACGCACACATCCTGCATGAGTTGGTTGAAGGGCAAGGTCGCGTGCCGACCGTCCTGGTCATTGGTGCACGCACACAGGATGACTTGCACCTTCAACTTGAACAGGCACTGTCTCAGGCTTATCCACGCTTGGGCTACTTTGATCAGCGAGGTGTCCGCCTTGGTGGTGAGCGCCTGTCACCGGGCATTCAAACTGCGTATGCAGCCGGCAAACTCCTGATGCTCGAGAGAGCCATGGATGCCATGGTGCTGAGCATCCAGGATGACAGCGTGCTCTATACCGGACTGCCCCTGCCTCGCTTTGACGTCGCGATCATTGCTGGATCCAACTTGCGCCAGTCTCAGCCGGAGCATCCACAGCCCATGGCCAAGGTGATGACCGAGGTACTGGATGCCGTGCTACCGGCCTGTGACCACACGGTGATCGTCTCAGACAGTTGCGGCATTTCCATGGCACGCGTGCAAGCCCCGCACTACACCGTACACGTCACCACGCAGGCACGCATCGTGTCCATGGCGCTGGCTGCGCTGACTGGGGTTCCTGCGGTTTCAAGCCCCGCTGCTGACGCGTAGGATGTTGGCGCCACCTGAACAGCCCTTTGTAAATCATGTCGACCGCTCTGTCCCCTTCCGACATCCTGAGTGAACAGTTCGAGGCGCTTGTGCAATGGCACGACAGCGAGGCTGGTTTGGCTGGCCGTGAATACCTGTTTCGCATGCAAGGGGCCGCGCACACACTGAGCGTGACGCGCATCAAGTACAAGATCGACCCTGCCACAGGTGGTCATCTGCCCTGCACCACACTGCAGCGGAACGAGACCGCCATCTGCAACATTGCCACCAGCACACCCATACAAGCCGGACAAACGCTAAGCCTGCTCGACGAGGGCTTGGGCCGCACGCTGGCATCGGTTGAACTCAAGCACATCCTGCGACGGGCGGAGAACCTGCACACCCAAGCGCTGAGCGTGCAACGACACCATCGTGAGCAACTCAATGGACACCCCGGCTGTGTGTTGTGGTTCACCGGTTTGTCCGGGTCAGGTAAATCCACACTCGCCAACGCGCTGGAGCAGTCCTTGCACGAGCAGGGCTGGCACACGTACATACTGGACGGCGACAACATCCGACAAGGGTTGAACAAGGACCTCGGATTCACCGATGCCGACCGCGTCGAGAACATTCGGCGCATTGCCGAGGTGGCCAAACTGATGGTCGACGCAGGGCTGGTGGTGATGACTGCGTTCATCTCGCCCTTTCGCAAAGAGCGTGACATGGCTCGCGAACTGATCGGTTCGGATCGATTCCTGGAGGTGTATGTCGACACCCCGCTGGAAGTCTGCGAAGCACGGGACGTGAAAGGCCTCTACAAAAAGGCGCGCCAAGGCCTGATCCCCAATATGACTGGGATCAACAGCCCTTATGAGCCACCCGAGCAACCCGGACTGATCTTGAGCGGTGCATCTGAGACACTGGATGGTGCCGTGCAATCACTGATGGACTGGCTGAGCATCAAATCGAATCAGCTGACTCCGCAGGAAGCACCTCGCTAAGCGACTGCTTGCCGGCGAGCATCTGTCTCAACCGCTGGACCTGCTCGGTTCGCCCCCGTGCCTCTTCGACTTTGATCAGATTCTCCGCCCAGCTTCGGTGACCTCGATGCAGCCGCACGGAACGCCCCATCCACGCGGCAGCATTCGCAGCCAAACACCGAACCACCAATCCATCAGAAGATGAAGGATCGGTTAACCTGCAAAACCCTGGTCCTCTCTACAACTGATTGGTATGGCTGCAGGGGGCACGTCATTGCTGCCGACGAAATCAGCGACATTTTTCAAAAGTACCACCGTGGACGCGGTGCACAAGGCAAACCCGGTGCAGGCTTGGGTTTGTCATTGGTACGTCGAATTTGTGAATTGCACCAAGGCAGCATTTCCGTCGATAGTCAGGAAGGCGTGGGCAGTATGTTCACACTCTCCATTCCCCGGTCTCAACACCTTGTCACCTGATCTCGTTACATGAAGCCTCGTATTGCGATTGTTGAAGACGATCCGGATCAACTGGCCAGCACGCAGGAATACCTCTCTGGCGAGGGCTACCCCACATGGGGCGTGTCCAACGCCCGTGACTTCTATGTCCGGTTCGCGGCTGAGCCGGTCGATGTGGTCATTCTGGATATTGGTTTGCCTGGCGACAACGGGCTGACCATTGCCGAGGTGCTCAGTAAAAATCCCCGCGTGGCCACCATCATCGTCAGCGCGCGGGTGATGCTGGATGACCGGCTGCTGGGACTCAAGGCTGGCGCAGACCGCTACCTGGTCAAACCCGTGGATTTCCGGGAACTGGCCGCCAACGTTGACGCGGCCGCCCACCGACGGCATCAAGCAGGATCTCCGCCGCCAGAGACGGTGATCCCCGACAGCGCCCCTGCGTCAACCACGAATGACGAGGTCCCCTGGCGACTCTCCATGCAGACTTGGACCCTGCTCACCCCACAAGGCGGTGCGCTGCCGCTGACCACCAAGGAATTTGCATTGATGCAGCAACTCATTCGAGCCAATGGCTCGGTGGTGTCCAAAAAAGAGTTGCTGCAGGAAGTCTTCGGCTTGCGATCCGCGCAAGGGAGTGAGCGACTCAGCGTCCTGGTGACACGGTTGCGAAAAAAAGCCGCCGATGTGCTGGGAGAATCGCTGCCCATCCGCACGGCCCACCAACTGGGCTATGCCTTCACGGCTCCCGCATCCGTGCAATCCTGAGACCACCTTGGGCGATCATCCTGGCCCCTGTTTCACCATGAGTTCTGTCAAGATTTTTCACAATCCAAAGTGCGGCACGTCCCGCACTGTGCTGGGCATGATCCGCGATGCAGGCATGGAGCCTGAAGTGATCCTCTATTTGGAAGACCCGCCGTCACGTGCGGAGTTGGTTCAACTCATCGAGGCGACTGGCGGCAGCGTCCGCGATGTGCTGCGCGCCAAAGGGGAGCTCTATGAGGAATTGGGCCTGGCTGACCCCAAATGGTCGGATGATCAACTGCTGGACTTCATGGCTGCGCATCCTGCCTTGATCAATCGCCCCATTGTGGTGACGGACAAAGGCACGGCCTTGTGCCGCCCGGCTGACAAGGTGCTGGCACTGCTGCCTACTGCCTGAGACACCATGAGCCGACTGGTCACCGAATTACAGCGTCTCTATGGCGCCGCACCGCAAGACAGCAGCATCACAACGCAAGCGTTGTGCGTGGAGGTCAGGCACCACGCGGCCTGGCATCACCTCGTCAGACTCTGGGAGGGGGTGCAAGAAGACCTGGCCTGGCCCGCGCCGGCCATCGTTGTCAACGGGGTCGATGGCTTTCAACTGTGGTTTTCAGTTCAGGTCGCCATCCCGGTGGCGGACGGTGCACACGCGCTGAATGCGTTGTGCCAGAAATACCTGACGGACATGCCCGCCAAACACATTCGTTGTTGGCCCACAGTGTCCCCCGACGCAGAAGCGGTCCGCCCGTCCTTGCCACCTCAGCCAGTGCAGACAGAGCAATGGTCAGCGTTCATTGCACGCGACCTGGCACCGGTGTTCGAAGACACCCCTTGGCTCGACCTTCAGCCCGGTGACGACGCGCAGGCTGACATGCTGGGTCAACTGCGCAGCATCTCGAGCGCCGCATGGTCGCAAAGCAAGGCGCTGTGGTGCGCGCCTGCAGCAGCGGCGCCCTTCGCCGAAGCGCAGCCTGTTGCCTGCGCATTCGCAGAGCATGATCCCAAAACCTTTTTGCTGCGTGTGATGAATGATCCGTCGATCGACATGGCACTGCGGATCGAAGCTGCCAAGGCGCTCTTGCCTCGCAGGACTTGAACCCGATGCGCCATCGTTGTCTACTAGGAACTTGGATGTCCCTGCTGCAACCATGGCCCGCCTGTCTGTCCACCCCTGCCTGTCCGCCCTGACCCGCTTGCTGTTCGGCAATGTGTCCTTTTCTGAATCAGAAGAAGACTTGGCATTCCGCTACAAGTTGCTGATTTTGCTGATGGTGTCGGGGGCGTTCTTCACTGCGCTGTTCATCGCGGGCACGCTGACGAAAGTCAACCCGATCGGGTGGCCCCATTTCTGGTCCATGTGCGTGTTCACCAGCACGGCCACCGTCCTGTGGCTTTGCTTGCGCAACCGTCCTCGCTGGTTGATGCCGATTGCCTGGACCTACGAAATCGTTGGGTTGCTGGAATACACATCATCAGCCATCTATGTCCCCTCCGACGAACTACGCGTACTCTGGTTCTACGTGAACGTGCCCGGCACCTTCATCATGCTGGGGGCCACAGCGGGGTGGTGTGTCACGATGGGGACGGTGCTGGGATTCCTGCTGGGCAACGCTCATCTGGACGCACCGTACTCGTCCAACGCATTGGCCACAGGTGTCCTGAGTTTGCTGTACCTGGGCGTGTTCTTCCATGCTTACGTCGACCGGTCCCTGTCGTACTTTCACCGCATGCAACGCTACAACGTGCAGTTGCGCCAGTTGGCCAGTCATGACCCTCTGACAGGCCTGATGAACGCACGCGCCTATTACGCTGCGTGCGACCACCAGATTCATGCCTGCGCCCGACAAAAACAACCGTACGCCGTGCTGTTCGTGGATCTGGATCACTTCAAACGCATCAATGACACCTACGGCCACGCCGCAGGCGACGAGGTGCTCAAGGTGGTTGCCAACACGCTCACGCAACAGATTCGACGCAGCGATCTGGTGGGGCGAATTGGTGGCGAAGAGTTCTCCATCTTCCTGCCACACACGGACCAGGCTGGCGCCATCAGGTTGGCCGAGTCACTGCGACTGGCCATCGAGCGGACGCAACCCGTGGTGAACCACAACACGCCCCTGACCATCACGGCCAGCATTGGTGTGGCCTGCGGCGACCGCGATCCACAACCCATGCAGGCGATTCAGCAGCAGGCGGACGTGGCGATGTACCAAGCCAAGAAGGAAGGACGCAATCGCGTCTCGTCTTTTGCAGCGGCTTGAGTGCCGGCTGTGCCGTCAGCCCGCAGCATCCAGCGCCAGCAAGTGCTGCACCAACCGGTCCAGACTGCCTTTGAGTGCCCGGCCTTCGTCCATCGGATACCCGATCTTGGCCAGCAGTTGTTGAGGGATGCAGGCACATTGCGCCTTCAGCGCCAGGCCCGATTCCGTCAGATGAATGTGCACCACCCGTTCGTCGTCTTGCGCACGCTCACGTCTCACCCAGCCTTGCTCGGCCATGCGCTTGAGCAAAGGCGTCAGCGTGTTGGACGCCAATTTGGCTCGCTCACCGATGTGCGAGACCGAGCACGGCGCATCGGCCCACAAAATCATCAGGACGATGTACTGCGGATAGGTCAACCCCAAGGGCTCCAGCAAGGGCTGGTACAGCCGGGTCACCAGTCGCGCTGCCGCGTACAGCGGAAAGCACAACTGGTTCTCCAGCAACTGAGGGTCAACCGATTCACGCGTACTCATGCCAATCCCAGGGCGCGACGAATGTAGGGTTCCAGTTTCTCAGGCTTGGTGAGGGTGGCAAAGCGTTTGACGGGACGCCCATCGCGTCCGATGAGGAACTTCGTGAAGTTCCACTTGATGCGACGCCCTAGGAAACCGGGCAAAGCCTGTGTCAGGTAATTGAAAACAGGATGCGCCGCCGGCCCATTCACGTCCACCTTGGCAAACATGGGAAAGCTCACACCGTAGTTGATCAGGCACGACGACTTGATATCGTCGGCATTGCCCGGCTCTTGGTTACCAAACTGATTGCACGGAAAGCCCAGGATGACCAACCCCTGATCCTTGTACTGCTCGTACAAAGTTTCCAGGCCGGCGTACTGCGGCGTGAAGCCGCACTTGCTGGCCGTGTTGACCACCAGCACCACCTTGCCCTCGTAGGCTCGCATGTCAATGGGCTGGCCTTGCAGGCTTTGCGCGCTCAAGTCGTAAAAAGCTGTCATGGTTGTCCGATTCGTGGATGTGATTTTCAAATCATCAGCGATTTAATCGTGTGCGATTTAATTGAGGCAAAAATAACCATCCAAGACAGATGGTTATCAATGCCTTCCCAAGGTGGGATGGGTCCTCAACCCATACGCCCTTCTCGGAAGTCCTGAATGGCCTGGTAGATCTCTTGTTGGGAGTTCATCACAAAAGGGCCGTACTGCACGATGGGCTCACGCAATGGCCGCCCCGCGATCAACAGAAAACGAGCATCACCTGTGACCTGCACGGTCACGCCATCGGACACCGCATCGTTGGACAAGATGGCCATGCGCTGCACCGGCACGGACTGCCCGGCAACGGACACATTGCCGCGGTACACGTAGATGAATGCGTTGTGCTCGGCCGGCAAGCGTTGTGCAAATTGCCCCCCAGATGTCATGTGGACATCCAGGTACAGCGGCGCGGTCACCTCACGCGTCACGGCGCCCGTGACCCCGTGGGAGTGGCCGGCAATCACCGTGACCTCTGCGCCCTGACCATTGCTGAATCGGGGCAATGCGTCTGCGGCAATATCGCGGTACCAAGGCTCGCACAGCTTGTCTTTCGCTGGCAGGTTCAGCCACAGCTGAAAACCTTCCATCACGCCGTCTTCCTGCTGAGGGATTTCGGAATGGATCAGCCCTCGCCCAGCCGTCATCCACTGCACGTCGCCGTTTTCCAGCAAACCTTCATGCCCGGCGCTGTCTCGATGCAGCATCCTCCCGGCAATCATGTAGGTCACCGTTTCAAAGCCCCTGTGCGGGTGATCCGGGAAGCCTGCGATGTAGTCATCGGGCTTGTCGCTGCCAAAGGCGTCCAGCATCAGGAATGGGTCCAGGCGTCGCTGCCATTGGTGGGTGAGCACCCGGTTGAGCTTGACACCCGCGCCGTCTGACGTGGGATGACCAGCGACCTGCTGTTCCACTTGACGGGAGTGGCTCACCACTTCGGTTTGAACAAGTTGTGTCATGGCAGGCTCCTCAGCAAATACGTCCTTCAGCGGGTCAGCAGGGCTGACCTGACCTGATGATCAGGCCAATGCGGCATTCAAATCGGCTTCGGCTTGTGCAAAGCCCTTCTCGACGGCTTCCGGGCCCATGTTCAAGCCCTCAGCAAAGATGAACTTCACATCGGTCATGCCCAGGAAGCCCAGGATGGTCTGGATGTAAGGCGTCTGCGAATCCGCTGGCGTGCCGCGATAGATGCCACCGCGCGCAAACGCGACAAACACCTTTTTGCCGTTGATGAGCCCCTCGGGACCGTTGGCGGTGTAGCGGAACGTCACGCCCGAACGGGCAATCGCGTCAAACCAGCTCTTGAGTTGCACCGGCACCCCAAAGTTGTACATCGGCACGCCCAGCACGATCACGTCGTGGGCTTGCACTTCGGCAATCAGGGCATCGTCCATGGCCACGCGTGCCGCTTGCGCGGGGGTGCGTTGTTCTGTGGGTGTGAACAGTGCGCCCAACGCTGCCCCATCCAGCACAGGGTGAGGCGTCACCGCCAAGTCACGCACGGTCACCAAGGCACCCGGATTTTGAGCCAGCAGACGCTCGGTCACACGGTTGGCCACGCGAGTGGAGTTGGCGCCTTCGGTGCGAGCGCTGGCGTTGATTTGCAGGATCTTCATGGTGAGCTCCAAAGTGAATTGCGATGTGCTTACTGTATTGATCAAGAAAACACTTGATAAGACCTCTGAATGGGCATCATCATTCCAAAAATGGAACAATCAATTCAAGCGGCACCTCACATTGAACCCAACGACCTGCTGATCTTTGCGCGCGTCGCGGACCTTGGCAGCTTCAGTCGCGCGGCCGACCGGCTGGGGTTGCCCAAATCCACCGTGTCACGGCGCATCAGCTTGCTGGAAGATCAGGTGGGTGAGCGCCTGCTGTTGCGCACCACGCGCCGGCAAACATTGACCGAGTTCGGCTTGCAACTGCTGGAGCACGCACGCCAGGTGGCCACCGAGGTCGACGCCGTTGCGGCCTTGCGTGAGCACCGCCAGGCCGCACCCGGCGGTCGCTTGCGCGTGTCAATGCCCAGCGACTTTGCCACCTTGCTGCTGCAAGAACATCTGGCCGCGTTTGTGGCCATGTACCCCCACATCACGCTGGAGTTGGATCTGTCGCCGCGTCGCGTAGATCTGCTGGGTGAAGGCTTTGATGTGGCCATTCGCATGGGGCAACTGCCCGACGACAACCTGCTGGCAGCACGTCGCCTGATCGTCTTTCAAAACGGTTTGTATGCCTCGCCCCACTATCTGGCCGAACATGGAGAGCCTCGTGAACCCACCGACTTGCTTCAACATCAGACCGTGCAACTGCCCAGCCGATCGATGGAGCGCCACACCTGGACGCTCACGCAAGGGCAGACACGCTGGGAAGGCACCCCACCCAGCCGTGTCCACGCCAACTCGCCAGAACTGCTCATCCTCATGGCACGTGCGGGGTGCGGCATCGCCGCAGCGCCAGATCAGTTTGCGCGCCCGCTGGTCGCTCGGGGCGAACTGCGCCGTGTGCTGCCCGACTGGTGCCTGCCTTCACACACGGCATGGGCCGTTTTTCCGGGTCGCAAACTGATGCCTGCGAAAACCCGCGTCTTTCTGGACATGCTGCAAGCCGCGCTGGCAGACCCAGCCTGAGCTCGATAATTCGGGCCATGCATTCCTTGAGAACCGACGTCCAAGTCCTGCGGGCCGTCGCAGTCCTGTCCGTCTTGATCTTCCACTTCGATTTGCCGGGCCTGGACAAAGGCTTTCTGGGCGTCGACATCTTCTTTGTGATCTCGGGCTTTCTGATGTCCCGGGTCATCATCGACAGCCTGGATCAGGCGCGCTTCAGCGCCAGCACGTTTTACCTGCGGCGTGCGCGCCGGCTTCTCCCCGCCGCGTGGGCGACCCTGCTGGCCACCACCGTGGCTGCCCCATGGATCCTGGGACCAGCGGCATTGAAGGACTACGCCGCGCAACTGGGTGGGGCCATGAGCTTCAGCGCCAACATCGTGCTGTGGCTGCAAAGTGGCTACTTTGACAGCAGTGCCGACCTCAAGCCCTTGCTCCACACCTGGTCGCTGGCACTGGAAGAGCAGTATTACTTCGTCCTGCCCGTGGTGCTCATCTGGGCCGGGCAGCGCTGGCGTGGCAGGGCGCTGCTCACGCTGACCCTGATGAGCGCGGGTCTGTGCCTGTGGATGAACGACCGTGCACCGTCTGCGTCGTTCTACCTGCTGCCGTCTCGCGCCTGGGAGTTGATGATGGGCTCCCTCTGCGCCCTGCCCGCGTTAAGGCAAGGCCTGCGCCCATGGCCATGGCTGCGCGTAGACAGTGCCTGGCTCGCCATCCCCCTCATGGCCGCCAGCTTGATCTGGGGCTGGGATGACGTTCACCCTCGCACCGATGCCCTCTTGGTGTGCCTGGCCACCGCCGTCCTGATCCTGTGGCCGTCATCGGTGCTCAACCAAAGCAACCGCCCCATGCGCACCATGGTCTGGATCGGTGATGTGTCCTACTCGCTGTACCTGGTGCACTGGCCTGTGCTCGCACTGGCCCGACACGTCTGGCTGGATGGCTTGCCCGCGCAGGTGTCTTTGGCCTTGCTGGGACTGACCTTCCCGCTGGCCTGGCTGTCGCACCGATACGTGGAGCAACCGTTTCGCAAGGTCGACACCTGGCACGGGCTCGGTCGGCAGCTGCTCTGGCTGGGCATCCCCATGGCGATGGCCTGTGCGGTGCTGATCTGGCGCATGGAGCAACCAGCCGGGCAACAGTGGTCACAAGCCTTGCAACCCAATTTTGGTTTTGGCCCAAGCTGCGAGTACGAAACCGCTTTTGCACCCAAAGCTGCCTGCCAAACCCATGGGCCAGCACGCACCCTGGTCTGGGGTGACAGTTATGCGATGCATCTGATCGCAGGCTTTCAGGCATCATCGCCGAACAACCAAGGCGTCATCCAGGCCACGCGCAGTGTTTGCGCCCCTCTGTTGGACATGGCCCGCCTGATGCCCGATGACCCTGCTGACCGGGCCCGACGCTGCATGGCCTTCAACGAATCGGTCCTGCAATGGCTGGCTCACACACCGCAGGTTGAATACGTGGTGCTTTCATCACGCTGGCAATACCTGTTTGACGACCCGGTGGTGAATGCGCAGGGGCAAGCCATCACGCCAGATACCAAGACCATTGCGCAGTCACTGGCCCGTACGGTGGACCGTTTGCGCGCTCTGCACAAAAAGGTGGTGCTCATCTCGCCGCCACCGTCACTCGGTACCGATGTGGATCTGGGTGTATGTGCCGAACGGCGAGCGCTGGGGCTGCTCACCGTCAGTCAGCAAGTAGATGCCCATTGCGACTTCTCGCTCGCGGCATCCAGGCAGCGCCAGCATGATGTCAGCACACTGATGTCCGACCTGGTCACGATCGCTCACATCGACGTCATCGATCTGGCCAACTTCAACTGCGCTCAAGGCATGTGCCACAGTCTGATGCACGGCACACCTGTCTACCGGGATATCGGACACCTGTCGCGACAAGGTGCTGCACTGATGGGCCAACAATTGAATCTGGGTCAACAAGTGCTTCAACATGCCCGCTGAGTTGCGCTGAAATTCTCAAACTCCGGGCAATCCGACTACCACCTCATGGCGGTTGGTGATAGCGTGCTCGAACATGTGTTTCATCACGGCACCCACCGGTCCAACCAGGTGCGCGATCAACATGAACCTCGCAGCACAAGCCATCATCAGCAACACAGGGACACTGTCAGAACGTCTGTCAGCACTGCACTCGCGCCTGTTGCAAACCATACCCGGCGTCGACCGCATTGCCTGCACGCTCTACGAGTCGAAAGACGACACGCTCAAAACCTACATCAACAGCACCCGCCAAGGCACAGCCATTCAGGGCTATGAAGCGCGGCTCAGCCAGAGTGCAGCCTTGTTCGAACTGGCGCAGAAGGGTAACTTCCGTGTGCTGGACGACATCGAACAGGCCATTCACTCCAATTCCACCCACTCGCAGTGGTTGCGCGAGCAAGGTTACCGATCGTCATTCACCGTCCCGTTCTACGACAACGCTCAGTTGCTGGGATTCATTTTCTTTGACTCGATGCAGGCGGGCGCCTTCACACCTCAGGTGCAGCGTGATCTGGTGCTGTACACGAGCCTGATCAGCATGCTGGTGTCCGGTGAGCTGGCCGCGATCCGCATGGTGGTCGAATCCACCCGTGTGGCGCGACAACTCACCGAGGTCCGGGACTTTGAAACCGGCGCGCATCTCGACCGCATGGCGCACTACGCGCGACTGATTGCTCGCAAGGTGGCGCCCACCTACGGTTTGGACGATGAGTTCACCGAGGCCATCTTCCTGTTTGCACCGCTGCACGACATTGGCAAGATCGGCATCCCTGATCGGATCCTGCTCAAGCCCGGCAAGCTGGATGAGGACGAGCGTCGTACCATGAACGCACACGTCGAAAAAGGTGTCGCCATCATTGACCGCATCATCGGCGACAACTCGCAGCACCGTTTTCCGGACTCCAGCATTCTGCGCAACATCATCGCCTGCCACCACGAAATGCTGGACGGGTCAGGCTACCCGAAAGCCTTGCAAGGAGACGACATCCCGCTTGAAGCGCGCATTGTGGCCGTGGCCGACATCTTTGATGCACTCACGTCCGAGCGCCCCTACAAAGCCGAATGGCCTTTGCCGCAGGCGTTTGAAGAACTGCGAAGACTGAGTGGTGAAGGCAAACTGGATGCCGAGTGCGTTCAGGCACTGGCGTCACAAGTCGACATGGTCAAAGATGTTCAGACCAAATACACCGACCAGCACCCCACCTAATCGCACATGCGATCCAACCACCAGCGAATCAAAGCGAGATGGTGCTCCGCTGCTGAACCATACGGCGCCAGCAACCGAGCGTAGTCGGGCAACTCGGCGCGCAGCTGCTGGACAGAGCGTATCTGCTCAAACATCAGCGTCAGCGGCAGCCCTTCCATGCCCTTGAATCGAGCAACAAAACGCTCCATCTCTGACAGCACACCTCTCAGTGTGGGGCGCTCGCCAGGAGCCCCTCCCGAACGCGACACAGTCGGCGAGATCGGGGCTTGCGGCTGAAACAGCACCTCAATGGCCAATAAGGTGACGTAATCCAGTTCGCCACTTGTTGCGCTCACAACTGGCAGCTGGATTGGCATGGATGCTGGAGGCGAGTCGGCGCCGATCTTGACCACAGGAGCCGGCTCGCCTTTTCGCTGAAGCAGCCCCATCGTCTCCAACTCCCTCAGTTTGGGTGACAAGGGGGTCTGGTTGGGGAGGAAGGGAACGTACTGCTCAACGCTGGATCGCCCATCAATGGCCAGCAACAAGGTCCGCAGTCGGCGAGGCACCTCATCTGGCGACTTGCGCAGCATCTCGGATGCCCGCGGTGTGCGTTGAAAGACGACGCTGGCTAATGCTTCTTGCATGGCCGGTTTCGCTCACTTCTTGAGAAAGCGCGCGAACAGTCCTCCCTCATTGGCCGGTTCGGCAGCCTTGGGTGGCGCCTTCATCGACAAAACGGTATTCGAAAGCTCCATGAGCATCTTCTCAACCGCATCCGCTTTCATCCCGTAAGGATTGAACGTGCTTTGGGTGGAGTGCTTGAGAAACAGCGCCCGGTTGTCTGCTGTGGGGGCGGCAAAGCCCATCGACCAGTTTGACCAATGGCGCTCTTCGATTTCTCCCGCTTTCAGCACCGCCAGGCTGTGGTGGCGAGGATCACGCATCAAACGACCATACAGGTCGTTCACCTGATCACGATCGCCTTCAAGCGCCTGCAAAAAAATCTTGCTGTTGAACGCCAGCATGCCGGTCAGGTCCCGGCGCTGATTATTGGTTTGCGCTTGAAGCAAGATGCGCTTGAATTCGTTGATGTCCACGGCGTCGTTGGCCGTGCTGGCATAGATGAGTCGGATCAGCATGAGGGTAAATGGGTTCGATGGAGCACAAGAACAAGAAGAAGTGCAATCGTCAGAGGGCTCACTCGCTGGTCAAAATGGCGCGCAGCTCTCGCATGTGCTTCAGGCCTTTGTCGGTGCCGGCAGGCTTGATCAGTTGCTCGTAGTCATCCAGACTTCGAATCAGCGCTTCAACTGACGACAACGGCTCCAGCTCGATCACGATCTCCAGCGCCTGGGCTGGCAGATGCTCGGCCACAAAATCGCTCATCAGGCTAACGGCAGCCTTGAGTTGAGCATTGGCCAGGCTGGCCTTTTCGTCGCCGCCTCCGGCAAACATCGCACCATTCGCCGGCTGATAGGTCTGAGACACAGCACGGTAAGCACGGAACTCGCTTGCAAAGCGGCCATCGCCAGCTCTGAAATCCGATGACGAAGCGGACGATCGAGCCAATCGAGGTGATCCGCTCTTCGTCAACTTGGGATTTGGATTCGACCTGAACAGGCCCGCGTTCGACTCTTCGATGTAGCCAGCCGTCTTGAGTGAATCCAGCAAAGCCGACACATCACCAAAAGAAGACAAATTGCGCTCGAACGCTGTGGAGTCAGTTCGTCCGTCTATGGCAATGAGCAGCGTGCGCAGCTTTCGTGGCAGGTCAGCGCTGTTGCTGGACAGTGCGGCCTTACCCAATGCCGTACGTGCGTAAGTGGTCATGTTGAATCGTGCTTTGTCGGTCGTCACCCTCTTCTGTCATGCACCAATGGCTGATGCGACCGATCCCGTTCTCGCCCGTCCGGCGTGCATGCAACAAGAGGTTTCCCGTTGTGCGGAAAAACGAAGGGGCGAAAGATACGGGCAACGATTCGGGAGACCAACTGTGGCATTCAACAGTCGGGTATTCCCTTGCCCCCCCCTCAACACAGCGCCTTTGCGGGGGGCTCTTCCATGTGCAAGCACCATTTCGGCGGGTGGTGGGGCCGTCGTCCGACCGGACTGTTTGTCGCGCACCGGCACACCGATCTTCAAGAAATCGGTACATTTTCACAACCGGTGACCCAGCACCATGGGGCGAGCTGGCAGGCTCCTCTGTGAAAGTGGCTTCAGCCGTCCAGCAAGTGCTCCAGTCCGGCAACGCCTACGGGAGGGTTTGCTGTCCAAGGGATCGCGAAAGTTCTGGTCGCCAGACCGTCAGCGATGCGCGCCAACTGCCGACGCTCCCCTTGCAGTCGCGCCCTCAGAACCGGGTCTCGTGTGTGCGTGGCCAGAATGGATTTGTTCACCACCCAGGCGTAAGGCTCGATCCGAGCCCGACGAAGGTCGTCTTGCAACGCCGCGGCCTGTGAAACCGGGGTGGTCTCAGGCAAAGTCACCAGAATGATGCGGGTGTAGTTGGGATCCTGCAGTCGCATCAAAGGGGTCACCACATGCGCCGTGGACTTGCCTTCAAACTCACGGGTCATCTGACGGTGGTAGGCGCCCGTGGCGTCCATCAACAACAGTGAATGCCCGGTCGGGGCCGTGTCGAGCACCACAAACGCACTGCGCGCAGAAGACACCGTGCGTGAGAACGCGTGGAACACGGCCACCTCTTCCGTGCAAGGCGACTGCAAGTCTTCCAGCAGCAGCGCCTTCTCCTGCTCGTCGAGCTCAGCCCCACGTGATGCCATGATCTTGTCGATGTAGCGCTGCGTCTCCACCTTCGGGTCAATGCGGCTCACGTCCAGGCCAGGAAGCAGTCCCTCCAGCGTCGATGCCAAGTGGGCGGCTGGGTCGGTGGTACTCAGGTGCACCGCATGGCCCCGCCGCACCAGTCCCACGGCCAAAGCGGCCGCGATGGTCGTCTTGCCGACGCCGCCCTTGCCCATCACCATGATGAGCCCTTTACCCGGGGCGGCCAGTTCATCGACCAATTTCTGTACGTCATCGGCTGCCCAGTCGCCTTCGTGCACATCCACGGCTGGCGTCAGGGTCCGTGCAGCTTCGTCGTCGAGCAAGGCGCGCAGTGCTTTCAGGCCAACGGTGTCAAACGCACGAAGGGGAACGGTGATTTGCGGCAGCACCTTCAGCGACTCCGGCATGCTTTGGAACGCCTCTTGATTCAACGCTTCCAAAGCCTCGGCAACCGCGTCCCCTGGTGCGGTCGCGCGGAACACGCCATTCACCACCAGGTACTGTTGTCGCAAACCGAGTTCTCGCAATTCGCCCGACGTGCGGGCTGCTTCGTTCAGGGCCCCCTTGTCGGCTCGGGCAACCAGCACAACGGTCGTTTTCTTGTCGTCGCTCAAGGCGGCCAGCGCCGCGTTAAAGCGCGCCTCTTGCATCTTCAGCCCCGAGTGCGGACCCAGGCACGATGCGCCTCGATCGTTGCCCTTGAGGAATCCACTCCAGGCCTTGGGCAAGCTGAGCAGGCGAAGGGTATGGCCAGTTGGCGCGGTGTCGAACACCACGTGGTCGTAGCTTGCTGCGCCGTCGCTCAGCAGACTGGAGAACTCGTCAAACGACGCGATCTCGGTCGTGCAAGCTCCTGAGAGCTGTTCACGAACCGTCTCACGTTCTTGCTCGGTGCTGCTGCCTTCCATCTGCGAAAGCACGCGCTGACGGTAGCGCTCTGCTGCCACATCCGGGTCGATGTTGAGGACGGACAGCCCGGGCACACCCGGTACGGGCGTCGGGGCGTTTCGCAACGGCACGCCGAGCATTTCATCGAGGTTCGAAGCAGCGTCCGTGCTGACCAGCAAAACGCGCAGGCCAGCGTCAGCGAGCTGGATGGCCGTGGCGGTGGACAAGGACGTCTTCCCAACGCCTCCTTTGCCGGTGAAAAAGACGTAGCGGGTGGGATTGGAGAGCAGCTTCATCGGATGTGATTGACGTGTTGGCGCTATGCAAACCGGTGAATTCAGTCGAGCCAGGCTCGAATTTTGTCGCGACTTGGAACCCCACCAGCATGGACCACTTTGCCATCCACAACAACGCCTGGCGTGGCCATCACGCCGTAGCCAATGATGGCCGCCATGTCTTGCACCTTTTCGACCTGCACACCCACACCCGCCTCCTGCGCAACCGCCTCGATCAGTGCAATGGTGTTCTTGCAGCTGGCACACCCGGAGCCCAGTACCTTGATGTCCTTCATGATGTTTCCTTATCGAGGTTCGCAGTGCTGTCAAAGCACGAGGTTGAAGATGTAGCCGACCAGCAGGATGCCAATGGCCACTACGCCCGCAAACGTTGCAATGAGCTGAGGCTTGAGGGCCTTTCGCAAAATGATCATTTCGGGCGCGGACAAGGCAATGACACTCATCATGAACGCCAGCACAGTGCCCAGCGCTGCGCCCTTGCCGAGCAAGGCTTGAACAATGGGGATGATCCCTGCCGCGTTGGTGTACATGGGTACGCCCAGCAGCACCGCAACAGGCACTGACCACCAAGCATCGCGGCCCATGATGGAAGCCATGAAATCTTCCGGCACGTAGCCATGAATGCCGGCACCCAGCGCGATGCCCGCCAACACGTAGGGCCACACTTTGCCAACGATTTCGCGCACATGGTGGCCCCCGGCCTCCAGGCGTTGAACCCAGTCTTGGCGCTTACCTTCATAACCGCCCCCGCCTTGCCCATTGGCCACGGCCTGAACCCACTCCTCAAGGTACCGCTCCATGCTCAGCCGACCGATGACCAGTCCCGCCACGATGGCCACCGCCAAGCCAAGGGCCAGATAGAGTGCGGCCACTTTCCAGCCGAACATACCCAACAGCATGACCAGCGCCACTTCGTTGACCATGGGGGCGGAAATCAGGAACGAGAAGGTCACGCCCAGCGGGACGCCCGCAGAGAGAATGCCAATGAACAGAGGTACCGCCGAGCATGAGCAGAACGGCGTGACGATGCCCAGCAGTGCCGCCAGCACATTGCCACCCCCCGCTCTTCGTCCGGCCAACAGAGCACGGGTGCGCTCGGGTGCAAAAAAAGTCTGCACCACACCCATCACGAACACCACACCCGTCAGCAGCAAAAGTACCTTGGGAGTGTCGTAAAAGAAAAAGTGCACCGCCTCACCCAGTGCGGTTTTGCGCGTCAACCCCAGAGCCGAGATGACGGCGTCTGCGAAGTCCGTGAGGTGAACATAAGCCAACCACCAAGCTGGCATCCACACAGACAGGCGCAACACCCAGCGAACCAGCGGCATGGCACTTTGGGGCTTCAAGGTCGATGTCGTCATTTCGCCAGCCTCCTGCACCCGTGTCAGCTCGTCAAACGACTTGCTCAAGGGGAGTCGATTTAATCGACGAGTGAGCTGGCTCGGCTGGCTCAGATACCGCGCCTGGTGGCTGCACTGGCCTGCCTTCGCCCGACTGGCGCAACAACGCCCCCCACTCCTGCAGCGCGGCATCTCGACGTCCGATTTCCTGAGAACAAGCCCAGGTCTTGATGTCTTTGGCGTATCCCATGCACATGAGCAACTCCTTGGTGGTTTCAACAAGAAGACGCAGCGAGATTCAAAAAGATGCAGGGCTTGGTCAAATCCGTGGTTCAGGCGTGCTGTCTCGGCGTGAAGCAGCAAACCGATCCATGTTCATCCAGGACGATCCGACAGGAGGCCATCAACTGCGACTTCAGGCGCCTTCTGGCTCTTTGGACCCGTGACTTGGCGCCTGCCAGCGTGATGCCCATTCTTTGCGCGTACGCCTCCTGGCTCATACCATGGAGGTCGCACTGCGTGATGGCATCGCGGTCAGCTTCACTGAGTTCTGCCAGCACACGCGGCAGGCAACTCGCCAGGCTGTCGACAGCAGCGGGCTGGTCCTGATCCGGCTCCGGCAAGGCATCGTCCAGAACTTCTGTGGGGCGCTGCTTGCGCCATTGGTCCGTCAAGGCATGGCGGGTGACCTCGAACAACCAGGCTCTGGCGTTCGCCACATCGCAGAACTGGCCGCCCATGCGCAAGGCCTTGATGAACACATCCTGGAGGATGTCACGTGCCAGCGTGGTGTCGTCAAGGCGATTCACCAACCAGGCATGCAGTTCTCGCTCGTGCGCATGCCAGGCTCGCATCAGGCAAGGCCATTCCCCGGTCTCACTCATGCGCGACGTGCCCCCAGTTCGTACCAACCTTTGCTCTGGTTGACGATGCGCACCACCAGAAGCATCACCGGCACCTCGATGAGCACGCCCACCACGGTGGCCAGGGCGGCACCCGATTGGAAGCCGAACAGGCTAATGGCCGCGGCCACGGCCAACTCGAAGAAGTTACTCGCGCCAATCAGCGCCGAGGGGCAGGCGACGCTGTGTGACTCTCCCACTCGACGATTGAGCCAATAGGCCAGGGCTGAATTGAAGAACACCTGAATCAGGATGGGCACAGCCAGCATGGCGATGACCATGGGCTGCGCCATGATGGCCTGCCCCTGGAAGGCAAACAGCAACACCAACGTGGCAAGCAGGGCGGAAATCGACCAAGGCCCGATTTTGGCCAGTGCTGCATCGAAAGCTGCCGGGCCTCGTGCCAGAAGTGCCTTGCGGATGACCTGCGCCAAGATGACGGGAATCACGATGTAGAGCACCACCGAGGTGACCAAGGTGTCCCAGGGTACGGAGATGGCCGACAAGCCCAGCAGCAAGCCAACGATGGGCGCAAAGGCGAACACCATGATGGTGTCGTTGAGCGCGACCTGACTGAGCGTAAACAGAGGGTGGCCGTTGGTCAGCCGGCTCCACACAAACACCATGGCCGTGCACGGCGCAGCAGCCAGCAGGATCAGGCCAGCGATGTAGCTGTCGAGTTGTTCGGCGGGCAGCCACGGCGCAAACACCTGACGCACGAACAGCCAACCCAGGAAGGCCATCGAAAAAGGCTTGACCGCCCAGTTCACAAACAGGGTGACCCCAATGCCCCGCCAATGCGCCTTGACTTGAGAGAGGCTGCCAAAGTCCACCTTGATGAGCATCGGAATGATCATCACCCAGATGAGCAGCCCCACCGGCAGGTTGACCTTGGCCACCTCCATGCGGCCGATAGCCTGAAAGGGCGCTGGCACAAACTGCCCGAATGCGATGCCCACGACGATGCAGAGGAACACCCACACCGTGAGGTAGCGCTCAAAGACGCTCATTTGCTGTGCGCTGGATTGAGTCATCGTGACCACCTCAGCTTTTCGCGATGACAGCCAAGGCGTCCGCCAACTCGGACTTGTTCATGGTGTCCAGTGGGAGGGCCAGCAATTGCAGCATCTTGTAGCCAATAGCCTGACGGGTCAGCTCGAAAGCACGGCGCTTGCCCTCTTCGCCACCTTCTGCGTTCGAAGGATCCGGGTAGCCCCAATGCACCTTCACAGGCTGGCCGTTACCACCAAAGAATACGGGGCAGGCCTCGGCCGCAGCGCTGTCGCACACGGTGATCACGATGGACAGCGGCGGCGCCTCGGGCGTGGTGAACTCATCCCAGCTCTTGCTGCGGTAGGCCGACGTGTCAATGCCGGCATGGTTCAGCGCCTCAACGGCAAAGGGGTTGATGCGCCCACTGGGGGCGCTGCCCGCGCTGTGCGCCTGCACATCTTTGCCCAGCTTGCGGGCCAGGTGGTTGAGCATGCCCTCAGAGAGGACGCTTCGCGCGGAATTGTGGGTGCACAGAATCAGAATGTGTGTGGTCATGGTGGCGTCAGCAGCAGCTCGAACCGGCTTGTTTGATGGGAATGGGGGTGCACTTGGTGCGCGGGGCGGGTGTGCAGCATGGGCTGGCATCAGTGCTTGCAGGCGCACCGACCTCTTGGGTGAGATCTGGTGACTCCCGGAAAGTTGGAATGGTGCCCAGCGTGCGGAAATGCTCCCAGGGGAGACCCTGCGGGTCCATCACCCAGTGCTTGTCGCTGCGGGCGTAGCAGCAGGTCGTGGCACCCTCGTCGATGAGCGCCAGATCCGCCGCCTGCGCCTGAGCCTTCAGAGTGGCCAGATCCGTCTCGTTGTCCACCTGGATACCAAAGTGATCCAAGCCCAGGTGCCCTTGGCCGCGCGTGGAAATGGCGAAATTCACTGCCGGCTCATCCAGCATCCACTTGGCATAGTCGGACTCGACTCGTGCGGGTTGAGCGCCAAACATCTTGGAGTAAAAATCGATGTTGCGGGCCAGATCGTCGACGTGGATATGAACGTGAAAGCGCTTCATGGCGGTCTCCTGTCAGCACGGGGAGCAAGCACGGGCGGTGCGCTTGCCATTGGTGGGGATTTCAGTAGCACTACAAGGCTGGCCCTGGCAGCAATGTTCGGTCAGGTACCCCAGCACGTCGGCCATGCGTTCAAACGAGGCGCGGTAGATCAGATGGCGCCCATCTCGCTCCTGGGAGACGAGTCCCGCATGCATCAATTCCTTGAGATGGAATGACAGCGAGGTGGCAGGCACATCGAGTTGCTCGGTCAGCGCGCCTGGCGTGAGCCCATCCGGACCGGCGACAACCAAGGACCGGAACACACGCAACCGGACCGGCTGCGCCAGTGCGGCGAGGGATTTGACAACTTCTTGCTCTTCCATTGTTCGATTATTATTGAATTGATGAAGTTGTCAAGTTCTCAACGAAGAGCAAAACTTCCACCGATCAGCATCAGCATCAGCATCGGAGGCACTCAGACTCGATGCGCTGCTGAATGTTGCGCAGCCAATCTGCCTCACACACCCAGGAGCTGTCATTCAGCGATGCAAGCGGGGAATCGAATCTGTTATCGATGGATGCCGAGGCGTTGCCCACGTGCCGAGAGCAAAGTCAAAGCACGTTTTCGGTCTACTTGAGCACAAGTACGTTACGTACCATCCAGTGTCGCTTGCCACCAGACCGACCCGCTCGACCGTCTGCACTTGAAAAGTGCTTGATTGACAAGAGGCATCTGGTCGGGGTGAGAGGATTCGAACCTCCGGCCTCTACGTCCCGAACGTAGCGCTCTACCAGGCTAAGCTACACCCCGAAAAGACTCTAAAACTCACGAAGATCGGTGAATCGAGTCGAACGTCAATTGTAGCAGAGCTTCCCTGAACTCGGACGGCGGCAACAGGTCCAGACACTGCTTGGCTGCCTCGGCTTGCTGCTGCGCGGCTTCGCGTGTCACTTCCAGAGCCCCCGTGGCTTTCACCACGGCCACGATCTCTGGCATGCGCTCGACTTCACCGTGGATGATGGCGCTGCGAATCAACTCGCGCTGCTCCGGCGTGCCGCGCTCCATCGCCGCCAGCAGAGGCAGCGTGGGCTTGCCTTCACGCAGGTCATCGCCAATGTTCTTGCCCAGTGCCTCGGTGCTGCCTTCATAGTCCAGCAAATCGTCGATCAACTGGAAGGCCGTGCCCAAAGCACGCCCGTAGGCAGCACAGGCCTCTTCCACTTCCTGCGAGGCATCGGTGATCAGGGCACCCAAACGTGCACTGGCCTCAAACAGCTTGGCCGTTTTGTATTCGATCACGCGCAGGTAGTCAGCCACCGAAATGTCCGGGTCATGCATGTTCATCAACTGCAAAACCTCGCCCTCGGCGATCACGTTGGTGGCGTCCGCCAGCACCTCCATGACGCGCAGGCGATTGGTCGACACCATCATCTGGAAGGCGCGCGAATACAGAAAATCACCCACCAGCACGCTGGCCGCATTGCCAAACATGGCATTGGCCGTCTTGCGACCGCGACGCAGATCCGACTCGTCCACCACATCGTCGTGCAGCAAGGTCGCGGTGTGAATGAACTCCACCACCGCAGCCAACTCATAGCGCTCCGCGCTGTCCGAACCCAGTGCACGTGCTACCAGCAAAAGCAGCATGGGTCGCACACGCTTGCCGCCAGCATTGACGATGTAATGCGAAATCTGATTGACCAGCGCCACCTGCGACGACAGTCGGCGATGAATGACCTGATCCACTTCGGCCATGTCGGCGGCCGAAAGGGTGCGGTAGCTGGCGGGGGATGAGGTGGTGGTCACGCGACAAGAAATCCGAAACGCCCTGACTCAGGGCAAACGCTGGATTATAGAAAGTCACTGGGCGCTTATGCCCGGGTCAAACCACAGGACAATAGACTTACATCAGGCAGTCCCGCACTTCCTCTTTGACGGCACCATGACTTTGCAATCCTCCGACACGTCCGCCCCTGAACTCAGTCTGGCCATCATCGGCGCCGGCCCCGCTGGCCTGAGCCTGGCCCTGCAAGCGGCGCGCGCCTTGCCCACCGCCCGCATCACCGTGTTCGATGCCCGCCCGGCCGACAAAGATGTGTCCACCGATGCGCGCACCCTGGCCTTGTCCCAAGGCACCGTGCAAGAGCTGCACCGCATGGGCATTTGGGGCCCCATTGACGCCACCGGCCACACGGCGCCCATCCGCGCAGTACACGTCTCGCAACAGCAACCCACGGTCCTGTGGCCCGGCAAGGAGCAGCCCGTCGTGCGCATCAGCGCGGCCGAGCAGCGTGTACCTCAACTGGGCGCCGTCGTCAGTTACGGCACCCTCGTTGCCCCCTTGCAAGCCGCCTGGTTGCGTGCCGTGAATGCCGACGAACATCGCCTGGCCATGCGGTTCAGCACCCCCGTTCGCGGGCTGAAGCCCGTGGACGGAGGCGTGGAAATCGATGCCGACATTGCCGAACGGTATGACATGGCCGTGGTAGCCGAAGGGGGCGTGTTCGCCGATCAACCCAAACTGAGCTGGCCTGAAGGCGTGAGCCGCGATTACCAGCAAACCGCCTGGGTCGGGCAAGTGCTGCTTGATGAGCAGAGCCCCGAGGGCACGGCCTACGAGCGCTTCACGCCATCAGGCCCCGCTGCCCTGCTGCCCCTGCCCCCCGGCCAGGTGACACCCGGCGGCCCGATCGGGCGACGCGCCGCGCTGGTGTGGTGCGTGCAGCAAGGCGATGAC
Organism: Aquabacterium sp.; assembly: GCF_049317225.1. Lineage (GTDB taxonomy): Bacteria > Pseudomonadota > Gammaproteobacteria > Burkholderiales > Burkholderiaceae_C > Aquabacterium. The sequence continues at coordinate 68,782 of NZ_JBMOIR010000005.1, read as the reverse complement.
CCCGTGCGTGAACTCCATGACGCACAGCGTCTGACCTTGCTGAACACCCTTTTCCATCCGGACGTGGGCACCATCCGCCAGATGTCGGCGCTCAAGGCCTTCCCGCTTGGCCTCAACGCCCACACCCGACTGGTCAGCGACGGGGTGGTCGTGCGCATCGGCAACGCCGCACAGACCCTGCACCCGGTGGCCGGCCAAGGCTTCAACCTTGGCATGCGTGACGTGCACGAACTGCTGGCCGCCCTCAAACGCGAAAGCTGGTCCAACCTGCTCGACGCGGGCACGCGACGCAGCCAGCTTCAACGCGCGCTCGGCCAGTTCGAGCGCACGCGTCAGCCCGACCGACTGACCTTGGTGGCCGCCACCGACTTCCTGGCACGCACCTTCACCCGGCCAGCGCCCATCCTGGCGACCCTGCGGGGCCTGGGCCTGGGGGCCGTTCAAACCTTCAGCCCGGCCAAGCGCCTGCTGGCCCACACCATGATGTTTGGCGTGCGCTGACACACCCGGGGCACGTCACGCCTGCGTCAGCACTCGACATCCACACTGGCGTCACACCCCCGGTCCGCCGCGATCACGCGGCGCACCCACCAGTGCCACAGCCCCCGCCCGCGCGCCGAGGCAACCATCAAGCCGCACACATAGCGCCCCTGCTGGTCTGACCACTGCAGCTTGTGGCACGCCCCGCGCCTGCGTCGGCTCAACAGCATGCCCACAGGACAGGGCTCCACCAGGCAGCACACGCCGCAACCATTGCAGGGCGCGCCCTCTGGGGGCTTCGACGGCGCGTCCGGGTGAATGTGAATGACCTGATGCATAGTGAACAGAGTTTGCGACAATCTTGCACCATGAACACCGCGATCACCCCTTCCGCCGACCTGCCCGTTGACCAGTACATGGCCGCCGTGGGTCAGGCTGCCCGCTTGGCAGCCACTGTGATGGCCGCTGCCAGCACCGCCGCCAAAAACAACGCCCTGCTGGCTCTGGCGGCCCAGATCCGCACCCATGCCGGCGAACTCAAGGCCCGCAATGAGTCCGACATCGTGGCCGCCGAGCGCAACGGCCTGGCAGCCCCCATGGTGGACCGCCTGCGCCTGACCGACAAGGTCATCGAGACCATGGCCGAGAGCTGCGAGCAAGTGGCCGCGTTGCCCGATCCCATTGGCGAGATCACGAACGTGCGTCGCCGCCCCACCGGTATCAGCGTGGGTCAGATGCGGGTGCCCATCGGCGTGTTCGGCATGATCTACGAGTCGCGCCCCAACGTCACCATCGAAGCGGCGTCACTGGCCATCAAGAGTGGCAACGCCTGCGTGCTGCGCGGTGGCTCCGAAGCCATTCACTCCAATCTGGCGCTGTGGAAGCTGGTGCAAGCCGCCCTAACGCAAGCCGGGCTGCCCGCGAATGCGGTGCAACTGGTGCAAACCACCGACCGCGCCGCCGTGGGCCAGCTGATTGCGATGCCCCAGTATGTGGACGTGATCATCCCGCGCGGTGGCAAGGGCCTGATCGAGCGCATCAGTGCCGAGGCCCGCGTGCCCGTCATCAAGCACCTGGACGGCAACTGCCACACCTATGTGGACAGCGAAGTGGACTTGGACCTGGCCGTCAAGGTCACCGACAACGCCAAGACCCAGAAGTACAGCCCCTGCAACGCCACCGAGTCGCTGCTGGTGCACGTGAAGCAGGCAGACGCCTTCCTGCCAAAAATCGGCGCCGTGTTTGCCGCCAAGGGGGTGGAAATGCGCTGCGACCTACGCGCCAAAGCCGTGCTGAGCCAAGTCAGCGGCGCCAAGCTCGTTGACGCCATCGAACAAGACTGGTTTGAGGAATACCTCGGCCCGGTGATTGCAGTGAAGGTGGTCGACTCGCTGGACGAGGCCATCGCCCACATCAACCACTATGGCTCGCACCACACCGACGCCATCCTGACGACCAATCACCCGAACGCCATGCGCTTCCTGCGCGAAGTGGACTCTTCGAGCGTGATGATCAACGCCTCGACACGCTTTGCCGATGGTTTCGAGTACGGCTTGGGTGCCGAAATCGGCATCAGTACCGACAAGTTCCATGCACGCGGCCCCGTGGGCCTCGACGGCCTGACCTCCATGAAGTACGTGGTGCTGGGTCAGGGCGAAGTGCGCAGCTGATTTGCTCGACCTCACAGCCACCCATGTGGGACTGATGTTGCTGGCGTCTGCGGGCGCCGGCATGGTCGATGCCATCGTGGGCGGCGGCGGGCTGATCATCGTCCCGTCGCTGTTCGGGCTGTTCCCTCTGGCCACACCTGCCACGCTGCTGGGCACCAACAAAGCGGCCTCCATCTGGGGCACAGGCTGGGCCGCGTGGCAATACGCCAAACGCGTGCGCCTGCCCTCCACACGCCTGATCGGAGCCATGGTGGCCGCCATGTTGGGCAGCTTGTTGGGGGCCTGGCTGGCCACGCTGGTGCCGGCCGCACGCTTTCGGGCGGCCTTGCCGCTGGTGCTCGCCACGGTTTGGGTTTACACCTTGTGGCGCAAGGACATGGGCCACACGCATGTACCCCACCTTGGCCCACGTGCTGAAGCGTTGCTGGCCACCGCCATTGGCGGCGCCATCGGCTTTTACGACGGTGTCTTTGGGCCCGGTACCGGCAGCTTTTTTGTGTTCGCACTGGTGCGCCTGCTCGGCTGGGACTTTCTCCACGCCAGTGCCGCCGCCAAGCGTCTGAACTTTGCCACCAATGTGGCCGCCCTGGCCTGGTTCATTCCCCACGGACACGTGGTTTGGGCCCTGTCACTGCCCATGGCCGTGGCCAACATTGCCGGCAGTTCCGTCGGCACGCACCTCGCGCTGAAGCACGGAGCGAGCTTCGTACGCCATGCCTTTTTGTGGGTGGTGGGCGCCCTCATCCTCAAAACAGGCTGGGACGTCTGGGTGCCTTACTGCTTGGCCTGGACAGCCAGCGCAGGTCCCTTGTAGGGCATCCAACCCACGCTGTGCGCGTGCAGGCTCTGCACAATCAGCTTGCCGTCCATCTCCACCGCAGCGGTCGTTTCGGGATATGCCCCAGTGGGATCTTGCAGGTCATCCAGCACCTTGCCCGACTCGTCAAAGGCAATCAGGTGGCCATAAGGCTTGGGCACTGGCCACAGTGCGCGAGGCAAGCGCAAGGTCAACGATCGGATGAATGGGTGCGGGCCTGCAAAGTCGATCACCGGGCTGCGCGGCTTGGTCAAACCGGTCCACAAACGGCCATCGGCGCCCCGCGACAAATTATCTGGGTAACCCGGCAAGTTATCGAGGATCACCTTGGCCGTCCCTTGCGCCAATGCCGCTTCCGCCGACACCGCAGCCGTTCCTGCCCCGGCCCCTGCATCCAACCTGGACAAGTCGACCTTGAGCACACGGTAGGTCCCGGTTTCCGACAGGAACATCGACTTGCCGTCTGCCGAGAACGCGATGCCATTGGGGAAACACAAACCATCCATCACCACGCGCGCCTGCCCTGCCGGTGTCAACGCAATCAAGCGCCCAGTGCAACTGTGTTCCAGGATGTCCAGCACACTGGCCTCAAAGGTGCCACCGTTGTCTCTGGCGCCAAAGCGGGTCGAGGCATCGGTCAACCAGATCACGCCCCCAGGCCCCACTTTGACAGCGTCGGCATACCGGATCGGGTCCTCGCTGCCACCGTGCGCCACCGTCGTCAGCACCGGCTCCACCTTGGCTTGCGCCCCCTGCCCCGTGATGCGCAACAAGCCCTTCATCGCATCGGCCACCAGCAGCCGCCCTTGCTCGTCCACATCCAGGCCCAATGGCCGTCCACCCGTGTTGGCCACCAGCATCTGATCGTGCCCATCGGGCTGCATCCGCACCACATCGCCATTGGCCAGACCGGTATACAGATGCCCAGCGTACGGCAACAGGAACTCCGGTCCCTCCTGCCCGGCCTGCAAAGCAAGCTGCTTCAACCCGGCCAACTTGTCGTTGACCACATGGGCCCCGGTGTAGCCCGCATCGGGCTGCGGAGACCACGCCGCAGGCTCAATCACCACAGGCCAGAAAGCCAGATACGCCGAAACAGCCACCAGTGGGGTCGCCCAAGAGGCCAACCAGTACATCCGCCCAAACGCCATGCGCTTCATGTCATCCCTTTTGCAGTTATCCGAGCACAGCGTAAGTCAGATTGCACGCCATCCTCGTCCGGCGCGCTCCTGATTTCCACCAATCGATACTCAAAGACTATCGACATAGTTAATACGATTGACTTTACACACAATCTCACCCCACTCACAATGAGAACCATTCTTGATGAGAAGCCTTACTAAGGAGCGCACCATGGCCAAAACAGCAACCTTCGGCGTCATGCACGTGATCACCGCCTTCACGGTGACGTACGCCATGACGGGCAGCATGGCCGTGGCCGGCGTTGTCACCTTTGTGGAACCCATCGTCAACACCGTGATGCATTACTTCTTCGACAAGTACTGGGATCACCCTCGTTCCGAAGCCGCCCGCCAGGTGATGGCTCGCATGATCCGCGGCACCCCCACTGGCACGACCACGCAAAGAGAAGGCCCCGGTGCGGGGCACGCAGCCGGGGCCTGATCTCGATCTTCACGGCAAGCCAGACCATTCGGTCTGGCTGAGCACATCACTTCTCGACGAACGCGCGCTCGATCACATAGTCGCCGGCCACGCCTTGCGACGGCGAAATCTGGAAGCCACGATCGTCCAGGATCTTGCACAGATCGGTCAGCATCGAGGGGCTGCCACACATCATGGCGCGATCCGTGTGCGGATTCAGCGGAGGCAAGCCCAGATCTTCGGCCATCTTGCCGTTCAGGATCAGATCGGTCAGACGACCCTGGTTGCGGAAGGGCTCACGCGTCACCAGTGGGTAGTACAGCAACTTCTCGCGCACCAACTCGCCCAACAGTTCGTGGTCGGGCAGTTCTTCACTGATGAAGTCGTGATACGCCAACTCGGACACGGTACGCACACCATGCACCAACACCACCTTGTTGAACTTCTCGTAGGTGTAAGGGTCCTGGATGATGCTCATGAACGGCGCCAAACCCGTACCGGTACCGAACAGGTACAGGTTCATGGCGGGCTTCAAATCATCCACGACCAAGGTGCCCACGGCCTTGCGGCTCACCAGAATCTTGTCGCCTACCTTCAAGTGCTGCAGGCGCGATGTCAGCGGACCATCCTGCACCTTGATGGACAGGAACTCCAGGTGCTCTTCGTAATTGGCACTCGCAATCGAGTACGCACGCATCAGCGGCTTGCCATCCACTTCCAGACCGATCATCACGAAGTGACCGCTGGCAAAGCGCAGCGCCGGATCGCGGGTGGTACGGAAACTGAACAGCGTGTCGTTCCAGTGGTGAACGTGGGTAACGGTCTCTTGATTGAACGCGGCCATGTTGGAAGGTCCTGACGAAAACCCTGAATTGTCCCTCAGATCAAGGGCACTTGCTGCCTCTTACCCCACAGTTTCGGGGCTTTTCCGCGGGCATAAGCTATGCTCAAAAAGTCATAAAACATTTCTTGCGCCAGATCATGTCCCTCGATCCCCGTACCGCCCTGGTCGTCTTCTCTGGCGGGCAGGATTCCACCGTTTGCCTGGCTTGGGCCCTGTCGCGCTACCAGCATGTCGAAACGATCGGCTTCGACTACGGGCAGCGCCACAGAGTGGAGCTCGACTGTCGCACGCGCGTGCGACAGGCCATCCACGAACAGTTTCCCGACTGGCAAACCAGACTGGGCGCCGATCACCTGCTGGATCTCGGCCTGCTCGGCCAAATCTCGGACACCGCACTGACCGAGTCTCGTGCCATTGAAATGCAGGCCAATGGTTTGCCCAATACCTTTGTGCCAGGCCGTAATTTGTTGTTTCTGAACTTTGCCGCCGCACTGGCCTACCGGCGTGGCGCGTCGGTGCTGGTGGGTGGCATGTGCGAAACCGATTTTTCCGGCTACCCCGATTGCCGCGACAACACCCTCAAGGCTTTGCAAGTTGCCGTCAGTCTCGGCCTGGACAGTCCCATGACCATCGAGACCCCTTTGATGTGGCTCACCAAAGCCCAAACTTGGCAACTGAGCCAGGACCTGGGCGGTCACACTTTGAATGAACTCATCGTGGAGCACACCCATACTTGTTACCTGGGCGATCGCACACAACGCCATGCATGGGGATATGGATGCGGTCAGTGTCCCGCCTGTGAATTGCGCCGCGACGGCCACACCGAGTTTCTGCACGCCACTTTGAAGGATCCGCAATGAACACGTCTCAGATCGTCATCCTCACGATCGGTGCCATCGTGCTGTTCTGGGCAGTTGGTGCCTACAACCGACTCATCCGCCTGCGCAACGAGATCACCAACGCTTTCGCGCAAATCGACGTACAACTCAAGCGCCGCTTTGACCTCATCCCCAATCTGGTCGAGGTCGCACGCAAGTACATGGAGCACGAACGCGAAACCTTCGAGCGAGTCACCGCCGCGCGCGCGCAAGTGCTGGCAGCCACCAACCTGGTCAAGTCCAACCCCAACCAATCGGGCCCCATCAAAAGCCTCGGGCTGGCCGAAGGCGTACTGGCCAGTGCCATGGACAAGTTCAAGGTGACCATGGAGGCCTATCCGGAACTCAAGGCCGACGAACACATGCACGAGCTGCGCGAAGAACTGACTCACACCGAGAACAAGGTCGCCTTTGCGCGCCAGCTGTTCAACGACGCCACGCTGGACTACAACAACGCCGCACAACAGTTCCCCACCAGCCTGATCGCCAGCATTTTTGGCTTCAAGCGCGCAGAAATGCTGCATGCGACCACATCGGATGCAGAGCGGGCCCCCGTCAAAGTGACGTTCTAAGGTTTGACTGAAACATGCAGTTTCGCCAGCATCAATGGAAGGCTCATCGCAAGACCCTGCACCTGTTTGCCTGGTTTGGCGTACTGCTTGTGGCCCTCACCGCCGCCGTCAACCTGTTCCTGGCGCTCGTCGTCAAGCTGGTCATTCCGCTCGGGTCTGGTTACCCGGCCCTGTTCTTCGAAACGAACACGGCTGTGGTGGTCCTGTTCGTCATCGGCGGTGCATGGATCGAGACCGCTCGCTTGCGTGAGGGCGGCGGCGCACGTGTCGCACACTGGTTGGGTGGTGTGGAAATCAACGACCCGGACTCGCGCCTCGAACAACGACTGCTCAACGTTGTCGACGAAATGGCACTGGCAAGCGGACAAGCCACGCCACGGGTGTTCGTGCTGCGCCGCGAAGATGCCATCAACGCCATGGTGGCGGGATGGGGTGAAGACGACATCGCCTTGTGTGTCACCCGCGGTGCCCTGGAGCGTTTGAACAGAGCGGAATTGCAAGGCCTGGTGGCCCATGAATTCGGCCACATCAAGGAAGAGGATCTCCCACTCACCATGCGCTTGCTGGCTCTGGTATGGGGCCTGTCGCTGGTACATGGGTACGGACGCTCACTGATGTCGGCTGACGAGCAAGGTCGAGTCAACTCAGCCGTCTGGCTCATTGGCCTGGTTCTGTCCATCATTGGCTGGCTGGGGTGGTTGGCTGGCCGTGGCTTGCAAGCGGCCATCGCACGTCAGCGCGAGTACCTGGCCGATGCCAGCGCCATTCAGTTCACACGCACCCGCGATGGCATCGGCAACGTCCTGAGAAAGGTCTGGCACGACCAGCAAACCCTGACCGCCAAAATGCTCAGTCCTGCTGCGGACATGGTGGCTTCGCTGCTGCTGTACGAGCCGCCCGGCATGAACTGGCTCTCCAGTCACCCTCCGATTCAGGCACGCATTGCCCGAATCTGCGGCGCTGTCTTGCCTCCCATTCCTGCGCCGATCCTGCGCGAAGAAGTCAGCGAAGCGAGACACGCACGAACGACCCCAGAACCCAGTGCCAAAGGGTTCGTCAACGCACCCTTGATCCCGATCAGTGCCCTGTCAACGTCTGCAGATCATCCCGCGCCAACCATGAGCGCCCCCTTTCACGACGACCGAGACGCCCTTGCAAGACTACAGCGCCGCCAAGGCCCAACCGAGCGTCGCCTGGTCGTTCTGGGCTTGATGATGGACCCGGAGAACCACCGTGAACTCAAGCTGTGGCGGCAGATCGCAACGGGCTTGACGCACGCCAACGCCATTCTGGAGGACGTGCAACACCTGCACCCGAAACGTCGCCTCCCCGAGTTCGAACGGATGACGGCACAAATGAGCGGCGATCCCATCGAACAAAAGCGCAAGCTGATTGAAGAGGCACGTGATTTGTTGCGTGCAGACGGGCGCGTGACCCCGCTGGAGCGACTCTGGTGGCTCACGTTGCGGCATCGGCTGGACACCCAACGCGTGACGCAATCTGCACGCTTGGCACCGCTGAGCATTTCTGACGAAACACCGACCCAGTTCTCCCCCCAGGACCTGGTGCATGCAGGCAATCTCACTGCCTATCTTGCGCGCGTCATTCCCGAGAGCGAGGATCAGCCCGAGATCACCCAGCGTGGATACCTCTGGTGCAGCCGCGTCATGAACCGGTTCGGGATGCCTGACCAGATTGCCCAGGCCTTGAATGCACCAGATGCCGACACGCTGATGCACAGCCTGGCAGAAGTCCAGGAGCTCTCATGGCTGCAACGCCCCTTGCTCCTCAAAGCTTGGGTCGAAGAAACGATCAACCTGAGTCCAACAGGATTGCTATCTGATCGTCATGCGGATGCCCTTCGGCTGATGGCGTGCTTGCTCGCCTGTCCGCTGCCCCCCATGCTGGAAACGCACTATCGCCGAATTCAATGAGCTTGCGGTCTCCGCCCCGGGAATAAAAAAAGGCCACCGCACAGGTGGCCTTTTTTGGTGGACGCTGATGCCTCAGTTCTTGATGCCCAGCAAACCGTTGCGCAACTCTTCCGGCGCACCTTGCCCAATGTACATCCGCAGGTAGATCTGGAACGCCAGTTCGTCCTTGATGGCGTTACCGCCACCGTCCATGGTGAGGAGCTTGCCATTGTGCGTTGCGGTCCAGCCTGTACCGGGAATCCAGTCCAGATTGACCACGTCGCCCTTCGACACCTTCTTCACGTTGGCGTATGCGGAACCGATCTGACCGATGGGACCGATCAGACGCTTGAACTCATCATCGGTCGCCGACTGCTTGAAGTCAGCCAGGAAAATGCGAGAAATGGTGGAGGAAGTGAACTCCCGAAGGATGTTCAACTGGATGCGACGCACGCCATCGAGCTTGTAAATCGCATCCGGATTCGAGGTCTTCTTCGGCAGATACAGCGCGGTCACATCGGCCTTGAAGTAGCCACGCTTGCGAACGGCTGCGCCATTCAAAACGAGCTTTTGACCATTGACCGTCACTGTGTCGTCCAGTTCGACGCCTTCCAACTCTGGTGCGGCATGAGCACTCGACGCCCACGGCAACATCGCAGAGGCAGCCGCCCCCATCATCAGTTGACGACGCAGCGAATCCACCCCTTCGGGCTTCTTAATCTGATCACGCATGGTTGAACCTCCAACCAGTTACATCACAGGGGCTTGGAGACAGTCAGCCACACAGCTTGACCTTCGGTACGGTTGCGCGCGTCGAATTCCTTCAGGAACTTGCCTTCAATCAGCATTTCGCCGCCGTTCTTCAGCCAACCCACAGCAGGGCCCACGCCATTCACGCTGATCTTGTTGCCGTTCACAATGGCCTTGGCCAAGGTCTGTTGCTGCACTGTTGAGTAACCGCTCAGATCTTGCGTGTCATTGGTGTACTGACGAACGAAGTAGCCTTGCAGGCCCACACGCACGTCATCCGAAACGAACTTCATGGCCTGCCAGTCGACGTTGGCAACGTTGCCCGAGAAGTAACCGTTGTCCTTGTTGCGCGTGTTGAAGGACAGCACCAAACGCGCGCCCACGTCCCAGCCATCGCCAATGTAGGCGTATTGAACGGAAGGACGGAAAGTAAAGAAATTGCCGTAGCCAGCGTTGGTACGAGTGGTGGCGTCGTAGTCACCTGTCGGCAGCACAATCGTTGGCGCAAAGGTCACGGCTTGATGATCACCAATTTCCCAGTGCAGCACCGGCGACACTTCCACGTCACCAAAACCCAGCGTCGCGCTGCTCGCAGCAGACACCTTGGCCGCCACGCCTGCCTGAATATTCCCGATCGCACCCGCCGCAGCGGCGCCGCCCAATGTCGCGTTGCCACCGTTCATGGCAGTCAAGACGCCGGTGATACTGGTGCGGAAGGCATCAGGCACAGACACGTCTTGTGCAGACAAGTCCAGCTTGCGACGCACCAGCGGCAACATGGCCGTGAAACCCACGTTCGCACCGAACAGACGATTCGTACCCAAATAGGTTACGCGAGGCTGCAGCGCATACGTTTCAGCCTTCAACTTGGTCTTGTACGTGGCGGTGACACCTGCTGCATAGCCAGCAGCGTTGAACAAGGCCGTCTGCTGGGCATTTGCGGGATCCGGCGTCACCAAAGCGGCGCTCACCGCATCCTTGCCATCGTTGCCCTTCACCTTGTTAGCGTGATAAGCCACCATGGGCATCTGAACATACCAACCTGGCACCAAAGGCGTAGTCATGTCGCTACCGCCGATACCGGGCGAGTAGCGCTGCAGGCCGTTATCGGCCGCCATGGCGCTCGACGCAGCAACGACAGCCAGAACAACGGCAGACAGTTTTGCGGGCGCAACAGATACAGACAGCGTAGAACGAACTTGGCGAACCATCATGACTCCTTGGTCTTCAAACGGTATGTGAAACGGCTTGCTCTTCACGTCAGCCGTTTTCCTCAGGGTGTAAGGGAGACTGTGCCCTGACTCGCTGCCCTTAAGTTAAGGGCTTGTCTCCCCAAAGCTACAAAAAAACACGCTTTCGGGCTTGTTCATGACAAGTTGTGACGATCAGTAGCACTTGCCGTATTAGGGTTTACTCGCCCTCGCCGAACTTGTCATTGATCAGCGCGAGGATGGCCTGGCTGGCCTCATCCTCTTTCGGCCCATCGCATTCCAACTCCACAGCAGTCCCAATCCCTGCGGCCAGCATCATCACACCCATGATGCTCTTGGCATTGACCCGGCGGTCATTGCGCGTCAAAAAAACCTCGCAGGGAAAGCTGCTGGCCAATTTCGTCAGCTTTGCCGAAGCGCGCGCGTGCAAACCCAGCTTATTGCTGATGGTGACGGTGGTCTTGATCATGGGTAGGTTGGATCGCTTGGTTGTGCGGCCGGCTGGAGGCAATCTGCATGACACCTTGTGCCCCACCCGCCACCGCCCGGGTCACCACGGCCTCAAGAGGCTCACTGGCGTAATTCAATGCACGCCAAACCATCGGCACATTGACCCCCGTGATGACCTTGACGCGCACGCCATCGGCCAGTCGCTGAACCACATTGCACGGCGTGGCGCCGAACACATCGCTGAGCACCAGCACTTCGTGCCGCGAATCGGAAGCCTCCGCCAAACCTAGCAGCAAGCGAGCCTGAGCTTCCACTTCGTCAATCGGCAAATTGGGGGGCACATCCAGAATCTGGACGTGCTGTGCCGCCTCCGGAAAGCAATGCGCAGCTGCCTGTTTCAAGGCAGAAGCCAAAGGAGCGTGCGCAATGATGAAGAGGCCAGGCATACAGGGCAGATTATCGACTCGCCGACGGAGAAATTGAAAGCACGACGCCGCAGATAGCGTCGTTTTCATCGCAAATCGACGAAATCAGGATGCCCGTACTAACCCGAAAACGAGCTCGCTTGACAAGACGAGAATCGTGAAGAAGATCACACTAATTAAAGCAATGATCTTGGCACTCCCGCGAATGGGGATGGACACACGACAACGTGGTGCGAAAGACTGCTCAAAACACCGACGCCAACAGCCATGTCAAGCTCTTCAGATCGCCTCATGGTGGGACTCGCCGCCCAACCATTCGATGCTGACTCTTTCGAGTCCGTGGCAGAGCATGACCTGTCGCGCTGGCACGCCTTGCTTGCCCAGGTTGGCAGTGAACTGGCCGAGCCACTGACTTCGGCTCTGGAACGCGTCACCGCCATGACCACAACCGGACGCATCGACCATCTTGGCCTGCGCGCCCTGCGTGCGGAGCTGGATCGCGCACGCCAAGCCGGCATTTGGTCTCAGCAAATTGCCCGCCTGGCGTCTGGTCACATTCGGCAGAGCCACGAGCGCGTTCACTTGACGCACACCCTTCAGAGTGTGCTGGCCTATCGCGCCCGCGAGTTGCATAACCGTGGCATCCAACTGACTCAGTCCTTGACCCCCACCGAGGTGCAAGTCGATGCCTCCATGTTATTTGGATTGCTCAACGCACTCGTTGACTGGTGGTTGCAGGCCGCGCAAGGCACGATTGATATCCGCGTCGACACCCGAGGCTGGCCAGAACAGGCCTGTCTGACATGCCGGGTTCAGCATCACCCGCAGGACTTCTTCAGTGCCATCAACATGGACACTTTGTGTGCCAGTTTGAGTACGCTGGAGTGGCGCCTGCTGGAGCAGTACACCCTGTCCATGGGTGTCGGCCTGGAACGCGACATCGGCGCCAGCCACGTCCGAGTTCACTTGCAGTTCCCGATTGCCCCGTCGGTCGTACTTGAGCCGGAACCCGCGCAACTTGGTTTCCTGGACTCGGTCAACTCCCGCCCGCTGGCTGGCAGCCATGTCTTGATCGTGGCATCTCGCCGCGACCTACGGGTCCGAATGAGAGAAAGTTTGAAATCGATGGGACTCATCCTCGATTTCGTCAACACGATTCAAGACGCCATTGACTTCTGCCAGGAAGGCTTACCCCATGCCATCGTGTTTGATGGCGCACTCCGTTCAGCAGACTTCGAGCAACTCGCTGCCAGCATCCGCAAGGAAGTCCCCGAGTTCGTTTTCATTGAACTGGTCGAAGGGGCCGGCAATTTCGAAATGGCCAGTACCTGCCACGATGGCATGGCCAAAGTCGGGCGTCACGTTCTGGATACCGCGCTGCCGTCAGCCTTGGTGTACGAACTGGGTCGCATCATGTAATGCGATGCAGCCTATCAGGCTGGCTGGTTGAGCAACTCCGCCAGCAGTTTGTGAAGCGCAGCAAAATCAGGCTCCCCCACAAACCGCTTCACGATTTCCCCGCGGCGATTGACCACAAAAGTGGTTGGCGTCATCTGGATATCCCCAAACGCCTTGGATACCCCACCATCGCGGTCAAAAGCGACCTTGAAGGGCAATTGTCGGCTTTGCTTGAACTGCGCGACATACTCCGGGGAGTCATAGGACATGGCCACGGCCAAGGTTTCCAGCCCCTGGGCCTGAAATTTCTGATGTGTCGCCACCAGATCCGGCATTTCTTTGACACAGGTCGCACAACTGGTTGCCCAGAAGTTCACGATCAAAACCTTGCCCTTCAGATCAGTTGTACGGTGTACGCTGCCGTCCAGCTGCACATAGGGCACGTCGGGCATCTGCGGAACCGCTGACTGGAAACAACCCGCCAACATCAGCGGCAGCATCCATGCAAACAGGCGGCGGCTCAGTATCATCGAAAGCTTCACAGTGGTCAGAGGAAAAGTTGCCATGAATCGTCGACACGTATTGTCATCTCTCTGTGGCGCCAGCGCCAGCATGTTGGCTTTTCATCTCGTGCCAAGCAACGCCTGGGCAGCAAGCTTCTCTAACACCGACGCCATTTCAGCCTTGCGAGCCGCGCTGTCCAAAGGCGCCGATGTAGCGGTATCCCAGTTGGGTGCCACCGATGGATTCCTGGGCAACGATAAAGTTCGCATCGGTTTGCCAGACATGCTGGAAAAGGCCTCCCCCATCCTGCGCACCATGGGGCGTGGCAAGCAGTTGGATGAACTGATTTCGGCCATTAACCATGCTGCAGAACAATCCGTTGCCCTGGCTCGCCCATTGCTGGCCGATGCGATCAAGAGCATGTCGATTCAAGACGCGCAGAACATCCTGCAAGGTGGTGACAACGCGGTGACCCAGTACTTTGCCACCAAGACCCGAGCCCCTCTCACTCAGCGTTTTCAGCCGGTGGTCAACCAAGTGGTGGACAAACTGGCCGTCACCCGCAGCTACAACGAACTGGCCGGCAGAGCCAGTGCGTTTGGGGTCGTCAAGGGATCTGCCATGACGGTGCAAGACCATGTCACCGCCAAAGCATTGGACGCGCTGTACTTCGTGATTGGTGAAGAAGAGCGTCGCATCCGACGCGACCCGGTCGGCACAGGCAGCGCCATCCTCAAGAAGGTTTTCGGGGCTTTGTAAGCAGATCCCCCACCTTGTCCACCTGTGGGTCCCCCCAGGGACCTGTCACCAGGAACTCTTGCGTGGTCACGTCAGCCATCTGCTTGCGCAGCAGATACTGCGCAATGAACGTGCCCAAGCCAACGACCGGGTTGATGGCGGCATAGGCCAATGAGGCCCCCTCGGCGTTGATTTGTGGAACCACGTAGACATGGAGATTTTGCGTCTCCTTGGCCAGATCTGCCTGCCCTTCCATCAGCACTACCGCTTGCACGCCACGCATCCGCAAGTTACGCGTCGCCGCAACCCCTTGGGTGATCTTGACATCCCCGTCAATCGCATCGAAAGCGAAACCCTGCTGGAACAAATCACGAAAATCCAGCGTCAGTCGTCGAGGCAAGGACTGCAGACTCAGCACCCCCAGCAGCTTCGCGGCGCCAGGCTCCACTTTCAAGAATTGCCCTTCACTGATTTGAATGGTCAGGTCGCCGGACATGGTGGGGGGATCTGGCTCCAAAGGTGATCCCGACCAACTGACCTGGCCCGCAATCCGCCCCTTGCCGCCCTTCATGGTTTGAGGCAGTCCGAGTCGTGTCAGCAAAGCGCCGCTGTTGGCCAGATCCAGCCCGAATGTGAAATTGGACCGTGGGCGCACCTTGGCTTTCCCCCCTGACGTGGCAACGGCGGCAGCCCAACTGCCCGACGCATCCAACTGCGCCTCGGGCGTCTTCATCCTGAACTTGGTCAACCGCCACTCAGGCACCCCAACAGTGCCAGCTGCCAGGCGGTTGATCGCTTCCACCTCAATACGTCCCAAGGGGAGCCCCGCCCACTCGAATTGGTCGATGGCCACGTCCAACGCAGGCAGTGAGGCGGCTTCCGGCGACAGCATCTGCTCTGTCGCATCTTCCTGAATCGCTTGAGCCTCGGCTTTGGGCACAGCAAGACGCGACAGACGCGCAATCAGGCGAGAACCCGCAGAACCCTTGGCCAATGGCGCACGCTCCGGCACCCACTCCAGTTGCCCTGCAGCTTGCTGGGATGTCAATTGCACGCGCCACACACCACCTTCAGGATGTGCCACCGAAGCGTTCACGTCGCGCAGCGTCCGCTTTTGGAGCGTCAAGCTGGGCGTGCGCACCGCGATGCTGTCAGGCACATAGCTTTCCCCTGCATCCCCTGCAGCCTGGCCATTCGCAGGCGCCGACACGTCGTGAATATCCAGAATCTGTTTCCCAACCGGAATCCAGGCGTCGAGATCAAGACCATTGACCATCACCTGGGCGGTCACGCCCTTGGTCGGCAAACTGAGCGATCCCCCACCGCCCGTGGTGTGCTGCAGACTGATGAGCCCACGCGTCACCCGCGCGTTGGCACCTGAAATGTCTCGACGGAAATCGACACGCAGCCACGGCGTTGCGACGGATGTCATGTGCAAGGACTGAGGGTTCCCGACATCCACAATCAACTCATCCTGATGCCCCAGAGCATCATCCAGCCGATGGGTCACCTGCAAGGGCCACACAGCTTGTGCAGGCTTGTTCAACGGTGCAGGCAGGGTCGTACCCATCCCTTGCAGACTGGAGCTCACCGTGACCTCGGATTTGGCGCCAATCGTCACGGCCACATTAAATGGCGTTTCGCCCTGCATGTGCTGCGCAAGCCGGGCCAAAATGGGGTATTCCTGCGATTGCCTCAGTCCGTCAGCGGACATTTGTCCTCGGGCTGAAAACCGGATCACGCCGTCCGCACCTCTGGCGCCCTCAACCGTCGCATCGTGACCCCACACGCGCGCTCGCGCCTGCACGTTCAATTGCGACTCGGTGATGTGGATCGCTCCCTTCAGTGCCGAGAGCACAGGCACCGACGGACTGATTCGCAAATTGGCCTGGTCTCGTTCGGTCAGCAACACACCCGCCTTCAGCTTCGTCTGCTCCGTGCGATCCAAGGGGATATCCAGAGACAGCTGCAACGTCGCAGCGCCTGTTCCTTGCGCCTGGCTCAAGGCATGCCCCGTCCACTCGTTGATGGGCGACAGCGCCAGGAAGCGCATCAGATCATTCAGCGGGCCCTCACCCTGTCCTTTGATCATCAGATGCGGATCACTGCTCCCCAAATTGTCGATTCGGCCCTCTACCTTGCGCAGCGCGAAATTGCCGGTTCCCACGCCCCCCAGTCGGCCGCTGGCGTCCTGGATGAGCATGCGCTGTCCCTCGAACACCAGCAAACCGTCCAGCCCGGTAAAGGCGGGCCAAAAACCCGTCTTGGCGCCCTGAGGCAAACCCAACAGGGATGGCGGCACATAGTCCAAGGTCACATTCTTCAGCGGGACACGTACTCTGAAACGCCCCCCCAGATCATTCTGAAAAGGAAAATCGTCCAAATTCCCCCTGACTTCGAAGCCCACATCTTCACCCTGCCCGCCCTTCATGGCCAACCGCACATACTCACGCGGGCCCGAAGGAATGCTTACCGGCAAGTAGCGCCAAACGCTCGAGGCCTGCGCACGTTGCAACCGCCCCGACAAATCCAGGACACCAGGCAGAGCTGCGAGAGGCTTGCCATCCCGGCCAGGCTGACCTCGACCCGTCCGCCACGTTCCCGTCAAAGTCCCCTGAGCGTCCGAATTGGCGAAACTCGCTTCCGTGACCTTCACCTCGACGCCGTCGGTCAATCCTTTACCCGCAGGCAAAACGGTCCAGTTGACCAAAGCCCTCAACGACGACAGTTCGATGCGTGGATCCTCAAAGACCCCAGGGAAAGCCAACCATCCGTCGCGCATCGTCAACTCAGCCTGCCCCCCCCGCTCATCGGCAGAGATGCGCACATCTGCGCCACTCAAGCCGGGCCGCTCGGGCTGACTGGCTTCCGCCAAACCGAGCCCTGTCACTTGCCCCTTCAGCTTGTAATGACTCGGCGCCGTCAACTGCCCCGCCCATTGGCCATCCAGCCCGGAGACCACACCACGAGGCGCCATTTCAGCCAAACGCTGACGCAGCCCCTCAGCCAGCGGCAATCTATCTGCAATTTGCGCCAACAGTGCCAGATCGAGCCGCTCTGCTTGGATGCTCCCACCTTGCGTCGAGGCCCAATTGGCTTGTGTCCACCCGCCCTTCCATGCCGCGTGCTGCCATGACAAACGTCCACTGCTGGCAGGCCAGCTCAAGCCGTCCTGCAACACAAAAGCCAGCTGGCTGAACGACAGTGTCGACACCGTGGGCTCGTTTTGGAGCACCACCTCGCCAGTCAGCGCCTTGAAGGCCAACGGATTCAGGTCCCCGGCCAACCGCACCTGCACATCCTGCAAGCTCAGCGACACACGCACATTGCGTGGCTCGCCCTTGCGCAAGGAGAGTTCACCACTGACTGCACCGTGCCCCCCATTGATGTCGACGGGGAGACTGAGGTGTTGCTTCAACCGCTGCACGTCCACATGCGGCAAGGCCACGCGCACCTTGCCCGACCACGTCTGCCAATGTGTCGGCCGGGTCAGTCCCACCTGCAGTTGCTGCCACCAGCCAGGGGTATCGCCCTCTTTGACGTCCAGCGTCGAGGAAGTCGCCCACAAAGGCTGATACATGTCACCCTGGAGCTCGAACCGTCGACCGAACGCCGCAGAAGGCGTCGCGGCCAGCGCCAGCTCGTGCTTCCGTCGTCCCAGCCCCAAGCCGTTACGCAAGAGCAATTCCACCTGCTGCAAAGCCAATGGCTGCGCCCCGCGCAGCTCATCTGTCCACCGAACCGTGCCTTGGGTAATTTGGATTCGAGGCTGCGACAACACCCAGTCCAGCCCACTTTGGCCCCCGTCTGCCACCGGACGCGCAGACGAAACCTTGAGCCCAGCCACATGGATGACGCCCGACGCATCCCGACGCACATCCAGCTCAGGACGAACCAGCGTGAGTCGATCCAAGCGCACCTCTCCCGATAGCAAGGCAACCGGCGACAACGTCCTCAGCGAGATTCGCGCAGACACCTGCGGCAACGACAAGGCGACCTGCCCGCGCTCATCCAGCAGTTCAACTTGATTGAGGGTCAGCGTAGGCCAGATGCCATCGGCCTGACCTTGCACCGGTCCTAACCTGACCGTCACCCCTAACGCCCGTGTGGCTTGTTCAGCCAGATCAAACCGCCAGGCATCTGCGCGGGGCAGAATTTGAGTCAGAACGAAGCCCCAAGCAATTGCCAGCACCACCAACAAGATGCCTAGCGCGACGCCCGTCCACTTCAGCAGACGTCGGCCAGTGCGCCCAACGAAAAAGGCGGACGCTTTCAACCAGCCACGGCGCAAACTTTCGGCTGCTTGGTGTGATTCAGAAACGGGGCTCGACACAGACATGCAAAAACAACACTTTTCTTCAGTCGAACCACCTAATGCAGCCTTAGCGCGGCTGCTCTAACATCCGCATCACAGCCTCAGGGATCGACAAGCGATAACCCTAGCACAGACCTCTCAGCCGGCCACACGCTTCCATGATTGATTTCCCGTCAGACGCTGTCAAAACAGACGCTCCAGCCGATCACTCACGCTTTGTGCAGCGCGTACGGCGTCGCTATGGTGTGGAATGGGCGCATTTCGCTCAAACCGCCCCCGGCACGCCTCGTACGGTGGACATCCAGGCGCTGATCGATCATCTGCTGGCTCAAGGTCGTGAGTTAGGTTCTGCCTTGCGGATCGCTCGTCAGTTGGTGCTGGAGCGCTTGGTTTGCCAAGACGTTTCCGCCGGTTCGCCCATGCTGGACATCACGGCGTCGGTGACCGAATTGGCTGAAGTCACCCTCGACCGAGCCTTGGCTGCTGCAGAGGCGGAGCTGGATCAAAAACATGGTGCCCCGCTCAATGACCAAGGCCAACGCGTCGACATGTGGGTCATTGGCATGGGCAAACTGGGCGGACGCGAACTGAACGTGTCGTCGGACATTGATCTCATCTACGTCTACGAAGACGACGGCGAAACAGCGGGGATCAACGACAACGGCATCCTTCGAGGCCGCATCACCGTCCACGAGTATTTCAGCCAAATCGCAAGGCGGCTATCCACCCTGATTGGGGACACCACAGAGGACGGCTTTGTCTTCCGTGTGGACTTGGCGCTGCGCCCCAACGGCAACTCGGGCCCGTCCGTGGTCAGCATGAGCATGCTGGAAGAGTATTTCCTCGTTCAGGGACGCGAGTGGGAGCGTTTTGCCTGGCTCAAGAGCCGCATCATTGCCCCCCGTCGCGCCATGCCCGGTGGCGAGCACCACACGCGCGCGCTGCAGTTGCGCAATCTGGTGATGCCCTTTGTGTACCGCCGTTACCTGGACTACGGCGTGTTCGAGGGCCTTCGTCAATTGCATCGCAAGATCCGAGACGAGGCCACGCGACGCGCAGCAGGACGCCCCGAGCGTGCCAACGACGTCAAGCTGGCCCGCGGCGGTATCCGCGAAATCGAGTTCACGGTGCAGTTGCTGCAAGTGGTTCGGGGCGGTCAGTTCCCTGAAATTCGCACGCGGTCTACCTTGAAGGCCCTGCCACGCCTGGCAGCGAGAGGGTTGATCTCGTCAGGCATGGCAGACAGCCTGGCGCAGGCCTACACGCTGCTGCGACGCATTGAGCACCGCATCCAGTACTTGGACGATCAGCAGACTCACACCCTCCCGACCGAAGACCGAGATCTGGAGTGGATCGCCAACAGTTTGGGCATTCAGGCAAGAGAAAACGGCTCCGCCGAGCGCCCTGACTGTCGCAGTGCCACCTGCCAGATGTTGGACGTGTTGTGCCAAGTGCGTGAACTGGTCGCCAACGAATTCGACTCCCTGCTGCATGACGGGCGCGGCGGCAGTGGTGAAAAGCAAGGCTGTCGCAATTGCGGTGGGCCCGCCCTCCCGGTCGACAGTGAAGAGTTCATCACCAAACTGCCGGAGCCCATCGCCTCGCACGTCAAACAGTTTGCCGCCCAAAACAAAGTCACCATCCTGTCTGATGCGGCCAAGCTCCGTCTGGCCAAACTGATCGGCCGTGCCACACTGATCGCGCTGGGCGACGAAACCAGCACCGACACGACCCGCCCCCTGGGGGCCGACGCGGTCATCCATTTCATTGATTGGCTGAACCCTCTGCTGCGCAGAGACAGCTACCTGTCTCTGCTGGCGGAGCGTCGTGAAGTGCTGACCCGCTTGTTGCGCCTGCTCGGACTTGCCAAGTGGTCCATGCGCTACCTCCTGCGGCACCCGGGCGTGATCGACGAACTGGCCGACCCTCGGCTGATGGATGGCCGCTTTGACCCAGCGGCCTACCAGCGCGAGCTGGAGGAGCGCCACACGGCTTGGGAACGTGCAGGGCAAGCCGACGAAGAGGCCTTGCTTGACACCCTTCGCCGTGCGCACCATGCCGAAGTCTTCCGCACCCTGGTTCGAGACGTTGAAGGCTTGATCACCGTCGAGCAAGTGGCCGATGACTTGTCTGCACTCGCGGACGCCACCCTGTCAGTGGCCATCCAGTGGGCCTGGAGCCATCTCCAGCAGCGTCCAGGCAAACAGGCTCAGTACGCCGTAGGGCGTCCTCCACACCTGGCCGTCATTGCCTACGGCAAGTTAGGCGGCAAGGAGCTCGGTTATGGCAGCGACCTGGACGTCGTCTTCCTCTTTGACGAAACGCTCGACGCACCAGACCCCAATGCCGGCCCCGACACGCCCACGGCCATCGACGCATATCTTGTCTTTGCTCGAAAGCTGATCGGCTGGCTCACGCTTCGAACCGCCGCTGGCGAGCTTTTCGACATCGACACCGCGCTGCGCCCCAACGGCAACTCTGGGCTGTTGGTCACCAGTTTTCACTCGTTCGACGACTACCAGCGTCAACGTGGCAGCAACACAGCATGGACCTGGGAACACCAGGCCCTGACGCGGGCGCGCTGGTGCGCCGGAGAGCCCGCCCTGGACACACGCTTCGAAGAGACCCGACGTGCGGTCCTGTCGACCCCGAGGGATGCAACCGCGCTGGCGCAAGAAGTCTTGGCCATGCGCGCCAAACTGCGAGAGGCCCATGCCTGCCCCGCCACGCAATTTGACATCAAACACAGCCATGGCGGCATGATTGACGTCGAGTTCACCGTGCAGTATCTGGTCCTGACTCACAGCCACGCTCACCCGGAACTCATGGACAACGTCGGCAACATCGCTTTGTTGCAGCGAGCCGAGCAAGCAGGCTTGCTGCCAGCTGGCGTTGGCATGGCTGCCGGACAAGCCTACCGAGAGTTGCGCCGTGTTCAACACAGGGCCAGACTGGATGAGGCCCCCACCAAGCTGGAAGGCGCTGCGGCCGAAGCGTGCCAACCCAGCCGTGACGCAGTCCTGTCACTGTGGCAGGCCGTTTTCCCTGAATTCTGAGCACGTCACACACCTGCGATGGGGCTGTGCCCCCATCGCAACAAATTGGCGGCAAAGGTCACCCCCGGCTTAGGGGATCGTCAGGACGCGGATCTGAGCCATGCGTGCTCCCTATCGGAGTGCCTATCTGGAAAACCCCCAGCGTTTTCCATCGCACCCACCGACACAAGTGGCTATAACACTGCCCCCAGCCCAATGCTCCGCCATACACTCATTTAAGCGGCCGGACAAAACCCCAGGGAACTTACGCCTCGGCTGCATGATCATGCACAAGTGACTTGGTCACCAAGCACGCGTTTTTCTTGACCCCAACATCGGACTCATCATGACCACCCGCCTGCAAGCCCATGCCCGTCATCGTTCCATTCGTACGCTGGCACTGCTGCCTGTCGTTGTTGCAGCCACCATGCTGGTGGGTTGCGGTGACAAGCAAAAGGCGGACAGCAAGGCCAGTCAAGCTGCAGCGCGTGTCAACAGCGATGAAATCACCGTCCACCAGATCAATCAGGTTCTGGAGCGTCAAAAAGGGCTGAAGCCCGACCAAGCCGATGCGGCCAGCCGTCAGATTCTGGAAGGCCTGATCGACCAGCAACTTGCCGTTGCCAAGGCAGAGGAGCAGAAGCTGGATCGCGACCCGCAAGTCGTCCAGTTGCTGGATGCCACACGTCGAAACATTTTGGCTCGCGCCTATCTAGAGCGTGCGGCAGCAGCGGGGGCCGGCACACCGACCGCCGACGACGTGCGCAAGTACTACGACACCAAGCCCGCGTTGTTCTCTGAGCGCAAGGTTTACGCACTGCAAGAGTTCACGGTTCCAGCCAAGCCCGAAGAGAGCAAAACCGTCATGGCGGCGCTCAAGGGAACCAAAACCGCCAGCGAATTCATCGAAGTGTTGAAGGCCAGTGGGCTCAAATTCTCTGCGACGCAAACCACGCAAGCAGCTGAAGGTCTGCCCCTCAACATCCTGGACCCACTCAGCAAAGTTAAAGACGGCGAGGCCCTTTATGTCACCGCACCAGATGGTTTCAAGGCCATCCTCGTCATCGCAACCAAGAGCCAGCCGCTCTCGTTCGAGCAAGCCAAGCCAGCCATTGAGCAATTCCTGACAGTGGATCGCCGCCGCGAGTTCACCCAAAAGGAGATCAAGAACCTGCGCGCTACAGCCAAGATTGAATACATCGGCAAATTTGCAGAGAAGCCGGCATCCGGTGCGTCGGCCTCGGCGCCGGCAACTGAGACGGCCCCATCAACCCCCGAGGCTGCGGCATCAACAGGGTTGGATGCAAACGCCTTGAGCAAGGGCCTGTCTGGGCTGAAGTAAGAGCGTAGAAGGGCCGGTCAGACACCGGCCCGCCACATCATTGCCACGCACCGATTAACTTGAGTTTGGACATGTCCTTGGACCAGATTATTCGCATCATTCGAGCCCGATGGAAGCTGGTCAGCGCGATGGCTTCCTTGGTCGTCTTGGGTACATTGATCACGAGCTTGTTGCTCCCCAAAAACTACACTGCCACAGCGACCCTGATGGTCGACATCAAGCCCGATCCCGTCGCTGGTTTTTCCGCTGGTGCCCAGCCTGGTCAATATCTGGCCACCCAAGTTGATCTGATCAAGAGCACCATGGTGGCGCAGCGCGTGGTCCGCAAGATGCAAGTCGGCGAATCCCCACAGATGCGAACGCGCTGGGAAAAAGAAACGGGCGGACAAGGCAGTTATGACGCGTGGTTGGCCGACCTGCTCGGCAAAGGCCTGGATGTCAAACCCGCCAAGGACTCCAGCCTCATCACGATTAACTATGATGGGTCAGATCCTGCATTCGCCGCGAGCATGGCCAATGCATTTGCCAAGGCATTCATGGACTCCTCGGTTCAAATCCGCGTGGACCCTGCCCGGCAATATGCTGATTTTTTTGAAGAGCGCGCCAAGTTGGCCCGCGAAAAACTGGAGCGTGCCCAGGCTCGACTGTCCGAGGCGCAGCAGGCTAACGGCATCATCTTGACGGATGAGCGATTGGACTACGAGACCAATCGTCTGAACGAACTCTCCACACAGGTTTTGCAATTGCGCGCCATCAAAACGGAGACGGACAGCCGTAACGCGCAGGCCAATCACGATCCCGAGCGCATTCAGGATGTGGTCACCAGTCCATTGCTAAGCAACCTGAAGGCTCAGTTGGCCGTTCAAGAGGCCAAGCAAAACGAGAACACGGCCAAGTATGGTGATGCACACCCTGTGATTCAGGAAGGACAAGCCGCCATCAACAACTTGCGAGAGCGCATTCGCACCGAGACGCGGAAAATTGCAGCCGGTGTGAGCACCTCCAGCAGCATCAACAGCACCCGAGAATCTGTGGCTCAAGCAGCGTTCGAAGCACAGCGCGAGCGCGTCCTCAAGCTCAAAGGGGAGCGGGCCAAGCTTCAAGTGCTGGAACGAGATCTCGATAGCGCGCAACGTGTCTTTGACTCCATTCAATCTCGACTCAACCAAATGAACCTCGAGAGCACCAGCAGCCAGTCGAATATCTATCTGGTCAGCAGTGCGACGCCACCCACCAAAGCAACCAGCCCTCGTATCGTTCTGAATATGGTTCTGTCGGTGATCTTGGGGGGCTTCATCGCCATTTTCACGGCGCTCGGCATCGAGTCCCTCGACAAGCGTGTTCGATGTGCTCGTGACATCGCAGAACACCTTGAGTTGCCAGTCATTGGTTTCATTCCTGCCCCTAACCGCTCATCCTCGCCACTGTGGTCCAAGCTGGTTGGGTCAGGCGCACCACGCTTGTTTGCCACGCTGGGCGCCTCATCGGCCACCCACGATGCATCGCAGTCACAGCAAAAGATCACAACATGAGTCAGCATCATCGTTTTGGGCCCATGCAGGATGCACTCCCCTCGGAGTTCCCTGACACGCAGTTGGCCAAGGACGACCGTTCCATCGGCGAAATCATCAAAGAAGCCAACTCGCTGAGCCCCGATCAGATCGAACAGATCTTGTCCTATCAGCGGGAGCATGGTGTCAAGTTTGGTGAAGCAGCTGTGGCCCTTGGCTTGGCCAACACCGATGATGTCCTTTGGGCACTGGCACAGCAGTTCCACTACCCCTACGCCTCCGAGGGACGAACGCTGTTAAGCCAAGATCTCGTGGTTGCAACGCGTCCATTCTCGGAGCAGGCTGAATCCTTCCGTGCCATCCGCAGCCACATCAACATGCGCCTGCAGAATGAAGCGTCACCTCGTCCTGCTGTGGCCATCCTGAGCGCCAACAGTGGCGACGGGAAATCATTCTTCGCCGCCAACCTGGCAGCTGCATTCGCACAGCTCCCTGGCCGCACCCTGCTGATTGATGCGGACCTGCGTAACCCGCGTCTCCACGAGATCTTCAATATTCCGCCTCGCTCCGAGGGGCTTTCGGCCATTTTGTCCGGGCGCGCCGCGACCAAAGTTATTCAGAGCGTCAAGGAATTCCCCAACCTCTTTGTGATGCCTGTGGGGATCAAACCACCCAACCCCTTGGAATTGCTCGAACGCCCCGCATTGGACCTCCTCTTGAAGGAACTTCGTGTCCGCTTCGATCGGGTCATTGTGGACACACCCGCTACGGCACAAGGCATGGACGGCCCGGTCATTGCTGCCAAGTGTGGCGCTGCACTGATCATTGCACGACAGGATCACACCCGCGTTCAAGACATCCAGCAAATTGCACGCGAAGTGTCGATGAGCTCCGCCAAACTCATTGGCACCATCGTCAACGAGTTCTAACGCGAAGGTCGATGCTGCGGCCAAAGTCCTGAACCGCCTCATTGAGGCGTTTCAGGACAACGCCATTCATCTGATCGATCTGCTCATTGGTCAACCACAGGTAGCCACCCTTGGCGCACCCGTTCGCGTTGTCGGCCAAGTCGTAGGAATAAAGACCCAACAGGCGAACGTCTGCCATGGCGAGCGTGGCGACAGACTGGTAGATCACGTCGGCTTTCTTGGCATCGCTCATCTGATCCAAGTTCGTCACGCCCGCAGCAGGCTGGTTCACACATCGATCAACACCGAACTCGGTCACGGCAATCGGCTTGTTCACCTTGTACGCAGCAAGACGTGCCCGTATCAGCGCCAACTCGTCATCCAAGCTGTCTGCGCTGGCTGCTCGACCTGTCAGATCCCGGCCAGTTCCTTTGTAGATGTGCGCCCCAACCATGTCGCAGAAGTCCGTGATGGACTCACCTTGCGATGTCCTGGCTGCCAGCACGAAGCCCATGCCCTCAGGGCTCGAAGCTTGTGGACAGATGACGGGAATACTCGCATCTGCCGCTTTGACCGACTGATACACAGCTTTGCATTGATCGGCCAAATCACGTTGCGAACCAGCGAAGAAACCGATCACATCGGGTTCATTCCAACATTCGACTGCTACCAGTCGGTCTTTGTAGCGCGACACGGAGTCGCGTACGGCCTTGCCATAGACCTCCCAATTGTTCGCTGGCTCACTCAAGCCTGGCGCGCCAAATGGGTTGTTGCGGTTCTCTGGATGACGGCTCGCTGAAGTTGGCATGCCGCTGAAGACCATCAGTAAACGGCGCTGCCCGGCATCCGCAAACGCATTGGCCCACCGATCCAATCGGGCCCACGCATAGTCGGGACGCTCGGAAGACACTGTCCACCATGGCAACACAGCGTGATCGCTGGCATAGCTGCGAGCGAACTGGTACTTGAGTTTCACCGCGCCCAATCGCTCTGCGCTACGGCCTTGACTGGAATTAGGGTAATGATGAAAGCCCGCACCAATCAGCATCTCATCTGCTTTACCCCATGCGAGGCGCCCGATTACCGCAGCGCCCACACCTGCACCAGCCAATTCAACCGACACACTGGACTGCAACGGTGCAAGCTTGACGGACGCACCGTTCCTCGACAGGCGGTACAACACCCGCACCGCATGCCCATGATCCAAGCCCTGGTTCGTCGGAACACGCATTAGCCAAACATCCCAGATCTGGCCCGAGGTCGCAGCGACGCCATCCGGCAGAGGATGCGAGTCAGTCAGCAACACTCGGCCTTGATCATTGACGATGCTCATCGTCGCCTGCCAGCCCTTTCCCGCAGGCTGTGCAAACCAAAGTGGCACCTGCAGCTTCACGGATCGACCTGAAAGCAGGCTCTTGGGCACGAATGGCAGAGCCCCCACCCCCACCCCAGTCAACGTGGCGCGGGCTACCGCCATTTTGAAAATTCGCAGAACAACCGTTTGCCCGGGCAGAATGTTCATCACCGTCAACCGCGGCGCCACCGAGGCTGGCGCATGCCCCAACCGAGGCATCACCGTGCCGGAGACATGCTCTGCAACCAGGGTCTGTCGTGGCACGAAGTAAACGTCACCCACCCCCTCGGGTGGCGCCCATTCCGTTGCGTAGTTGCCATTCGGTTCAAATGCATGGAAGCCGAGCCCTACGCCTCCTCGAAACTGCCCCCGTTCAATTTGAACGATCGCTGCCACTCGATACAGCACACCCGAGTTCGCCCCCAATCGGTCCCCCACAAACAGCGCGTAATGCCCAACGCCTTGGGCTGCGGCGTTTGTCAGTTCGACTTCAAGATAGCGCTCGGCAGCCTCGCTGGCATATCGATAGCGTGCTGTAACCCCACCTTGGACTTGGTCAGACAGGCCTCTCGGCAAAGTGGTTCTGCCTGAATCCGTGCCCCAAACACCTTCAAGTTTGAAGGTGGACTCAAAGGCCACGCCACGGTCAATCGTCTGAGCAAAACAGGGGCCCCACCAACAAGTCAGGACAACCAAACTTGCTGTCACGACAGATCGCACTACCGCCAACAGCCTGTGCATATCGAGCATGAGATCGCAGCCTTAGGCAACACGTCGCGCGACATACACAGCACGACGCCGTGCAAGCTTGTCTTTGTCAAATGCTGATTGCTGCCATTGCCAGATGGCCCAAGCCACGCCGTAGACAAAGTAAGTGGGCACGATGTAATGGGTCACCTCAAAATGCGGTTCGCCCCAAGCATCCAACAACGTGTAGATCTGGAACATGCACAAACTCAGATAAAACGCCGCCCATCGCCGATCTGTGTGGCGATTTCGGCGATACCCAACTACAGCAACGTAACAAATCCAGAGCTGAACTGCCATCATCACGGCAAACCCGATCAAGCCCGCACGCGTCAAGGTGGTCACATAACTGTTATGCGGATCTTGCACAGCGACCTCTTTGCCATCCTCACCGGTGGTCGTGAGATCGGTCAGCACGCGCCCGTAGCCAATGCCAAGCAGCCTGGATGACATCGAGTAATCCCACAACTTGAGCGAATAGGCGCGCCACGCTTTACGCTGGCTGATGCCTCCCGCAGCACCCGCAAACTCTTCATTCCTGGACTCACCTGTCAGCGAATGCAGGTGGTCAGCCACACCCGACAGACTCAGCGTCCCCACCCGCCCTTTCAGCTGGACTCCAGACACCTCCAGCACCAACAAGCCCATCGCACAGACCAGCAACAGGCCCAGCGCCGATCGCACCAACTTGCCCTGCCCGCCCAGGACAGACATGACCAGCAACGCTGCAGCCACAAACACATAGCCTGCGCGAGACTGCAACATGGCAAATGCGGTCAGCCCGCCCAATGCCACCAGCACGCACACCAGCTTTTGTGCGGCGGTCAGTGGCCTCGCATAGGCCCAGCGCCAGGCCAGCATGCTCAAAATGCCCACAAGCCCGGCCATCGGCCATGTTTGATAGTTCCCCAGGACCGGCACCCACTTTTGCAGCCCCATGAAGCCGGGGGAGTACCGCATCATCACGTCCTGAAACGGAATGAGCAGCCCGTAGATGCCCAATGCAAGCCCCAAAGACCACAAAACAGAACGCACCCAAACCATCCCCTGCTCTGGTCGCTGCAGTGCCATGCGAGCGATCACATACGCAGGGATGATGACCAGCGACTCCGCCACACGCACCCCGTCGCGAGCGGCTGCCGTTCCAAATGCCTGCCAGTCGTCCGGCAAATGCAATGCCAACGTAAAAACGACCCACAGACTCAAGACAACGATGCCAGCAGGCAAGCGAATCGTCCGTTTGCTGTCCAGCAGCACCTTGGACAAAGACATCAACAGGGCGAACGCCAACACCACATCCGTCAATGGCAAAGGCAGGCTGCCCACGGGAAATGCGATCCCGGCAAAACCCATGTTGAGCACAAAGAGCCCCATGGCGACCAACACCATTCCCCTGGCCCAATAGGGCGCAGTGGGGGCAAAGCTCACGACGTACTTGATCAAGACGGCCAAAAAGAACAACAGGCCGAACAACACACTACCAAAGACTGGCGCCAGGCCCACAAATGCCCCGAACAAAAAGAGCACCATGGCGATGAAGGTGCCACCTCCCCAAACAGCTATCGGGGACAACGCCAGCGTCTGCCACGTCGATGGTGCAGCATGCGAAGCCCAATTCACGGCTTCACCATGGGCTGAGTTGCGTCTGAGCCAACTTCTCAAGATTTCCATAAGACCACCAATGCTGCCAACATGCCCACGCAAGATGCAAGCGCCACGCTGTACGCTTGCAAGCCTGGTGCGGCAAGCCAGACCACGACCACGGACAAGAGGGCCTGCAAGACACCCGATGACATGATGCGGGTCGAATGATCCAGCGCCCGCGCACGATACGTCGACAAAAGCCATACGAACGTCAATGCCACCACGGCTGACTGCGCAGTCACCAATGCACCATACGGTCGATAGGATGGACCAAACACCCAGGCCATCAGGTCTGCGCCCTCGATCGAAATCAAGAGCAGCCCCATAGCGAGTCCCCCACCCACCCAAACAGCCACTTGGCGAAGGTAGCGGCTCATCCCGACATGCCCCCGGTTTTTCAGCGCTTCAACGCATCCAGGCTGAATGACGTTATGAAAGGCCTGGAACAGCACGTTCGTAGGCCCAAGTAAATTCTGCGTGGCCCGTACAGCACCAGAGGCCTGAGGGCCCAGCAAGTGCGCCACCACATAGAGCAGCCCGGCGGAGCCCAACCATTGAGACTGCTCGGCAACCAAATAAGCACGCCCAACACGCCACAACTCCAGGCTGGCAAAGCGGAATCCCGTCCAAGACGGGGAAAGTCTGAGGAAAACCAACCCGCACATGCTCCCCAGCGCATAACAAGATGCAACGCACAGCAATGCACTGCCAACCGTCAACTGTGCCTTTTGATGGAGCACCGCCAGGGCACCAACCTGCCCCCCATAGGCCAACAGATCCATCCACAACGCGGCATGTGGCGCCCCCGTTAAAAAGCAATAACGACGGACCCAGTCCTGCAACTGAAAGCAAAGGACCACAGCTGACAGACCGCACACCTCGAACGACGTCAACCAATCCGGACGCCATTGACGCAAGAGGCTTCCCGCAAAAAGCACCACTGAGGCGGCAACCAAGGCCAAAGCGATCTGACTGGCCAATGTCCCGCGGAGAAAAGACATCTTCCGCACGCCGTCCAGACGCGGCGCCAACGTCAGCATGGGCAACCAAATCAATGCGCCAGCCACCGTATTCACATACAGCACCACACCAAATACGAGCGCCCAATGCCCAAACTCCGACACCCCCAGGAATCGCGCGATCAACGCACTCACCAGAAAGTTGCAGGCACTCACCAAACCTTGGTCGGCCAACACCCAAATTGGGCTTCGCCGCGCGTCAGCCACGCATCATCTCCGCTTCGCGCGTCTGGTCGTAAATAGAGGACAACAGCTCGTAATTGCGTTCAGCCGTATAGGACTGTTCATACGCCACACGGGCATTTTGGCCCATTGCACGCATCGCCTCGGGATGGGCGTCGGCCCATTGCAACTTCACCAACAAGTCCGATGCATCACCAGGCTCGAACAACAAACCTGTACGCCCCTCCTGGACCAACTCGGCAAGTGAGCCATGCCGACTAGCAATCACAGGCAAACCTGACGCAAAGGCCTCCACCAACGTGCGAGGAAAGCCCTCATAGCAAACACTCGGAATCACCAAGTACGAAGCTGCCTGCATCTTGCTCAGGATCACGTTCAGAGGTTGAGCCCCACGATAGGTCGGCCCCGCCACCGCGCGAACCTGCGACTCCAGAGGACCCGAACCAATGATCTCGACCTCATGCACTGGATATTGCTGCAAGGCACTCAACAAAACCTGAATGCCCTTCTCCACCGACAGACGGCCCACATAAAGGCCACCCTTGCGCGCCCCCTCCTGCGGGCGCGATACGCCATCCACAAAATTGGGCTTGATCACGATGCGATCGTCAGGCAAACCACCTTCGATGAACTTGCTGCGACAGAACTCATTCAAGGCAATGAACCGATTCACCTTGGACACATAGGTGCCCAGCACCCGATGCAGCCCCAGCATCATCGCAACGGCTGCACTCTGAACACGAGACTCCCGGTAACAGCCATGCACAACAGCCTCCCAAGGGAAATGGCCCACGCAGCGCTCACACACTTGCCCATCCCTCAGCAAAGTCGCCTGAGGGCATAACAGCCGGAAGTTATGCAGCGTCATCACCGTGGGCACACCCAGATCCCTGGCTGCCCAAAACACAGAGGGTGAGACCAAGGGGAAGGCGTTATGAACATGCACGACGTCTGGTCGAAAACGCTGCACAGCCTCCGTCACCTGACACGTTGTCTGCCGAGACCACATGGTCTGCACCGCCACGCTCATGCGAGACATCTGATCGACATCATCGTTATGTCGCAGCAGCATCTCCACATCGTGCCCATGCCGCGTTAATAGCGCGACCTCTGCCTCGACAACGCTGTCCTCCCCCCCTCGTTGCTGGTAGGCGTTATGCACCACCAGCACACGAGCCTTGTCACTGCAGCCCATTATTCATAGTGGTCGTAAGCCTGGAATCCGGCCAGCTTCACCAAACTATCGCGCTTGGCAGAGGTGTAGTCGCTGAGCACCATCTCGGACACCAGTTCTTGCAGGGAAATCTTGGGGGTCCAGCCCAGCTTCTCACGTGCCTTGGTCGGATCACCCAGCAAGGTTTCCACTTCGGTGGGGCGGTAGTAGCGAGGATCCACCCGCACGATCACATCACCCACCTTGCACTTGGCCAGCACCTTGCCGTTGACAGGCTCGACCTTCACCACGGTGCCGACTTCTGCCTCTGCCTCGCCTTCAAACGACAGGGTGATACCCAGCTCCTTCGCAGCGAATTCCACAAACTGACGCACGCTGTACTGCACGCCGGTGGCAATCACAAAGTCTTCGGCCTGGTCTTGCTGCAGCATCAGCCACTGCATTTCCACGTAGTCCTTGGCATGCCCCCAGTCACGCAACGCACTCATGTTGCCCAGATACAGGCAATCTTGCAGACCCAATGCGATGCGGCTGATGGCGCGAGTGATCTTGCGGGTGACAAAGGTTTCACCGCGCACCGGGCTTTCGTGGTTGAACAACACGCCGTTGCAGGCATACATGCCATAGGCCTCACGGTAGTTCACCGTGATCCAGTAGGCGTACATTTTGGCCACGGCATAAGGGCTGCGCGGATAAAAGGGCGTGGTTTCCTTTTGGGGAATCTCTTGAACCAATCCGTACAACTCGCTGGTCGAGGCTTGATAGAACCTGGTCTTCTTCTCCAGCCCCAGGATGCGAATGGCTTCCAGCAAGCGCAGCGCACCAATGCCATCGGCATTGGCGGTGTACTCGGGCTCTTCAAACGACACAGCCACGTGCGACTGAGCTGCCAGGTTGTAGATCTCGTCGGGCTGCACCTTCTGAACAATGCGCACCAGCGAGGTCGAGTCGGTCAAATCCCCGTAGTGCAGGATGAAGTTGCGGTTGTCAACGTGTGGATCCTGATAAAGGTGATCAATCCGATCGGTATTGAACAAAGAAGACCGGCGTTTGATGCCGTGCACTTCGTACCCTTTCTTGAGCAAGAACTCGGCCAGATACGAACCATCCTGACCGGTCACGCCGGTAATCAGTGCAACTTTCTTCGTCATATCACTCTTCTTTGGAACCAAAAAAACGACCTCGATCAGCAGGCGCCATCGCGTGCGCCAGATCATTGATGAACTGGGTGTGCAACAGCTTTGCCTGATTTCGATCAGCTTGATCTGCACCAGGCGTCAAACTGGACACGCGCATCAACATCCCGTCCATGATCCAGCCCTGCAGACCGTACTTCAATTGCGCCAACTTGCGCGACACACCCGGAATACTAGCGCTGCGCCCTAAAGTAACCCAGTAGGTGATTGGCTCATATCGCATACCCGCCGTCGCCATCAGGCGAACCACCCTCAAATCGTGATCCTGAACCTTGATGGCATCGACACCCGTCTTGTTCACCACAAACCCTTGCGCGGCGTAACAGAACTCCGGACGATGCGCCGCCGTTGACTCTGAATTTTGGTTACGCCCGTAAGCGATGGTCAACATGACACGCGAGCCATCATCCCGCAGATAGGTCCGACTCAGGGTCGCAGAGTACAAAGACTGCACCTTGCGCTCCACGGTCGGGTCAGGCAAAACGGGCACCACGGAAGGATCCAAATGCCACGCCCCAAAGCGCTCCGGCACAGCCTGTTCCAAATTCAACGGGGGCAACTCATCGGCCAGTGCCCGTTTTGGCGTCCACCAATAAGAGAGCGCGACCCCCAGCATCAGCACTGCAACGGCAAGCAGTGCGGCCTTCAGAGCGCCCGCCTCCCCGTCACGCGCCAAGATCGTCGATTCACCGGCTGCCACGAGCACCTCCATCCTGGTCAAAACGCGCAGCCAAGAGGCGATCCAATCCGTATGTCAACAGCAGCGCCACGCCAAACAACACCATGCCAGCAAAGCCGTGCATGAACCCCTGACCAGCCTGATCACCAAAATAGTATGTGATCAACACCAAGATCATGACGCGCGTGACGTTCGAAACGAACGAAATGGGAATGATCGCCACCCCCAAAATCACGTTTCGGGCCTTGGAGGTGTAGTTCATGATCTTCATGTACAGAAACCCCAGGGCCTCCAGCGTAAACAGGGAGTTCAGCCCCGAACAGGCGTCTGCCACTAACAACTGATAGGGGCCAATCGACAAGGTGACACCGGTTCGAGCGATCGGGTAGCCTGCCCAGTACAGAACCTGCTCGGCGACCACAGATACGGCGCTCTTGAGTGGCATGGTCATGGCTTGAACCAGCACCCCCGGCAAAGGCACCATGAAAAACAGAAACAACAAGGGAAACCATGCCGTACGCAGCCCGCGCCAACCACACAGCAAAAGTATGCAGGCAGGCAACGTCAACAGCAACGAGCCCGCCTCCAACTCGATGACACGCTGAGATCGCCCGATCGCATAGGTCAAGGCAGACAGCAGCAACAGCGGCAGCGCGACCCATGGTGCTGGCTGCACCCGGGAGGCAAACAAACTGCCCCGCATGTCCCAAAGCAGCCACGCACAGGCGGCCAAAATCATCGGGCCATGCCCTTGTTCATCGGTCGACCACACATCTTCTGCCAGACGGACAAACGTCGGCCCATACATGACCGCCAAACCGCAGACCAAGACACCGAGCGCCCGCAAAGGGTAATGCACGGCCGGCAGCGCGGATACGTCCGTCGTATGGAGCGGAGAAGAGGTAATCGCCATGATGAACAGATAAGAAGCCGCCCTGACGCGGCAGGCTCTACTGTGACGGATAAGGCCGCGAAAGTTCCGGCAACCAAGGGAGAGTGCGCCCCCCCAACAACGGGGCTCGCCAACATGGCGCGTCGCACCTTCGCCCCTCCCCACGCAAATCAGGGGGCGAAGTCGAGCAAACCCCCTCATGGTTGACCCGTGCGACCGACCACGTCAACGCCCCCTCGATTAAACGACGTTGGCGCAATTAGTTCCCATCAGCTGGATGAAACACAGGGTTAATACTCTCCCCGGTCAGCATCCGCTCACGCGACTCACCCCGAAACCCACCCATCCCCGTGACAGCTTGTGACAAACGCCCACTTGTTTCAGCGGTTTCCCTGAACCTGCTCGCCCGGGCCTCGTTTCTACAATCTGTGCAACGACAGCGGCTTCGCGGCTGTTGAAACCCAACAAGGCGGGTTGCATGAGACATCCTGATCCCAACTTTATGTATCCCTCGCAATCGTTCGCCGAACACGAGCGGATGCTCGCACAGCTCAACCTCAAGGTAGGCAAACCCTTCATGCGTCGTGGCGCCTACGTTCTCGACTCGCACATTGACGCCATCAATTGGGACGATGTCCTGTCTCGCCTGGTGGCATGGGCCAACCAGCATCAGTCACGTTACGTCACCTTGTGCAATGTGCACTCCGTCGTCACTGCTGCGCAAGACTCCGCCTTCAACAAGGTCATTGATCAAGCTGATCTGGCGCTGCCTGATGGCGCACCGGTGGCTTGGGCGCTACGTCGTGAAGGGTTTCCATCTCAACAGCGCATCAATGGTCCAGACCTGATGTGGCGTTATCTGTCTGTTGCAGAAAAAATCGGGCAGTCCGTCTTTTTCTACGGCTCTTCCGAGAGCACATTGGAAAAGTTGAAGAACCGACTGCAACAGTCGTTTCCAAAGCTCCGAATCGCCGGCATGATCTCCCCCCCTTTCCGAGAACTCACGGAAGAAGAAGATCGCAGCTATGTTGATCAAATCAACCGTTCTGGCGCGAATGTGGTGTTCGTCGGATTGGGGTGCCCCAAGCAAGAAAGCTGGATGGCTGCACACCGCGGCCACATTCATGGCGTGATGCTCGGTGTGGGCGCGGCATTTGACTACCATGCCGGCGTCATCCAGCGCGCTCCGAACTGGATGCAACGCATGGGACTGGAATGGCTGCATCGACTGGCGAGTGAACCGCGTCGACTCGCTCGCCGCTATGCCATCACGAACAGCGTTTTCATGTACCGTGTACTCAAATCAGCGCTGTTGGGTGCCCCCTCCCCGGAGGACCGGCGAAGTCGTTAAAGCCCGACATTCGTGATTGATACGCCGCTCCACGAGCGGCGTTTTCATTGCCGAAAGCCTAAACTCAACAGCCAAGCCTCTCGCCCCTCATTCAGCATGGACAAGCAAGCCAAAATCTTCGTCGCGGGCCATCGCGGCATGGTCGGATCCGCCATCGAGCGCCAGTTAAAGGCGCGAGGCTACGAACACGTGATCACCCGCAGCCGCACAGAGCTCGACCTGCTGAATCAGCAGGCTGTGCATGACTTCCTCCAAGCCGAGCGCCCGGACTACATCTTCATTGCGGCAGCCAAGGTCGGCGGCATCCAGGCGAATAACGTCTTCCGCGCGGACTTTATCTACCAGAACCTCATGATTGAGGCCAATCTGATTCACGGCGCCCACATGGCGGGCGTACAGCGCCTCATGTTCCTCGGATCCAGTTGCATCTATCCGAAACTGGCGCCTCAACCCATGACGGAAGACGCGTTACTGACAGGGCTGCTGGAGCCGACCAACGAGCCTTATGCCATCGCCAAGATCGCAGGCATCAAGCTTTGCGAGGCCTACAACGCGCAATACGGCCGCCAATATGTGAGCGTCATGCCCACCAACCTCTACGGCCCCAATGACAACTATGACCTGAACAACAGCCATGTGCTGCCCGCCCTGATTCGAAAGGCGCACGAGGCCAAGTTGCGCGCAGATCACGAGTTGGTCGTGTGGGGTACCGGAACGCCCATGCGGGAGTTCTTGTATGCGGACGACCTGGCTGACGCCTGCGTCTACCTGATGGAGCAGGACTACGCGGGGCCATTGGTCAACATTGGCACCGGCACGGATGTCACCATCCGAGAACTGGCAGAAACCGTTCTCAAGGTTGTCGGTTTCAGTGGCGGCCTGACCTTTGACACCACCAAGCCAGACGGTACCCCCCGGAAGTTGATGGACGTATCCCGACTGAAAGCCTTGGGCTGGCAGGCACGCACCCCCCTTGAGGGGGGTATTCAATTGGCATATCAGGACTTTCTTAAGCGTTACGCCTCAGAGGCCACCTAAGGGTCCACACCAAGTTAAGGGGTCAGCCTGATTCGACCCGACATCGTGCGGAACTTCTATTGCATGATGAACGTCGGATCAGCCATGAATTCTTCCCTAACATCCCCTCCAGCCAGCCCGACTTCTCTACCGAGTCGCATAGAACTCGGGCTGCTTGCTGCTGGGCTGCTGGCAATGTACGTCCCGACGTACATCATGCTGGACAAGACCCTCTGGGGGGTGGTGGGGCAAGGGCACGGCCCAGTCATGCTCGCGCTGACAATATGGCTCTTCTGGACCAAGTGGCCGGACTTGGGCAGGCTACCTGACACATCCAACCCTATTGCCGGATCCACCAGTCTGCTGCTTGGCCTGGGCAGCTATGTGATCGGGCGGTCACAAGACATCCTGTTCATGGACGTCGGGTCACAAACGCTGGTTCTGCTTGCCTTGCTCCTGTTTTACAAAGGCTGGGCAGGCGTTCGGCTCATGTGGTTCCCGCTGCTCTTCTCCCTGACCATCGTTCCCATCCCGGGCTCCATCGTCGACAAAATCACAGGCCCCATGAAGGCGGGCGTGTCCTTTGTCGCGGAGTACGTCATGTACGCGCTGGGCTTCCCGATCGGGCGATCAGGGGTCACGCTCACGATTGGCCCCTATCGCTTGCTCGTCGCAGATGCCTGTGCGGGGCTGAATTCCATTTTCGCGCTCGAGGCCATTGGCATCTTCTACATCAGTGTGATTCAGCACACCCAGAAGCTACGCAACGTTCTTCTTGCACTGATGGTCATCCCCATCTCGTTCACATCCAATGTTGCACGCGTCATCGCATTGACACTGATCACCTATTACTTTGGTGACGAAGTGGGACAAGGCTTTGTGCATAACTTTGCTGGCATCTTGCTTTTCATGCTTGCCACAGCCCTGCTGATTCTGTTCGACGGTTTGCTGGGGCTGACCGTTTACCGCAACAAAGCTACTGCCCCCTCAGCCTGACTGACTGGACACCCGAATGAAGTTTTCGCAGTTCCTCGCCATCCTGCGTGCTCGATGGCTCATTCTTGCCGGCACGCTGCTCTTTTTCATCACGTTGGCCGTATTGGCCAGTTTGATGATGGCCAAGAAGTACACCGCCACCGCGGCCGTTTTGGTGGACTCACGATCGCCTGACCCCATCACTGGTGTGATGAGCAGCACTTCGGCATCGTATATCTCGACTCAGATGGACATCATCCGAAGCGAGCGCGTTGCCCTGAAAGTCGTCAAAGAACTCAAGCTTGATGACAACAAGCAACTGCGGAGCATCTGGCAAACCAAAACCGGCGGGATGGGCTCCTTCCCCAACTGGATCACAGACTTGCTGCTGGACAACCTGGATGTTCGGCCGACCAAGGATTCGTCGGTCATTTCTGTCAGTTACGTGGGGGCCGACCCGACATTTGCTGCGGCCATCGCCAATGCCTTTGTGGACGCATACATCGACACATCGCTCGAACTGCGCGTCGAGCCAGCGAAACAGTTCAATCAAATGTTTCAGATGCAGCTGAAACAATCTCGAGATCGAATTGATTCGGCACAAACCAAACTCTCGGCGTTTCAGCAAGCAAAGGGCATCACGGCTGCAGATGAACGCATGGACGTGGAGACGGCCCGACTCAACGAGTTGTCCTCCACCTTGGTGTCTCTGCAAACACAATCTGCGGGTGCCCTGAGTCGGACAGGCAGCACGGGCCTAAACAGCCCAGACGCCCAGGCCAGCCCTGTGATCAGCACCCTGAAAGCAGATTTAGCTCGCCAAGAGGCCAAGCTCAAAGAGTTGAGCGCACGATATGGCGACCAGCACCCAGCCATCGCAGAGACACGTTCGTCGATTGCAGAGCTGAAACAACGCATTGTTGATGAAGCCAAAAGTGTGAACCTGGCAACAGGCGCGACCAGTCAGATCAGCCGGGACTACGAAGCTCGCATCCGCGCGCAACTCAATGCTCAGCGCGAACGCGTCCTGCAATTGAAAGCCGTACGTGACGAAGCGCTGATGCTGCAGCGCGATGTCGACAGCGCTCAACGTGCTTACGACGCCATCTTGGCGCGTGCCAATCAGTCTGTTCTGGAAAGTAGCAGCAACCAGACGAATGTGTCATCGCTGAAGGTGGCTGTTCCACCACTGGCTCACTCGGCGCCGCGGCCTATCCTCTACATCCTGCAGGCAATCTTTGTGGGTCTGTTCTTGGGCATTGCCATGGCCATGGCGGTAGAGATGCGCAATCGCCGCATCCGCAGCACAGAAGACATCGAAGATTTGATTGGCATTGACTTGCTGGGCCGCATGCCCGACGCCACCGCAACGGGTGGTATCAGCCTGCCAATCAAATTTGCACCTCGTCTGCCCGCCCGCGCACTGCTTCAGTTGCCGTCCGCAAGCAAGTAACACCTTCGTAGTCATGCTCGCAACCACTGACAAAACAGACCCGTCGATCGGCGACATCATTTCGCGCATCAACAACCTGAGCGCCGAGCAGATCGAGCAGATTCTTCAACATCAGAAGGCCACCAGCCTCAAATTTGGAGAAGCTGCCGTCGACTTGGGGTTAGCCCAGCGTGAGGATGTCCTGTGGGCACTGTCTCAGCAGTTCCACTACCCCTATCAAGGGCGCGAAGCCGAAAGCGTATCCGACGAACTGGTGGTTGCCACCGACCCGTTCAGCACAACGTCCGAGTTCTTCCGCGACATTCGCACCCAGCTCTTGTCTTCTGCATTTCAAAAAGGACGTGCGGAGCGATTGGCACTGGCTGTTTGCAGCACAGACATTGGAGATGGCAAGACCTTCTTCTGCGCCAACCTGGCGGTCGCCTTCAGCCAGCTCTCCGGACGCACGCTGCTGATTGACGCAGACATGCGCACGCCCCGACAGCAAAAGATCTTCAACGTCGACCCGAATCAGGCTGGCTTGAGCAACATCTTGTCTGGCAGAGCAGAAGCAAACGTCCTGCGCCCCATCGACTCCTTGCCCAATCTCTATTTGTTGCCGGTCGGCGTGGTGCCTCCCAACCCCCTGGAACTGATTCAGGGCGAGGCGTTTGACAACTTGATTGCCAACGTCCTGCCCAAGTTCGATTACGTAATCATTGATACCCCCGCAGCCATTCATGGCGCGGATGCTCGTGTCATTGCGGCCAAAGCTGGTGCAGCGTTGGTCGTTGGGCGAGAGGGCGTAACACGCATTGATGCACTCAAGCCCCTGTGCACGCAGCTCAAAAAGAACTGCGCAGTGTTCGCAGGCGCCTTGATCAACGATCACACATCCTGACCCGCTTCTTGCGCTGAGACCCCCATGGCTGCTTCGTTCCGTAAAACTGCTGTGTTGATGACCTGCTTGCTGGCAGGTGCCATCACTGCACGTTTACTGATACCGAACGCTGTTCATGTGGAGGCTTACCCAGAATTTGACCAGCGCCTTCCCAGCCAAGTAGCACAGTGGACCTACACCCCGTCAGCCATGCAGCAGGTAGCCGCGTCGACGGCCAAAGACACTGATTTGTCCCAGCCGTATAACGAGGTGTCCATGCGCACCTACCGCGATCAGCAGGGACATGCGGTCATGTTGACACTGGCTTGGGGGCAAAGACAGCGCCAAGAGGTCAAGGTTCATCGGCCCGACCTGTGCTATGTGGCACAGGGCTACAAAGTCATCTCGCTTTCCAACAAACAGGCGACGGGATTCTCAGGGGTGTCGCATCCCGTGCTGGTGCATCACATGCTCGCTCAAAATGCGCAAAGCTTCGAAGCTGTGGCGTACTGGATGCGCATCGGGTCGAACTTCTCTGAGGGGGCGCTCGAAACTCGCATGCACATCATTGAGGAAGGGCTCAAGGGCCGCATTCCCGATGGCATTTTGGTCCGCAGCTCTATCAGAGCCAACACAAAAGAAGAGGCCGAGGCGGCGTTCCCGTTGCTGGATCAGTTTTTGCTCGATCTCTACGGCAGCACGCCAAGCATTCTGCGGCCCTACTTGATCCGCTAAGACTCAGGGACCCACATGAACATCGTCATCTTTGGGGGGGCCGGTTACATCGGCACTCACCTGGCCAAACACTTCATTGAAGACAACGAAGACCATCGCGTCGTGATTGCTGACATCCAGCCAAGTGAGCTCGCAAATCATCCGCAGGTCAGTGCCCTTCATGTGGATGTGCGCAATCCGATTCCCCTGGACATTTGCAAGTTCGGCAAACCTGACTGGATCTTCAACCTCGCAGCCATTCACCGTGAGCCAGGGCATGAGCCTCACGAATACTTTGACACCAACATCGCTGGTGCAGAGAACGTTTGCGGCTATGCGACAGCGGTGATGTGCCAAAACATTTACTTCACCAGCAGCATCAGCGTATACGGCCCGACCACAGGCCCGACCCCTGAAACTGCCCGCATTTGCCCCATCAGCCCGTACGGTGGTTCCAAGTTTCCTGCGGAATTGATTCACAAGGCATGGCAGCAACAAGGCGCCAACCGCCGACTGATCATCGTTCGCCCCGGCGTTGTGTACGGCCCCAAGGACCCCGGCAACATCGGACGCATGGTGCACGCCATCAAGAAGGGCTACTTCGCCTTCCCTGGCTCGATGGATGTCAAAAAGTCGTACGCCTACATTTACGGCATGCTCGACAGCATCCGTTTCGCCATGGCGCGCACTGAACCCGTCATCACCTACAACTATGTTGAGACGCCAACGGAAAGCCTGGGCACCATTGCACACATGGTTCGAGACCACGTCAAAAGCAAGGCTCCCATTCTGAGCCTGCCCACAGCACTGCTGCTACCTGCAGCGCACTTGGTGCAAGCGATTGCGGGCAAGCGTAACCCGGTGCATCCGGTGCGCGTCAAAAAAGCGGGCATGTCAACCCATATCGTGCCGCAAACACTCATCGACATGGGCTTTGAGTTCAAGTACCCGTTCAAGGCTTCTCTGGAGCACTGGAACAAGGTCAATCCATCTGACTTTGCCTGAGCATGAAGCCTCTCAACGAACTCAAGGTAGCCATTGTTCATGAATGGCTGATTGACTACTCAGGCTCTGAGCGGGTGGTCGAGCAGTTGCTGCAGTGCTTTCCACAAGCTGACTTGTATTCAGTTGTGGACTTTCTGGAGGACCATGAGCGCGGCTTCCTGGGGGGACGCAAAGCACGTACAACCTTTATTCAGAATCTGCCACGCGCCAAGAAGAGCTTTCGCGCCTATTTGCCCTTGATGCCGATTGCCATCGAGCAACTGGACATGTCGGGTTACGACCTGATTTTGTCGAGTGCCCATGCAGTGTCGAAGGGCGTGCTCACCGGCCCAGACCAAGTACATATCAGCTACGTGCACTCCCCGATCCGTTACGCATGGGATCTGCAGCATCAATACTTGCGAGAGTCGGGCCTCATCAAAGGATTGAAGGCCAACATCGCTCGGGCCATCTTGCACTACATGCGACTGTGGGACACCCGCACGGCCAATGGCGTGGACGTGTTTGTGGCCAATTCGGGATTCATCGGTCGCCGTATCAAGAAAGCCTACCGCCGAGACAGCCTAGTGATTTATCCGCCCGTGGCCACGGACAAGTTCACGCTGCACGACAAGAAAGAAGACTTCTACGTCACAGCGCAACGCATGGTGCCTTACAAGCGCGTGCCGCTCATTGTTGAGGCCTTTTCCAAGATGCCTGACAAGAAGCTGGTGGTGATTGGTGATGGCACCGAGTTTGAAGCCGCCAAGGCGGTTGCGGGCCCCAACATCACCTTCCTGGGATATCAAAGCTTTGAGGTGTTGCTCGACCACATGCAGCGAGCCAAGGCATTTGTCTTTGCCGCAGAAGAGGACTTCGGCATCACCCCCGTGGAGGCTCAAGCATGCGGCACACCCGTGATTGCTTTTGGCAAAGGCGGCGCCTTGGAGACGG
This sequence comes from Aquabacterium sp., assembly GCF_049317225.1. Lineage (GTDB taxonomy): Bacteria > Pseudomonadota > Gammaproteobacteria > Burkholderiales > Burkholderiaceae_C > Aquabacterium. The sequence continues at coordinate 26,224 of NZ_JBMOIR010000005.1, read as the reverse complement.
TCCGTGGACTGGACTGCACACACCCGACGGGCGTATTCTTCAATGAACAAAGCCCCGTAAGCCTCTGCCACGCTGTCGAACGCTTTGAAAAGGAGCAGGCACGCATCACTGCGACCGCCTGCCGTGAGAATGCATTGCGCTTCAAACCCGAACGTTTCCGCGAGGAAATTCTGGCGCTGGTCACACAGACTTTGAGCGTCAACGCTTGCATCTGATCTCTCCCCCGCAGGAGTCCCGCATGATGCAGTACTTACAGAATGCCAGCATCCACCGCTTGCTGCGACTTGGAAGGTCGACGTTTTCCCTTCTTTGCGCATTCATGCTGAGCGGACTCTCACACGCCCAAACGACCTTCGGCGACACACTCTGCCTTGGCGTCAAGTTCGCCCAAGGGCAGCCGCTGACTGAACTCCCAACACTGCAAGAGCTGGGCGTACGCTGGGTTCGCGACGTGGTGTTCTGGGGGCAAGTCGAGCTTTCCCCCGGCAAGTTCAATGACGAGCTTCCCGCCGCAGTACAACGGCGCCTGCAGTACTACCGAGAGCACCAGATCGGCGTCATCATGATCTTGGGCCTTGGGAACTCACGCGCCTACCCAGATACAGGTGCAAATCCGCTGGCATCCATCTCACCCGACCGCTTTTCGGACTACGCCCTCTACATGGCACGCAAGCTCCAGGAAAGCGGCGTGCAATTTGCGCTAGAGGTCTGGAACGAGCCCCATAACACGTTGTCGCAGAAAGTGGGCGGGCACTGGGCTGGCGCACACCCATCGCCGTGGGTGGACCACTATGTGCGCATGGTGAACCTCACTGTTCAAAAGGTGCGACAGTTTGATTCGACGATCAATATCTTCAGCCAAGATGACATGTGGGTGCCCCACTACTGGTTCATGGAAGCTGGGCTAACGCCCGCCATCACGGGCTTCACAGTTCACCCCTACAACGGTGCGGCCAAAGGCCCGGAAATCACGGCCGTGGGATACGAAACAGATTGGACCCGTCCGTTCCACGTCGTAGATCCTGACAGGTCGTTCCGCTCGGCGGTCAAGCGTCTGCAAGCACAAGGCTTGAAGAAGCTCCGCCATAACACGCCAATCTGGATCACTGAATGGGGCTGGCCGGTGGGGGGCGACTGGAACGGACAAAAGCTCACACCAGAAGATGTCGCCATGATGCTGCCCCGAGCCTTCATCGTGGCCGCAGCAGCAGGTGTGGATAAGACCTGCTGGTTTAGTGCGCAGGACTCTGTGGACGGACCGATGGGCCTGTCTGACAACCAATTGCAGCGACGCCCCGCCTATCAGGCCATGCGAACACTGTCGCAGCAGTTGGGTACTTTCGGCCTCCCAGAACACGTGATGGGCGCGCAGCATGTGACCTCCGGCGTGCAGGGATTTCTGTTCCGTGATGGACAGAGGGCAAAACTGGTGATCTGGAACATTGATGGCCCAAGCAAGCAACTACGATTGACACCCGTTCAGCAAGCAGAATTAAGTGAGATCACTGACTATCTGGGGCGCCAAATTGAGGTCGGAGGCAAGGCCACACTGGAGTTTGGATACCAGCCGCTATATCTCACCTTCAAAACACCCTCTGCGGCTCACACCCTGATCGCCAATATGTCGATCGAGCCCTCACCCGCCAGCCGGTAATCGTGACATGATCCCATCCATCTATGGCGTGCTGATTCTTTTGTTCGCCCCATTTTTATCGGCGAACGGCACCATTGCACTCATCACAATCTGCACAGTGCTTGGCGGTACTGCAGCAGGCTTTCTGATTGGTTTGGGTGGCGCCACGATCAACCCTGCAGTGTTTTCATTGATTTTTGTGTTTTGGCAGGCTTGGCGAAACTACAAAAACGGCGAATTACCCAGCGTACTCCCGCTCAACAGTCCAGCCAATTGGCTAATGATTTTGGCGATCTGGGGCGTGATAAGCGCTGCGACACTACCATTCTTATTCCAAAACAGCGATGTGCTTATTTTCACCTTCGATCGATTTGAAGGGGGGACAGCGCCATTTGCCATACCAATCCGATTTACTTCATCCAATATCTCCCAGCCTGGCTATCTCGTCATGAGTTGGATGGCCATGGTGGCAATGTGCATCTTGCTGCGCCGAGAAGGTGCTGCAGAGGTATTTGCCAAATCGGTGCTATGGGCTAGCACCCTGAATGTGGCGCTCGGTTGCCTGAATCTGCTGCAAATGGCAGGCCTGCCAGACGTGCTAGCCGTCTTACGTAACGGCTCCTATGCCATGCAATCCGGCGAGTTGGCTGGTTTGGTTCGCATCAGTGGCGCCTTCCCGGAAACCTCCGCCTATTCCGCATACAGCCTAACCCTGCTGGGTTTCACGCACTATCTGTGGTTAAGGGGCTATCTTCCTCGTTGGTCCAGTAGCACAAGTGTCGGCAGTCTGGTTCTGCTGCTGCTTTCGACCTCTGGAACCGCCTATGTCGGGTTAGCTGTGTGTGGCGTGTTGTCGTTGATGTACCTCACCTACCGTGTCGCACGCTATGGCTCTGCGGGTCGTGTCGCATTTTATGGCTGGCTGGCACTCCTGGCGCTAATCCTTCTTGCTTCAGCGCTCTTGTTCTACCCAAAAACATGGACCATTTTGAGTGACTACTTTGGCTTCGTGGTCGGCAAAAAGATGGAATCGGGGTCCGGTATCGAGCGCAGCACGTGGAATCGTCAGGCGTGGAGCAACTTCATCGACACACTTGGGTTAGGCACAGGCTTGGGCACCAACGTGGGCTCCAACTTCACTATGGTGTTGCTGTCAAACCTCGGCTGGTTTGGGGCTATGGCCTTTGGTGCCTTCATATGGAAATCATTCACCACGCCAATATCCACCTCCACTGAAGCAGAGGACATTGTTATCAAGGCGTCTCGGCTTGCAATCCTGACGACCTTGATCGGGGCAAACATCTCAGCGCGAGTTTTTGATCTGAGTATTACATTTTATATTTTCGCCGCTGGCGCAACATTTCGAGCGACGCCAACAATCCACCCAAAGCCGACAGAAAATAGCGGATCAACTACATGACCCCCACCCAAAAACATGAAAGGACACCAACGCACCTCGCCCAACAACGCACCGATTGGGTCGATGTCGCAAAAGGCGTAGGAATCATCGCCGTGGTCATTGGTCACGCCATTGGCGGAATGATTGATGCAGGCATAACTGGCAAAGTCAGCCTCTGGGCCACAGCATACCACCTGATCTATACGGTGCATATGCCGATGTTTTTCATCATCTCCGGCCTTTTTATTTCAAAACGCGTAAGCGGCGGCGCCTTGATATTCGCAAAAAATTCAACAATCCGCCTAGCCAGGCCGTACGTGATATGGTTTGCCATTTCAATGGTCGCAATCAATTTCGCGGGCAATACCGCCAACACACCTTATCAAGTCACGTGGCAAGATTACCTTTCAATCCTCTGGAAGCCAGGCGCACATTTTTGGTACATCTATGCGCTGATGGTCCTCAATATCGTTAGTGCGATTATTCTCCCGAGATACGGCTCAGCAGTACTACTGGGACTCAGCTTGGCTGCATTCTCACTTACAGCGGAATTACAGATACCAGCAGCGTTTTGGGGTGCGACCCACTTTGGCTTCTACTATGCTCTTGGTGTTCTGTATGGAGAGCAATCTAATCAACCTAAAACAACCCGCTCACTGCACCGATCTGAGCGCTGGATGTTAGCTGTGGCCCTTAGCTTCTTGTGGTGCTGGGGCGCTAGTGACATGCTAAAGAACAACATCAGTCGATGGACGTTTTCCTCAACCGATGTGTCGCTTTGTGGGGCTGTTGCAACCTTGATGTGGTGCATGTTTGTCAAGGGGCAGCTCCAACGTTGGCTCAGTTCACTGGGACAGCAATCTCTTGCTATCTACATGATGCATGTGCTGTTTGTGGCTGGGGCGCGCATCACACTGGCCCAAAAAATGCACGTGCAAGATCCTATTTTGATCTTCTGCGTCATCACCTGCCTTGGCATCTTCGGCCCGCTCGCATGCAAATGGATGACCGACAAACTGGGCTGGTCTGACAGGCTGGGGTTGGCTTAACCGAGCAACAGCATCCTTGCGACTGGCGGTCTATGCAGAATGCACCGCCGCCTGCGCAACGTCTGTTGGCGCAGGCGTTGCCTTGGGCAAAATATACTTTCTCAAATTCAGTGCGGGCTTCTCAACAAAATGCCAACTCAACGCCGCAAATAGCACGATGAACGGCATGGATACCGAAAAGTTAAACCACGCCGCATAACCAGCCCCGAAGACCTGCGCGACAGTTTGCTGCACGACAAAACCATACAGAAAGATGCCGTATGAATAGTCGGCACCTTTAAGAAAACCAGTTTTGCGGGGATTCCACAAACCAACATATACCGTGCAATAGCTTGCAAAAAATGGAAGCACATAGACGCCATAATCGAACCAGCAGGCCGCTCCAATGCTACCGACCGCACAAACAACAAACACTCGACCACTATAAGGAATGCGACCTCTCAAGATATAGAGCGTCACCCCGTACAAAAATGATGCAACCAACAACCAACCGGGCACGGTGTTGTAGCCTGGGGTCCAATCCCAATTCTTGCTGGCAGCTCGCCCGACTGCATAAACAATGGTCAAAGCAATGGGCGCCACCACCGCCAATTGCCATCGCCGCGCGATTCCAGCATAAGCCAGCGCAGCAATGACAAGATAGCAATATAGTTCGTACGGCACCGTCCAGAGCTGGAGATTAACCAATGCTGGATAGGCGTTTTGCTCAAACACACCGGGCAAAATGAAGTGGATATGCCCCAGCATATTCCACAAGTAACTCATAAACCTAGGGTCTGCGAAATAATCCCCCAATGCATAACTGGTAAGCAAAGGACCAATCACGAAGGCGGACAATACCACCTCCACGGTCAAAGCTGGATAAATACGTATCGCCCGCAAGCCAAGAAAGCGCGGGACGCTCGGGACGCGATACAGACTCCCTGCGACCAGAAAGCCACTCAGTGCAAAAAACATGGGTAAGACCTGCCTGAGCAGCCACCCCATGGGTGAATTCCAATACGCGTTTTCAGCCGCAAGCCCTTGACTCACTGCGACAGAATGAATCGCCACCACAGCGATTGACAACAGCAAACGCATGTAGTCAAAACCCGTTGGGCGCTGTTTGACGGCCAGATAGCGCTCTTCAATTGTGCCGCTCATGAATTCCTCGACTGTGAACAGGATCAGGACGTAAACCAAGGCAACAAGTTGCGCCCTCGAGCACTCCATGTAGCCGATGCATGGTCAAAGCTCAGTGCCTCACTAGACTTCACGCAGGCACGCTGCATCACCTTGGCAAGTGCCTGTACAGAGGTATCTTGTACAACCAGCCCTTGCCCACCCGCTGCTTCCAGCAACTCAGGCACATCAGTCACCACCGGGGTGGTGCCACAGGCCCGCGCTTCCAATACGGGCATGCCAAACCCTTCATAACTCGACGCACACACCAAGGTATCTGCCAGTCCATACAGGGCTGGCATGAGTTCATTGGGCACATAGCCTGGCATCAATACCCCAGCGCCCTTGGCTTCTTGAATGCGCGTTGCCAATGCCTGGTTCTGCCAACCTCGAGCACCAGCCAATACCAATTGATGGGCAGGTAACTGCCCCTGAGATTTCAGACTCATGAACGCATCCAGCACCAATGCCACGTTCTTGCGCGGCTCCAACGTGCCTACGGACAACACGTAAGGTTGCCGAATTCCAAGCTGAGCCAAGCCCTCTCTCGCTTGCACCAGATGTGTCGGATCCAGCTGACGGTAATGCTCCGAAATGCCGGGATGGATGACTGCCTGAGCCTTGACACCCAACGCCCGCACCAAACGGCTCGCGGTGCCCTGTGAATTGGTCAATACAACATCTGCACTGCGCACATCCGCTGCAAACCAAAGTTGATGCGACCAGCGGGTGGAGCGCTGCATGGTCTCGGGCACAACCAGGTGATTGAGATCGTGCACCGTGACGATCGTTTTCACAGGTGCTGGTAAATGTGGATGCAAGGTCCGACCGGCCCAAAAGTGACTCAGTCGATCTTGTTGACACAGACGCAAACCGCGCGTCTTCAGCCACAAGAAGGAGGGAATACGCCGCCAAAGCGGAACCACCTCGTGTCGCACCACCCAACGTGCGGAGGGCAAGCACAAGACCTCCGCCGGATGCCTAGCGTACACAAAAAATTGAGCGTCTGGCAAGAGCTTATCAAGCTCACAGCACAAGCCAAAAACGTAGTTACCCACGCCAGACATCGGCTTGAGTAAGGCCTCGCCGTCAATGCCAATTCGCAACGCAGTCATGCTCATCCTCAGCTCAGATTTTGAGCCTGAAGAGGATGCGCTCGCCCCTTCGCGATATCGATCAACCCAAACAGGTTGCCCTTCAAGCGCCCGCGCCGATCAACCCAAGGCTCCTGCCACAGGGAGCGCAACAGGTTCTTTGCCATGTTTTTGAACATGTGCTTGAACCCATAGGAGAAAGAAAGGCTCCCCTTTCGTATCATGTAATAGGGATTGACAATCTGTGAGTAGCCGAGCTTAAGTCCGGACGTTCGACCCGCTTTGGTGGCTAAATGCACCCCACGCAAGCCGGAGTAATTCACGATGCGGCCATAGGGGGCGACACGTCGGCTGAAATCGATGTCTTCCAGCCACCCATAGAGCGGGAGGTTTTCATCAAAGCGGAGTGCATGCTGCCGGACTACTGATAAACGAAACGACATGTTGCAGCCATAGCCTCCGTAGGTGTCAGACGAAAAACCATCTGAAACTGGGTGCGAGTCGGCAAGGATCTGCAACGCTTGATCGTGCGAGTAGCCTGGCCCGGTCGCCCCGTCTGCCACAGGTTGGTTGGTCGCCACAACGACATCAGCATGCGCAGCAAACAGCTTGTCTATTTGACTGAGATAGTCAGATGCTGGATAGAAATCGTCGTCAATGAAAAGAATGATGTCTTCATCTCGGCAGGCATCAAGGATGACATTGCGCTGCCGAGTCAACCCCTTGGGGCCGCAGACCACCTCTACATCGAACGGTAGAGGCGGCAGGATGCTCTGATCAAAGTCCTGCGGTGTTGCTGGACACACGATGACCCGATCAGGCTGACGAGAGAGCATGGCCAGTTGCGCCAAGGTCCTCGGCATTTGCTCGCGACGACCAGCAGTCGCGATGCCGACAACAATTTTGAAATCTGCCCTCATGACGTCTCTTCCCCAACAACCCGACATACGTTTTTGCAAACGAGTGTAAGGGCGTTACCTAGGGACACTACCAAGCATGGCAAAGAGTCCATTCGGATGGGGGGGCGCAGCGCTCAAATCATTGAACTGTCCACAGTGGACACACAGGCCTAGGGTAACCTCAGTTGAGGTCGAGATTTTCAGGGGTGAGATTTGAATCAGCGTGTCAACAGCATCGACGGTCTCCGCGCCGTGGCCATGACGATGGTTATCGCCCAGCACTCCGGCCTTCTCCCCATGGGGTGGTCTGGTGTATGGCTGTTTTTTGTCATTTCTGGCTACGTCATCACGCGCGGCTTCATGAGCGAAGAGAGAAAGCTCGCAAGCGATGCCACGCCACTGAAACGCTACAGCGCATTTTTGAAGCGGCGGGTCTTACGTATCTTCCCCGCGTACTTTCTTTACTTGATCATCTGCGCACTGTTGACATGGGGAGCTTCCGGGCGAACGTTGGTTGACCTGTATGGATTGATATGCTTCACCTACAACTGGCAGATGATCTACTTTGACTACGAACATGCCAGGCCCTGGGTTGGCGTAGGCCATTTGTGGACGCTGAGCGTAGAGCAGCAGTTCTATATCTTTTTCCCGCTGCTGTTTCTGTGGGTGCCAGAGCGCATGCGCTGGAAACTGGCCACGCTTCTGATCTTGCTGGCCCCGGCCATTCGATACGGCTGGGTCAGTTTCAACCAATGGTCACACCCGCAGGGTGACGATGCCTTTCTCGCGTTCGCGGTCTATGCAGCAACCCACTGCCAAGCCGATGCGTTTTTAATGGGTGCCTTGCTGGCCCGATACGAAAGCGACTTGCGGTCCACCCGTCAACTACCTACCAAAGCCATGTACGCAGCCCTCGGACTGACCTGCGCGTACATGCTGAGTTATGTCGTGGCGAACCACTTGCGAGGTGACCACGGTCTGGGTTTGGTGAAAAACATCATCTCCGGCACGCTGTACGGTCAAGGCCGAGAGACCTTGGTTTACAGCGTCATGGGCATTCTGTCGACTGCGATCATGCTGGAGACGCTCTCCGGTGCCCGCTATACCCAATGGCTGTCACATCGCTTTCTGACTTGGGTGGGGCAGGTATCGTACGGGGGCTATTTGTTCCATGTGCTACCACTGGCCTGGATCAGCGCTGCAATTGGCAGTGAACTGAAGACTGCGCCGCTCGGCATTAGGCTGGGAGCCTTCACAATCACTTGGGCTACATCTGTCTTGTTGGCGTCGATGTCGTTCAAATACTTCGAACAGCCGATAGCCCAGAAATGGAAAAACTGGGCCAACCTTTGACTGCGGCAAACTCGCACGCGCTCAAGAAGATTGGAATACCCGATTCATTTTCCCCGTAATTGAGGCGCAGATACCTGCAGTGGCGTACAGAAATGATCGATGTGATCTCACGGCAAAAGACCACCACATCGGGATGGCAGCGACGCCCTTGCTACGCACGGCTCGAGAGAAAAGCCGATAACTGAAGTAGTAAGCAGCACTCTCTGGCGAAATCACGCTGGAACGTCGCCTCATCCAGTCAACGGAAACTGAAACATCAGACACACCGATTGAAATCCTCAAAGGGTCTGCCTCGGCCACATAGATTGCCAGAGGCATATCGCTGTACGCCAACTTGAATCCTGCCGCCTCTAGCCGAAATACCAAATCCCAGTCCTGGTGCTTTCTGAGCGTTGGATCAAAAGGCACCTGCAGCAGGACATCTCGCCTGATCAATAGCCCCGATGTCTGATAAGCCCCATCTCGCACCATGAGATAGTGACTGATGTGTTCGTTTGGACGCCTGACTTTGGTATTGAACACGACGTCCGCATGGCGCCCATTACGCCAATAGACGTTAGAGGACAGTACGTCGATACTCTCTGGCGAAGCATTCAAAAACTCAACTTGCTCTTTCAGCTTGTTGGGTAGCCAAAGGTCATCCGAATCGAGAAAAGCAACCCATTGCCCCTGCGCCTGCTTGATGCCCTCGTTCCGAGCTCCGCCACCGCCGGCCTTCACAGTGAGTGGCACATAGCGAATGAGTGGGCTGATCGCCCCCCAGTCGATCTCAGCCGTGCCATCGGTGGACAGATCGTCCACAACGATGATTTCCAAGGGTTGCAGTGTCTGATCCAAGACAGACTTGATCGCCGCCAGCACTTTGTCTTTGCGGTTGAACGTTGGGATGACAACGCTAATCTGTGGATCAGTTTGATTGGATGACATTCGAAAACTCGAGCAGCTTCCGAAAAGCTGACCTTGGGCAGCATCGTACGTCTTGGTGCATGCCTAACGTCCATGCATTACAACCAGAAACACTCATGCGGGGGACTCCGCAACACGCTTTCGGAACGCAAGGATCTCACTCAGTTGACGCCAAGGCTCGCGTCCACTTGCAATCAGGTAAGTGACCGCGGCGATCAACACTTCGGCGATCAATCGCATCAACGTCGTTCCGGGTTGCATCAAGCGTGTGACTGCGTACATTGATGCAGACATCACGCCCACGGCTGCCAGCGGGTGGCGCAACTCTTTGAGTACCACCACGGGGCTCCAGCCGACATTCACATAGAGCAACCACCCCAAGAAGCTGGTCATGAACAACCCGGCGCCGAGTTGGAACCACGCAATCGCAACTGGGGTCGCGTAAAAGTAGCCGCCCATCGCGGTGAAAGCCGTTGTGACACACATGGACAGCAAGGCAATGCGGGGGATTAATTTGCCCTTCTCGATGACAGACAACGAGCTTTCGGAGAACAGCGAAACAATCCCGCACAGCTTGGACAGCGCCAGCACGGCAATGATGGGAGCGGCCTCACGCCAATCTGCACGCTCCAGCACCAAGTCCACCAAGTCAGACGCCACGAAATACAGTCCGACAAAAATCGGCATGCACACGAAGAAAGCAAAGCCAAGCAGCAGTTCGAGTGCAATAGAGATTTTGCGACGACGCTGATCAAGGTTGGATGCAGCGGCGATGGCATTCCAGCCTATGACACGCAGCGGCTCAAAACACACTTCGGCCACCGCGCCAGCGATACGACTGGCCACGCGATAAATGCCAACCTCACGCAGCCCAAGGAAAGCGCCAATCAAGAATTCCGCGCCATAGGAGTTCACGAAGGACACGACTCTCGCCGCCACAAGAACCATCGAATATCGATAGTTGTCACCCCAATCAGCTCGAGAGAAGGTGGGGGACGGAATCCAACGAACGGCTAGGAAGGCGCCCCCTACCGTAAAACCCGCAACGGTCACTCTGGAATATGCGAGCGACAGGTTTCCTTGCCCATGCATGAGCGAATAAATGCAAACCGTGGTCCCAGCAATCTCGGCCACGGCTTGAATACCAGCCAATGTTGACAAACGTCCATCGCGGATCAAAACACCATACTGCGTAGACGCCATGGCTGTAGGCATCACCGTACAGATCATTGCAAAGTAAATTGCCCAGCCATGAAATGGCATCTCCCAGAAGATGCCACCGACAACGCCGATCAATATGTAGGCCAGCGTCATGGTGCCGCTGGCAGCGACAGCACACCAAAAGATGTTGGCGTCCGGCAACTTCCCAGGAGACGATGCGGTAGCCAACTCTGCCCAGCCCGCCTCAGACACTTTGGTGGCAAGTAACACCGCAGACGACATCAGCGCAAACATGCCCATCTCATCCTGCCGCAGGGTGCGCGCGGCATAGATCAAGACCAGCAGGCCACACGCCTGGATCAATATGCGTGAAGCCGCCAAGGCAAGTGGCCCCAGCGTAGCTAGATTGATTCTGCGCCCCAATACAACCATGCGGTGATCACCTCGCCTTGAGCGCGTTTTCAATGACGCCAATGTTGATTCTGGCCGCTTCAGCCCACGAATACTGGGCCGCTCGCTGGAGACCTGCGTTGATCAAGCGATCACGCAGCTCGGGATTCGCAAAGAATGTTTTGATGCGGGCAGCCAACTCTTCGGGATCATGCGGATCGAAGTAGATGGCTGCATCGCCACAGACTTCGGTCACAGCCTCTGCGGTTGACGCCAGAACCGGGCACCCGCAAGACATGGCCTCCAGTGGCGGAATACCAAAGCCTTCATAAAAGGAAGGAAAGACGAAGCATGCCGCGTGCTGATACAGCGCTTTCAATTCACCATCAGACACATATCCCGGGCGAATCAGATGCTCGGACTTAACGTCTGTCTGCTGAAAAATGGTGCTGTTGTTCGCGCCGGCGATCACACACGTCGGCGCCGCATCACCAAGCAGTGAGAGCGCTGCCATGATGGCGGCAAAATTTTTGTTGGGCGAGGCACTGCTAACCGCCAGCAAAAATGGACGCCCCCGCAACTGATGCGCATCCAGGATGCGATCGTCAGATTGGATGCGCTCAAGGTGCTGCCACCCCTCGGTGCTGACCGTGATGCGGTCAGCACGAGCACCAAAACACGCGATGGCTTCGGACTGACTGAATTGCGAGACGGCGACAACGCGCAATGCTTTGCGTGCCAGTCGGCTAACCAGCAGGCTGTACCAAATTCTGAACTTGGCGGTGTAGGCCTGAGGGATACGCAAAACAGCACCATCGTGGATGGTGATGATCTGACGGGAATGCAAGATCGGGCCGGTAAAACCAAAGCTGAACAGCAACCCCTGCCGCGCATGGCGGTAGAGATCCCACTGTTCCCACGCGTGGCCGCTGCGCGTGCCGACCTGCTGAAACACGATGTGTTTCAGGCCGGGATCAGGTGTACCCGGAGGCGCCAACAGTACCCATGAATGCGAGGATCGAGCAACTTGCTCGTCCATGCACGCCAAGGTTTCGCGTGCGTAGCGCTGAACCCCCGTAACACCCTGCGTTAAGAACCGTCCGTTGATGAAGACAGTTTGCTGTGAGCGATCTGCCATGGTCGCCTGATTTTTTCTGCCCGTGAACACCCGGGGTTTCGGGGCAGTTTACTTTCAGATGCCAGCACGCTCTGTGAGCCCCCGCGCATTTACCTGCATGCAGGGGGCTCGATCCGAGCCGTAGATCAATGGCCAGTGTTTCGACCAATGGCCGAATAGCCCAAGCCCATGCGGGCGACCAAAGCGGGGTCGTAGAGGTTGCGACCGTCAAAAATCACAGGCGTCTTGAGTTCCGCCTTGATGCGCTCGAAGTCAGGGCTGCGGAATTCCTTCCACTCGGTGACGATGAGCAGGGCATCGGCGCCTTGCAGAGCCCCCATGGGGTTCTCGGCGTAGGTCAAACGAGGCTCGTCACCAAAGATGCGCTGGGCTTCTTCCATGGCAACGGGGTCATAGGCGGTAACAGTGGCGCCACGCTTGAACAGTTCAGCCAATACCACACGGCTGGTGGCTTCGCGCATGTCATCGGTGTTGGGTTTGAAGGCCAAGCCCCACAGAGCGAAGTGCTTGCCGGTGAGGTCTTCACCGAATTGCTTGACGACCTTGTCGACCAGCACGTACTTTTGACGGTCGTTGGCGGCTTCAACGGCCTTCAACACGAACAGGTCTTGCCCTTCGTCGGAAGCAGTCTTGATCAAAGCCTTGACGTCTTTGGGGAAGCAACTGCCGCCGTAACCACAACCTGCGTACAGGAAGTGGGTGCCGATGCGAGGGTCAGAGCCAATGCCCACACGCACTTGCTCGATGTCAGCGCCCATTTTTTCAGCCAACAGCGCCAGCTCGTTCATGAAGCTGATGCGGGTGGCCAGCATGGCGTTGGCGGCGTACTTGGTGAGTTCGGCGCTGCGCACATCCATGACGACCAGACGGTCGTGGTTGCGCTGGAAGGGGGCGTACAGGGCGCGCATGAGCAAGATGGCTTGCTCGTCGTCTGCGCCCACCACGATGCGGTCGGGACGCATGAAGTCGTCCACCGCAGCGCCTTCCTTCAGAAATTCGGGGTTGGACACCACAGCGAACTTGGCATCAGAGCCGCGCTTGGCGAGCTCGTCGGCCACGGCGGCACGCACCTTGTCAGCCGTCCCCACGGGCACGGTGGACTTGTCAACGATGACCTTGAAGTCGGTCATCAGGCGGCCAATGTTGCGCGCGGCGGCCAGAACGTATTGCAGGTCGGCTGAACCGTCTTCATCCGGGGGCGTGCCCACCGCGATGAACTGGATGGTGCCGTGCGCCACCGCACGGGCAATGTCCGTCGTGAAATGCAGGCGCCCTGCTTTGACATTGCGCGCCACGACGGCGTCCAGACCGGGCTCGTGGATGGGAATACCGCCATTTTCCAAGATCTCGATCTTGCGAGGATCGACGTCCAGACACAGGACATCGTTACCCATTTCGGCCAGACAGGCCCCAGTGACAAGACCGACGTAGCCGGTGCCGACAACAGAGATTTTCATATTGAACTTGCGAGAGATCGAATTCGGTTCAGGGATGGATTGTGTCACCGTCCGTAGTAGCTGCGGTACCAGTCAGCGAATCGCTGGATACCGACTTCCAGGCCTACTTCAGGTGACTGCCCAGTCCAGTCCGCCAGGGCACTCACGTCGGCGTAGGTGGCGGCGACATCGCCGGGTGCCATGGGCTGAAAGTCCTTGATGGCATCAACGCCCAAGGCACGCTCAAGAGTCCCGATGAAGTCCATCAACGGCACAGGCTCGCTGCGACCGATGTTGAACACGCGATATGGAGCCCAGGACGCGGCCGACGAGGGGTGTTCACGGTCGAAGTCTGGCGCAGGCTGGGGAATGCGGTCGAGCGTGGCCACCACCCCGCGCACGATGTCGTCGATGTAGGTGAAGTCACGTTTCATCTGGCCATGGTTGAAGACCTTGATGGGCTCCCCCGCCAGGATGGCTTTGGTGAACAGCATGGGCGCCATGTCCGGCCGCCCCCAAGGGCCATAGACCGTGAAGAAGCGCAGGCCCGTGGTTGGCAAGCCGTACAGGTGGCTGTAGGTGTGCGCCATCAACTCATTGGCCTTCTTGGTGGCCGCATAGAGGCTGACGGGGTGATTGACCGGATCGGTTTCGGCAAACGGCATGCTGACATTGCCGCCGTAAACACTGGAGCTGCTAGCGTAGACCAGATGGCCGACCTGGTGATGCCGGCACACTTCGAGGATGTTCACGAATCCGACCAGGTTGGACTGGGCATAGGCATGAGGGTTGGTGAGCGAATAACGCACGCCAGCCTGTGCGGCCAGGTGCACCACGCCATCAAACCGGTGCGCCTTGAAAATCGCCTCCAGCGAAGGCAAGTCCGCCACGTCGACTGCCTCGAACAAGAATTGCTCGGCGCCGGGTTGCTGAGCCAGATGGGCCAGGCGGTCACGCTTGAGTTGGGGATCGTAATAATCGTTGAGGTTGTCAATGCCGACAACCTCATCCCCACGGCCCAGCAGGTGCTGGGCGACGTGCATACCAATGAAGCCGGCCGCGCCGGTCACGAGATATTTGCTCATGCCCATATTGTCGGCGACCTCAGGGCGTTGCGCGCATATCAGGCGCGGGCATCGCCCCAGCGCAGATAAGTGCTCTCGTCACCCTGGTAGATGGTTTGCCCATGGCGATTGACCACGTAGACCGGTGAGGCGACCACTTCGTCAAACACCGTGTTTTCGCCCAGCCGGGTGTATTCAAAGAGAACGCTTCGCACGACCTGGCTGTTCTTGCGCAGCAGGCTGCCGTGCCCGATCCAGCTGGGGCCGACGATCGTTACGCCAGGCTCGACACAAACACCCGAGCCGATGTAGACAGGCCCCTCGATTGACACATTGTCCCAGTCGATGCGGGTGTTGAGCCCCACCCAAACGCCAGGACGCACTTCCTTGCCGGGCATGTGCATTTGGGCGACTTCGCCGCGCAAGACGCGCTGGCAAACCGACCAGTAATCGCTCACACGGCCGATGTCGATCCAGTTGAAGAAACGATTCTGGGCATAGAAGGGCAAATCCTTCTCAACCAGCAGCGGAAAGAGCTCGCTACCGATGTCGAACTCTTTGCCTTGGGGCACCAAGTCGAGAGCGCTGGGTTCAAAAATATAGATGCCCGTACTGGCCAGGCGAGAGAGCGCGTCTTCAGGAGAGGGCTTCTCTTGGAACGAAGTGATCTTGCCGTTTTTGTCTGCCACCACGATGCCGTAGTTCTTGACTTGATCTTCAGGGACTTCGAGCGTCACCACACTGGCGATGGCACCTTTGTTCTTGTGCTCAAACAGGGCTGCCTGGATGTCCAGATCGATGATGGCATCGCCGCAAAGGACCAGGGTCGTATCGTCAAAGAACCCGCTGAAGTCTTGAATGCGGCGCATCCCACCCGCAGAACCCAAGGGACGCGGCACGATTTCGCCGTGCTCACGCACACCTTCATAGGCGTAACCGATCTGCACGCCCCACCGACGACCATCACCAAAGTAGTTCTCGATCTTCCAGTGGTTGTACGCCACGTTGATCATGATTTCGGTGACGCCGTAACGCGCCAGGTGTTCGATGATGTATTCCAGCACCGGCTTGCCCAAGATCGGAATCATGGGCTTGGGCGTTTGTTTGGTCAGAGGGCGCACCCGGGTCCCCTGACCGGCTGCCAAGATCATTGCTTTTGCCATTTTTTGCTCTCGTCGCGTGCGCGTTACTGCTGCTGAATGAGATGAATGATGCAATAAAGGTTTGCATTTGCGCATGAAATGCCGACGTTCTCCCACCTATGGAGGGGGGGCTTGAGGCAGATAATCGGTCGATCAACGACAGTTGCACCCACAGGCAGCACGATGCTTCTGATCACAGGCGGCGCCGGTTTCATCGGCGGAAACTTTGTTCACCATTGGTTTGAGCGGGCATCCTCTCAGGGCGCAGTGCCGGAGCCGATCGTGGTCCTGGACAAGTTGACCTATGCAGGCAATCCGTACACGATTTCAGAACATCTGAACACAGGGCGAGCCACACTCATTCAGGCCGATATTGCTGACCGCGATGCGGTGCGCGATGTGCTGACAACGCATCGCCCCCGAGCTGTTATCCACTTCGCGGCGGAGAGCCATGTGGACCGTTCCATCCTGGGGCCAGGCGAGTTCATCCACACCAATATGGTGGGCACATTCAGCCTGCTGGAAGAAGCCCGAACCTATTGGTCTGAGTTGCCTGAGGGCGAGAAAGCCGCTTTCCGCTTTCATCACATCTCGACGGACGAGGTGTTTGGCTCTCTTGAAGACTCCGATCCACCTTTCAGTGAAACCACGCCCTATGCCCCCAACAGTCCGTACTCGGCCAGCAAGGCGGGCAGTGATCACTTGGTGCGCGCGTACTTTCACACTTACGGTCTGCCGGTACTGACCACCAATTGCAGCAACAACTACGGGCCCTATCACTTCCCAGAGAAGCTGATTCCGCTGATGATTCTCAATGCGCTGGAGGACAAACCGCTGCCGGTGTATGGCGACGGCCTGAACATCCGCGACTGGCTCTATGTGCGCGACCACTGCGAAGCCATTTGCCAGGTGCTGGAAAAAGGGCGTTTGGGCGAGACCTACAACGTGGGTGGCATCAACGAGATCCGCAACATCGACGTGGTGACCACCATTTGCCGCAAGTTGGACACATTGCGTCCTCGTGCAGACGGTACGCCGTACGAGAGCCTGATCACCTACGTCAAGGACCGACCGGGGCATGACCGCCGGTATGCCATCGACCCCAGCAAGATCCAACGCGAGATTGGCTGGCAGCCCGCCGAATCGTTTGAGTCCGGTATCGACAAAACGGTCCGATGGTTCCTCGACAACACGGCCTGGATCGACACCGTGCGTTCCGGGGCCTACCGCGACTGGCTGGATCAGAACTATGCGGAGCGCACATGAACATCTTGCTGCTGGGCTGCAATGGTCAGGTTGGATGGGCGTTGCAGCGTGCCTTGACGCCGCTGGGCATCGTGACCGCACTCAGCCATGACACGCCGGGCCCCGTTCAGTGCCCGGACCTGCGCGCCGACTTTGCCCACCCGCAAGACGTGGCCGCGCTGGTGCGTGCCGTGCAACCCGACGTCATCGTCAATGCGGCCGCCTACACCGCCGTCGACAAGGCCGAGACCGATGAGGATCGCGCTCGCCTGGTGAATGCGTCGACCCCGGCCCTGCTGGCGCAAGAAGTTGCTCGCAGCGGCGCCTTGTTCGTCCACTACAGCACCGACTACGTGTTTGACGGCTCAGGCGAGGCGCCGCGTGATGAGCAGTCTTCCACTGCTCCCCTCAATGTGTATGGGCAAACCAAGCTGGAAGCCGAACAGGCGATTCAAGCCAGCGGGTGCCGGCATCTGATCTTTCGCACCAGTTGGGTGTACGGCACTCGGGGGCAAAACTTTGCCAAGACCATGCTGCGCCTGGCTGCTGAGCGAGACCAGTTGCAAGTCATCCACGACCAGGTCGGTGCGCCCACGGGGGCGGACCTGCTGGCTGATGTCACGGCACACGCCATCCGCGCCACGAGCCGAGATAAGGCCTTGTCAGGGCTTTATCACCTGGTCGCCAGCGGGCACACCACCTGGCACGACTATGCCTGTCTGGTGATCGAATGGGCGCGCGCGCACGGCTGGCCAGTGCGTGTGGCCACTGACGCCATCCGCGCCGTCCCCACATCCGCCTACCAGACGCCCGCACGTCGACCGTTGAATTCCAGGCTGGAAACAGCCAAGATCTGCGACGCATTTGAACTCGTCTTGCCCCCATGGCAGCAAGGCGTCGAACGCATGCTCGCCGAGTTACATGGGAACCCAGTCAAATGACCCGTAAAGGCATCCTTCTCGCTGGCGGTGCTGGCACACGCTTGCACCCAGCCACGCTGGCCATCAGCAAACAGTTGCTGCCGGTCTATGACAAGCCCATGGTGTACTACCCGTTGAGCACATTGATGCTGGCCGGCATTCGCGACATCTTGCTCATCAGCACACCGCAAGACACGCCGCGCTTTGCCTCATTGCTGGGCGACGGCAGCCAATGGGGCTTGAACATCAGCTATTGCGTACAACCCAGCCCGGATGGCTTGGCGCAGGCGTTCATCCTCGGTAAAGAATTTGTGGGCAACGCCCCCAGCGCCCTGGTGTTGGGCGACAACATTTTCTATGGTCACGACTTTCAGAAACTGCTCACACACGCTGCCAATCGACAAGATGGTGCCAGCGTGTTTGCGTATCACGTGACCGACCCGGAACGGTACGGGGTTGTGGACTTTGATGCCAGCCAGCACGCTTTGAGCATTGAAGAAAAGCCCATCAAGCCTAAGAGCAATTACGCGGTCACCGGCTTGTACTTCTACGACAACCGCGTGTGCGACATCGCGGCCAGCCTCCAGCCCAGCGCGCGCGGTGAGCTGGAAATCACCGACGTCAATGCCACGTACCTGGCCAATGGTTTGCTGGATGTAGAAATCATGGGACGGGGCTATGCCTGGCTCGACACCGGCACCCACGACAGCCTGCTGGAGGCCAGCCAGTTCATTGCCACACTGGAAAAGCGCCAAGGCCTGAAGGTGGCCTGCCTGGAAGAGATCGCTTACCGATCAGGGTGGATCAGCGCCGAACAAGTAGCCAAGCTGGCTCAGCCCATGCTGAAGAACGGCTATGGGCAGTATCTGCTCAAGGTCTTGAACGACAAAACATTCTGATCTAAATGCAATTCATCCAGACCCGGATACCCGATGTGGTGATCATTGAGCCGGCCGTTTTCAGTGACGACCGCGGCTGGTTCATGGAAAGCTTCAATCAGGCGAAGTTTGAGGCCGGCCTGGCTCACCTGGGATTGCCCGCGCCCAAGTCGTTTGTGCAAGACAACCATTCGTGCAGCCACGCAGGTGTCTTGCGCGGTCTGCACTATCAGTTGCCACCGCATGCACAAGGCAAACTGGTGCGCGTGGTCAAAGGGGCGGCGTTCGATGTGGCCGTTGACATCCGCAACAGTTCAGCCACCTTTGGTCAATGGGTTGGGGTCGAACTGAGTGCCGACAACCAGCGACAACTCTGGATTCCCCCTGGCTTTGCCCATGGTTTCCTGGCTTTGCAGGACGACACCCACTTCCTCTACAAAACCACCGACGTGTATGCCAAAGACTGCGAGCGCAGTCTGCTGTGGAACGACCCTGACATTGGCATTCAGTGGCCAACGGGCGACTTTTCTTTGCGCTTGGCCGACAAGGATGCCCAAGCCCCCCGCCTGAATCAGGCCGACACTTTCTGACTCATCACCTCGCGAAGCACGCCCCCCACAACGATAATCGCGGGATGAGTTCTCCCGCAGTGATGCCCGCCTCGCCCCCCGCCGCCGTGCCTGTATGGCGGCGCGTGTTGGTCTATGGCGTGTTTGCGTTGTTTGCCGCATGGTGCATCAAGGCGTTCTGGCACGACATCGCGCAGATCGACCTGACACCGCTGAAGACTGGGTGGATGGCCGTCTTGGCGGCAGGCGCCCTGTCCCTCTTCAACTACGCCCTGAGGGTGTGGCGCTGGCGTCTGTACCTGAACAAGCTGGGGCACACCTTCAGCTTGCGATTCGTGGCCCTGACCTTCATGTCCGGGTTCGCGTTCACGTTGTCACCTGGCAAGCTGGGCGAAATGGTCCGCGCACGCTATTACCAGCCCAAAGGCTTGTCGGTGGCGGCCACCAGTGGCGCCTTTTTCATCGAGCGCTTGCTGGATCTGCTGGTCATGATTTTGCTGGCCTCTGCTGCGTTGGTGGATATCCAAGCCTACCGGTCTTTTCTCTGGGTCGCGGTCGCCCTCGTGGGCAGCTTGCTGGCCAGCGTGGCGATCATGCCTTGGGCCCGCATTGATCAGGCCATGGGGGCCATCCCGGTCGGCAAGGTCCGGCAGGTGGTCAAAGCCATGGCCCACATGTTTGTCAGCGCCCGGCAATTTCTGACGCCCGGCATGCTGGTGGCAGGCTTGCTGCTGGGCATGGTGTCATGGGGTGCCGAGGCCGTGGGGTTGAAACTGGTGGCCGACGTGGTGGGGGTTCAGCCCTTGTCGGTGTCTGCCGCCATGGGCATTTATGCTGTGGCAATCATCGTGGGGGCTTTGTCCTTCCTGCCAGGCGGGTTGGGCAGCACCGAGGCGGTCATGGCCGCTCTGTTGTTTGCACACGGCTACACCATGCCTCAGGCCATTTTGCTGACCTTGGTCTGTCGCCTGCTGACCCTGTGGCTGGCCGTGTTGATCGGCTGGCTGTGTGTTTGGGCACTGCGCGGCGAAGCTTGAAAACAAGTCATTCATGAGTAAACCCGTTCCTCTTTGCGTTGACCTTGACGGCACCCTCATCCACAGCGACCTGCTGCTGGAATCGTTTCTGCTGCTCATCAAGCGCAACCCGCTTTATCTCTTTCTGGTGCCCCTGTGGCTGCTCGGTGGCAAGGCCCGACTCAAAGCTGAAATCGCCAGCCGCGTCCAGCTGAATGGCGCTGCGCTGCCCTACACCCAGCCCCTGCTCGACTGGCTGAAGGCAGAGAAAGCCGCCGGGCGCCCTCTGTGGCTGTGCACGGCATCGGATGCCCGACTGGCCCAAGCGGTGGCAGATCACCTTGGCATCTTCGACGGGGTCCTGGCCAGCAATGGACAGCTCAATCTGTCAGGCCGCAACAAGGCGGCCGAACTGGTCAAACGATTCGGTGACAAGGGGTTTGATTACTGCGGCAACCACCGGGTGGATCTGCCCATCTGGCAACAGGCTCGCACGGCCATCGTCGTCAACGGTCCGTCTTCTTTGGAAGCCGCCGCCGCCAAGCTCACATCCGTCGGGCGCGTGATCCCGCCTCGCAAAGTTGGCTTGCGCGTCATCGCCAAAGCCTTGCGCGTGCATCAATGGGCCAAAAATGCCCTGATCTTCGTGCCCGTGGCCGCTGCGCACAAATTGACCGATGCCGGCGCACTCACCGACAGCCTGATGGCCTTTGTGGCATTCAGCCTGTGCGCCTCGTCGGTGTACCTGCTCAACGACATGCTGGACCTTGAAGCCGACCGCCAGCACCACAGCAAATGCAACCGCCCGTTCGCCGCAGGCAGCCTGAGTCTGATGTTTGGCTTGTTGGCCACGCCCGCATTGCTGGCGGTGGCGCTGGTCATTTGTCTGCTGCTACCTGTGCAGTTTCTAGGGGTGCTGGCCGTGTACTACATCGCCACACTGGCCTATTCGTTTGGCATCAAGAAGGTGGTGATGGTGGACGTGCTGGCCCTGGCCGGCCTGTACACCATCCGGATCGTGGCGGGTGCCGCCGCATCCCACATTCCGCTGTCGTTCTGGCTGCTGATCTTCGCCATCTTCATCTTCCTGAGCCTGGCCATCGTCAAGCGCTATGCCGAGCTTTATGTCATGCGCGAACAGGGCAAGCTCAGCGCCAAGGGTCGCGGCTACCACGTTGAAGACCTCAGCATCTTGCAAAACCTGGGCACCGCATCGGGCTATATCAGCATCCTGGTGCTGGGGCTGTACCTCAACTCTCCCGACGTAACGGTGATGTACCACCACCCCAAGTTTGCCTGGGGGCTGGTGCCCATCATGCTGTACTGGATCAGCCGGATCTGGATGGAAACCCATCGCGGCCAGATGCACGATGACCCCTTGGTCTACGCCCTGAAGGACCGCACCAGCCTGGCCACGGGCGCCTTGGCGGCCTTGGTGCTGTGGCTGGCCGTGTGAGGCAGGCATGAGCGCAACACAGGTGTTTTCGGCTTGGGGCCGGGTGCTGAAAGAACCACATCAGGCCTTGGGTCTGAGCAGTCGACATGCCTCCCTGCCTTTGCCAGATGACGACACCTCGGTCCTACCCTATGGCAATGGCCGCAGTTACGGTGACAGCAACCTGAACCCGGGCGGTGCCTTGCTGCTGGGCGCCCAACTGGACCGCTTCGTCGCCTTTGACCCCGCCACGGGCCTGCTGCGCTGTGAAGGCGGCGTGCAGCTGTCGACCATCTTGCGACTGGTCGTTCCGCAAGGCTGGTTCTTGCCTGTGACACCCGGCACGCAGTTCGTGACCGTGGGCGGCGCCATTGCCAACGATGTGCATGGCAAAAACCACCATTTGGCGGGCTCGTTTGGCAACCATGTGACTCAGTTTGAGCTGTTGCGCTCGGATGGTTCGCGCCGCGTGTGCTCCCTCACTCAACATGCAGACTGGTTTGCGGCCACGATTGGCGGCCTGGGGCTGACCGGCCTGATCACGTGGGCCGAGATCCAGCTCAAGCGCATTGCCAACCCCTATCTGGACACGGAATCGATCAAGTTCCGCAGCCTGGAAGAGTTTTTTGAGCTCAGCTCGGCCTCAGAGCGCGACTACGAATACACCGTGTCGTGGATTGACTGCGCCTTCACCGGGCGTCGCCTGGGACGCGGCTTGTTCAACCGCGGGAACCACGCCAGTGCAGCGATGGACACACGGCTTTTGCCCAAGCACCTGCCCAGCGGCGTGGCCGAACACAGCCTCAAGGTGCCGGTGACGCCGCCACTGTCCTTGATCAATACCGTGTCGCTCAAGAGCTTCAACACGCTGTATTTCAACAAGCAGCGCCAGGACATGGTGCGCAGCGTGCAGCACTATCGCCCCTTCTTCTATCCGCTTGACGCCCTGCTGGAGTGGAACCGCATCTACGGCCCGCGCGGCTTTTACCAGTACCAATGCGTGATCCCGCCCGAGCGGGCCTTGCAAGCGACCCGTGAGCTGCTGCAAACCATTGCCGCCAGTGGCATGGGGTCCTTCCTGGCCGTGCTCAAGCAGTTTGGCGAGCCCGCATCCCGCGGCATGTTGTCCTTCCCTCAGACGGGCACCACCTTGGCGCTGGACTTCCCGAACACCGGCCCTCGTCTGCACCAGCTCTTTGCCGCGCTGGATCGCATCGTGCTGGCCGCAGGCGGGCGCCTGTACGCCGCCAAAGACGGCCGCATGGGCCCTGAACTGTTCAAAGCGGGCTACCCCCGCTGGTCTGAATTCACGTCATACGTTGACCCCCGCTTCAGCTCCGGGCTGTGGCGCCGGGTCATGGAGCAAGCATGAGAAAAATCCTGATCATCGGCGCCACCTCGGCCATGGCCGAAGCCTGTGCACGCCTGTGGGCACAACGTGGCGACAAGCTGTTCCTCGCCGCACGCAATGCCGCTCAGCTGCAATCGGTGGCCGATGACCTCAAAGCGCGCGGCGCCTCGCATGTGGGCACCAAGATCTTTGATGCCAATGCGTTCGAGTTGCATGCGGCCCTGTTGGCCGATGCCACGACCGCCATGGGTGGGCTGGACACGGTGCTGATTGCACACGGCACGCTGTCCGACCAAGAACGAGCCCAGCACGACGTGGGCTACGCCTTGCAAGAAATCCAGACCAACGGCACGTCTGTGGTGTCCTTGATGACCTTGGCGGGAGAGCAGTTGGCGCAACAGGGACATGGCGCCATCGCCGTGATCTCATCGGTGGCCGGTGACCGCGGCCGGCAAAGCAACTATGTCTACGGTAGCGCCAAGGCTTTGGTCTCAGCGTTTGCCTCGGGCTTGCGCCAGAGATTGGTCAAGCGTGGCGTGCATGTCATCACCATCAAGCCCGGCTTTGTCGACACACCCATGACGGCCAGCTTCAAAAAAGGGGCACTGTGGGCCAAGCCCGACCAGGTCGCGCGTGACATCAGCCGCGCCATCGATAAGGGGCGCAATGTGGTCTACACCCCGAGGTTCTGGCGTTACATCATGCTGATCATCAAGCACATCCCAGAGCGGGTGTTTGTGAAGATCAGTCTTTGAGACCCGCCGACAAAGGCAAATAGAAGACTGTTCTACTCTGGTACCACCCCCGATGCGAGGGGGAATCAAACCCACGCCCTGCGGTTCAAGACAGTCTCAAAATGATTTTTGTCATGCGAAAACAAACATTCGTGCGCGCATTCAACACGCAGCCCTGACAATTATCAGAATCGTACAGCGTGCGTGCAGTCGTGACATTTCTCACGATGTTGACCCGCTATCTGCGACTGGATACCGTGGAAGTGCTCCCTGGGCATTTCGGTGTTCTGAAGGGAGTTCACGACTCTTTTCAAACCGGAGGATTCCATGTCCAACATGACCAGCAAGCGCACTGTCAAAGCTTTAGCCATCGTGCTCGGCACCACTCTCTTGATGACGGGTCAGGTTCAAGCCACATCCTTGGCTGACCTGATCAGTTCAGGAGGCTCCTTGACCGTAGGCGATAAGGTATTCAGCAACTTCAACTACACCGCCACAGGTTTTGACAATCATGCGGTGGCCATCGGTACACCGTGGGACAACACCACAGCGGCTTATTTGGCACAAGCAGCGCTGATTGATGTCAACGGCACGACCATCGCGGGCAACTACGGCCTGGAGTTCTTGGGCGAATGGCATGCTCATCCGAGCAACTCGGCAACAGCTCAGATCTCTTATCTCGTCACGTCGCTGGGCGGTTACATCACCGACTTCCATTTGGACGGTGCACCAAAGGCCATCGGCCACTCATCGGCTGAAGTCACCGAGAGCCTGCTGAGTCCGCTTGCGCATACCCCCATCCCCACCATTCCGCCCACCTTGCTGAGCGTGTATGACCTGGGCGGCTCTGCAGTCAACCTTTCGGCCACTTCGGACGTGGTCGGCGGAGCTGGCTACAAGCTGACATCGGTATTCGTACAGACGGACATCCGAGTAGCTGCTTTGAATGGTGAGGGCAACTACGGTCAGGTCACGCACATCGAGGAAACGTTCTCGCAGGCCGTCCCTGAGCCCTCCAGTTACGCCATGATGCTTGCGGGACTGGCTGTTGTCGGAACGATTAATCGCCGCCGCCGCCGCAACAACTAACACCACGGCGTGGTTCTACACCAGCTTGCGCGAACACAGCCAAGCTTATTGAGGCTCATATTTTGAGCCTCAATTTCTTTTATCCGTCAATCGAGCCACGACCCCAACCAGCATCACCGCCAGTCTATTGGTCACGATCAATCGTGAAAACCCCACCGCCCTCACGAAGCGTACCTTCTCTCTTGAGGGAGGCGATTGTTCGACTGATCGTCTCGGGCGTCAATCCCAGCAACGATGCCATGTCGTCTCGAGGAGGTGCCTGGCACATTGAACCTGCATCGCCCGCATTGCACAAATGCTCCAGCAATGACATCACCCGCTGGCGGGCGGCCCCCGTCGAGAGTTGGGAAATGACGAAATCGGCCTCGTCCAAGGCACGGCACCACTCGTTCATCAACTCGCCATGCATGCTGGGCGCATGTTCCGCGAGTTCCCTGATCGTTCTGACGGGGATCAGGCAAACTTTGGAACGACCAACGCTGCGCGCGGAATGATGACATGGTGAATCAGCCATCACCTCCAACCCGAAAACACAACCCGGCCTCAAAAGGCGAACCGTACGGACCCCACCATCAGGCAAACGCTGATCCAGCTTGACCAGGCCTCGGCACACCGAGTACAGGTTGGTTCCTGGCTGGCCCTGGCGGTAAATGAGGTCGCCGTGGCTGCATTCTCGCGTGCAGCATGGTGAAATCCGATCCCCGTCACCGAACGCGTCTGCACGCCCCAGCAGATTGGTGCGACAAAAGGCGCACGCCTCGAGGGCATGCCTGCCGGCATCGACTGGAACCATGTTTCCACCCTCGTAATCTCACTATTAATATAAAGATTATGAGTGACAGAAAAATGATATTTGTCAGGCCCAGACTACCTGTCGTGATCGAGGATGCACGCTATATCGGAAGGTGAATCACAAAACAACTGCCGCCTCCCACACGGTCCTCGCACCGAACATAGCCGCCGTGGCGCAAGGCAATTTGTCGCACAAGGCTCAGCCCCAAGCCTACCCCCCCCGCATGTTCGGCATGTCCAGGCAAACGATAGAACGGCTCAAAGATGCGCTCCCGCAAGTCGGCGGGAACGCCCGGCCCACGATCTTTGACACGCAGTTCGACGGCGCGCGCTGAACTGGTCAATTCCAACTCGACATCCCCCCCCCCAT
>NZ_JBMOIR010000004.1:0-210751 GCF_049317225.1 Aquabacterium sp. | reverse complement strand
ATTCGAACCTGCGACCAACGGATTAAAAGTCCGCTGCTCTACCGACTGAGCTAACGACCCCCGGGAAAGACATAAATTGTAGCGTGTTTTTTGAGATCACCGCAAGCCCAAGCGGGCACTGTCTCAAAAAAGTCAGATCGCCAGGAGCGCCTCGATCATCTGCGCCGCAGCCACCATGCCGAACGTCGCCGTCACCGTCACGCTGGAACCGAAACCCGCGCAGTTCAGGGAACCATCACCGGTCGCCCCGAGTTCGCAACTGTCCTGGGGGGGCAACACGGCTTCGCGGGAAAACACACAGACCAACCCCATGCGCCCCCGTCTTGCGCCACCGTGACGTTGACGCCACCGCTGTCGCAACGAGGCCAACAGCGGGTCATGCGTCACTTCTGACAAATCGGCCACTTCGACCAGATGCGGGCGCGTTTTGCCACCCGCCGCGCCCACAGTCACCACAGGCTTGTGATGCATGGCTGCCCAGGCTGCCATGGCGGCCTTGGCGCGAACCTGATCGCAACAATCGATCACGCCATCCAGTTGCCCAGCCTGCAGCAAGTCCGCCACATTGGCCTCGTCAACAAACTCTTCCACAGCGACAACCTCGCACTCGGGGTTGATCTGCGCGATGCGCTCTTGGAGGGCATGAACCTTGGCTTGCCCCAGTGTGCTCTCCAAGGCATGAACCTGCCGGTTGATGTTCGACTCTGCAATGTTGTCGAGATCGATCAACACCAGTTTGGCGACACCACTGCGAGCCAGTGCTTCAGCCGTCCAGGATCCGACCCCACCCACACCGACCACCGCCACCCGCGCAGCACGCAGGCGCTCATAGGCCGCGACACCATGCAACCGGCGCAAGCCACCGAAACGGCGATCGGGATCAGGCTGGCTTGCCGCAACCAGCAGGTCGTCATCGGCTAACACGGACACCGTCGTCAACTCACTTGCCCTTGTTGCGCGCAGGCGCAGTGCCACCGGGCATGGTCAGCAACCGATCGCGAGCAGCTTGCGCCGCTTCGGTCTGTGGATACTGTTTGACCAACTGCTCCAGCGTCTTGCGCGCAGCAGTCATGTCCTTCAACTCGGTCTGGCAGTTGGCAATCGAGAGCATCGCTTCAGGCGTGCGGACATGGTCAGGCGCCTTGTCGACCAGTTGCTTGAATGCCTGAATCGATTCTTTGTACTGACGCAGGCCGTAGTAACCGTTGCCTTGCCAGTACCAGGCCGCTTCCTTGTAGCTCGTCTGGGGATACTGCTGCAGCAGATGGACCAAACCATCCACCCCCGTCGCAAAGTCCGCGGCGCGCATGCGTGCCATGGCGTCGTCATAGGCACGCTTCTCATCCGGGTCGGCCTTGAAGGTCTTGCCATCCACGGTCACGACCTGCGGCTCCAGCTTGCGCAAACGCTCGTCTTGCGCAGCCTGCATGTCTTTTTGCTTGCGCTGCATCTCCGACACATCGCGCAACAGCACTTCACCTTGCCCACGTTGCTGGGCCAACTCACCGCGCATTTGCTCGACCTGCGCATTGAGGTCCAGCATGCTGCGCTTGAGTTGATCAATCTGCGCTTCCAGTGCTTTCACCTTGGCGCTGTTGGCCTCGGCATCCTGGGTGCGCAGTTGGCGCAGGTCCAGGATGGCGCGGCGCGCATCCTCGTCTTCAAACAACCCAGCGTGTGCACCACATGTGGCGAACAGCGCAGCCATGGCCACGACCAACGGGCGGGCACGAACAAACACAGGGCGAACAACACGCATGGGATTTCCTCGAGACAGATGCGACGTCAGGATCAACGATCCTTGATTTCAGCGCGGCGGTTCTTGGCCCAGACTTCTTCGCCCGAACCTTGCACCGCAGGACGCTCTTCACCGAAGCTCACCGATTCGATTTGGTCGCCCGACACGCCCAGCAGCGTCAGCGACTTCTGAACAGCTTCGGCACGCTTTTGGCCCAGGGCCAGGTTGTACTCGCGGCTGCCGCGCTCGTCGGTGTGACCTTCGATCACAACCTTCTTGCTCTTGACGGCATTCAGGCGCTTGGCGTGGGCCTCCACAGCACCGCTGAACTCGCTCTTGACCACGAAGCTGTCGAAGTCAAAGTAGATCACGCGGGTCAGGCCAGCCGCATCCGCGTCAGCATTGCTGGGCGCCACGACCACAGGGGCCACGTTGCTCGAAGCCACGCCGTTGCTGTCGGCATTGCCAGGCACGTTGGCGGTGGTGATGGGCGCAGCGCCGTTACCAGCTTGGTCGTCCAGTTTCACAGACGAACCACAGCCCGCCAGAGCCAGGGTTGCGGCACCGATGGCCGACAGAATCAGGGAGCGAGTCGAAATGGTCATTGTTTTCTCCAATCAAAAAGACAAGTGACAAGCCTTAGCGGCGCAAAGGCGCCAGGAAGGGCCCCCACACCGGTTCACGCACATCAGCTTGAGGGGTAGCCAGACGCGCCTTGATGCGGCCGTCCAGCGTGGTCGTCATCAACACATCACGCCCTTGCGCACGCGTTGCATAAATGATCTGCTTGCTGTTAGGGGCAAAGCTGGGGCTTTCGTCGTCACGGGTGTCCGTGATGACCTTGACAGCACGCGTCGACAGGTCCATCAGGTGCACACGGTAACCACCATCGGCCATGCCGATGTAAGCCATACACTTGCCGTCCGGACTGATGGCGGGGCTCACGTTGTAGCTGCCCGAATAGGTCACGCGCTCAACGCTGCCACCTGCTGCCGGTACACGGTAGATCTGCGGCGCGCCGCCGCGGTCGCTCACGAAGTACACCGTGTTGCCGTCTGGCGACCACGCCGCCTCGGTGTCGATCGAATAGCTTTGCGTGAGGCGTCGCAGGCCTTCACCATCGGCACCGATCACGTACAACTGCGAACCGCCATCGCGGCTCAGCGTCACCGCGATCTGGCGACCATCGGGCGACCAGGCTGGGGCACTGTTGGTGCCCTTGAAGCCCGCCACCACACGGCGCTTGCCCGAGAACACGTCCTGGACCACGACCACAGCCTTGCCGCCTTCAAACGACACGTAGGCCAACTGGCGACCATCCGGCGCCCATGCGGGCGAAATGATGGGCTGCGGACTGGCCAAGGCAGCTTGCGCCCCCTCCCCGTCCGCATCGGCCACCAACAAGGTGTGTCGCGCACCCACCTTGCTCACATACGAGATGCGCGTGGCGAACACGCCCCGGTCGCCCGTGAGCTTCTGGTAAATGTCATCCGCAATTCGGTGCGCGCTCTGGCGCAAGTCACCGGCTGGCACCACTAGGCTCATGCCACCCAGACTCTGGCCTTTGAGGGCATCCCACACCTGGTAGCGCACATCAAAACGGCCATCGGCCAACTGTGTGACGGAACCGGCCAGCAAGGCGTCAGCGCCCTTGCCCTTCCAGTCCGACAAGTTCGGGCGACTGGTTTCGTCCAGGGCGGCCGCACTGGCGTCCAAAGACTTGAACAAGCCACTGCGCTCCAGGTCGGTCTTGACGATGGCAGACAAGGGCTGAGGCGCCCGCGCTTCCTCTCGGAAACGTCCAATGGCCACCGGAATCTGGGTGGCCCCCACGCCGGAAATTTCGACGCGGAACTGCGCTTGCGCGCTCACGGGCACCAAAGCCAGACCAGCCGCCAGGGCCAGCCCACCCAGCAGGCCACGCGACAACGCGCGACGCGACATGGACATCGTTGGGGAATCCTTCATGAAACAGCCTTGTTGATCCGGGCTGAATTGTGCCCCTTTCGGGGGAAAAGTTCCGTTCGGGTGCGTAACAACCTTGCTCGCTCAGAGCAGAACGATGTCGTATTGCTCGGGCGACATGGAGGGTTCGGTTTGCAGCGAAACCGGCTTGCCGATGAAATCGCTCAAGCCAGCCAGGTGCTGGCTTTCTTCATCCAGCAGCATCTCGACCACCGCGGCACTGGCCACGACCCGGAATTCGCGCGGGTTGAACTGGCGCGCCTCGCGCAGGATCTCGCGCAGGATGTTGTAGCAAACGGTTCGCGCCGTCTTGACCTGCCCGCGGCCTTCGCAGGTCGGGCAAGGCACGCACAAGAGGTGCGCCAGCGACTCACGCGTGCGCTTGCGGGTCATCTCCACCAGCCCCAAGGGCGAGAATCCGCTCACGGTGAACTTGGTGCGATCGCGGTCGAGTTGCTTGCGGAACTCGGCCAAGACCGCGTCGCGGTGCTCGTCACGCAACATGTCGATGAAGTCGACGATGATGATGCCGCCCAGGTTGCGCAAACGCAGTTGCCGGGCAATGGCCTGCGCCGCCTCGAGGTTGGTCTTGAAAATGGTCTCGTCGAAGTTGCGCGCGCCCACATAGCCACCCGTGTTCACGTCGATGGTGGTCAAGGCCTCGGTCTGGTCAATGATGAGGTAACCACCCGACTTCAACTCCACGCGACGGGCCAAGGCCCGCTCGATTTCCGTGTCGATGTTGTACAGGTCAAAAATGGGGCGCTCGCCTTTGTAATGCGACAGCTTGGCCACAGCCGAAGGGGTGTAGACCTGGCCGAACTCCTTGAGCGATTCAAACTGAATCAGCGAGTCGATGCGGATGCTCTGCACCTGCTCATTGACCAGATCGCGCAAGACACGTTGCGCCAGGTTCAGCTCCTGGTACAGCAAGGTACCGGGCGCGGCCTTCAGGCCAGCCTCGCGGATCGTGGCCCAGGTCTTGCGCAGGTAGGCGATGTCCATGCCCAGCTCGTCATCCGAGGCATCCTCGGCATTGGTGCGCAAGATGAAACCACCCGAACGGGTGCGGCCCTCGCGGTTGTCCGCCTCGCCCAGCAGGCGCAGCATGCGTTCACGCAACTGCTCGCGCAACTCAGGTGAGCCAATTTTTTGCGAAATGCCCAAGTGGTCATCTTGCGGCAGGAACACGAGCAACCGGCCCGCCACGCTGATCTGGGTCGACAGGCGTGCGCCCTTGGTGCCAATCGGATCCTTGATGACCTGCACCATCAGCGTCTGCCCTTCGTGGACACGCTTTTCGATGGGCACTTGCACCTCACCCGAACGGGGATGCGAACGCGCCTGCCCATCCTCGCGGTGCAGATCGGCCACATGCAGGAAAGCCGCGCGCTCCAACCCGATGTCGATGAACGCGGACTGCATGCCGGGCAAGACGCGCACGACTTTGCCGGCATAGATGTTGCCGACGAGGCCACGCTCCAGCGTGCGCTCGATGTGCAACTCCTGCACCGCGCCGCTCTCGATGATGGCAACGCGGGTCTCCTGAGGAGTCCAGTTGATGAGAATGTCTTGTGAATGGGCCATGTGCGGCAATTTACCGCATCACGGACTCAGAAATGCCAGCCCAGTGGCTTGAGCAGCTCTGCGGTCTCAAACAAGGGCAGACCCATGATGCCGCTGTAGCTGCCATCGATGCGCTCCGTCCAGGCGCCCGATCGCCCCTGGATGGCATAAGCACCCGCCTTGCCCATGGGCTCACCGCTGGCCACATAGCGCTCAATTTCGTCGGCGCTCAAGGTGCGCCAGCGCACGTGCGAGGTGCTCAGGCGCAAGGCGCCCTCCACCACCACGGCGGTCAAAACCCGATGCGCGCGACCTGATAAACGAGAGAGCATGGATGCCGCATCGGCATCATCGGCCGGCTTGCCCAAAATGTCGTTGTCAATGGCCACGGTGGTGTCCGCACACAGGATGGGACCGACGTCCCAGTCATGCCCCACGACTTCACGTCGACGCCGCAGACGCTGCTTGGCGGCTTCCCATTTGGCCAGAGTCACGCGCTGAACGTAATCCTCGGGGCACTCGTTGGGCAGCACTGCCTCCAGACCCTCGGCATCCTCGTGCGCATCCGGCAAGAGCAAACGATGAGACACACCCAACTGATCAAGCAGTTGTCGGCGACGAGGGCTTTGAGAGGCGAGATACAGCCAGGGCGCAGCGTTGGAAGACACAGCAGGCAGACGGGCTCAGGCCCGATGGTAAGGATGGTTGTTGCGCAAAGACCAGGCACGGTACAACTGTTCCAGCAGCAGCACGCGAGCCAGCGCATGAGGCAGTGTCATGTCCGACAGGCGAATGGCCTCATCTGCGGTCTTTTTGAACTCGGGGTCGATGCCATCGGCGCCGCCAATGATCAGCGCGACATCGCGACCATCGTGCAACCACGCTTCGGTCCGTTCGGCCAGTTGCACGCTGGTCAGACGCGTGCCACGTTCATCGAGGATGACACGACGTGTGCCGCGCTCGATGGCCGCCTCCATGCGCGCCGCCTCGGTCTGCATGATGACCGGCACGGGCTTGCCCTCACGAGGTTCGGCCTTCAAGGCCTTGACCTCCACCTTCCAGTCGGGCGGGAAGCGCTTGAGGTAATCCTCACACGCTTCGTTGGCCCAGTCTGGCAGGCGGTGGCCAATCGTGACCACCGTCAGCTTCATCAGCGAGCAGCCTTCTTGGTTGCGGCCTTCTTGGCAGCCACCTTCTTGACGGCCACAG
Organism: Aquabacterium sp.; assembly: GCF_049317225.1. Lineage (GTDB taxonomy): Bacteria > Pseudomonadota > Gammaproteobacteria > Burkholderiales > Burkholderiaceae_C > Aquabacterium. The sequence goes on along the minus strand of NZ_JBMOIR010000004.1, from coordinate 204,273 downwards.
GCTTCACGGCGACCTTCTTGGCGGCGACTTTCTTGACCGCCACAGGCTTACGGGCGGGCGCCTTCTTCTCAGGCGCGTTCACCACGACCTTCTTCACGGTGGAAGCCTTCTTCGCGACCACTTTCTTCGCAGCGACCTTCTTGGCTGCCACGGGCTTGGCCGCAGCGGACTTGCTCACCGCTGTGGTCTTGCTGGCCGCCTTCTTCACGGCCACCTTCTTGGTGGCTGCGGGCTTGGCTTCAGCGGCCTTGACGGGCTTGGCAGCGGACTTCTTGGCGGGCGCCTTCTTGACTTCAGGCGGCGTGGTGGCGGCCTTGCGGGCGGCTGTGGTCTTGCCAGAAGCCTTCTTGGGCTTGACGGGCGCTTCGTCCATCGGCTCCGAGGCCTTCACCAGACCCGTTCGGGTAGCCTTGGCCTTGAGCGCCACGGGCTTCTCACCCCAGATCTCTTCGAGCTGGTAGTACTGGCGGATGGCGGGCTGCATCACGTGCACCACGGCTTGGCCGCAATCCACGATGATCCACTCGCCGTTGTCTTCGCCTTCGGTGCGAGGCACGGGAAAACCGGCTTCCTTGACCGATGTGCGAACACTGCTGGCCAGCGCCTTGGTCTGACGGTTGGACGTACCCGTGGCGATGACCACGCGTTCGAACAACGCAGACAGGTGCTCGGTGTTGAACACGGCGATGTCTTGGGCCTTGACGTCTTCGAGGCCATCGACGATGGCGCGTTGCAGTTTACGGATGTCCATTCAGGTTGGGGTGCCGGGAGGCGTAGAGTTGATGGTTGGCAATATAGCGCGCTACCGCTGGGGACACCAGCGCTGGCGCAAGCGAAAGAGGATCTTCTCCACGATCCAGGCGTTCCCGAATCTCGGTAGAAGACACATGCATGGGAGGCAACCCGAGGGTCACCACCCTATGAGAATGGGACTGCAGGGCCGTCGGCGCTTGCGGCGCCACCGCCCCACGACAGGCCACAGCCAGCGTGACCCGTTCGAGCAATTCGACCCAGCCATGCCAGGTCGGAAAGTTGGCGTACTGGTCCTGTCCCATGATGAGGAACCAGTCCGCCTGCAGGCCAGTCTCAGCGGCCTGCACTTGCAAGGTGTGCACCGTGTCCAGCGTGTAGCTGGGGCCGGTGCGTCGCAATTCCAGGTCATCGACCACGAATCGCGGTTCGTGTGCCGTGGCGGCTCGCACCATGGCCAGCCGGTCCGCCGCAGGGGCCAGTTGGCGGCTTTTCTGCCAGGCTTGACCCACAGGAATCCAGCGAACTTCATCCAGCGCCAGCGTACGCAACGCCTCGTCCGCCAAGGCCACATGCGCGGCATGCACCGGATCGAAGCTGCCGCCCATCAGGCCAATGCGGCGAACCGGCGAGGTCATCACCGGCGACCCCTCACACCCAACTGCGCGCTGGCAAGAAGTCCGTGTACAGCACGGACTCAGGCGAGCCAGCTTCCGGATGCCAGTCGTAGCGCCACTTCACGATGGGTGGCATGGACATCAGGATGCTTTCGGTGCGACCGCCTGACTGCAGGCCAAACAGCGTACCGCGGTCCCAGACCAGGTTGAACTCGACGTAGCGACCACGGCGATACGCCTGGAAGTCGCGTTCGCGCTCACCATAAGGCGTGTCACGGCGACGCTGCAAGATGGGCAGATAGGCTTGCGTGAACGCGTCCCCCACCGACCGGATCATGGCGAAGCCACCTTCAAAGCCCAACTCCGAAAAGTCGTCAAAGAAGATGCCGCCAATGCCGCGCGCCTCGTTGCGGTGCTTGAGGAAGAAGTACTCATCGCACCACTTCTTGAAGCGGGGGTATTTGTCGTCGCCGAAAGCGGCCAGCGCGTCCTTGCACACCTGATGAAAGTGCTTCGCATCGTCGGCAAAGCCATAGCTGGGCGTCAGATCCATCCCGCCACCGAACCAGGCCACCACGGAACCGTCGGGCTTGTGGGCGGCCAGCATACGCACGTTCATGTGCACGGTGGGCGCGTAGGGATTGCGCGGGTGAAACACCAGCGACACCCCCATGGCCTCGAAGGGGCAGCCCGCCAATTCAGGACGATGCTGCGTGGCCGATGGCGGCAACTGGGGGCCCTTCACGTGGGAAAAGTTGCACCCGCCACGTTCGAGCACATTGCCCTCTTCAACCAGCCGCGAGCAGCCGTCGCCCTGCAGGCGCTCACCGGGCTCACGCACCCAGGCATCCTGCACGAACGGCTTGCCGTCCTCGGCTTCGAAGGCCGACACGATGCGGTCTTGCAGGTCCAGCAAATAGGCGCGAACCGCAGCCGTGTCCATGTGAGAAGTTGTCATGCCATCTCCGTCGGCTCAGCGGCTCTTGATCGCGCGCCAGCCGATGTCGGTGCGGAACTGCATGCCGTCAAACTGGACACCACGCATGTAGTCATAGGCACGTTGCTGCGCCAGCTTGGCCGAATCACCCAGCGCGGTGACGCACAACACACGGCCACCGCTGGTGCGGATCTGACCATCTTCACCCATGGTGGTGCCCGCGTGGAACACCATTGCGTCCTCGGCATCAGCCGGCAAGCCCGTGATGACATCGCCCTTGCGTGGGTTCAGCGGGTAATCGGCTGCGGCCAACACCACGCCCAGTGCAAAGCGACGGTCCCACTCCAGCTCGACCTCGTTCAGCGTGCCATCGGTGGCGTGCATCATCACGTCGACCAGATCGCTCTTGAGGCGCATCATGATCGGTTGCGTCTCGGGATCGCCCATGCGGCAGTTGAACTCCAGCGTCTTGGGGTTGCCGTTGGCGTCGATCATCAGACCGGCATACAGGAAACCCGTGAACGGGATACCGTCCTTGGCCATGCCTGCCAGCGTGGGGTTGATGATTTCGTGCATGGCCTTGGCATACACATTGGGGGTCACGACCGGCGCAGGCGAATAAGCCCCCATGCCACCCGTGTTCGGGCCGGCATCGGCGTCCAGCAAGCGCTTGTGGTCCTGACTGGTGGCCATGACGGCCACGTTCTTGCCATCGGACATGACGATGAAGCTGGCTTCTTCGCCTTCCAGGAACTCTTCGATCACCACACGGGCGCCGCCCGCGTTGTGTTGCACGCCCAGTTTGTTGTCCAGCAGCATCCAGTCCACAGCCTGATGCGCCTCTTCCAGCGTCATGGCCACGACCACACCCTTGCCGGCGGCCAGACCGTCGGCCTTGATGACGATGGGCGCACCGTGCTTGTCCACGAAGGCGTGGGCCGCCTCGGCTTCGGTGAAGGTTTCATAGAAGGCCGTGGGAATGCCATGGCGCTTCATGAAGTCCTTGGCGAAGGCCTTGGAGCTTTCGAGTTGCGCGGCCTTCTGGGTGGGGCCAAAAATGCGCATGCCACGTGCGCGGAACTCGTCCACCACGCCGGAAGCCAGCGGCGCTTCGGGGCCTACCACGGTCAACACCACCTTGTTTTCCTGCGCGAAGTCAGCCAGGGCCTTCACATCGGTGATGGGCACATTGACCAGACGCGGATCGCGCGCGGTGCCACCGTTGCCGGGCGCCACAAAAATCTTGGACGCTTTCGGAGACTGGGCCAGTTTCCAGGCCAGGGCGTGTTCGCGGCCACCAGAGCCAATGACGAGAATGTTCATACGTAAATCAGCTCAATCAGTTCATTTCGGCGTTGTGATAGACCTCCTGGACATCGTCCAGGTCTTCCAGCACATCGAGCAGCTTTTGCATGCGGGCGGCATCGTCACCCGACAGTTCCACCGGCGTGTCGGCACGCATGGTGACTTCGGCCATTTCGGCGTTCAGGCCTGCACCTTCCAGCGCGGTCTTCACGGCTTCAAAATCGGACGGCGAGCTCAGCACTTCAATGGATCCGTCATCGTGGGTGATGACGTCCTCGGCGCCGGCTTCCAGCGCCACTTCCATGACCTTGTCTTCGCTCACACCCGGGGCAAACAGGAATTGGCCCACGTGCTTGAACTGGAAGGCCACCGACCCTTCGGTCCCCAGATTGCCACCGTGCTTGCTGAACGCATGACGCACTTCGGCCACCGTGCGGACACGGTTGTCGGTCATGCAGTCCACGATGATGGCGGCGCCGCCAATGCCATAGCCTTCGTAGCGAATTTCTTCATACGTCACCCCGTCGAGGTTGCCCGTGGCCTTGTCGACGTTGCGCTTGATGTTGTCGGCCGGCATGTTGGCAGCCTTGGCCTTGTCAATGGCCAGACGCAGACGGGGGTTCATGGCGATGTCGCCGCCGCCCTGACGGGCCGCCACGATGATTTCGCGGGTGATGCGCGTCCAAATCTTGCCGCGCTTTTCGTCTTGACGACCTTTGCGGTGTTGAATATTGGCCCACTTGGAATGACCGGCCATGGCGTGTGCTCCGAAGGGAAAGTTGTCTGTTGGGAACGACAGAACGCGCCCCGGTAACACACCGGCGCGCGCTGCGAAAAGTGCCCAGCTCAAGCTGAGTAATACTGCGATTTTACCCGCCGGCGGGTTTGACCCGGATCAGACCCCGAACGAACGCGCCGGAAGCACGTTTTCCCTGCACGTGGAGCCCCTCATGGCTGACCCCATCCTGCTCGCCCGACATGGCGACATCGAATGTCATTTGCTGCCCGCATTGGCCAACCGTCACGGCCTGATCACCGGCGCGACAGGCACCGGCAAGACCATCTCGCTGCAAAGCCTGGCCGAGAGCCTCTCCAAAATCGGTGTCCCGGTGTTTCTGGCCGACATCAAGGGCGACCTGACCGGGATCTCGCAAACGGGCACGGTCTCGCCCAAGCTGGCTGGCATCCTGGCCGAACGCGGCCTCGACACGCCCGAGCCCTTCGCCTGCCCCACCACGCTGTGGGACGTGTTTGGCGAACAAGGCCATCCCGTTCGCGCCACCATCTCCGACATGGGCCCCCTTCTGCTGGGGCGCATGCTGGCTTTGAATGACACCCAGCAAGGCGTGCTGCAACTGGTGTTCAAGATCGCCGACGACAACGGCCTGCTGCTGCTTGATCTCAAAGACTTGCGCGCCATGCTGCAGCACGTGGGAGACAACGCCAGCCAGTTCACCACCGAGTACGGCAACATCAGCCCTGCCAGCATCGGCGCCATCCAGCGCGGGCTGCTGCAGGTCGAAGAGCAAGGGGGCGACCAGTTCTTCGGCGAACCCATGCTCAACATCGGCGACTTCATGCAGACGGTCGATGGCAAGGGTGTGGTCAACATTCTGGCGGCCGACAAGCTGATGAACTCGCCCCGGCTGTACGCCACCTTCCTGCTGTGGATGCTGTCCGAGCTGTTCGAAACGCTGCCCGAGGTCGGCGATCTGGACAAGCCCAAGCTCGTCTTTTTCTTTGACGAAGCGCACCTGCTGTTCAAGGATGCGCCGACCGCTCTGATCGAACGCATTGAGCTGGTGGTGCGACTGGTGCGTTCCAAGGGCGTGGGCGTCTATTTCGTGACGCAGAACCCGCTGGATGTGCCTGACACCGTGCTGGGCCAGTTGGGCAACCGCGTGCAACACGCCTTGCGCGCCTTCACACCCCGTGACCAGAAAGCCGTCAAGAGCGCCGCCGAAACCATGCGCGCCAACCCCGGCCTGGACATCGCCACCGCCATCACGGAACTGGCTGTGGGTGAAGCCCTGGTCAGCTTGCTGGACGACAAAGGACGACCCGGCGTCACCCAGCGCGTGTTTGTCTGCCCGCCGGGCAGCCAGATCGGTCCCATCACCCCGGCACAACGCCAAGCCTTGCTGCAAGGCTCCCTCGTGGCGGGTGTGTACGAAAAAGCCGTGGACCGCGAGTCGGCCTACGAGAAGCTGAAGGGCCGTGCCGCCGCGCCAGCGGGCACACCGCCAGGCGCCGGTCGCTCCATGAAAGACGAAGCCGCCGATGCAGTGCGGGGCGGCGCCCGCGATGCGGCCACCGATGCGGCCGGTGCCAGCGCGGGCGGCTGGCTCGGCGACATGGCAGGCGACCTGCTGCGCGGCAACGGTCGCAAGGACTCCATCCTGGAGACCGTGGCCAAATCGGCCGCACGCACGATTGGCTCCACCGTGGGCCGTGAAATCATCCGCGGCGTGCTGGGCTCCCTGCTCGGGGGCGGAAGCAGCCGCCGTCGCTGATCAAGGTCGGATGGTTAGGGGCTCAGCGTCCCCAACCACGGCGGCCATCATCCCAGTCATCGTGATGATGGTGATGGTGGTGTCGCCAATTCGGGCGCTCCACCACCGGGACGGGATAGCCATACAGTGGCGTCACCACTTGAGGAGGCGGCATGTACACCACCCGCGGCTGCGGAGGCATGATGACAGCTTGGGGATACATGACGACGGGCGGCGGCGCATAAGCCACCACACCAGGCTGCTGCACGACGCCCCACCGACTGTTTGACACCGTGGTTCCGACTCGCCCCACGCCTTGCAGCGGTGCATCCACATTCACTGCCCAAAAGACGCCGCCCGCATGGGCGACAACAGCCCCCAGGGCCAAAAATGCACCCACAGCACCGCGGCGCAACAGGGAAAAACGGGAAGCGTTCATGAGAGGTCTCCTTCGACCTCCCTTCAACGCACTGGCCGCCCGCGCCGACGACAGCTGTTTGTAAGCTGTTGTTGCGACCGGCCTTACCCGCTCAATGGTGACTGTGGTGGCCGTCGCTGCGCGCCACCGCCAGGAGGTGATTCACCTCTTCGGGATGGTTGACCAAATTACGGCGATGCCACATGCCGATCAGGGCCATGGTGCTGGCCACGAACAAACCGAAGGCTGTAATGGCGCCAAATGCCGACAAGCCGGACTTGGTCAAGGCGCTGTAAAGGAAGCCCAGCACCAGGATGCACGCCTGCTCGTTGAAGTTCTGCACGGCGATGGAGCGCCCGGCCCCCATCAGGTTGTGCCCACGGTGCTGCAGCAGCGCATTCATGGGCACCACCAGGAAACCGCCCAGGCCACCCAGGATGATCATGAACGGGATGGTGGGCCCTAGATCGCGCAGGAAGTTCATGCCGATCACCAGCAAGCCCATCGCCACGCCCATGGGGATCACGCGTGTGGCCATGTCCAGACGCATCTTGACCGATGCGATCACGGCGCCCACCGCCGTCCCGATGGCCACCACCCCCACGAGCGAGGAAGCCTTGGTGGTGTCGTAACCCAGCGCCACGGCCGCCCACGCCAAGACGATGTAACGCAAATTACCCGACACGCCCCAGAACAAAGTGGTGGTCGCCAGCGAAATCTGCCCCAACTTGTCTTGCCACAAACGGCGGTTGCAACGAGAAAAATCGCGCACCAGTTCCACCGGGTTGGCAGCAAAGGGCTGCAACGGGGTATCGGTGCGAGGGATCCGCAGGTTAAAGATCGCCGCCACCACATAGAGGGTGATCAGCGCCGCAATCGCCGCCTCCGGTGCTGTGTCGATGCCGGTATCAATCCAGGGCAAATCCAAAGCCAGCAGATGCGGCGCAATCACATGCCCCATCAACTGCCCACCCATGACCACCCCAAGGATGATGGACGTGATGGTCAAGCCTTCAATCCAGCCGTTCGCCTTGACCAACTGGGAGGGGGGCAACAACTCGGTAAGGATGCCGTACTTGGCTGGCGAGTACGCCGCCGCCCCCAGGCCCACCACGGCATACGCCAGCAAGGGGTGCAGGCCAAACAGCATCAGCAAACAGCCGATCACCTTGATGCTGTTGGACAGGAACATCACCTTGCCCTTGGGCAGCGCATCGGCGAACGCCCCCACAAAAGGCGCCAACACCACGTAAAACAGCGCAAACATTGGGACCAAAGCGGCCCGCTGCCACTCAGGGGCGCCATCGGATTTCAGCAGTTCCACGGCTGCAACAAACAGCGCGTTGTCAGCCAGCGAGCTGAAGAACTGCGCCGCCATGATGGTGAAAAAGCCTTTTTTCATGCGCGAGCGAGTTCCAGTATCAAGATCCGTGAGTGACAGGACAGGGGCAGACCAGTCCTGACACAAGTCAGTCGGCCGTGGCAACTTGGCGCCGGTTATAGCACGACCATCACCAATGGGCCGTGCTGCAGCGCACAAGCTGAGCAATCCACCCCGTTAGTTGGGACACTGGGGCCAACCCTTGGCAAGGCTGGCAAAATGCGCTCATGCCACGTCCGCTTGAAGCCCTGATTCACCTCGACGCCCTTCGACACAACCTGCAGCGCGCTCGCGACTGCGCCCCGGATGCGCAGGTCTGGGCGGTGGTCAAGGCCCACGCCTACGGGCATGGCCTGAAACGAGTCTACGAAGGCTTGCGCGGCGCAGACGGATTTGCCCTGCTCGATATCGCCGAAGCCCAACGCCTGCGTGAACTGGATTGGCGCGGCCCCATCCTGCTGCTGGAGGGCGTGTTCGACGCGCGAGATCTGGAATGGTGCTCGCGACTCGGGCTGTGGCATGTCGTTCACTGCGACGAACAGATCAACTGGCTGGCCCAGCACAAAACCGAATGGCCGCACCGCGTGTTCCTGAAGATGAACACCGGCATGAACCGCCTGGGCTTCACGCCGCAGGCCTTCCGGAACGCCTGGCTGCGCCTGAATGCCCTCACCCAGGTCGACGAGGTGTCATTCATCACCCACTTCTCGGACGCTGACACGCCCAAAGGCATCGCCCAGCAAGCCGAAGTCTTTTTGAGCCACACGGCCGACTTGAGTGGCGAACGCAGTCTGTGCAACAGTGCGGCCACCCTGAGGCATGCCCACGACCCGGCCATCCGTGGCGACTGGGTGCGCCCCGGCGTCATGCTGTATGGCGCCTCGCCGGATTACCCCGAGCACGACGCCACCCACTGGAACCTGCAGCCCGCCATGACCTTGCACAGCAAGCTCATCGGCGTCCAGCATCTGAAAGCCGGTGACACCGTGGGCTACGGCAGCCGCTTCACCGCCGACCGCGACATGCGCATCGGCGTGGTGGCCTGCGGCTACGCCGACGGCTACCCCCGCCATGCACCGGACGGCACGCCGGTGCTGGTCGATGGCGTGCGTGTGCCGCTGGTGGGTCGTGTGTCGATGGACATGCTGGAAGTCGACCTGACGAACGTGCCCCAAGCACAACTGGGTACCGAGGTCACTCTCTGGGGGCGCGGCCCTCATGACAGCCTGCTGTCGATTGACGAGGTAGCCCAACATTGCGGCACGATTGGCTACGAGCTGATGTGCGCCCTCTCCCCACGTGTCCCAGTGGAAGTCCTGGAACCGCACGGGGCATAACCCCACAACCGTGTTGCTGCGCACCAATTCGGCACACTGCTTGCTTGCCCACAAGGCATCTTTTCATTTTGCGCACTGCAGCGGTTCGCGTTGCATTCATTTTTCATGGACATTGATCACCAACGCCACCAATTGCGCATGACCGTGCTGATGACGCCGGACATGGCCAACTTTTCCGGCAATGTGCACGGCGGCACCATCTTGAAGCTGCTGGACCAGGTGGCTTACGCTTGTGCAGCGCGCTATGCTGGCAGCTACGTTGTCACCCTGTCGGTTGACCAAGTCACCTTCCGCCAACCCATCCACGTGGGTGAACTGGTGACCTTCCTCGCATCGGTGAACTTCACTGGCAAGTCTTCGATGGAGATCGGCATCAAGGTGATTGCCGAGAACATTCAGAGTCAGGTGGTGCGACACGCTCAAAGCTGCTTCTTCACGATGGTCGCCGTTGGCGAAGATCGCAAGCCCACCGCCGTCCCCCCCCTGACACCCAACACCCCAGACGAAGTGCGGCGATTCAAAGCGGCGCAATTGCGTCGCTCGCTGCGGCAGGAGCTGGAACAGAAGTTCAAAGCGATTCAAGCCGGCGAAATCACCGGCGATTGAGGCCCCTGCGGCCAGGTCGCCGACAATAGCGGCATGGCCAAAGACAAGACCGTTTACACCTGCAGCGAGTGCGGAGGCATCAGCCCCAAGTGGCTGGGCAAATGCCCGCACTGCAACGCCTGGAACACGCTGGAAGAAACCCGCGCCGAGTCCAGCCCCGGCAAAAACCGCATGCAGGCGATGGCTCGCGGCCTCAATGCCGCGCAGCCCGTCACCACCCTGTCGCAGATCGAGGCCGCAGAAGTGGCCCGCACCCCCACCAGCCTGGAAGAACTGGACCGGGTGCTGGGGGGCGGCATCGTCGCAGGCGGCGTGGTCCTGATTGGCGGCGACCCCGGCATCGGCAAATCCACCCTGCTGCTGCAAGCGCTGGACGCGCTGTCGCGCCAGATGCCCGTGCTGTATGTCACCGGCGAAGAAAGCGGCGCACAGGTGGCGTTGCGCGCCCACCGACTGGGACTGGATGGCTCACAGGTTCGGGTGCAAGCCGAAATCCAGCTGGAAAACATCCTGGCCACGCTGGACGCTGAAAGGCCCGCGTTCTGCGTCATCGACTCCATTCAGACCCTGTTCTCGGACCAACTCAGCTCAGCCCCGGGTTCGGTGGCGCAGGTGCGCGAGTGCGCAGCCCACCTCACCCGCGTGGCCAAAGCCAGCGGCTGCACCATGGTGCTGGTGGGCCACGTGACCAAAGAAGGCGCGCTGGCCGGCCCCCGCGTGCTGGAACACATTGTGGACACCGTGCTGTACTTTGAAGGTGACACGCACAGCAGCTTCCGTCTGATTCGCGCCATCAAGAATCGATTTGGTGCCGTCAATGAAATCGGCGTGTTCGCCATGACAGACAAGGGCCTCAAGGGCGTGACCAACCCGAGCGCCATCTTCCTGTCCACCCACAGCGAACCCGTGCCAGGCTCGTGCGTGCTGGTGACGCTGGAAGGCACGCGCCCCATGTTGGTCGAAATTCAAGCCTTGGTGGATGCTGGCGGGCCCAGTCCGCGGCGCCTGAGCGTGGGGCTGGAACGCGACCGCCTGGCCATGCTACTGGCCGTGTTGCACCGCCATGCCGGCATGGCCTGCTTTGATCAGGACGTTTTCGTCAACGCCGTGGGCGGGGTGCGCATCAGCGAACCCGCCGCCGACTTGGCCGTTTTGCTCGCCATCCAGAGCAGCCTGCGCGGCAAGGCCCTGCCCAAGGGCTTCATTGCGTTTGGCGAGGTGGGCCTGGCCGGCGAGGTTCGCCCCGCGCCTCGGGGGCAAGATCGCCTCAAGGAAGCGGCCAAGCTGGGTTTCACGATCGCGGTGGCCCCGAAAGCCAACGCCCCCAAGAAACCCGTTGAGGGACTGACGATCCACGCGGTGGAACGCGTGGAAGAGGCCATCGAGCTGGTGCGCAGCCTCATGTGAGGCCCGGGCCACCGTGCTGCGTCAGCGTCGAATGGCCTGACGCAGATTCAGCCCCGTCGCGGCCAACGCCCCGAAGTACACCACCGCGGCCCCAACCAGACACCCTGTCAAGAATCCAATCCGCGCCATGGGATGCGCACGCAGACCGATCCAGTCGATGTGATGGGCTGCCGCCCACATGCCCGCCCCCAGCAGCGCCGTGGCAAACACCACACGGGCAGTGAAGACGCCCCAGCCTGATGCGGGCTGGTACTTGCCGGCCTTGCGCAAGCCCATCAGCAACCAGCCGGCGTTGACCAGCGAGCCCAAGCCAATGGACAGAGCCAAGCCGGCGTGCCCCAGCATCGGCACAAACATCGCATTGAACACCTGCGTGAGCGCCAACACCGTGATGGCAATGCGCACGGGGGTGCGAATGTCTTGACTGGCATAAAAACCGGGCGCCAGCACCTTCACCCCGATCAAACCCATCAAGCCCACACCGTAGCAGGACAGCGCCATGACCGTCTGCTGCACATCATTCGGACTGAATCGCCCGTAGTGGTACAGCACCGCCACCAAGGGCTTGGCAAACACGAGCAAAGCCAGCGCACTGGGCAAGGCCAACAAGACCACCAACCGCAGCCCCCAGTCCAGCAGCTCAGAGAAACGCGCCGTGTCGCCACCAGCTTGTGCGCGCGACAACTGAGGCAGCAGCACCACCCCCAATGCCACACCCAACATCGCCGTCGGGAACTCCATCAAACGGTCGGCATAGGTCAGCCAGGACACCGCCCCCGCCCCCAGATGGGACGCGATCTGGGTGTTGACCAACAGGGACAACTGCGCCACCGACACCCCCAGCACCGCAGGCGCCATCTGGCGCAGCACACGCTTGACGCCCGGGTGATGCCAGGCCTCGCGCCAACGCGCCGGGGTCATCCCCAACCGGGGCACCATGCCAATTTTGAGCAAGGCCGGCACCTGAACACCCAGTTGCAAAACCCCGCCGACCATCACGCCCACCGCCAGGGCGTACACGGGCTCGATGCCATGGTCACGAAACTGTGGCGCCACAAACACTGCCGCCAGGATGGTAGAGAGGTTGAGCAGCACCGGCGTGACCGCCGGCACGGCAAACCGACTCCAGGTGTTGAGAATCCCGGCGCTCAAGGCCACCAGTGACATGAAACCGATGTACGGGAACATCCATCGGGTCATCACCACTGCGACATCGAAACTGCCGCTTTCTTTCAGGCCCGAGGCCATCGCCCAGACCAGCACAGGCGCACCCACCACTCCCAGCACACAGGTCATCAGCAAGGCGCCAAACAACACGGTGCCTACGGCATTGACCAGATCATGCGTGGCCTGCTCGCCGTTCTTGGTGCGGCTTTCAGCCAGGATCGGTACGAACGCTTGCGAGAAGGCCCCCTCGGCAAACAGGCGTCGCAACAGATTGGGGATACGAAACGCCACGTTGAAGGCGTCGGTGGTGGCACTGGCCCCGAAAGCCGCCGCAATCAGCAACTCCCGAACCAACCCTGTGATGCGTGACGCCAGAGTCATCAGGGACACAATGGACGCAGATTTCAGCAAGCTCATTGGTCCATTATAGGAAGCCACCCTTCGCGTTCGCTGAAAAACTAGGCAAATCCACCCCGCGTGTGGTATGCTCGAAGGCTTTCCAACCCACTTCTGCCCTTGTTCGGTGCGAATTGGCTTAGAGCGGGCACATGGGGTGTCGTCAGTTCGGCCAGGCATCTACAGGGCCTGCAAATCATGGCATCTGCATCCAAGAAGAAGACCGTCCGTATCGCTTCGGGCCGCAAGCGCGCTCGTCAGGACGTCAAGCTGAACGCTGCTAACTCTGCTCTGCGTTCGAAGTTCCGCACCGCCGTCAAGGGCGTGCTCAAGGCTGTGCAAGCTGGCGACAAGGCCAAGGCTGCTGACGCTTTCAAGGCTGCTCAATCGGTGATCGATTCGATCGCTGACAAGGGCATGTTCCACAAGAACAAGGCTGCTCGCCATAAGAGCCGCCTGTCGGCCAAGATCAAGGCCCTGGCCGCCTAATCGGTTCTCCGATTGCCCATCAAAAAGCCCGCAACTGCGGGCTTTTCTGTTTTGGCGCGGCAGATAGAACCCGCCGCCAGGGCATTCAACCCTTTGGGGGAGGATCGCCAATCAGACAAGCATCCACCACCTGAAGGTCGTTGTCTCGCGCAAAGTTGAGCACAAAGTCCCACGCCATGGGCTCGAGGTCGCGCAGCGCCTCGTTCACCACCACGCACTTGATGTTGCCAAGGCTGGTCGGGATGCAGTAGGGCGAATAGCCGATGTGAGCCCCATGCCCTTTGCCGCTGCCCCCTGGCCGGAAACCGGCCATCACGCCGGCCAAGCGTTCTGCCCAGTCACTGGGGCGAAAGGGACGTCCTTGGGTGGTCACGCCCTTGATGAAAAGTTCGCGTCGCTTGGAGGATGTGGGGGTAGGCAATGACGTCGACACGGTTTCGCTTCCGACCGGCTGCTCAATGGGTGATTGACAGAAGTCGTGGCCACCAGATTTTGTCGGGCAACCACGGGGATCAAGGATCGACTCCGACGGGTAAGTCGAAGCCAACACCTTGGCGCAGGACACGTCGATGACGAGCGTAGCCATGCGAGACAACCGTATTGTCGCGAAGGCAAGCCCTTCCCGCAACCGGGTTTCCCCAATCCGCATGACAGAAGTGGGACACCCCCTCAGAACTGTCGCCCTTGCGTGAAAAGCTGCCCCTTTTACATAGAATGTCTTTTGGCGCAGTGCCTGCTGCGCCATTTTTCGTTTTTGCTGTCTTGAGACCCCAGTCATGAATGCACCTGTGTCGATGCCCCATGTGATGCCCACCTACGGTCGCCTGCCGATCGCGCTGACGCGCGGTGAAGGTGCCTACGTCTGGGATACCGATGGCCGACGCTATCTGGACGGTTTGTCAGGCATTGCCGTGAACACACTGGGCCATGCACACCCCAAGCTGGTCGCGGCCCTGCAAGATCAGGTGGGTCAGATGATCCACTGCTGCAACTATTACCAAGTGCCCTTGCAGGAAGAACTGGCCCGCCTGCTGGTCGAACGCTCGGGGCTGACCAATGTCTTCTTCTGCAACTCCGGGCTGGAGGCCAACGAGGCGGCCCTGAAGATTGCCCGCAAATACGGCCACGAGAAGGGCATTGACCGCGCTGAAGTGGTGGTGTGTGAGCGCGCCTTCCATGGCCGCTCGATCGCCACGCTGTCGGCCACCGGCAACCCCAAGGTGCACGCCGGCTTCGAACCGCTGGTGGAAGGCTTTGTCCGCGTGCCCTTCAACAGCATTGAAGCCCTGGAAGAAGTCGCCCGCACCCATCCCAATGTCACCGCCATCTTCATGGAAGTGATTCAGGGCGAAGGCGGCATCAACCCCGCCCGCGTGGAATACCTGCAAGCCGCTCGTCGCCTGTGTGACGAAAAGGGCTGGCTGCTCATGCTGGACGAAGTTCAGTGCGGCATGGGCCGCACCGGCAAGTGGTTTGCCCACCAATGGGCCGGAATCCAGCCCGACGTGATGCCGCTGGCTAAGGGCCTGGGCTCTGGCGTGCCAGTGGGCGCGGTGGTCTGCGGCCCCAAGGCGGCCAATGTGCTGCAAGCCGGCAACCACGGCACCACTTTTGGTGGCAACCCGCTGGCCATGCGTGCCGGCGTGGAAACCGTCAAGATCATGGAAGAAGAGCAGTTGCTCGCCCACGCTGAGCGCCTGGGCCATCATCTGATGGACGCCCTGCGCCGCGAGCTGAGCAACACCAAGGGTGTGGTCGAGATCCGTGGTCAGGGCCTGATGATCGGCATTGAGCTGGATCGTCCTTGCGGCGTGATCCTCAACCGTGCTCTGGACGCTGGCCTGCTGCTGAGCGTGACCGCTGACAAGGTGGTCCGCCTGCTACCGCCACTGGTGTTCACAACCGAACAAGCCGACGATCTGGTCGCCATCCTTGCGCCGATCATTCGTCAATTCCTGTCCGAGAGTGCAGTCTGAGCATGAAACCCGGTATGAGTCTGATCAAGCATTACCTGCAGTTCAAAGACCTGCGTGCGCCCGAGTACGACTACCTGTTCGAGCGTGCCGCCATCATCAAGAAGCGGTTCAAGAACTACGAGAAGTACAACCCGCTGGCAGACCGCACGCTGGCCATGATCTTCGAAAAGGCCTCGACGCGAACCCGCGTGAGCTTTGAAGCGGGCATGTACCAGATGGGCGGCTCGGTGGTACACCTCACCACCGATGGCAGCCAACTGGGGCGCAGCGAACCGATCGAAGACAGCGCCAAGGTGATCTCGCGCATGGTCGACATCGTGATGATCCGCACCTACGAGCAAGCCAAGATCGTGAAGTTCGCAGCGAACTCGCGCGTGCCCGTCATCAACGGTCTGACCAACGAGTTTCACCCTTGCCAGATCCTGGCCGACATCTTTACCTTCATCGAGCACCGTGGCTCGATCCAGGGCAAGGTGGTGGCTTGGGTGGGCGACGGCAACAACATGGCCAACACCTGGCTGCAGGCGGCCGAGTTGCTGGGCTTCACCGTGCACGTGAGCACGCCGAGCGGCTACGAAATCGACCCGCAAGTGGCCGGCATCAGCAACACGAACTGCTACAAGGTCTTCAAGGACCCCATGGATGCCTGTCGTGACGCCGACCTGGTGACCACCGACGTGTGGACATCCATGGGTTACGAGGCCGAAAACGAAGCCCGCATGAAGGCCTTTGCCGACTGGTGCGTGGACCGCGACATGATGGCCGTGGCCAAGCCTGACGCCCTGTTCATGCACTGTCTGCCCGCACACCGCGGCGAAGAAGTTGAAGCCGAAGTGATCGACGGCCCGCAATCGGTGGTGTGGGACGAGGCCGAAAACCGCATGCACGTGCAAAAGGCATTGATGGAATACCTGCTGCTGGGCCGCATCGGCTAAGCCAAGCTCAAAAGCAAAAAGGGCCCGCACATGCGGGCCCTTTTTATTGGCTGTGCGATCGGATCAGTAATGCACCAATGCATCGGTTCGGAACACGGACACCGCGGCAATCAGGTCATTGGACTGACTACGCAAGCGTTCGGCCGCACCAGCGGTTTCATCCACCAAAGCAGCGTTCTGCTGCGTCGTGTGATCCAGTCGGCTGATGGCCTGATTGATCTGACCAATGCCATCGTTCTGCTCAGAGCTGGAAACCGTGATTTCACTGACCAAGGCGCTGACACGGCGTACTTGCTCGACCACATCACCAATGATGGTGCCCGTGCTGTCCACCAAGCTGCTGCCGGATTCAACCTGCTCCACGCTGCTGGTGATCAGTTGCTTGATTTCCTTGGCAGCTTCGGCACTGCGCTGAGCCAGTGTGCGAACCTCGCCGGCCACCACGGCAAAGCCACGCCCCTGCTCACCAGCACGAGCAGCTTCCACAGCTGCGTTCAAAGCCAGGATGTTGGTCTGGAAGGCAATGCCATCGATGACGCCGATGATGTCCGTGATCTTGCGACTGGAATGCTGAATGCCACTCATGGTATCCACCACGCGAGCGACCGCTTCGCCACCCTGGGCCGCCACATTCGACGCATTGCCCGCCAGTGCATTGGCTTGGTATGCGTTGTCCACGCTGGCCTTGATGGTCGACGCAATCTGCTCCACCGAAGCGGCCGTTTCGGCAATGCTGGCAGCAGCATCTTCCGTGCGGCTGCTCAAAGCCTGATTGCCACGCGCGATGTCGTTGCTGGCCACTTCGATGGCATGCGCCGACTCACGCACCTGGTTGATCGCGGCCTCAATGTGACGCAACGCCTCGACCAGTTTGCGGCTGGCCCGCCCTTGGGCCTCGATGTGCGCAACGGTCAGATCCAAGGTGCCATCACCGGGTTGAATCTGATCGGCAATCTCCATCAACTCTTCAGCCGAGGCAAAGTCCGCTGCAGCGCGTGCAGCCAGCAGAATCAACACCACGGATTCGACGATGACGTAGACCGCATGCTCGACCACCCGCATGAAGCTGGGCTCGGTAAAACAGATTGGCCCCCAGCCCCATGTCTGGAATTGGTTGAACGTGAGGTGATGGACGGCGATGGCTGCCGCACCGGCGATGACCGGAAGCGGACTGCGATACACCACCAGGCAAGCCAGAAATGCGAAGACGGCGAAGTGAGCCTCACTGCGACCGTGCGCAACGTGGATCATCAGTCCTGTCATGGCCATGCCCAACACGGGCAAACCCACCTTGCTCAGCGTCTCACCCTTGGAGAGCGCGCCGACGCCCACGGCCGCCCCCAGGAACATCAAGCCGACGACCAGCGCAATGGCAAAGCTGTCATAAACAGCACCATAGAGCAAGGCACCGACAAAAATAGCCGCGATCCCTGCGAGAACCACGCGATCGTGACGGTGGAGGAAAAAAGAAGATGTTGAGGGGGAACTCATGGAAGCCTTACGGACGGATTTGAGGACTTATCGACCCCAACGATCTCAACTTGAGATCAACCGCACCCCATCAAGACATTCCTTGATCCGCCTCAATCAACTCTGGAAACGATAAGCCAAGCGCAAACCACCCCAATGCCGCCCTGCCACCGTAATGGGCGCAGCCGCCTCTTTCAGAAGCACGAACTGCCCACCCCCCATGTCGCGCCGGTAGGTCTGCAGCAGAAATGGACGCTCATTGGTCGCAGAGGCCAAGCCCGTCCGGTCGTTGAAGATGCGGCGCCACCTGGAGTGAGCCGTGTTCCACACCACGTCCCCAGGACGCTGAGGCTGACAGTAGGCTCGGTTGTGGGTTGAGATGTAGCCATTGCGATCAGCGGCAATGCAGAACACGATGGCGGGCAGCGCGCTCAGCGCTGCTTCCTGAATGGGCGGAAACAGGGCATCGGCCACCTCGTTGAACGAGGTGCTGTGCTGGGGAGGCTGCGTTCCTGCAATGGGCTGATAGCGCTCATCGAACAGTCGCTCTGGCTTGATTTGCCCTGCGGCCAACGCGCGCTCCAAGGTGGCCGCTATGTCGGCAGCGACACGCTGGGCCAGTTCAATGTATGGCGTATCAGCCGTTCTGACCCCACAGGTCGCAATGTGCTCCATGAGGCGCTCGGACACCCCCAGTACCGCTTCACTGCGCTTGACTGCCCCACCCAAAGCCAGGCGAGTCTGACGCACTTCACTGACCATCGATTCGACCTGATCGTCCATGCCACGAGTCATCTCCGCACTGAGGTCCGCCGCAGACATGATGCGCTGCACGCCTTGCTCCACCCCCTGCAGCGCCTCATGAAAACGAGGACGCCCATCACTGCGCGCCGCATGAGCGTTGTCCTCCATGCTCAGGTCGGCTGCAAGGGACTGGATCCGCTGATCCAGTGCACCCACCGTGCTCATGATGGCTTTGGAGATGGATTCGACCTGGGTCGCGAGCTCTTTGACCGCATCTGCGACGACAGAAAAGCCCGCCCCCGCCTCGCCAGCACGCTTGGCTTCGACCGATGCATTGAAGGCCACCAGTCGGGTCTGCAGTGCCACTTGGGTGATTTGCTGCGCGGCATCCGACACTTGATGCAAGGTCGACACGACCTCGCCGACTTCATGCCCCACGTGGGTCACGCTGCTTCGCGCCACCTGCATGGCTTCGAGGCTTTGTTCTGTTTCGATGCGGATCTGCGCCTGTGCGCTGTTGATGTCTTGCAGCTGGCTGACCAGCTTGCCAAATGCATCGGCCTGGCGTTGCGCAACGGCTTGGGTGTCTTCGAGGGTACCGCGCAGTTCAGCTGCCTCACGCCCCAGCCCGCTGGTGTCGTGCTGCAAAGCTTGCGCGAGCGCCTTGGCGTCATTTTGGGGTGTCGTCGGAACCGTCAAGGCTCCCGGCTCAACCGCGATATCGGATGACGGAGAGCCCTCGGCATCTCCCACCAGCCGCTTGAACAGCTTGAGCATTTGCTGCCCCCTTCACAGTTCAGCTCAACCGAGCCGACAACAGTTAACCGCCATCACCATTCGCGCAGTTTGACACGCAGTCGAGCAATGGATTGGCTGTGCAACTGACAAACACGGGATTCAGTCACACCCAGTACCGCTGCAATTTCCTTGAGGTTCATGTCCTGCTCGTAGTACATGCTCATGACGTACTGCTCGCGATCAGGCAAGTTCTTGATGGCATCGACCAAGGCCTGGCGCATGCGATGGTCTTGTAACAGACTCAGTGGATCATGCCCTTCATCGCTGACATGACGATCGAGGTAATCGTTGTCCCCCTCTTCGCCGCTCATGTCCTCCAGGTAGATCAGCTGGGTGCCACGCACCTTGCCGAGCATTTCCTGGTACTCGGACAAGGTCATGTCCATCTCTTTGGCGATTTCGCTTTCTTGCGGTGCGCGACCGAGCTTTTGCTCCAGTCTGTGGACGGCCGTCTCGATGTCGCGCTGCTGCTTGCGGGTGCCACGGCTGAGCCAATCGGCGCCGCGCAGCTCGTCGAGCATGGCACCACGGATGCGCTGGGTGGCAAAGGTTTCGAACTGCACCCCCTGCCCGGCATCAAAGCGGCTCAGGGCATCGGTCAGGCCGATCATGCCCACTTGAATGAGGTCATCGATCTCGACATTGGCCGGCAGCTTGGCGATCATCTGATGAGCCAAACGACGCACCAGCGGACTGTACTGGCGCAGCATCGCATTGATGTCGAGTCGTCCCTTGGCGGTGTACATGCTGAGCTCCATGAAACTCAATTGAGTGCCGATGCGACTCGGGCAGGCAGCGCCGCCCCAGGTGACATCAGGTTGTCGAAAGCCGAGTCTCCGAGTGTAAGCGGCAGTGCGCTGTGCAACAGGGCCGCCGCCAGTTCCATGAACCGGGCGCTGGGATCTGTCACGGATGCTTCACGGGGGTCAAGCATTTGCGCACTTCGCTGAGCAACACCAAGAAAATCATCTGCGCAACGCGCCAGACGTTGAGACACTGCCTCCGCCTGGGTGCTATCGGGTGTCGCACAGACGAGCAGATCGTACGACATCCAACCACCGCGTTGACTCAGGATCTTCACTGCAGCATACGCGTCTGTGAGGCCTTCTGCCATGTCATTGGTGAAAACGAGAGGCCGCAAACCATGCGCTCTGGCACGCTGGCCAAACAATCTCACAAGTTCGCTCGCTGACGCATGGATCAGGATGGTGTCGCTTTGAGGCGACGCATCTGCCAGCGCGTCAAGCAACCCACCGCAGGAGCCGCGCGCATCCACATACGTCAGGGGCAAGCCGCGAGCGGGCATGTAACTGACGTGGTCAGACAACTTCTCGATGCCCTCGCTCAGGTCAAAGGCGACCAGTTCACTGGGGGCGCGAGCTTGATCACTGGCATCCACCACCAGGGTGTGAAGACCGAAGTTGGCATAGGCTGCGCACAGTCGCTCCAGCACCAAGCCACCGCACCCGGAACGGGGATTGGCGACAACCGGGATGAAGCGAAGCACGCGCGAGGCAAACATTTGCCTGAGCCCCTGCGCCTGATCCACAGGATGATGTGGACGCAGCGCATCAGAGCTGACCGGTTGGCGTGCAGGACGGGTCATAGGTGCTGTCAGGATGAATGGTTACTACGATTCAAAGGCAGACAGAGAAAAATCAGTGTGCCTGCGCCGCTGACAGAGGGCCTTGTGCTGATTGAGTGGAAAACACCAGGCTCACCTCGTTGGGATCCAAGCGATAAGCCGGATTCAGGCTGGCACGCAAGGCACGGTGGACCAACGCTTGGGCAGACAGACGATGCCAATCTTCCGGCACGCGCTGGCCGTTGGCAACACCCACCACCTTCAGCTTGTGACGGATCAGTGCGTCCAGGGCGGGGCCGAGCTTCACGGCTTCGTCCAGCTTGGACAGGATGACACCCGAACAGGCCGATGCCTGGTAGGCATGCATGACGTCCTCGATCGCATCGCCTTGCGCTGCGGTATTGATGACCAGCAGCTTCTTGATGCTGGGGTGAGCCAGCATGTCGAGCAGCTCCTTGCAGCGTGCGTCACGCTGAGGCATGCCGGCGGTGTCGATGAGGATCATCTTCTTGCCGGACAACAACTCCAACAGGTCTTCCAGTGCTGCACGGTCATGCGCCATGTGGACGGGAACGCCCAGGATGCGACCGTAGGCGCGCAGCTGTTCGTGAGCGCCGACACGGTAGGCGTCCAGGGTGATCAGGCCCAGGTTCGAGGCACCGTGCTTGGCAGCAAAGGCCGCCGCCAGCTTGGCGGTGGAGGTGGTCTTACCCACGCCGGTCGAACCGATCAGGGCAAACACGCCACCTTGATCTTCGATGGGACGCTCACGATCGGCCGTGTTCAGGTTGCGTTGCAGCACCTGCGTCGCCCAGGTAGTCTCGTCCATCTCACCGGCGACCACTTCGGCTGGCATGGCATCCAGCATCTTGCGGATCAGCACGGCAGAGAAACCGCCATCGAGCAGCTTTTGAGCCAGTGCAGCCTGGGAAGGCGTGCGTCCCAGCTTTTCGATGAAGGCGATGGTTTCGAAACGCTCTTTCATCATCTCGCGCATGGCGCGCAGCTCACCCAGCATGGAGGCATTGGCATCTTGCGCCGCCTTCAAGGCAGCCAGCGTGGCCTCATCGGCGGCGGCACTGCGAGCAGGCTCACGGCGAGGGGCCACACGATCCATGGTCAGGTCGGCGTGCTCGGCGGCGCGCAGCGGCAACACCTGGGCAGCCGGTGCTGGACGGGGCGCCATTTGGCGAGGTGCAGGTTGTGCTGGGCGAGCGGCCATCTGAGGCTGCCAGGCTTCGGGCTCGGCCTCAACGGGCATGGCGGGGCGATGCACCAAGCCCTCACCCAAGTTGATGCCGGTGTCAGCCGACTGGCGAGCCGGAGCCTTGGGGGCGGCAAAGCGCTGAGTCAGTTGCTCCTCCGGCGAGGTGGACATGGCTGGCTCGGTCCGAGCTTGCAGCGCAGCCTGGCGACGCTTGAGCATGCGCTCACGCACATAGTCCTGGAAGGACAAGGTGCTCATGGCCAGTTGCTTCACATCGTCTTGCACGGTGCTGGCCAGGTTGGCCATGGCCGAACGAACCGGCTGTGCGTCCTGGCTGGCTGCCTTCTTGGGCGCCGGCACTTCCGCTGGCTGATCTTTGCTGCGGACCGCGCTCTTTTCCACGCCTTCGACCGCATACGCGTCGATGGCGGGAACGCTGTCCCCCGCCATGGCGAGGATCTCGATACCGCCTTCGGCAGCGGGCTTGGTGGACAGGACGACGGCGTCGTCACCGAATGCAGCCTTGACCTTTTGCATGGCCTCACGGCTGTTCCGTCCGATAAAGCGTTTGACGTTCATGCGTGGCCTCCGATCAGGGTACCGATGCGAATCGAATGGGTCTCAGGAATCTCGCTGTGGCCCAACACCTTCAGGCGAGGTGCTGCGCGCTTAAGCAAGCGAGCCACGCTGGGACGGATGGCATCCGGCACCAGCAGACATGCGGGGTGACCCATGTTTTCCTGACGCTGGGTGGCATCAGCCGCCTGGCGTGTGAGGTGGTCTGCCACGCCGGGATCCAGCATGGGGCCGCTCGGCGAAGTCAGGGCCTGGGTCAGCAGGCGTTCGAGATCAGGCTCGATCGCGATGACGTCCAGCTCCCGGACCGGGCCATAGATCTGCTGCACGATGGCAGGAGCCAGGCCAATGCGAATACGGCGGGCCAGTTCGGCCGGATCCTGCGCCACATTGCTGCCCGCCGAGGCGTTTTCCGCCAGCGATTCAATGATGGAGCGCATGTCACGGATGTGCACACCCTCTTCCAGCAGCAACTGGAGGACTTTTTGCAAGATGGGGATGCCGACCATTTTGGGAACCACGTCTTCGATGAGTTTGGGAGCCAGTTTCGTCACATGCTCCACAAGCTGTTGGGTCTCTACCCGTCCCAGCAACTTGGCTGCATGCATTTGCATCAAGTGTGAGAGATGTGTCGCGACGACAGTCGATGGATCAACGACCGTGTAGCCCGCCATTTGCGCGGCATCCCTTTGCCGTTCTTCGATCCACACCGCCGGCAAACCGAAGGCCGGGTCGGTCGCCGAGGCGCCCTGAATGGGGTTCGTCACATGCCCGGGGTTGATCGCCATGAGCATGTTGGGGAAGACTTCGCCCTCGCCCACCACGGCCCCGCGCAGGGTGATGCGGTAGAAACTGGGGCGCAACTCCAGGTTGTCCTTGATGTGCACCGAGGGCGGCAGGAAACCGACTTCCTGTGCAAACTTGCGACGCACGCCCTTGATGCGGTTGAGCAAATCGCCACCACGGTCCTTGTCGACCAGTTGAATCAGGCGGTAGCCCACTTCCAGGCCCAGGGTGTCCACGGGCTGCAGGTCTTCCCAGGTGGCTTCGCCATTCGGGTTGGCCGCTTCGGCGGCGGGCTTCTCTGCCGGCTTGGGTGCGAGGCGCTGGGCTTCTTGCTTTTCGTGCAAACGCCAGGCACCGTAGCCCATGCCCCCGGCCACCGGCAGGAACACCAGCGCGGGCATGCCCGGAATCACTCCCAGCAGGCCAATGATGCCGGCCACCACCCCGATGACCTTGGGATTGGTGAACATCTGGCCCATGATCTGGCCGCCCACGTCCTGGTCCTTGCCCACGCGCGACACCACCATCGCCGAGGCGACTGAGATCAGCAGCGCGGGGATCTGCGCCACCAGCGCGTCGCCCACAGCCAGCAGCACGTATGAACTGGCGGCCTCGCCTGGCGACAGACTGTGTTGCACCACCCCGATGACAAAGCCACCGATGATGTTGATGAACAGAATCAGGATGCCGGCGATCGCATCGCCCCGCACGAACTTGGAGGCACCGTCCATGGAGCCGTGAAACTCGGCTTCTTCGCCCACTTCCTGGCGGCGACGCTTGGCTTCGGCCTCGTCAATCAAGCCGGCATTGAGGTCGGCGTCAATCGCCATCTGCTTGCCGGGCATGGCGTCCAGGGTGAAGCGGGCGCTGACTTCAGCAATCCGCTCGGAACCCTTGGTGATCACCACGAAGTTGATCACCACCAGGATGGCGAACACGATCAAGCCCACGGCAAAGTTGCCGCCAATCAGGAAGTGACCGAAGGATTCGATCACCTTACCGGCCGCGCCGGCACCGGTGTGACCTTCCAGCAGTACCACACGGGTCGATGCCACGTTGAGCGACAGACGCAGCAGCGTGGTCAACAGCAAGACCGACGGGAAGGCCGCGAAGTCCAGCGGACGCAGCATGGTGGCCGCCACCATCATCACCATCAAGGCCGTGGCGATGTTGAATGTGAAGAACAGGTCCAGCACGAAGGGCGGCAGCGGCAGCACCATCAGGGCCAGCACGGCGACCACGACCACGGGGGCGGCCATGGCCTGCAGGTTCTTGTTCGAGCCACCGAAGATGGCCTGGAGTTTTTGCAGGAAGGGGTTCATGCTTCAAGCTCCGTGGGAGAGGTGTTGTTCTTGTTCTTGCGGGAGGCGGGGTGATGCGGGTCCATCTCGTCGGGCACCGCCAAGTCAGGCAGATTGCCCGGCAGCGGCGCCTGCCCGGACAGGGCCTGACGCAGGCGGAACACGTAGGCCAGCACCTGAGCGACAGCGCTGTACAGCGCGACCGGTACTTCCATGTCAACTTCGGCGTGGGCGTACAAGGCACGCGCCAGCGGCGGCGCTTCCAGCACCGGCACGCGGTTCTCGGTGGCCACGTCGCGGATCTTCAGCGCCAGCAGGTCCACGCCCTTGGCGATCACACGCGGGGCGCCCATCGTGGCTTCGTCGTACTTCAGTGCCACGGCATAGTGGGTGGGGTTCATCACCACCAGATCGGCAGTGGGCACGGCCGCCAGCATGCGCTTGCGAGCCATCTCGCGCATCTTTTGCTTGATGCGACCCTTGACTTCCATATTGCCTTCTTGCTGCTTGAACTCGTCCTTCACGTCCTGATGGCTCATGCGCATGCGTTGCGCAAACAGGAACTTTTGCAGCGGCCAGTCCAGCAAAGCAAATGCGGCCATCACCAGCAACATGGAACCTAACACCTCACCCATGGTCATGCCCAAGGTGTGGATGGCCGCTGGCAAAGGTTGCGCCAGCAGGTCCACCATGCTGGGCCAAGCCTTGTAGAGGAACATCGCGCCGGCCACGCCCAGGATCAGGCCCAGCAAGCTGGCCTTCAGGGCGTCAATCAACTGCTGCTTGGACAGCAGGTTGCCAAAGCCTGAGATGGGATTGAGCTTGCCGAAGTTGGGCATCAGAACCTTGAAGCTCATCACCCAGCCGCCTGCCAGCACGCTGGCCGCGACCGACGCCAGGGCAATGCCCAGCGCAAACGGCACGATGATGTAAAGCGCCTGGGTGCTCCACACCCACAAGCGCTCCATCATCACTTCAGGCGTGGCCACCGTGCGTGCGTCAAAGCGCAGCCCCATGTGCAACTGGTTCTGAATGCGGCTCATCCAGACAGGCACCAGGCCCATCAGCACCCCGGTCGCGGCCAAGACAACCAGGAAGTGGCCCAGGTCCTTCGAGCGAACGACCTGGCCCTCTTCGCGGGCTTTTTCCAGTTTCCGCGCCGAGGCGGGTAACTGTTTGTCTTGTGAGCTGTCGTCGGACATGGTGCGGGCATTACGGCTAGATGGAACCGATTCTTGGCCAGCACCAAAATTTCTTGAGCGAGATAAGCGGGGTTCGGGGCGCCTTATTTCGCGCCTTGACAGAGACAGGTGTGACCCCGACCCAACCACCCATCGTGACTTATGTCACACGTTGTTCGCCAAGCCCTTCTCACACCTTGTGTCTTGCCCCACACTGGGTCCCAAAGGCTGAAACAAGCGGGTAAATGTGCACTTGGTTCGCGCCCTGCCTGTTTCACAATCCGACAGACTGAACACACTTGGCTGCAAGGCCTTGGTCTAAGCCCTCGATACGCCGTGCCCACTTCGAACATCGCACCACTGCTGAAAGCGCAATGCGACCACGTGATTGACACGGCGGCGGACTTTGCTCGTCGCATCAGCCAAGGCACCTTGTCGGCGCTGCGCAATTCGTCTGCCGAATTGAACACGGCCATGGATCGCAGGTTGATTTTCACGGTCGCCGAAGCACTTCAGATTCATCACAATGCATTTGACCAAGCGGTGGCGCATTGCTTGAAGAACCAGATTCTTGAAGCACTGTCGCAACTGTCGCGAGACATGCGTCTGCCGACGTCAACGTCCCGAATCTCGATCAGCGAGCTGAGCCTGGTCAGCGACGACGAGGCCGAAGCCACGGTCGAAACTTCACGGATCGTGCAACTGGTCAAGCTCGACGCCGAATGGGAGTTGGCCGAGTGGCAGTCTTGTTGTGCTGCGGTGCTGGGTGAAAAAGATCTCCGCGCCGAATCCAACCCACTGCGTCCAGAGGTCTATGCCCAAGCCTTGAGTGATGCCGCCCGCGTGCTGAATCTGGACCCCCCACCCCGGCAACTGTTGCTACGCGTGGCGGGGCAGGTGCTGGCCAAGCAACTCAAAGAAACCTACAGCCAGCTGATTCACCGCGTACAACAGCAAGGTGTACAACCCCTGGCTTACCGGGCCATGGTGCAAGCCAGTGCGCCCAATCAGCAGGTCGACGTCACACAACCCGGCCAGTTGGATGCCCTGCTGCACCGACTCCCCGCCAAATCACCGTCTCAACGCCCCGACCCGGCCCTGACCGCCCTGCTGGCCTCAAGCCAGGCCAATGAAGTGGATCTGCAGGCCCTGTCCGGCCTCAGTCATCTGCTCGAGCAAATGGTGGCGCAGACAGCATCGCAACCCACGGTGCAGCCCGTGGTCCGGCAACTGCAACCTGCGCTGTTCAAGTTGGCCGTGAACGACTCCGGCTTGCTCAGCCGAGGCGATCACCCTGGCTGGCAGCTGATCAATGACATGCTGGCGTATGTTGCCGGCTTCAGCCGGCAAGACGATGTTTCGCTCAAGCAGTTCCTCTCTGGCGTTCAGCCGTTGATCAACCGGCTGATTGCCTTGCCCAATCCGGTCGGCGTTGATTACGACCTTGCGCGACAAGAAGTACGTGCGCTGATTGAAAAGCAGGACGCGCAATTGCTCCAAGATCGGGAAGCCGAGCTTGAAACACTGCGCGAGGCTGATCACAAGGAGACCCTGCGCCCGCTGCTGCAGGAGCAGGTAGAGCACCAGCTCCGTGATCGGACGGTGCCACTGGCAGTGGGCGATTTCTTGCGCGGTCCCTGGGTGGAGGTGATGATCCTTGCCATGACCAGCAAAGAGCTGGGTGAGGACGAAAGCCAATGCCTCGTCAATGTGGTGGATGAGCTGATCGACAGCCTGCAGCACCCCACCTCGCAGGAAGCCAAGCAGCAACTGCGGGATCTGCTCCCCGACCTCACCGCCACGTTGCGCAAGGGCATGGCGCTCATCGACATGCCACCGCACGCCCGCGCCACACTGATGGAACAGTTGATGGCCGTGCATGGTCGTTTTCTGCGCAGCCCACCACGCCCTCGGCCTGAACTCACACCCGAAGAGATTGTTCAGCAGATGCGTGAGGAGCATGTCGAGTCGCAATGGCTTCACAGTCGCTCGGATGCGCTGGACACCGGTGTCGATGATCTCCCGACCATCCCCATGGGACTGGAAGATCATGACAGCAGCGCGGCCGAAGCTTCGGCTGCAGCATGGGTCGACCACTTGCAAATTGGCACGTGGTGCAAGCTCACGACACGCGGCCATTGGTCCACCGCACGAGTGGTATGGATCAGTGAGCACCGCCACTTCTTTGTCGTGACACTGGAGCGCACAGATCAACTGGTGACACTCACTCGCAAGGCTTTGATCCGCCTGCGCAATGAAGGCTTGGCCACCGAACTGCAGGATCGCAGCGCCGTGCAAACCGCCGCCGATCAATTGATCGAATCCCTCCCTCACTGAACCCAGCGCACTGCCGCATCAAAACGCGTCGCTGGGCACAACGGTCCATTGCTGACGAACCTCCCCATCGCCGTGCACGCTGTGCAGATGCACCGGGAAGCCCCATAGACGTGCCACATGCTTGAGCACCTCGCGCGTGCCATCGCCCAAAGGGCGGTCGTTGTGCCGTGTGTGCCGCAGCGTCAGCGAGCGATCACCCCGAAGGTTCACACTCCACACTTGGATATTAGGTTCACGTGAGCCCAAATCATATTGAAGCGACAAGGCTTCGCGTAAAGACCGGTAGCCATGCTCATCGTGGATGGCACTGACCTCGTACGCCGAAGCCTCCTCCTCATCCCGGATGGCAAACAACCGGAAATCGCGCATGACCTTGGGCGAGAGAAACTGCCCGATGAAGCTTTCGTCCTTGAAGTTGCGCATCGCATCGTCCAAGGTCTTCAACCAGGCATGCTCACGCTTGTCCGTGCCGGCGGCAGACCCCGCAAAATCCGGAAACCAGAGTCGGTCTTCATCGGTCGGCGCTTCACAAATGCGGCGCAAGTCGGTGTACATCGCAAAGCCCAGCGCGTAGGGATTGAGACCGCTGTAAGCCCGATGACCGACAGGTGGCTGGTAAATCACATTGGTGTGCGACTGCAGCCACTCCATCATGATGCCGTCGGTCAACCAGCCATCGTCATACAAGGTGTTGAGCAGGGTGTAATGCCAGAACGTGGCCCAGCCTTCATTCATCACCTGCGTCTGCCGTTGCGGATAGAAATACTGCGCCACCTTGCGCACGATGCGCACGATCTCGCGCTGCCAAGGCTCCAGCAAGGGAGCATGCTTCTCGATGAAGTACAACAGGTTTTCCTGCGGCTCGGCCGGAAACCGTTTGACCACTTCCTCCTCTGGCCGATCTGCTCGCCGCGGCAAAGTGCGCCACAGGTCATTGACCTGCTGCTGCAAGTAAGCCTCACGCTCTTCTCGGCGAGCCAGCTCCTTGTTCAGTGACAACTTGCCCGGCCGACGGTAGCGGTCTACGCCATGGTTCATCAAGGCATGGCACGAGTCCAGCAACTGCTCCACCGCGTCCAGTCCATGCCGCGCCTCACACTGGGCCACGTAGTTCTTGGCATAAACGAGGTAGTCGATGATGGAGCCCGCATCGGTCCACATCCTGAAGAGATAGTTGCCTTTGAAAAAGCTGTTGTGGCCATACGCTGCATGCGCGATCACCAGTGCCTGCATGGCCATGGTGTTTTCTTCCATCAGATAGCTGATGCATGGATTGGCATTGATGACGATTTCGTACGCCAGCCCCATGAAGCCACGGCGATAGTTCTTTTCGGTGGCGATGAACTCTTTGCCATAGGACCAATGGCGATAGTTCACCGGCATGCCCACACTCGCGTAGGCATCCATCATCTGCTCTGCGGTGATGATCTCCAGCTGATTCGGATAGGTGTCCAGGCCGTAGCGTTCGGCCGTAGCCCGAATGACGTCGTGATAGTCCTCGATCAACTCAAAGGACCAGTCTGACGGGCCGGGCAAAGGCTTGGGCAGGTTCAACAGGGTCATGCTGCCACACCTTCCCGTTTGAACAACTCCCTGAACACCGGATAGATCTGCGAGGCATCCAACACCTTGCGCATGGCAAAGTGCGCGTACTTTTCATCCAGCACCTGGTACTCGTCCCAGAGATTCTGTTCGGTCTGTGCCACCTGCACGTAGGCGTAGTACCGCACCAAGGGCAGGATCTTCTGCGCCAGGATCTCGCTGCAGCGACTGGAGTCCTGATGCCAGTTGTCACCATCGCTGGCCTGCGCCACATACAGGTTCCATTCACTGGCGAGGTAACGCGCCTGGATGATCTGATCCAGCAGGACCAAAGCACTGGACACCACTGTGCCGCCCGTCTCGGTGGCATGGAAAAACTCCTGCTCACTCACTTCCTGCGCTTGCGTATGGTGCCGAATGAACACCAGTTCGATCTTGTCGTAATGCCGTGTCAGAAACAGATACAGCAAGATGAAGAACCGTTTGGACAGCTCCTTGCGTTGCTCATCCATTGAGCCTGAGACGTCCATCACGCAAAACATCACCGCCTTCGTGGTGGGCACCGGCACCTTGATGCGACTGCGGTAGCGCAGATCAATCGGGTCCAGATAGGGAATCGCTGCGAGCCGTCCCTTCAAATGCGCCACTCGCGCAGTCAGTTGCGACATGCGATCCAGACGTCGCGCGGTTGCCAGAGGATCTCCGCCCTCAGCAGCCGACGCCCCGGCCGCTTCTTCGTCCGCCAATTCAGCCAGTTCCTGCTCCAGCTCGGCCAGTTCGCGTTTGGCACTGGCACCCAACGCAATACGCCGACCGAGCGAGCCTCGCATGGATCGCACCACGTGCAGGTTGTTGGGCGTGCCGTCGCTAGAAAAGCCCGCCCGCTGGCTCTTCCAGTCAGGCACCTCAGCCAGGGCCGTTTTGACCAGGTTGGGCAACGCCAAGTCTTCGAAGAAAACCTGCATGAACTCTTCTTTGCTCAGGGTGAAGACAAAGTCATCTTCGCCTTCCCCACTGTCGCTGGCATCACCCTGCCCACGCCCCTGCCCCGCACCGCCTTGTGGCTTATCGATGCGGTCCCCGCGCACGTATTCCCGATTGCCCGGATGCACCACTTCCCGAAAACCGCCGTCCCCATGCTGAAACACCGGCTCGGACAGATCCCTTTTCGGGATGCTGATGTCCTCGCCCTTTTCCAGGTCCCGAATGCTGCGCCCGTTGATGGCGCGTTGCACCGCCTCACGCACCTGGGTCTTGTAGCGACGCAGGAAGCGCTCTCGATTCCCGACGGACTTGTTCTTGCCCGCCAGTCGTCTGTCGATGATGTGTTGCCGCATCATGGCGCCCCTTCTGCGAAGCGTCAGAAAGCCTCAGGAAATCAAGACGATTTGCGCACGCGCAAGTACCACTCGCACAGCAAGCGCACCTGCTTGGCGGTGTAGCCCTTATCCACCATGCGATTGACAAAATCCTCGTGCTTCTTGGCCTCGTCTGCGCTGGCCTTGGCATTGAAGCTGATGACCGGCAACAGCTCTTCGGTGTTGCTGAACATCTTCTTCTCGATCACCGTCCGCAACTTCTCATAGCTGGTCCACAAGGGATTGTTGCCACCGTTGTTGGCCCGTGCACGCAAGACGAAATTGACAATCTCGTTGCGGAAGTCCTTGGGGTTGGCAATGCCGGCGGGCTTTTCGATCTTTTCCAGCTCGGCATTCAGCGCCGCACGATCAAAGTTCTCACCCGTGTCGGTGTCGCGGTATTCCTGATCCTGAATCCAGTAATCGGCATACGTCACATACCGGTCAAAGATGTTCTGGCCGTATTCGGAATAACTCTCCAGATAGGCAGTCTGAATCTCCTTGCCGATGAACTCGGCGTAGCGCGGCGCCAGCATCTCTTTGATGTACGAGATGTACTTCTGCTCCGTTTCGGCAGGAAACTGCTCGCGCTCGATCTGCTGCTCCAGCACGTACATCAGATGAACCGGGTTGGCCGCCACCTCCGCCGGATCAAAATTGAACACCTTGGAAATGATCTTGAACGCAAAGCGCGTCGAGATACCGCTCATACCCTCATCCACCCCGGCGTAGTCCCGATACTCCTGAATGGACTTGGCCTTGGGGTCGGTGTCTTTAAGGTTTTCACCGTCATACACCTGCATCTTGCTGAAAATGCTGGAGTTCTCGGGCTCTTTCAAGCGCGTCAGGATGGCGAACTGGCTCATCATCTTCAGCGTCCCGGGCGCGCAAGGCGCTTGCGCCAGCGAGGACCCGCGAATGAGCTTCTCGTAAATCTTGATCTCTTCACTGACCCGCAGGCAGTACGGCACCTTGACGATGTAGATGCGATCCAGGAAGGCTTCGTTATTCTTGTTGTTGCGGAACGCCTTCCATTCACTCTCGTTGCTGTGCGCCAGCACCACCCCATCAAACGGAATGGCCCCGAAGCCCTCGGTGCCTTTGAAGTTGCCCTCCTGGGTTGCCGTCAGTAATGGGTGCAGCACCTTGATCGGCGCCTTGAACATCTCGACAAACTCCAGCAGGCCCTGATTGGCCAGACACAGCCCGCCCGAATAGCTGTAGGCATCAGGGTCGTCCTGGGCGTAGGCCTCCAGCTTGCGGATGTCAACCTTGCCCACCAAGCTCGAAATATCCTGATTGTTTTCGTCGCCCGGTTCGGTCTTGGCAATCCCGATTTGCTTGAGCACACTCGGATAGCGCTTGACCACCCTGAAACGTCGGATGTCACCGCCGTACTCTTCCAGGCGCTTGACGGCCCAGGGGCTGAGCACCCGCCGCAGATAACGCTTGGGAATGCCGTATTCCTTCTCCAGGATCGGGCCATCCTCCGTGGCGTCAAACAGGCCCAGCGGCGTCTCGTTCACGGGCGAGCCCTTCAAGGCATAGAACGGCACCCTTTCGGCCAGCTGCTTGAGGCGCTCCGCAATGGACGATTTACCCCCGCCGACCGGCCCCAGCAGATACAAAATCTGCTTCTTCTCTTCCAGCCCCTGCGCCGCATGCCGGAAGTAAGACACGACCTGCTCAATCGCGTCCTCCATGCCATAGAACTCTTCAAACGCCGGGTAGCGCTTGATGACCTTGTTGGTAAAGATGCGCGACAACCGGGTGTCATGCCGGGTATCCACCATCTGCGGCTCGCCAATGGCCTGCAGCATGCGCTCTGCGGCCGTGGCATAGGCCATCTTGTCTCGCTTGCACAGATCGAGGTATTCCTCTAGCGAGTACTCCTCTTCACGGGTGCGCTCGTAGCGAGCGGCGAAGTGACTGATCACGTCCATGCAGACCTCCGAGTCATCGACCTACGCCATCGATGCCAAGCGATCCCGCCGGAGAAAACTGCTGGTGACCCGGCGCGACCTTGCAAGCATCGCCACAACACCAAAGATCCTGCAAACCAGGGCACTTGCAAGCTCGGATAAACGCGAACTTCAGCCCCGATCAGCGCATTCCATGCTGACTATCTTGCACCTTTTTGAGTCTGCGTGCCGAGAACAAATACACCAATCAACCATTGCTGGTTGCGCGCACCTCTTCCAGACTGGTCACACCCGCCAAGACTTTCTCCAGACCGTCCTGTCGCAGTGTTCGCATGCCCTCCAGCAGCGCCTGCTTTTGCAGCTCTTCCGCGCGCGCACCCGTCTGAATCAATCGACGGATGTCACGGCTCACCGACATCAGCTCATGGATACCGGCACGTCCTTTCAGCCCGGTCTGACTGCATTGCGGGCAACCCGGGCTGTGGTAATGCATCAGCTTGCCATCCTGCCCAAACCGGGCCACCCACTGCGCACGCAAAGTCGCTGGATCCTGATCGATGCCGGCCTTCGCAAACACCTGCAAGTAGTCATACAACAGCTCTTGAACCAGTTCTTCACTGGCAGGCTCAGCCACCCGACAGGCGGGACACAGCCGGCGCACCAGACGCTGCGCCAGCACCACCAGCAAAGAGTCGGCGAAGTTGAACGGGTCCATGCCCATGTCGAGCAGGCGGGTCACCGTTTCCGGCGCCGAATTGGTGTGCAGGGTTGACAGCACCAAGTGCCCCGTCAGCGAGGCCTCGACGCCCATGCTGGCCGTTTCCGTGTCCCGCATTTCACCCACCATGATGACGTCAGGGTCGGCACGCAGGAAGGCCCGCAAGGCCTTGGCAAAGGTCCAGTCAATCTTCGGGTTCACCTGCACCTGACGCAGACCCGGCTGGGTGATTTCAACCGGGTCTTCTGCCGTCCAGATCTTCCGCTCGGGCACGTTGATGAAGCTGAGCGCCGAATGCAGGGTGGTCGTCTTACCCGAGCCCGTGGGCCCGACGCACAGCACCATGCCGTAGGGGCGCTCCATGGCCTCCTTGAGGCGGCTCAGGTTGGTTGGACTCAGGCCGATCTTGTCCAGCGGCAAAGGCTTGGCCGAACTCAGAATCCGCATGACCACGTCTTCCAGACCATTATTGGTCGGGATGGTTGCCACCCGCAATTCGATGCGGTACTGCGGCACAAAGCGCGCGAAGTTGATCTTGCCGTCCTGCGGCTTGCGCTTCTCGGAGATGTCCAGATCGCACATGATCTTGATGCGCGCGATCATGGCCGCACGGTAGTTGTGCGGCAACTCCAGATAAGGCACCAGCACGCCATCCTTGCGGAAGCGGATCTTGATCTTTTCCCGGCCGGGATAGCTCTCGATGTGGATGTCGGAGACGCCTTGGTTGTGCGCTTCGACAATCATGGAGTTGATCAGGCGAACCAGCGAGTTGTCGCTCTGCTCGATTGGCTTGTCGTCGTCTCCGTCACTGTCACCAGCACGCTCCAAATCCTCCACCAACTTGCCAGAAGTCAGCGCATCAAACTCGAACATGCCAGAGTCAACATCCGAGCTGACCGTCATCGAGGACACATCCGCACCAATCTTGGCGTAGGCATCCTTGATCGTCCACTCGATCTGGCTGTGTTGCGCCAGGACCGGCACGATGCGACATTGCGTCACGAACTCGATTTCGGACAACACCAGGCGTTTGCTGGGGTCATCAATGGCGACGATCAGGGTGCCATCACGTGACAAGAGCGGCACCACCATCAGGCGTGACGCCACGACAAATGGCAGCTTCGTCAGGGCGTCCGGATCAATGGGAAACCGGGTCAGGTCGACCAGCGGATAGCCCATTTTGCGTGCCAACGCGGTCAACAAGTCCTGACGGGACACCAGGCCCATCGTGATCAGCAACTCGCCCAGCGGCAAAGAGCGATCCTTCTTCTGTTGATCCAAAGCCTGCTGCAACTGATCTTCGCTGATCAGGTTCATGGCCAGCAAAGCCTCGCCAATGCGCACCATGGGCATTTTGCTTTGCTGCTCAATCGCGACCAGCAACTGTGCAGGATCCACCACCTGCTGCGTCAGCAAGATATCGCCAAGCTTCTGACTGCGCAGACTGCTTTGCTTTTCAACGGCCTGGCTCACCTGCTCGGCTGTGACCGCCTTGCTGTCGATGAGCGCCTGCCCGATCAGCGGACCAAACTCCACACTGCGCATGGCGTCATGCGCCACGAACAGACGCATCACATCGCCATCTGAGCCCACCGGCGGAAACAAAAACAGCCCCATGTCAGTGGACACATGGCCGATGGTTTGCCCCGTCAACACCTCGCCGCTGTGCAAATCCACCCGATAGTCGGTGACCGGGCGCTGGGCCAGCGTCTCGGCATGCACCTCATCCAGCGCTTCATGCAACACCGGCTTGATGGGCCGTGTCAGCAGCAGGCTGCGAAACTGATTGAAGCGCAGGGTCATGGTCGTGCGCGCGGGTGGTACCTGCACGTACGCAACCTGTTCTTCGGGCACGAAGAAGTTCAATCGCCCCACCATGACCCGGCCATTCAAGCCGACGATCTCACACGCCTCATGCTCACGCTGCGGCGAAGCCTTCGGGTAACACGCGTAGGGGGGTGTGGGCCACCGGTATCCGCCACCGTCCAAGGCCTCGTCCGTCGACGTCTCACCCGCATCGCCAACTGGCTCAGGTTGTGTCAGGCTCAACTTAGGCCAGGCATCGCCCAGGGATTCGAGTGGGATCGGAACAGTATCCATGGTGTGATTGGTGCGCAGGGTCAAACGACAGGGCGCCAACACCCTGCGACTGCAGGATCATATTAAGTCAGGGGTTGCGCTTCCGATCAAGCAATTGGGGCCTCAAAGCCGCCTTATTGCGTGGACGCGACATCCCGCAGGTCGGCACAATGACTCTCACCATGCCGCACCGCCGAGCCCCCCGCCGCCCATCAACACAGACGCCCATTGGCATCTGTGTTCAGTCGCCTCACGCACCGGCGATGCTGGCCTCGGCCTCGCCGCTCGCATTTGTGTCCGTGGCCGACACCTCCGAGTTGTGGGTCGAACCGCTGTCTCAGCTTTACCCTGTTCACTTGCAGGCCGACTGGCTCACCATCGGCACAGCCCATGGCCCGGCATCTGCGCAACTGGACAAGCTCCAGGAACAGCTGGCTGCCATTGACGTGGAACGTGTGACGGTGGCCCTGGATGCCACTTGCATCTGCCACCCCCCAGATCTGGCTTGGCAGCCGGTATTGACCCAGCTGTCCGATTTGCGTCAGCGTTTGCAACAGCCCATCTTGCTGGACGCATCACCCGTCTGGCATGCCGGCTGGGCCCCTGCGGATCAGGCGGAGATCCTGGTGCATCTGTGCCAGCGCAGTGGGTGCCAATTGCAACTCGACCTGCACGCCCTGCTGGTGCAAGGCCTCAACCGCGCCCGTCAGCAAGGCTGGACCTTGGCATCGGGGCACGCCGACACCTTGCGCGCACTGGGCATGGCCCGTGCCGAGGCCCTCGACTTGATCTGGGGACTGCCGCCGTCCCTCGTGGGCGAAGTGCGTCTGGGCGGGTTCTTGTGGCCCGCTGAGCCGGGTGAAGACATCACCCCGGAACGCAACCAGCGCCTGACACCGACCGCTTGGTCACTTTACGAAGAGGCGCTGGAGCACTTGGGCGCCGTCCCGACCCTGATCGACTGGAATCACCAACTGCCCCCGCTGGCCGTCTTGCTGGACGAGGCCCGTCTGGCCGCCCAATATCTGGGCGAGCAGCACGACTGCGAGCAGACCGAGTTGTTCAACTGAGCAGCTCACAGCACGGTGAGCAGCCTCAGAAATCCTTGGGTCTGAATTCCAACTGCATCACAGGTGGCACGCGCCCATCCTCGGCGGGCAGCACGGCAGTTCGATCAACCGCTCTTTGCACAGCTTCATCCCAAGAGGGCACCCCGGAAGAGGTCAGCAACTTGATCGACATGATCCGGCCATCAGGCGCGCACCGCACCTCCACCACCGCCAGCGGATTGCCATTGACGTTATCCGTGAAGACAATGTTGGGTTTGATGCGAGCACGGATGCGGGCACCGTAGGCCGCGGAGGGGCCAGCAGAACGGGACGATGTCCCCAGACTACCCTGCCCGCCCAGATCGGCCATCATGCGCTGCAGATTGGCCTTACGAAGGGCCTCGCGCTCCACCGCCGACATGCCGGCGCCATCGGGTGAGGTCACCTTGGAAGGCACAGGCGCCTGCTTGGCCACGGCCTTTTCAGGCGGCTTCTCAGGCTTCTTCTCGTCTTTCTTTTTTTCTTCCTTGGGCTCGGGCTTGGCCTTCACTTTTGGCGGCGCGGTCTCGAACACCTCGCGCGGCTCCTTCACCTTTTTCTTGGGCTCTTCCTTCTTGGGCTGCGCCTTGGCCACTACCACCTCCGGCACCACTTCGGGCTCCGGCTCGGGTTCAGGGGCTTTCACCGTCTCGGTCTCGGGCTCGGGCTGCGGCAGCACCTCGGGTTCTGCGGGGGGAGGTGGCGCCAAAGGCGGGGCCGCGACCTCCGGAATCTCCGACCACACCTCGGCCTCAATGGGGGCCTCATCGTGCATTTTCCATTGCACGCCCAAGGCCAGACCGATCACCAGCAACAAGTGCGCGCCCACAGCCAGCATGAAGCCGGCCCGCCAGCCATCCGCTTCACGCGGACGCAGCGCCGTCGGCCCCAAAGACGAGGTGGCAAACGCGTTCACCCTCAGCCTCCGGTGCGCACCGACAAGCCCACGCGGGCCACGCCAGCCTTTTGCAGCACGTCCATGATGTGCACAACCTCATCATAGCGCACGTCCTTGCGCGCGCTGATGATGACCGGCACCGCACTGGCGCCACCAGCGGCTTCGTCCTGCAAGCCTTTGACACGGGCGGGCAACTCGGCCACGGACAAGGTGTCGGCGTCCTGACGGTTGATGCGCAATCGAACCCGGTCGCCCTCTTCCACCACCACCTCGACGACCTTTTCAGGGGCCTGGCGTGCCTTGCCCACGGTCGGCAGGTCCACCACGCCAGTCGGCAACAAGGGCGCACTCACCATGAAGATGATGAGCAGCACCAGCATGACGTCAATGAACGGGACCATGTTGATCTCGTTGCGGGTACGACGGCGACGTCCGCCGCCTCGTGCATTGAGCTCTGCCACGATCAGCGCCCCACGTTCTGACGACCGACGTCCGGTGCCCCAGCCACCGGTGCCGCGTTACGCGCCAGAATGTTCGAGAACTCCTCGATGAAGGACTCCATCTGGATGGCGATGCGATCGATGTCGCGGGCAAACCGGTTGTAGGCGAGCACCGCAGGGATCGCTGCAAACAAGCCAATGGCCGTTGCCACCAGCGCTTCGGCAATGCCGGGCGCCACAGTGGCCAGCGTCACTTGCTGCAGGTTGGACAAGCCCGTGAAGGCGTGCATGATCCCCCAGACCGTGCCAA
Source organism: Aquabacterium sp. (assembly GCF_049317225.1). Classification (GTDB taxonomy): domain Bacteria; phylum Pseudomonadota; class Gammaproteobacteria; order Burkholderiales; family Burkholderiaceae_C; genus Aquabacterium. Next base: position 165,720 of record NZ_JBMOIR010000004.1, on the reverse strand, counting down.
ACAGGCCGATATACGGAGACACCGAACCCACCGAGCCCAGGAAGTCCAGACGGGCTTCGATGGTGTCCATTTCACGCTGGTAGCTGGCGCGCATGGCGCGACGTGCCCCGTCCAGCAAGGCGCCAACTTCGGTCACCCGGCGTTCACGCAGCTTCAGAAACTCGCGCATACCCGCCGCAAAAATACGCTCCTGCGGCGACACCGGACCACTGCCACGCGTCGCATCCTGATACAGCTCCTGCAAGGTGCGGCCCGCCCAGAAATCCCGGTCGAAGGACTCGTTGTCCTCCCGCACGCGCTTGAGACCAATCACCTTGCCGAAAATCACGCTCCAGCTGGCCACCGACACCGTCAGCAGCAGCGCCATCACGATCTGAACGACCAGACTGGCGTGCAGGATCAGGGCAAAAATGGACAAGTCTTGGTTCATGAAAGCTCAACCTCCAATAACGGGTTTCGGCGCCGGCAGTCGCGCCAGGATGCGCGCAGGAATGCGCCCAGGACGGAAAGCGTCCTGATCCGAATCTGTCTGTGATGCGGCGTCCGCCGCACGGGGCTCGACCCAACCAATGCGGATCTGCCCCTGCGTCAACAAGGTGTCCCCGCGCCACACGGTCTGCTCGAACACCACGGACACCCGGCCGATCTCGCGGATGGTGACCGACACCGTCAGCAAATCGTCCAGTTTGGCCGGACGCAAGTAGCGCAACTGGGTATCGGCCACGATGAACATGCCCTCGCCCGCCTTGCGCATGGTCTCTTGTTCAAAGCCGATCGTCCGCAGCCATTCGGTGCGGGCGCGCTCCATGAACTTCAGGTAGTTGCCGTAGAAGACGATGCCACCGGCATCGGTGTCTTCCCAGTACACACGTACGGTGTGCTGGTGGTGCCAGGCAGCAGGATCAGGACGGACAGGCGTGGTTGCGCTCATAGGGCGCCAATTATCCCCGCTGGCGCGCCTGCTTTCACGCCCGCCGCTGCAAAGCCGACCTTTACAAAAAGTCAGGCCCCTGTACCGCGTGCAAGGTCACCTGTGCCACGCCATCGCGAACGCGCGAACGCAACCACCACACGGCCCCCTTTTTGATCGACAGGGCGAAGTCATTCCCAGTCAACAGTCGGGCAGCCAGCATGCCCAGAATGGGCTGATGCCCAACGATCAGGACCGGCTCCCGTCCGGTTGGCCACTTGGCGGCACGCAGCAAGTCGTCCACGCTGGCCAATGGATTGAGCGATTTCACCATTTTGAACGGGCGCCCCAAAGCCAAGGCGGTTTGCTGCGTGCGCTGGGCTGGACTCACCAGAATGCGTGTGCCCTCTGGCAGGCGCTGGTTCAACCATTCGGCCATGCGCTCCGCCTGGCGCTCACCTTTGCTCGTCAAGCGTCGAGCCAAGTCCTTGGCGGGGTCAATGTGAATGGTGACATCACCCTGCTCGGCACTGAGTGCCTCGTCCAGCGCAAGATCCTCTGCCTGCGCATGTCGCCACAAGATCAAATCCATGTTCACTCCTGTCTTGGCCGATCGGTGCGGCCTGGGCCGCACCAGGCGATGGTACCCCTCATGCGCGTCAGGCAGATGACAACCGGCCGGCTCACACCGCTGCGCGGTAGCGATCCATCAAGGCTTGCTGGGCACTCAAGCCCGTTTGAGCCACGCGCTCATAGCGCCCATCGGGGCTTTGCACCCAAGCATCCCGCCCATCTAGCAAATACGGCACCAGGCACTCGTCGATCACGCGCTGACGCAGCGCACCGTCCCGCACGGGCCAAGCGGCTTCAATGCGACGGGTCATGTTGCGATTCATCCAGTCAGCGCTCGACAAATACAACGCTTCTTCGTGATCCCCTTCCCCCCAACGGAAATAGAGCACACGGGTGTGCTCCAGCATTTGCCCCACCACCGAACGCACGCGGATGTTCTCTGTCTGGCCCGGAATACCCGGCGGCAGGATGCAGGCCCCCCGCACCACCAGATCAATGCTCGCACCCGCCTGGCCTGCTGCGATCAACGCGCGCACCAAAGGCTCATCGGTCAAGGAGTTGACTTTGAGCACGATGCGCGCCGGACGACCCGCCTTGGCCGATTGAGCCACACGCTCGATGAAGCGCAACATCTGGCGCTGCATGCTGTACGGCGCCAACAGCAATTGGCGAGACGACCGAATCTGCGCCAGGCTGGCCAGTTGGTGGAACACGCGGTCCACATCCGCCGTCAGATCCGGCTGGCTTGTCAGGTAGCCCACATCAGTGTAGAGCCGTGCAGTTTTTGGGTTGTAGTTGCCCGTGGACAAATGCGCATAGCGACGCAGGCGTGCGCCCTCACGGCGCGTGACCAGCATCATCTTGGCGTGGGTCTTCATGCCCACGATGCCGTACACCACCTGGGCCCCCACGGCCTCGAGGCGTTCGGCCCAGTTGATGTTGGCCTCTTCGTCGAAGCGCGCCTTCAACTCCACCACGGCCAGCACCTCCTTGCCGCGCCGAACAGCCTCCAGCAGCAACTCCATCAAAACGGACTCACTGCCCGTTCGGTAAATGGTCTGCTTGATGGCCAGCACGTTGGGATCGTTCACCGCCTCACGCAGGAAGGCCACGACAGCATCAAACGACTCGAAGGGGTGGTGCAAGAGGCAGTCGTGATGCCGCAAGTGCTCGAACATGCTGCCCGACTGTGGCAGGCTTTCCGGCCACCCTGCCTGATAGGCCGGGAAACGCAAGTGATCGCCTTCGGCCTGATCGATAAGCTGCGTCAGGCGCACCAGGTTGACAGGGCCATTCACCTCAAACAAGGCCTGGCGCGGCAGGCTGAACTGTTCCAGCAGGAAGTTGGACAGGTCTTCGTGGCAACTACGCACCACCTCCAGACGAATGGCTTGCCCAAACTGACGGGTACTCATCTTGGAGCGCAGGGCTTCGCGCAGATCGGCCACGTCGTCCTCATCCACATCCAGATCCGAATCGCGTGTCAGGCGGAACTGCGAGAACGACAAAATCTCGCGTCCCGGGAACAACTCATCCAGATGAGCACGGATCACGCTCGACAACAACACAAAGGCTTGCTGCCCCGGCTCGACCACGTGTGCTGGCAACTTGATGACCCGCGGCAACACGCGGGGAATGCGCACGATCGCGATGTCGTTGTCGCGCCCAAAGGCATCTCGCCCGCCCAACTTCACGACAAAGTTGAGTGTCTTGTTGGCCACCTGCGGAAAAGGATGCGACGGGTCCAGCCCGATGGGCACCAACAGCGGTTGCACCTGCCGGCGAAAGAACCCCGCGACCCACTCGCGCTGGGCCGCAGTGCGATCCGCATGGTTGAGGATCTGGATGCCAGCCTGGCGCAATGCAGGTGCCACCTCCTCATTGAGGATGGTGTATTGCTCTTCGACCAGTTCGTGCGAGGCCTTGGCCACGGCTTCGAGGTAAGAACGATCGATCCCGGTACCTCGCACGCGCGAGGCTTCCAGCACATCGGCATACCGCACCTCGAAGAACTCGTCGAGGTTGGACGACACGATGCAGATATAGCGAAGCCGCTCCAGCAGCGGCACATCTTCTCGCCGGGCTTGAGCCAGCACTCGACGGTTGAATTCCAGAATGGCTTGTTCGCGACTCAACAACTGCACGCGCGCGGGAACTGACACCTGATGACACCCTGTTCTTGTAGAAACGGACAGCGCCGCGATTCCAGCAAGGAAATAGCGCGGCGCTTTCAGTTTAGAACGTCGAGGGCGACAGAATGATGACAGTTCTGTGTCAGTGCGCCGCTTCCCAGTTAGGACCTTCCCCCACCTCGGCCACCAGCGGCACACGCAGTTGCGCCACCGAAGCCATCAGGCGCGGCACCTCGGTTTTGACCCAGTCACGCTCGGCCTCGGGCACCTCGAACACCAGTTCGTCGTGCACCTGCATGATCATCAAGGTGGACTTGCCTTGCGCATCCAGCGCATCCTGCACCGCCACCATCGACAGCTTGATCAGATCGGCGGCTGTGCCCTGCATGGGCGCATTGATGGCCGCACGCTCGGCACCGGCCCGGCTGGGGCCATTGGGGCTGTTGATTTCCGGCAGCCACAGGCGGCGGCCAAATACCGTTTCCACATAGCCCTGAGCCTTGGCTTGCGCACGCGTCTCGTCCATGTAGCGCTTCACGCCGGGATAGCGCATGAAGTAGCGGTCGATGTAAGCCGCTGCCGCACTGCGCTCAATGCCCAGGTTGGACGCCAGGCCAAACGCGCTCATGCCGTAAATCAACCCGAAGTTGATGACCTTGGCATAGCGGCGCTGCTCGCTGCTGACTTCATCGGGTGACACGCCAAAGATTTCGCTGGCGGTCGCGCGGTGCACATCCAGCCCTTCGGCAAAGGCCCGCAGCAGGTTCTCGTCTTGCGAGATGTGCGCCATGATGCGCAGCTCGATCTGCGAATAATCGGCGCTGACGATCACATGGCCGGGTGGCGCAATGAAGGCCTCGCGGATGCGACGACCTTCGGCCGTGCGCACCGGGATGTTTTGCAGGTTCGGGTCATTGCTCGACAAACGCCCGGTCACTGCCACCGCCTGCGCATAGTTGGTGTGCACACGTCCTGTGGCCGGGTTGATCATCAAGGGCAGCTTGTCCGTGTACGTGGACTTGAGCTTGGCCATGCCCCGGTATTCGAGGATGCGAGCCGGCAGCGGATAGTCCTCCGCCAGCTTTTCCAGCACCTCTTCATTGGTCGAAGGCGCCCCGGTGGCCGTCTTCTTGATGACTGGCAGCTTCTGCTGATTGAACAGGATGTCGCCAATCTGCTTGGGTGAACCGAGGTTGAACGGCTGACCGGCCAGTTCGTGGGCCTCTTTTTCCAGCGCCATGATGCGCTGCCCCAGCTCATGGCTTTGCTGTTGCAGCAAGGCCTTGTCAATCAGCACGCCATTGCGCTCGATGCGCTGCAGCACGCGCGAGGTAGGCATCTCAAAGCGTTGGTAAATGTCCAGCAAACCCGGTTCAGCTTGCAGACGTGGCCACAACACCTGGTGCACATGCAGGGTAAGGTCGCTGTCTTCGCACGAGTACCGCGCGGCCTTGTCCACGGGCACTTGCGCAAACGGAATTTGCTGCGCACCTTTGCCCGCCACATCTTCATAGCTCAGGCCACTGCGCTGCACCGTGCGCTGTGCCAGATCACCGAGGTTGTGCTTGCGATGCGCCTCCAACACATAGCTTTCGAGCATGGTGTCGTGGGCATAGCCCCGCAATGTGATGCCATGGTTGGCCAGCACGTGCGTGTCGTACTTGATGTGTTGCCCCACCTTGGCCTGGCTGGCGTCTTCCAGCCAGGGACGCAGCTTGTCGAGCACCTCGCCGAGCGGCAACTGCGCAGGCGTCTCCATGCCTTCGTGGCGCAGCGGGATGTAGCATGCTTCGCCCACCTTGTCGCTGAACGACAACCCCACGATGCGTGCCTGCATCGCATCCAGCGAGTCGGTCTCGGTGTCAAACGCGACCAACGCGGCCGCGTCCAGGCGCGCCAACCAGCGGTCGAAGGTGGCCCAGTCCAGCACCGTGTCGTAATGGGTTTCGGTCACAGCTGGCACCACGGGCGCAGCATCCGGCCCACCGAACAGATCGTCGGTCTGTCCTGTCGCAGCTTGGGGCGCTGCGGCAGGTGCCGCGCCACCACGCAAGCGTGCCGCCTCAGACCGGAAACCAAACCGCGTGTAGAAATCGAGCAGCGCCACCGTGTCCGGTGCGCGCAAGGCCAGTGCATCCAGTGCAGGCCAAGCGGTCACATGCCCGCGCAGGTCGCAATCGGTGCGAATGGTGATCAGGCGACGGCCTTGCGGCAGCCAGTCCAACGCCTTGCGCAGGTTCTCTCCGGCCACGCCCTTGATCGCACCAGCCGACGCCATGACGCCATCCAGCGAACCATGCTCGGAGAGCCACTTCACTGCCGTCTTCGGCCCAACCTTTTCGACGCCGGGTACGTTGTCCACGGCATCCCCGATGAGCGTCAGGTAATCAATGATGCGCTCGGGCGGCACACCAAACTTGGTCGTCACCCCTTCGATGTCCAGTCGCTCATTGGTCATGGTGTTGACCAAAGTGACATGCTCGGTCACGAGTTGTGCCATGTCCTTGTCGCCCGTGGACACCACCACGCGGTGACCCGACGCCTCAGCCACCCGCGCCAGCGTGCCGATGGCATCGTCGGCCTCGATCCCGGGCACCTCCAGCACAGGCCAGCCCAGCAGCTTCACCACTTCATGGATGGGCTCGATCTGCGTGCGCAGGTCATCGGGCATCGGCGGGCGATGGGCCTTGTACTCGGGGTACCACTCGTCGCGGAAGGTCGGGCCCTTGGCGTCAAACACGCACACCGCGTGCTCGCAAGGCACCTCGTCACGCAGGCGTCTCAGCATGTTGACCATGCCATGCATGGCCCCCGTGGGCTCGCCTTGCGGGCCACGCAGATCGGGCATGGCGTGGAAGGCGCGGTACAGATAGCTGGACCCGTCGATCAGGAGCAGCGTGGGGCGATCGGCAGCAGCGTCGCCAGAAATGGAAACCGGGGCATTCATGCCCCGGATTGTGGGGCCAGATGCAGCATCCGACCCGTGTGTGGCCTTGTGAGGCCTTGCCTACCCTGATCAGAACTCGGCCGATGCGCCCACACTGAACAGGTACTGGCTCTCGTGACCATTGATGATGTAGTCAAAGCCAGACAACAGCTTCACCTCACGATTGACCTGGAACGCAATGCCAGCGCCCACATACGGGGCCGAGTCATAGACCATCTTGCGCACCTCGGTGTTGTCAGCCGTGGTGATCTTTTGATCCTGGCGTGTGAAGGCCCAGCCTGCGCGCAACTGGTTGGTGAAGCCGTGCTTGAGCTCCACCTCCCAATTGATACCCAAGGTCACCGCGCGCTCTTTCTGGCGCATGGCAGCCTCACCGGTTTCGGCGGTGCGGGCCGTATCGTTGGCGCGGTCCATCCCGCCGAAGAACATGTAGTTCACTTCTGCAGCCAGGCCAGGCGTGATGCGCTTGCCGCCAAACAGCTTGCCACTGAAGGTGACACGATCACACGACGAGCCGCAATGCCATTGCGCAGCGCTCAGGCCAAAGGTGGCGCCGGCATAGAGCCCCAAGGGGGCCGACTCAGGCTTCAGCTCCTGCGCCATGGCCGACACGCTGGTCAGCGACAAGGCCGCCAGGGCCATGGTGGACAAGGATGCGAAGATCTTGCGCGATGCAGAAATGCTCATGATGCTGAACCAGTTCTTCCGTACAGATTGCCAGACACCAATCACGTGAAAAACGTGATGGTTTTCTCGATTTGCAATCAAGTCTGCCATGCTGACTTCTACAATCACGGGCTTGCGCGCCCCTGCAGCCCGGGGGTTTTCGCTGAATCTTCGCCCTGACGCACGCCGGACGGTCGGGGCTTTCCCCTAGACCCGGGCAACAGGCAGAAAATCACCCCCAATGTTCCATACGTCTCATGGCCGTTTTCACTGAAGTAACCCCGCCCGAAGCTGCTGGTCTGATGGCCTCGCTGGACCTGGGCACTTTGCAATCGATGCAAGGGTGCGCCTCGGGCATCGAGAACACCAATTACTTCGTGAGCACCGACCGTGGCGACTACGTGCTGACGCTGTTCGAGCGCCTGAGCTTCGAACAATTGCCCTTTTATTTGAACCTGATGCACCACCTGGCTGCTCGCGGCATTCCAGTGCCCGCACCTCAGGCCAATGCGCAAGGCGAGATCCTGCACAGCCTCAAAGGCAAGCCGGCTGCCGTGGTCACCCGCCTGAAGGGGCGCAACCAGATGAGCCCGCAGGTGGCGGACTGCGAGCAAGTCGGTGCCATGCTCGCGCGCATGCATGCTGCAGGTCAGGACTACGCGGCCCAGCAGCCCAATCTGCGCGGCCTGACCTGGTGGACCGACACCATCCCCGTGGTGCTGCCCTACCTGAATGCCGAGCAAACTGAACTGATTCAATCCGAGTTGGCGTTCCAGCAAAGCCTGGCACAAGACGAGGCTTACCGCGCGCTGCCCCAAGGCCCCATCCACGCCGACCTGTTTCGCGACAACGTGATGTTCGACGGCCCCCAACTGTCGGGCTTCTTCGACTTCTACTTCGCGGGTTGCGACACCTTTGCGTTTGACATCGCCGTATGCCTCAACGACTGGTGCATCGACCTCAACACCGGCGCACTGGATGTGGCGCGCGCGCAGGCCTTCGTGGCAGCGTACGACGCCCAGCGCACACTGACCGATGACGAACTGGCCTTGTTGCCAGCCATGTTGCGCGCAGCCGCCCTGCGCTTCTGGACCTCGCGTTTGTGGGATTTCTACCTGCCGCGTGATGCCGCCATGCTGAAGCCGCACGACCCCACACACTTCGAGCGTGTGCTGACGTTGCGCCGCCAAGTGCCCTGGGCATACACCCGCTCTGGGCACGCAGCATGAAGCTCAAACTCGTCAAGCCTGCTCAGGGCTTTGCATGGTTCCGTCAGGGATTGATCGTCAGCCGGCATCAACCGCTGACGTTCGTGAGTTTGCTCGGTCTCTCGCTGTCGTTGGCCATGGTGCTGATCGGACTGCCAGTGGTGGGCCCGCTCATCGTAGTGGGCGGCATGCCGGCCATGTGGTTGGGATTCATGCTGGCCACACGTCGGGTCCTGCAAGGCATGCGTGTCAGCCCCATCGTCTTGTTTGAGGCCTTTCGAGGCCCGGATGCGCCCCGCCGCACCTTGGCACAGTTGGGTGGCTTTTATGTCATGGCCACTCTGCTGATCATGCAATTTGCCCAGTTTGTGGGCCCCGACCCTGAAGCACTGGCAGACGTGTTCGACGCAGCCAAAGACGTGACTGATGTCATCAACAACCCGATGGTTCAGCAAGACATCACCATCCGGGGCCTGTTGACCATTCCCGTGTCGCTGCTGTTTTGGCATGCCCCTGCGCTGATCCTCTGGGCTGGACTGCCCGTGGGCAAATCCCTGTTTTTCAGTGGGATTGCCTGCTGGCGCAACCTGGGCGCGTTCGTCGTATACGGACTGTCGTGGGGCGTGTCAGTGATCCTGCTGGGGCTGCTGACCCAGGCTCTGGTCACCCTGATCCCGGTGGCGTGGGTGGCGAACGTTGTCACCATCGTGGCGGGGATGTGGCTGGCATCCGCGTTTTATGCCTCGCTGTATTTCACGGTGGTGGACTGCTTTGAGCCCACCGCACCGTCGGCAGAACCCGATCAGTCCGTTGACCGCGACACACCCACCAGCGGGCAAGCGTAAATTGCGTTGCGCAAGGCGGCAATGGCTTCATAGCGCGTGAAGCTACGTCGCCAGGCCAGCACCACCCGTCGGGTCGGGGCGGGCTCATCAAAAGGAATGTAGACCACATGCGGGTTGGGCTCCGCAGGGACCGACAAGCGGGGCACCACCGTCACCCCCATGCCCGCAGCCACCATGTGCTTGATGGTTTCCAGCGAAGAGCCTTCAAAGCTCTTGCGGATGCCCTCCGTGTCACTCGAAAAACGAGCGAACTCCGGGCACACCTCCAGCACATGATCGCGGAAGCAATGCCCGGATCCCAGCAGCAGCATGGTCTCGCGCTTGAGTTCTTCGGCATGGATGCGCTCACGCTGAGCCAAAGGGTGTGAGCGAGGTACCGCCACCATGAATGGCTCATCGTACAGCGGCGCCACAGCCAGATTGGTCTCAGGGAAGGGCTCCGCCAGAATGGCGCAATCCAGCTCACCCGAGCGCAGCATGTCCAGCAACTTCACGGTGAAGTTCTCTTGCAGCATCAAGGGCATTTGCGGCACGGTGGCAATTGCCGAACGCACCAGGTCCGGCAAGAGATAAGGGCCGATGGTGTAGATCACCCCCAGCCTCAGCGCTCCTGCCAACGGATCCTTGCCCCGCTTGGCGATCTCCTTGATGGCTTGCGCCTGCTCCAGCACGGCCTGCGCCTGACGCACGATCTCCTCACCCAACGGTGTCACGCTGATCTCGTTGCTGCCTCGCTCGAAGAGCTTGACATCCAACTCTTCCTCCAGCTTTTTCACCGCCACAGACAGCGTCGGCTGGGAAACAAAGCAGGCCTCGGCTGCGCGACCAAAGTGCCGTTCGCGAGCCACGGCAACGATATAGCGAAGTTCAGTGAGCGTCATGGTCGGTGATTGTGCTGCATCTGCGTCATCGATTCGGCCTCAGGCCTTGAGGTACTCCGTTTTATCACCCAACCACCGAATGACATGGCGTTGCGCGACACGGGGGTGCTCTCGCAGCAACAGCTCGGCAACCTGACGCGCCCGACTCACCAAACCTTGGTCTTCGTTCAAATCTGCAAAGCGCAGCAGCGCCGAGCCAGACTGCCGGGCCCCCATGAACTCACCAGGCCCGCGAATCTCCAGATCCCGCCGGGCAATCTCAAAGCCGTCTGTGGTTTCAGCCATGGCCTTCAGCCGCTGCTTGCCTGAGTCCGACAAGGGAGACGAGTACAACAACACACACACACTGGCCACCGAACCGCGGCCAACCCGACCACGCAACTGGTGCAACTGGCTCAATCCAAATCGCTCGGCATGCTCAATCACCATCAAACTGGCGTTCGGCACATCGACCCCCACCTCAATGACCGTGGTGGCCACCAGCACAGACAGCTCGCCCGATGAGAAACGACTCATCACGTCGGCTTTGTCTGCTGCCGGCAATCGGCCATGCAACAGCCCCACCCCCACGCCCGGCAAGGCCTCACTCAAGTCCTGATGCGTTTGCGTCACGTTGCTCAAATCCAGTGGCGGACGCTGATTGCTCACGCGACCGGCAGCCTCATCCGCTTGCTGATCGCTGTCCTCGGTTTCGTCGATCAGCGGACAAACCCAATAGACCTGGCTGCCCTTGGCCACCTCATCACGAATGCGTGCGATCACCTCTTCTCTGCGGTTGTCCGAAAAGACGCGCGTGACGATGGGGGTACGGCCAGGTGGCAACTCATCAATCGTGCTGACTTCGAGATCAGCCAGGTAAGTCATGGCCAACGTTCGGGGAATCGGCGTGGCACTCATCATCAGCAAGTGGGGTTCCAGCTCGCTGCTTTCGAGCTTGCGGCGCAATTGCAGGCGCTGGGCCACGCCAAAGCGATGCTGCTCATCGATCAAGGCCAAGCCCAGCTTGGCGAATTCAACCTGGTCCTGAATGACGGCATGGGTGCCCACCACCAGTTGCGCTTCACCCGAAGCCACGGCGGCGATCTGCTCGCGCTTGGCTTTTGCCTTCAAACTACCGGTGAGCCAGGCGACCTTCACCCCCAGTGGCTCCAGCCAGCCAACCAACTTGCGAAAGTGTTGCTCTGCCAGGATTTCAGTAGGGGCCATCAAGGCACATTGCCATCCGGCATCCATGGCCACGGCAGCCGCCAGCGCCGCCACCACGGTTTTGCCGGAGCCGACGTCACCTTGCAGCAAGCGGTGCATCGGTTGCGGCCGAGTCAGGTCGTGCGTGATTTCGGCCACGACACGCTGCTGGGCCTGCGTCAACTGAAAGGGCAAGACCGCCAGCAAACGATCAGGCAGCCCTTGCTGGCCGGCCTTCAGCACAGGCGCCTTCAGATGCGCCCGCTCGGCCCTGGCCTGCATTTGTGACACCTGCTGAGCCAGCAACTCTTCAAATTTCAGGCGCTGCCACGCCGGGTGACTGTGGTCTTCCAATGCAGCCAGGGACACGCTCGCACTGGGGTGATGCAGGAAATACAAGGCTTCTCGCAAACTCGGCCATTGCATCGGCAACAAGGGCGCGGGGATGATTTCGTCCAAAGGCGCGCGAGCCAAGCCCGCCGCCACCGCCTTGCGCAAGTAAGTCTGAGGCAGCCCCGCACTGGTCGGATACACCGGCGTCAGAGACGATGCCAGAGGCGTATCCGGTTTAACGATGCGCACCTGCGGATGCACCATCTCCCGCCCGAAAAAGCCATGCCGGATTTCTCCACGCACACGCAAGCGCACCCCCGGGCCCCAACTCTTTTGCTGCGACCCGTAGAAATTCAGGAATCGCAGCAAAACCTCGCCCGACTCATCCTGCATCCGCACCAGCAATTGACGTCGCCCACGCATCTCGACACGGCTGTCGCGCACGACGCCTTCAATCTGTGCCGTATCACCATCCCGCACCTCATCCAGCCGGACCAGCCGCGTTTCATCTTCGTAGCGCAGGGGCAAATGCAAGGCCAGGTCGATGTCCCGGCGCAAGCCCAGTCTCTCCATGGCCTTTTGCGGTGCCGATTTCGCAGCACCGGTCGACCCGTTCGACGATGCGGACGAGCTGACAGTCGATACCTTGGGCGGGACAGAAGACGAAGAAGACACTGTAAGCAAACACAGGTATGCAAGAAGCTCGATTGTGCCTGCACCAGCCACTCATGTGAGCACCCTCGAAGGGTGGCGCAGATCAGCGACAATATCGGGTTTCCTTGGCACGGGACTCGTCAGTCCCTCAACGGCATGCAACACACCTCATCTTCGGCGCACCCTGCGCCTGCGGCAGACGCTGCCCGTCACTACACCCTCAGTGACTTCGATTTCGAGCTTCCGCCCGAGTTGATCGCCCAACATCCCGCTGCTGAACGCACAGCGTCTCGACTGCTGGATGGCCGAGCAGAGACGCCCGTCGACCGCATCTTCAAAGATTTGCCAGATCTGCTCCAACCCGGTGATCTGCTGGTCTTCAACAACACCCGCGTCATCAAAGCGCGCTTGTATGGCGCCAAGCAGTCCGGCGGTGCGGTCGAGGCATTGGTGGAGCGCGTTCTGCCCAACAACGAAGTGCTGGCCCACATGCGGGCGAGCAAGTCCCCAAAACCCGGTGCCGTCGTTCGATTTGCCGATGCCTTCGACGCCGAAGTGCTGGGGCGCGGCGGCCCCGATGGGGGGCTGTTTCACCTGAGGCTGTCGGGGGATCCGTTTGAGCTGCTCGATCAGTACGGTCACGTGCCCCTGCCGCCGTACATCACCCATGCCGATGAGGCCGATGACGTTCGCCGTTATCAAACCGTCTTTGCATCGGCACCGGGCGCCGTGGCGGCCCCCACCGCAGCACTGCACTTTGACGAAGCCTTGCTGGACGCCATGCGAGCCAAAGGCATCCGCACGGCAGAGGTCACGCTTCACGTGGGCGCAGGCACATTCCAGCCCGTTCGCACCGACAACCTGGCTGAGCACAAAATGCACAGCGAATGGTTTGAAGTGCCTGCCACCACCGTGGCTTTGATCGAGGCCACCAAAGCCGCAGGGGGACGCGTCATCTCGGTGGGGACCACCACCCTGCGTGCGCTGGAATCGGCTGCGCTGCACGCCCCGGCCGGCACGACACTGGAGACAGGCAGTCGGGACACCGACATCTTCATCACCCCGGGCTTTCAGTTCAAGGTGGTGGATGTGTTGATCACCAACTTCCACCTCCCCAAGAGCACCCTGATGATGCTGGTCAGCGCTTTCGCTGGCTATGAGCACATCAAGGCGCTCTACAGCCATGCGATTTCGCGGGGCTACCGCTTCTTCAGCTATGGCGATGCCATGCTGATCCAGCGCTGATACGACGAAAAAAAATCAAATAAATCATGGGATTCATCATCAGGTTGCTGTGCTGGAGTGCGCTGTGCCTGGCCAATCTGGCCTGGGCGGCGCCAGCCGTTGTCATCACGGACGCCATGCTGGCACCTGGCAATTGCGCTCAGCGCACGCCAGGTCGGCCAGTCAAATTGCCAGACGACTGGCGGCAGATGGGCATCAAGCCACCGGCCGAATACTGCTACCGTGTCCGCTTGGTCATGGAGCGCTCCCCCGTCGTGCCATGGGCACTGCGCATTGACCGCTTGCCGGGCAATCACCGGGTGACCGTCAACGGCTTTCAATTGGCCACTCGCCACATGGAAGGCAGCACCATCACCAGCATGGCGCCCCTGCCGTACCTGATCGAGTTGCCCGTCAACGTGCTCGGCGCAGGTGACAACGACATCGAGATCGATGTCCGGATGAATCCGTTTCGCAAACCCGGTGTTGCGCCCTTCCAGTTCGGGCCGATGGCGGACATGCGCAACGACTTCGACAGCGCCAACTGGTGGACCGTGGATCTGCCACAAACGCTGAACATGAGCGTGGCAGGCATGGCCTTGTTCCTGCTGCTGGCCTGGCGCTCACGGCCGCGAGACGTGATCTTTGCCTACTTCGGTTGGCTGATGCTGGTGATGTGCGGCCGCAATGCGCTGTACTTCGTCGAAACGATTGCCTGGCCCACGCCGGTCGTTGACTGGCTGTTTTTTGCCACCCATGCCGTGACCACCTACTACCAGGTGATGTTTGGCATGGCGTACGCCAACGTCAAGGCCGCGCGATTTGTCCCGCCTCTGCGCATGATGGGATTTGGCTTGCCCGTTCTCGGGGTGTTTGCCATGGGCACGCCCTATCTGGATTTGATGCGGATGTTTGCCTACCCCATGATGATGCTGGGCGGGGTGCTGGTCGTCTACAAGGTCGTCGAGACTGCCTGGACCAAGCACTGGCTTGAAGCCACAGCCATGACCTTAGGGCCTGTCGGCACACTGATCAGCATGGCGCACGACTATCTGTTCCTGACACCTTATGTCCAGGTCACGGACCTGTACTGGACCCCCTACTTCGCCCCCATCATCTTCCTGGGCTTCGCCTTGACACTCATGCGCAAGTTCATTGATGCCATGAACCTGTCAGAGCGGCTCAACGTGACGCTGGAAGAACGTGTGGCCGAGCGCACCCGGGCCCTCGAAGTGGCCAACCAGTCGAAAACGCGCTTTCTCGCTGCGGCCAGCCACGACTTGCGTCAACCCACCGCCGCCATCGGCTTGCTGGTCAGCCTGCTGCGCCAACAAGCCACCACACCAGAAACCAAAGACCTGGCCAACATGCTGGATGAGGCCGTGTCGTCGATGGAATCGCTGCTAGTGGGGCTGCTCGACATCTCCAAGCTGGACGCTGGCGCCGTCAAACCAGAATTCCAGTCCGTGTCGATGCACGACGTTTTTCAAGCCGTGAAGGTGCACGAACACAGCGCCGCAGCCGGCAAGGGACTGGACTTGCGCTTCCGCCTGCCTCGCCAGCACGAAAGCAATCAACTCATGGTGCTCACTGATCCCATGCTATTGCACAGTGTCTTGCGTAACCTCGTTGCCAACGCCATCCGGTACACGCAGCAAGGAGGCGTCCTCGTGGCGGCACGTCGACGCGGCAAGCACCGGCTGCGCATCGAGGTCTGGGACACCGGGATTGGCATTGCCCCCGAGCAGCAAGAGCGCATTTTTGAAGAGTTCTACCAAGTCGGCAACGCCGCCCGCGATCGCAAGCGTGGCATTGGTCTGGGCCTGGCCATCGTCCGGCGCACCGCGTCCATCCTGGGCGAACAGATCAGCGTGCGCTCTCAGCTTGGTCGAGGCTCTTGCTTTGCCATCGAGTTGCCGCTCAACCTCGTGCCAACCAAACCTGCCAAAATTCAAGATACGCCCAAACAGCCCTTGGCTGGCCGCGTCATCTGGCTGGTAGAAGACGACATGATCCTGCGTCGCGCCTTGGGAGAAATGCTCCACAACTGGGGGGCACATACCCGGACCTGGCCGGACGCCGAGGCGCTCATTGATGAATTGCCGGATCTCTTGGGATCCGCCGACCCGGAATGCCTGCCCGACACCTTGGTGACGGACTATCGCCTACCCGGCATGGACGGCTTGGCCTTGGCTCAACATCTGGGCCTGCAGCTTCGCACACAAGGACACACCGTCAAGCCAGTGATTGTTTCTGGAGATACCAGCCCTTCCGAACTGGCCCGACTCAACGACTCGGGTCTCGAAGTGCTGGCCAAGCCCTTCCGCAGCGAGCGCCTGCTGGAGCGCCTTCTGGCCGCACGACCACATCGATCAACAGACTGATCTCACACCATCATGCTCAAGTTTGAACTTCTCAAGACCGAAGGCGAAGCCCGCCGTGGCCAACTGACCCTGAACCACGGTGTGGTGCAGACCCCGATCTTCATGCCCGTTGGCACCTATGGCACGGTCAAGGGGGTCATGCCTCGCTCGCTCGAAGAAATGGGCGCACAGATCATTCTGGGCAACACCTTCCACCTGTGGATGCGCCCTGGCCTGGACATCATGAAGCAGTTCGGTGGCCTGCACAAATTCGAATCCTGGAACAAGCCCATCCTGACGGACTCGGGCGGATTCCAGGTCTGGTCTCTGGGCGAGATGCGCAAGATCAGTGAAGAGGGTGTGCGCTTTGCCTCGCCGGTCAACGGTGACAAGCTCTTCCTCACGCCCGAGATCAGCATGCAGATCCAGACGATTCTGAACTCGGACATCGTGATGCAGTTCGACGAGTGCACGCCCTACTGGAAGGGAGACAAGTCGCTGGGGCACATCACCACCGAAAAGGAGGCCCGCGCCTCCATGGAATTGAGCATGCGCTGGGCCAAGCGATGCATCACGGAATTCACACGTTTGGAAAACCCCAACGCCCTGTTCGGCATCGTCCAAGGCGGCATGTTCGAGCATCTGCGCGAAGAGTCCTTGGCCGGCCTGGTCGATCTGAACCTGCCCGGTTATGCCATCGGTGGTGTCAGCGTCGGGGAACCCAAAGACGAAATGATGCGTGTGATGAACCACATCACACCTAAGTTGCCCACGCACAAGCCCCGCTACCTGATGGGCGTGGGCACACCGGAAGACCTGGTCGCCGGCGTGGCAACGGGCGTGGACATGTTCGACTGCGTGATGCCGACCCGCAATGCGCGCAATGGCCACCTGTTTACCCGCTTTGGCGATCTGCGCTTGCGCAACAGTCGCAACAAGGCCGATGAGCGCCCCATCGACGAAACCTGCACCTGCTACACCTGCAAGAACTTCAGCCGTGCCTACCTGCACCACCTCGACCGTTGCGGCGAGATGCTGGGCCCCATGCTGACGACCATCCACAACCTGCACTACTACCTGAACCTGATGCAGGAAGTACGGGATGCGCTGGACGCCGGCCGCTTTGCCGCCTTCCAGCAGCAGTTTGCAACCGATCGCGCCCGCGGCGTCTGATCAGTCAGAAGAAACGGGCGACGGGGGATCCCCGCTTGCCCGATTCATCCTCACCAGAACTGCCAAGCGCCCGTGAACACCACCCAGACGCCCAGAACGCCGTTGGTGACAGCATGCGCCAAAATCGGTGCCCACAGCTTACCGGTGTACCGATACAGGCCCGCATAAGCCACCCCCGCCACAATGGCCGCCAGCCATTGTGTGTGGGCGAGCATGAACACCAAGGTCGACAAGGCGATCGCCTTGACCGTCACCGCGGTGGGCGAGATTTTTTCGAAGTCGGGGTTGTCGACCCATCGCATCAGGAACGAGCGCCAAAACAGCTCTTCCATCAAGGGCACCACCAGCGCAGCCCCCATCCAGCGGGTCACCAGTAGCCCCCACTGCAACTGACCTTCTTCATCGACAGGTCGAAAGCTGGCAGTCGCTTGCCCCAGCATCATCCATGGCTCGGTCAGCACGATCCACAACTGGAACACCACAACCCCAACGATGATGGACAGCAGTCCCTGCAGCCAACTCAGCCTCGCGTCCGATGCCAATTCGGTGTAGTCACGCCAGAAGTAGGCCAGGCTCCCCCCCACCACCAGGACCGAAACCCCATAGAGCCATCGGCCATCCAGGGTGGCGCCCTCCGCTGCGGGCACCAAGCCCCGCACGGCCAGCAAGGCCATGAAGAGTGCAAAGGGAATGACACGGGCCCATGCGGCGCGGGTGAGCAGTTTGTCCATGGTCAGAATTTTGCCACCCTCACCTAATCCCATCGCCCCTCGAAATCAGGGTGAAGGCTCGTTCAACAAAGCCTGAACGCGGGCTTGCAGTCCCTCAGGCGAAACCTCTCCGGCAGGCATGGCCGGCCCCACCACCAGACCCACGCAGTTGAACAAACCGCGCCGCAACGGCTTGGCCATGGCCGCCCCTTCGATGCGCGAGAAGGTGGAGCCCCAAAGGTTGTGCAAAGCCGCCGGCACCACGGGGACCGGGTCAGACGCCAGGATCTTCATGATGCCAGCCTTGAAAGTTTGCAATTGCCCATCGCGGGTGATGGCGCCTTCCGGGAACAAACACAAAAGATCACCGTCTCGCAATACCTGCTTGGCACGCTCGAAGGCCTGCTCGTACGCTTGTGGATCTTCCTTTTGTGGCGCGATCGGAATTGCCTTGACCATGCGGAAGAACCAGCCGATGCACGGGGTCTTGAAAATGCGGTGATCCATCAAGAACACCATGGGACGTGGGCTGCAAACGCCCAGGATGATGGCGTCGACAAAGCTCACGTGGTTGCACACCAGGATGGCTGGCCCATCCGTGGGAATGTGCTCATCCCCACGCACACGCAAGCGGTACACCCAACGCGTAATGACAAGCATCACCAGACGGATGATGTATTCGGGCATCAGCCAGAACACATACCCGACGACGACCACATTCAACACAGCGGTCACACCAAACACCTGAGGAATGGACAAACCCGCGCCCAGCAGCGCACCGGCCATTACGCTGCTCACGATCATGAAGATCGCATTGAGAATGTTGTTGGCCGCGATGATGCGCGCCCGGTGGCTGGCCTTGGCTCGCAGCTGGATCAACGCGTACATCGGCACGCTGTAGAGCCCTGCACTGAACGCCAACAACGCCAAGTCAGCCATGATCCGCCAATGCGCAGGTTGCGACACGAAAGCACTCACCGTCAGCCAGGCACCCTGCACAGTCGGCAACCCCGCTGCGGCCAGATACAGGTCAAACGCAAAAACGGTCATCCCCACAGCACCGATGGGCACCAGGCCAATCTCCACATGCCGGTGGGACAAGGTTTCGCACAGCAATGAACCAGCTGCGATGCCCACCGAAAACACCACCAGCAACAGGGACGCCACACGTTCATCGCCCCCGATCACATCGCGCGCAAATGCCGGGAACTGAGACAGAAACACCGCGCCGAAAAACCACATCCAAGAGATGCCAAGCAAAGAGCGGAACACGCTGGGATATTCATAAGCCAGCTTCAAATTACGCCACGTCTCGGTCGCGGGATTCCAATTCAACTTCAAGGCCGGATCCGACGAGGGTGAAGCTGGAATCCCTCGCGCGACGAGCCAGCCCAACACAGCCACCGCCAGACACACGCCCGCCACCCAGTGCACACCGTTGCCGGGCACGCTCATGAGCAAGCCGCCCCCCACGTTGCCCAGCAAGATGGCCACGAAGGTCCCCATCTCCACCAGGCCATTGCCACCAGTGAGTTCACGCTCCGACAAATGCTGGGGCAAATAGGCGTACTTGACCGGGCCGAACAAGGTGGAATGCAAGCCCATCAAGAACACACAGCCCAGCAGCAAAGGAATCCACTGCATCCAGAAACCCACCATGGCCAGGACCATGATGACGATCTCCAGCACCTTCACCGCCTGCATGACCTTGGCCTTGTCATACTTGTCAGCCCACTGCCCGGCGGTGGCCGACAACAGCACGAAGGGCAAGATGAACAGTGCACCGATGACCAAGCCAGCCAGCTTCGCTGGCAACCAACTCACCTGGAGTTGATAGGTCACCAACACCGTGAACGCGAACTTGAGCAAGTTGTCGTTCGCGGCACCCAGAAACTGCGTCAGAAAGAACGGAGCGAACCGTCTTTGCGACAACAAGGCAAATTGCCCACGCTCTTTTTCAGAGGAAATATCCGTCACGTCTTGCTTCCAGATTTCATGCTCAATGAACGAAGCCACTCAGCGCTTCAATGACGCCAGCACCGCATCGGTGTCTTCTCCCAATAGCGGCGCTCGTCGCGTGATCGCACCGGGCGTAACCGAGAGCTTGGGCACGATGCCTGGCACGTCAACGGTCAAACCATCGGGCGTGGTCACGGGCACGATCATGTCACGGGCACGATAGTGCGGATCCTGCGCGATGTCCTGTGCCGAATAAATGCGCCCCACCGGCACGCTGGCCGCGTTCAAGACGGCCAACACCTGTTCAACGGATCGAGCCCCGGTCCAATCACCGATCGCCTGGTCAATCTCGGCCACACGTTTGACGCGTCCCGGATTGCTGGACAACTCCACATCAGTGGCCAGGTCATCCCGACCAATCGAAATCATCAAGCGCTTGAAGATGGAGTCGCCATTGCCACCAATGACCACCATGCCGTTCTGGCAAGCATAGGCATTGCTGGGCGCGATGCCCGGTAGCGCAGAGCCAGCGGGCTGCCGCACGGCACCGAATGCCGAATACTCGGGCAGCAAACTCTCCATGCAGTTGAACACGGCCTCATACAAGGCCACATCCACAACCTGCCCCCGGCCCTTGGGCGCATCGTCACTGATCGAACGCTGCCGAGCCTGCAAGGCCAGCAACACCCCAATGACGCCATGCAACGCAGCCAAGGTATCCCCCAGACTCACCCCCGCACGCACCGGCGCACGACCAGGCTCACCATTGAGATAACGCATGCCGCCCATGGCTTCCGCCACCACGGCGAAACCTGGTCGTTCCTTGTAAGGCCCCGTCTGGCCATAGCCGCTGATACGCAACATGATCAGCCCAGGGTTGCGGGCGCTCAGGACGTCATAGCCCATACTCCACTTTTCCATGGTGCCAGGCTTGAAGTTCTCAATCACCACATCAGCCTCATCGATGAGTCGCCGGGTGATATCGCGCCCTTCCTCCGTCCGCAAGTCCAGGACCACACTCTTCTTGTTGCGGCTCTGAACCTGCCACCACACACTGGTTCCGTTGTGCAGCATGCGCCACTGGCGCAAGGGATCCCCGCCCGCGCCGCTGTCGGTCGCGGGGGGCTCGATCTTGATCACCTCGGCACCAAAATCGGCCAAAGTCTTGCCAGCAAAAGGGCCAGCAATCAGCTGGCCCAGTTCAACCACTTTCAGACCGGCAAGGGCCTGTGGTGGCACGATGGAAGTCAGGTCAGGCGTACGCATGCCGGCATGGTAGCGCGCCCCCGATGCTCTTTACGGTTTGCTCGTCTTGCCGTTGTGCTCAGCACCCTTCACAGGGGCC
This sequence comes from Aquabacterium sp., assembly GCF_049317225.1. Taxonomy (GTDB): domain Bacteria; phylum Pseudomonadota; class Gammaproteobacteria; order Burkholderiales; family Burkholderiaceae_C; genus Aquabacterium. Next base: position 144,612 of record NZ_JBMOIR010000004.1, on the reverse strand, counting down.
GGATCCGTCACAAAACCGATTTTGGTCAAGCCGGCCTTGGATGCGTCGGCCAAAGTCTCGGCCACCGCCCGATAGGGCACAGCTTGATCTGCTCGCAAATACACTTCCGGCTGAGTGGGCTTGGCGCCCTCGGCAGCGAAACGTGCAGCCGCTTCATCACGACTCAAGGCCTGACCATTCCAATAACGCACACCGTCTGCATCGATCGACAAGTCGATCTTCACAGCCTTGGCAGACATCACTTGCGCGCTGGCCTTGGGCAACTCCAGCTTGACCTGATGACTCAGCAAAGGTGCCGTCACGATGAAGATGACCAGCAGCACCAGCATCACATCAATCAGCGGCACCATATTGATCTCTGCAACCGGGGCGCTGCTCCCCTTGTTGTCGAAACTGGCAAAGGCCATGATTCAATCCTCTCCGATCCGAGATCAGGCTGCAGAGCCTGGCTTGATGGCACGCACGTTGGCGGCCGCGCCGTTGCCCGCTTCCTGCTCGCTGCTTGTCTTGAGTGTCTGCCCCGTCGACAAGAACGTGAACAATTCGAACGCAAAGGCATCCAGTCGCGCACCCCACACGCGGTTGCTACGCGTCAGCCAGTTGTAGCCCATCACGGCAGGAATCGCCACAGCCAGCCCCACACCAGTCATGATGAGCGCTTCGCCGACCGGACCGGCCACCTTGTCCAGGGTCCCCGCTCCCGTCGCACCAATTGCCAACAGGGCGTGGTAAACACCCCAGACGGTGCCAAACAGTCCCACGAAAGGTGCGGTGGCACCAATGGTGGCCAACACACTCAGGCCACTTTCCATGCGCATGGTGTCCTCGTCCAGCACCTTCTTGATCGTGCGCGTCAGGAAGTCTTGCGCACTGCCCGCCTCTTCCAGCTTGGCTGCGCCAAAGCGAGCGTGGTGAGCCTGGGCATGCATGGCATGTGCGGTCAGATGCGCGAAAGGCTCATGGACACCGTGCGTCGCAATTTCGTGCTGAACAGATTCCAGCGACGTGGCATTCCAGAAAAAATCCAGGAACGTCTTGCTGCGCCGCTGCCGCAGAAACAACGAGACACCCTTGGTCACGATCAAAGCCCAGGAAACCAGGGACATGATGACCAAAATGGCAAACAACCCTTGACCAACGGCATCGGTTTGCGCAATGAAATGGGTGAAACCCAACTCGGGTGCAGCGGCTTGTGTTGCCACGGCGGCACTGGCGTCCACGGCACTTGCGGTCTCTGCCATCACAGGAGCGGAGGCGGCCAAATCAGTCATGATGATCAGTCTTCCAAATTGAACGTAAGGGGAGCAACCACCCACACAGTACGGGCCACGCCGTCCTCTAGGTGGGGTTGGAATCGTGCTTTTTTCATCGCCAGCACGGCCTGCTGATCGAGACGGGGATAGCCGGACGAGCGAACGACCTCGATGTCACGTGGACGGCCATGCTCGTCCACTAACACCTTGAGTCGGACCACGCCCGATTCGCCCAGCTCACGCGAGGCACGTGGATAAACGAGATCCGGCTCCACCAAATAGCGGACCGCCGATGAGGGCAACACTTTTGGCACCACAGCCTGACGCCCTGCATCGCTGGACGGTGCTGCGGTCACAGGCCCCGTGGGGCCGGCCGGCAATGCTGCGGCTGAAGGATTTGTGGGAGCTACCGTGTCTGCTGGCTTTGCGGGTACCGGTGGTGCAGGCGGTGCCGCTTGCACATCGTTTGGCGCAGCGGGTCGATTGGCAGCCAGCACGGGCGCAGGCAACTGGGGCTGTGCCGGAGCGGGCTTCGCAACGGCTGGCTGGGGCGGCACTTGAGGGTCAACAGGATCCTGCACACGCTGCACCTGAGGCGTATCAGAAATCAACGCCACCTCCATCGCACGAGGCTCAGCGACCAATTCGGGCGCACGCATGGCCGTGACAACCACGCTGGCCAGCACCACATGCACAACAAACACGCTCGCGGCCAGAAACCAACGCTGCACCGGGTTCAAATCAGGCGGCAGCAGTGAATGGTGTGTCGGAGAAAGCACGAGAGAAGCCATGCAGCAAGTCTAACACTTTTGTTTGCAATTGCGAATCACTCTTATTAACAAAAATGAAACCAAACAGGCACTGACACATTAGGTTACTGAGACACCCGCGATGGGGGCATCTCGTCGGGTTGATGCCATGTGAAGATTCCGCCCACAAACGCCCCCCTGTTTTTTGGGGAGGCTCAAGATGAATCAGGGATCTCATGGACTTGGAAGTACTACTGGCGCCCATCGCGCCCGACACCCCTTGCGGGGTTGATCTGTCGTTCTCCGCCGCCTTCGATCACATCGCCGAGATGCGCCGAGAAGATGACCCCACCCTGGACCAAGGCGAATGGGTCACCACACTGAAGGTGGCGGACTGGCCTGGTGTTGCCGAGCAATGCCAACGCCTGCTGGAAAACCAAACCAAAGATTTGCGCGTTGCCATGTGGCTCAGCGAAGCCTGGACGCTCACGCAGGGCTATCCTGGCCTGAGCCACGGCCTGCAGTTGTGCACAGAACTCTGCCGACGCTACTGGCCATCCGTCCACCCGCAAGCAGATGACGGAGATCAGGAAGAACGCGTTGGCAACATGAGCTGGCTCCTGCAACGCGTTGAGGCCTTGTCGGACACCTTGCCCGTTGCCCAGGGAAGACACGGTACGGCGTTCACGCTACGCGACCTTCAGATCGCGCGTCAGCAGGCCGCGGTCGCAGAGCGCGCGCCCGATGACATGGCCAAAGATGCAAGCAGCAAAGTGACCCTTGACCAGTTCAATCGGGCACTGCGCGAAACGCCTTCCACGCACCAGCGCACCGCACTCGATGGTCTCCAAGCCAGCCTGCGCCATCTTCAAGACTGGCAAGCCGTCATCGACGAACGACTCGGCGCAGATGGCCCCAGCTTTGTCTCAGCGAAAGAAGCCCTTACCAGGGCTGAATACGAGCTCACCCGCCTGTGCCGAGAGGCCGGCACCCTGATACCGGCGTCACAGCCCCCATCAGACCAGCCAAACGGACATGCCGACACGGCAGATGAACCCTCTGGACACATGACCACTCACAGCACGCCATATGGTCGGGCGCAAGCGCTCCAGCAATTGCGCGAGGTGGCGCAGTTCTTCCGTCGGACCGAACCTCATAGTCCTGTCGCCTATCTGGTGGACAAGGCAGTGAAATGGGGGGACATGCCGTTGCACGAATGGCTACGCGAAGTCGTCAAGGAGCAAGGAGCCATGTCTCACATTCAAGAGCTACTGGGCCTGGCCCCCGCCGACCCACCAGCATATTGACTCGGCAAGCCGCTGGCGCATCAGGTTCCCACCCTAAACTCGATACGCCGGTTTCGTGCGCGCCCCTCGTCCGTCTCATTGCTGGCGATAGGCTGATGGGGCCCAGCACCCGTGGCGCTCAATCGATCGGCAGGCATCCCCTTGCCGACCAGATAGCTCTTCACGGCCTGAGCCCTGGCCAAGGACAAGCTCACGTTGGCCTGACGGTTGCCTGAGGCGTCTGTATGGCCAATGATCTCAAAGCGACGCTCCTTCAACTTCGACATCGTCGCGGCCATCTCATCCAGAATCAGCAAACCTGCAGGGCGCAACACAGCACTGCCCGGCTCGAACTCCACAATGCGATTGGCCAGGGCCTTGTCAATCACCGCTTGCTCTTGAACGGCGACACGAAGCCCGTTGCGCACCGTATAGGTGGGATTCAAAGACTGGGCGACTTCGCCAGCCACCTGCTGACGCACGGCTTCATTGGACACTTCGCCCCGCAGGTCAATCGTCGTGCCTTGCACACTCAGTTGCCCATGGGTGACCTGCTTGAGTGTGGCGCCAAGCAACTTGCCCACATGCTGCGACCACTGGGGCGGGGCCACCACGGTGCCCAATGACAATTGATCGACCACGCGGTCAGCACCATAGAGCTCGCGCAAGCGGGCTACAACAGACACCCGCGTGGCCTCATCCGGCACCGTCCCGGACACCACAACTTGCCCTTGTCCTTGTACCTGTGCCCCCCCCTGCGCCTGAACACAAGCAGACATCGTCATCCACGCCCATGCCATCACCACGCGGCACTGCCCCCAGCCCGAATATCGCATCGTCACACCCCGAGAAAGACTTCTTGAAAACTGCTCAGTGCTTGCGCCAATGACAAGCTCGGATCCAATAGATAGTTGGACAGCTTGCGAACGCCATGGTCAGACTGAACTTCGCCCTCAACCCACTCCGATTGCTGCAAGCTCACAGACTGCGCTGACAGCACCACGGGATCCATCACCGCATGCAAGGTCGCGGCAGACGCACCTTGAAAACCTAGCAGGAGTTGGGGGCCATCGGCATGCACCGTCAGATAGACGCCCAGTTCGATCTCATGCCGAGCAAAGAAACCCAGAATGAGTGACAACCACCATGCGGCCACCCATCCGCGCTTCCCGGCGTCAGCCGGCAACGGTAAACGCAACACCCGCGTGAGTCGCGACGCCCCCATCGTCATGGCGGGCTGCAGCAACAAGCCCAACGCGAGGATGGCTTGCCTCATCACCAAGCGCCCACAGCCTGAGGCCAGCATTTGCTCCAGGCTGGCCACGGTATGTGTATCCAGAAAATCCTGCAAAACGACCCGCGCACCAGACAAATTCACATTGACTGGCATGGGCGCATGCAAGCTGGCCTGAGCATGGGCAAAGTCCGTTGCGGCATGCGCCACACGACTGACCTGTTCCAACCTCGACCAGGTTTTCCACAACGCAATGGGCGCCAACGAGGCAAACTGCGTTGGTAGGGTCAGATCAAACGATGCAGCCGTGACAAAAGGAAACCGCCGCCCTGAGGCATCTTGACTGGCCATCCAATACCCGGCAAGGCCCACATTGCTCCCCGTCCCCAGCACAGCGAACTGAATCGGATGCGCGCTGTCGTAAGTCAATTTCCACCGGGGATCTGCCGACAGTCGCTCCATGGTCTGTGACTGCCATCGATCCACCAAGTCAATGAGATTGGCATGATGGGGACTGCGCACAAAGTCCCCCCTTGACGGGAGTTTCCCGAAATACATCAGATCGGTCGGAGTCGACATCACACTGCTCACAGTGCAGCCCCCCCCGACCGCACACCCGGCCCGGCCTGAACGGCGCCACCTTCGACGCGACCAGCGATGATGGCCGGCAACTGCCCTGGCTTCGCCGCCACGACGGCGTTGTTGGTCTCAGCAGAAGCCGTGCTCGCGTTCGAGATGATGCGCAACTGCAAAGCAACATTCATCCCGGTGGTGGTCCAACGCAACTCAAAGGTATTTCCTTCCACCCGTCTGCGCTGAGCAGCATTGATCATCTTCTCCAAGCCAAACCGCCCCGGCTCATTGAAGAACACCACACTTCGTCCATCATTGGTGACACCCGAAATCTTGACGCCCGCCGTCCCGGGACCTGGCCAAACAAAGTGCCCCCATGTGGCGACACCATTGCGATACCGAAGGGTTTGCCCATCGACCTCCACGGTGTACTCCGACAGACCGGGAGATGGCACTGGCAGCATCTGAAAGACCGTCTGCGCGTCTGCCGATGCACCACCGGCCCCACCACTGCCGCTCGCAGCAACTTGCCCGCCCAATGGCGCTACCCACGCCGCAACACCACCGACGAACTCGGGCGTCAAGGTCACCCCCATGTCGGCCCAGGTTCGTGCGCTCAAGTTGTCACCGCGCTTCAGAACCAGTGCACCGAGAGACTGCTCGACGAACTTGGCCACGCTGCCCTCTGCGCCAAACACCTTGGCCATTTCAGCAGGACTGGCTTCGATCTTGGATGCGCGATCAAATGGATACTTCATCGACAGTGTCCGCTGATAGGGTTCGAACACCTGAGCCATCCAGACACGATTGAGCTCCGCTTCTGCAGGCTTGACGATGACAGCAAACGCCTGCATCAACGGGCGGACCAGCAGCGGGCGCAGCGCCTGCCTTGCCGATTCACTCATACCGGTCAGCAATTGGTCATCCACCAACTTCAACGCTTCGGCCAACTCACCACTGCCCTCGAACGTCTGGAGCATGAATTGACGAGCGGCTGGACCAGGATCGCCTTGGGTCTTCATGTCATTGAAGCGCGCACGGATCTTGGACAGAGCAGCCAGGTAACTCCGGACCAGCGGCTCTCCACCGTCACGAGGCATCATGAGCCGGTTCAGGCTCGCAAATTCTTTCCCGATGGGCCCCATGGGAATCTGCACATCGCCCCCCAAGCTGACACTCAAATTGACGGGCACCGCAGCCGGTGCCATGCCCAGGATCTTTTGCTTGAACCATTCAACAAAAGACTTTTCCCCTTCTGCCAAACGATCATTCAGCATCGACGGGTTATCCCAGGACGTTTGCTCATAAAGGGTCTTGAGCAACATGCCAACTGGGGAAGTACTGGCGTCACCGAGGCGATTCATGTGCACCACGGCCTGCTCAAAGTTGCCAAACTCCTGCACCGTGATGCCTTGCATGAACTTTTGCCACTCCCGCGCGTAGTCCGCCTTGTACAGCTGCGTCAGTGCTTTCTGGATCTGCTCTGGGCTTCCCTCCAAAGTCAGGTCATCCGCCACGTTGGTTTTGAGCACCCAATCTGTTGACTGCAGCTCTTTCTGGGCTGCGTTCTGGATGGCTTCCTTCACGTACTGATCCCAGGCTTCTTTGGTGAAGGCACCGGACACGGCATAGCTGCCCGCCACCATGTTTCGGTCGACGTCAGAGACATAACGTGCGACGGTCACCGGCGCAAAACGCGTGGCGGCTCGTGCCTTGATTTCTCCGTACACACGTTCACGCGCAGGCATCCCCTTGATCACCCGACGCAGATTCTCGCGGGTTTGATCCAGCAAGGTCAGATTGAGTTCTTGCTGAGGAAACGCCGGATCAGCCATCTGTGCCATCGCGTACGACAACACCCGCTCGGCCCTCTGAATCAACTGCTCTCGAGGCATGTTGCCTCGGTTGGCATCCAGCCAACCGCGCCAGAACCGAGTGAGTTGATCGCTCATGTGACCCGGCTCCAGACGTGCTCGGTCACCCAGCATCAGATAGGCCTTCAGCGCGTTATAGGCTTCCGTCACACTGGTTCTGGAAACCGTCGAATACGGCACGCCGGCTGCGGGTGGATCTTGATCCATCACGGTCGAGACAGCGACGGACGATGCGGCGTCTGCAACTGGCACCTGCTGCGCACTCGCATCCACCGAGCGCTGGATGGGGCGCAATTCGGCGGCTCGCACATTCACCTCGGTCAAATACGAAGCCATCGCTTGCGCGGAAGGCTTGAGCAGCACAGCATCCAAGCCATGGAAATACTCTTCTTTCAGACGCTCCTCAATGGCCTGCCCTTGGTACAACCCCAATCCAATGGACCAGGGATGCGCATTTCGGTACCGTTGCACTTGCTCCAGTCGATCTTGCAAGATGGCCAGCGCCTCGAGTCGTGACGCCAAGTCAACGCGGTCGCTTTGCACTTGCGAGGCCTTGTTCAAGTCGGCTTGCACGTTGGCCACCCATTGCCGGTTCCCCATGTATGACAACGTCCAGCCCGCCATGAACAGGCCCAGCAGCACCATGCCCCCGATGAAGCTCGCATAGCGCACGCGCATCTTCGTGCGACTGGTGTATTGCTTGACCAATTCACGGTCGGCAAAGATCACTCTGGAAAAGAGCTCTCTCAAGAAAAAGCCGCTTTGTGAATACACCGCTGCGGCAGTCCCGGGCTGGAGTTGCAGACCAAACTGCTCGGCCACACGGTGGCTGGCGCGGCTGGTGGACTGCCCTTCCTGTACCGCACTGGTGAAGTAGAAGCCCCTGAAAATGGGCTTGAATTGATATGGGTTGTCCTCGAACAGGGTGTTCATGAACGTGCGCAAGGCAGGCTTGAGAGCAGAGAACTCCAGCGGAAATGTCAGCACGCCGGGTGGCAGTTGCTCACCGCGATGCAACGACATGCGCGCCACAGATGCATCTTTGAGACCTTGATAGAGCTTGTCAAAATGCACCTCAAACTGAGCCACGGCGTCCCCGTGATCGCCTGAGCGCGTCATGGTGTCGTAAGGCAAGGTCGCCCCCCACACCTTGTCGCGCTCCGAACGATCCCGATCCTCAAAGAAGTCCACAAAGCCAGCGATCAGATCCGCTTTCGTGAACAGCACATAGACCGGCACGAAAACTTCCAGTTTCTCGGTCAACTCCTGAACCCGCTGGCGCAACTTCCGAGCAAGGTCAATCGCGAACTCAGGCTTGTTACCGCCCAACTCCGCAACGCTGACCGCCACGATGACACCGTTGATCGGCGCTTTGGGACGATGCTTCTTCAGCAGAGACAAGAAGCCCAACCACTCGCTGCGATCCTCTTCGTGCACGGCGTAGCGACCCGCGGTATCCAGCACAATGCCTTCGGTCGTGAAGTACCAATCGCAGTGACGCGTTCCACCGATCCCCTGAATCACGTTGTCCGTGTGATCGGCGAATGGAAACTTCAAGCCAGACTGAACGATGGCAGAGCTTTTGCCTGCAGCAGGGTTGCCGATGATGGCGTACCAAGGCAACTCGTACAGTGCTGCAGCGCCCGACGTTTCCCCCAGCTTCGAGCGCTTGATCAGCTTCACCGCTTCTGACATGCGCTCGCGGACTGCTACCACCTCATCCTGCTTGCCAGACGACGTCGCGGCCTGAACGGCTTTCTGCGCCTCATCATCAAAGGCCTGCGCCATGGCCTGGGCCGCCTGACCCTCTCGCCAGCGCTTGCGGACCCAAACCACAGCCGCAGCCAGCATCAAGGCAGCCAGGATGGTGATGGCCCAAACCATCCCCACGCGCAAGGCATCGGCACCGATCAACAAAAGCGCCGCCAATGCCAGCACGCCGATCACCGTCAGCGTGCGGGCATCCAGAAGAAACTGCCAGATTCTTTGCATTCAAACTTCCATCATTGATCAAGCTACCCGAGCGTTCAACCCGGTGGAGGCCACAGCCAGCACAGCCCGGTGAGAGGGATCGTGGACATGGGCAACCCATGCTGCCCCGCATGCACCTTCTGCAGACCGCACTGCGGCCGCCGCAACCGCCAGAGGCACCAGCCAGCGCGCAACGCCGAGATCTCCGCACTGATCGCCCAAGCGAATCACACTGGTCATCGGATCGGCATCAGGTGTGACCGCCAAGGTAGCCTCGTATAACTCGGCAGTCCGACTGGCCCGATGGTCGGCATCGGAAATCACCTTGATTTCCGATGCCTCGCATGGCCACTGCGCATGCAGTCTGGCGAACAGGTCAGACAGAACGCCACATCCAGACCGTCCCATGGCATCTGCAGACCTTTCTCGCTGACCTCGGATAGGATGGCTCACACAAAGCATGTCAGGGCACTGCGATCGGAGCAGATCTGCCGCCAGACGATTGGCGAACATCAGGCCGACGCTACCCTCCCCCGGGATGCATCCAGTCTGATGGCGCGCCGTAAACAACTCACCCTTTGCTTGCATGCGCGCCACGGCGCCATCATCGATCGCACTGTCCGCCGCGAAAACCATGATCAGATTCGGGCGCTCATCCTGCTCAATATGGCTCAATATTTGAGCCCACTCTCGCCACCAAACCTGCTCACTCTCCACAGCACTATCTTGCCATCTGACGTTCTGCACTGGATGGTAACCAGCCCACTCGAACAGCGCCCCGGCCTGACGACGCATCCATTCGGAGGCGGCCTCTCGTACCTCCGGATGCCAATGCTGTGGCCATACCAAGCGCACAGACACTTGCAGCATGTGCGTAGCCTGATTCACGTCCCCTCGCACAGCTTGCGCCACGCCTGACAGATGGTTAGGCATGTCTGATGGATCGTGGCGCGCGATGTGAGCAACGGAGGTGTCATTCTCCAGCGACCGCACCAAAGATCCGAGCACATCCAGAACATGTTGCAGGGATGGCGTCAGCAACTGCAGCACCCTGGCCACGTGCGGCTGCATCAGGCAATCCGGCAAGTCGGGCTCACCCAACCACCATGAATCGAGAGCAATATCTTCGACGCGTGCAGAGAAGATAGGCAGATCATCCTGATCCTTCAAGGTGGCATCCAGACCAGGACGATGGACCCCGGTTCGCGCCGAAGACCAGGCACTGTCGGAGTCGTGCCCCAGTGTCAGCGTCACAGCGTCGGCCAGAAGCCAGGCAGTGCGCCCCAGCGGATGCGGGTCTTCTGAGCCAAGTGGTACGGACGTATCAGGCGACGAAGATGCCTGGGCACCTGCACTGACAGAGATTTGCCGCAAACGATGCACACCGAACAACACCCCGATGAAGACGAGCGTCAGCGCCAGTGGTAGCACCACAAGTTGCGCGACGATCTGTCCCGTTGAGACATCTGAAGCGCCCAGCCAGCGCCACATGGAAACCGCCCAGACGATGATGGAGATCAACAGCCACAGGCCGCCGGCTTTCAGAACCTTGGTCATACATAGACTGAGATGCAAACAACGCCGATGCAGCGAACACCTGCGACTGCTGCGCCTGACAGCGAGGGAGTCAGTTGGCGGTGGAAACGGCTTGCGCCGAGATCAAGGTGGCACCACAGGCACACATGTCGCCATGACGGGCGGCCGGTTGGCCGTCAATGAGCATGGTTGGGTCACCGGAAACAATGACAGTGGTGCCGTGGCTGCGCTTGGGGCAGGTCACCTGATCTCCCACACGCGCGATGCGCTTGCCATGTGTACCGGTCGTACCAGATGCCCCAACGACCGTACCGCCGTGACTGGTCGTGTCCCCCAGGACAATGAATGGTCGGCCCATGGCCTCACTCCCTGCTGCTTATAGGTCACGCACCCAATCGTTGTGAGTGCGGGCGCAGTCTAAGGTTCGGAGGGCATGAGCGTCTCCCCCGCTATTGGGGAGATGACGTTACGAAGTGTGTCGTCTGCACTCAAGGGTTACGTGCAGCATGCATGGCTGCCTTGATGCCGGGCTTGCGCCACTCGACATGCCCAAAGTCTTGCAACTGCCAACGCCCACCCCACGTCAGCCCCAGACGTTCGGCCACTTGACCATAGAGTGCATAGCCACGCATCGCCCAGGGATCTCGCTCGGAGATGACTAGCTTGCCTTCTTTGAAAAACGCGCAATCGGCCGCCACACCATACTGGTGGTAACTCTGCCAAGCACCAGCCATGGTGACGTGGGTCCCCTTCTGAGCCAGCATCGCTTGTCGCTCGGGGCTCCGCCAGCCTTCCAGCAAGGCCATGTCATAGCCATGCTCGTCTTTCATGATCTTGAAAGCCAGTAGCAGCATCTGAACAAACTCTGGATCCATCTGATCCCAACGGCGATCTGCCGATGCGAGCAAGGGGCGAGACGTCTCGACCTCGGCTGACTGGAACGCTCCAGGAGGGAGCGGCGGTGGCGGCACCAGATGTTCGCCTTGCAGCAAATGTGCGACCTGCGTGTTGGCAGGCTCCACGCGGTCATCAAACCCGTCGATCGAACGCCTCCCCCATGCACCCCACGACAGCGCCAGACACACCGGCAAGGCCAAAGCCACCACACCCCCCGTTACCAAGATGGTACGTTTCCGTGCCACAAGCAACCGACCAGAACAGGTCTGCCACATCCAGTCACGCATCTCTGAAAAGGTCACCATGCCTAGGCCAACCCCACCGACCATGAACAACAGGAGAACCCAGGCAGCTTGCATGATGCTGTAACGATTGTTTGCAACCCCGCCAATTGCGGTATGGACAGCAGATCGGTCGTCCATAGAATGCGCCGATCAACAAAAAACAGGGAGTCAGGCGTGAGCCATGGCCAAGGCAATCTTTTGCCTCTACACACCGCGCGCCCCATCCCACCTGAACAGCCGTCGCTGGACCGACCCAGCCTGTTTGCAGGCATGGACACAGGGACGTCAGGCGCGGTCGATGAGCTTCAAAGCGTGCGCATTCTATCGACGCTGGAATCGTCCCGTCGATCGTCCAGACGGGGTGGGTCAACTGCACGATCAAAGCGCCGCCACAAAGGTCACTCCTGGCAATCCAAAGTCCTGCTCGCACTGATGTTGGTGGGAATTGTGAGTGTCTTGGCCAGTTTTGCCATGGTGATCCAGGAGGGTCATCCTGATGCCCCCAACGTCGCGCCACCCCATCGCGCTGCCACAGCCGCATCCACTGCGCATCCGGCACCATCAGCGCCGCACCGGCAGGCAGATCAGGTCGCCACCATCGAGATCATTGAAGCGGTGGGCTCAGCGGCATCCGGCCCCTCGACGCCCGCCAACGCCACACACGAGACGGTGCCCACGTCGCCCTCTGCGCGGACCGAGGCAATGGCCGTGCACCCCAGCAGCAAGCCACCATCGACCATGAAGCAAGCCAAGCGCAAACATGCGGACGACGATGTGGCACTGCTGGAAGCCATGTTTGCGCACAGCAACCACCGCAAGCCGGGGGAGCACACATCCAGCGAAGCCGCATGGCAGCGCTGCACCGCACTGGTGGAGGCAGCCGCCTCAGCATGCCGAGCCAGGTATTGCGTTCAGCACGCTGGCGCGAGTGTTTGCAGCGATAGTCACTGACTCTGTGACGGCATCCCTGTTTCGGGCAGGGAAACGGGTGCGCTCACAGGCAAAATGTCGGCTGGCGCGCTAGGATGCCTTTTATCTGTAAGAGGCCCTGCCCCCAGGACGCGACATGACTTCTTCCAACTCTCTGCCCGATCACACCGACTCTCCGGATGGTGTGCCGGTGTCCGTCAAGATTCGCGAGCGAATCAAAGCGGCCCACAAGCGTTTTCACGCCAACGACAACATTGCCGAATTCATCGAGCCCGGTGAACTGGATGCACTGCTGGACGAAGTTCAGACCAAGATGCACAGCGTTCTGTCCAGCCTCGTGATCGACACTGAAAGCGACCACAACACGCAAGATACCGCGCGACGTGTGGCCAAGATGTATCTCAATGAGATCTTTCGCGGCCGCTATCAACCCGCACCGCCGGTCACAGAATTCCCCAATGTGGAACGACTCAACGAGTTGATGATCGTGGGACCGATCACCGTTCGCAGTGCTTGTTCACACCATTTGTGTCCCATCATGGGTCGGGTGTGGATCGGCATCATGCCCAATGAGCACTCCAACCTCATTGGGCTGTCCAAGTATGCGCGGCTGATTGACTGGATCATGAGCCGCCCTCAAATCCAGGAAGAAGCCGTGACCCAAGTGGCCGACGTGCTGCAGCAGCGCATGAACCCGGACGGTCTGGCCGTGGTCATGGAGGCGGATCATTTCTGCATGCATTGGCGTGGTGTCAAAGACATGGACTCGAAAATGATCAACAGCGTGATGCGTGGTTCTTTCCTGAAAGACCCGCACCTGCGCCGAGAATTCCTCTCTCTGGTCAACCATAAGAAAGGCTGATGCCATGCTGGTTCGCCTGCTGTACGCAAGTCGCAGCGCCGACGTGATGACGCCCGACGTCATTGACGCCATCCTCGCCACCTCTCGCAAGACCAACCCGGCTCTGGGGATTACCGGCTTGCTGTGCCACAGTGGCGACATCTTCATGCAGGTGCTGGAGGGGGGGCGCGACACGGTGAATGCGCTGTACCGTCGTATCTGTGCCGACGCACGCCACAAGGACGTGATTCTGCTGAAGTACGACGAGATCACCGAGCGTCACTTCGCTGGGTGGACCATGGGCCAGGTGAATCTGGAGCGCGTCAACCCGTCCATCCTGCTGAAGTATTCGGAACGCGCTGTGCTGGACCCCTATGCCGTGTCAGGCGACGCAGCCATGGCTTTGCTGGATGAGTTGCTGGCAACAGCCTCCATCATCAGTCGCTCCAATTGACGGCGGATTCACCCCGGCTCTTTGGGCTGGATTTCAGTTGTGCCCCCAGTCAGCGCAAGCCGTTGACCTTGGCGCAAGGCGCCGTGCATGGCAGTGTGGTTCGCTTGGCGGGTGTGTCAGAGCTGGACACGCTTGAAAAGTTGGCAACCCATCTGAGCGAGGCTGGCAACTTTGTGATGGGGTGCGATTTCCCGTTTGGTTTACCACGATCTTTCGTGAATGCCCTATGGACGCATGGCCCACAAGACCTTCGAGACAAGCTGCAGGCGCCCGCATCGGCTCGCCCCGAATGTGACCGGCTGATCAGTGCCTTGCGGCGCTACTGCGTCAACCGAGCCGGTTTTCAGACCTTGATCGACGAGTGGGGAACCACGTGGCACACAGAACGTGCCCCCGGCAGCAAATTGCCACATCGTCCGACCGATCAGGCCATACCAGGCGTCACCAGCACCAGTCCGCTGCAGACAAGGTACGTGCCCGTTGGCAAGATGTACTTTGAAGGGTTCTGGCGCCTGGTTCAAGCCGATGTCAGCATCCCTGCAATGCGAGCAGGTCGAGACCATGCGATCGCACTGGAGGCCTATCCCGGCTTTCTGGCCCATGAACTGATTGGTCGGCGCAGCTATAAAAACGAATCAACAGACCATGCTGACCGACTCGTGGCCAGACTGACCATCCTGGATGCACTGGAGGCGGGACACAGCCGCCTTGGCCTGCGTCTGAAAATGACGCCAGCCCAACGAGATCGGTTGGCAGCAGATCACAAAGGCGATCAGCTGGATGCCGTGATGTGCATGATGCAAGCGGCCTGGGCGTTGGTTCAGCATCAACAAGGTCATCCTTTGTGGGGCCTGCCCACGTGTGTCGACCCTGTTGAAGGATGGATACTCACGGCATGAGTGAAAACCTGATTTTTGAAACATTGGAAGTATTGGGCGAGCCCGCCGTGCGCGTGCAAGCCGCAGACGGAGCCCACGCCACCGTGTTGCTGCACGGCGCACAGGTGGTGTCTTGGGTGCCTGCGGGTGGCGAGGAGCAGCTTTACCTTTCCCCCAAAGCTGTGACTGGCGAGGGCAAGGCTGTGCGCGGTGGGGTTCCCGTGATTTTTCCGCAATTCGAGCTTCGCGGCCCGGACACCTGCCTGCCGCGACATGGCTTTGCTCGGACGCGTCGTTGGACCGTCGAGAGCAGCCGTCGAGACAAGGACTGCGCCTTGCTGACCCTGGTGCTGGACGATAGCGCCGAGACACGCGCCATCTGGCCACACGCATTTACTTTGGAGCTCACCATCTCCGTGGGGGCGGGTCGCCTGGATTTGGAGCTGTACGCCCACAACCCGGGTGAGAGTCGCTGGTCTTTTGCCGCCGCGCTGCACACCTACCTGGGCGTCTCGGAACTGTCCCATGTTCGCCTGCAAGGGCTGGAGGGCTGCCGCTACGAAGACCGCGTGGTGGGCGGAGAAACCCTGGAAGATCACCCGGAAAAACGTTTCCATGGTGAAGTGGATCGCATCTATGCGCACACCCGGGACTTGTTACTCCGTGACGGACCTCGACGCTTGAGCATCGAGAGCGCAGGCTTCTCGGACACGGTCATCTGGAATCCCGGCCCCGAGAAGTGCGCAGCGCTGCCCGACATGCCTGCCGAGGGGTGGCAGCACATGCTGTGCATCGAAGCAGCACAGGTACTCAAGCCGGTCACCCTGGGACCGGACGAAGCGTGGAGCGGCCGTCAGAGCTTTTCGCTGCTGGCGGCTTGATTTGCGGCCGACGGGGCCGATGCGTTGACGGGCGGATGGACAGGCAGTAACTGCTTGATGTCGGCCGTCAACGCGTCAGCGCCCATGCCATAGCGGGCAAACAGTCTCACCTGCCCGGTGGTATCAAACACGTATGCCCCGGCAGTGTGATCGATGGTGTAGCTGCCAGATTTGGTGGGCACCTTTTGATAAAAAATCTTGAACTCGCGACTGACCTTGTCGATTTCCTCTCGCGAGCCCGTCAAGCCCAAAAACGTCGGGTCCATGCTGTGCAAATACGCCTTCAGCACCTGCGGCGTATCCCGCTCAGGATCCACGGAGACGAACACCCCCTGCACCAACGACGCATCTACACCCAGACGACGCCGCACTTCGGCCAGTTCGGCCATGGTGGTGGGACACACGTCGGGACATTGGGTGTAGCCAAAGAACAGAAAAACAATCTTGCCTTTGAACTCGCTCAAGGAGCGAGGATGCCCATCGACGTCTTTGAGTTGAAGTTGGCGGGCGTAATCTGCCCCGGTGATGTCCACCGCATTGAACTTCAGCGCGCTGGTCGGCTTGGGGGCAGACCACTGGTCGCATGCAGCCAGCGACAGCGTCAAACCCAAACAGGCTGCCACCAGCCAAGCGCGGCGGCAGAGGACAAACAGTGACTTGTGCATGAAATGAGTCGAACAAGGTTGGATCTCGGACAGAGACTTTACCGGCCACCAGCAAACAGGAAACCGATGCAGCGCAAACTTTCAGCGTTTGTCACTGTGACGGATCATTTGCTTCATGTCCTGAACAGAAAAACGGGTTTCAGCCTCAACTTTGACACGTGGCGCCCCTTTGATGGCGTGCCCGTAAATCAGCTCCAGGGTCAAGCCCACACGCCCATCCGGCCGACCAAGATGCTGCTGAATGGCATCAATGAGTTGGCGCTGCCACCGTGGCGTGCGCAATCCGGCAAAGCGGCCCCACGTGACATTGCCCCCCCACGTGCGCACTTCGTCGAGCATGGCTTGAGGTGAGGCCCAGGTCAGCGTCAAGCGCTCCATGTCCATGACGGGGTCCGTGAAACCAGCCTTGGCCAGTTCATCGCCCAGGTCATGCATGTCAACGAAGTCAATGGTGGGCCGCGACCATCCCAACAGCTGATACATCTGACGCAACTCTCGCGCCGTGTCGGGCCCCAAACCCGAGCACATCAAAAAACCGCCGACGGCCAGATGTTTGTGCCACTGACTCATCATGTCGGGAAGGTTGGCACTGCCATGCAAGGTCATGTTGGCCCACAACATGTCTACCCCAGCGCCCGTCCAAGGAGCATCCGCACCCACGGGTTCCAGAAAAATTTCCTCGGCCGACTTGCGCCACAGGGTGCGCCAGTCTCGGCGCGCATGCTGAGACACCGACGCACGCATCCGATCCGCCAATGCCGCATGGGGTTCAACAATCCATTTCTGTGCATTGGGATACTGCTCGGTCACGCATTCAGCCCCCCCACCGACGTGAGCAGACCAGTGTAACCACCGTTTGGGCTCGATCCGGATAGGACCCAACTTGGCGGCCAAGCGTCGCGCCACCTCTTCATGCAACCAAGGCGTCTGAGCCTGCAGCGCCAGCCGTCGAAGTTGGCGATCAATTGCCTCGGGCTGTGGCGCGCACGCAGGCAGAGAAGAACTGACAGAACGTGAAAGATTCTCGGTCATCGCTGTAATGGGGCGGGTAAGTCCCCACTGCGGGTGATACCCATGGATCGGGGGGTCCCAGTATATTGATTCCATGTCTACCGCATCGACCGATGGGCTTTACTTACCCTCTCGCCTGTCTCGTCTGAAATCTTTTCTGGCGTTGCCGACGCAATGCCGGTTGTGTCAGAGTTGGCAGTCCGAGCTGGTGTGTCAACCGTGCCTGACGCGCTGGCGTCAGCCGGGGATGCGGTGCGCGCGATGCGCCATCCTGCTTCCCCACCATGCCAACGATTCGGTTTGCCAGGCCTGCCAGGAAACCCCTCCGGAGTTTGACCGCACCATTGCCGCTCTGGACTATGCCGTCCCTTGGGCCGGGCTGTTGGCGCGCCTGAAATTCATGGATGACACGGCCTTGGCACCGATGTTGGCCAGATTGCTCAACGATGCGGTGTCCAAGCATCCCCATGCAGTCGATTTGATTGTGCCGATTCCGCTATCAGCCAAGCGACAGCAAGAGCGCGGGTACAACCAGGCTTGGTTGATTGCACGACACCTGGCCCGCTTACAGGGCATGGCCGCCCACCCGGATGTCTTGCGGCGCACGCATGAAACACAACGCTTGATGAATCTGGATGCCGAGGCTCGCCGTCAACAGATCCGCGGTGCCTTCGTGATGAACCCCGAAGCACTCCGCCAAATCCAAGGGCGTGACATCGCGCTGGTTGACGATGTGCTGACCACGGGCGCCACGCTCAGCGAAGCGGCTGCCGTGTTGCGAGAAGCCGGGGCTCGCAGCATCACTGCATGGGTCGTGGCCCGTACCCCTGCGCCCGAACAACTGCTACAGGGAGCGACCGACTCCATTTGGCCGGAAACCGAACCTTGGGCCCGGCCCTCCCACCGCATTGGCACACACAGCCGCTTTGAGTAACGCGCTTATTCGGCGGTCCACTCACCAATGAAGCGGTATCCCAGCGCCAGCAAGGTGGGGCCGAGAAATGCGCCAATCACCCCGAAAGCCAGCACCCCACCCAGCACCCCCATGAACACCACGGCGAACGGCAAACTGGAGCCGCGGCTGATGATGAACGGTTTGATGACGTTGTCGACGGTGCTGACCAGGAAAAAGCCCCAGGCCGCCATGAAAATGGCCCAACCCACCTCTTGTTGCTGAAACAACCAGATGGCGGCACCACCCCAGATCAACGGGGGGCCGATCGGCAGCACCGAAGCAAAAAAAGTGGCCACGCCCAGCAACATGGCACCTGGCACGCCAGCAATCAGAAAGCCAATCGCCGCCAGCAGTCCCTGCGCCAAGGCAGTCCCCAGAATGCCGTAGATCACACCATGTACGGTGCCTTTGGTCAGGTCCAGCAGATAGTCGGCACGGGCATGCCCCGCGAGACGCACCAGTGCCACCCTGACACGGGACGCCAAAGCCTCGCCGTGCAGAAAAAGAAAGAACGCCAAAAACACGGACAGGGCCACATCCACCACCCCTCTCCCGGCCACGCGCCCGGCGGTCAGGGCCATACTTTGCAATGGCTCGGACACCTTGTTGAGTTCGGCCATCAAGACCTTGCCGTTGTGGGCCATTTTTTGCCAGTAAGCAAACATGGCTTGCCCGATCAAGGGCAGATCTTTGAGCCAATCCGGCGCATCGGGCAGGCCATTGGCCACGATGCGGCTGACAGCCTGACCCAATTCGTTGAGGTTGTCAGCCAAGCCCAAAGCCACGGCCACGACGGGCACCAGCAACACCAAGGTGATCAAACCTGTCATGGCTGCCGCTGCCATTGCGCGACGACCACCGAATGCCTTATCCAAGCGCAGCATCGGCGCCCAGCAAGTGGACGCCAAGATGGCCGCCCAAGCCAGCGCACTGAGGAAGGGCCACAGCACGAACACGCAGCCAATGCCCAGCAATGCCAAGGCCACGATGGCCAATATGCGATCTGCGCGTGAAGTCACCACATCGAGCTCCCGATGGTCAGTCATGCATCAAGCACGTTTGGCGTACTGTGCTTGTGCTTGTGCCAGGCGATCCACCACGGCCTGACGCAAGCCGGCAGGCGAAACGACCTTCACATCAGGGCCAAAGCGCATCAGGTCCATGACCAACTCGGTTTGATCCACGAAGGGCAACTCCATCTTCAAGCTGCCGTCAGGCTGAGACGTCAAGCGCTGCTCTGGATGCCATTCCTCGCGCTGAACCCATTGCGTAACATCGGCACTGAACTGCAGTGTGGCCCACTTCACCTGGTTGCCAGCGAAGATGCCATAACCGCCATCCAGCTCTTGCTCAACGCGCTTGAGCGACAGGTCTTTGGCCTTGGTGTCCAGCAACGTGGCTTGCTCCATGGCGTCCAGTGCAAAGCGACGCAGCTCGTCGGACTCATGGCACCACGCATCCAGATACCAGGTGTTGCGGTAGTGGATCAGGCGCTGAGGCGAGACCACACGTTCAGTCGCTTTCTTGCGTGAGCGCGTGAAGTACTGAAGATGCAAGCGCTTGCGCGCCAACAATGCCGCAGCAACCGTCTCAAAGACCACACCGGGCACGGCGCGGCGCGCGGGGCTGATGATGCGCACACGGCGCATCACATCCTTGCTGGGGGTCGCATCGGTCCCCAGCAGTTGGTAGATCCGATCCAGCAGCGGGGCCATGTGCCGGCTCAGGGTGCCGTCCTGATCCAACTGAGACAGCAACTGGTGCGCCATCAACATGGCATACAGCTCACGCTCATCAAACCACATGCCGGGCAGCTCATGCTTGTCGCCGTGATCGCCTTCGTCCAGACGATAGGCATTGTCGTCACGGTGATAAACGATCGGTGCGCCCAATCGGTCACGCAAGAACTGAAGATCGCGCTTCAGCGTGGCGCGAGAGACTTCCAGCTCGGTGAGCATTTCTTCAAAGCTGACTTGCCCGCGATTGCGGATCATCAGTTCGATCTTGTAGAAACGTTCGGTCTTGCTTCCCATGGTGTGCTGCTTTGGTCCGTGATCAATGAATGACTGATTTCGGACTTTAGCAGGCTGTTGTGGCTGCGCTGGCTCACCAAATGGTCATGTGCTTGGTCAGGAAGCGTTGCAGCCAATTTCTGGTGGCGGCGTCAGATACATCACCTTGACCGCCCAGCTCATACCGGGCATTGAGCATATTGACAGACGACACGATGTTGCCGGGACCAATGTCATGGGGATTCACAACCCCCGATACCCTTAATGTGCTGACACCGCCATTGAGTGCCACGCCCTTCTCGCCAGCCACGGCCAAGTGACCGTTGGGCAAGACGTTGATCACTGAGGCGGTGATTTCCGCATTCAAGGTGCTGGTGTTGTCTGTACTCCCTGCCCCCTTGAATGAGTCGCTGCCAGAAGCCTCGGCATCAATGTCCAGCAGTCGGTTGATCAAGCCGCCTTTTCCGCCACCACCGCCGGGGCCTTTGGACGCCACCTTGTTGGCGCGGCTGGTACTGGTATTCAGGTCCCGGGTCGCTTTGGTGCTTTCGACGATCTGAATCCTCAGGGTATCGCCAATCGCATGTGGCCTCCTTTCAGAGGAAAACAACGACACGGCCTGCATTCCCGGCTGAAAGATGGCCCCCGTGTTGACGGGCTCGATGTAGTTGGGCGACGGCGCAACGGGCACCTGCACGGGCGCCGTGACATAGGGATCTGGCGTGCTGCATGCCGCAATCATGACCAACGGCCCTACGCTGGCAAGCCATTTAAATCCATGCATCAAAACAGTATTCATGACAACACCTCAAACTATTTCACAGCCAATTGTTGGCCACCCTGCGACACCAAGGACCTGACCACAGGCTCCATCTTTTGATAGACAGAGGCCCACTTTCCAGGCTGCATCAACCCACCCAGCCGATATTCGGCGTACGCCAAGACAATCCCAGCATCACTCGCCAGCGTCAACCGAGCAGCAGTCAGATAAGACTGCGGCTGATCACTCATCAGCGGCGTACCCCAATCCATGGAAGCACTGTACTTAACCCAATATCTACAATATCCAAAATGGGTGCCAGGCTCATATACCCTGCTCGATATGCCATTCTTCGTCAATCCCTGCTGAAGGGCTGGCAATATATCTACAACAGGACAAACAGGGTTATATTCAATGCACACGGACTTGGGAGACACTGCCACGTTCTGAACCACATTCACCGGCTCATTCGGCGTCACGCTGACCATCGTGCTGGCCGCAGCACCTGTGGCTTTGGCCAACTCAATCAGGGGGGCAGGTGTCACGATGGAACATCCAAGCAGCCCCGCCGGCGAAAGGATGATCCAGCCACACAGGTGAGCCCGCGATAAATTCCACATGGCGCCCGTTCCTCTTCCGAACCCTGCGGTCAGGCCATGAGATCAATCGCATTGCACGCTGTTCGTACACCCTCTGCGGCGTACTCACAGATGCTGCTGGCGGCATTTTCAATGCCATCCACCACATTGCCGGCAAAATCCGTGACGGCCTCCCCGGCCGACTCCACACCGTCCACGATGCTCTCGGCAACGTTTTCCACGCTACTCTTGACTGACTCGTAAGCATGCACGGATGCATCCGCGGCTGAGTCCAGCGCGTTGGCCATTTCCTGATAACCGCGCTCACTCAGAGAGACGACAGCGCTCGCCGTTTCCCCCACCACTTGCGCACCAGCCATGGCCGTCGCCAACACAGGCCCATACTCCTTGGCATTGATTTCGTAAGTTCCTGGCCGCTGCAGCAAACCATACGCCTGAAGATTTCCACCCAAACTCTTGATCGAGCTCATTTCCAGCCTCCGTCAAAAATGATGAGCGAATATTAGTCACACATAAAATGAGCAATTCAATCGTAAGGCCCGATTTAATCCACCAATTAATAAGCGGAAATACTTATACACACTACAAATACCAGCACATCACAAAGCATCACACACCCATATCAAGAGGATGCTTCGCCACACTTCTTCATATAGGTAAAGCCACGTGAAGACATGGATACAGCAAAAAATAAATTGGAGACATTTTTAAAATAGGTGTGCGATCCGCCTTGATTGGCTTGGCGGCGCACATCGTTACCATGGCGTCCCACTCTTCCCGCACTCGGCTGTTCGTGATCGAACAAGACACGATTCAGCGCCAACAATTGGTGCACTACCTCGTCGGCCAAGGCTTCGACGCACACGGCGCCCCCAGCCCATTGCACGCGAGCGCACTACAAAGTGATCTCTGCCCAGATGTGCTCATCTTGGGTCGAACCACACCAGAGATGAACGGGATCGATGCATGCAAACGGATGCGAGAGCAACACCGATATCTGCCGTTCATCCGCATATCAGACAGCAGTGATGAACTCGAGCGCATTCTGAGTCTGGAGATGGGGGCCGACGACTGCCTCTCACATCCGTTCTCCCCCAGAGAATTGGTGGCCCGCGTCCGCGCGGTACTCAGGCGGATGGCTCAGGCAGTTCATGCTGCCACCACGGTCGACGTCGGCGCCATCCGAATGGGCGAACAACAGTTTCAGCCCGAAGCACGCGGCCTTCAAAGTGCGCGAGGCTTCCGTGCGTTGAATCCTGTGGAGTTTGCGCTGCTGGATGCGCTGGTCCACAGCGCCAGTACACCGCTCAGCCGTCCGCAACTGATGGACGCCATGCGTCGTTGCCCAGGCGAGATCACACCTCGTGCGGTCGATGCAGCCATCATGCGGCTACGCAAACTGGTTGAACCCAACCCCAATGTGCCCCGCTACATTCAAACAGTACGAGGACAAGGTTACGTCTTTGTGCCTCACGACAGCAAGACGCCAGCCGTGCTGCATTTTTAGGCAAATTGAGGGGTCCGCCTTGCAGAGCCCGTTTGCTCAGTAGCAGTCAACAAGCTTATCCACAGAAAACGTGGATAAGTTGCCGGCTACATCTTTGCGGGACAAAAACAAAAAAGCCCCATGCTTTTGCATGAGGCTTAATTTGGTGGGCGGTGCAGGGTTCGAACCTGCGACCCCTGCCGTGTGAAGGCAGTGCTCTACCACTGAGCTAACCGCCCGAAACTTGTTCGGGTCACTGATCAATTTGTTTGTCGCGATGATCAGCGAAGAATTGAACTATAGCACATTTTGGATGGCTGTCCACAAAGTTTTGCCGCCACTTGCTTTGTCGAGATCTTGCAACGCTTTGGCAAAGTCTTCTGCTTCCTGCTGCGAGGGCTGGATCACCGGCAACTGAAAGCTGCTCAGGTCCACGCTGATGGCATCCCCGCCTGCAGCACCCGTCGCCGCGTTGTCATCTTCCACATCCATGAGCAGTGCATCTTGCCCACGGGTCATGTTGATGTAGACCTCGGCGAGCAACTCGGCATCCATCAAGGCGCCGTGCAACGTGCGGTGCGAGTTGTCAACTTCCAGGCGGCGACACAGCGCGTCGAGGTTGTTTGACTTGCCCGGGAACATCTCCCGCGCCATCAGCAGGGTGTCGATCACGCCGGAGATGTGATCCCCGAACTTGCCCTTGCCGCAGCGGGCCAACTCGGCATCCAGAAAGCCCACGTCGAACGCGGCGTTGTGGATGATGATTTCAGCGCCGGCGCAGTACTCCAGGATCTCATCGACCAGCGCCGCAAACGTAGGCTTGTCCGACAGG
This sequence comes from Aquabacterium sp., assembly GCF_049317225.1. Classification (GTDB taxonomy): domain Bacteria; phylum Pseudomonadota; class Gammaproteobacteria; order Burkholderiales; family Burkholderiaceae_C; genus Aquabacterium. Next base: position 120,651 of record NZ_JBMOIR010000004.1, on the reverse strand, counting down.
AACTCGTCCGTCAGGCCGTGCACCCGCACCGCCTCTTCGTTGTTGGGCCGTTCAGGGTTGATGTAGAAGTGCAGATGCCGTCCGGTCAGGCGGCGGTTGACCATTTCCACACAGCCGATTTCGACGATACGGTCCCCCGCATCCGGGCTCAGGCCGGTGGTTTCGGTATCCAGAAAGATCTGACGGGACATGCTTCAACTCCGTTCGCGAATCAGTGATTCTCGCGTGCGTGGTTGATGGTGTACTTCGGGATCTCCACGACCAGGTCCTGGCCGGCCACGATGGCCTGGCAACTCAGGCGCGAATTGGCTTCCAGGCCCCAGGCGCGGTCGAGCAAATCTTCTTCGGTGTCGTCCATCTCGTTGAGGCTGTTGAAGCCTTCACGAACGATGACGTGACAGGTCGTGCAGGCGGCGCTCATGTCACAGGCATGCTCGATCTCGATGTGATTTTCCAGCAAGGCTTCGCAAATACTGGTGCCGGGTGCCGCCTTGATTTCAACGCCCTGGGGGCACAGGGTGGCGTGAGGCAGGATCTTGATGATGGGCATAGTGAATCAGATCTGATCGAGTTGACGCCCCGCCAAAGCCTGGCGGATGCTGCGGTTCATGCGTTCTGCGGCAAAGGCTTCGGTCCCTTGGGCCAGGGCCTTGGTGGCGGCCTCGAGCGCTTCCAGGTCACCCCGGTCACAGCGTTGACCGATTTGCGCCATCAGGCTGTCGATGTGGGCGCGCTGTTCAGGCGACAACAGGTCGCCATCGGCGGCCAGCGCCGTGCGCGTGGCTTCGAGCATGCGCTCGGCTTCGACGCGGGCTTCACGCAAAGCGCGGTCTTTCATGTCGGCGGCGGCGGTGGTGAACCCTTCGCGCAGCATGTGCGCCACCTGGTCATCGCTCAAGCCATAGCTGGGCTTGACGACCACCGAGGCTTCCACACCCGACAACTGTTCCTTGGCCGACACGCTCAGCAAGCCATCGGCATCCACCTGGAAGCTCACGCGGATGCGCGCAGCCCCCGCAGCCATGGGCGGAATACCGCGCAACTCAAAGCGCGCCAGGGAGCGGCAATGCTCAACCTGCTCGCGTTCGCCTTGCACCACATGCACGGCGAGCGCCGTCTGCCCATCCTTGAAGGTGGTGAAGTCTTGCGCGCGGGCACAAGGGATCGGGGTGTTGCGCGGAATGATACGCTCGACCAAACCACCCATGGTTTCCAAGCCCAGAGACAAGGGCAAGACGTCGAGCAGCAAGTGCTCGCCTTGGGCGTTGTTGCCCGCCAGCAGGTTGGCCTGAATGGCAGCACCCAGGGCCACCACTTCGTCCGGATTGAGGTCGGTGAGCGGGGGCTGACCGAAGAAACCACCCACTGCATCGCGCACAGCGGGCATGCGGGTGGAGCCCCCAACCATGACCACCCCCTTGACCTCATCGGCCTTGACCTTGGCGTCGCGCAGCACGCGCTTGACCGAGGCCAGCGTCTTGTCGATCAGGGGCTTGGCCAACTCGGCCAGTTTTTCTCGGGTGATCGTGACGGACAGCATGCCGCCAGAAAGCGCGCACGACAGGTGCGCATTGCCGTCCGTGGACAGTTTTTCCTTCGTGCGGCGAGCCGCCACCAACACCGTCCGCTTGTCTTGCGGCGTCGGCGCTTCCATTTGCGCTGTGGCCAACGCGTACTCGGCCAGGATGTGGTCGAAGTCGTCACCACCCAGCGCCGAATCGCCGCCGGTGGCCACCACCTCAAACACGCCACGGCTGAGTTGCAGCAAGGAGATGTCGAACGTGCCGCCGCCCAGGTCATAGATGGCGTACAGACCTTCTGCGCCGTTATCCAGGCCGTAGGCAATCGCCGCTGCCGTGGGCTCATTGAGCAGGCGCAACACGTTCAGGCCGGCCATTTGGGCCGCGTCCTTCGTGGCCTGACGCTGAGCGTCGTCAAAGTAGGCCGGCACGGTGATGACCGCACCAAACAGATCATCGTTGAACGTGTCTTCGGCCCGCTGGCGCAGGCTAGCCAAAATTTCGGCCGAAACCTCCACGGGCGCCTTCACACCCGCCACGGTGCGAATGGCCACCATGCCGGGCTGATCTTCAAACTGATAAGGCAGACGGCCTGCATCGGCGATGTCGGCCAGGCGACGGCCCATGAAACGCTTCACCGACACGATGGTGTTCAGCGGGTCTTCGGCCTGAGCGGCCAACGCGTCGAAACCAATCTGGCGGCGCGTTTGACCGTTGGCATCCACCATGTAGCGAACGGCCGAAGGCAGGATCACGCGCCCCTGCTCGTCGGGCAGGCATTCAGCAGAGCCGTGGCGCACCGACGCCACGAGGGAGTGAGTGGTGCCCAAGTCAATGCCCACCGCGATGCGGCGCTGATGGGGATCGGCCGATTGACCGGGTTCGGAGATTTGCAGCAGTGCCATGGTCGGGAGTATCGGTCAGCTGGCGTCTTCGTAACGTTCGAGTCGGGCATCGATCTCCTCCAGCAGGCGATCGATGAACATGAGGGCGCGGACTTCTTGCGCGGCCTGCTGGGCGTTCTGGTCCACATCCAGCAATTGGGTGACGCAGGCCAGGCGCGCCTTGCGGTCGGCCAGCACCTCGTCAGACAACGCTTCGACCTCTGAGGCCGACGCAGCCTCTTCCAGCGCCTCTCGCCACTGCATTTGCTGCATGAGGAAGGCGCCGGGCATGGCGGTATTGCTTTCTGACTGAACGGGCACGCCGGCCAGCTCACACAGGTAAGCGGCGCGTTTGAGCGGGTCTTTCAGACGCTGGTGGGCTTCGTTGACACGCACCGCCCACTGCATGGCCAGACGCTGGGCCGCACCACCTTCGGCCGCAAAACGGTCGGGGTGAACGTGGGCCTGCAAGGCCTTCCAGGCCGCATCCAGGTCGCTTTTGTTCAGCGCAAAACTTTTGTTCAAACCCAGGAGGGTGAAGTCGTCGGCGTCGATGTTCATGGGCGATTCAAAAGGCGAAACCCCACCGATCGAGGTGGGGCTTCATCTGCCAGGATGGCACACAGTGCCAACGGGCTCAGATTCGGAAAGATTCCCCGCAACCACAACGATCACGCTCGTTGGGGTTATTGAACTTGAAACCTTCGTTCAGGCCTTCGCGGACGAAGTCCAACTGGGTCCCGTCGATGTAAGGCAGGCTCTTGGGGTCCACCAGAATCTTCACACCCAGTTGTTCGAACACGATGTCTTCGGGCTCGATCTCGTCAGCAAACTCGATCTTGTACGCCAAGCCTGAACAACCGGTGGTTTTCACGCCCAAACGCACGCCCACGCCTTTGCCGCGACGACCCAGGTAGCGCAGGATGTGCCGCGCAGCTGCCTCGGTCAACCCGACGGTCATGTTGGCATTGACTTCACCGATGTCCGCCAGAGGCCCGGTCCCAGGACCACTGGTGCACGAACCGGCGGTTGCTTGTTCAGCTTGCATGTTTGGCCTTGTAATCGTTGACGGCTGCCTTGATGGCATCTTCCGCCAGGATCGAACAGTGGATCTTGACCGGCGGCAAAGCCAGCTCTTCGGCGATCTGAGTGTTCTTGATGTCCAGTGCTTCGTCGAGCGTCTTGCCACGCACCCATTCGGTCACGAGCGAGCTCGACGCAATGGCCGAACCGCAGCCGTAAGTTTTGAAACGTGCGTCCTCGATCACGCCCGTCGATGGGTTGACCTTGATTTGCAGCTTCATCACGTCGCCGCAAGCGGGGGCGCCCACCATCCCGGTGCCAACCGACTCGTCACCCTTTTCGAACGAGCCAACGTTGCGGGGATTTTCGTAGTGGTCGATGACCTTGTCGCTGTATGCCATGGTGTTGTTCTCCTGCTCTGAGGGGTCACACGATCAGTGTGCCGCCCATTGAATGGTGCTGATGTCGATACCGTCTTTGTACATTTCCCACAGAGGAGACAACTCGCGCAACTTGGCGACACGCTCCTTGAGGGTGTTGATGACGAAATCGACTTCTTCTTCGGTCGTGAAACGGCCGATGGTCATGCGCAACGAGCTGTGCGCGAGTTCATCGCTGCGTCCCAGGGCGCGCAACACATAGCTGGGCTCCAGGCTGGCCGAGGTACAGGCCGAGCCCGAAGACACGGCGATGCCCTTGATGCCCATGATCAGCGACTCGCCTTCCACGAAATTGAACGAGACGTTGAGGTTGTGTGCCACACGTTGTTCCAGGTCGCCGTTGACGAAAATTTGCTCGATGCCTTGCAGGCCAGCCAGCAGGCGATCGCGCAACGCCTTCACACGGGCGTTTTCGGTGTGCATTTCTTCCTTGGCGATACGGAAGGCTTCGCCCATGCCCACGATCTGGTGGGTGGGCAAGGTGCCCGACCGCATGCCGCGCTCATGACCACCACCGTGCATCTGAGCTTCCAGGCGCACACGCGGCTTGCGGCGCACGTACAGCGCACCAATGCCCTTGGGGCCGTAGGTTTTGTGCGAGGCCAGGCTCATCAGGTCCACCGGCAGCGATGTCAGATCGATGTCGACCTTGCCCGTGGCTTGTGCGGCATCCACGTGGAAGATGATGCCCTTCTCACGACACAGGGTGCCGATGGTCGGGATGTCCTGAATGACACCAATCTCGTTGTTCACGTACATGACCGAGATCAGGATGGTGTCCGGACGGATGGCAGCCTTCAGTGCTTCCAGATCGACCAAGCCATTGTCCTGAACGTCGAGGTACGTGGCTTCAAAGCCTTGACGCTCAAGCTCACGCACGGTGTCCAGCACCGCCTTGTGCTCGGTCTTGACCGTGATGATGTGCTTGCCGCGGCTCTTGTAGAAGTGTGCCGCGCCCTTCAGTGCCAGGTTGTTGGACTCGGTGGCGCCGGACGTCCAGACGATTTCGCGGGGGTCCGCGCCAATCAGTTCGGCCACTTGCTCGCGGGACTTCTCCACGGCCGCTTCCGCTTCCCAGCCGTAAGCGTGGGTACGCGAAGCCGGGTTCCCAAAGTGCTCACGCAACCAGGGGATCATCGCGTCAACAACGCGGGGGTCACACGGCGTGGTCGCGCCGTAGTCCATGTAAATCGGAAAGTGCGGGGTCATGTCCATGTGGGGCACTCTGTGGTCGGGCACCCTCTATGGGGCGCTCAGCGGGAAAGGTGGAATTATCGGTCCTGGGGCCTGAGCCTTGGGCGGCGAGGCCTCAAGTCCCTTATTTGGTGAGGGTGGAACCGAGCGCGAACACCGAATTCGGCGCCGTCACCTTGATCGGCTTCACAACGGGCTGGGTCGAGATGGCGCGCTTGATGGGCTGCGCCTCAATCGAGACACCCTTGGCCACCTGATCGTCCACCAGCTTGCGCAGGCTGATCGAATCCAGATACTCGATCATCTTGGTGTTGAGGCTGGTCCACAGGTCGTGCGTCATGCAACGACCACCGTCTTCGCCCATGCAGTTTTCTTTGCCGCCACAGCCCGTGGCATCAATGGGCTCGTCCACCGCCACGATGATGTCGGCCACGGTGATGTCTTCTGCCTTGCGGCCCAGCGAATAACCGCCGCCCGGGCCTCGGGTGCTCTCGACGAGTTCATGGCGGCGAAGCTTGCCGAACAACTGCTCGAGGTAAGACAGGGAAATCTGTTGGCGCTGGCTGATGGCTGCCAAGGCGACGGGGCCCGTGTGCTCGCGCAAAGCCAGATCGATCATGGCCGTTACAGCAAAACGGCCTTTGGTTGTCAGTCGCATGTCTCGCTCCTTGGTCAGGACCTCGGGCGGCTTCTGCATGCGGCAATCAGAGGGTCAAACTGCTGCGCGTGATGCAGCCAGGATCTCCGGCCGCATCCGAGAGGCCAAATCCCGAGCGAATAAGTCAATCATAGACTAGTTGACTGAAAAAGTCAACTTTGATCAAGGGCAAACCCGTGTCACGCACCATTTAGGCGCATGCGGAGATGATCAACCAAGCCATCACACGCCGCCTCGATGAGGTCCAGCACGGACTCGAAGCTTTCCTCGCCACCGTAATAGGGGTCTGGCACGACCTGCGCCTCGGCAAACGAGGATTGAGCAGGCAGGAACTCCGTCAGTCGCTTGAGCTTGACGCGCATCATGCGGTCCGGCGGACAGCGGTCTTCCAGCAGCGCCAGGTTGTCCCAGTCCATGGCCAGCAAGAGATCGAACCGGCGGAAATCCTGCGGACTCACCTGACGGGCACGCAAGGCACTCAGTTCGTAGCCTCGGATGGCGGCATGTCGCTGGGAACGTTTGTCGGGGGCATGTCCCACATGGTAGGCATGCGTGCCAGCCGAATCGACCTGTACGGCATCGGCCAAACCGGCCTGTTGAAGCTTGCTACGGAGCACGGCCTCGGCCGTGGGGCTTCGACAAATGTTCCCCATGCACACCATGAGGACTCGGATACGGGGCTCGGTCACCACTGCTTCAACCATGAACTCGTCAACACATTCAAAGGCGAGATTGTCCCAGACTCACGCCCGACCCACTGTCATGCCGCAGCACTTCACTTGGCCGCAGGCTTGCCCGGGGCGGCCACATGGTCATGCACCACCGCGCCAAAGGCTTGCTCTTTGAGCAGAGCGAGTTGGTCGCGCAAGCGCGCAGCCTTTTCGAATTCGAGGTTGCGGGCGGCCTCCAGCATGTCCTTTTCGAGCTGCTTCATGCGCTTGCTCAAGTCTTTCTCGGACAACGCTTCGGCGCCCTCCATGGACTTGGCCAAGGCCTCTGCGGCACGCAGATCGTCCTTGGCGGCATTGGACATCACACCGTCGATCAACTCCTTGACCTTCTTGTTGACGGTACGCGGCGTGATGCCGTGCGCTTCGTTGTGCGCCATTTGCTTGGCACGACGACGCTCGGTCTCCCCCATGGCTTTGCGCATGGACTCGGTGATCCTGTCGGCGTAAAGAATGGCATGCCCATTCTGGTTTCGCGCCGCGCGACCAATGGTCTGAATCAGGCTGCGCTCGGCTCGCAAGAAGCCTTCCTTGTCGGCATCCAGAATCGCCACCAGCGACACCTCGGGAATGTCCAGACCTTCTCGCAGCAAGTTGATGCCCACCAGCACATCAAACGTCCCCAAGCGCAGGTCGCGCAGGATTTCGACACGCTCGACCGTGTCGATGTCGGAGTGCAGATAGCGCACCTTCACGCCGTTGTCGGTCAGGTAGTCGGTGAGCTGCTCGGACATCCGCTTGGTCAAGGTGGTGATCAGCACACGCTCGTCTTTCTCGACGCGGATGCGGATTTCCTGCAGCACATCGTCGACCTGATGCGTCGCGGGCCGCACCTCGACCACCGGATCCAACAGACCCGTCGGACGCACCACCTGCTCGACCACCTGTCCGCTGTGCTGCTTTTCGTAGTCGGCCGGTGTCGCGGTCACGAACACCACCTGACGCATCTTGCGCTCGAACTCTTCAAATTTGAGCGGACGGTTGTCGAGCGCCGAGGGCAGCCGGAAACCATATTCCACCAGCGTCGTTTTGCGTGAGCGGTCCCCGTTGTACATGCCGCCCAGTTGACCGATCATGACGTGGCTCTCATCGAGGAACATGAGCGAGTCCGAGGGCATGTAGTCCACCAGCGTGGGCGGCGGATCGCCGGGGTTGGCGCCCGACAGATGACGGGTGTAGTTCTCAATGCCCTTGCAGTGCCCCACCTCCTGCAGCATCTCCAGGTCAAAGCGCGTGCGCTGCTCCAGCCGTTGTGCCTCGACCAGCTTGCCGTCGCCAACCAGTTGCTTCACGCGGTCGTTGAGTTCCTGCTTGATGCCTTCGATGGCCTTGAGCACCTGCTCACGCGGCGTCACATAGTGGCTGGACGGGTAGACCACAAAACGCGGAATCTTCTGCTGGATGCGCCCCGTGAGTGGGTCGAACAGGGACAAGGTATCGACCTCGTCATCGAACAACTCCACCCGCAGCGCCAACTCGGAGTGTTCAGCCGGGAAGATGTCGATGGTGTCGCCCCGCACCCGGAAGGTGCCGCGCCCGAAGTCCATGTCGTTGCGCTTGTACTGCATGCGGATCAGCTGGGCAATCACGTCGCGCTGACCCACCTTGTCGCCCGTGCGAACGATGAAGCGCATCTGCGTGTAGTCCTCGGGCTTGCCGATGCCGTAGATGGCCGACACGGTGGCCACGACCACCACGTCCCGGCGCTCCAGAATGCTCTTGGTCGCACTCAGCCGCATCTGCTCAATGGCCTCGTTGATGGCACTGTCCTTTTCAATGAACAGGTCGCGCTGGGGCACATAAGCTTCGGGCTGGTAATAGTCGTAGTAGCTGACAAAGTACTCGACCGCGTTCTTGGGGAAGAACTCGCGGAACTCGGCGTACAACTGTGCCGCCAGGGTCTTGTTGGGCGCAAACACGATGGCGGGACGCCCCATGCGGGCGATCACGTTGGCCATGGTGAAGGTCTTGCCCGACCCGGTCACGCCCAGCAAGGTCTGGTAGCTGAGACCATCCTCCACCCCTTCGCACAACTGCGCAATGGCCGTGGGCTGATCCCCGGCCGGGGGATACGGTTGAAAGAGTTCAAACGGCGAATCAGGAAACTGAACGAACTGCCCAGCAGGCGCCTCATCCGATTTGGCAGACTGGCTTTTGACAGATGGCGCGTTCGAGTCGGACATGGGGCGGCAATCAGGCAAGAAACCTGCCACTTTAAGCCGATCTGCCTCGCTTTTCAAAGCACGCCGCCAATACAGAAGTAATTGACAAGATCATGACGAACCCCGGCGATGCATCCACTCGTGACGATCAGAAACAACTTCACGAGTTTGTCATCCAGCCTTCCTATCGTTGCTGGCGATCTGTACTTTTACTTGCAGCAACACCATGTCTCAACATTCGAACTCCCGTCGTCAAGCCCTGAAGCTGTTTGCAGGCATGCCCATGCTGCCGCTGTCAGGCCTCGCCGCATCGTCCATGCTCACCGGTTGCGGCGGTGGTGGTGACGACAGCAAGCCCACCCCCACTTATGTGTCTGCCGCATTCGGCAGCATGGCCGCCCCCACCACGACCGCCAACATGGCGACCGCCTACGTGGCCTCGACGCTGACCGTGACACTGAGCGACGGCAGCACCCACACGAGCAACCTGGCTTATGAACCCTTCTTCCTGACGGGCACACAAGTGTCTGACGGCAAGGGTGGCCAAATCTTGGCCGGCGGCTACTACAACATCCTGAATCAGCCCATCCAGGACACCACTGGCACAACTGCTCGCCAGTTCTTCAGCGACAGCCCTGATGGCACGTCGCTGCTGACCGTTCCCAACGCAAAGGTCACCGGCGTGTCCGGCAACACGGTGTTTGCCGTGGTGCAGTTCGAGTACACCACTTGGGCCCAGGACGGCACCACGGACATGTACGGCAAGCTGCCCTCCCCCATCGCCGTGCTGACACTGGATCAGAACCCATCGACCGGCAAACTGTCACTCGTGAAGTATCACAACGTCGACACGTCAGGCGTGCACGGCCTGTGGATCACATGCGGTGCCAGCCTGTCGCCTTGGGGCACTCACCTGTCCAGCGAAGAGTACGAGCCTGACGCTTGGTCTCTGCCCAGTTACTGGAGCGCTTTCCAGACCAACCTGGGTGACAGCACCGTCAAGCCTTACCACTACGGCCATCTGCCTGAAGTCACCGTCAAGGCCGACGGCACCGCATCGATCGCCAAGCACTACTGCATGGGCCGCATCTCGCATGAGCTGGTGCAAGTCATGCCCGACAACCGCACCGTGCTGATGGGTGACGATGCCACCAACTCCGCCTTGTTCATGTTTGTGGCAGACACCGAGAAGGATCTGTCTGCCGGTACGCTGTACGTGGGCCAACTGCAGGGCGACTTCAACACCGCCTTGCTGGCGGGCACGTCCAGCGTGGGCTGGAAGTGGATCAAGCTGGGTCACGCCACCAGCGACTACGTCGAAGCCCTGGCAGACACCCTGTCCAAGGAAGACATCATGGATGTCAAGTTCGTGGACCCCACCATCGCAGACCCGACCGCAACCGGCTACGCCAAGATCTACGTCAGCGGCAAGGCCAACTGGGTGAAGTTGGTGTCCGGCATGGAGAAGGCTGCCGCATTCCTGGAAACGCACCGCTACGCTTACCTGAAGGGCGGCAGCATGGGCTTCACGAAGATGGAAGGCACCACCGTCAACATCAAGGACAAGATTGCCTACTCGGCTCTGCAAAACATGCAGGACTCGATGGTGACAAACAATACCGCCAAGGGTTGGAACAGCGCCAGCCGCATTGGTCTGGACGCTGCACTCAAGGCTGGTGGCATCATGGCCCACACCCTGGCTGGCAGCCAAGTGGACACCGACGGCAACACGATCAACAGCGAATGGGTTCCAGTGAGCACCAAGGTGCTGCTGACCGGCGAAGACATCTCTGCCGACAGCCTGGGCAACACCGCCAACCCCAACAAGATCGGCAACCCAGACAACCTCAAGTTCTCTGAGAAGCTGCGTACTCTGTTCATCGGTGAAGACAGCGGCCAACACACCAACAACTTCCTGTGGGCCTACAACGTCGACACCAAGCAACTGTCGCGCATCCTGTCCGTTCCGGCTGGCGGCGAATCGACGGGCCTGCACGCCGTCGATGAAATCAATGGCTGGACTTACATCATGAGCAACTTCCAGCATGCGGGTGACAGCAGCTACGTGAAGAACAATGCGGCACTCAACACCGCCATCAACACGAACTACAACAACAAGTTCAGCGCTGCGGTCGGCTACCTGACAGCCACATCCACCAGCATCAAGCTCCGCGCCTAAACAGCGCCAGCCCCCTTGCAAACACCCGCCACCCGGCGGGTGTTTGTCCTTTTTCGGCAGGACTACGCAGATGCGCTCGCACGTACGGCACTTCGGTCGATAAAATAAAGGGTTTGCCCGATTTTGCAATTTCGTCGTCACAAGCGCCGAAACCATCTTCGGGCGATTGCCCCGACATCGATCAATTACCCCAACCTGCCGGAGACTGCTTGCATGGCCTCGCTGTTCGCTTCCGTTGAAATGGCCCCCCGTGATCCCATCCTGGGCCTCAACGAACAATTCAATGCCGACACCAACCCCAACAAGGTGAACCTGGGTGTGGGCGTGTACACCGACGACAATGGCAAGCTGCCCCTGCTGAAGTGCGTGGCCGCTGCCGAGCAGCAAATCGCCGCTGCCCCCAAGCCACGCGGCTACCAGCCGATTGAAGGCATTGCCGCTTACAACAAGGCTGTGCAAGGTCTGGTGTTCGGCGCCGAACACGCTGCTGTGACCGAAGGTCGCATCGTCACCGCCCAAGCCATCGGCGGCACCGGCGGCCTGAAGCTGGGCGCAGACTTCCTGCACAACGTCAGCGGCAAGAAGCAAGCCCTGATCTCGAACCCCAGCTGGGAAAACCACCGCGCCATCTTTGAAACCGCCGGTTTCACCGTGGGCACCTACCCCTACTACGACGAAGCCAAGCGTGGCATCAACTTCGAAGGCATGCTGGCTGCCCTGAATGCAGCCGAAGAAGGCACCGTCATCGTGCTGCACGCCTGCTGCCACAACCCCACCGGCTACGACCTGACCGATGCCGAATGGGATCAGATCATTGCCGCCGTGAAGGCACGCAATCTGGTCGCCTTCCTGGACATGGCTTACCAAGGCTTTGGCGAAGGCATCGCCGAAGACGGCAAGGTGATCGGCAAGTTCCTGGACGCCGGCCTGAACTTCTTCGTGTCCACCAGCTTCTCCAAGAGCTTCTCGCTGTACGGCGAGCGCGTCGGTGCCCTGAGCATCGTCAGCACCTCGAAGGAAGAAGCCGGCCGCGTGCTGAGCCAACTCAAGCGCGTGATCCGCACCAACTACTCCAACCCGCCCACCCATGGCGCCACCGTGGTCGCTACCGTGCTGAACTCGCCTGAGTTGCGCAAGCAATGGGAAGACGAGCTGACCGAAATGCGCGTACGCATCAAGGACATGCGCGCCGCCCTGGTCAAGGAGTTGACCGACGCTGGCGTGCAAGGCGACCTGGGCTACATCACCCGTCAAAAGGGCATGTTCAGCTACTCCGGTCTGAACGCCGCCCAGATGCAACGCCTGCGTGGCGAGTTCGGCATCTACGGTGTGGACTCTGGCCGCATCTGCGTGGCTGCACTGAACACCAAGAACATCAAGGCTGTGGCAGCTGCCATCAAGGCCGTGATGTAAGCATTGGCCCACGCCCCACTCCGGGGCGTTTCCGCTGCAAGAAAGGCTCCTCTATAGGGGCCTTTTTTCATGTTTGTGTCACGGCGTGGAAAAAACGTGACTTTCCTGTACCTGTTATCCGACTAACAGACACCGGAACGGTGCAAAGATCAGAAAACTCCTCTATGCTGCAATGCAACATCTCTGCAGCCTTGTCGGCACAGAGGCGTCCAAATGGCTAATGACGATTGAGGTTCTGTCATGCTTTATCAGATCTACGAAACCAACCGCGCCTGGCTCAGCCCCTTCTCCGAGTTCGCAAGCGCCGCGTCCAAGCTGTACAGCAACCCCCTCTCCCCCTTCGCGCACATTCCGGCTTCTCAGCGCGTATCCGCTGGCTTTGATCTGGCCCACCGCCTGACCAAGGAATACGAGAAACCTGAGTTCGACATCAACAAAGTGAATGTTCACGGCGTGGATGTGGTCATTCAGGAGCAGGTGGTCGAGGCCAAGCCTTTCTGTCGCCTGCTGCGCTTCAAGCGTTTCACGGATGACGCGGCCATGCTGGCCAGAATGCGTGAGCAGCCTTCGGTGTTGGTGGTTGCCCCGCTGTCCGGGCACCACTCGACCCTGCTGCGTGACACCGTCCGCACCCTGCTGCAAGACCACAAGGTGTACATCACCGACTGGATTGACGCGCGCATGGTGTCTCTGGACGAAGGCGCCTTCCACCTGGACGACTACATCAACTACGTTCAGGAATTTATCCGCAAGGTGGGCCCCGAAGTACATGTCATCTCGGTGTGCCAACCGACTGTCCCGGTGCTGGCTGCCATTTCCTTGATGGCCAGCCGCGGCGAAACAACCCCATTGACCATGACCATGATGGGTGGCCCGATCGATGCGCGCAAATCGCCCACCTCGGTGAACAACCTGGCCATGAACAAGTCGTTCGAGTGGTTCGAGAGCAATGTGATCTACAAGGTGCCGCAGAACTACCCGGGCGCTGGCCGTGCGGTGTACCCCGGCTTCCTGCAGCACACGGGCTTCGTGGCCATGAACCCCGATCGCCACGCCACATCGCACTACGACTACTTCCTGGACCTGATTCGTGGGGACGACGACAGCGCCGAAGCCCACCGCCAGTTCTACGACGAGTACAACGCGGTGCTGGACATGCCTGCTGAATACTATCTGGACACCATCCGTACCGTGTTCCAGGAGTTTTCGCTGGTGAATGGCACGTGGGAGGTTCGCAACCCACAGGGCAAAAAGGAACTGGTCTGTCCTCAAGACATCAAGACCACGGCCCTGCTGACGGTGGAGGGCGAGCTGGACGACATCTCTGGCTCAGGGCAAACCAAAGCCGCGCACGAGTTGTGCACCGGCATCCCCAAGACTCGCCAAAAGCACTACGACGTGATCGGCGCCGGTCACTACGGCATTTTCTCGGGTCGCCGCTGGCGCGAACAGGCGTATCCCGTGATCCGGGACTTCATCTTGTCGCACAACAAGGTCAAGAAAGCCGCGTAAGTCAAACGCATTGCGTTGCGTGAAACAAGGGCTCGCTGTCTTGGCACAAGGCAGCGAGCCCTTCGACCTTGTAAACTCCGGCGCCATCATGCTGGATGCCGACAAGATCAACGCCCTTCTGCCGCAAACGCAATGCACGCGCTGCGGCTACCCTGACTGCGCCAGTTATGCCCAGGCGATTGCCAAGGGAGAGGCCGGGATCAACCAATGCCCCCCAGGCGGAGCAGAAGGCGTGCGACGTCTGGCCGCCTTGACGGGGCAGCCCGAAACCCCCTTGAGCGAGGACTTTGGCCTGGAAGGCCCCCGCACCCTCGCCGTCATCGACGAGAGTTGGTGCATCGGCTGCACCTTGTGCATCAAAGCTTGCCCGGTGGATTGCATCATCGGTACCAACAAATACCTGCACACGGTGATTGAATCGCAATGCACCGGCTGCGAACTCTGCATTCCCGCCTGCCCCGTGGACTGCATCAGCTTGGTCCCGGCTCACGCAGAGCCCGCACCAACTGGCTGGACGGCCTGGTCTCAACCACTGGCCGATCAAGCCCGAGAGCGCCACGCCTTCCGCGCGCAACGCCTGGTTCGCGCCAAGGCCGAACACGCCGAGCGCCTGCTGGCCAAAGGCGAGCACAAAGCGGCGGATCTGGCTGCTGCATCCAAGTTGACCGACCCGGTCGTGCTGGATCACAAGCGAGCCATGATCGAGGCGGCGCTGGCCCGCGCACGTGCTCGCCGCCAAAATACCTGACGCACATCAAGTCGAGTCGTCTGCACGCTCCCTGAACGCGCACCATTTCGGGTCATCCCTCTGTCATCTCTGGCACAGACAATGCATCCTAAAAAGGTGGACGGCAAAGCGCCGCTGTCCAGCACGGGAGCTGCCATGCGCGCATTGATGAATTTGGCCATCGAACCGGCCCTGAAGTTGTTCGAAGTCTCGACCCTGGTGGTCATTTCACCCTCTCAACAGGCGATCAAACGCGTGCTGAAGGTGATGGCCGACACCCCGATGGGCGCCATCCAGATCGTACGTGACCGCTATCCCAAATCGCGCCAGCACGAAGTACTGTCTTGTCACAAGCTGGCCATGCCGGCGATGGGTTAAGCCTTTTCTTTGGGTGTCTTGATCAAAATCACATCCGGTATCGGCTCCGCTTGAAAACCGGGTGACCAACTCCATTTATCCTTTCTCAAACGGCAGCCGCGTTAACGTGCAGCCGTGTGTCTTGCGTTGACTCGGAAAGGATCCCGATGACTGCTCCCCGCTTCGCTGCCTTGACTTTGGCTGCGGCCATGGCCCTCTCGTTGACCGGTTGCGGTTACAACGACTTCCAGCGTCTGGATGAAGAAACCAAGGCCAACCTCTCCGAGGTACAGAACCAGTACCAGCGTCGGGCCGATCTGATCCCCCAAATCGTAGCGACCGTCAAGGGCGAAGCCAATTTCGAGCAGGACACTCTGACCAAAGTGGTCGAGGCTCGCGCCAAGGCCACGAGCGTTCAGGTCACCCCCGAGTTGGTCAACAACCCTGAAGCCTTCAAGAAGTACCAGGAGGCACAGGGCGAACTCAGCGGTGCGCTGTCTCGCCTGCTGATGGTGACCGAGAACTACCCGTCGCTGAAGGCCAACCAGGCGTTCCAGGACCTACGCGTCCAACTGGAAGGCACCGAAAACCGCATCACCGTGGCGCGCAACCGCTACATCAAGTCGGTTCAGGAATACAACGTGCTGGCGCGCAGCTTCCCCACCAACCTGACGGCCAAGATGTTCAGCTACCAGGTGAAGCCAAACTTTGCCGCCCAGAACGAAGCTCAAATTTCGACACCACCGGTGATCGACTTCAGCAAGAAGTGACATGACTCGCTGGATGCGCTGGCTGCCGATCTGGATCGGCCTGTGGTGTGCCTTGTCGTTTGCGCCCGCTTGGGCATCTGACGCCGGGTTGCACCCAGTTCCAGCGCTGACTGCCCGTGTCATGGATGAGACCGGCACGCTGTCTGCTGCGGACCTTCACCAACTGGAAAGCCAGTTGGCTGAGCTGGAAACCACCCGGGGTAGCCAGATTGTGGTGCTGATGGTCAGCACCACACAGCCCGAAGACATCGCCGCCTTTGCGCAGCGGGTTGGTGACAGCTGGAAGATCGGTCGCAAAGATGTGGGGGACGGCCTGCTGATCGTCGTTGCCAAAGAAGATCGGCGCATGCGCATCGAGGTAGCCAAAGCCCTGGAAGGGGCCATCCCGGACCTGGCCGCCAAGCAAGTCATCGAACGATCCTTGAAGCCCGCGTTCAGGGCTGGCGACTATGCAGGCGGCCTGCGCCAGGCCATCTCGCAGCTGGACGCTTTGATTCAAGGCGAGCACCTTCCGCCCCCCGACACGACTTCACTCAGCGCCCAGACAGTCTCGGGCTGGGATTTGATCGTGCTGCTGATCGTGCTGGCACTCTTTGGCACGGTCATCTGCTCCGTGATGAGCCTGCTGTTCGCCAAGCTCTTGGGCCCCCAGCCAACGTCGCTGCTGTCTGGGGGTGTGATGAGTGGATTGGGCTGGTTGTTCACCACCAGCATCATGGGGAGCGCTGCGCTGTTCGTGCTGGGATGGTGGCTCTCTCGCTTTTTTGTGAACCACCTGCCGCAGTCATCGGCCCGTTCCGGCACGCACGCCAGCAGCAGTCCGGCCGTTGCTACCTGGACCAGCGATCACAGCAGCCATGACAGCGGCTTCAGCTTTTCATCTGGCGGGGGCGGTGACTTCGGTGGCGGCGGCGCCTCCGACAGTTGGTAAGAACGTGAGTGTGCAACCGTGCCCTTTTTGCCATCCCTGACTGACCACCCCACTCGCTGGAGTCGCTGGTGCCTGGTCGCCTGGGCGCTGTTCACACTTTGCCTCGGTTTGGCGCATGCCGACACAGGTGTTCCGGTTCCTGTGCCCGCGCTCACAGCACGTGTCATGGACCAGTCGGCCATGCTCAGCACCGCGCAACGCCAGGCACTGGAAAACCAGTTGACTGCGTTGGAGCAGGCACGAGGCAGCCAGGTTGTGGTGCTGTTGGTACCCACCACGCAACCCGAAGACATTGCTGCCTTTGCCAACCGTGTGGCAGACGCCTGGAAAATTGGCCGCAAGGACATCGGCGACGGCCTGCTGATCGTCGTGGCCAAGAACGATCGCCGCGTGCGCATTGAGGTCGCGCGTGCACTGGAAGGGGCCATCCCGGACCTGACCGCACACCGCATCATCGATGACGTCATGACCCCGGCCTTCAAACAGGGTGACTTCGCGGGCGGGCTGACACAAGGCATCAGCCAGATCGACAAACTGATTGCGGGCGAAGCCCTTCCGGTGCCGGCTCCCTCAGCGCAGCCCAAACCCGCCTCATCCAACGGGTCGGACATGTCGCTGGACACCATCCTGGGCTTCCTGGCAGCCGCTGCCACCATCGGCTTTTTGATTGTCACCGCCGCGGCATCCCTGCTCTCCAAACTGCTGGGCGATACGTGGGGCATCATCGGCACCCATTTGCTATTTGGCGGTCTGGCGTGGGCATTGACCGGCAACTGGGTGGCCGGGGTGATTGCCGTGGTCGTCGTGGCAGCCTTGTTCCTATGGGGGATTTTTGGCGGCAGCTTCGTGGGAGGTGGCGGCTCGTCGTCATCTGGCGGCGGCTTTTCCTCCGGCGGAGGTGGCAGCTTTGGCGGCGGCGGCTCATCCGGCAGTTGGTAACAAGGACAACACCATGAACTCTTTGACGCGCTGGTTGCGCCACCTCTGGCTGGATGCCAAAGCGGCCGAACGCGCCATCACCAAGCCCGGTTTGAAGCGACTGGAACAAGCGGTGGCCGACAGCGAGGCACGCCACCTTGGTGAATTGCGTCTGTGTGTCGAAGGGGGGCTACCCTTGCCCTTGCTGCTGCGACGAGTCTCGCCGCGCGCGCGGGCTTTGGACCTGTTCAGCCATCTGCGTGTATGGGACACCGAACACAACAATGGCGTGCTGATCTACCTGCTGCTGGCTGAGCGCCGAATTGAAATCTTGGCCGATCGGGGCTTGCACGCCCATGTCAGCACCGAATACTGGAACAAGTTAAGCCAACAGTTGTCCGCGCATCTGCGTCAAGGACATTTCGAACAAGGTCTGATGGAAGCCCTGCTTTCCGTCGGTGCTTTGCTGAAGGCCCACTACCCTTGCGGCCAACAGCCCAACGCCAACGAGTTGCCCAACGCGGTCGTGCTGCTGTAACGCACGGAGTTATGACATGATCGGCGGCCCGGCCCCTGGCCGACCTTGTTGGACCCTCCGCATCACCGCATGAGCACTTTGATGAAAGCAGCCGAGATCGGCGCGTTTTTCAGCACCCTTCAGGCTGCAAACCCCAACCCGGAGACCGAACTGGAATACAGCTCGGCTTTTGAGTTGCTCACGGCCGTCCTGCTCTCGGCGCAAGCCACCGACGTGGGGGTCAATAAAGCAACACGCAAGCTCTTTCCGGTCGCCAATACCCCGCAACAGATGCTTGATTTGGGCGAAGAGGGACTGTGCGAGTACATCAAGACGATTGGCCTGTACAAGAGCAAGGCCCGACATCTGCTGGAGACCTGCCGCATCCTGCTCGACAAGCATGGCGGCGAAGTCCCCCGCACGCGCGAAGCCTTGGAAGAATTGCCCGGAGTCGGTCGCAAGACAGCCAATGTGGTGCTCAACGTAGCCTTTGGCGAGCCCACGATGGCCGTGGACACCCACATCTTCCGCATGGGCAACCGCACGGGGCTGGCCCCAGGCAAAACGCCGTTGGAAGTCGAACAGAAGCTGCTCAAGCGCATCCCAGCCGACTACCTTCAGCATGCCCACCACTGGCTGATCCTGCACGGACGCTATGTGTGTCAGGCCCGCAAACCCCGTTGTTGGGAGTGCAGCGTGAGCACTTGGTGCAAATACAAACCCAAAACCCCGGCACCCAAAACCTGAGGCTGCCGGCGCTCCAAGCGGGCCCTCACCCCTCTTGAGCGCTCAAACCCTGCTCAATGGTGGGGAAGGTCAGACACAGCCGAAGCTCTCGCTTCAGGCGGTGGTTGAGCAGACGGCGCGACTCGCTCATGAACGACCACTGCATCGGGCTCATCACCTGAACCGCCTCCTCCCGGGTCAGGCGTGGTGCCCGGGGTAAACCGAAGTGATCGGCCACCCAGTCGAAATAGTCGCCCATGCGCAGGTCGGTGTCATCGCAGGCATGCACCACACGTCCAGGCCGGCCCCGCCACAGGGCCAGCACACAGGCGCGAGCCAGATCATCGGCATGGATGTGATTGGTGAACACGTCATCGGCGGGTGTCAACAATGGGCTGCCGCGCCGCACGCGCTCACGTGGGTCGCCCCCTTCGCGGTCCAAGGCGTAGATGCCGGGGATGCGCAGGATGCTGGCTCGCACACCGTCGCGCCGCTGCCCCCAGGCTCGCACACAGGTCTCAGCATCCACCCGCCGATGTGCACGCGCCGTGGCGGGTTTCACAGGGCGCGTTTCGTCAAATTGCGCGCCGTCCGCATCGCCGTAGACACCCGTGGTGCTGCCATACACCAGGCTGCGCACGCGCCCCCGGCGTGCCAGGGCCTGCAGCAGATGGGCAGTTCGCGTGTCGTGCTCGCCCTGAGCAGGCGGCGGCGCCAAGTGCAGGATGCGTGGCGCCAGGCCGGCCAGTCGGGCCAAGGTGGCGGGACCATCCAGGTTGCCGATGAGGGGCAAGATGCCCTGGGATCGCAGTTCAGCGGCCCGCTCAGGTTGTGAGGTCAAGGCCAGCACCCGACAGTGCGGATGCAGCAGGCGAGCTGCCCGTGTGCCGACATCGCCGCACCCGACAATGAGGACGCGAGTTTGACGAAAACGGGTATGCCGTGCAGGTTGCGGGTTGAACATGGCTGGTCTGAGCGAAAATCCTGCCTGCGATTCTGAGGCCGAATGGCATCGCCCTGGCCTTGCGCAACGTTTCGTCGTCCGGAGTGTGTGTTCATCATGAGTTTTTCTGTCTCCATCCAGCCCAGCGGCCGTCAGTTCACCATGCAAGGTGAGGAAACCGTGCTCACCGGTGCCATCAATGCGGGCATCGGCCTGCCCTATGGTTGTAAGGATGGCGCCTGTGGCTCGTGCAAGTGCAAGCTCGTCGAAGGCCGTGTGCAACACGGACCGCATCAGGAGAAGGCACTGAGCGCCGCCGAAGCAGAAAGTGGTTTCATCCTGACCTGCTGCGCCAAGCCAGAAACCGATCTGGTGATTGAGTCGCGCCAAGTGGTGGCCGTTGGTGACTTCCCGGTGGTGAAAATGCCGACCCGGGTGACCAAGCTGACCCAGGTGGCACCCGATGTGATGCTCGTTCGCCTGCAACTGCCCACCAACAACACCTTCGACTTCCGCGCAGGCCAATACATCGAGTTCATCCTGAAGGACGGCCAACGCCGCAGTTACTCGATGGCCAATGCCCCGCACGCGGTCAAGGAAGCGGGCCCCGAAGGCGTGGAGCTGCACATCCGCCACATGCCGGGCGGCCTGTTCACCGACCATGTGTTTGGTGCGCTGAAGGAAAAGGAAATCCTCCGTGTCGAAGGACCTTACGGCACGTTCTTCCTGCGCGAAGACTCTGCGCGTCCCATCGTGCTGCTGGGCTCGGGCACCGGTTTTGCGCCGCTGAAGGCCATCATCGAGCACATGCGCCATGCCAACATCAGCCGCCCCACCACGCTGTATTGGGGCTGCCGCAGCAAGACTGATCTGTACCTGCACGACTGGGCACAGCAACAGGCTGCGGAACTGCCTTGGCTGACCTATGTGCCCGTGCTGTCTGAAGCCAAGGCCGACGATGCCTGGACGGGTCGCACCGGTCTGGTCCACCAAGCCGTGCTGGCGGACCTGCCCAACCTGTCGGGCCATGAGGTCTACGCCTGCGGTGCCCCCATCATGGTGTCATCGGCACGCCGTGACTTCATCGCCCAAGCCGGTTTGCCGGACGAGCATTTCTACGCGGACGCCTTCACCAGCGAAGCCGACAAACAGAGCGCCTGAGATTGCCGCGCGTACATTCACACTGAAGCCAAGGAGCCTCCATGTCTTACGATTCGAACAACATCTTTGCCAAGATCCTGCGTGGCGAGATCCCCTGCATCAAGCTGTTTGAAGACGAGCACACGCTGGCCTTCATGGACATCATGCCCCAGACGGATGGCCACGCTTTGGTCATCCCCAAAGAGCCCGCCACCACGATCTTCGAGTTGTCGGATGCGGCGGCGCAAGCCTGCATGGCCACAGTGCGCAAGATTGGCAACGCGCAAAAGAAGGGTTTGGGCGCGGAAGGCGTGGTGCTGATGCAGCTCAACGGCCCGGCAGCCGGCCAGACCGTGCCGCACTTCCATATCCATGTGATCCCTGGCTCGATCGCCGACCTGCGCAGACCACACGCCACCGTGATGGCGGATCAAGGGCACTTGAAGGCGCTGGCGGACAAGATCATCGCCGCGCTGTAAGCCCCCTCACCCACGCTCCAAGTCAAAGGCCCGCATCAGCGGGCCTTTTGGGATCAAGCGCCCAGATAGGCTGCCTGCACTTGCGCATTGCCCAACAACTCTTTGGCCGGGCCGTTGAGCACGCATTCGCCAGAGTCGAGCACATAGGCACGATCAGCCAGTTCCAGGGCACGGTGTGCGTTTTGCTCCACCAGCAGCACCGTGACCCCTTGCTTGGATACGTCCTGCACCACCTCAAAGATCTTGTCGACCATGATCGGTGACAGGCCCATGGAAGGTTCATCCAACAGCAACAGCTTGGGACGTGACAAGAGTGCGCGGCCCATCGCCAGCATTTGTTGCTCGCCCCCCGACAAGGTCCCCGCCAGCTGCCCCATCCGCTCTTTCAAGCGAGGGAACCTGGCATAAACCGCTTCCATGTCGGTCGACACCTCGGCATCACGCCGCAAATAGGCGCCCATGCGCAGGTTCTCGTCAATCGTCATGCGGGTGAAAATGCCACGCCCCTCAGGCACCATGACCAGTCCTTGCGCCACCAGCTCCCAGGGGCCCTGCCCCTGGAGGCTCCGTCCCTGATAGTGCACCGAACCCGACTGCGGCTGCAACAAGCCGCAGATCGCCTTGAGCGTGGTGGTTTTGCCAGCACCGTTGGCACCGATCAGACTGACGAGCTCGCCCTGGTACAGATCCAGATCCAGGCGTTTGACGGCCTGAATGCCGCCATAGGCCACATGGAGGCCGCGCACCGACAACAGCGCAGACCCTGCGCCCGCTTGAGAATCAGACATCACTGCAACACTCATGTGCGCCCTCACGTGGGCTGATGGGCCTGGCCCAGATACGCAGCGATCACGGCCGGATCGCGCTGAACATCGGCCGGCAGGCCATGCGCAATGCGCTTGCCCTGATCCAGCACGGTCACTCGGTCACACAGGCCCATGACCAGCTTCACGTCATGCTCGATGAGCAACACCGCGCGGCCTTGCGCACGGATGCGCTCGATCAGCTCACGCAGTTGAAGCTTTTCGGTGGCGTTCATGCCGGCCGCAGGTTCGTCCAGCGCCAGCAGCTTGGGTTCGGTGGCCAAGGCGCGTGCAATTTCCAGACGTCGCTGATCCCCGTAGCTCAGGGTGCGCGCGGTTTGTTGCGCCTTGCCAGCCAGCCCCACGAAGTCGAGCAAGGCTCGAGCATCCCGGGTGATCTGATGCTCTTCCGACCGAAAAGCCTGGGTGCGCAAGATGGCTTGCCACCAACCCACCCGCGTGCGCACATGGCGCCCGACGCGGACGTTGTCCAGCACGGACATGTCGGCAAACAGCCGAATGTTCTGGAAGGTCCGCGCAATGCCTGCCTGTGCCACTTTGTGAACAGCAGTGGGCGTGTACGTGCGCCCGGCCAGCTCAAACCGGCCCTGGTCCGACGGCACCAGGCCCGTGATGACATTGAAAAACGTCGTTTTGCCCGCGCCATTGGGGCCGATGAGGCCATGCACTTCACCGGGCTCGATGGCCAAGGCCACGTCGCTGAGGGCTTGCAAACCACCAAAACGCTTGGAGACGCCCTCCACTTTCAACAAAGCCTGACTCATGCTTTCCCCTCCATCTCAGAGGGCATCAACTGATCCTCATGCCGAGGAGACGGCCACAAGCCGCGAGGACGCAACAACATGATGCTGATCATCGCCAGCGCAATCAGCAGCTGGCGCAGGATGGCAGCGTCCAGTCGACCATCGGTCATGGCTTGCAAAGGCCCGGCCACATGGCGCAGCACCTCGGGCAAGGCTGCGAGCAAGAAGGCTCCCAGGATGACCCCGGGAATGTGCCCCAACCCGCCCAGCACCACCATGGCCACCACCATGACCGACTCTTGCAGGCTAAAGGACTCGGGGGACACGAAGCCTTGGAAACTGGCAAACAGCACCCCCGCCACGCCTCCGAACGAGGCCCCCAGACCAAACGCCAACAGCTTCAGGTTGCGGGTGTTCAGCCCCATCGCCTTGGCAGCAATCTCGTCCTCCCGGATGGCCACCCAGGCACGCCCCAGACGAGAGTCATGCAGCCGCCCACAGATCACGACCGCCCCGACCACGATGGCCAGGAACAAGTAGTAGTACAGCGTCACGGAATACAAAGTGAAGCCCGCCACCTGCAAAGGCTCGCCCAGGTTCACGCCGGCGATGTGGATCGGCTCGATGCTACTGAGGCCCTTGGGGCCGTTGGTGATGTTGATCGGCGCATCCAGGTTGTTCATGAACACGCGGATGATTTCGCCAAAACCCAGCGTCACGATGGCCAGGTAATCGCCTCGCAACTGCAAGGTGGGCGCACCCAGCAACACACCGGCCAGCGCCGCCACCCCCGCAGCCAATGGCAACGCTTGCCAGAAAGGCAAATGCAAGCCTTGCGGGAACAAGGCCGCGACCGCTGGCAGGTTGTCCACGAGATGCGGCGAAGCCAGCAGCGCAAACAGGTAAGCACCCACAGCGTAGAACGCGATGTAGCCCAGGTCGAGCAGGCCCGCAAACCCCACAACGATGTTCAGGCCAAGCGCCAGCAAGATGTAGAGCAAAGCCGTGTCGAGAATGCGGACCCAGGCCTCCCCCACGCCCTGCAAGGCAATCGGCAGGACACACAAGGCCATCGCGCACACCAGGAACACCGGCAGACGTTTGTTCATCAACATGGTCTGACTCCTCAGGCGCGATCGGCCACGCGCTCACCGAGCAAGCCTTGGGGCCGCAAGGTCAAGACCAGGATCAGGACCGCGAAGGCAAAGATGTCCTGGTAGTTGCTGCCCAGCACATCGCCGGTCAGCTCGCCGATGTAGCCCGCCCCCATGGCTTCGATGACGCCCAGCAACAAGCCGCCCACCATGGCCCCAGCCAGATTCCCGATGCCGCCGAACACCGCGGCCGTGAAGGCTTTCAAGCCAGGCAAAAAGCCCATGGTGTGCTGCACCGAGCCGTAGTTGGCCGCCCACATGACACCCGCCAGTGCAGCCAAGGCCGCACCGATGATGAAGGTAGCAGAGATGATCTTGTCAGGCTGCACGCCCATCAACTGGGCCACTTTGGGGTTCTCAGCCGTGGCCCGCATCGCGCGGCCCAGCTTGGTGCCGTGAATCAAGGCCATCAGGCCCGCCAGTGTCATGGCGGTCACAGCCAGGATCAGAATCTGAACCAGGTTGATGGTGGCCCCCATGAACTCATAGGGCTCGTCGTTGAGCAGAATGGGGTACGGCTTGTAATCGGGCTTCCAGATGATCATGGCCAGGGTCTGCAGCAGCAGCGACATGCCCATGGCCGTGATCAGGGGCGCCAGCCGAGGGGCATTGCGCAAAGGCCGATACGCCAATTTTTCGATCACATAGTTCAGGGCCATGCAAGCCACCATGGCCACCACCAGCGAGATGGCCAGCAGCAGCCAGCCTGGCAACCCCGACTCCCCCAGGGCGGTGACGACCGTCCAGCTCACCAGGGCACCGATCATCAACACTTCACCGTGTGCGAAGTTGATGAGGTTCACGATGCCATAGACCATGGTGTAGCCCAGTGCCACCAGGGCATACATGCTGCCCAGCACCAGGCCGTTGATCAGTTGTTGAATGAAGATGTCCACGATCGTCGGGGCATGCAAAAAGCCCGCCAGGCCGGCGCAGAGCCAACAGGCGGGCTGTTATGAAAACAGACGGCGGGATTATCGGGCATCCGGACAGCGACGTCAGGACTCGAAAGCCCCAACTCAGAAAGGCAACGGCAGCTTCAGCATCTTGAGGAACTGCGTGACCATCTGTTTTTTGGCCGGGGTGTATGGCGGATAAAACAGCATCTTGGCAGCGTTGATCATGCCACCCTTGAGCACGCCACGTTCGTGCGAGAAGGTCTTGAAGCCGAACTCACCGTGGGCATTGCCGATTCCGGAGTTGTTCACGCCACCAAAGGGCAGATTGCCCTGCGCGTAGTGCAAGACCACCTGGTTGATGGCCACACCGCCCGAACTGGTGCGCGCCAGGATGCTGCGTGTGCGCTTCATGTCCTGGCTGAACACATACAGGGCCAGCGGCTTGGGCATGGCGTTGATGGCATGCACAACCTCGTCCACCTGACGGAAAGTCAGGACCGGCAGCACGGGGCCGAAAATTTCTTCCGACATGATGGCGGCGTCGCGCGGCACCTGATCCAGCAGCGTGGGGGCGATGTAGCAAGAGGCCACATCCACTTCACCACCGGTCAGTGCCTTGGCCCCCTTGGACAGCGCATCTTGCAGCAGCCCACCAATCCGCTGGGTGTGACGCTGGTTGATGACGCGCGTCAGATCAGGGCTGGCGCGTTGCGCTTCGGGCGTCGCGCCAT
The DNA here is from genome assembly GCF_049317225.1 of Aquabacterium sp. GTDB lineage: Bacteria > Pseudomonadota > Gammaproteobacteria > Burkholderiales > Burkholderiaceae_C > Aquabacterium. Next base: position 95,079 of record NZ_JBMOIR010000004.1, on the reverse strand, counting down.
AGCGCTCGGCCAGGACCTTGCGGCACTCGTCCACAAAGCGGTCTTTCACCGACTCATGCACATAAACGTGGTCCGGCGCCACGCAAATCTGACCACAGTTGGTCAGCTTGCCCCACAGCATCACCTCGGCCGCCTGGCGCAGGTTGGCGGTTTCGTCGACGATGACAGGCGACTTGCCCCCCAACTCCAGCGTCACGCTGGTCAGGTGCTTGGCTGCGGCGGCCATGACCACCTTGCCCACAGCAGGCGAGCCGGTGAAGAAGATGTGATCGAAAGGCAACTCCAGCAAGGCCTGCGACGTGGGCAGACTGCCCTCGAACAAGGCCACTTCGTGCGGCTGGAACACCGTCGCGATCACCTCGGCCATGACCGCACTCACCGCAGGCGTCATTTCAGAGGGTTTGAGGATGGCCGTGTTCCCGGCTGCCAGGGCCGACACCAGCGGGCCGAAGCACAGATTGAGCGGGAAGTTCCACGGCGCGATGATCAGGCAACGACCACGCGGCTGGTACTCGATCCAGCTGGACGTGAACAGCGTGCCGATGGTGGGGCGCACGCGCTTGGGCTGGGCCCACTTCTTCAGGCTCGAGATGGTGTGACGGATCTCTTCGAGCACCGGCATGAATTCCGTGCCGTTGACTTCGATCGCGGGCTTGCGATAGTCCTTCTCGAAGGCCGCGTAGAAGTCTTGCTGGCGAGCCAGCATGCCATCACGCAAACGCTTGAGACGGTCAATCCGCTCGGCAAGGGTCGACGTGCGCCAAGCCAAGGCCGTAGGACCCTGTGACTCGAACACACGTCGGATGTCCTCAGGCTTGGACTCGCCGGTCTGCGGATCAACGACATGCATCATTGGACGGTTCATGCTGGTCTCCATCGGTCGGGATCAGTGATCCTCAGGTTTTGCTTCGGGCGGCTTTGCGAGCAGCCGGGGTTTTGGTCGCCACGGTTTTCACGGCAGGCTTGGAGGCTGCCTTGGAAGCGGCTTTCTTGGTGGCGGGCTTCGTGGCTGCGACCGCTTTCTTGGCCACTGCCTTTTTGGCCGCAGGCTTTTGATCAGCCTTGACCGCTTTGTCAGCCTTCACGGGCGCGGCGCTTTTTGGCGCGGCCTTCTTTTCGGCCTTCTTTTCGGTCTTCTTATCGATCTTTTTCTCAGCCTTCACTTCAGCCTTTTTCTCGGCCTTGGCTGGCGCCTTCACCACCGGCAACTTGATGGCGGGCTTCTTGGCGTCTGCCTTGGCAGGCGCAGGCTTGGAAGAAACCAGTGCCACGCCCTCAGAAGCCAGCCCCGCCTTGATCAGACGCTCCACCAACTCATGGACTGACAAGGCTTGCCCTTGGGCCAGACCGTTAAGCTGGTCCACCAAATCACTGTGGAGCTTGCAGGCAAACGGCACCAAGCCAGCTGCGTGATCCAGCTTGCGCTGCTCGCGACGGGACAATGCAGGCGCGGAGCCTGCGGCAAAGCGATCAGGCGTCCCGGCATAGCGCACGCCATCACGGAGCTTGAATGCTTTGTTTTTCTCGAGATCGGTCTTCTTCATGCTCATGGCAGAACGGTCCACACGGGACAAAAATACGGATTGAATCAACGGGCCGCCCAAATCTGAATACAACGCGACCCACAATTTCGCGATTGTGCATGCTTCCGAGGCATCGTGCAGCCCGAAGGCTTCCGCAACAACCCTGAGTTGCCCTCAATTCATCGGCCGTGATGGATGCGCAAAGATAACGAACCACGTTCGACGAACATTAACCAAACCGGACAACCAAATTGACCTCGCAGGCCAAATGGCATACCGCTAAACTGGCAACTGACAACCGAACCTCTACATTTCATGCCCCCCATCCAGCAAATCACCTTCCCCGTTCGTGGTGAATTCATCACCTTGGACCGCTTGCTCAAGGCCTGCGGTCTGGCTGACAGCGGGGGACGTGCCAAGGTCATGGTGGCAGAAGGCCGCGTTCAAGTAGATGGGCAGGACGAGTTGCGCAAAACCGCCAAGATCCGCCCAGGTCAGGTCGTCAGCGTTCATGGCGCACGCATTCGCGTCACCGCAGAAATTGACTCCGATCAAGCCTCGTCAGAATGAGGGGATTGACCGATACCTCATGCGGGTAAATCGGGGCACGATCTTGGCTTCCCAAAAGGAGCCCTTTCATGTCCGACATCTTTTCGCAAGACCTGCCGAAAAACGACGCGAACTTCGCTGCACTGACCCCGCTGTCCTACATCGAGCGCTCGGCGCTGGTCTACCCCGACCGCGTGGCCATCATTCACGGCGCGCTGACGCAAACCTGGTCTGAAACCTACACCCGCTGCCGCCGACTCGCCAGCGCGCTGCAGCAACGCGGCATCGGCAAAGGTGACACCGTGGCGGTCATGCTGCCCAACACGCCCCCCATGGTGGAAGCCCACTTTGGCGTGCCGATGTCGGGCGCGGTGCTCAACACGCTCAACACCCGCCTGGACGCCGAAGCACTGGCCTTCATGCTGGACCATGGCGAAGCCAAAGCCATCATCGTGGACCCCGAGTTCTCCGCCGTGATGAGCCGAGCGCTGGGCATGCGCCAAAGCAAGCACCCGGTGCTGATCATCGACACGGAAGACGCCCTGTATGGCGGCACCGTCAAGCACATCGGAAGTGTCACGTATGACGATCTGCTGGCCAGCGGCTACCCCGACTTTGCCTGGCAGTTCCCGACCGACGAGTGGGATGCCATCGCGCTGAACTACACCTCGGGCACCACCGGCAACCCCAAGGGCGTGGTCTATCACCATCGGGGTGCGGCGCTCAACGCTGTGTCCAACATTCTGGAATGGGACATGCCCAAGCACGCGGTCTACCTGTGGACCCTGCCCATGTTCCACTGCAACGGCTGGTGCTTCCCCTGGACGGTGGCTGCGCGTGCCGGCGTCAACGTCTGCTTGCGCCGCGTGGACCCCAAGTCCATATTCGACGCCATCCGAACCCACAAGGTCACGCACTACTGTGCGGCGCCCATCGTGCACTCGGCCATGCTGGCTGCCCCCGCCGACATTCGCCAAGGCGTGCCCCATCAGGTCAAGGCCATGGTGGCGGGTGCCGCCCCGCCTGCCGCCATGATCGAAGGCATGGAACAAATGGGCTTTGACCTGACCCACGTGTACGGCCTCACCGAGATCTATGGTCCGGCCTCGGTCTGCGTCAAGCACGATGCCTGGTCCGACCTGGACGTGGGTGAACGCGCCCGACTGAATGCACGCCAGGGCGTCAATTACCACCTGCAACGCAGCGTGTCCGTGCTGGACCCGTTGACCATGCAGCCCGTGCCGGCTGATGGCGAGACCATGGGTGAAATCATGTTCCGCGGCAACATCACCATGAAGGGCTACCTGAAGAACCCGAAAGCCACCGAAGACGCGTTTGCCGGCGGCTGGTTCCACACGGGCGATCTGGCCGTCATCTACCCCGATGGCTACGTGAAGATCAAGGACCGCAGCAAGGACATCATCATCTCGGGCGGCGAGAACATCTCGTCCATTGAGGTGGAAGATGTGCTGTACCGGCACCCGGCCGTGATGGCCGCGGCAGTCGTGGCCAAGCCCGACCCGAAATGGGGTGAAACGCCCTGCGCCTTCATCGAACTGAAAGCCGGCGCCGATGTCACCGTGGACGACATCATCGCCCACTGCAAAGCGCATCTGGCCGGCTTCAAGGTGCCCAAGGCCATCGTGTTTGGCGAACTGCCCAAGACCTCGACCGGCAAGATTCAGAAGTACGAATTGCGCAAAGTGGCAGGCTCAGCACAAGCCATCGACGTCTGACCGCCAGGCCCGCCGCACACAGGGCCCAAAGGAACGCTGCTCATGAATCTGTTTCACGCCCTGCGTGCGGCTTGGCCCGCCACCGATCAAGACCCTGCCATCTTCTGTGAGGATGGGCGGGCCTACACTTGGCGCGATCTGGAACGCGCCACGGCCATGCTGGCCAACCTGCTCGACAGCCTGCACCTGCAAGGCGTGGACGATCGACCCCCGGTGGTGGCGGCGCATGTCGACAAGTCGGTCGAGTCGCTCTTGCTGTACCTCGCCACCTTGCGCGCTGGTTGCACCTACCTGCCCCTGAACCCGGCCTACCGCGCCGCCGAGCTGGAATACTTTGTGGGCGATGCCCAACCGGCCGTTCTGGTCTGCCGTCCCGAGGACCAGGAATGGGTCATTCCGATTGCCGCACACGGTGGCGTGGACCACCTGTTCACCCTAGGCACTGACCGCACCGGCAGCCTGCTGACACACGCCAGCCTGCACAGCGATCGCCACGCCGTGGCAGACCGCCAGCCCGGCGACCTCGCGGCGATTCTGTACACCTCGGGCACCACTGGCCGCAGCAAGGGGGCCATGCTCTCGCACGGCAACCTCTTGAGCAATGCTCGCACGCTGCTGCGCTACTGGGACTGGCGCTATGACGACTGCCTGGTTCACGCGCTACCCATCTTTCACATTCATGGCTTGTTTGTGGCGTGCCACTGCGCGCTGCTGGCGGGCACCCCCATGCGCTGGCTCAACAAGTTTGAACCGGCCTCGGTGCTGAGCACCATCGCCGACTCGCGCCCACCGCAAGCCACGCTGTTCATGGGCGTGCCCACGATGTACGTGCGCCTGCTGCAAGCCCCCGAACTCACCGCCGAGACCACACGGCACATGCGTTTGTTCATCAGCGGTTCAGCACCGCTGCTGGCGGCCACCCACGAAGCCTTTGCCCAGCGAACGGGCCACACCATCCTAGAACGCTACGGCATGAGCGAAACCGGCATGTTGTGCTCCAACCCCTGCCGCCCCGCAGATGGCCTGCGCGTGACCGGCAGCGTGGGACGCCCCCTGCCAAGCGTGCAGGTGCGAATCGTGGATGGTGCGGGAGCGGTGCGCACCACCGATGCCATTGGCGAAGTGGAGGTTCGCGGCCCCAACGTCTTCTCAGGCTACCTGGGCATGCCGGACAAGACCGCCGAGTCCTTCACCGCGGATGGCTGGTTCAAAACCGGCGATGTCGGACATGTGGACGCCCTCGGTTACGTCCACCTCTCAGGCCGAGCCAAAGATCTGATCATCAGCGGCGGCTTCAATGTCTACCCGGCAGAAATCGAAAGTGCCATCGACAAGCTCCCCGGGGTTGCCGAATCGGCTGTGGTGGGCGTGCCGCATCCGGACTTCGGAGAAGGCGTGATTGCGATTGTTGTCCCTGAATCAGGTCAGACACTGGAGGAAGCTGCGATCATTCGGCATCTCAAAGACACGATGGCCAACTTCAAGGTTCCCAAGCGCGTCTTTGTCCAAGCTGAATTGCCTCGCAACGCCATGGGCAAGGTCCAGAAAACCTTGCTTCGCCAAGCGTGGCAGCACACCTTCAAATCACCTGAACACACAACGCAATGAAGCAAGTCTGGATTGTGAGCGGCCTGGTGGCTGCAGCCTTGGGCGTGAGCGCCCTGATCGTGGCAGGGGGGCAGCTGTTTCAAAAGCCTGACCCGGCCGCGCAACAAGTGGCCAGTGTGCTGCCCTGGCAAATTGAGGTGCTGCCCAATGGCGCCAGCCGCGTGATGGGACTCACATTGGGCCCCGCAGGACAAGCCAGCACGCTGGCCGACGCCCGACAGCGCTGGGGTCAGGACATGGAAGTGGCCATCATCGCGGCCCCTGGTGAAGCCGGCATGCTGGAGGCCTTTGTCGACCCCGCCTCAGCCGGTTTCATCACTGGCAAAGTGGTGTTGACTGCCGACCTGCCGGCCGATGTCATCAAAGGCATGCGTGACCGCGCCCTGAAGGCCGAGTTCATGGAAAGCACCACCCGCAAGTACAAACTCACGCCCGAAGATCTGGCTGATGCCATGAAGGCACCGTTGATTGCCATGAGCTTCATTCCGCAGGCCAATCTGGATGAAGCCACCGTCCTGGCACGTTTCGGGCAACCGGCTGAGCGCGTGCGCAGCAACGGGCACCTGGAGCACTTTCTCTACCCCGCGCACGGCCTGGACCTGTCTCTGGACACCGAAGGCAAGGAATTGCTGCAATACGTGGCCCCGGCTCAGTTTGATCGCCTGGTCAAGCCCCTGAAGGCTGCACCCGCCGCCTCTGCGGCATCAGCGGGAACCTGAAGCCACTGACACCCCCATCAACAAAAAGGCCGGGTGCTGGACAGCGACCCGGCCTTTTTCATGGTCTCGTGCCAGCGATCACTGGCGGGAGAAACTTGCCTTGATCTCCGTGATCTCGCGATCCTTGGCAGTCCACATTTCATCCACCCAGGCTTGCACCACCTGACGCGAAGCAGGTTCACCCTTCTCGTTGAGCAGCACGCTCTTGGGGATGGGCACTTCACGCACCTTGACCACCACCTCTTCCAGGTTGCCAGTCAGCAAATCGGTGAAGGTGGGGATGCCATGTGGGTACACGATGGTCACGTCCACCAGACAGTTGAACATGTCACCCATGGTTTCCAGCGCCATGCACACGCCACCGGTTTTGGCCTTGAGCAGGTTTTGGTACGGCGACTTCTGCTGGGCGTGCTTGCCCTTGGTGAAGCGGGTACCTTCCATGAAGCTGATCACCGAGGTAGGGATGACACGGAACTTCTCACAGGCCTTGCGAGCGGTCTCCAGATCTTTCTGCGCGCTGGCACCGCCACGACGCTTCATGAACGGAAAATCCAGGGCCCACCAGCACAGGCCGATGATGGGCACATAGATCAACTCGTGCTTGATGAAAAACTTCAGCAGGGGAATGCGGCGGTTGAACACCCATTGCAGCACCAGGATGTCGACCCAGCTTTGGTGGTTGGAACTGACCAGATACCAACCTTGATAGGGGAACTGGTCATGTCCGGATACATGCCAGCGCGTGCGCCCCACGGTGTTCATCCAGAAACAGTTCACACCAATCCAGGTTTCGGCGATGGTCCGCAGGCCCGTGTCGCAAATCTTGCGAACAAAGGTAAAGGGCAACAAGAGCTTGGCAATCACAAAGGGGATCATCAATGTGAAGCCCACCACAGTGTTGACCGCCAGCACCACAGAGGCGAACGTCGCCTTGCAGAAACGGGTAATGCTTTGAATCATGAGTAAACGGAGCGACAGACGCTCCCGGTTGGATGCATGAGGACGAGATTATGTGCACAGATGTGCATTAATGGAGTGTCACCGCCTGACCACGCGTTTCCGAGCGATCTGCTCACGTGTTCATGCTGAGGACATATCTTTATGGCAATGTGAAAAATTAACCGTTCAACCTGTACCGAGTCCCGCATGAGCCCGAATCCCAAACAGCAGAACATCGACGCCGACCTGATCCGCCGCCTGCAAGAGGACGTGATCGACAGCTACGACGAAGAGCTGGAGATGGAGATTGATGACCGGCTGCAAGATGGTATCGCTCAACCTCAGAGCGAGGAAGACCGTCGCATGCGGCAGGTGTACTTCCGAGAGCTGTTTCGCCTGCAAGGCGAGCTGGTCAAGTTGCAGGATTGGGTGGTACACAGCGGCCAACGTGTCGTGGTGATTTTTGAGGGGCGCGATGCTGCAGGCAAGGGCGGCGCCATCAAGCGCATCACCCAGCGCCTGAACCCCCGCGTGTGCCGCGTGGCAGCCCTGCCCGCCCCCAACGACCGTGAAAAGACCCAGTGGTACTTCCAGCGCTATGTGGCGCACCTTCCCGCTGCCGGTGAAATCGTGCTGTTTGACCGCAGCTGGTACAACCGCGCTGGCGTGGAAACCGTGATGGGCTTTTGCTCCGACGACGAACTGGAAGAGTTTTTCCGCTCGGTGCCCGAGTTTGAAAAGATGCTGGTGCGCAGCGGCATCCGCGTCATCAAGTACTGGTTCTCGATCACCGACGAAGAGCAGAACATCCGCTTCCTGGGTCGCATCCACGACCCGCTCAAGCAATGGAAGCTCAGCCCGATGGACCTGGAAAGCCGTCGGCGCTGGGAAGACTACACCCGCGCCAAGGAAGTGATGCTGGAGCGCACCCACATCCCCGAAGCACCCTGGTGGGTGGTGCAGGCCGTTGACAAGAAACGTGCCCGGCTCAACTGCATCAGCCACCTGCTGTCGCAGTTCGATTACCACGAAGTCGACCATGAGCCCGTAATCCTGCCCGAGCGCGAACGGCGCGAGGACTACATCCGCCACCCGGTGCCAGACGAGCTGATCGTGCCTCAGATTTACTGAGTTCGCGAAAAAATGCCCGCCCCATGCGGGTCTGCCCCTTGTCCGAAAGCCCGAGTCAAGGCATAGACTGGGCTCGTCTCGGTGTTGCGTGGGAGGTTCCCCGTGCAGGCAAGCCGCTCAACTTGGGTGCAAAGGTTCATCCGCTTGATGGCGGTGGCACGCTACCGCTTCATCGTCGAGTTGACGGGCGTGTTTGTCGTGGTCTGGCTGGCGTGCGCCGGGCTGATCTACGTCTTCGAGGTCAGCCACAGCCCTCGCATCCACACGTTTTCTGACGCCACCTACGGCCTGCTGGTCACGATGACCACCTCGGGCGATTCCGCCGTCGCACCGCAAACCGACGCCGGGCGCATGGTCATGGGCCTGGCCGTCATCGTGTCCAAATTGCTGACCGCGTTGCTGTGTGCGCTGGCCGCGGCCGTCCTCATCGAGCGCAAAGTCCGAGAAGACATGGGGTTGACTATGCACCGCCTGCACCACCACATCGTGATCATCGGCTGGAATCTCAAGGGACCGCACATCGTTCAGACGCTGCGAGCCGATGCCCAGTACGCCCATGCACCTGTGCTGGTCATGGCAGACCTGGAGCACAAACCGATCGACGACCCCTTGCTGACCTTCACGCGCTCGCCATACCCCATCCGAGGCGAGGCCATTGAACGCGCCAGCCTGCCGCAAGCCGACACGGTGGTGGTGCTGGCGAATTACGGTGAGAAGCAAAATGCCGATGCCCTGACGGCGGTGAACTGCCTGGTGGCGCGACAACATGCGCCCAGCGCCCGGATCATCGCCGAACTGCTCGATCCAGCGCAGCGCCCTTACCTGGAAGCGGCCGGCGCCAACCTCGTGATCGGCATTGGCGAAATTGGTGGGTTCCTGTTGGCCGAAGCCACCATCGGCAACGAGCAAGCACGCCAACTGCTGAGTTACCTGGCGGCATCCAACCACAAGCAACCGCGCTCGATTCAAGCCCCTTGACGCCACAGCACCGTTCAAAAGCGGTACGCTTGACCGTTTCAGACGCTGCTGCGGAGCCCTGTTTGTGCTGAGTTGGTTCGAGAACCTCGTTCACCCCTATCCCGACACCCCACCTGCCACGCCACCTAAGGGCTTCTCCGCCTTCATCTGGGCGGGTACGCAGGGCATGCGCCCCTTTCTGCTCGGGATGACGCTGCTGACGGCCCTGATCGGTGCCTTCGAGGCCTTGCTGTTCAACATGCTGGGCAGCATCGTGAACTGGCTCAGCGCCGTGCCACCGCAGCAACTGTGGACACAAGCCAGCGACAAGTTGCTGATGCTCGCCGGCATCCTGCTGGCCAGTCCGCTGGCGGTGTGGCTCCAAACCACGCTCAAACATCAAACCCTGGCGGGTAACTTCCCGATGAAGTTGCGCTGGAACTTCCATCGCCTCATGCTGGGTCAAAGCATGAGCTTTTACCAGGACGAGTTCGCAGGGCGGGTCGCCACCAAGGTGATGCAGACCGCCCTGGCTGTGCGCGACACCTGCTTCATCGTGGGCGACATCCTGATTTTTGTGGGCATCTACTTCCTGACCATGACTGCGGTGGTCGGCAGTTTCGATCTGACCCTCGTCCTGCCCTTCCTGGGCTGGCTGGCCCTGTATGTGCTGTCGGTGAGCTACTTTGTGCCGCGACTCAGCCGCATGGCTCGGGCACAGTCAGATGCCCGTTCGCTGATGACCGGCCGCATCACCGATGCGTACACCAACATCGCCACGGTCAAGCTGTTTTCACATGCCAACCGTGAGGCCGGCTACGCCCGATCGGCCATGCAGGACTTCATGGCCACCGTGCACGGCCAGATGCGTCTGGTCAGTGGCTTCGAGGTGGTCAACCACACCCTGAGCATGCTGCTGATTCTCTCGACCGCCGGCATGACCCTGTGGTTGTGGACGCAAGGTCAGGTGGGCATTGGCGCAGTCGCCGCGGCCACCGCCATGGCCCTGCGCCTCAACGGCATCTCGCACTGGATGATGTGGGAAGTGGCCATGCTGTTCGAGCATGTGGGCACCGTGCAGGATGGCATCAACACCCTGTCGCGCCCCCACACCGTGGTCGATGTTCCCAACGCCACCCCACTACACGTGCCCCACGGCGAAATCCGTTTCGAGGACGTGAGCTTCGGATACGGCGGTGATCGCACCGTCATCGATCACCTGAACCTGCACATTCGCCCCGGAGAAAAAATTGGCGTAGTAGGCCGCTCGGGTGCGGGCAAGTCCACCATCGTGAACCTGCTGCTGCGTTTCTACGATGTGCCACAGGGTCGCATCCTGATCGATGGGCAGGACATCGCCCAGGTCACGCAAGACAGCTTGCGTGCACAAATCGGCATGGTCACGCAGGACACATCCCTGTTGCACCGCTCGGTGCGAGACAACATCCTGTACGGTCGACCCGACGCATCGGATGAGGCCATGGTGCAAGCCGCCATCCGCGCCGAGGCCCATGAGTTCATTCAGTCGCTCAGTGACCCGAAGGGCCGCACGGCCTACGACGCGCACGTGGGCGAACGCGGCGTCAAGTTGTCTGGCGGTCAGCGCCAGCGCATAGCGATTGCGCGCGTCATGCTGAAAGACGCGCCGATCTTGTTGCTGGACGAAGCCACCAGCGCGCTGGATTCGGAGGTCGAAGCCGCCATTCAGGCCAGTCTGTACTCGCTGATGGAAGGCAAGACCGTGGTGGCCATTGCGCACCGCTTGTCCACCATTGCCGCCATGGACCGCCTGATCGTGCTGGATCAGGGGCGCATCGCAGAAGAAGGCTCACACCACGAATTGCTGGCGCGCGGTGGGTTGTATGCCCGACTCTGGGCCCATCAAAGCGGCGGCTTCCTGGCCGCCGACGATCACACCGACTGACGGTTGTGCTGATCCCACCATTGCTCGAAGGCCTCGGCGGACATGGGACGAGCCACCCAATAGCCTTGGGCCTCGTCACACCCAAGCGCCTGAAGCTGTTTCATCATGCCCTCGGTTTCAACGCCCTCGGCGATGGTGGACAAGCCCAAGCCCGCGGCCATCTGGATGATGGCGCGCACAATGGCGACCTCGTCGGGGTGTAACTCCAGGTCGTGCACAAAACTCTGGTCAATCTTGAGCTTGTCCACCGAAAACCGCTTCAGGTAGGACAAGCTGGAGTAGCCCGTCCCGAAATCGTCGATCGCCAGTCGTACCCCCAAACCCTTCAGCTGCATCAGCCGTGACTGCACGTTTTCCGGATCACTGATCAGCACCGACTCCGTCAGTTCCAACTCCAGCAAGGAGGGCGGCAAGCCGGACGCCTCCAGTGCCGAAGCCACCACCTGCTCGACATCGCCTCGCTTGAACTGCACGGCCGAGAGATTCACAGCCATGGCCACGTCATCCAGCCCGGATCGGTACCAGATGGCGGCCTGACGACAGGCCTCGCGCATCACCCATTCACCGATGGGCACGATCAGGCCACTGTCTTCGGCCACAGGGATGAACTTGGCTGGCGACACGAAGCCCTTGTCCGGGTGCTTCCAGCGCAGCAAGGCTTCCAGCCCAACCAATTTGCCCGTGATCAAGTTGACCTGGGGTTGGTACACCAGCTGGAGCTGATGGGCCTGCAAGGCATGACGCAAACCATTGCGGATGTCGAGCTTTTCCAGTGAGGCCGCATTCATCGCCTCGTCGTAAAAACGCCAAGTGTTGCGTCCTTCTTCCTTGGCGCGGTACATGGCGGTATCAGCCTGCTGCATCAGGGCGTCAAACTCTTCCCTGTCACCGGGGTAAATCGCAATCCCGGCCGACGCCGATGTCGTCAACTCCTGCCCTTCCAGCATGATCGGCTGCCCCACACGTTCGATCAATTTCCCAACCAGGGCCCCCACCTCATCCGCATGCTGAACGTCCTTGAGGATCAGCAAAAATTCATCGCCACCTTGGCGACTGACCGTATCCCCACCACGCACACTGGCAACCAGGCGATGCGCCACCTCGCACAGCAACTGATCGCCCGCAGCGTGCCCCAAAGAATCATTGATGTTCTTGAAGTGATCCAGGTCCAAAAAGACCAGCGCCACACTGTTTCCGTGGCGGCGAGCGTCGGCCGCAGCCTGGAGAAAACGATCCCGCGCCAGCTCGCGATTCGGCAACTGCGTCAAGGCGTCGTGATAGGCCAGGAACGACGCCCGCTTTTCAGCCTCCCGGCGCTCCTGCACTTCAAACTGCAGCAGGCGGTATGGCTCGCGCACCGCAGTGACAAAGACCGCCCGATAGATGAAGAAATAGGCAATGATCTTGTACACATGCCCCATGAGCATGAACACGTCACCCACGTGCGTGTACAGCGTGACGCACAACTCTGACAACACGGTGATCAGTGCTGCCGCGCACAAATCGGTGACGCTGTAGGCCCGATGACGCACTTCACTGCGACAGAACAGAACCGCAGCCGCCAATGTCACCATGACCACGCCATATTCAAGGACCACCTTGAAAGGCGTCAGCCCCACCCCAGCCACAAAAGTTGAAGGCCAGACCTCGGGCGCAAACAGGTTCACCGCATAAACGGCGATCGTCAGCGTCAAGGCGCCAGCCAGCAACCCGTTGCGCTGAGCGTCAGAAATGGGCCCGGCATCAGGCTGCAATGCCACACACAGCAAGGTGGCAGCGCCCACATACCGCGCAACCAGCCAGAAATGAATGGCCTTTTCGATGCCGGAAGGCGTGACGAAGTCCGGCATGCCGTTATAGGACAGCACGTGTCCCACATCGATCAGGCCGACCGCCAGAAACCCACAAGCAAGCTTGGCCACGTTGGCTGGCAACAGGCCATTGTTGGCGTGCCAGGCGACAAAGAAAACCAAGAGGGCGGCCACGATGGCCGCAAATTCGGTGAAGGTGTGTAACGCCACCGGAAAAACGTGCTGTGGTGCGAGGCCTGACCACTCTGCAGGCCAGCGCCATACCAGCACCAACAGCGCCAGCATGCTGAGCAACAGCACACTGGGCAGCCGCCGAAACAGACTCATGTGCCCAGCAAAGGCAGCCGGTGCGACAGCGTCAGAAGAACCTGGGGCCGGGATCGTCATGCAGGAGCGCCACGGCCAGACCGGCTGTCTGTGGCGCAAGGGTTGGACACGTTGCGAATGTTATAAGTCTTTAACCCGTTTACTGCAGTCCGTAGTACCCCGGCACACCAAAAGTGTCAGGCATCCAACGGTGTGATGCCCGCAATCGCCCAGTCGGCGTCGCCTTGCACCGGCTTGACCAGGTGCCACAGTTCATTGAACGGCTGCGCGCCAGCGTTCACCTCTTCACGGATCAGGCCGTGGAAGCGCACGGAAGCCACCCACTGGCCGTTTTCCTGGGCCGTGTCCACCAGTTCAGCGTCCAGTTGCATGACGTCGGTCTGATTGGATGCAGTGCCACGCTCTTGCAGATCAAGGCGCAGAGAGGCAAACAACTCAGGGGTGGTGAACTTGCGCAGGTCCTCGATGTTGCCAGCATCATTGGCGGCCTGCATGCGGATGAAGATCATCTTGGCCACACGCTGAAATCCAGCCGCGTCAAACCCCGCCGGCACGTGCGACAGGTTGCCACCCCCCACGGCATCCGCCGATCCCCCGGCATCACGGTCCATGGTGCGCGCCATCGCCGGCACGTCAGTCGGCGCAGAAGCAGACGGGTACGGTGCACCGGCACCGGCCAACTGCGGCCCCGTTGCCTGAGGCTGTCCCTTGAACTTGCGCATCAACCAGCCCACCACGAACAGCACGGCTACACCCAGCAGGGCCATCATCAGGAAGTTGCCGAAGGCTTCACCCAGGCCGAAATGACTCATCAACGCGGCAATGCCCAAGCCTGCTGCCAAACCGGCAATGGGACCCAGCCAGGATCGTTTCTGCGCAGGCTGAGGCATGCCAGCCGGCTGCGTGGGAGCCTGCTGCTGGCTGGGCTGAGCAGACTTGTTGAATTGGTTGGGGGCCGCGTCAGGGGTGGCGTTGGGTTGCTTGCTGGGCACCGCGCGCTGCATGCCAGCCGGACGACCGCCACCAATCCGCTTGGCTTCCACGTCCATGGAGGTGGTCACCATGCCCACACCGGCCAAAGCCACGACCAGCGTCATCACGCTTTTCTTCAACGTCTTCAAGAGATCAGTCCTTGCCCATTCCGGGCGGTTAACCAAAACAAGTTTGAATATGAGGCCAAAAGCCCCGATATCCAATGCCAGCCACCAGATAAACCCACAGATGCTGCGGATAATCGGGCCATGACCGCCTCTTCGACCCCATCCGCCGATTTCAGTTCCCTGCCACTGAGCGCAGCCATGCAGGAAACCCTGCGCAGCTTGGGCTACCTGGCCATGACGCCCATTCAGGCCGCCAGTCTGCCGCTCACCCTGGCCGGACAGGATCTGATCGCGCAAGCCAAGACCGGCAGTGGCAAAACGGCCGCCTTTGCGCTCCCGCTGCTCCACCGTCTGGACAGCCGCGAGCTGAGCGTGCAGGCCATGGTGCTGTGCCCCACCCGCGAACTGGCCGATCAGGTGTGCCAGGAAATTCGCCGCCTGGCCCGCTTGGAAGCCAACATCAAGGTACTGACTTTGTGTGGTGGCAGCCCCATCCGCCCTCAGGCCGAGAGCCTGGCTTTTGGCGCCCACATCGTGGTGGGCACCCCTGGCCGCATCATGGATCATCTGGAGCGAGACAACCTCGACCTGTCGCAACTGCGCACCCTGGTGCTGGACGAGGCCGACCGCATGCTGGACATGGGCTTCCATGACGACATCGTCAAGGTGGCCCGGCAGTGCCCGAAGGATCGACAGACGCTGCTTTTCTCGGCCACCTACCCGGAAGGCATTGCACAGTTGAGCAAGCAGTTTCTGCGGAATCCCAAGGAAGTGAAGGTGGCATCAACGCACGATGCGGCCAAAATCCGCCAGCACTGGTTCCAGGTGGATGACAGCACCCGACTCGATGCCGTGACCCAACTGCTGTGGCACTTCCGCCCGGCCAATGCCATCGCGTTTTGCAACACCAAGCAGCAATGTCGTGACTTGGTGGATGTGCTGACCGCCCACGGCATCGAAGCCCTGGCCCTGCACGGCGACCTGGAGCAGCGCGACCGCGATCAGGTGCTGATTCAATTCGCCAACCGCAGCGCCACCGTGCTCGTGGCCACCGACGTGGCCGCACGCGGCCTGGACATCGCGCAACTCGAAGCCGTCATCAACGTGGACGTCACGCCCGATGCCGAGGTGCACATCCACCGCATTGGGCGTACCGGCCGAGGCGATGCCGAGGGCCTGGCGCTCAACCTCGCCAGCATGGACGAGATGGGCCGCGTGGGCAAGATCGAGCAATTGCAAGGTCGCGAATCCCAGTGGACCCCGCTGGACAGCCTGCACGCCTCGGGCACCGAGCCGCTGCATGCCCCCATGGTCACCATCCAGATCCTGGGCGGCCGCAAGGAAAAAATCCGCCCTGGCGATGTGCTCGGCGCCCTGACCGGTGCGGCCGGTTTTGAAGGCAAGCAGATCGGCAAAATCAACGTCACCGACTTCCACACCTACGTGGCGGTGGACCGTGACATTGGCCGCCAGGCCGTGGCCAAGCTCAACACCCTGCCCCTCAAGGGCAAGAAGGTGAAGGCGCGCCTGCTGATGGACCTGCGTCAGGACGAGCGCTGATCCCCGCGGCCGGGCAAGGCCTTGCCAAAACATCGCCCCGGATCGGACGTGAACGGCGACAATAGTGGCCTGCCCGCCCCTGTTTCACCCATGTCCGATCTGACGACCGAGTTCGCCGCCCAAGCCGCCATCCCCCGCGCCAAACCCCTCGACAGCTACAAGCCGTTCTGGGCCAAGCGTTTCGGGACGGCGAAATTCCTGCCCACCAGCCGCGCCGAAATGGATGCACTGGGCTGGGACAGTTGCGACATCGTAATTGTGACGGGTGACGCCTACGTCGATCACCCCAGCTTCGGCATGGCCGTGATCGGGCGCGTGCTCGAGAACCAAGGCTTCCGCGTGGGCATCATCGCCCAACCCGACTGGCACAGTGCCGAGCCGTTCAAGGCGCTGGGCAAGCCCAATCTGTTCTGGGGCGTGGCCGCGGGCAACATGGACTCCATGATCAACCGCTACACGGCGGACCGCAAGATCCGCAGTGACGACGCCTACACGCCCGGAGGGCAAGGCGGCGCACGCCCGGATCGCTGCTCGGCGGTGTATGCCCAGCGCTGTCGGGAAGCGTTCAAGGATGTGCCCATCGTCATGGGCGGCATCGAAGCCTCCTTGCGTCGCATCGCACACTATGACTACTGGTCGGACAAGGTGCGCCGCGCCATCCTGATGGACGCGAAGGCTGACCTGCTCGTGTACGGCAACGCCGAGCGTGCCATCGTGGAAGTGGCACACCGCCTGGCCGCGCGCGAGCCCATTGCGTCGATCACCGATGTCCGTGGCACGGCCTTTGTGCGCAAACGCCATGACCCGACGGCCCAAGGATGGTTCGAGCTGGATTCGACCGAAGTCGACCAGCCAGGCCGCATCGATCAGCACATCAACCCCTACCTGACCACGGGCCAACTGGCTGCCGACAACGGCGCCACCTGCGCCATGGAAGAGGCCGGCGCCTTTAACCCGACCCCATCCGATGGCAGCAAGCCCATCCGCATCGTGCCCAACCCGGCGCTGGCGGCCAAAACGCCGGCGAAGCCCCTGCCCGAGCGCAGCGGCAAGATCGTCATGCCCCCGCGGGATCGCACCGTGATCCGCCTGCCCTCTTACGAGCAGGTGAAGGACGACCCGGTGCTGTATGCCCACGCCAACCGCGTGCTGCACCTCGAAACCAACCCCGGCAATGCCCGCGCATTGGTGCAGCGCCACGGCGAAGGCCCGGGGGCGCAAGATGTGTGGATCAACCCGCCCCCCATCCCGCTGACCACGTCCGAAATGGACATGGTGTTTGACCTGCCCTATGCCCGCGCGCCGCACCCCAAGTATGGTGATGCGGTGATTCCGGCGTGGGACATGATCCGCTTCAGTGTGAACATCATGCGCGGCTGCTTTGGCGGTTGCACCTTCTGCTCCATCACCGAGCATGAGGGTCGCATCATCCAGAGCCGCTCGGAAGCCTCGGTGCTCAAGGAAATCGAGGATATCCGAGACAAGGTCAAGGGCTTCACCGGGGTCATCTCCGACCTGGGCGGCCCCACGGCCAACATGTACCGCCTGGGTTGCAGTTCCAAGGCCATTGAAGCCGCGTGCCGCAAGCCGTCTTGCGTGTACCCGACCATTTGCTCGAATCTGCACACCGACCACGGCCCGCTGGTGCGCATGTACCGACGCGCCCGCGCCCTGCCCGGCATCAAGAAGATCCTGATTGGGTCAGGTCTGCGGTATGACCTGGCTGTGCGGGCGCCGGAGTACGTCAAGGAACTGGTCACCCACCACGTGGGCGGCTACCTCAAGATCGCGCCCGAGCACACCGAGCAAGGCCCGCTGTCGAAGATGATGAAGCCAGGCATCGGCACGTACGACCGCTTCAAGCAGATGTTCGAGCAATTCAGCGAAGAAGCCGGCAAGAAGCAGTACCTGATTCCTTACTTCATCGCGGCCCACCCCGGCACCACCGATGAGGACATGATGAACCTGGCCGTCTGGCTCAAGCGCAATGGCTTCAAGGCCGACCAGGTGCAAACGTTCTACCCCAGCCCCATGGCCACGGCGACGGCCATGTACCACTCCGGGCTGAACACGCTCAAGGGCATCAGCCGTCAGCCGGGGCGCGGGGAATCGGTCGACATCGTAAAGGGCGAAAAGCGTCGCCGCCTGCACAAGGCCTTCCTGCGCTACCACGACCCCAACAACTGGCCTTTGCTGCGCGATGCGCTCAAGGCCATGGGTCGCGCCGATCTGATCGGAAACGGACAGCACCACCTGATTCCGACCTACCAGCCCGCCACCGACGGGGGCTACGACAGCGCGCGCCGCAAGAACTCCACCAAGGCCGGCACCAAGACCTCGGTGGTGACGGTGGGACGCGCCAGCGGACAACGTGTGACAGGTCAACGCCATGCCGAAATTGGGGACACCCAGCGTGACCCACGCGATTTACCTCGCGGGTCTGGCGGGCAGCCCCGACGTGGCCAGATCCTCACGCAGCACACCGGCTTGCCGCCTCGACAAACCGGCGCGGGACGTGCGGGCAGCGGGGCATCACGCCCGGCCAGCAAGTCTGCTCGCCCGGTCAAGAAGGGCCGTTGACGGCCCTGCGATGCGTTCAGCGTGAGGCGGCCGCCTTGCGCTGTGCCAGCCATTGCGCGTCGTAGCGATCAATCGCCAGACGCCAGGCAGAGGGATCATTCTGGCGAGGCAGCAGCAACACCAGCACACTGCCAGCCTTGACCCGCGCGGGGCGCACGACCAATTGCATCTCGCCCATGGTGACATGCGTCTCGCGCACCATGCGCCCCATTTCGAGCCCCACACCCACGCGCCCGACCGCCGCCAGAAGATGGTGGCTTTGAGCCGCCATGTCGGCCGCCGGAGCATGAGGGGTCGAAGCCACCACGCTGCGATCAGCCAGCATGAACAAACAGCCATGCGTGCTGTCGGTGCGCGCCACGATCTCTTGCAGATACAGGTCGAACGCCCCCTGCGGCTTGGTCGTGGCCGGTGCCACAGTCTGGTTCACCACCAACAAGGGCGAAGCCAATTGGGCTTCCGGTGATTTGGGGCGGCGGGTCACCGTGACCACATCGGCTGAGGTCACATCGCTCTTGCCCTTGAGGCGACTGGCATCCAGCAGGGGCATGCGACTGCCCACATTGGCCTGTGCATGCCGGTTCCAACTGGCCACCATCAACGCCCACAAGCCACTGGTGGCGGCGGTGGCAGGCCCCACGTCCATCTTCACCCGGGTCTGCTGCCCAAACTCTTCGATGGCCTGCGTCAATTGCGCCTCGCGCTTTTGCGGCAGCACCAGCATCGGCACCAGAATAGAGCGCCGTGCGTGTGTCAAATCGTCCTTCAGGCAGGTCAGCGCCAGTTGTGTTTGCGGCCCCAGGCTTTCGCCAAACAAGACGTGCAGCCCTGCCCACTCGGTCAGTACACGGCTGATGGCAATTTGCTCGGAGGACTCGGTCTGTGCATCGTCCAGATAGATGCGCACCTTGTCGCCGCGTGCCGGGCAATCCACGTAGGTCAGGGTTGCCAGGACGGTCCCAAAGCCTTGGCGCCGCACACTCAACTCTTCGACGGGCAGACTGGTCGTGCGCGCAAAGGCCTCCAAAAATGTGCGGGCAGCACCGCCCCCAAGGTCGCGCAACAACAGATAAGGCGCGCCAGCCAACTCGAAGTGCTGACGCAGTGCCTCGGAAGGGTCACAGACGACAAACATCTCTCTGAGCTTGTCGGACACCTTCTTCCCCAACTCTCGGGACTGCGACGGCTGGTCGGGCTTGTCATCCAGGATTTGAGTGGGCACCTGTGTCGACCCATCACTCGTCCCAGCACCGCCCTTGTCCAAACGCATGTCCATTCCCCGTCCCTTCATTTAATCAATATCGTTTCAGTACATACCCTAATCAGATCAGAGTGTAACAACATGCATCAAACGCAGACGCCTGCCGATATGCCAATGACCATTAAGGGTTTGCAAATAACAATGTTTTTTTCATATGCCTCAAGCCCCCCTTCAGATGACCGATAACACCATGGACGAAAGAGGGAATTACCCCTCAGTCTGCTGGATCCAGGAGTAGCTGTAAATGAAGATGCGTCACGTCCTGCTGAGTTTTGGGATGGCAGGAGCGGTTTTTACGGGCATCGTGGGTGCCGTGGGCGGGATCAGCCTGCGGAGCCTGGGCCAGAGCATGGACAACACGGTCGTGGCCACTCAGGCCACGCAGTACGCCACCTTGGGCGACATGATGCATGAAGGCTTGCGAGGCGATGTCTTTCAGGCACTGATGTACGCCCAGATGGGACAGGTTGCCCCCATCCAGGACGCCATCAAAGAGGCGGACGAGCATGGCAAGGACTTCATCAACTACGTAGAGTCCTTGTCGCGCCTGGAACTGGAACCAGCCATTCTGCGTGACGTGGAAGAAGAGCTCCCAATCGTCAAACGGTACGCGTCCGTCGGGCAGGAAATCTGTCAGCTCGCGGCTCGGGATCCGCAAGCGGCATCGGCCAAGCTGCCAGAGTTCATCAGGCTGTTTGAAGAACTGGAAGGCAAGCAAATCAAAGTCATCAAAGACATTGAGGCGCATGCCAAGGCCACAGACGAAGCCGCCACGGCCGCACGCAGTCGCGCCCACTGGACCATGATCATCACCTCGGTCCTAGGCGCAATCATCCTGTTTGGTGGCGCGCTGGCCATCACGCGCTACCTGATGCGCACGCTCGGTGGCGAGCCCGGCACCGTGCGCCGCCTGCTGCACAAAGTGGCTTCTGGCGATTTGGGTTTCCACGTTCGTGTGGCACCTGGCGACGAGCACAGTCTGGTCGCAGGTCTGGCCGAAATGATCGAACAGTTGCGGGCCACCGTCATGCGCGTGCGCCAGAACGCCGACAGCGTCTCGTCGGCGGCCACGCAGGTGTCCGAGGGCAGCGCAGACCTGTCCAACCGAACGCAGGATCAAGCCGCTGCATTGGAGCGATCGGCATCGGCGTTGGAGCAGTTGTCCAGCACGGTGAACCACAACGCCGAAAGCGCGTCGCAAGCCAGTGAGTTGGCGCACAACGCCAGCCATGTGGCGACGCAAGGTGGTCAGTTGGTGACCCACCTCGTGCAGACCATGCAAGACATCAACCACTCGTCGCAGAAGATTTCCGACATCATCGGGGTGATCGACGGCATCGCCTTCCAGACCAACATCCTGGCCTTGAACGCAGCCGTGGAAGCCGCACGTGCAGGTGAACAGGGCCGAGGCTTCGCCGTGGTCGCAGGCGAAGTGCGCTCGCTGGCACAGCGCAGTGCCGAAGCCGCACGTGAGATCAAGTCACTGATCACGGCCAGCGTGGAACGTGTGGGCACGGGTGCGGAGCAAGCCAATCAGGCCGGCAGCACCATGACCGAAATCGTCAATGCGATCACACGCGTCAGCGACATCATTGGTGAGATCAGCCACGCCAGCCGCGAGCAAACGCTGGGCCTGACCCAAGTGACCGAAGCCGTCACGCAGATGGAGCAAGGCACGCAAAGCAACGCGGCCATGGTGGAAGAGACCGCAGCAGCAGCCGAAAGTCTGCGACGTCAGGCCGAACACCTGTCGCACGCGGTGGCCGTCTTCCAGTTGCAAGGTTGATCAGTTCAGCCACCAGACGGCCGACCACCCCACCATCAGGTTCAGCACCAGCACCATCGTCACGCCCGCGCCAAAACGCCATCCACCAGACAGAGATGCGATGGAAGCGCGGGTGACCCCATTGGCACTCAAAGCCACCATGATGCCTGTCATGAGCAAGGGCGCCGTCAATTTGCCTGCTGCGTACAGCGACATCAGGCTCGCCATGGGCGCATGCGCATCTGCCAGCGCGGCAACCCCTGTGCCCAGCAAAAGGCCACTCACACCGCCTTGCTGAGCCCAGTAAACCAGCACCGAGCCGCCAAACAAGAGCGCAGCCACCATCACCGCCTCTTGCAGACGCAACACAGCATGAGACGCACCTGCAGGCTGTTGCCCGTGCCCGTTTTGCCGCCATAGCAGCACACCCAAGATGAGTGGCACGGAGCCCCCCAGCAACAACAAGGGCCAAATAGCCTGAACCGCTGCCGGGGCCACCACCGAGCCCATCAGCAGGATCTGCACCCATGTGGCCACCATCGACAAAACGGCCGAACACAAGGCCAACCGCAAGGGCACCGTCCCCGCGTGGTACATCCCGGCCATCGAGGCAATCGTCGCCGAGCTCGACACAAAACCGCCTAGCAGTCCGGACAAGGCCAGCCCCGCCCGTGCACCGAGCAAGCGTTTAGCAATGTGACTGGCCGCCTGCATGACCAGAATCAGGATCACCAGCATCAGCACCCGCCTTAGCGACATGTGCCCCAGCCAACTCACGGGCTGACTCGGCAACAGCGGCAACAAGACCAACGCCAGGGCGGCCAGCAAGAGCCCATCATGCAACTCCTGCTCACTCAACCAATGGGTTGCGAAGCGATGCAGGCGTTCTCGGGCCGCCAACACCCCCGCTACGATGGCTGCGCATCCCGCAGCCAGCGCAGGGTGCGCAATGGCCAGCATCCCGATCAATGCCGTCGCGATGAGGGACAACTCCGTGGTCAGTCCCGGATCCTTGGATCGAGAGCGCGCGTAAGCCAGCGCAGCAAGGATGGCAACGCCTGCCAAGGCCACGCTGGCCAGCACGTCCGACACCAGTTGCGCCATGGCGCCCAGCAAGGCGGCCACGGTGAAGGTGCGCAGGCCCGCCGCACTGCGGTCATCGCCCTCGCCTTTGCGTCGCTCGCGCTCCAGGCCAATGAGCAACCCCGAGCCCACCGCCACGGCCAAGCCCACCTGATCTGTTGACAAAAATCCGTTCACGTCCACGTTCAGCCTCACCCTCCCCCTCAAGTATGGCTTGCCCCAGTCTTGCACTCTGCGGAATATGCCCTGCGCTGCCTTAAACTTGAGACTTTCTCCGCGACCGCTGTCCATGTCTGCCGCCACCAACGGAAACGCCTCCGCCCTGTTCGATTTCAAGAGCGCCACGCTCCCGCTGGAAGCCTTTCTGCTGCGCACAGGCAACCTGACCTCGCTCGCGCAGGCTCTCGAAGAGCGTTTTGGTGCCACACCCGACCTCTTCAACGGTGAGCCAGTGGTGATTGACCTGACCCACCTGGCCAGTCTGGATGTGGCGGTGAACTTCCCTGCCCTGATTGATCTGCTGGCCCGCTACAAGATCAAGCCCATTGCCGTGCGCGGTGGCACCGTGTCGCAAACCTACGCAGCCCAGCAGGCTGGTTTGATCGAGGCCCCGGACGGACACGCACCAGCTGCCCGCGTCGAAACCGTGGTGCAAGAGGTGGTGCGCGAAGTCATCCGCGAAGTGCCCGTTGAAGTGCCCGTGCATGTGCCCATGGCGGCCAGCACCATGATCCTCGACAAGCCCCTGCGCTCCGGCCAGCAGATTTACGCCAAAGGCGGCGACCTGATCGTCATGGCCGTGGTCAACCACGGCGCCGAAGTCATTGCCGACGGCTCGATCCACGTCTACGCCCCGCTGCGCGGCAAGGCCATTGCCGGCGCCAAGGGCAACACCGACGCCCGCATCTTCTCTACCTGCATGGAGCCGGAACTGGTTTCCATCGCAGGCACCTATCGCACCACCGACACGCCGCTGCCCACCAATGTGGTGGGCAAGCCTGCCCAGATTCGTCTGGATGGCGATCGCCTGGTGTTCGACCCCATTGAACTCTGATCCAGCATTAACTGAAAGGACCGCCAGACATGGCCAAGATCATCGTGGTGACCTCAGGCAAAGGCGGCGTCGGCAAGACGACCACCAGCGCCAGCTTCGCTTCCGGCCTCGCCTTGCGTGGCCACAAGACTGCCGTCATCGACTTCGACGTCGGTCTGCGCAATCTGGATCTGATCATGGGTTGCGAACGCCGTGTGGTCTACGACCTGATCAACGTGATCCACGGCGAAGCCAATCTGAACCAGGCCCTCATCAAGGACAAGCAATGTGAAAACCTGTTTGTCCTGGCCGCCTCGCAAACGCGCGACAAGGAAGCCCTGACCCAAGAAGGCGTGGAACGCGTCCTCAAGGAACTCGGCGAGATGGGGTTCGAGTACATCGTGTGTGACTCGCCCGCCGGTATCGAAACCGGTGCCCTGATGGCCATGCACTTTGCCGACGAAGCCATCGTAGTGACCAACCCCGAAGTGTCGTCGGTGCGTGACTCCGACCGCATCCTGGGCATGCTCAGCAGCAAAACCAAGCGTGCCCAAGATGGCGCCGAGCCCATCAAAGAGCACCTGCTGATCACCCGCTACAACCCCAACCGCGTGGAAGGCGGCCAGATGCTGTCCCTCGACGATGTCTATGACATCCTCAAGGTCAAGCTGATCGGCGTGATCCCCGAATCGGAGACCGTGCTCAACGCGTCCAACCAGGGCGTCCCCGCCATCCACATGAAGGGGACCGACGTGGCCGAGGCCTACCAGGACGTGATCGACCGCTTCCTGGGCCAGGAAAAGCCCCTGCGCTTCGTGGAAGCTGAAAAGCCCGGTTTCTTCAAGCGCCTGTTCGGAGGCAAGTAAACCATGGGATTCCTCAACTTTTTCCTCGGCGAGAAGAAGCAGACGGCCTCGGTGGCCAAGGAACGCCTGCAACTCATCCTCGCCCACGAGCGCAACGGCCGCTCGTCCAGTCCAACCTACCTGCCTGATCTTCAGCGGGAACTGGTGGCGGTGATTTCCAAGTACGTGTCGATCAATCCCGACGACATCAAGGTCAACCTGGAGCGTCAGGATGATCTGGAGGTGCTGGAGGTCAAGATCGAACTGCCGGAAGCCAAGCGCTGAGCGCAGGCTGAGCATCCTTCGCACAAGGGGAAGCGTGGAAACACGCTTCCCCTTTGTCATTGGTCGCCCCATTCAGGCACTTGCCAAGTTTGGTTGCCCACATTTATGATTGAGTACACACTCATTTATTGATGGGAGCGCGCGTGGCCAGACCTCGCAGTGAAGACAAACGGCAAGCCTTGCTGAAGGCCGCCACCGAAACATTTGCCAGCGAGGGGTTGAGCGCCCCCACATCGCTGATTGCTCGGCGGGCAGGCGTGGCCGAAGGCACGCTGTTCCTCTATTTTCCGAACAAGGATACCTTGTTCGGGGCGGTGTTCGAGCATGTGCTGGCCGAGTTGGCAACCTGCCTGACGCTGGGCTATGACGCCACCGCATCTTTGAAAGCGCGCACTCGCCTGCTATGGGACAACTACGTCAACTGGGGTATTGAGCATCCCGCAGCCTATGCGGCGATGAACCAGTTGTCGGTCTCCGGCAAGTTGACGCCCGAACAACTGGATGCGGCCAACAAGCTCTGTGCCGATGTCGGTTATCAGCAAGAGCCCATTCACTTTGCCGGATTGAACACGGAGCAATCGACCGAATTCTCGGACGCGTTGCTGACCGCCGTCACCAACGCAACCATCGGCTACATGACCTCCCACCCCACTGCCGCAGAGGCCTACCGCGGGGCTGGATTTGAATTTCTGTGGCGAGCCATCGGCCCTGAGGAGCAGTGCTCATGACCCCGAAATCTGCCTACACAGCCGCCTTGGCACTCTGCCTCAGCGGCTGCGCCACACTCTCCAGCCAGGCTTTGCACAACGACGCGACTGAACCTGCCGCGCCATGGCAAGCGCCCTTGCCGGATCAGACACGGGGCGCCGCACTGCAAGCGTGGTGGCAAGCGCAGAACGAGCCGGAACTCACGGACCTGATCGCGGCAGCACAAAAGGTCAGCCCGGACATCGCGAGCGCACAAGTGCGAATCGCTCAGGCACAAGCACAGCAAGCACAAGCATGGGCCTCCGACCTCCCGCAGATCAACGCCACAGCCTCGACCACCCGCACTTATTCGCCAGCCCAAACCCCTGCCTTGGCACAACGTCAGGCCGGCTTGCAAATCAGTTGGGCCGTGGATCTCGCCAGTTTCCAGGGAGCCGGCCATGTGAGTGCCGCAGCCCAACTCGAAGCGGCTCAGGCCCTGTGGCATGACGCACGCACGCTGGTGGCAGCCGAAGTCGCCGACCAGTATCACAGCGTGCGCACCTGCCGACATCAGTTGCGACTGTTTGAGGCCGATGCCAGCTCACGAGAGCAATCCCGAGTCATGACCGAGCAAGCCACCCGCTTTGGGATGCGCTCGCAAATCGATCTGGCCTCCGCACAGTCGTTGGCATCAGACAGTCGCGCCAATGTCCTGCAACAACAGGCCACCTGCGAAGCCTCTGTGAAAGCACTGGTTGCTTTGACCGGATTGCCCGAGCCCGATCTGCGCACACGCCTCGACTCTGCGCAGAGCAGGGTGCCCTCGCCCACGCCCTTCGCCATCACGGCCATTCCAGCTCAAGCCTTGATGCAACGACCGGACGTCTACGTCGCCGAGCGCGACGTTCTGCAAGCCCAAGCCAACCGCTTGCAAACCCAGGCAGCCCGCCTGCCCAGGCTGAGTCTGGATGGCTTTGTCGGCCGCGCACGAGTTCAAAGTGGCAGCACAGATGTCTCCGGTCCGTCTTGGACGTTTGGTCCCATGGCGCTGACCTTGCCCCTGTTTGATGCCGGTCTGCGAGCGGCTCAGCAGCACACAGCCGACGTAGAGCTGGAAGCCGCTCAGGTACGTTTTCAGTCCAAGGTCAGGCAGGCAGTCAGGGAAGTGGAAGAGGCGCTGCTTCAACTTCACAGTGCCGAGCAGAGATGGCAAGAAGGTCAGCTCAGAAGTCAACGCGCTCACACGCAACTGGATGCCAATGCACGGCTGCTGGAGCAAGGCATGCTGAGCCAGATCGATTTCGAAGACATCCGCCGCCAGACCTGGTCAGCCGACCGCATCACCCTGGCACTCAATCTGGAACGCCACCGTGCGTGGCTCACGCTCTACCGTGCGGTTGGTGGTGGCTTCACCGCCAATCGCCCCGCTGAATGAACGAAAGCATCCCCATGCAGACTTCTCTGTTCACCAAACCTGTCGGTTCGTCCTTTCAGTGGGCCGCCCTCGCTTTGTCCTGCCTACTGGTGACACCCTCCAGTGCGCAGACCGCCCAAGCGGCCAGCAAAGCCGTGGCCAAGCCAGCTCTGACGGTCACGTTGGTATCGCCCAGCACGGAAGCCCAGCCCAGGTCCTTGCAAGCCAACGGCACCATCGCGGCGTGGCAAGAGGCCGTCATTGGGGCGGAAGTCAGCGGGCTGCGCGTGGCCGAATTGCATGCACAAGTCGGCGATCGCGTTCGCAAGGGCCAAGTGTTGGCCACGTTCGCCCGCGACACGGTCCTGAGCGATCTGCGCTTGGCTGAAGCCGCCGTGCTGGAAGCGCGCGCCAATGCCGACGAAGCCAAGGCTGACGCCACTCGGGCTCGCAACCTTCAGGGTTCAGGATCGCTCAGCGAGCAGCAGATTCAACAACTGTTGACACGCGAGCAGGCTGCTCTGGCCAAACTGACATCCACACAAGCGCAGTTGTCCATGCAGCAACTTCGCTTGAGTCAAACCACCGTCAAGGCACCCGATGACGGCATCATCTCGGCCCGTCAGGCCACCATTGGCTCAGTGCTGAACCCTGGCACCGAGATGTTCCGTCTGATTCGACAAGGACGCCTGGAATGGCGAGGCGAATTCAGCGCAGCAGAGCTGGAAGACATCCACGCGGGGCAGACGGTGCGCATCATGGCCCCCTCCGGCGTCGCCTGGCTGGGACGTGTGCGCATGACGGCTCCAACCGTCGACCCCGTGTCTCGCCGCGGGCTGGCCTATGTGGACATTCAGTCCCCGGAGGAAAAAGGCGCAACGCCCCTGCGGCCGGGCTCTTACGTGCGAGGCGATCTCACGATCGGCTCACAAGCGGGCTTGTTCGTGCCACAAAGCGCCGTGGTGGCGCGCGATGGCTTCCATCTGGTATTTGCGGTGTCAGATGGCCTGAAGGTGACACAAAAGAAAGTGCGCATCGGTCGATTGGTGGGCACACGCCAGGAAATCCTGTCGGGGATCACCGCACAGGACAAGTTGGTGGCCAGTGGTGGCGCCTTCCTGAGCGATGGTGACACCGTGCGATTGGCTTCATCGGCGCCAGCTCGCCCCACCAAGTAAGGCGCACACCATGAACCTCTCGACCTGGTCGATCAAAAACCCCATCCCGGCGGTCATGCTCTTTCTCATGTTGAGCCTGGCCGGTCTGGCTGCCTTCCATGCCATGAAGGTGCAAAACCTGCCGGACATGGACTTCCCGACCGTGACGGTCTCGGCCGCGTTGCCGGGCGCCGCCCCACCGCAACTGGAATCCGAGGTCGCACGCAAGCTGGAGAACGCCATCGCCCCCGTGCAAGGTCTCAAGACCATGCGCACCACCGTGCAGGATGGCGTGGTCAACATCACAGCCGAATTCCGGCTGGAAAAGCCCGTGCAAGAAGCCGTGGACGATGTGCGCTCAGCCGTACAAGGCGTGCGTGCCGACCTGCCAGGCGATCTGCGTGACCCCATCATCAGCAAGCTGAATGTGACCGGCACCCCCATCCTGGCCTACGCCATTCAATCGGCCAAGATGGATGAAGCAGAGCTGTCCTGGTACGTGGACAACACCTTGTCCCGCCGCCTGATGGGCGTCAAAGGTGTGGGCTCGGTGACGCGCGTGGGTGGCGTCACGCGCCAGATCAAGGTGCAACTGGACCCCGTCAAGCTGGAGGCCATCGGCGCGACAGCCGCCGACGTGTCCAACCAACTTCGTGACATTCAGACCGATGCCACGGGGGGACGTGCAGACCTGGGTCAGGGGCAGCAGCCCGTGCGCTTGATGGCCCGCGCTCGCAATGTAGAGGAACTGGCCGACATTGATCTGTCCTTGGCCAATGGCCAGCACTTCAAGCTGCGCGATGTCGCCAGCCTGCAAGACACGATTGCTGATCGCACCTCGCTCGCCATGCTGAATGGCCAACCCGTCGTGGGCTTCGAGATTGCGCGCAGCAAAGGCGCGGGTGAAGTGGACGTCGGTCGTGGCATTGAACTCGCTTTGGATCAACTCAAGAGCGAACGAGCGGATCTGGAGATCACGGAAGCTTTCAACTTCGTGCAGACCGCGGAGGAAGAATTTGAAGCGTCGATGCACATGCTCTACGAGGGCGCGATCCTCGCGGTCATCGTGGTGTGGATGTTCTTGCGCAATGGCCGCGCCACGTTGGTCTCTGCCGTGGCCCTGCCTCTGTCCATCCTGCCTGCATTCGTGGGCATGAACCTGATGGGCTTTTCTCTGAACATGATCACCTTGCTGGCCCTGTCCCTGGTGATCGGGGTGCTGGTGGACGATGCCATTGTGGAAGTGGAAAACATCGAGCGTCACCTGCACATGGGCAAGTCACCCATGCAGGCCGCGATCGAGGCCGCATCGGAAATCGGTCTGGCTGTGATCGCCACGACCTTCACACTGATTGCCGTCTTCCTGCCCACGGCCTTCATGGATGGCATCGCCGGCAAGTTCTTCAAACAGTTCGGATGGACGGCTGCCCTGTCGGTGTTTGCCTCCCTGATGGTGGCTCGCCTGTTGACCCCCATGATGGCGGCGTACATCATGAAGCCCAACAAACACCCGCATCGGGATCCATTCTGGATGCCCGCTTATTTGCGCGTCAGCCGATGGGCCTTGCATCATCGATGGCTCACACTCGGCATGGCCGGTGCGTTTTTTGTGGGTTCACTGATGCTGATTCCCTTGCTGCCGCAAGGTTTCATCCCCCCGGACGACAACTCCCAAACGCAGGTGTTTCTCGAGTTACCTCCCGGCTCCACCATTGAAGCCACACGCCAGTCGGCTGAGGAGGCCCGTCAACGCCTGCAGCATGTGTCACACATTCGCAGCATCTACACGACGATCGGTGGAGGGGCCGCGGGCAGCGACCCCATGGTGGCCGGCACAGGCAGTGACGTCCGCATGGCCACGCTGACGATCCTGATGGATCCGCGCTCCGAGCGCCCTACCAAGCAAATCGTCGAAGCCGACATCCGCACGGCCATGGCCGATCTGGTCGGGGTTCGCAGCAAGGTCGGCTTGGGTGGCTCAGGGGAGAAGTACCAGCTGGTCCTCACTGGTGACGATCCGCAAGCTCTCATCGAATCCTCCGATGCGGTCCTCAAAGACCTGCGCAAGATTCCTGGCTTGGGCAACATCGCGTCCACCGCGAGCCTGATCCGCAATGAAGTCGTGCTGCGCACAGACTTTGCCAAAGCCGCCGACCTCGGTGTCACCGGCAAAGCCATTGCTGACACGCTGCGCGTGGCCACCGTGGGCGATTACGACCAACTGGTCTCCAAGCTGAACCTGGAGCAGCGTCAGCTTCCCATCGTGGTCACGCTCAAGGATGACATCCGCAAGGACCTTGGTCAGCTGGGTCGGTTGGCCGTGCCTGGCACCAAGGGCCCTGTGATGCTCAGTCAGGTGGTCTCGGTGGACCAAGGCGGTGGGCCTGCTCGACTGGACCGACTCAATCGCTCGCGCAGCGTCAGCATCGAAGTCGAACTGTCGGGGACGCCTTTGGGTGAACTGACCGAGGCGGTCGCCAAAATGCCCTCCATCCAAAGCCTTCCTCCCGGCGTCCGTCAAATCACGCAAGGTGACGAGGAGATGATGGAAGAGTTGTTCATGGGATTCGGCATGGCGATGCTCACGGGCATTCTGGCCATCTATGTGGTGCTGGTCTTGCTGTTCAAGGACTTCATTCAGCCGTTCACCATCCTGGCGGCCTTGCCACTGTCTCTGGGTGGTGCATTTGTGGCGCTGTTGATTGCAGGCAAGAGCTTCTCGCTGTCGTCGCTCATCGGCTTGATCATGCTGATGGGCATTGCCACCAAAAATTCGATCCTGCTGGTGGAGTACGCCATCGAGGCACGGCGAGGACACCCTGGGCCCGATGGATTGCCCACAACAGCCCCCATGAATCGCTTTGACGCACTCATCGATGCAGGACACAAGCGAGCCCGTCCCGTGGTGATGACCACTCTGGCCATGGGTGCCGGCATGCTGCCGATTGCGCTGGGATGGGGCAACGCGGACCCCACCTTCCGCAGCCCCATGGCAGTGACCGTGATTGGGGGGTTGATCACCTCCACGATCCTGAGTCTGGTGGTCATCCCTGCTGTCTACACCATGCTGGACGATCTGGAAGGCGTAACCAAGCGCCTTCTGCGTCGCAGATCAGCGCCTGCGGCGGCCAACGCTGACACCTGATCAAGGGCCCGTGACGCAGAATAGCCTTGCTGCAGTGCACAATGCACACCATCAGTCCGTTGTGAGGAAGCCGGTCATGCGTTACGTTGTGTTCAATCAGAAGGGTGGCGTGGGCAAGTCGACCATCACCTGCAATCTGGCCGCCATCAGTGCCGCGCAAGGCCTGAAGACACTGGTGGTGGACCTGGATCCACAAGGCAATTCGACGCACTATCTGCTGGGTGGCCCACAAGAAGACGCGGATGTCAGTGCCGCCGAGTTTTTCGACCAAACTCTGAAATTCAGCGCACGCCCCAAGGGCCCGGAGGACTACGTCATCCAGACGCCCTGGGAGGGTCTGGATCTGATGCCCTCGCACCCCAGCCTGGAAGAGCTGCACGGCAAGCTGGAGTCGCGCTACAAAATCTACAAGCTGCGCGATGCCCTCAGCGATCTGGCCGAAACCTACGACCGCATTTACATCGACACGCCGCCAGCCCTGAACTTCTACACGCGCTCGGCACTGATCGCCGCGCAGGGGTGCCTGATCCCGTTTGACTGTGACGACTTTTCACGGCGCGCTTTGTACGCCTTGATGGAAAACGTACAGGAAATTCAGGCGGATCACAATGACGAACTGGCCATCTCGGGCATCGTCGTCAACCAGTTTCAGCCACGCGCAAGCCTGCCTCAGCGTTTGGTGCAGGAGCTCATTGATGAAGGTCTGCCTGTGCTGCAACCTTATTTGAGCGCCTCGGTGAAGATCAAAGAATCACACCAGCAGTCGCGTCCGATGATCCACCTGGATGCACGCCACAAGCTCACACAAGAGTTGGTGGCCCTGCACGACGCATTGCAAGCGGCCTGAGTCACCCTCCGCGCAAGCGCCCCCACATGCGCTGCGCGATGGTCACGACCGCCAGCGTCACCGCACCCACCACCACGCCGCCGAGGCCTTCGGCCAACAACGGTGCCACCGACGACAGCACCGGGCCCAGCACCGGCACACTCGCCAGCCCATGCTCCACCGCGTGCATCAGCGCATGTGCGCCGGGCAGGCCATGCAACACAATGCCGCCCCCGACCAGGAACATCGCGGCCGTCCCGACCACCGACAACACTTTCATCAGCTTGGGCGCAGCGGCCAGCAACAGCCCGCCAATGGCTTGGGACACCTTCCCGCCGCGCTGCTGCAGGTACAGTCCCACATCGTCCATCTTGACAATGGCGGCCACCAGCCCATAGACCCCCGCTGTGACCAACAAGGCCACGCCCCCCACCACCAGCAATTGCTGGCTGAACGGGGCATCGGCCACAGTCCCCAGGCTGATGGCCACGATCTCAGCAGACAGGATGAAGTCAGTGCGCACAGCACCCTTGATCTTGTCTTGCTCAAACGCCACCAGATCGACCGCTTCATCGGTCAAGGCTTGGGTCAGTTCTGCGTGGTGGGCCTCGTCTTCTTCATGGCTGTGCAGCAAAGGATGCGCGAGTTTCTCGACCCCTTCAAAGCACAGATAGGCGCCCCCCAACATCAGCAACGGTGTCACGGCCACCGGAGCCAAAGCGCTGATGGCCAACGCCGCCGGCACCAGGATGACCTTGTTCAGCACCGACCCTTTGGCCACTGCCCACACCACAGGCAACTCCCGCTCGGCACGAATGCCGCACACCTGCTGAGCGTTCAGCGCCAAGTCGTCGCCCAACACCCCTGCGGTCTTGCGTGCGGCGATTTTGGACATGGCCGCCACGTCATCGAGCATCAAGGTGATGTCATCAAGCAGTATCAACAGGCTGGAGCCGGCCATGGTGTATCAATCTCTGTATCCATCGAACAATGAAAAACGCGGACAGCTTGGCTGCCCGCGTTGGCATCTTACCGGAGGGGGGCGACCTTCCTAATGAAGGTCGACGCGCCATCAAACGTTGTCGAGAATCTCGCGCAACTCGTCTTCCCATGTCAGCAACTCAGACATGGGTGTATCCAGCCAGTTCATCGCGGCTTCGCCGTATTTGTCCCAGTCAGCGTCCTGATCCACGCCTTCGTGACGACGCACGATGAATTCAGCCAGCAAGCCCATCGCAATGAGGTTATGGGCATCGGACGAAATTCTGCTCTCGCCCAGCGCATCCAGATCGTGGTGCAAGCGAATGGCAGCCACCACCGTGGGCGACAGTCGCCACACACGGGCCACCAAGCCACCCACGACGGCATGATCCGTTTTGTGGTTGACGTTTTCGGTGGCGACATAAGAGCGATCAATGCGGGCATTCGCCTCCACCATGGTGGAGGTGTAGCCGCGTATGCTTTGCACCATCACCGCCAAGCCCACGTGGCAAAACAATCCGAACGTATGCGCCACGTCGGTTGAAATGCCGGGCAACTTGCGGGCCATGAAGGCCATGCTCGCCGCACGCTTGGCAGCACGCTCCCAGAAACGCTTGAGCAATTGACTGCTCACAGGAATGGCTTGCTCGGCCAGGAAGCCGGTCAGCACGGCGGCCGTTTGCTCCAGGCCGAGGCGATTCATGGCCTGCCCAATGGTCTGCACAGGCTGGCCGGCTGCGTACAAAGGACTGTTCGCACTGCGCAGCAAGGTGGCCGACATGGCCACATCGCTGGCAGCGATGCGCGCCACCTCATTCAGATCGGGCTCAGGATCAGCCATCACCTTCTGGAGGCGAGTCAGCAACTCCGGGCAAGGCGGGATGATGATGTGGGACAGGGGCCCACTTTTACGTGCTCGGTCCAGTTCCAGCAGAATAGCGTCCGTGCACGTGGTGTCAATGGCGGTCGTCATGGTTCAAAAGAGAGGGAACTGTCAGGACTCTATCGGCAGTTGTCTGGACAACTGAAGCAGTCTGGCATCGATTGTCGCGCTCAATCATCACGGGTGAAAGACCCGCCTTGTGGCAGACCGCACACCTTCTTGATCAACTTTCAAAACCGACATGGCCATCTTGCTCGCCCCCATGGAAGGGCTGCTGGATTTTGCATTACGAGATGTATTGACACGCGTGGGAGGCATCTCACACTGCGTGTCCGAGTTCATCCGAATCACCGACACCGTGCTCCCGGAGCGGGCATTCAAACGCATCGTGCCCGAGTTGCACCACGGCAGCCGCACGCCGGCGGGGGTGCCCGTGCGGTCACAGCTGTTGGGGTCGGACCCAGCCTGTCTGGCCGACAACGCGGCCAAGCTGGCCACCTTGGACCCGGCGGGCATTGACCTCAATTTCGGCTGCCCGGCCAAGGTGGTGAACCGCCACGGCGGGGGCGCCGCCCTGCTGCAAGAGCCCGAGCTGATCCACCGCATCGTGCACGCCGTGCGGCAGGCTGTGCCGGCGCACATCCCGGTGTCGGCCAAGATGCGCCTAGGCTTTGACGACGATGCCCAAGCCGAAGACTGTGCCCACGCGATTGCATCCGGTGGCGCCAGCGAACTGGTCGTGCATGCCCGCACCAAAGCCCACGGCTATCGCCCACCGGCCTATTGGGATCGCATTGCCGACATCCGCGAGGTGGTGAGCATCCCCGTGGTGGCCAATGGCGAGGTCTGGTCTGTCGAAGACGCCCGCCGCTGCATGGCCGAATCCGGCTGCACCGACCTGATGCTCGGGCGTGGCATCGTGTCCGACCCGGGGCTGGCGCTCGCCATCCTGATCGACCAGGGTCATGCCCCCGCCCAGCAGGCCCCCGAGTGGGTCGACCTGCAACCCCTGCTGTGGCACTTCTGGTCGCTGATCCTGACCCGCATCGAACCACGCGCCCGGCATGGCCGCATGAAACAATGGTTGCATTACCTGAGACGGCGTTATCCTCAGGCGGAAGACGCCTATCTGGCCCTGCGCACGATCAATGACTCGCGAGTGATGGAAGCCTGGATGCGCGAGCACCTCGCCACGCCCCCTGCCCACCCGGCGGCCACCTTGATGGCCGCTTGAACTGTTCTGTTTAGAGAGAGAAAGCCCTCACCGATGGCCATTCAATGGTTCCCCGGTCACATGAATGTGACCAAAAAAGCCATCAGCGACCGCATGAAGGAAATCGACGTGGTGATCGAGTTGCTCGACGCCCGTCTGCCCGGCTCCAGCGCCAATCCCATGCTGGCGCAACTGACTGGCACCCGTCGCAAACTGAAGATCCTCAACAAGCAGGACCTGGCCGACCCGGTACGCACCGAAGCTTGGCTGAACTGGTACAACGCCCAGGAAGGCACCCGCGCCATCGCCCTCGACGCCAGCGACAAAGCCCCGGCCCAGCGCCTCATTCAGGCTTGCCGGGACTTGGTTCCCAACCGTGGCGGCATGGACAAGCCCGTGCGCGTGCTGATATGCGGCGTACCCAACGTGGGCAAGTCCACCTTGATGAACACCCTCGTGGGCAAAAAAGCTGCCAAAACCGGGGATGAAGCCGGCATCACGCGCATTGAGCAACGCATCAACCTGGCCAGCGATTTCTACCTGTTCGACACCCCCGGCATGCTGTGGCCCAAGATTTCGGTCGAGCGCAGCGGCTACCACCTGGCGGCCAGTGGCGCTGTGGGCCGCAACGCGTACGACGAAGAAGAAGTGGCGCTGGAACTGCTGCGCAGCCTCAAAGGCCCCTACCCCGGCCTGCTGGCCGCCCGCTACAAATTGGACGATGTGGCGACAATCCCGACCCAGCACGACGACGAACTGCTGGAGCTGATCGCCCGCAAACGCGGCGCGGTGATGAGCGGGGGCCGCGTCAACCTGACGAAGGCCGCCGAGATCGTGCTCAACGACTATCGCAGCGCCGTGTTGGGCCGCATCACGCTGGAGACCCCGGAAGAATTCGAGGTCTGGTGGGCGGAAGGCGAAGCCCTCGAAGCCGAGCGTCAGCGCAAGAAGGCACTGCGCAAGAAAAAGTCCAATCAGGACGAGGTGTGAGTCAGCTGCGGCGTGTCATCCAGCTCGAAGACGCTGATGGCCGCCACCAACTCACTGGCTTGCGCACGCAGGCGTGCTGCCGTTGACGCATTCTCTTGCACCAATCCCGCATTCTTTTGCGTGGTGACGTCAATGTGGGCTACCGCCTCGACCACCTGGGTCAGCCCCGCGGTCTGCTCGTGACTGGCTGTGCTGATCCCGTCGACCAGCGCGGTGACCTGCTCCACCGCCTGCACCACTTTCGACATGGTGTCGCCAGCGATCCCGACCAGCTCGGCGCCATGCCCCACTTGTTCCAGACTGCTGGCAATGAGCGTGCGAATCTCACCGGCGGCCGCCAATGAGCGCCCCGCCAGTTGTCGGACTTCATTGGCCACCACAGCAAAGCCGCGCCCGTTCTCACCAGCGCGGGCCGCTTCCACCGCGGCATTGAGGGCCAGCAAATTGGTCTGAAAGGCAATCCCGTCGATGACACCAATGATGTCCCGCACCTTGCCGGACGACTGACGAATACCGTGCATGGTGCTCACCACCTGCCCCACGACTTTCCCGCCTTCCAGCGCCACCTGTGCGGCTTCTCGTGCGCGTTCATTGGCGACATGAGCGTTGTCCGCGTTTTGTCGGACGGTGCAGCCCAACTGCTGCATCGAGGCTGCTGTCTGCTCCAAAGCGGCAGCTTGCTGCTCGGTCCGTGAGCTGAGGTCTTCATTGGCCGTCACGATGCCCGCTGACGTCGCATCCACCTCTTCCACACCGTGTCGAACCTTGATGACCAGATCCCGCAACTCGTCCTGCATCTGGCCCAGTGCGTTCAGCATGATGCCGATTTCATCTTGCGTCTTGGGCAAGAACTGATGCCGCAAATCGCCCTTGGCAATCCGTTGCGCCACAACCGAGGCCACCTGGATGGGCCGCAGCACGCTGCGATAAATGATCCAGTTGAAGGTCACCAGTGCCAGGCCCAGCAACACGCAAAAACCAATCGCCATCCATCTGAGCAATGCCGTTCGGCTGTCCACTTGATCCAAGGTGGCATCCATGTTGAACACTTCGCCCTGAACAAATCGATCCACACTGTCTTGCAGCGCCTCACTGGCCTTGTCAAAAGCGGGCATCGACTGGTTCCCACCCGCCGGCCCTTCCGCCACGTATCGCCTGGCCATGGTCACCCCGGCATCGTAGTAGGCATCAAACCGGGTGCGCAAATCGCGCAGTTCGTTCAAGCCATCGCTTTGCTGACGTGACTGATACCACTGCGCAAAGTGGTTCAATCCGGCCAGGAAGGCCGCGCGATGTGCCTCGGCCTCCTTAAATCCGTCATCCAGCCCATCCTGCCCGCGGGTTGCCGACACATCCGACAAGAACTGCTGCACCTGGACGATGTCCCGCTGCATGTCTTTGGCCAACAGCGCAAACTCTGCATCCACCGCCCTGGCATCATGCGCAGCTTTTTCAATGCTACCGAGTTGCAGGTTCAGCCACACGCCAAACGCCACAAACATCAAGAGGGGTACGACCGCATTGCAGATCAGCTTGCCCCCAATCGTCAAAAACGGCACCACGACCGGTTTGAGCGCCACATCGCTGGAAGCGGACATCACAATCTCTCCCTAGGTCTGTCAAGGACCTTCCGCGCAGCACTTTGTTGAACTGCTTTTTTGCCGCGCGTTAGACACACTTCGGCTTGTCGTTCAAAAAATTAAGTCCACAATCACCCTCGGTAACCGCCCATCCTGGCCGGAAGCCTGACTGTTGAGATGAGCGCGACCACTTTCTTGCCTTTGGGCATCACCCCCACCCCTGAACAATTGGCCATCCAACTGGGGCGGCACAAGCGCGTCATTGTCGAAGCCAATGCCGGGGCGGCCAAAACAACCTCCCTGGCCCTGCGGCTCGCGCAAGCCCTCACCCGAGGCGCCGATCCCGACCGCTTGCTGGTGCTGACGTATACCGAGGCAGCGGTCACGGCCATGCAACAGGCTTTGGCGCGCATTGGCGTGGCTGCCAGCGTGCGGCGCCGCCTGAAGGTGCGTACCTTTGACGACTTCTGTCGCGCCCGCCTGCAACACATCGAAGGTGGCAACCTGGTGCACTACACGCACCCTGAGCAGCTCAAGCCCTACGTGCTGCA
Source organism: Aquabacterium sp. (assembly GCF_049317225.1). Taxonomy (GTDB): domain Bacteria; phylum Pseudomonadota; class Gammaproteobacteria; order Burkholderiales; family Burkholderiaceae_C; genus Aquabacterium. Next base: position 56,913 of record NZ_JBMOIR010000004.1, on the reverse strand, counting down.
AGCCATCGAGCGGGTGATGAGCAATGCCGACGAACGCCATCCCGACGAATTCGCCGTGGAAGGCAGCGGCGAGGCCATGGTCGAAGGGCTGCTGGCCAGCTTCACCCACCTCAAAGGCACCCTGCAGTGGGCCATGGAGGCCGGCGATCAAGTGCTGACCCCTTCTCTGGCCGCCGAGCTGGGCCGCGACTACCTGACCCTGCGCACCTTCTGGGCCTACGAGCAACTGCGCCGGGGCGGCCACCCCGATCACCCGGTGTTTCGGGCGCCCCACGACGCCACGTACGACCTGGCCAGCCTGCTGCTGGACGAAGACGCCTTTGTCGATCTGCCCCCGCCTTTGGCCATGGGTCTGCATCTGGTGCTGCTCGACGAGATGCACGACACCAACCGGGCCATGTTCACCGTGCTGCGCCACCTGCTGGCCCAGAACCCGCAAACCGCCTTCATCGGCGTGGGGGACCGGGATCAGGTGATTCACGCGCTGGCGGGTGCCGATGCCCAATTCATGGGTGACACCTTCGAACGGGCAATCGGCCCCGTCGAACGCCTGCCCCTGACCGCGTCCTGGCGCTTCGGCGCCGATCTGGCTCAGGCCGTCGGGCAACTGGCACACAAGTCCTACCAGTCGCTCAGCCCGCTGCGCACCGCCGTGGAGGTTCATGCCTTTGAGCACGACAAGGAAGCACACCGCCACATCGTGTCGACCATCCGTGATCGGGTGGGGCTGTCCGATGGCGCGTCACGGTCGAGTCTGGCCATCCTGCTGCGCCAGCCTCACCAATCGGTGGCCCTGGAAAACCACTTGCTGGACCACGGGGTGGACTACCGCACACAGGGTTTTGACACCTACCTGATGCGTCCCGAAGTGCTGCTGGTGCGCGGCATCATTGCCTGCGCCCACAACACCTTCGACCAAGTTGAACGCCCGGAAACCCGTGCAGGCATCTTGCGAGCCCTGCTGATGTTTGCGGCCTCGTTCGTCGAGACCGAGGCCGACTCGAAGGAAGACCGCTTCAAAGCCGAGCAAGAAGCCATCGAGCAGGTCGTGCAGTCACCGGCACTCATCCATTACTTCATGGACAACCAGGTGCTGCGCAATGCGCGCGGCGGCGCCCGTCGCCACATCGAAGCGGCTTTGAACGTGGCCCACACCGAGGCCACCGACATCCTGATGGACCGCTTTGTGCGTGCCCTGGCCCCACGCGAGCTGGCAGCACGCGTGATGGTGCTCGCCGACGACGTGGCGCAGGTCGATGCCAACATCCAAGGCCTGATCGCCTCGGCTGCCACGTACGACCACGTGCCCTCTTTCTTCCGCGCCATGAACGAGCGGGAGATGCGCCAGCAGCACATGCGCGACAAGGACTGCATCATCCTGTCCAGCATCGAAGCGGCCAAGGGGCTGGAGTTTGATCACGTCATCCTGCCGCGCATGAACCGGGGAGAATTCGCCATTGGTGGCAATACCCCCGACAATCGCAATCTGCTTTATGTGGCCATGACCCGGGCACGGCAACAACTCACCTTCCTGTGTGACCGCCAGCGCCCCAGTCATTACCTCGTGGACCTCGGCCTGCTGCCCGCACGCTGAGCGCCCACACCGGCCCCCCTACAGAAAGAATCCCATGGCACAGCCACAAGATCACATCAGCATGGCCCTCTTCTGCGACTTCGAGAACGTCGCATTGGGCGTGCGCGATGCCAACTACGAAAAGTTCGACATCAAGAAGGTGCTGGAGCGCCTGCTGCTCAAGGGCAGCATCGTCGTCAAGAAGGCCTATTGCGACTGGGAACGCTACAAGGGCTTCAAGGCGGCCATGCACGAGGCCAACTTCGAGCTGATCGAAATCCCGCACGTGCGCCAGTCAGGCAAGAACTCGGCCGACATCCGTCTGGTGGTGGATGCGCTGGACCTCTGCTACACCAAGAGCCACGTCAACACCTTCGTCATCATCTCGGGTGACTCGGACTTTTCTCCCCTGGTGTCCAAGCTGCGCGAAAACGCCAAGTACGTGATTGGCGTGGGCGTCAAGCAGTCCACCTCGGACCTGTTGATTGCCAACTGCGACGAATTCATCTTCTACGACGACCTGGTGCGGGACAGCCAGCGCCAGCGCCGTGACAACCGCGACCAGCCTCAGCCACGCCGCACGCCGGAAGAAGAAGCCCGACGCAAGGCCGAGCTGGATGCACGCCGCACCAAGGCCGTGGAAATGGCCGCCGAAACCTACGAAGCCCTGGTCACCGACCGCGACGAGGGCGGCAAGATCTGGGCCTCGGTGCTCAAGGAAGCCATCAAGCGCCGCAACCCGGGCTTCAACGAAAACTATTACGGCTTCCGCACCTTTGGCAACCTGCTGGAAGAGGCCAAGGCACGCGGTCTGCTGGAATTTGGTCGCGACGAAAAGTCCAGCGCCTATGTGTTCCGCGGCACGGGCATCCCAACCCCACCCGCGCCGTCAACGGTCGGCGCCCCCAGTGGCCTTGCTGCCGAATCGAGCACCCCGTCGGACCGCGTGGTGGAGATGAACCGCACCGAGGTCGAGCCACAGGAAGCCAGTCCGACCACGCCCGCCGCACCAGAAGGTCGAGAACGTCGGGGACAGCGGGGCCGGGGTCGAGGTCGCCACGAGCGCCGCACCGAGGCCACCGAACCAGCGACGGCCTCGACCGACGTCGCGCCCTCCCCCGAGGCCTTGCCCATCGACAATACCGTCGTGGCGGCCCCCACGGCAGCAGACACACCCCGCCCACGCCGTCGCAATGCCAGTGACCGACAACCAAAGTCGGCCCCCGTCAGTGCAGCCGCCATGGAAGTCAGCCAGGCCATGCCCGAACCTGTGACCCCAACGGGTGACGCTGCCCCATCAGCAGAGGCGAAGGCCCCCCCGCGCCCTCGCCGCACGCGTGCACCGGCAGCCAAAAAGAGCAGCAAGAAGGCCACTGCCCCGGCAGCCGAATAACTGCCGCCAAATGTTCCCGGTCCTGCGTTGACCGAGTGGTTTCACGAGTCGCATTAAATGATTGACGTGAAAGCATGTGACGCGCCTGAATTCAGGCGCGTCCTATTCACACTTTCAGGAATGCAACAATGAAAAAACTCATCGCCGCCACCCTGCTGGCTGTCGCCCCATTCGCTGCCCTGGCGCACACCACGCCCTCGTCGACCTTGGTGGAAATCAGCGATGTGGCCCTGGCGGAGGTCAGCGGTCAAGCGGGCCTGAACATCAGCGCCACCACCATCATCTCGGGCCTGCAACAGGTCAGTTCGGTGGCCAATCTCATCAAGCCCATCCTGCCATCACAAGGTAAGCAAGTGGTCACGCTGATCAATGTCGCGGCCACCACCGCCCCGGTGGTCAACAACCTGGTCAACGGCGGCACACTCAGCACCGCGGACCTCGGGCTCTTGATCAGGAACGGCGTGAGCGCCGGTATCGCCATCGGCAGCCTTTCGTCCGGCCTGTAACGGCAAGTTTGCTAGGATCCGGGCTGTTGTCCAGCCCAGGTCCTGCTCATGCACGTCACTCGCATCAATCGGTTCTACGCCAAACCTCATTTGGCCGAAGATCTGCACGCCTTTCTGGTGGGCGTCATGCCCACGCTTCGTCGTGCGCCAGGCTGCGAATCAGCCCAGTTGTTGCGCGGCAAGGACGATCCTCACGAATTCGTGATCGTGGAGCAATGGGCCTCCATCTCCGCACACAAAAGCGGTGCGCAGGTCATCCCGCCCGAGCAATTCAGCGTGATCCTGCCCATGCTGTCAAGGCCACCGGCTGGCGCGTACTACACCGCCGATCCCGCTTGAGCCAAGCGCACATCTAGCAAGGTAACGTGAACCAGAAGGTTGCACCTTGCCCAGGTTGGCTGTCGGCCCCGACCTGTCCACCATGGCGTTCGACAATCCGTCGAACAATGGCCAACCCCAGGCCTGTCCCTTCGTAGCCTGCCCCGCCGTGCAAACGCTGAAACGGCTGAAAGAGCGAGGCGGATTTTTCGGGGTCGAAGCCAATGCCGTTGTCTTGCACACTGACGCGCACAGTCTGCCCCACTTGTTGAGACGCCACCTTCACGCAGGGGTGCTGCGCGTGGCTTGAGAACTTCAGTGCGTTGCCAAGCAAGTTGACGAGAACCTGTCGGAGCAAAACACGGTCTGCGTGCACTTCGGGCAGATCGTGGTGACACACGCATCGCCCTGAGCCCTCGCCATGCGTCACCTCCAGGAAGGTGAGCGACTCCTGCACCAGCTCATCCAGGGGGACAGCCTGTCGCACGGGCTCGGCATGCGTCGCACGCGCCAAGGCCAGCATGTCCGAGACCAACTCGGCCAAATTCGCAGACTCATGCCGGATCGCGGTGAACAGCCGTCTTGCGCGCTCGGTATCGCCGGCATCCAAGGCTGCCAGCGCCACATTTGACAAGCCCACCATGCCGCCCAAGGGCCCCTTGAGATCATGCGACACCATGCCATTGAACGACTCCAGTGACGCGATGATGTCGTTGAGCTCCTTGGTGCGATCCATCACGCGGTTTTCCAAGGTCTCGTTCAAGTCCTGCAACTCGACGTGCAAGCGTCCCATGGTCGCCGACATGATGCCCAACCCAGCCAGTGCGAACGGAATGGATGACCAATAGCGCAAGGTGACCTGGTCCAGGCCAAACCAATAGCCCCCAAGCACCATCGGGATGTACTGAAACAGCATCAGGGCGACCGCCAGATGCCCGGCACCCGGCTCCCGTCGCGAGGCACGCCAGCTCAGCCCGCCCAAGTATGCGAACAGCACCCCCGTCAACAGGTTGCTCTGCAGGGCCGCCGTACGGGGTGCTGCAGCGGCCCACAACACCACCACCACATAAGCCAGAACTGTCAGCGAAAACACCAGCCACGGTCCTGGACGAGGATGCGCAGTGTACAAGCGGATGCCCGCCACCAATGCGCCCATCACCCCGATGCCAAGCGCCATCGACACAAGTTTCGTGATGGACAGTAACGAAGTGCTGCTGCCATATGGCAGTACAGGCGCGGCCAAGTTGATCAGCGCTGCAGCACCAAACGTGAACGCCAGCCAGCCCAGCCCCCATTGCGGGCGCGCTCGCCTGAAACGGATGAAGACCCCTGCTGCAAACGCCTGAACAAAGCCGGCAGCAATGGCAAAGCCTTCAACGAAATTGAGTTCGATCATCATGAACAAAAGACAGTCACTGCCAGTGTCCACACCCTCACAATGGCTAAGCAGTCACGTTGACCCTTAGTCCCCCCTGATCAAGTGCAGCATCAACCCGGACGTGCCATCTTGAACAGCTGCTCGGCGCCAATACTGAAATAGTCGGCGGGACCACCACCACGCAAAACAATGTTTGCCGCCGCCGTGTCAAACGAACCGCTCTGGACGAGGGTCGGATCAATGTGCACGGCGACGACTTCGCCGACCACCCACCACGCATCCACAGCCTGCCCCTCTGAGGTGTGCAATCGCACGATTTGAGCCAGCTTGCACTCGAAGCTGACCTTGCTTTCTGCCACACGTGGCGCTGCAATCGTACGGGATGCAGCGGGGGTCACACCGGCCAATGCAAATTCATCGACCTCGGGCCCCACCATCGCGCTGCTTTGGTTCATGGCCTCGGCCAGATCCCGAGACACGAGGTTCCAGGTGAACTCACGCGTCTGATCAATGTTGCGAAGGGTGTCCTTGTAGCCCAGACTGGAAAAGCCAATCATCGGCGGATTGAAATTGAGCGCGGTGAAAAAACTGTAGGGCGCCAGATTGCGTGCACCGCGTTCATCTTGCGTACCGATCCAGGCAATCGGGCGAGGACCGACAATGGCATGAAACGGATCATGCGCCAACCCGTGCCCCTTGGCCGGCTCGTAGAAATACATCTCAGGCATGGCAACCTCCATCAAACTGGCTGCCAGCTTAGCGCCGTACCCGCAGGGGTACCCTGCCCTACATCAAGCTCACCGACGGGTCGGAATGCGCCAAACCACCAGACAGCCGACCAAGCCCGCTCCGATCACGCCGATCTGCGCCAGTGGCTTGTTGGCCAACTGCCAGGCGGACACGCTGACCATGAGGGCCATCATGCTGCTAGCCAGCCACTTGATGCGAAGTGGCAAGCTGTGATGCGCCTCCCAGTCACGCACCATCGGCCCCAGCCAACGGTGTTGAATCAACCATCGGTGTAAACGGGGCGACGCCTTGGCAAAGCAAGCGGCCGCCAGCAGCACGAATGGCGTGGTCGGCAAACCAGGCAAGACGGCACCGATCAAGCCCAGCAGCAGCGACACGCATCCTGCGATCACCAGCACCCAGCGGCGCGTCCGCGTCAACACCGACAGGCTAGCGTCATCCGATAAAGATTCTTGCTCTGACATGCCTGAGATTGTCCCTTACCGCCCGCCCCATCCATCAGGCTCGAACACGCGCCCAATGTGCTGTCAAGCTGGGCAAGACCACGCCTGGGGCACCGACCACGCCCATGTGCCCGACTCCGGGCACCTCGTCAACGGTGGCATGGGGGTTGACCTCAGCCAGGCGCATGACCATGGCCTTGGCGGCGGGCGTCGTGTGCTCACCATACGCCAGGGTCAAGGGAACAGGCAGTTGGTAGTGCTCAAACGCCTGGGGCTCTGTCGACACACTGCACACCTCGCGGAACATTTTCCAGCCCAGAGGACGCGTCATTGCCTTGGCCTTGTCCGGCATGCTGGCCCACATGCCGGGCTGATTCCAGTAATCAATGAAGCGCTCGATCCAGGCCTCACTGCCGCCAATCTGTTCATCCAGCATGGAATTCGCTGCGCCATACAGCGCCTCGACGTGCGCTGCCACGTCAGCACTCATGCGCTCCGGCTCAGCTCTCAGGGCACCAAACAGCACGGGTTCGTACAGCCACATCGAGCGCACAGGCAGCCCCGCTTCCTTGGCCAGTGTCAGCGCCACAAAGCCACCATACGAATGCCCACCCAGATGCAGGCCCGTCGTCCCCGGTGGGATGAGCGCCTTCAAATGCGCCACTTCGTCTTGCACGGAAAACGCCTGGCCGACGGACAAGGCATCGCCGGGCGCGTAGCCACGGTTCACAGGCGTCAGAGGTGTCACCCCCTCAGGCAAGTCCGCCAACAACGGACGCCACATGAAAGGCCCGGTGGCCGTGGAATGGATGAACAGCGCAACCTCAGACATGCAAACCCCATCTGCTGGCGTCAAAAACGTTGAGCAAGCGTAACACCACCATTCACTCGGCCTTGGCGCCATGGGACGTCCGTGCCCAGCCGCCAGCATCGTCACACAGGCATGAAAAAAGGGGCACGAAGCCCCTTTTCTGAACGGACAAACCCGTAACGAATCACTTCGCCCAGTTGCCATCCTTCAAACCGGTCACTTTGTTGAACACAGGCTTGCCCGGTTGATGATCCTTGCGGTCGGCCACAAAGTAGCCAAAACGCTCGAACTGGAACTTCTGGTCAGGCTGAGCCTGCGCCAGCGAAGGCTCCACATAAGCCGTGACCACCTTCTTGCTGTCCGGGTTCAGGCTGGCCAGGAAGTCCTTGCCGCCCGCATCGGGTTGCGCATCGGTGAACAGGCGGTCATACAGGCGCACCTCGGCGGCGACACCATCGGCCACGCCCACCCAGGTGATGGCCGCCTTGACCTTGACCGAATCGGCGCCCGGCGTGCCGCTCTTGGTATCGGGCACCACGTTGGCCAGCACCTCGGTCACACGGCCGTCGGCATCCTTGACGCAGCCCGTGCACTCGATGACATAGCCGCCCTTCAGGCGAACCTTGTTACCCGGGAACAGGCGCTTGTAGCCCTTGGGCGGCACTTCTTCGAAGTCCTCGCGCTCGATCCACACTTCCTTGCCCAGCTTGAACTGGCGAGGCGCAGGCGGCTCGGTCCCTTCTGGCGGATGCGGCAGTGCAGGCAGCGAGCAAGGCTCCAGATGGCCCGCGCCCATGACCTCGTCCCAGTTGCTCAGCGTCAGCTTGACCGGATCCAGCACGACCATGCCACGGTGCGCTTTGTTTTCCAGATCGTCACGCAGCGCAATGTCCAGCGTGCTGTAGTCGATCCAGCTGTCCGCCTTGGTCACGCCAATGCGCTCGCAGAACAGTTGGAGGGCCTCGGGGGTGTAGCCACGACGGCGCAAGCCCACGATGGTCGGCATGCGGGGGTCATCCCAGCCTTCCACCACCTTTTCGTCCACCAGTTGCTTGAGCTTGCGCTTGCTGGTGATGACGTAGGTGAGGTTCAGGCGCGCAAATTCGTACTGATGCGGCGCGGGCGACTTCAGCAGGCCGCCTTCGCCCAGACGAGCCAACAACCAGTCGTAGAACGGACGCTGATCTTCGAACTCCAGGGTGCAGATGGAGTGGGTGATCTGTTCCAGCGCGTCTTCAATCGGGTGCGCAAAGGTGTACATCGGGTAGATGCACCACTTGTCGCCCGTGTTGTGGTGGGTCGCACGACGGATGCGGTAGATGGCCGGATCGCGCATGTTGATGTTGGGCGAAGCCATGTCGATCTTCGCGCGCAACACAGCGGCACCATCGGCCAGTTGACCGTCACGCATGTCGCGGAAACGGGTCAGGTTTTCGGCAGGGGTGCGCGAACGGAACGGGCTGTCCTTGCCTGGTGTCGAGAAGTCGCCACGGTTGGCGCGCATCTCTTCAGGCGTCTGCTCGTCCACGTAAGCCAGGCCCGCTTCGATCAGGTACTCGGCTGCGCGGTACATGAAGTCGAAGTAATTGCTGGCGTAGTACAGGTGTTCTTGCGGCTGGCCGTTGAAATCGGATTGCCAACCAAAGCCCAGCCACTTGACCGCATCCAGGATGGCGTCGACGTATTCCTGTTCTTCCTTCTCAGGGTTGGTATCGTCGAAGCGCATGTGGCACACGCCACCGTAATCGCGCGCCAGCCCGAAGTTCAGGCAGATGCTCTTGGCATGCCCCACGTGCAGGTAACCGTTGGGCTCGGGCGGAAAACGGGTGCGGATTTTGGCCGGGTCAGGCTGACCGGCTTCGTGATGGGCAGCATCGCCCGGGGTACCGCCCCAGCGGCGGCTGGCATAAGTGCCCTGCTCCAGATCGCGGTCGATGATGCCGCGCAGGAAATTGCTGGGTTTCGATGGGGTGTTGTCGTCAGTCGGGGCGTTCATCCCTCAATTCTATCGAGGCCTCTGGCAGACAAGCATCCTCAGGTATATCGTGGAGGTCACTTCAACACCTTCGAGACACCATGACCAACGGTCATCACAGTGAGAACAAGGACAACACGCACAAGAATGGTGCTCGCATGAGTCGCAAAGACTACGAGGAACACCTAGAGCCCCTGCAACTGGAACTCAATCGCGTGGCGCGCTGGCTGCAGCACACTGGCAAACGCCTGGTGATCTTGTTTGAGGGGCGTGACACGGCGGGCAAAACCGGCGTGATCAACGCCATCGCTGACAGCCTCAACCCGCGACAAATCCAGATCGTGGCCCTCGGCAAGCCGTCGGAGAGTGAAAGCTCCCAGTGGTACTTCCAGCGCTACATCAGCCACTTGCCCTGCGGCGGGCATGTGGCCCTGTTCGACCGCAGTTGGTACAACCGGGCCGGCGTTGAAAAAGTCATGGGCTTTTGCTCGAAAGACGAATACGAGCGCTTTCTGAAGCAAGCTCCGATCTTCGAAAAGATGCTGGTGGACGATGGCGTCTTGCTTTTCAAATACTGGCTCACGGTCGATCAGACCGAGCAAGAGCGACGCTTTGCCGAACGGCGAGACGACCCCTTCAAACGCTGGAAGCTGTCCCCCATTGATCTGGAAGCCCGCGAGCGCTATCAGGATTACGGCAAAGCACGGGATGCCATGCTGGACGCCACCCACACCAAGCATGCGCCGTGGACCTTGGTGGACTTCAATGACCAGCGCGTCGGGCGCCTGACCCTGATTCGCCACCTGCTGGATCACCTGCCCGACTACGACGTGCCAGAGCAATGGGTGGACTTCTCCCCACTGCCAGGCAAGCTGGCCAGCGAATCCTTCAAGGGACCGCTGAAACCCATCACCCCGTTCAAGACTTGACGGACAGACGTTCGGCCGCGCGCTCGGCGTAGCGGTTGAAGCGCCACGCCGTGTTCTCCAGGGTAATGCGGCGCCAAGTGGCGCGCTTTTCAGCGGGAGTCATTTCAGGCCAGCATTGCACCTCGGCAAACGTGCGCCCACAGCCTTTGCACACGGCATCGCCCTGACTGGTCGAACAGATGGCGATGCATGGCGTGTCGGGCTGGCGTGCGTACCAGGCCAACCAGGGCGAGCGAAAGCGCTCGGGCATGGAGGCCTCATCGCACTCCTGCTCTGCATGCGCGTCGAGCAGCGCCAGCAATTCCTGCAAAGCCGACACCGCAGCCTCCACACTCACCTCGCCCACCGGCATGGCGCGTGACTGCCACCAGCGCAGCGCCGCCTCGATGTCCACGCGGTGAATGCCTGCCATGAGCGAGATCAGGCTTTGGCGGCCTTGGCCGCAGCCTCTTGCGCCTCGTGGGCTTGCAACGCGTTGAGGGCCGCTTCCACATCGGCACGGCTCACGCCCTCGGCCACGCTCACGGGCGCCTCGTCCAATGGCACGGCGCCTTCCGTCTTGAAGCGCTTGACCCAGGTGCCCGCTGCACGCCCCTCGGCGAAAGCCCCGCTTTGCATGAGCAGGTCGCCGGCGGCGGTGGTCAGCTTGAAGTAGAACTGGCCATCGGCCTCGCGATACTGCTTGAACACGGGCAAGGCCACCTTCTCGCTGACCTCGACCTTGGCTTGCACCGCGCCCGACGCCACCATGCGGCGCAAACCCACGGCGTGACGCAGTTCCTTGAGGAAGGGCGTGGCACGGACGCGGGCCTTGTCGGCGCCTGCCTGCAGCACCGCTTCAATCTGATCCGGATGGGCCACCAGATCGGCATAACGCGCGCGCATCGGGCCAACATGGGCTTCGATCAGGTCGACCAGACGCTGCTTGGCCTCACCCCAGGCCAGGCCGCCACGCAAGTCAGCACGGAAAGCCTCGCGCTGGGCCGCGTCGGCAAAGGCGTCGTAAATGGTGACCAGGTGTGCGCCCTCCGGGTCTTTGGGCTCACCGGGCAACTTCGAGTCGGTCACGATGCGCGCAATCGCGTCCTTCAGCGCCTTCGGGCCCCCTTCGAACAAAGGCACGGTGTTGTCGTAGCTCTTGCTCATCTTGCGGCCGTCCAGACCGGGCAAGGTGGCCACCGCTTCTTCAATTTCCGCCTCGGGCAGCACGAACAGGTCCTTGCCACCGCCGTAGAGGTGGTTGAAGCGCATCGCCACGTCGCGCGCCATCTCGATGTGCTGGATCTGGTCACGGCCCACGGGCACGCGGTGGGCGTTGAACATCAGGATGTCGGCCGCCATCAGGATGGGATAGCAGTACAGACCCATGTTGATGTTGGCGTCCGGGTCCTCGTCCTTGGCCACGTTGGCATCCACCGACGCCTTGTAGGCATGGGCGCGGTTCATCTGCCCCTTGGCCGTCACACAGGTCAGCAACCAATTCAGCTCGGTGATCTCAGGAATGTCGCTTTGCGCGTAGAAGGTGACTCGATCGGTGTCCAGGCCAGCAGCCAGCCAGGTCGCGGCGATCTCCAGACGAGAGCGCGCAATGCGTGCGGGGTCATCGCACTTGATCAGCGCGTGGTAATCGGCCAGGAAGAAAAAGCTCTCGACCCCGGCCTCGCGGCTGGCGGCAATCGCCGGACGGATGGCGCCGACGTAGTTGCCAAGGTGGGGGGTGCCGGTGGTGGTGATGCCGGTGAGAACGCGTTGAGTCATGACGGGCCAAAAATCAAGGCAAAGAAGTGCGGAATTGTAGGACGCGCCCCCGCTACACTCTCGTTCGTCATGAAGAACATCGTCATCCTGATCTCCGGTCGCGGCTCCAACATGGAGGCCATCGTCAACGCCTGCCAACGCGAGGGCTGGCCTGCGCGCATCGCAGCCGTGATCAGCAACAAGGCATCGGCCAGCGGCCTGCAATTTGCTGCCAGCCATGGCATTGCCACCGCCGTCGTCGATCACAAGGCCTTCGACAGCCGCGAGGCCTTTGATGCCGAACTGGCCCGCGTGATCGATGGCTATGCCCCGGACGTGGTCGTTCTGGCCGGCTTCATGCGCATCCTGACGGAAGGCTTTGTGCGCCATTTCGAGGGCAAGATGCTCAACATCCACCCTTCCTTGCTGCCCTCCTTCCCAGGCCTGCATACCCACCAGCGCGCGATCGAAGCCGGTTGCAAACTGGCCGGTGCCACGGTTCACTTTGTGACGCCCGAGCTGGACCACGGCCCCATCGTGACCCAGGCGGCGGTGCCCGTCCTGTCGGGCGACACCGAAGCCGATCTGGCCGCCCGCGTGCTCAAGCAAGAGCATGTCATCTACCCGCAAGCCGTGCGTTGGCTGGTCGAAGGGCACCTGTCCATCGAGCAAGGCATCGTGCGCCATGCGCAAGGCGCCAGCCAGGTCCGCTGGGGCGACTGAGCCCTCGCCACGCGCTCGCACCCCACTGACCGACCATGTCACAGGACACCTTGCGCCGTCTGCGCGCCGGTGAACTGACAGGTTGCAAACGCCTGGACCTTTCTTGTGAACTGACCGACCTCCCGCCCGAGGTGTTTGCCCTGGCCGACACGCTGGAGGTCCTCAACCTCACCGGTAACCGACTGAGCCAACTGCCCGACCTGAGCCGCTTACGGCATCTCAAGGTGCTGTTCTGCTCGGACAACGCCTTCACCACGGTCCCGGAGCATCTGGGCGATTGCCCCCAACTGTCGATGGTGGGCTTCAAGTCCAACCAGATCACACAGGTGCCCGACACGGCCATTCCGCCCACGCTGCGCTGGCTGATCCTCACAGCCAACGAGATTGCATCGCTGCCCGAGTCAATCGGCCAGTGCACCGCCCTGGAAAAGGTCGCCTTGGCAGGCAACCGCTTGCGCACCCTGCCCGAGAGCATGGCGGCCTGCCAGCAACTGGGTCTGCTGCGGATCTCGGCCAATGATGTCCAGACCCTGCCCGGCTGGTTGCTGAGCTTGCCCAAACTGGCGTGGCTGGCCTACGGGGGCAACCCATGTGAGGCGAGTGCATCGATCCCGGGGGAGCCGACGCCAATGTCCTGGCCGCTCATTCCCTGGTCGAGTGTGACACTGGCCCAGTTATTGGGCGAAGGTGCGTCCGGTCACATCCATGCGGGCACATGGCAGCGCACGCCGTCCACCGAACCGGAAGCCGTGGCAGTGAAGCTCTACAAGGGCGCACTGACCAGCGACGGGCTGCCGGACCAAGAACTCCATGCCTGCCTGACCGCAGGCGCGCACCCGCATCTGATCCCCGTGCATGGTGTGCTGCAAGGCCACCCGGAGGATCGGCAAGGCCTGGTGATGCCCCAGTTGGATGCCAACTGGGGCGCGCTGGCCGGCCCGCCCAGCCTGGACAGCTGCACCCGCGATGTGTACGCACCCGATGCGGCCTGGTCCATCGACATCGCCTGGCGCCTCGCACAGGGCATTGCCGCAGCGACCGCGCACCTGCACACCCGCGGCGTTCTGCACGGCGATCTGTATGCGCACAACATCCTGTGGCGCTCGGACGGGCAGGCGTTGCTGGGCGACTTCGGGGCCGCGTCCCTCCTGCCGACTGGCGCGACACAACGCGCCACCCGCGATGCGCTGGAGAAGATGGACACCCTGGCGTTTGGCCACTTGCTCGAAGAGTTGCTGCAAGGCGCCGTCGCTACCGAAAGCGATGATCCCCGCGCTCAGGCTTTACGCCACTGGCAGGCGCGTTGCACCCACGCGCACGCATGCGAAAGGCCCACGATGGAAGAGGTTCGTCAGGCACTGTTCAACACGTGATGCTCGACGAGATCGACTGACGCTAAAAATCAAGTCTGGCGGGCACGTTAACCGCGCAATATGCTTGCTCGCAACTTTGCCCCAGTTGATCGTAGCTGTTGTCACCCCACACTCGCAAAAGACCGTCTTGACCCAGTGCCACGCTGTGCCAGCGGCCTGCTACGGCATCGCGGTAAGTGCCTGGCGCGCCGACTTGAAGCGGCGTGGCGGCATCAGCCCTGGGGTCATTGCCAATCTGTCCGCAGCAATTGCTCCCCCAAGCCCAAAGGCTGCCGTCTTGCTTCACAACCAGGCCATGCCACTCGTTGATGGACACCTGGGCATACCCAGCACCGGCAATCTTGACGGGGACCCACTGGTCCGCACCGGAGCCGTCACCCACTTGCCCGTATCCATTCCAGCCCCACACATAGAGGTCACCACCCTCGGTAATCGCGGCGGTATTGGTCGGCCCCACTGAGACCTGCTTGAACTTCAGAAGCACCGAGTCAGCGTCCAGAACATCGATTTTTTGCGGCGTGGGACGGGTCTGGTTGCTCCCGTCACCCAATTGACCATACCCATTCCCGCCCCAAGTCCACAGATTGCCTGCGGTGTCGATGGCGGCTGTGTGATACGGCCCAGCCGCCACGGCCTTGAACTGGGTCCCCACCAGGATTTGTTTCGGTTCAGAGGTGGCGTCGCTCCCGCCATCGCCCAACTGGCCATAGGTGTTTTGCCCCCAGGTCCACAAACGACCGTCACGGTCGATTGCTGCAGAGTGCGCACCTCCCGCACTCACTTGCTGATAGACACTTTGGCCAACCCGCGTGGGCTGTGCCTCATCCACATTCGTGCCGTTGCCCAGTTGGCCATTTTCATTTTTGCCCCACGCCCACAACGAGCCATCCGCCTTGAGTGCCAAGTTGTGAAACTCGCCCGATGACACGGCGGCATAGGCTTGGACGCTGGCCGGGTCCAATCGGGTCGGCGCCTGGCTCGTTGCTGTCGTCTTGTCGCATGCATCACCGTAGGTCGAACAGCCCCAGGTCCACAGGCTGCCGTCGGCCTTGATGGCCACAGAATGTGTGGCGCCCGCCGCCACGGCGACAAAACCAGTCGGTCGCACGGAGGGGGCGTCGGAGGGCCCAGAGGATCCCCCGCCACCGCAGCCAGACAGGGACGCCATCACCAGGATGCTGGCGATTCCCCCACGAAGACGGGCGAGAGCGTTCAATAGCGCGAACATCAGGAACACCTTGTCAGGACGGACCGAAACAGGCTCCGCGCAACCTGAGCAGGTCACCGCAGAGCCGTCCCGACTCAATGACGCGAACGGCGTCGATGGATACACGCCAGCACGGCCAAACCGGTCGCCAGCAGTGCCCAGGTCGAGGGCTCCGGCACAGCCGAAGCCGACACCTTGAAGTTGTCAAAGCCATTGACCTCGCTGTTGGCGGGGCCATAGCCATCGTGAGACTCCAGTGACACGCTGACGCTGGTCACATTGGCCAGCACGGCCGACAAGTTCCCCCCCCAGTTGGCTGGCGTCAAATCCGCCGAGAAAGTGGTCCAGCGGGCATCCGGAGCGCTACCAGGGGCCAAGTCAAAACTGACCTCACCGGCCGAGCCTGTCAGCGTCACACGCCCGAAATCCCCCCAGTCAGAAGCAACACCGCTGAGGTTGACGGCATCAAACGACAAGGTGCCGCCCATGAAACGGGACCAATTGCCCAGCAAGGACGACGGCAGATACAGGGACATGATGCCGCCATCGACATCGCTCTGCACCAGATACCCCGATGCATCGTGGCTCAAGGTCCCGCCTACGGCGCTGACACCTTGTGCATCAGCGTCGAAGGTCAACTGAATGTCGCTCGCATGCGCTGCCCCAGCAAAAGCCACGCTGGCCAATGCCGCACCCAGCCAAGTTGGCATGGTCATGTTCGGTTCCTCCTGTTTGAATGTTTTGGCGGCTTCACGACGCCTAACGCCACTCTAAACAGGAACACCCTCGATGCCGCAACATTGGTACATCCGGACACTTTTTCCACCCAGCCAAGGGGGATGGGGACGGAAGCGTTCGACCTTGACCCGAATCAAGCACAAAACGCCCGGGAAGGCACATCGCACAGCAGCCCCTCCATGGGGCTGCGTAGTATATTGAGTTCACCCTCTTGGCGATCCCGATTGGCACACCTAGCATGGACCCCATCCCCGCGGACAAATCAGCCACCGTTCTGGTCGTGGACGACACATCAGACAACTTGTCGCTGCTGTCCTGTCTTCTGAAAGACCGTTACACGGTCAAAGTGGCCAACAATGGCGAAAAAGCCATTCGGATCGCCCAGACACGTCCCGCACCTGACCTGATCTTGCTGGACGTGATGATGCCCGGCGTCGATGGTTACGTCGTTTGTCGACTGCTGAAAGAGAACCCCGACACCCGCGACATCCCGATCATTTTCCTGACCGCGCTGTCAGACAGCGAAAGCGAAAAAAAAGCGCTGGAGTTGGGAGCTGCCGACTTCATCACCAAGCCCATCAACCCACCGGTTGTCCTGGCACGCGTAGCCACCCAGTTGCAGGCCAAAGCCGCGGCCGACTTTTTGAAGAATCAAAACAGCATCCTGGAACGCGAGGTGGCTCAACGGACCCAGGAGTTGACGGCCATTCAAAACGTCACCATCCTGACGATGGCCTCGCTGGCCGAAACACGGGACAACGAGACGGGCAACCACATCTGCCGCACGCAGCACTACGTCAAGGCCCTGGGTGAGCGGCTGAAAAATCATCCCCGCTTCAGTCACTACCTGACTGACGAGATGATTGATCTGCTCTTCAAATCGGCCCCCTTGCACGATCTGGGCAAAGTGGGCATTCCCGATCGCATCTTGCTCAAACCCGCTCAACTGACAGAAGAAGAGTTTGAGATCATGAAGACGCACACCACCTTGGGTCGTGATGCGATTCAGGCCTCCGAGAACCGCCTCGGCCTGGAGGTTGACTTCCTGCGTATCGCCAAGGAAATCGCCTACAGCCACCAGGAAAAGTGGGATGGCACGGGCTACCCGCAGGGCATTGGCGGTGACGACATCCCCATCTGTGCGCGCTTGATGGCTGTGGCGGATGTGTATGACGCCCTCATCAGCAAGCGGGTTTACAAGCCGGCTTTCACGCACGATGCAGCGGTCACGATCATGGTGGCTGGCCGCGGCACCCACTTCGATCCGGACGTGCTGGACGCGTTTCTGGCATTGCAAGATGAATTCATCGCCATCGCGGATCGCTTCGCCGACGAAGGCACCCCGCCCCCAGGTTAGGACTTTGTTGCATGCCTCCAGCGCCCAAACTCATCTCTCCCATCGGACGCCAGGTAGTCACTCTGTTCATCAGCCTGCTGATCAGCGCGGGCGTGGCTGGCATCTGCGATCACCTCTATCGCCAACAGGCACTGCTCGACTATCGCGACAGTCTGCACGACCAGATTCAGCAAGATCGCGGCCTGCTGGAAGAGTTGACGCTCAACAGTCAGTCGATGGGCGCCCTCAAACTGGCGGGCCAACTGGAGCAGGAAACCAAGGTGCTTGCCTTGCTTGACACCCCAGCGGTGGCCAAGGAAGGTCAGACGTTGAACACGTCGGCGCTGGACGCCATCGCACACAACATTGGTGCCAACCATGTGTTCGTCACGAATGCACGCGGCATCATCACCGGTGTCTGGGACCACACAGGCAGCCAACGCGTACTCGGCAGTGACCTGAGTTTCAGGCGCTATTTCCAGACGGCCATGCACGGCATTCCGAACGTCACCGCCGCCATCAGCCAAAGCACCGGACAGCGCATGATCTACATGGCTGCGCCGATTTACCAGGATCGCACGGCCGCCAGCCCGATCATCGGCATGCTCGTCGCACGCCATGATCCCGACTTCCTTGATCGCACACTGCACACGGTAGGCGCATCCATTGGTTTGCTGGTCAGCCCACACGGCGTGGTCATGGCCAGCAGTCAGCCCCAGTGGCTGTTCGCATTGGTGGGCGGCAGCACCACCCCGGCTCGCCAGCAAGCCCTGCACGCAGCAGGACAGTACGGCCCACTCTTCGCACCAGGCGCCACCCTCAAGACCTTGCCGAGCCTGGATGAGGACCTTCTCTCGCTCCCCTCCGGGCAATACGCCGTCGGACGTGAATCGCTGGACTGGCGAGATCCTGCTGGCTCCTGGACCATGGTCAGCCTCACCCCATTGGACGCCATCGCGCAGCCACAGAGTCGCTTGGTGGTCACGGCATCTGCTTTCTTTGCCAGCCTTGGCACCTTCTACCTGTTTGCGCTGATGTTCCGCAATCGCACCTTGCGGCGGGAAAAAGCCTTGCAGTTGCGCAACCAGCTTGGTTTTCAGCAGGCTTTGATCGACGCCATCCCGACGCCCATTTTTTACAAGGATGCCCACACCCGTTTCCTGGGCTTCAACAAGGCTTATGAGGACACCTTCTCGGTCAAGCGTGATGACTTGATCGGCAAAACCGTGCTCGACCTGGATTACCTCCCGGAAGCGGATCGTCAGGCCTACCAGGCAGAAGATCAGGCCATGATTGCCACGGCCGGATCGGTTGAAAAGCTGATGCCCATCCCATTTTCGGATGGCCAACTGCATGACACGCTCTACCGTGTCAAAGGCTTCCGCAATGTCGATGGCTCACCGGGTGGTCTTGTGGGAACGTTCTCGGACATCACCCCACTGACGCAAGCCAAGAAAGCAGCTGAAGTGGCCACACAAGCCAAAAGCGAATTCCTGGCCAACATGAGCCACGAGATCCGCACACCGATGAACACGATCATCGGCATGTCCTACCTGGCCCTGAAAACCGATCTGAGCCCCAAGCAGCGCGATTACATCCAGAAAGTGCATCGATCAGCGGAAGGCTTGCTCGGCATCATCAACGACATCCTGGACTTCTCCAAGATCGAAGCAGGCAAGCTGGAGCTGGAACAAGTCGGATTCCGACTGGAAGATGTGCTGGAAGAGTTGTCCAACATCATCGGGATTCGTGCAGAAGACAAGGGACTGGAACTGCTGTTCAAGATCGATCCGAGCGTCCCCACCATGCTCATGGGTGACCCCTTGAGACTGGGTCAGGTCCTGACCAACCTCTGCAGCAACGCCGTCAAATTCACCGACCAAGGTGAGGTGCTGGTGTCAGTCGAATCAACCCAGCGCGACGATCACGAATCGGTGATTCACTTTGTGGTCGAGGACACGGGCATTGGCCTGACGGAAGAACAGCGGGAACACCTGTTTCGCTCGTTCTCGCAAGCCGATTCATCCACCACGCGCAAGTATGGCGGGACCGGTTTGGGGCTGGCCATTTCCAAGCGTCTGGTTGACATGATGGGCGGCAAAATCTGGGTGGAGTCCGAGTTTGGCAAAGGATCGCGCTTTCACTTCGAGGCACGCTTCGGTGTGCAGACGCATGTCGAGCCACGCCGCATGGTTCAGGCAGAGGACCTGTCCGGCAAGCGGGTCCTGGCCGTGGACGACAACACGTCCGCGCGCGAGATCCTGGCCTCCATGACCCGGACATTCGGGCTGTCGGTCGATGAGGCTACCTCCGGCTCCGATGCATTGAAAGTCATCCGCCAGGCCAGCGAGTCGGGGCATCCCTACGACTTGCTGCTGATTGACTGGCGCATGCCGGGCATGAACGGCATTGACACCGTGCATCAGTTGCAAGCGGCCATGGAAGATCAAACGCCCGCCGTGATCATGGTGACGGCATTCGGTCGCCAGGAAGCCTTGGATGATGCGCGGCAGCAAGGCGTGCAACTCAAGTCCGTTCTGAGCAAGCCCACCACGGCATCCACCTTGCTCGAAGCCATCAGTGAAGGCTTGGGCCACGCATCGCCGGCCGAGACGCGCGCCACACAACGCAGCGAAGAACTGGAGGAATCCGTCATCGCCATGCGAGGGGCACGCATGCTGGTGGTTGAAGACAACGAGATGAATCAGCAATTGACCGTCGAGTTGCTGGCACGCGCAGGCATTGACACCGTCGTAGCGGCCGATGGACAGGCCGCATTGGACATTCTCCATGCGGACAACGCCTTTGACGGCGTGCTGATGGATTGCCAGATGCCCGTCATGGATGGCTATACCGCCACGCGACACATTCGCGCCAACAGTCAACTGTCACACCTGCCGATCATTGCCATGACAGCCAACGCCATGGCAGACGACAAAGCACTGGCACTTCAGGCTGGCATGAACGACCACATCGCCAAGCCCATCCATGTCGAAAAGATGTTCACCACCTTGAGCCAGTGGATCAAGCCGGCACACCCCAGCAACGCTGCAGATGCCGCGAGCAGACGCGTCAGCGCGGCCCCTGCCCCCAAGGATTTCCCGGCCTTGGCTGGCATCGACACACAAGCTGGTCTGTTGCGCTCACTGAATGATCCACAGTTGTACATGCGGCTGCTGAGCAATTTCCTGAACAACTACGCTCACTTCAACGAGCAGTTTGCGCAGGCATTGTCGGCGCATGACTTTGCAACAGCCACGCGCCTGGCACACACACTGCGCGGCAGTGCAGGCACCATCAGCGCCAACGATCTGGCCACCACGGCCCATGCGCTGGAGCAAGCTTGCGCGAGCCGCGCGCCAGGCGAGCAAATCGCCTCACTGCTGCAAGTGACCAGCACCGTGCTCGCCCAAGTGCTGGATGGGCTGACTGCGTTTTGCAGTGCGCACGACGGGCCACCAGAGGTGACCTCCGCAGATCACGTAGATGAGGTCCAATTGAAAGCGTCATTGCAGCAATTGCGGGAATTGCTGCTCAACAGCGACAGTGAGGCCGTCGATGTGCTCAACGAGCTCATGCAGTCCATCGCCGGACACACCTGGGCCGACCGACTGCGCGCGACGCACAAAGCCGTCAGCGATTACGACTTTGATCAGGCGGTGGTCGAGCTGGATGCGGCCACCGTCAGCCCTTGAGGATCAATGTAGGCCTGGCGGAACAACTCGAAAGGCAACACATCCTCGGACTCGATGCGCGCCTGCTCCGCAACCGACACATCGGCCATCTGCCGCCAGACGGCCTGCTGATCATCGGTCAATGACACACCGAACAGAGATTGCTTGACCAGGCCGGATCGGTCCAGCGCAAACGCGTCAAAGCGCCCCGCATACTGATCCTGAATGGCGGCCAGCACCCGGGCAGAAGGCAACTGTTCGACCGCCAAGAAATCCTCACGCGCACGTGCCCATGACGTTGCGTACGCGTGCCCACCACAAGCCGCATCCATGGCCTCGGCCACAGCCACGCCCTCGTCCAACAGTGCCAGTCCCCATTTCTCCAGACTGATCGGCTGACCATCTCGGATCAATTGCAAACCGGGCTCTCGACCGCGCGAGGCGGCCAGCAACAGGTTCGATTGCAGCACGCGCACCTCATCCGGGCTATCTGGCGGGCTGCTGGACAGCATGGCCTGCAACAGGAACACATCCAGCACCCTTGCCGTGTGCGCATCAATGCCCACATCCAGGAATGGATTGACGTCCATGCAGCGCACTTCAACGTATTCCACGCCGCGCTCACGCAGGGCATGCAAGGGACGCTCGCCCGAACGAATCACACGCTTGGGACGAATGGTGCTGTAGAACTCGTTTTCAATCTGCAGCAAACTGGCGGCCAATTGACGATAGCCGCCTGCGGGGTCGTGAATGCCAATGGCTTCGTAAGGCGGATACGGAACGGTCAGCGCCTCATGCAGGGAATCGGCGTACCCTTCCAGATCGTTGTAGCTCACGCACAGCGCAGACTGCGCATCGCTTTGGTAGCCCAATCGCCCCATGCGCAAAGACGTTGCATATGGCAGGTACAGCGTGTGCGCGCTCATGGCATCCAAGCCATGAGGTTGCCCGGCCGCAAACGCCGATGTCACGGCCGGCGATGCGCCGAACAAGCGCAACAGCAAAAATGAGTGGCGCCGGAAATTCCGGATCAACGCGAAATAGTCTTCGCTCGTTGCGCCAGGGAACGACCAGTTGTAATGGATGCCCGAAATGGTCTGCATGCGGGAGCCATAGCGGTGCGACAGCCCCAATCGATAGACCCGCTTGGCCTGTCCCACATTCGAGCTGCCGTAGTACCCGATGGGAATGTCCGCATCTGGCGGCAATTGTCCAGGCATGCTCGCCGCCCACATGCATTCGTCGCCCAGCGACCGCAGCACCACGCGGTGGATGGTTTCCAGTTCGTGCAGACAGTCTTCGACACGCGCATGCACCCCGGTCACGAGTTCCAACTGCGACTCACTGAAATCGGTAGTGATATGAGGATGCGTGAGTGCAGAGCCCAACACAGCAGGATGCGGTGTACGCGCCAGACTGCCGTCGGGCTTGACGCGCAAGCCTTCCTTTTCGATACCGCGCTGCATGCCTCGCAGGCGTGCAGCATCCAGCTCGCGCAAACGTTGATGCAAGGTCACAACGGGCAAAACCCTCTCCTATCGACTCAGGTGCATGCACAAACAAGGTGCTGCACGGGCGCCGATTGTGCGCCAACCCGCCGACGCTTGCATGACAGCCCAAAGATGACCTTTGGACCTGGATCAAAGAAGACTGAAAGGACGATGCCGCACGTCCGGCTCACCAGCGTGAACGGTGATCTTCCGTCACACCCAACAGGCCATCCACCGACACGACTGGTCCACCGGGACGCGCACGCACGACGCCATGGAATGTCCCTACTGGCTGTATGTAATAACTGGCAGCCACCACGAGGTTGCGATCGGCTTGTCGCGCACCCTCTGGTCGGAAATGCAGATCCAATAACCCGTCATCGGTTTGCACACGCCATGGCGACAACGGGCGCAGCGGATCAAAAGCAAACTTGGCGGCCCCCAGCGGAATCAAGGTTCCGTCCAGCCACAAGACATTTTCCTGATTGCCGAAATAGCCTTCTTGCAGGTTAAAGCCGAGTCGTCGGTCGTGCGCACACGCCCATCGCCAAGCGGTGTCTCTGGCCAACAAACCATTCGAGCTGTCCAGGCTGCCCAATGCACCATGCAGCGCATGCCGCTCACCGTCCAACACAAATTCGCCCACAACCGGCAAACCGGGTGACTTTTGCGTGGCGTGCACCAGCCCCTGGTCCACCGGCCCAACCGCCAGCAAAAACGGCGGCGCCTGATGCCATGACAGATCACATCTCAACTGAAGCCGACGCGTCTTCACTCGCACCGCGATCACATGCCCCTCGGTCACGATGGACAAGGCCGCCCCCAGCCCCTTGAAACGAGCTGCGCCCCCCGTCACAGGCTGATCCGTGACGCCGCCAGACCAACCTGGCAGACCATCCTGCGTCCAATCCAGCACGACCTTCTGGCTGCGGCGATCAAACACGTACACGAACGACGACATGCACCAGCCCACATCGACGATCGCCACCCCGATGAACCAATGCGCATGTGCCACGCCCACGTACTGCCAGCGCTTGTGATGCAGACGCGTCCACAGCGCCGACCGCCGCCAAGTCCCACGCAATGCGCGCCAGTCAATGGTGTCAATGCATCCGGCATAGCGGCCCATGGCCGGCTCGCCGTCCATCACCACGGATGACGGGGGCGACAACAGACTGACAGACCAAGGCTCGGACGAGGCTACCGACATGAAGGCACTTTCTGATGCAAACGTCGCCACTGCGCTGGGGTCGCACCAGTCCAGGACCGAAATGCACGGGTGAAGGCGCTTTGCTCCGAATACCCCAGCAGCAAGGCGATTTCTGCCACATCCAGATGAGCCTCCTTCAGATGCCCCTCTGCCAGGTGGCGGCGGGTGTCATCCAGCAAGCGCTGAAAGGTTGTGCCTTGTTCTGCCAACCGACGCTGCAGGCTGCGCACACTGGTGTGATGGACCTCGGCCAAGGCCGCCAACGAGGTTCTGCCCTCGCGGATCAGGGGAACCAAGGTTCGGCGCCACGCATCGACCGCCGCCGGCACCCGAGAGACTTCATCCAGCAAAGCCTCGGCCTGCTTGTCGAGCAAGGCCAGCAGCGCAGGATCAGATTTGCGCAGCGGCAAGGCCAAGTACTCATAGCCAAAGACCAGGCTGGTACGGTCTGCATCAAAGCGCACCTCACAACCAAAGAAATCTTCGTAGGGTTGAATATCCTGGGGACGGCTGTTCACAAAGCTGACCGCCTTCAGCGGCCAGTAGCGTCCAGTCATGTCGCGCGCCAATTGCACCAGTGACGCAATGGCCGTCTCATCCACCAAGGCCCCCGGGCGACCTCGGTCCACCCCCCACTCCACCGAGACGCCATTCGGGTCCATGGAGACCGTGGCCAGGTTGGCGTCGTACACCGAGGCGTGATAACGCTCCAGACGCTGCAGCGCCTCCAGCAAATGCCCGCATGCCAACGCGGCATACCCCACCACCCCAAAGTGACGTGCGCTGACGCACTCAGCGATGCGCAAGCCCAGTCCAGGCCGCTTCTTCTCCAGGACATCCACGCGGCGCAACCAATCCTGCCATTGCGGCATGGGCACAAAATGCTGCTCTGGTTCGGGACGCGCATCCAAGACACGCGCAGGATCCAGCCCCTGGCGTTCCAGGTACTCATACAAGAGCAAAACGTAGGACGCAGCAACGCGGGATTCGGCCATGTCAGCGCATTCGCAATGGAGTCGGGATCATGCCGCGACACCCGGCCCCTCACCATTCGGGGTAGCCGCTAGGTCTTCGGCCTGATGCTGGCGTGATTTGTCAAGAAATTCACCACCGAGTGGAGGAGCATCGGCCAGCGCCCATCTGCCCTTCACGCCATGCTGACACCCGACACGCTGATCACGCCCCTCATTCAGGCTTTACCGGACTGGCTACCCCACACCGAATGGCATGACTGGGTCATCGTGATGCTGTCCCCTTTGTTTTTGTTGGCAGTCGGGCTGGAATGGTGGCACTACCACCGTCAAGATCGCCAAACCGCACACCCCATCTATGCCTGGGCTGACGCCTGGGCCAGCATCGGTCTGGGCGGCGTCTACCTGGTGCTGGACGTGTTCATCGTGGCAGGCCTGGTGCTGCCCGCCATGCAAGCGCTCTACACCTGGCGCCTGACCACCATCGCCATCACGCCCTGGAGCCTGCTGGCCCTGTGGCTGGGCGTGGAGTTCTGCTACTACTGGTTTCACCGAGCGAGCCACCGTGTCCGCTGGTTCTGGTGTGCCCATGTGGTGCACCATGGCTCAGAGCACATGAACTTCACCACGGCCATGCGTCAAAGCTGGCTCTACAGCTTTGCAGGCAACTGGCTGTTTTACCTGCCCATGGTGCTCATCGGTTACGACCCGGTCTGGGTGATGGTGGTGCTGTCGCTCAACCTAGGCTATCAGTTCTTCATCCACACCCAGTGGGTGACCAAGCTGCCACGGCCCATTGAATACCTGTTCAACACACCTTCGCACCATCGCGCCCATCACGGCCGCAACCCGCAATACATTGATCGCAATTACGGCGGCACCCTGATCGTCTTCGACCGGCTGTTTGGCACCTTCGTCGAAGAGGTCGAGCGACCGGACTACGGCATCGTGCGACAGGTCCACAGCTACAACCTGTTGCGGCTGACACTCCATGAATGGGTGGACATGATCCGTGACATCCTGCGTCCCGGGCCCCTCGCCTTGCGCCTCAAGCATCTCTGGGCGCCCCCAGAATGGGACCGAACACAGGATAATCCCGGTTATGCATCCGAACGCCCTAATCGACCTCACCACACAGCTCGTCCGTGAGGTGCTCAAGCTTGACGCCCCGGCCGACAGCATCGTTTCCTATTTTTTCCGCACCCACCGCGAGCTGGGGCAACGCGAACGCCACGCGCTGGCTGAGACTTCCTACGCCGTGCTGCGTCAGCGCCTGCTGTGGGCCAACCTGGCCCAATCCGGCCATGGACCGATGGAGCGCCGTCTGGTGCTGCTGGCTTGGCAAGGCGAACCCCATGTCCTGAAAAAGGGCATGACGGCCGACGAGGCGGCCTGGCTGGAACGCGCCAGCGCCATCGACCGCAGTGCCTTGCCCGACAAGCTGCGCCACAACTTGCCCGACTGGCTGTCCAACAGCCTGCGCGACCAACTGGGCGCCGAAGACTTCTGGGCCCTGGTCAACACCTTCTCGGCAGGCGCACCGCTGGACCTCCGCGTCAACGCCTTGAAGAACAAGCGCGAAGCCGTGATCGAAGCCCTGGCCGCCGCCAACATCCAGGCCGAACCCACGCCTTACTCCCCACTGGGCATCCGTATCCAGGGTAAGCCGGCTTTGCAAAAGCTGCCGCTCTACACCGGTGGTGAAGTGGAAGTGCAAGACGAAGGTAGCCAGCTCCTGTCGCTGTTGACGGGCGCCAAGCGCGGCGAAATGGTGGTGGACTTCTGCGCCGGTGCCGGCGGCAAGACCCTGGCCCTGGGCGCCATGATGCGCAACACCGGCCGCCTGTACGCGTTTGACGTGTCAGGCCACCGCCTGGACAACCTCAAGCCACGCCTGGCACGCAGCGGCTTGTCCAACGTGTACGCGACCCAGATCGCCCACGAAAACGACGACCGCATCAAGCGCCTGCGCGGCAAAATTGACCGCGTGCTGGTGGACGCGCCCTGTTCGGGCCTGGGCACCCTGCGCCGCAACCCCGATCTGAAGTGGCGTCAAAGCCCCAAGGCGATTGAAGAGTTGCAGGTCAAGCAGAAGGCCATTCTCAACAGCGCAGCCCGCTTGCTCAAGCCGGGTGGACGCCTGGTGTACGCCACCTGCAGCGTCATGCCCGCCGAAAACGAAGTGATTGCCAACGCCTTCACCGAAGAGCACAAAGACTTTGTGCTGCTGAACGCGGCGGAGCAACTGGAGAAAATGGGCGTGAACCAAGCCGAATCGCTGGTCACCCCGGCCGGCCACCTGCGCTTGTGGCCGCACCGTCACGCGACCGACGGTTTCTACGCCGTCGCGTGGGAAAAGAAGGCCTGAGGCATCAGGCCTTCTTCAAGGAAAGCCTGATCAAAACAGGCTTTCCTTCACATACACCACATCGCCGGGTTGCAGCTTGTCGTTCATGCCGGGCTGCACGATCTTGACCTCGCCAGCCTCGTCACGGCGGTGCACACGGATGCCACGCTCGGTCCCGCGCAGGGTCAGGCCACCGGCAGTCGCCAAGGCTTGCAACAAGGTGGTATCACGCAACAGGATCTGGGCACCTGGACGTTGCACTTCACCATAGATGTAGATCTGCGGCGCACGGTCCACCCAGATGCTGTCGCCATTTTGAAGCGGCAGGTCGGCCACTGTCCCGCTGGAAGCGAACACCTTGGGAAAGTCGATTTCCTTGCGAAAGGCTTTGCCATCACGCAGACCTGACACCACCACGATGTCCGAACCGCTGCTTTGCACAATGCCACCGGCTTGCGCCAGGATTTCGCTCAGCTTCGAGTTGCCGGCTTCGAGCGGATAGCGGCCAGGACGGTTCACCTGCCCCAGCACCGACACCTGATTGGCCTTGACGGCCAGCACCAGGATGGACACCTGAGGCTGCTTCAAGAAATTGCCGTCACGCAAGCCGTTGGCAATTTTCTTTTCGGCATCGGTCACCGACAATCCACCAATCTTCACGTTGCCCAGCAAGGGATACGAAATGCTCCCCCCCTCGGTGATGCGCGTCTCGAGCAGCAGATCGGGGTTCTGGTAAACCGACACACGGATCTGGTCGCCCGCCCCCAACACGTACTCCCCACTCACGGCCTGAGCCTGAACGCCCATGGCCAGCATCGTCAGCGCGGTCGCCATCAACCAGCGGACCGCATCACGCATCCAATTCATGGTTCAACATCCTCTGTAAGAAAAGTACTGCACAGGACTCCACGCACAACGTTGGAACCTTGGCTCGAACCAATGTAGCACCGCCCTGCGAACAATGCGTCGCCAAGACAGCCCAAACACCTTGACTCGGTGGAGTCGATATCCCTGAAAGGGTTCCAGATGGCCGCCCGGTTTGGGGGTTACGCCACAGACAAATGGGTGCGGCTGAGATACATCGGCACCTCTTCACCCGGCATGGGTCGCGAGATCAGGAAGCCCTGCACATCGTCACACCCCAAGGCCTTGAGCATGACGAGTTGCTCGACCGTTTCAACGCCCTCTGCCGTGGTATCGAGCCGGAGCGCCTGCGCCAGGCTGACGATGGCCGTCACAACGGCCTGCGCATCCTGATCGCTGTCCAGCGAGCGCACAAACATGCCATCAATCTTGAGCTTGTCGAGCGGGAAGCAACGCAGATAAGCGAGCGACGAATAGCCTGTCCCGAAGTCATCCATGGCCACACGAACACCCCGGCTGCGCAGCGCCATCAAGGTGGCCTGTGCGCCAACATGGTCTTCGATCAGTGCCGATTCGGTGATTTCCAACTCCAGCCGCTCAGGCTGCAAGCCACTCACGGCCAAAGCGTCGTCCACCAGATCCAGCACAGCAGAACTTCTGAACTGCACCGCGGAGAGGTTGACCGCCACACGCAAATGCGCTGGCCACGTCGAGGCGGTACGACAGGCTTCGCGCAAGACCCAATTCCCCAAAGGCACGATCTGCCCCGTTTCCTCTGCGACGGCGATGAACTCACTGGGGCCAATCAGCCCTCGCTCGCCATGCTGCCAGCGGACCAACGCCTCAAAGCCAATCACCTCGCCGGTGTCCAGATGCATCTGCGGCTGAAAGAACAGCTTGAATTGCTCTGCTGCCAAGGCCTGCCCCAACTCTGACTGCAGGCGCGCACGCGCCTTGGCGTTATCAGCGAGACTGATGTCGAAGAACCGGGCAGTGTTGCGGCCTGCCGCCTTGGCCGCGTACAAAGCCAGGTCCGCACACTGGAGCAGCGACTGAGGATCTCGGCCATCACGCGGCGCCAAGGCCACGCCGACACTGGCATGGACCTCGACCAACACATCGTCCAACTGGCAAGGCTCACTGACGACGGCCAACAAGCGCTCGGCCAGCGCCGCAGCTTTCTTGGGTGTGACATAGCGCCATGTCAGCAGGGCGAACTCGTCGCCGCCAAGTCGCGCCAGCAAGTCCCCCTCTGCCAGGCAAGTTTTCAGGCGCCCCCCCACACGACGCAACAACTGATCGCCAACGCCATGCCCCAGCGAATCGTTGATATGCTTGAAGTTATCCAGATCGAGAAACAGCAGTGCGCAAGGGCGCGGCTCTGCGGTGCTGGTCACCTCTTGCCGCAACCGCTCCAGCTCTGTGCTGAAGCGATGCCGGTTCGCCAGTCCGGTCAGCGCATCAAAGTTGGCCAGCCTGGCCAGTTCATCACGCGCCTGACGTGTGTGGGTGATGTCCGACCCCACCCCCCGCCAACCGGCGGCACGCCCCTTTTCGTCAAACAGAGGCTTGGCCGAGAGGGACCACCAGTGAATCTCGTGAGCAACCTCTACCGGCAACTCCAGATCCCGAAAGGGCTGCCCCAGGCGCATGCAGGACGTCAGCTTGGCCAAAGCTGCAGCGCCCTCGGCGTCATCGGGCGGCACCATCAAATTGAGCAACTCACCGAAGGTGTGCTGCAGCAATTGTTTCGCAGGCAAGCCAAACGACTCGGCCAAGCGACTGGAAACATGGCGCAAGTGCCCTGTGGAAGAGATTTCCCAAAGCCAGTCGGAAGCATGCTCCTCAAAATCTCGCAGCAACAGATCAATCAACTGACGCTGTCGATCCGTTTCTGCCTCAACACGCAGTCGGCTCATGAAGACACGACCGTTGGCATAACTGACGCCGAACATGATGGGGGCATACACCAGCATCAGGATCAGCAAGGTTCGACTGTCGGCATAGTCGGACCGACTGAGCCCGATGACACTGGCAACGCACAGGGTGAAGACGTACGCCCAAGCTGCCGGGACCATGGGGCTGAGCATGAAAGCGCCACCACAGATCGTGCCGACCACCACGGTCGATATGAGCAAAGCCCCTGCGTGATCACTCTGAGGAAAGACGGCGGCAGGCAGAAACGCCCACAAACAGGCAAACAAGGTGACCTGCGCCACGATCAGTTGCGTGGCGCGTCGCGTGGCGATGGGGCGAGGTGATCCAGACACCAGCCGACGCCACCACACGGCCGCGACCGGAAGAGACAACACCACGGCAAAACACCACGCAGCCAAGATCACAGGGGGTTGCTTGCCCCAGAAAACCCAACACACACCGATCGTGTTGACGGCATTGCCCAGCATGAGCAAGGGCAGCAAACTGACCAAGGCTTGAATCTGACGTGCGCGGAAGAACGCGGCCAGCGGACCATCCACCGCTTCGCTCGGGATGACGTCATGGCCCCACTGCGCAAAGCGCGACGGCCACCCGCCCTTGACGGAATCTTGTGGGAGAGGCATCCCGACTGTTCAGGTTAAGTCAGACAAGGAAACGTTACACATTCTGCGACGACTTTCTCGTCTACCCCTCATTTCACCACGTCAGCCCCCTCTATTTGGCGTTTCTTGCACCAAGTTGCGGCAACTTGACACGCCATCCCCCGAGATGTGGGACGCAGATCGCTTACCATCGCACCCCCGTCGAGTGAAAAACACACTATGAGTTCCGACAAGCACATGTCCGACGCCGAAAAGGCTCTGCGCGATGCCGCCAACGAATATCACCGTCTGCCATCGCGCGGCAAGATCTCGGTCACCCCGACCAAGCCGCTGTCCAATCAGCGTGATCTGTCTCTGGCCTACTCGCCGGGCGTAGCCTATCCCTGTCTGGCCATCGAGCAAGACCCGGCCATGGCGGCCGAATACACCTCGCGCGGCAACCTGGTCGCCGTGGTCACCAATGGCACGGCTGTGCTGGGCCTGGGCGACATCGGCCCGCTGGCTTCCAAGCCTGTGATGGAAGGCAAGGGTTGCCTGTTCAAAAAGTTTGCCGGCGTGGACGTGTTCGACATCGAACTGGCCGAACGCGATCCGGACAAGCTGGTGGAGATCATTGCCGCGCTGGAGCCCACGCTCGGCGGCGTGAACCTGGAAGACATCAAGGCCCCCGAGTGCTTCTACATCGAGAAGCAGCTGTCGGCCCGCATGAACATTCCCGTCTTCCACGACGACCAGCACGGCACGGCCATCATCTCCAGCGCCGCGCTGCTGAACGGCCTGGAATTGGTGGGCAAGAAGATTGACGAGGTCAAGCTGGCCGTGTCGGGCGCGGGTGCCGCGGCCATCGCCTGTCTGGACCTGATGGTGGACCTGGGCGTCAAGCGCGAGAACATCTATGTGTGCGACTCGAAGGGCGTGATTCACCACGAACGCACCGACAAGCTGGATGCGTCCAAGCAGCGCTATCAGCAAACCACGTCGGCACGCACGCTGGCCGATGCGGTCAATGGCGCCGACGTGTTCCTGGGTTGCTCGGCCGCAGGTGTGCTCACCGCCGACATGGTCAAGACCATGGCCGACAAACCGTTGATCCTGGCGCTGGCCAACCCTGAGCCAGAAATCCGCCCGGAAATCGCCAAGGCGGCCCGACCGGACTGCATCATCGCCACCGGCCGTTCGGATTATCCGAATCAGGTCAACAACGTCCTGTGCTTCCCCTACATCTTCCGTGGCGCGCTCGATTGCGGCGCCACCAAGATCACCGAAGCCATGAAGCTGGCCTGCGTGCGCCAGATCGCCGATCTGGCCAAGGCCGAAATCTCGGACGAAGTGGCCGCCGCCTACCCCGGCCGCGAACTGCGCTTTGGCCCGGATTACCTGATCCCCACGCCGTTTGACTCCCGCCTGATTCTGCGCATTGCGCCGGCCGTGGCCGAAGCGGCCGCAGCCTCTGGCGTGGCCACGCGCCCGATCGCCAATCTGGACGCCTACCGTGACTCGCTGATGCAGTTCGTGACCAACACGGGTCTGTTCATGCGTCCGCTGTTCATGCGCGCCAAGGCCGACCCCAAGCGTGTGGCCTACGCCGAAGGTGAAGACGAGCGCGTGCTGCGTGCCGCGCAGGTGGCCGTGGACGAAGGCATTGCCAAGCCCATCCTGATCGGTCGCCCGGACGTGATCGCCACCCGCATCGAGCGCGCGGGCCTGCGCCTGCAACCCGGCGTGAACTGCGAAGTCGTCAACCCTGCTCAAGACGATCGCTTCAAGCAGTACTACGAGGCTTATCGCAAGATCAAGGCTCGCGACGGCATCTCGCCCGAGCTGGCCAAGGTGGCTGTGCGCCGCTCCAACTCGCTGATCGCCACCATGCTGGTGAAGATGGGCGATGCCGACGGCATGATCTGCGGCGTGATCGGTCGCTACGACCTGCACCTGGACCACATCCGTGATGTGATCGGTGTACACCCCGATGCCCACGGTCTGGCGGCCCTGAATGCACTGATCCTGGACAACCACAACCTGTTCATCGCCGACACCTTCGTCAACGAAGACCCGACGGCCGAACAGTTGGCTGACATCGCCGTGCTGGCGGTAGAAGAAGTCCAGCGATTTGGTCTGCCCCCTCGCGTGGCCTTCCTGTCGCACTCGATGTTCGGTTCCAGCAACCGTCCGTCGGCCAAGAAGATGCGCAAGGCACGTGATCTGTTCGTGGCGCGCATGCCCCACGTCCCAGCCGATGGCGAAATGCAGGGGGATGCGGCTCTGAGCGAGTCGGTCCGCACCAAGCTGCTGCCTGAAACTACCCTGGACGGTACCGCCAACATCCTGATCTGCCCGAACCTGGATGCCGCCAACATCCTGTTCAACGTGCTGAAGATGACAGGTGGCAACGGCATCACGGTGGGCCCGATCCTGCTGGGTGCGGCGGCGCCTGCGCACATCCTCAATCCGTCGGCCACGGTGCGTCGCATCGTGAACATGACGGCCGTGGCAGTGGCTCACGGCAAGAAATAACCTGACGCCGGCAGCATGGCGCGCCACGGGCTAGACTCGTGGCCTTCATGCAGTCCACCGCTCGCTCATCCACCCTTCAGGGCTATCTGGCCGCACTTGGCACCGTGGTGCTGTGGGCGGGTTTCGTGTTGGTGTCCCGCCTGGGCGGCCAAAGTGCGCTAACCGGGTGGGACATCGTCGCGCTGCGCTTGGGCACAGCCAGCCTGTTTCTGCTGCCTTTTTCGCTCAGCATTCCTCGCAGCGTGTGGCTGGACCACCGCTTGTGGGCCCTGATGCTGACCGGCGGTCTGCTGTTTCTCACACTGGTCTATGCGGGGCTGACGCGTGCACCCGCGGCCCACGGTGGCATCCTGCTGTCGGGATGCCAACCTTTTCTGGTCACAGCCCTTGCCTGGTTGGTTCTGGGTGCCAAGCCTGACAAAGAGCGGTTGGGCGGGCTGGTTGCCATCGCGCTCGGGGTGGCCTGCGTCGCCTTCCCGCAGTTCAGCGGTTTGCACGAGGGGCCCTCAACCGTGCTGGGCGATGCGCTGTTGCTGAGTGCATCGACCGCCTGGGCGCTCTACAGCGTGCTGGTGCGCAAGTGGGTGTTTGGGCCTTGGCTGCTCACCCGCGTGGTGGCACTCGGGTCGGCTGCCATCTACCTGCCCATCTACGCGCTCTTCCTACCCAAGAATCTGGGTGCAGCGTCCACCTCGATGCTGGTGTTCCAAGGTCTGTTTCAAGGGCTGGGGCCCACCATTGCCGCCATGATTCTGTTTCTGCGTGCGGTCACTCTACTGGGGCCGCAACGCACGGGAGCGATTGTCGCCGTGGTGCCTGCGTTGGTGGGCATCGGCGCGGTCGTGCTGCTGGGCGAACCCCTCACCGGCTGGCTGGTGGCCGGCTTGGCCCTGGCCACGACCGGCGCATGGTTGGCTTCTCGCCCCGCAGTGTCCCGCTGAGGCCATACCGCCCCATCACAGGCCCATCTGCTTGCTGATGATCTCGTTCATGATCTCGTGCGTGCCGCCGCCGATCGAGAGGATGCGGTTGTCGCGGTACAGGCGCTCGACCACCGACTCACGCATGTAACCCATGCCACCGAAGATTTGCACCGCCTCGTGCGTGACGTGGTCGGCGACATCGGTGGCAAAGTTCTTGGCCATGCTGACTTCACTGATGGACGGGATGCCCGCCTGCATGCGAGCTGCCACGCGGTAGGTGTACTCGCGCGCCACCTCCACCCGGGTCGCCATTTCTGCCAGCTTATGGCGGATGACCTGATGTTTGGCCAAGGGCTTGCCAAAGGTGATGCGCTCTTTGACATAGTCCAGACAGGCTTCCAGCGCCATTTGGGCCGTCATGTACGCCATGATGGCCAGCGACAGTCGCTCTGCCTGAAAGTTGGCCATGATGAACATGAAGCCCGCGTTTTCAGGACCGATCAGGTGGCTGGCCGGCACGCGGCAGTCCTCAAAGAACAACTCGGCCGTGTCGGAGGCCCACCAGCCCATTTTCTTGAGGTTGCGCCCCACGCTGAAGCCGGGTGTGTTTCGCTCGATCAGCAGCAGCGACACACCCGAGAACCCTTCCGCGCCCGTGCGCACGGCCACGGTGTAGTAGTCGGCACGCGTGCCCGAGGTGATGAAGGTCTTGGCACCGTTCACCACGTAGTGATCCCCGTCACGCACGGCACGCGTGCGCAAGCTGGCGACATCCGAACCACCACTGGGCTCGGTGATGGCCAGGGAAATGATCTTGTCGCCCGCAATGACCGCTGGCGCCACCTTGTCCTGCAACTCAGGCAAGCCCCCTCGCCAGACAGGCGGCAAGCCAATGTCCAGCGACCCCAGACTGGCCACCAAGCCCCCCGATGTGCTGCGCATCAATTCTTCGCTGACCGCCACTTTCAGGAAGACGTCTTCTTCACCGGCACCGCCCACACGCTGAGGGTGACCAATGCCCAGCAGCCCCAACGCACCGGCTTTCTGATACAGCTCGCGCGGGAAGGTCCCGGCCTCTTCCCACTCGGCAATGTGGGGCTTGATCTCCTGCTCAACGAAGCGACGGGCCGTTTCGCGGGCCATCTGGTGGGTCTCGTTGAAATACGGGGTGTAAAGGGTGTCGGTCATGGTGAGCAAGTTTGCAAGCAGGCCAAGATACAAAGTGGTGTGATGCAGCGTAGACAGGAGCGTGAACGTGCACATCAGTAGTTAACCTTAATGATCGCGCGTTGACGCATACGTCATCAGGCGATAGAGTTGGCTGCATTGCGACCCCTGCGCACACGCTGCGTCAACCCGTTAGCCCACCTCACCCACCATGAGCACTGCCGCCTCTTCTCAATACGACAGCATTTTTCGCCCCGGTTTGTTCAAGGGCCAGGTTCATGTTGTGACCGGTGGCGGCAGTGGCATTGGTCGCTGCACCGCCCACGAATTGGCAGCGCTGGGCGCGACCGTCGTCATCACGGGCCGCACGCAAGAGAAGTTGGACAAGGTCGCTGCCGAGATCCGAGAAGACGGCGGCTTGGTGGATACCGCTGCGTTTGACATCCGCGACGAGGAGCAGGTCAAGGCGGCGGTGTCGCGCATCGTGGCCGATCATGGCCGCATCCATGGCCTCGTCAACAACGCGGGAGGGCAGTTCCCCTCCCCCATGGAGATGATCTCCAAGCGAGGCTTTGAGGCGGTGGTGGCCAACAACCTGACGGGTGGCTTCCTGATGGCGCGTGAGGTGTTCAACCAATCCATGAGCAAGCATGGTGGTGGTGCCATCGTGAACATGGCGGCCGACATGTGGAATGGCATGGCAGGCATGGCGCACTCGGGCGCGGCACGTGCAGGCATGGTGAATCTGACCAAGACCGCTGCGTTCGAGTGGGCCCGCGCCCATGTACGCGTCAATGCGGTGGCTCCGGGCTGGGTCGCGTCCAGCGGCATGGACTCGTACGGTCCGGCCATGGCGCCGATGATTCTGAGCCTCAAAGACAACCTGCCCATGAAGCGCCTGGGCCTGGAAGCGGAGATCAGTTCGGTCATCTGCTTCCTGCTCAGCCCCGGCGCGGCCTTTGTGACAGGGGTGACGGTCGCCATTGACGGCGGCGCAGGCGTGAACAACCCGGTGTGGCCCAAGGCCCCACACGAACCCGCCCCCAACTACAACGGCTTCCATCGCGCCCAGACGCCCAAGGTTCTGCAAGGCGGTTGATCACCTGCCCCGTGTGATGGTTCGCACGGGAAATCCATGGTGGGAGTCGGCTCATTTCCTGCGTGCGCCCCGCACGGTCGGCCAATTGGATAAAGTGTTGCTCCGGTCGCCACCCAGGGTTTCCCTTTGCGCCGTGGTGTGACCATCACACCCATTCATGCAAAGCATTCTCGACCCCGCCATCCTCTTTTTCGTGTTCGGTCTGTTTGCCGGCGCTCTGCGCTCCAATCTGGAGATCCCACCGCAGATCGCGCGCTTCCTGTCTCTCTATCTGTTGATGGCTCTGGGCCTCAAAGGTGGCTTTGCGTTGCACCAGTCCGGTCTGACCTCTGCGGTCAGCGTGAGTCTGGGATGCGCCGTGGCACTGGCCGTGCTGGTGCCTTGGTTGGGCTACAAGTTGCTGAGTCGTCGACTCAATGGCTACGATGCAGCCGCCATCGCGGCAACCTATGGCTCGGTCAGTGCGGTGACCTTCATCACCACGGTGCAATACCTGGACAGCCGACATCTGCCTTACGGCGGACACATGGCAGCCGCCATGGCTTTGATGGAGTCACCAGCCATCATCATGGCGGTGTTGCTGGCCAATCTGGTTCGGCAAAAAGAGCAAAAAGCCGCAGGGCAAGCCGCCATGCGCAATACACCGCTGAGCCACATCCTGCACGAATCCATGACCGATGGCGCACAGTTGCTGCTGCTCGGCGCCATGGTGATCGGCATCGTGACCGGTGAGTCTGGTCACCACGCCATGCAGCCCTTCGCAGGGGACCTGTTCAAAGGCATGCTGTCGTTCTTCCTGCTGGACATGGGCTTGCAGGCCGCTCGCAACATGGGTGAGTTGCGAGGCAAGTCGCCCTGGCTGCTGGCATACGGCCTGGTGGGACCACTGGTCCATGCCAGCTTGGCCCTGGCTCTGTGCTGGGTGCTGGGGGTGTCGGAAGGCGATGCCGCGCTGCTGATGGTGCTGGCCGCCAGCGCGTCCTACATTGCGGTGCCCGCCGTGGTACGACATGCCATCCCCGAGGCCAATCCCTCGCTGTACATCGGCATGTCGCTGGGTTTAACCTTTCCGTTCAACATCCTGCTCGGGATTCCCTTGTATGTGAACGTGGCCCACCGCGTGCTGGGCTGATCACCCAGCACGGCGCCACACCTCAGGCTCGAGGGGTGGCGCGGGCAATGATGCCGGCGCAGTCCACACCACGCGGCAGCGTGCCGTACTGGTGATGCCCCACCGAGGCAAGGCGCGACGCACAGAACGCATCCGCCACAGCATGAGGTGCATGCTGCACCAGCAAGGCGGCCTCGATGGCCAGCGCCATGCGGTCCACCACATCGCGGGCGCGGTATTCGAGGTCAGCCAGATCGCTGAACTCCTTTTGCAGCGCGACCACGTAGCGGTCCAGCGTGGCGTTCCCGCCGCGCGCCTTGGCCACCTCGCGGAAGTAGGCTTCGACCACAGCAGGCGTTTTCTGCATGGCACGCAGCACGTCCAGGCACTGCACGTTGCCACTGCCTTCCCAGATCGCATTGACGGGCGACTCGCGGAACAAGCGTGGGAAGGGACTGTCTTCCATGACACCGCTGCCACCAATGCACTCCATGGACTCGTAGGCGTGATGAGGTGTGCGCTTGCAGATCCAGTATTTCCCCACAGCTGTCACAAGACGGGCCAGAAGGTCTTCTTGCTCGTCGGCCGCACGCTGGTCCATCGCCCGCGCCATGCGCATCGTCAGAGCCAGTGATGCCTCACTCTCGATCACCAGATCTGCCAGAACGTTTTGCATCAATGGCTGCTGGTTCAGCACCTTGCCAAAGGCTGAACGAATGGCACAGTGGTGCAAGGCCTGGACCACCGCCGCGCGCTGACCGGACGAGGACCCGATCATGCAGTCAAAGCGCGTCATGGCCACCATCTCGATGATGGTGCGCACCCCGCGCCCTTCCTCCCCCACCATCCAGGCCAGAGCACCCCGCAGTTCGGTCTCACTGGAGGCGTTGGAGACGTTGCCCATCTTGCGCTTGAGGCGCTGCACCTGCATCGGGTTTTTGCTTCCGTCAGGACGCCAGCGAGGCAGCAAAAAGCACGACAAACCGCCTGGCGCCTGCGCCAGCACCAGGAAGGCGTCGCACATGGGCGCGGACACAAAGAACTTGTGCCCGACCAGTTCGTAAGCCTCGCCCGGACCGCCCGCCCCCAATGGATAGGCCTTGGTGGTGTTGGCCCGTACATCCGAACCGCCCTGCTTCTCGGTCATCGCCATGCCGATGGTCACACCGGCTTTGGCGGCATCCGGCACATTGCGTGGGTCGTAGTGAGGTGCCGTGATCTTGGGCACCCAATACTGCGCCAATGCCGGCGTGGTCATCAGTGACGGCACCGCCGCAAAGGTCATGGTGATGGGGCAGCCATGCCCCGCTTCCACCTGAGACTGCAGATAAAAGCCTGCCGCGCGTGCCACGTGGGCGCCCACTTGGGGCTGGGTCCACGGCGAAGCATGCAACCCATGCTCGATGGCCGTGCGCATCAGCGTGTGATATGCGGGATGGAAGCGCACGTAGTCGACGCGGTTGCCAAACCGGTCGTGGGTGTCCAACTCTGGGGGCACCCGGTTGGCCGCGGCACCCAATTCCAGATAATCGGCGGAACCCGTCAAAGCGCCAAACTGCGTCAATGACGCTTGGGCCCAGCCTGCGCCTTCTCGCTGAACGGCTTCCTGCAGGGCCACATCCTGCAGGTACATGTTGTAGTCAACCAGTTCACGAGAGACGTTGACGACTTCGTGAGTCTGAGCAAGCCAAGTGTCTGGCTGAACTGTGGATGCGGCAGAAGCTTGTGTGGTCATGTGGCGAAGACATCTCAATGGAGTGACTTCATCACATTACATCCAATTAATTTTTTAATCAATTAAGGTAACAACTCATCATCCAATCCAAGTCTCAGTGGTTCCAGACCCACAGGCGAGTCCCCGCAGCACTCAAGTTGGTGATGTTGATCATGCCCAGCGATGGCGCGTCATAGCGCACACCCAGTGATTGAACCAACTGCGAGGCATTGAATTGACGACTGATGGCTGGGCCGTTCAATGTCATTTGCTTGACCGCCTGACCTTGGTAGACCGACTCGGGCAAGCCCTTGATGCCTGCTTCAGCCAGCACAGCCATGAAGGCGGCGGCATCCAGATCCTTGGTGTCCTTTTCGTCGGCGCCCAGCAGATCCGTGATCATGCGAGACAAAGACGAGGTGTCGGGTGCCCCTGCTGACGGGTTGGAGACCGAAGCATCACCGCCATGAACGGCACGCAATTCAGCTTCAGCAATCTGCCGCATCTCGGCCTGAGCCAGAGTGCTTGCACATGCGATCAGGGCAACCAACAGAGGGCGAATCAGGCGAGTGGTGAACATGGTCGATCTCCTTGCGTACATGCTTAGAGATCGGTTTGATCGCCGGAAAAGTGAGTCAACTACAGCGCAGTTCTGTGGAATATCTCGCGTTTACCCTCGTTAGATATGCGCCCCCAAAAAACCGGCTCAAGCCCGTTTTTTCATGCCTCGATCAGACCGTGAAATCCGTACGGTGAACCGTCAAAGCTGCACATTTCGGCAACCCATCAGTGGCGGTCGGGGTACAACGCCCGGATCGCCTGATAGTCCGCCGCAGACACCGATGCAAAGCCCTCCATCCCCAACTCACTGAACATCTTTTGCAAAGAGGCCGTATTGCCTGAGAAGACTTGCAGGATCTTGCGCTGAACATCCGGGCACAAGGTGCGGCGAATCACGAATGGGTCGTAGGGGATGGGCGCTGATTGCCACAACACGTCGATGTCCTCATGCCGCAACCGCCCGCGCCGAATCTCTTCATCGACCACCGTACTGGCGACAAACGCAGCGTCGACCGCCCGTGCTCGCAGCGCGTCGAGAGCCCGAATGTGCGACCCTGCATACGTCACCCTGCTGAAATAGGACTCGATCGACATGCCCAACTGCTGTCGCATGGCCTGCCGGGGCAACACCGCGCCAGAGGTACTGGCCGGGTCGGTCAAACTCAACATCGCACCGCGCAAACTGGCAAGGGTTTTGGGGCGATCGCCATGCAACGTGATCAAGACCGATCGATAGCCATTCGGCTGCCGCGTCAGAAAACCTGTGCGGAGGCGAAAGGTGGCAATGGGCTCAATGTCAGCCCCACGAGACATGGCGATCGCATAAGACGCCGGCCCCAACTCGGCCAAGTCCACCGCTCCGCTGAGCAATCCTTCGATCACGGCACCGTAAGACGATGCCGGCACAGCGTCCACCGGACGCCCCAGCGCCACGGACAAGGCTTGCATCAGAGGACGATATTGCATGAGCAAGGTGGCCATGTCGCGCTGCGGAATCAGAGCCACATGCAAGGCACGCGGATTCTCGCAGGCTTGAGCCTGCACCGGTGCGGCCTGCGCCCACGAACACCATAACCAGACGAGAAAACAAGCCCAGCCACGCATCATGACGGCATCATGCTGGGCCGCAGCAGCAAGGCTTCTGCAGCGGCCGCTTCCACCGGTCGGCTGAAGAAGTAGCCCTGCACCTCATCGCACCCGGCGGTCTTCAAGTAAACCAACTGATCTTGCATCTCCACGCCCTCGGCCACCACCTTCATCTTCAGGTTGTGTGCCAGCGTGATGATCGAGTTCACGATGATGGCGTCGTCATGGCTGTTTCGAATGTCATTGATGAAACCGCGATCGATTTTCAAACAATGAATCGGCAGCGTCCGGATATAGCCCAGGCTGGAGAAGCCACTGCCGAAATCATCCAGCGCGATCTGAACACCCAAGGCCTCCAGTTCATTGAGTACACGCGAGGCCACATCCATGGACTCCACCAAACTGGTTTCGGTGATTTCGACTTGCAGCAAGGAAGCTGGCAAATCATAGGCTTTCAACCACTGTCCTATCCGGGCCGCCAAGGACTCGTCGTGCAACTGCATGGCCGAAACATTGAAGGCCACCGGCACCAGACGCACGCCCGCATCCCGCCACTGAGCCAGTTGCTGACAACACGCCTCGGCCACCCAATCACCCAACTCAACGATCAGACCGCTGCGTTCAGCATAGGGGATGAAGTCCCCCGGATAAATCAACCCGAACTCGGGGTGCTGCCAGCGCACCAGCGCCTCAAACCCAACAATCTGAAAATCTGACAGACGCACCTTGGGCTGGAAGTGCAGCACCAACTCGCCCCGCTCGATTGCCTTGGGCAACCTGCGCTCCAGATTGCTATGTCGCGTGTCAACCGGCGTCAACGCGGCATCAAAGAAGGTGTAACGTCCCCGCCCAGTTCGCTTCGACTGATACATCGCCAGATCCGCCGCGCGGCACAGTGCCTCGACATCCTGACCATCCCGCGGGTACAACGCGACCCCCATGCTGGGCGTGATCTGCAGATCGTGTCCATCCAAATTCAGATATGGAGCACTGAGAACTTCCAGCAGCTTCTCCGCCACCTTGATGGCATCCTCAGCATGGTCCAGCGCGGTCACCAGCACGGCGAACTCATCGCCCCCCAACCGCGCGATCACGTCGGACTCGCGCAGCGCCGCACGCAAACGCTGAGAGACCGCCTGCAACAGCAAGTCCCCCACATGGTGCCCCAGCGTGTCGTTGATGCTCTTGAAACGATCAAGGTCGAGATACATCAACGCGTAGTGCTTGCGATTACGCCGCGCCTGCTGCAAATGGGTATTGAGCAGCTCATTGAACATGCGTCGATTGGCCAAACCAGTCAGGTGATCATGAGAGGCCAGCACAAACGCGCGACGCTTCTCCTCTTCCAGTTGCGTGATCAGCGCCTGGTTCTGCTGGTTGGATGACACCAGCGCCAGCGCGTAGCGCCCTTGCCGACGGATGCCATAAGCCACCCACCACGTTGCCAACACAATGAACGCGCTCAAGACGGTCATGATGATCAGGAAGCGGCGACGCGTCGCGTGGTAGTCCGCCAAAATGTCTTGTGTTTCACGGCTCGTCACCACGTAAAACGGGGCATCGGGCGCGTGATAGAAACTCGACAGTGTTTCCCGACCTGTGGCCATGAAATCGCCATGGACCGAACCTTGCACTTGCCCCGTGCGATCAAAACTCGATACATCGCGGTACACCCCGTCCTGCACCAGCAAGCCCGCCTGCCGCGCTTCGGCCACC
This sequence comes from Aquabacterium sp., assembly GCF_049317225.1. Lineage (GTDB taxonomy): Bacteria > Pseudomonadota > Gammaproteobacteria > Burkholderiales > Burkholderiaceae_C > Aquabacterium. The sequence goes on along the minus strand of NZ_JBMOIR010000004.1, from coordinate 14,736 downwards.
ACCTCGCCATCAGCCCGCAAAACCTGGAGCGCGCCCGTGTGCCCCAGATCCACATGCTGGTAAAGCTGCAGGAAATAGCCCAGATCGAGCACCAGCAAGATGGCCCCTCGCACCTGCCCGTCCGCGCCCGATACGGGCATCAGCAATGGCACCTGCCAAGCCTGCTCGGTTTCCGTCAGTCGAGGCGCAAGCCGAACTTGATGGATCCCACGGGAGCGACCGTCCGCCACCACGGCAGCCACGGCGTCCTGCAGACTTGGCCGATCGGCAAAAGGAGCCGAACTGTAAACACGCTGCATCGCCTTGTCATACAGCGCGACATACAAAAACAGCCTGTCTGACGCCTGCATGGCCACGAGCTGATTGCGCGACTCAGACTCCAGTCCGTTGAACCACCCTTCGGCAACGATGGACATCAAACGCCCACGCCCCAAAACCTGCTCCAGGTTTTCGGCAATGATCGCGCAGACGTTTTGCTGCTGGATGCTGGCACTGTGCCGCGTGATGGCCTGCTCCGAGGCCAAGCGCTGCCATGTGAACCCCCACACCAGCGCAAGCAAGGCAATCGAGAGGCCGACGCTGCAAGCCACAAGCACGCGCCAATACTGCCCCCTCAGGATCAGAATCCAATTCCGGCACGGCGACTGGGGCAAATAGGACAACAACGGCACAACGCGACCACTCACTACAAGGATCGCGATGTTGTCGCCGGTATATGTCACGAGTTTGACAGCCCCCTCGCCATTTGTGACAACCAGAGGCCGGGCGCTACCGGATCTGTGACTCGGTACGGGATGTCAGGCGACAGCGACCCGGTCTCGCCCAAGCTCTTTCGCACGGTAAAGCGCCGCATCACTCGCAGCAAGCAGTGCATCCGTTCCTTCTGTCGCGGCGGCCGGGATGCCGGCGTGCACGCCAATACTGACGGTTACGGGAACCGCAAGTTGACCAACCAGGACAGGCATCGACCCAATCGACATCCGAATGTCGTTTGCCACAGTACATGCACCATCCACACTGGTGTCAGGCAGCACCACCACGAACTCCTCACCGCCAAAGCGGGCCAACAGGTCCGATTGGCGCAAACGGTGAGAGATCCGCCTCACCACCTCTCGGAGCACCTCGTCACCCGCCAGATGTCCAAACTGATCGTTCACCGCTTTAAAGTGATCGATATCAATCATCAACAAAGCCATGGACTCCGAATCACGGTGGGAACGCGCACCGTATTTCTGCAAGGCATCCAGCAAGGCACGGCGGTTGTGAACGCCAGTCAGACCATCGCGAATCGCCAGACTCCGCTGCTGAGACAGCGCATATTCCATCTGCATCAGCACAAAGCCCATGCTGTTGACGAGCAGCACCATCAACGTTGCCAGGTAAGTCAAGGCCTGGACGTGGTCCGGCACCTTGTACGCATCACTCCACCGCGTGGCGGACCACATGACCCCGGTCCGCACCAACAAGGCCAAAACCAGGGTTGACGCGCCGAAGATCATCACCCATCGACCGGTCAGACGTCGCTCCACCAATCCGGGCCCCCAAGCCTGATTCAGCAAAACACCTGCCAAACCCGCCTGGATCAATGCCACCAGCACATTGCGCGTGGGATCGTCGTGCACCCATGTCCAGGCCACCAGCACATTGGCGGCGAGCAACCCCCACACCACGGGCAATTGAATCGGACGCGCACGACCGCTTTGGAACGCCGCCACGGCACTGGCATGACACACCAACGTCAATGCCGTCAACAAATTGGTCAAGAGGATCGAAACCGTCACCCACCCCCACGCACGCAAGCCAAAGGCGGGATAAGACAAGGCATTCACCACCAATCCCCAACCCCACATCGCCAAGCCATGATGCCCACGCGACCGCACCGCTACCGCCAAAACAGCAACGGACAAGACACCACTGGTCACCGTCAGGGCCAACAGCAGGGTTGGCAGGTCAATCATCATCTTGCAAGGGCTCCGCTCAATCGATTCTGCCAGAGGTCCAATGCCAACCCAAGCCGGCCTGATTCGAACTAAAAAATAGAGCAATCAACCCGAGAGGTGCTCCTGTCACCCTCGCACAGAAGTCCGGGAACTTTTAGGGATTAGCACTCTCAAAGCGGGAGTGCTAACATTGAACAAGAAGGATCCCTGAAAGGAACCATTCATGACCCTGACGACTGCTCTGACAACCCGCGACCCTTGGAGTGTGGTGCCCTCACTGGGCAATCTGGACGCGTACATTCGCTCCGTCCAAGCCATCCCCATGCTGGAGGCCGAAGAGGAGCAGCGTCTGGCGCGTCGCTTGCGCGATCAACAAGACCTGCAAGCCGCCTCCAAGCTCGTGCTGTCGCACTTGCGACTGGTCGTGTCCATTTCCCGCCAGTACATGGGCTACGGGCTGCCACAAGGCGACCTGATCCAGGAAGGCAACGTCGGCCTGATGAAGGCCGTCAAGCGCTTCGACCCAGATCAAGGCGTGCGCCTGGTGAGTTACGCCATGCACTGGATCAAGGCCGAGATCCACGAATACATCCTGAAGAACTGGCGCATGGTCAAAGTGGCCACCACCAAGGCGCAACGCAAGTTGTTCTTCAACCTGCGTTCGCTCAAGCACCAGTTCAAGGGTGAAGCCGACAATGCCCAAGTCGGGCGCGCCGGCCTGTCTGAGGCCGAAATTCACCGGGTTGCCGCTGAGTTGGATGTGCGCCCGGAAGATGTCATCGAGATGGAAACCCGCTTGGCGGGTGGCGATGTGGCGCTGGAAGCACCGACTGACGACGACGGCGACAGCCACAGCGTGGCCCCCCTGGCCTATCTGGCCGACGATGTGAACGAACCCACCCGGGTGATCGAGTCCCACCGTCGTGACTGGCTGGCCAGTGATGGCATCACCTTGGCGCTGTCACAGCTGGACGACCGCAGCCGTCGCATCGTCGAAGAGCGCTGGCTCAAGGTCAACGACGACGGTTCGGGCGGCATGACCCTGCATGAACTGGCTGCCGAATATGGCGTCAGCGCCGAGCGCATTCGCCAGATCGAAGTGGCTGCGATGAAAAAGATGCGCAAGGCCCTGAGCGAAAGCGCCGACAACCTGGCTTTCAGCTGATCAAAGTCACATCATCGCTGTCGCGCCATCCAGGCCGCGCCCGGGAAACCGAGGCGCGGTTTGCATTTGGATCGTCCACTCAACGCAAGCGCGCGATCATCGCGGCCGTGGCGGCATCCAGACCGCTGGCATCACCCGACTCCAGCCGAGGCAACAGGTCATTGCACATGGCCTTGCCCAACTCCACACCCCACTGGTCAAAGGAGTTGATGCCCCAGACTGCGCCGCTGACCAGCACACGGTGTTCGTACAGCGCAATCAAGGCACCCAGTGATCGGGGCGTCAAAGCCTCCAGCACCATGGTGAGGCTGGGACGGTTGCCTGCAAACGTTCGATGACGCGCCATCACCTCCGGAGGCAACTCCTTGGATGCCGTCGGCGGCCTTTCCTGCAAGGCTTGCTCCATCGTCTTGCCCCACATGAGCGCCTGAGCCTGCGCCAATCCGTTGGCCAACAACATGCGGTGCTGCGTCTCCAGCATCTCCGCCATGGTCTGGGACACGTGCCCATCCTCCCGGCGGGGCAGCTTCTTGACCAGGATGAACTCCAGCGGAATCACATCGGATCCCTGATGCAGCATCTGAAAGAACGCATGCTGACCATTGGTGCCAGGCTCACCCCACAGCACTTCGGCCGTGGCATAAGGCAGCACACGCCCGTCCTGATCCACGCCCTTGCCGTTGCTCTCCATGACCAACTGCTGCAAGTAAGCAGGCAGTCGTCGCAGGTTGTGGGCATACGGTGCCACGCAACGACTGGTATAGCCCTTGAAATTGCGATACCAGACATCCAGCAAACCCAGCCACAACGGCACGTTTTGCTCGGGGGGCGCCTGGAAGAAATGCTCATCCATCGCGTGCGCCCCAGCCAGCAGCGCACGGAAGTGCTCACTGCCCAGCGCCACCGCGACCGGCAAGCCAATGGCCGACCACAGGGAGAAGCGCCCACCCACCCAGTCCCAGAAACCAAAGGTGGTTTGAATACCGAACTGATCTGCCAGCGCCACATTGGTGGTGGTGGCCACAAAGTGACGCTCGATGTGCTGCCCCCCTTGGTCCAGGAACCACTGACGCGCCAAACGCGCATTCGTCATGGTCTCCTGCGTCGTGAACGTCTTGGACGCCACGACGAACAGGGTGTGCTGCGGCTTCACCTTCCGTAGCACCTCACACAAATCCGAGCCATCCACGTTGGACACGAAGTGGAACCGCAACTTGGTGTGCGTGAAGGCATCCAGGGCGGGGATCACCATCTGGGGCCCCAGATCCGAGCCACCGATCCCGATGTTCACCACATCATGAATGTCACCCGGTTGATCGCCCCCTGCACGCGCGCGCACCGCATCGGCAAATGCCAACATGCGGTCCAGGACATCGTGAACCAGTTCGCTGTGCGCCCCTTTGCCTCGCGGCGCACGCAGCGCCGTATGCAGCGCAGCGCGATCTTCCGTCCGATTGACCAGCGCACCTTGAAGCATGGCATCCCGGCGCTCAGCCAGTCGGCATTCCCGAGCCAGATCCAGCAAATGGCGCCGGGTGGCCACATCCCAATGGGCACGGGACATGTCCACCGTGACCTCGGGCGCCTGCAGCGTCAGGCTGCTAACCCGGTCTGGATGCTCCGCAAACAAGGTGCGCAAGTCCAGGTCGCGCCCATGGGCTTCGTAATGCCCGGCCAGTGCGCCCCAAGCGACGGTTTCATCGCAACGCGGAATCAACATGCACCTTACCCAATTTCAGCGTTGTGCCTCGATCAAGGCATCCAGCTTGACCGCATCAGCTGCAAACAGACGGATCCCTTCCGCCAGCTTTTCAGTGGCCATGGCATCCTCATTGAGGGCATAGCGGAAAGCGGCTTCCGACAAGGCGGGCTCTGGCGCCACCACATTGGAGGGCGCAACCAATTGGCAAGGCACCGCACCTTGCGTCGACTGCAACTGGGCCAACAGATCTGGACTGATGGTCAGCAAGTCGCACCCCGACAACGCGAGAATCTGCCCCACATTGCGGAAACTGGCCCCCATCACCTCCGTGCGGATGCCGTGCTGCTTGTAATACGCATGGATGCGCGAGACAGACTGAACCCCTGGATCGTTGACGCCAGCATGGGCTGCTTCGTCCCACGCTGCACCCGCCGACTTTTTATACCAATCGTAGATGCGCCCCACAAACGGAGAAATCAACTGCACGCCGGCATCCCCGCAGGCACGCGCCTGCGCGAACGCAAACAGCAGGGTCAGGTTGCAATGAATACCCTCAGCTTCCAGGATGCGGGCAGCCTGAATGCCTTCCCACGTCGCCGCAATTTTGATCAGGACACGGTCACGACTGACACCTGCCGCTTCATACAACCCCATGATGCGACGCGCGCGTTCAACCGTCGCCGCCGTGTCAAAGCTCAATCGGGCATCCACCTCGGTCGACACACGACCCGGCACCACTTTCAGGATTTCGAGGCCAAAGCGCACCAGCACCTTGTCAACGATGCTGTCCAATGCATCACCGGCATGGGCCTTCACCACCTCGGCCAGCAGGGGCGCGTACTCGGGTTTTTGAACGGCCTTGAGAATCAGCGACGGATTCGTGGTGGCATCCCGTGGCGCGAACTGCGCCAGTTGTTTGAAGTCACCGGTATCGGCCACCACCACCGTGTGGGCCTTGAGCTGATCGAGTTGAGACGTCATGGAATCGACAACAAGGGAGCGCAGTCCACCCCTCGCCTTGAATCTGTTTTATCGTGGATGACATTCTGAATCCATTTTCATGACAATCTTGGGGGCGGGTGCGAATCCACCGCATCTTTCCCCCTGACTGCGGCGTCTCATGTCTTTCGATCTCGTCTTCTTCGGTGGCACCGGTGACCTCACTTGGCGCAAGCTCATGCCAGCACTGTTTCAGGCTTGGCGTCACGGCAAGCTGCCAGCCGGCGGCCGCATCCTGGCGGTGGCCCGCGATGAGCGCAACCACAACAGCTACCGCGAGTGGCTCAAAGAGCGCCTGGCCGCGGCCGAGCCCGCCAAGCGCCCCACCGACGACGAGTTTGCGCAATTCGCCGCCATGGTGCATTACCTGCGGATGGACCTGTCGCAGCCGACGGATTACGCAGCACTGCGCGATTGGCTGGCCTGCCGGTGTGCCGACACGGTCGTGATGTACCTGGCCACCAGCCCCCATCTGTTCCCCGTGATCTGCGAACAACTGGGCAAGGTGGGCCTCAACCATCCTGGCGTACGCGTGGTACTTGAAAAGCCGCTGGGGCACGATTTGGCCTCTGCACAAGCCATCAACCGCGCCGTCTCGGCGGTGTTCACCGAGCGGCAGGCACTGCGCATCGACCACTATCTGGGCAAGCCATCGGTCCAAAACCTCATGGCCTTGCGATTTGGCAACGTGCTGTTCGAGCCGCTGTGGCGCCGCGAGAGCATTGCCAACATCCAGATCACGCTGGCCGAAAGCTTGGGCGTAGGCACACGCGGCGACTTTTACGATCGCACAGGGGCCCTGCGCGACATGGTGCAAAACCACGCGCTGCAATTGCTCACGATGGTGGCCATGGAGCCCCCATCGAGTGCACATGCCGATGCCATCCGCGACGAAAAACTCAAGGTCCTGCGCTCGCTCAAGCCGTTTGACGAGTCCTCCGTGACCCGAGATGTCATCCGAGGGCAATACCGCGCGGGCGCCATCGAGGGCCAAGCCGTGCCTGGCTACCTCGACGAAGCCAAAGTCCCCGCTGACAGCTGCACCGAGACGTTCGTGGCACTGCGATGTGAAATCCAGAACTGGCGCTGGGCGGGCGTGCCGTTTTACCTTCGCACCGGCAAGCGCCTGGCACACCGCCATGCCGAGATCGTGGTGAATTTCCGCCCGACACCGCACTCGATCTTCCCAGGCGCCCAATCACCGAACAAACTGGTCATCAAACTGCAACCCGACGACGGCCTGGAATTGCACTTGTTGGCAGCCAAAGGGTCGGTCCACACGCTGGGATCAGGGCAAGAGGTGCTGTCCCCTGTCTCGCTGGATCTCGACTTTGACAAGGCCTTCCCGACCGAGCGCGTGGGCGCCTACGAACGCATGCTGCTGGATGCGCTGGCAGGCCGTCTGAATTTGTTTGTGCGCTCGGATGAGCAGGAGCAGGCCTGGCGGTGGGTGGAGCCCATTTTGCACAGCTGGTCGAAAGACAGCAGTGGTCTGCGCACCTATGCAGCTGGCAGTTGGGGCCCGGCAGCCGCCAGCGCCCTGATCGGGCGAGACGGCTACGCGTGGGCAGAAGAGTACTGATCAGGCCGACTGCAACAGCGCATCCACGCCATACAGTCTGGCCAATTCAGTCAGTCGCGCCGGGAGCGACTGCACCGCAAATGCGCGCCCTTTGGCGCGCGCCATGCGCTGGCACTCCAGCAACACCGCCAAAGCGCTCGAATCAAACTGGTTCAGCGAAGAGCCGTCCACCGTCAGCATTGCGGCCTCGGTCCCGCCCTTGGCTGCAGCCTGCTCCAGCGTTTGCCGAAACAGGCTGAGGACATGCGGAACCTCAGCGTGGGTGATGACAGCAGGTAACATCAGCATGATCAGTTCGCCTTCTTGGCTGCGAGCTGCTTGTTGCGTTCCACCAGCTTGTTGATCAAGCCGTCAATACCGGTTGCATTGACCTCTTGTGCAAAGCTACTTTGGTAGGTCTGCACCAACCAGGCGCCCATGACGTTGACGTCATAGATCTTCCAACCCGTAGCGGCCTTCTCGAGACGGTAATCCAATTGGATTGGATCGCCTTGGCCTTTCACCAAAGTCCGGACAACCACTTCGCTGTCCTCGGGGCGGTTGCGCGAAGGCTTGTACTCGATCACCTGATCCTTGATCTGTGCCGCGGCACCAGAATACGTGTGAACCAGCAGGGTCTTGAATTCGGCTTGCAAACGCTTGCGCTGATCTGGCGTGGCCTGACGCCAGCCCGGCCCCACCGCAGAGGCAGTCATCCGCACGAAATTGACGTTCGGCATGATCTTCGCGTCAACCAGGGCGTTGAGCTTGCTGAGGTCACCGCTTTGAATGGCTTTGTCACCTTTGACCGAAGCAAACACCTCCGTCGTGATGCTCTTGATAAACGCTTCACCCGTCATGGCCACGGCAGCGGCAGGCACAACTGCGGTCGCGGAGGCTGTTTGGGCCTGCGCGACCCCACACACCAAGCCAGCCATCGACATGGCCACCACCAACACACGAGCGGAGAACGAACGGTTAAGCAACACGGTGATCCTTTCTTTGATCTGCCTGTCTTCCACTAACGCATCACATGGCGATCGGGTAGACACAGGCAGATGTCTTGTCTTCAGTTAGCAGGTGCCGAAGCACCCGATGCGGCCGGCTGCGCCGACTCTGCGGCGTCCTCTGGCTCGTCATAACGAGGTTCGATCTCTGGCTGATCCTCCTCGGGAGGATTGCCGTTGTAGATCAGATTGCGACGACGCTGCAGGTAAGCATCACGCACAAACGAATACTTATCGAGCGCCACATCATCCAACAGTGCTGCGGCAGAAAGATAAGTCGCACGAACATTGACCACCTGCAACAGGCGGATCTGGTTATCCGTGCGAGGCCCGTCCCCCAGCGTGGTGGCTGAGAAATACGTATTCCCGACGATGTTGGCCGTGTCGCGCAATGTCGACGAGCCCAATACTGGCCACACAATGTACGGGCCAGAGGGCATACCCCAAACCCCGAGCGTCTGACCGATGTCCTCGTTGAAGCGCGGCATCTGCATGGCCGATGCCATGTCAATGAAGCCACCCAAACCCAACGTGGTGTTCACAGAAACACGGATGACGCTTTGAGCACCGTCTTTGAATCGCCCCTGCAAAAACAAGTTGGCAGAGGTCCACACGTCATCGATGTTGCCAAAGAAATTGCTGACACCCTTGCGCACCGGCTCTGGCGTGACTTTGGCATAGCCCTGCGCCACTGGCTTCAGCACGTTGGCGTCCAGTGTCTCGTTGAACGAAAACACCTTGCGATTCCACGACTCCAGCGGATCTTGCGGGTGCTGAGTTGCACACCCCTGCATCAGCAAGAGCGCGATCACAGCGGGTAGCACACGCGTCATTTAGCGCCCTCCTTGGACGCCCCCTCGGAAGCCTTGCTGTAAAGGAACTGTCCGATCAAGTTCTCCAAAACGATAGCCGACTGCGTGCTCTTGATCGTGTCACCCGCGACCAGATTGGTTTCCCCATATCCGGGCTCGAGTCCGATGTACTGCTCGCCCAGCAAACCTGCCGTGAGGATCTTGGCAGAACTGTCTTTGGGGAAGGCCACGCCCTTGTTCAGAGTGATCTCCACCTGAGCCTGGAAGGTCTTGGTGTCAAAGTTGATGGTCTTCACACGACCCACCACCACCCCAGCACTCTTGACCGCCGCTTTGGGCTTGAGCCCCCCAATGTTGTCGAACCGCGCCACCACGTCGTAGCCTGGCTCGAAAGACAGCGTGAGCAAATTGCCAGCCTTGAGCGCCAAAAACAAAATGGCCGCTGCGCCCAATAGCACAAACAAGCCGACCCACACATCATGTTTTGATTTCTGCATACGTTCGTCCTTGCGACCCACCTCGATCAAATCGAGAACATCATGGCCGTCAATACAAAATCCAGCCCCAGCACAGCCAGGGATGCCATCACCACGGTACGTGTCGTGGCAAGCGACACACCCTCAGGTGTCGGTTCGCACTCATAGCCCTGCAACAACGCCACAAAGGTCACCGTCAGGCCAAAGACAAAGCTCTTGAGCATGCCGTTGCCGACATCGGCCCACACTTCCACGCCGTTCTGCATCTGAGACCAGAAGGCACCATCGTCCACGCCAATCATCATGACGCCGACGACCCAGCCACCCAGCACCCCCACGGCCGAGAACACCGCAGCCAACAGCGGCATGGCAATCACACCACCCCAGAAGCGTGGTGCCAACACCCGTTTGATGGGGTCCACCCCCATCATTTCCATGGCAGACAGTTGCTCACCCGCCTTCATCAAACCGATCCCGGCCGTCAACGCGGTGCCAGCCCGCCCGGCAAAAAGCAAGGCCGCCACAACCGGGCCCAATTCGCGGCACAGCGAAAGGGCCACCATCAACCCCAAAGCCTCGCTGGAACCATATCGCTGCAGGATGTAATACCCCTGAAGACCCAACACGAATCCCACGAATGCGCCGGACACCGCGATGATGGCCAGCGAATAGTTCCCAAGGAAAAACAGCTGCTCGGTCAACAGCCGAGGGCGGCGCAGTGTCTGCCCCAGCATCAAAAACAACTTGAGAAACAGTCGGGTGCTGTAACCGACCTCGGTCACCTTTAACCGAACAGCACGTCCGACGTAACTGGGTTGCAACCACTTCATCATCCGCGCACCCCAAAATCTTGACCCGCATCCATCGCAGGATAGTGAAAGCGGACGGGGCCATCCGGGGCCGCTTGCACGAACTGCTGTACCAAGGGGTCTTCGCTCGCACGCATGTCTGCGGGTGAGCCTTGCGCGACGATCTGACCATTCGCCAACAACACGATATGGTCAGCGATCAGGAAAGTTTCGTCGACATCGTGTGAGACGATCACACTCGTTAAACCCATCGTGTCATTCAACTCTCGAATCAATCGAGCAGAGATCCCCATGGAGATGGGGTCGAGTCCGGCGAAAGGCTCGTCGTACAGCATCAACTCCGGATCCAGCGCCATGGCACGCGCCAAGGCAACGCGGCGAGACATACCGCCAGAAATCTGACTGGGCAGCAAATCTCTCGCGCCGCGCAAACCCACCGCATTCAACTTCATCAAGACCAAGTCTCGAATGATGGACTCGGGCAACCTGGTGTGCTCCCGCAATGGGAAGGCCACATTCTCAAAAACAGTCAGGTCGGTAAACAGGGCGCCAAACTGGAACAGCATGCCCATGCGCCGACGTACAGACATCAAAGCCTTGCCGTCAAAGCTGGCCAAATCCTGCCCACCGAGCAGGACCTGCCCTGACATGGGTGACAGCTGACGGCCAATGAGGCGCAAAACAGTCGTTTTGCCGCCGCCGGACGTACCCATCAGTGCCACGATCTTGCCGCGAGGCACCGTCAGACTGATGTTCTCGAGAATGACACGGTCGCCATAGCCACACGTCACCTCGCGCAACTCCACGAGCGGCGATTCACCCGGGCTGGCAGAGCCGACATTTTCGGTGGTTGTTGAATTCGTCATGCGATCAAAAAATGACCAGCGAACAGATCTCGCCGGTCCGTAATGATAGGGGAAGCCACCAACCCCGCAGTGCAGCCCCAAAGATGCCCTGTCTCTTCTATAAGGACATAGGTTGACGCCAAGCGCCCAACAGTAATCGATGACAGCGGTCAGCCGGAAACGAAAAGGCCACCCTTTCAGGTGGCCTTGACGCTTGACGCCAACAGGTGGATCAGCGAGGCAGCGAGGTCGAACCCATCAGGAAGGCATCGACTTCACGAGCGGCCTGACGGCCTTCGCGGATGGCCCACACCACCAGAGACTGACCACGACGGACGTCGCCTGCCGCAAACACGCCTTCGGCGCTGGTCTTGTAGCCGCCAACGTCGGTCGAAGCCTTGGCATTGCCACGGGCATCCTTCTCAACGCCGAAGCCTTCCAGCATCGTGGCAACGGGGTTCACGAAGCCCATGGCCAGCAGCACCAGATCGGCCTTGTAGGTCTTCTCGGTGCCGGCGATTTCCACGAACTTGCCGTCCTTGAATTCCACGTGCACGGTCTTCAGGCCGGTGACCTTGCCGTTTTCACCGAAGAATTCCTTGGTGGCAATCGCGAACTCGCGGGTGCAACCTTCGTCGTGGCTGGAGGAGGTGCGCAGCTTGATCGGCCAGTAGGGCCAGGTCAGCTCCTTGTTCTCCTGCTCGGGCGGCATGGGCATCAGTTCGAACTGCGTGACGCTCTTGGCGCCATGACGGTTCGAAGTCCCCACGCAGTCGGAGCCGGTGTCACCACCACCGATCACGATCACATCCTTGCCATCGGCACGGATTTGATCCTTGACCTTGCCGCCGGCGTTCACGCGGTTCTGCTGAGGCAGGAACTCCATCGCAAAGTGGATGCCAGCCAGGTCGCGACCGGGCACGGGCAGATCGCGCGACTGCTCGGAACCACCGGCCAGGATGACCGCGTCGAAGTCCTTCTTCAGTTGCTCAGGCGAGACCGTGTCCTTGGCCCAGTTCGTGACCTTGGAACCCTTGGGCATCTCGCCCACGATGGTGTTGGTCTTGAAGACCACGCCTTCGGCTTCCATTTGCTTGACGCGCTTGTCGATGTGCGACTTGTCAAACTTGAAGTCAGGGATACCGAAGCGCAGCAGACCGCCCACGGTGTCGTTCTTCTCGAACACGGTCACATCATGACCCGCACGAGCCAACTGCTGGGCAGCAGCCATGCCGGCAGGGCCGGAGCCCACGACGGCAACCTTCTTGCCGGTCTTGACAGCGGCAGGCTGAGGCTTGATCCAGCCTTCAGCCCAGGCACGGTCAATGATGGCGTGCTCGATCGACTTGATGCCGATGGCATCGCTGTTGATGTTCAGCACGCAAGCGGCTTCGCAAGGTGCCGGGCACACACGACCGGTGAAGTCAGGGAAGTTATTGGTGCTGTGCAGCACTTCAATCGCCGACTTCCAGTCCTGGCGATACACCAGGTCATTGAAGTCGGGAATGATGTTGTTGACCGGGCAGCCGTTGTTGCAGAAGGGCGTGCCGCAATCCATGCAGCGCGCACCTTGCTGCTTCGCCTGCTCAGGCGTCAGACCAATGACGAACTCTTTGTAGTTCTTCAGGCGCTTTTCGACAGGCTCGTAGCCCTCTTCCAGGCGCTCAAATTCCAGAAAGCCAGTGACTTTTCCCATTTCAAACTCCTAACGCGCTGATCAGGCCTTGGCCTTCGTGGCGGACTTGGCCTTGGCAACAGCAGCCGTGGCTTCTTGCTTGGCGCCCATTTCGGTCAGGGCACGACGGTACTCATTCGGGAACACCTTGACGAACTTGGTGACAGCAGTCGACCAGTTGTCCAGGATCTCGCGAGCACGCAGCGAACCGGTCCAGCGGTGGTGATCTTCAACCAGCTTCTTGAGCAAGGCTTCGTCAGCTTGACCCTTGTGCATCGGGATACCGGCTTCAGCTTGCTCGGCAGCAGGCAGAACCTTGTCCAGCGACACTTGGGCGGTGTTGACGCGGCTGGCGAATTGACCGTCTTCGTCGTAGACGTAAGCCAGACCACCCGACATACCGGCCGCAAAGTTACGGCCCGTCTTGCCCAACACGACGACGGTACCGCCGGTCATGTATTCGCAACCGTGGTCGCCGGTACCTTCCACCACTGCGGTGGCACCGGACAGACGCACGCCGAAACGCTCGCCGCCCACACCGCGGAAGAAGGCCTCACCGCTGGTGGCACCGTACAGCACGGTGTTACCGACGATGATGTTGTCAGAGGCATTGCCGCGGAAGTCGATGCTCGGACGCACGACCACACGACCACCCGACAGCCCCTTGCCGGTGTAGTCGTTGGCTTCACCGATCAGGTACATGGTGATGCCCTTGGCCAGGAACGCACCGAACGATTGACCGCCCGTGCCTTCCATCTGGATGAACACGGTGTCATCAGGCAGACCATCAGGATGGTGCTTGATCAACTCGCCCGACAGCATGGCGCCAACAGTGCGGTTCACGTTCTTGGCCACTTCCATGAACTTGACGGCTTCGCCACGCTCGATGGCAGGCTTGGCCTTCTCGATCAGGCGCACGTCCAGGGCCTTGTCCAGACCGTGGTCTTGGGTGTCGACGTGCAGACGGGGGATCTCGGCAGGAACGGGTGGCAGCGCGAAGACGCGGCTGAAGTCCAGACCTTGAGCCTTCCAGTGCTCGATGCCCTTCTTCATGTCCAGCAGGTCGGCACGACCGATCAGCTCGTCGAACTTGCGGATGCCCAGTTGAGCCATGATCTGACGTGCTTCTTCGGCGACGAAGAAGAAGTAGTTCACGACGTGCTCAGGCTTGCCGGAGAACTTCTGACGCAGGACGGGGTCTTGCGTGGCCACGCCCACCGGGCAGGTGTTCAGGTGGCACTTGCGCATCATGATGCAGCCCTCGACGACCAGCGGAGCGGTCGCGAAGCCAAACTCGTCGGCACCCAACAGGCCGCCAATGACGACGTCACGACCGGTCTTGATCTGACCGTCGGTCTGCACGCGCACACGACCACGCAGGCGGTTCAGGACCAGGGTTTGCTGTGTTTCAGCCAGACCCAATTCCCATGGCGTACCGCAGTGCTTGATGGAGGACCAGGGCGATGCACCGGTACCGCCGTCGTGACCCGCGATCACGATGTGGTCAGCCTTGGCCTTGGCCACACCTGCGGCCACCGTACCCACGCCCACTTCGGACACCAGCTTGACGGAGATGTCAGCCTTGGGGTTGACGTTCTTCAGATCGTGAATCAGCTGAGCCAAGTCTTCGATCGAGTAGATGTCGTGGTGAGGAGGTGGCGAAATCAGACCCACGCCTGGCACGGAGTGACGCAGCTTGCCGATGTACTCGGACACCTTGCCGCCAGGCAACTGACCGCCTTCAC